>CAVRJG010000052.1:0-226420 GCA_963721455.1 uncultured Methanosarcinaceae archaeon
CAGATCCAGGTTCCAGAAAACGGCCGACTATCGAAGTGACCCTGATGTTTTCACTGAGCCCATAGATGCCTGGCCTGAGGCAGCAGATTCCCCGGATAAGAAGGTCTACTTTCACCCCGACCTGGGAAGCCCTGTAAAGTTCCCTGATGCACTGGTAGTCCACAAGAGAATTCATCTTGAAGATCAGGTGCCCGTTTCCATACTTCTCATGCAGGTCGACCTCACGCCTGATACGCTCCAGGATCTGGTGCCTGAGGGTCTGGGGGGCTACAAGGAGCTTGATATAATGGTCCTTTCTCGAATAACCTGTAAGGGCATTGAAAAGGTCAGAGATGTCCTTGCCTATGAATGAGTCACTTGTCAGGTAGCCGAAATCGGTATAGAGCTTTCCTGTGACAGCGTTATAGTTTCCTGTGCTCATGTGCACGTAATACCTGATGTCTTCTTTTTCGGCCCTGACCACCAGGCACATCTTGGCATGAGTTTTACGCCCGGGAAAGCCATACGCTACATGAACGCCTTTGCGCTCAAGCTCTTTTGCCCAGCCTATATTATTCTCTTCATCAAAGCGGGCTTTAAGTTCCACCAGAACCGCGACCTGCTTTTTCCGGTCTGCAGCCTTCATAAGGGCCTGAATAATCCTGGAGTTGTCATCTACCCTGTACAATGTCATTTTGATTGCCAGGACATCCGTATCACCGGCAGCCTCTTCTACGAAATCAATTACCGATTCGAAACTGTCATAGGGATGGTAGAGAAGAACATCTCTCTTTTTCAGAACCGCAAATATTTTCTCCTTATTAGCCAGTTGAGAATGTTTTCTCGGTTCTAAAGGCTCGTATTTAAGCTCAGGACGGTTAATCTGCGCAAGTTTAAAGAGACTTGAAAGTCCCAGAGGAGCTGCAGACCTGAACATAAGGGAAGCGGTAAGTTCCAGGTTCTTAAGAAGGATATCAGAGACTCTGGGGGGCATTGTATAGTCGGTCTCAAGTCTAACAACCGGCCCAAAGTAATTCCTCCCGACTCTCTGCTTTACAGCGGTCAGAAGGTCCTTGTCCCCATCCTCATCAAATCCAAGGTCTGCATCCCGCGTGATCCTGAATGGATAAGCTCCCAGGATACGCTGTCCGGGAAACAGCAGGTCAAGATTTGCAGCAATAAGCTGTTCGAGCCAGACAAAACACCCTGTTTTTAGCTCTTCCAGACTGGAAGTTATTCTTTCCTGGTCGTATTTAGGAACTACGATAAGTCTGGTGAACATTGGAGGAATCTTGACTCTGGCAAAGCGTTCCCCGTAATCCGGGTCATCAATGAGTACTGCCAGGTTAAGGCTAAGGTTCGAAATGTGGGGGAAAGGATGCCCTGAATCGAAACCCAGAGGGGTAAGTAAAGGGAAAATGTTTCTCTCGAAATAGTCTCTGAGCTTTTCTCTTTCTTCCCCGGAAAGTTCAAAATAATTAAGGACTTTAATTCCTTTTTCCCTGAGAGCAGGCTCAAGTATTTCATTCCAGCAGCTGTCATTGAGAGGAAGCTGCCTGAGAAGCTCTTCCCGGATAATACGAAGCTGTTCCTGAGCAAGCTCATCTGTCCGGTCGTCCTTTGCTCCTTCCACTATTCTCTTCTGGACGCCTGAAACCCTGACCATAAAAAACTCATCAAGGTTGCTCCCAAAAATAGAAAGGAACTTTGCTCTCTCAAGCAGGGGATTTCGCTCGTCGAGAGCCTCTTCTAGTACCCTGTCGTTGAACTGGAGCCAGCTGTACTCGCGGTCCGTATATAAGCACGGATCGCTGAGGTCAGGCATACCGGAAACTTCTACCCTAGCTCTTTCAACATTATCCATAACCAGCCTATCAAAATCTGCACACTGAATGGGGAAGTTCCGCTCCATTGCTATCACGCGTGGCCTGGGTTTTGTACTACTTCAGGGCCGTCTTTAAAAATGATAAAAGATCTGAAGATAAAATCTATGTATATTTCATAATTCAATTTCATTATCTGATAGTCACCCGGTTTCACTGGGTTGAAAAGAAGATAGCCCCGGGTCCACTCAAACAACCGAAGATAATCCGTCTCAGGAAAATTTTTTTTCCTTAATCACATATCAACCCTTTTAGCCGATTAGTATTTTGAATTTTCTGCGTCAGGGACGGCAAATCTCCATATTAAGTTATCGGATATGCATTGGCACCAATGCTTATATAAACTTTTGTATTAACAAAATTGTAAGGATCCTGCGGAATCTCCGCTAACTCACTACTATTTATTAATATATAGAACTAAAGATTTATAACATTATCTCTTAAAGGTTATTATTAACAAAAGCAAAAAAAGATGCCATGGATTTAAGGAGATTAAAGTAATCGAAGATTGCCAGAAAAGAGTAGAAGATTCCATGCAAATCCTCGATTAATATATTTCAAAAGTGACATCTAAATTTTATCAAGAGTCGGCCTTTGAATCGGTTTTAAATTTATCTTTTAAATGTGTATAAAACTCCTTTTCTTTTCCGGTGGTCTTCCTGAGCAGCCGTTCTACAATCAGCTCGGGAGTGCTTCGCGCAATATGATTGTATACAGGATCCCGGTTTACGATCAGTTCCAGGTGAGAGTCCAGGCCTTCTGCCTCAATCCCATCTACTCTGATATCTGCCCCGGTATTTTCAAGGATCAGCTCCGAAAGGTGGGAAACAAAAATCCCAAGACTCCATTCGTTTCTGGACAGATATTCAAGGATTCCTGCTATAATCCGCGCAGAGGCTCCGGGTTCGGTAATTGATTCCAGTTCATCTGCAAGCACCAGTTTTCCCGCTGCTTCGGAGAGCACCGAGAATTGCCTGAGGGTAGTTTCAAAAGCTCCTGCATCCAGGGTTCCCTTTGATTTCCCGAAATAGTAGAATTCTTCTACAGGCCCAAGTTCAAGTTCTTTTGCAGGGGCCGGAAAGCCCATATATCCAAGAATTACGCACTGGGCAAAGAGTTCGAGCAGGGAAGTCTTGCCCCCGGAATTTACTCCGCTCAAAAGCACAACCCTGCTTTCCAGACCTGCGGGAGAAAAACTGGTTTTTCCCACGGAATAATTGACAGGATCAATTTCTCCGTGGCGAACCTTTAAAAAGAGGTTTTCTCCGGCTTTAAATCCTATTCCGGTTTCAGAAATCAGTTCCGGCAGTTTCAGCTTAAACTTTGCCGAGAAGCAAGCTATTGAAAAGCCAAGGTCAAAATCCAGGACTTTTCTGACAAGCCTTTCTACTGGCTGGCGAAAAGTTGACAGAGTTTTTGCAATCTCCCTTTTCCGCGCAAGCCTTGCTTTTCCAAGAGCATTGTTCAGTTTTTGTCTGAGGAGCTGAAGTTGAGACTGGTCTGCACTCAGAGGATAGGAAATCTCGTCAGAAAATAGGGAGTCAAGCATCAATTTTTCCTGCTTCTGAAGGTCGAGCTTTTCAGCAAGCTCTTCCTTTACGGCTTCAATCTCGCCTTTGTAGATTCTACTGAGTTCCTTTGCGAGCAGGTCCTTGATTTCCATTCCCCCGCTCACAAGCTTAATGAGTTCCTGCCCGCTGAGGGTAAGCGAACTTGCCTCAAGGGTCCGGTTCATGCGCTGGTTAGCTTCATTCAGGGCAGAGGCCAGTACAGTGTCAAGGTTTTGCAGGGCTGCTCCAAGCCTGTCAAGTTCAGGGTCAAAACCTTCAACAGGCTTTCCATCCTCTCCGAGTTTTGAAAGAGCTTCCTCGAGTGCATCAAATTTTCCACTCTCTCCTGAAAGTTCATTAAATAAATTAAAGTCCCTGGAGCGCAGATCAGATATTATATTCAGGCAGGCCCGGACACAATCCAGATTCCGCGCGAAAAAAGCCAGTTCTTTTTCAGGCAAGACCTGCCAGAATTCAACTCTAGAAAGATCCTGGAAATATTCGGGTTCAATGCCTTCAGGTAGATCAAAGCCAAGGTAGGTGTCATCAAAAACAATCACACTGGAATAACCCCCGGCAAGGTCCACAAATTCGGAGAGATTTTCCACAGCCTGAACAGGCAAAAATGCCTGAAACTTTTCTCTGGCTGCTTCCAGAGTTTTTGAGTCTCCGCAGAGGATTATCCGGTCTCTGACCCTCAGGTTCCCCGGCACTGGCCTGAGTTTCCTGACCCTGGAAAGCAATTGAAGAAACTCGGAGTTTTCTGAGAAGGCATCTCCCAGTTCCAGATATTCTTCGACGAAAGCCTGTCTCTCCTGAATGAGATCCATACGCGAGGCAGGAAGCGGATAAAAAAGATTCAGCTTGTCCCTGGCATGGGTTGTATGAGCAAAACTTTTCATCAGCTCAAGTATGCGGGAATAAAGGTCCAGGGCTTCTTTTGTCTTCAGAAAATCGGAAATCGAGCACCCCTCCGCTCTTGCTCTGGCATCCCTTGCAAGGGAAAGTGCAAAATTATGGCTGACTCCATTAACTTCGGAAAGTGAGGCTATATCTCCCTCGCAAATAGCCTGGAGAGCTGCATCTTCACTTCCGAAGTGCTCAACCAGCCTGTCAGCTACCCGTTCACCAATTCCATGAATTTCCCGCAGGTTTGAGATCGGCTGAGAATATTTCATATGCAAAACATTTTTCATATGCAAAACACTTTTGTTTCAATAAATCCGGTCGGGCTCTGAAGCCCATATCCTTTTAATTCAGAAGAAGAGAAAGTTCTTTTTCAAGGTAAGGGCGCATTGAAGCTGTATATCCGTGCGTTGCCTCAGTAACATTATACATTGCCTTTGGCTCTTTTGCAAGGGCAAAGGTCCTGAGTGCCATCTCATGAGAAATTACGGTATCATTAAAAGAATGAATCTGCACGAACTTTGCAGGCGACAGGGTAGGGAGATAGGTATCCGGATCGATTGAACGAGAGAAGCGGTAAGCTTCAGGATCATCTATAAGGGCAGGATCGATTTCTCCAGTGCCGTCCCCTGCAGTGCTGATCCCGATAACTCCTTTAAGGGAAGGGTCAAGGGCACAGGCAAGAACTGCAAATCTCCCACCGTTACTTTCCCCGAGGATTGCAAGCCTTTCTTTATCAATTTCCGGCTGGGCCGCAAGCACGTCTGCCGCTTTAAGGGCATCATAAACCATGGTATATTCCAGGGGCTCAAGGCCAGCCTTAAAAAGTTCAAGGTCCCTCTTCAGATTTATTCTGCCCAGGTTACGCTGGTCAAGAGTAAGAGTTGCATATCCCATCTTTGAGAGTTCTGCGGCCAGGCCCTGTTCGGCTTCCTTGCTAACCCCTGCTCCGGGCAGCAGGACTATCCCGGGAGAAGAAGAAGAGTTTGCAGGAATTCTTAAGAGCGCCTGGATGTTATCCCCTTTGCTTTCAAAAGACAGCAATTTTAAGGCATCTGAACTTTCAGGGGACGTATACATCTTCGATTTCCTGAGCTTTAAATACGGGCTCTTCTCGCGGAGGAAAAAACAGAGTGCCTGCTTCCGAAACTTCCCAGGAAACTGCGGCGCTGGTGGAGCTGGAAGGATTGTACAGGACTCCGAAGATGCCCACGAGTATAAGAAGAAAACCCAGAAGAAAAACTGCGGGTTTAGGAGTTCTGGTTCCTGAAGAAGCGTTTTTTTTGTTTTCGTTTTTTCCAGGATTATGTCTGCTCAAGGGAACCCTGCCCGGAAAATTGTAATCACGGCCAGAAGCCGTTTACAGCACATAAGAATAATACTACTATGCCCGTAAGAGCGCCAACAATAAGAACTGTTTTGGGCTGGATGTGAACTGCATTTTTGTCCGCTTCATAGTAGCGCATGAGCCCTGCAGAGGACTGAAGTCCGTTACTTGATTTTTTAGCCATGAATTAACACCTGCACGAATACACTGTAATTGGAATATAAACCTCATTGCCTATAATAGATTGCTGTGGCGTATGCTAAAATAATTATCCGGAAATTAGCAGCTGGAAATTTGAAAACTTAGCATAACTGTTAAATTTCCTGTTAACTTTGGTGATCATCAGATAATTTACAGTTCTGATATATAAATCCAGCAGAGGAATTTCTGAGCAGCCAGGCTTCAGGAGGTTGAGGGGAGTTCGTCATGCTCTCGAAAACGGACAATTCTCAAACAAGTACTTCGTCCAGCAGGAAAGGCGGGTAAAACACTCCCCTCTCAGTAATTACCGCAGTTACGTTTTCCATGGGAGTTGCGTCAAAAGCAGGATTGTAAACTTCCACTTCTTCTGGGGCAAGCTGCTCAGACCCGAAAAAGCGCAGTTCATCAGGGTTTCGCATTTCGATTTTTACGCTGCCTTCCCAGCCATTGAAATCGAAAGTAGAGATCGGGGCTGCCACGTAGAAGGGAATTTCGTGCTCTTTTGCAAGAATGGAGTGCGAATAGGTCCCTATCTTGTTGAAAATAACATCCTGGGTGATTCTGTCGGCTCCTACAAGCACGCTGTCTACAAGCCCCTGGTGCATTGCCCACCCAGCCGTCGAATCTGAGATAAGGGTTACTGGAATCTTGTCCTGCATCAGTTCCCAGGTAGTGATCCTGCTTCCCTGGTTCAGGGGCCTGGTCTCACAGGCAATGACCTTGATCTCTTTGCCTTCAGCAATAGCCGAACGCACAACTCCCAGGGCTGTGCCCCAGTCCACACATGCGAGCCTGCCTGCATTGCAGTGAGTGAGTATGGTATCTCCGTCTTTCAGGAATTTTGCCCCATATTTGCCTATCAGCATGTTGGTGGCCACATCTTCTTCCGCAATGTCCCTGGCTTCCTGAAGGGTAATTTCCCGGACTCCGTTTACATCAAAGGCATCCGAAACCGCTCTCAGTACTCTGTCCACACCCCAGCCAAGATTTACTGCTGTAGGGCGGGTTGACTTAAGGGTTTTTCCTGCAACTTCGAGGTCTCTAACCATTGTTTCGAGATCTCTGGCACTGCTAAGGAAAGCTGCAAGGGCAATCCCGAAACCTCCTGCTGCGCCGAGAGCAGGCGCACCCCTTATCCTGAGAGATTTTATAGCCTCACAGAGGGAACTCAAGGTTTTGCATTCTATTATCCTGTACTCTTTCGGGAGCAGGGTCTGGTCTACCAGCACCACGGAGTTGGACTCTTCCTTCCAGTCAATTGTCCTCATTAGATCACTTTCCGATGTAAGCATCAGCTTCTGCCGAGAAATCTTCCGGCTCCCTTTTCAAGCTTCCCATCAGATAAAAAACTATTCAACTCCATAGGAACTCGTTGTCAATTAATTGTCCCCTCCCCCTGCATTATCCGGCAATCTGAGAAACTTAAAATGAAAGTATATTAAAACACCTTTACCCTTGAATTTAAAAGTAGCTGGAGAAATTATGGCAGGTAGAGCACCCGGCGGCCGGGCCTCAGAATAAGAAGTTTGTTCAGAGAATAAATATAATATTTCTTTCCCAGAAAGGCAAAATTAAATATAATAGATTTATAGAGTAACAGCACAAATAAGACAAGATTTAAAATTCACAGCTGAGATAAGGGAAGGTTCGTAATTTCAGGAATATGAATTCATAAACTTCAGGAACCTTAAATTCGTAAATCCTTGAATCTGTAGATTTCAGAAATCGTGAAAGGTCTGTTATTCTATTAACGCGGTTTATGAGAATCTGGATATTCGTCGGAGAGTAAGCGCTTATGACAAAAATAAAAATAGCAATTGCAGGAATCGGGAACTGTGCAAGCTCTTTGATACAGGGCATTGAGTATTATAAAGCCGGAGATAAAGAATCCATCGGGCTGATGCACTGGGATCTTGGTGGGTATAAACCCAATGATATCAAAGTTGTTGCTGCTTTTGACATAGATGTCAGGAAGGTAGGAAAAGATGTGGCTGAAGCCATCTTTGCTCCCCCGAACTGCACAACGGTTTTTTGCCCTGATGTTCCGTCCACAGGCGTGAAGGTTAAAATGGGCAGAGTACTTGACGGCGTCTCTGACCATATGAAGAATTATGAAGAAAAATACACGTTTATTGTCAGCAGGGAACAGGAAGCGACAAAATCAGACATCGTAAATGAATTGAAAAATTCGGGCGCTGAGATGCTTCTCAATTACCTGCCTGTAGGTTCTGAAGAAGCAGTCCGTTTCTATGCCGAGTGCGCTCTCGAAGCAGGTGTGGCTTTGATCAATAATATGCCTGTTTTTATCGCAAGCAATTCTGAGTGGGCAAAAAGGTTTGAAGAAAAGAATATCCCGATCATTGGCGACGACATTAAAGCCCAGCTTGGGGCCACCATTACCCACAGGATCCTTGCAGACCTTTTCGAAAAACGAGGCGTAAAGCTCGAAAGGACATACCAGCTGAATACTGGGGGAAACACTGATTTCCTTAACATGCTCAACAGGGATAGGCTTGTTTCCAAACGGGAGTCAAAGACCGACGCCGTCCAGTCCGTGCTTTCACATAAGCTTGAGGACGAAAACATTCACATCGGACCTAGCGATTACGTAGCCTGGCAAAAAGACAATAAAGTATGTTTTTTGAGAATGGAAGGCAAACTCTTTGGGGACGTGCCCATGAACCTTGAACTCAGGCTCTCTGTAGAAGATTCCCCTAACTCCGCAGGCGTGGTAATTGATGCCATCCGCTGCTGCAAGCTGGCTCTTGACCGCGGAATAGGAGGAGTACTATATTCTCCGGCATCCTATTTTATGAAGCACCCGGCTATCCAGTACCCTGATGATGAAGCTTACCGAAGGACCGAAGAGTTTATAGCCGGAACCCGGGAACGTTGAAGCCCCAGAGAAAAGAGATTCCTGTGAAAAGCGGTTTTGATGCCTGAAAGTCCCGGAAATACCCGGGAATTTTTAAGTTTTTTCTATCCCTGAATAATTTCCAGGGAATTTTCTTTTAAATATTTATTTCCCGGTTCACCGAATTCCTTCAGCTGTAATTTTAAACTCTGCGCTTGAGCCTTCCGGACGGGAGCGGTGTTTGTGCAGAATGGCACGTCTGGTTCCTTCACCTGTTTTTTCAAGCTGGAGAATCGCCTTTGATATGTGCTCCAGGAAACTGCCGCCCAGTGGGCGCACCCCTCCTGAGATAATATCGGAATATACCTGGTTGGTTATAACTACAGCAAAACCGTATTTCCGGGACAGGGCATGCAAAACCCCTATCTGGCTGGCAAGCTCTCTGCGGTTTTTCATGCCTGATTCCTCATCTTCAAGTTCAAACCTGTAGTATGAGGTTGCAGAATCCAGGATCACGAGACCGATATTCTCACCGGCTATTTTTTCCACCTCTCTCACGGCTGCATACTGCTCTTCAAAACTCAGAGGTTCATAGATAATGATGCTCCTGGCTATTTCCTTTGCATTTTCCCCTGCAATCTGTTTGAAACGGGCAGGAGAAAGCCCTTCGGTATCGATGAAAATAACCCTCTTCCCTTGCTTTACGCATTCCACTGCAAGCTGGATGCAGATATTTGTTTTCCCGGTTCCTGCAGGTCCGAAGATTTGAGTTACAATCCCTATCTCGAAACCTCCTCCTAGAAGTTCGTCAAGGGGCTTGCAGCCGCAAGGCAATAATTTCTCTATGGAATGACACCTCTTTTTGCGCTTGATAGAAGTATAACCGGCCAATGATATAACGCTTTTTTGTAATTTTCAGCCTTTTCGGAAAGATTAAAGATTTTCTAAAAGGGATAAAAACGGTAAAGTGAATATAGAAGAAATGCTAAGGTTTGGGTTCCCTGGCCTGAGAAGAAGAAAGAAGGATTTCGCAATAGTATGCTGAAACTGGAAATGTCCTTTATTAATATGTTGTAAAGTTTTCAAGGAATAATGCCTTATACATGGTAGCCATACCTGTATTCGGTAAAGGGGCTGCAGACACCATTTAAAGCCTCCTGTACTTGAAAATCCTCTCTCAAGAGAGGCAGTTTTTCAAAAGCAGGACTCCTTAAGTCTGTTATCAGATCTGGTAACAAAGAAGGTATCTTTGTATACAAAACGAGAGTGTTATTGTATCCAGACCTGAGCTGAAAAACCGTTATTAAGTGATAGGGCATTTAGAATATTTACCTGAAATTAAAGGTAATTCCCGTTCTATTCCGATATTGCTAACTAATTTATGAGAATTATGTAACTAAAAGGTTTGGCCAGGGAGTAGTACTCATGTGGGGTTTTGTTTTGTTGCTGTGATGTGTTCTGCACCGGCGCGCTCACACCCCATATACTGCAAATAAACGCAACATGTAGTAAAGAAACGAAAGCATTCAATAAAGAAACGGTAACTAAAAATCAGATTAAAAATTAGAGTAAAAATTAAAGTAAAAATCAGATTAAAAATTAGATTAAAAATTAGAGTAAAAATTAGAGGGGCGTAAAGCATGGCAAAAATAATCGTCTATACAACGGAACGCTGTCCGAAATGCAATAAATTAAAAAATTTCCTGGAAGCAAATTCAGTGGCTTTCGAAGTAGCAGATATGGCTACGCCTGAAGCTCTCACGGAACTGCGTTTCAACGGAGTTTTCACCGTGACGGCGCCTGTTTTACAGATCAATGACACTTTCCTGACTCACGAAGAACTCTTCCGTGGGGAAGAAGTGAACCCTGAAAAAATCCAGGGGATCTTATGATGAAAGCGGTCTGAAAATTAAAAATAACTTAAATACTTTTGCAGATTCCCTCCTTAAAACAGTTACTGAAGATGAGAAAATGACAGGCGAGATCCTCTTACCCGATGACCAGTTATCTGACAACCAGTTATCTGACAACCAGCCAGCGCAAAAGACACTTGAAGAGTTGTCCATCTTCCCTCTCCCCAAAGATGACCAGTTATCTGACAACCAGCCAGTGCAAAAAACACTTGACGGGCTGTCCGTCTCCCCCTCCCCAAGGTGAGGACAACAGATGGTTTCATTCTTAACTGGGACAGGAACATCATTGTAAACCAGCTCCTGAAAGAAACAAAATTAAGCGAGATCTTCTATAGCAGCCCTGCAATCACGAAAGAAGAAGCCGTTGATATTGCAAAAGAAGCAGAAAAAATCATTAAAAAGATGAATATCAAGTTTCTCTCAGGCCCTCTTATCCGGGAAATAGTAAACAATATCCTTCTTGACAGGGGACATGTAGAATGGAGAAATATCATGACCAGGGTCGGGGCTTCTGTCTACGACGCCTACGAAATAGATACCGGATACGGCTTTGAGGCAAATGATAATGCAAACCAGCTGAACAATGCCGAAACCTCACATAAAAGAAAAGCCGACAAAATGTCCAAGGAGCAAAATCTCCTTCTGATGCCAAAAGAGCTTGCCGACCTGCACCTTAACGGGGATTTCCATATCCATGACCTCGAATATATGGGCACAAGGCCTTTTTGCCAGGATTGGGATCTGCGTTACTTCTTTTATTACGGGCTCATGCCTGACGGGGTAGGAACTCAATCCAGCGTGGCAAAACCTGCAAAAAATGCCGAGGTAGCTTTCCTTCACGCGGTAAAGGCCATGGGCTCGGCTCAGACCAATTTCGCAGGTGGACAGGGTTTTTACAATTTTCTGACCTTTATGGCCCCCTATCTGGAAGGCAAGTCAGAAACCGAGATCAGACAGCTTATGCAGATGTTCGTCTATGAAATGATGCAGATGATGTGCGCAAGAGGCGGACAGACTGTCTTTTCATCCGTACAGCTTTCCCCGGGTGTCCCGAAGCTCTGGAAGAATATTCCAATTGTAGCTATGGGCAAAGTCTGGGACGGCAAACAGGCTCCCCTCAGAACCTATGGAGAGTTCGAAAAAGAAGTTCGGCTTGGGTTTAAAGCTATGATGGACGTTATGCTTGAAGGAGATGCCTGGGGCAAGCCTTTCAGTTTCCCTAAACCCGAAATTTCTATTGAACCTGACTTTATTGAAGAAGACGAAGAATTCAACCGTGCTCACCCTGACCTTCCAACTTACAAAGGGCTGTACAGGATGACCTTCGAACTGGCTGCCAAATTCGGGACTCCTTATTTTGATAACCAGCTTCCAGAGTACAGAGGCGCAGGAGAGGGAATTTCTTGTTATCAATGCTGCGCGTATCAATTTTCTACAAACCCTACAGATGATAAAGAATTCGATGACAAGCTCCATTTCAGGAATGGAAAACACTTTTCAATGGGCTCATGGATGGTCCTGTCTTTAAACTGCCCCAGGGCTGCATACAGGGCTGAATATGATGATGAAAAGCTTTTCAGTGAGCTCAAGACCCTGATGAATAGGGGTGTAGAGGTTTTCAAGACCAAGCGAAAATGGATGAACAGCCTGATCAAGAAAAACAGAATTCCCTTTGCAGCCCAGTGTCCCAAAGATCCGAGCACAGGAGAAAAGGGGGCAATGGCTGTGGACTTCGACAGCCTTGTGTATACTATCGGAATAGTAGGGATTAATGAGATGGTCCAGTACCATACAGGCTGCCAGATCCACGAATCTCCTGCTGCATATAAGCTTGCGATCAGGGCTATGTTTGAAATGAAAATGCACGCTCAAAAGCTTTCACAGGAAACCGGTATGGAAATTGCTCTTGCAAGAACGCCTGCGGAAACGACAGCCCAGCGTTTTGCAGTCTCGGACCTCCTGCATAAGGAATATGCCGATAAAGCAGAATTCACAATTAAGGGTGATTTGAAGGCCGCAAAGCAAAAGTTCAATGAAACTCACGACCTGCCCATTTATTATACGAATGGAACGCACGTCCCACCTGGTGCAGACATATCTCTGCCTGAAAGGATAAAGTATGAGCACACCTTCTTCCCGATTGTGGACGGCGGAAATATCATGCATATCTGGCTCGGAGAAGGAAAGCCGGACCCCGACGGCCTGCAGGAGCTTGCCATGCATATAGCAAAGAATACCCAGACCGGTTACTTTGCTTTCACCCGGGATATGACTGTGTGCATTGACGAGGGATATGTGGCCAACGGCCTGCTGGACACATGCCCGAAGTGCAGGTCTGAGAACGTGCAGCACCTTTCAAGGATCACAGGATATCTCCAGTCAGTAGAAGGCTGGAACAAAGGCAAGCGCCAGGAACTCCTGGACAGAAAACGATACAGCACAAGGGAACTCAGGTAAGAGTTCCTCAATCCTTTTTTATACATAAGGGTATGAGAAAAGGTAGGCTATGAAAGTAAATTATGCAGGCACTGTCCCACTCTCGACCCTGGACTGGAGAGGAAAGGCTGCAGTCACGATATTTTTTCGGGGATGCCCCCTTCGCTGTCCCTACTGCCAGAACCATCCCTATCTGGAGGAAACGGACCTCGTGGAACTGGATTTTGTAAAAGAGCAGATTAAAAAATCGAAGCCCTTTGTGGGTGCGGTTGTTTTTTCGGGAGGGGAGCCTCTGATGCAGGCGGCAGTCGTGCCTCTTGCAGAGTTTGCAAAAGGATTCGGGCTTGCAATCGGAATTCACACAAACGGCTGCTATCCTGAAATGGCAAGCGAACTGGTTGAGCGAAAACTGGTTGACAAGTTTTTTATCGATGTAAAAGCTCCCCCGGATAATCCCGGGCTTTACGGAAAAGTTGCAGGCTGCGGAGAATACGAAGCTGTCAAAAAAACTCCTGAAGAGATTACCGCATCTGTCATAAAAACGATCGAAATTGCAGATTCCTGCGAAATAGAAATGGAGCTCCGGACAACAGTTATCAGGGATTTTATCGGAACCGGAGAAGAAATCGCCAGCATAGCTTCCTGGATTTCGGAACATGTGAAAAACAGGGAAGTTACCTATGTCTTGCAGCAGGGAATTCCAGAATACAGCCTGCAGGAGAAGCTCAGGGAAACACGGGTTTTAGAAAGGGAAGAATTATACGAACTGGGAAAAGCAGCAAAAAACTTTCTGGAAAGAGTGAGAATAAGGACAAAAGAGGTGGGGGAAGAAATTATCTGACTCATACGATAATAACTCGACTCATACAATAATAACTCATATGACATTATCCGATATCTGATATCCTCATGGTACTCATCTCGCACTTTTGCTTTTTAATCTTCTCTGTTTTAGGTTCAAATGAATTTGAAGTTTACAAAAGTCTTATACATCCCAGAAGATAAAAGGCACATGTGAAACCCCTGAAAGGATTTATTCATTCAATGCCCGTGGACAAGTGTTAGAATTTTTGGAGTAATGCCCCCGCTGAATACTGAAAGTTTCTCTGTTGATATTTCTCTGTTGATATTTCTCTGTTGATACTACTAAATTTTTGTGTAACTTCCTGCGTTACACAAATTAAATAAAGGAGAGGAACTCAGTCCGTTTTGGCCCGCACAGGGGCAAGTATCTATAAAAAAGGAAAGCAAAAGTTATCGTTTTCAGAAAAGACTATGAAAGACACAAAAGTATCTTCAGTCGGAGAGCGAGCTCTAATCTCCCGCTTATCTGAGATTTTCAAAGCCCCCGATGGCAAGGAGAAAGGACCGGAAGGGATCCTTATAGGTGCAGGTTCCGATGACTGTGCCGTCCTTGACCTGAAAGGTGAAGACTGCCTGGTTGTTACTACAGACATGCTGCACAGAACCACGGATTTTCCGGAAGAAATGACCCCCTGGCAGATGGGCTGGATGTCTGCAGCTGTAAACCTCAGTGATATTGCAGCCATGGGTGCAGAACCCACAGGGCTTGTTATGGCAATTGGCATGCCTGCAGATACCGGAATTGCTTTTGTTGAAGAACTTGCAAAAGGTATGCAGGCATGTGCCGAATTCTGCGGAACTGCCGTTATCGGAGGCGACCTCGATACCCACGCAGAACTGACAATTACAGGGACGGCACTTGGCAGGGTAAAGAAAAGCCAGCTCCTTCTTCGGCGCGGAGCAAAGCCAGGTGACCTTGTCTGTGTTACAGGATACACAGGGTCGGCCGGAGCAGCCCTGGAGGCTCTCCAGTCGAAAAAGCCGGTAAGTGAAACTATCCTGAAGGCTCTTTTTGAACCCATTCCGCGCACGAAAGAAGCCAGGAAACTGGCCGAATCCGGAGCAGCCACATCCATGATGGATACAAGCGACGGCCTTGCGATGTCCCTTTACGACCTTGCCAGGCAGAGCCATGTGGGTTTCAGGATCCGGGAAAATACCCTTCCCATTCTCAGGGAAGTCAGGGAATTTGCTTCAAGTCCGGACGATCTGACGGAACTTGCCCTTTACACGGGTGGAGATTTCGAACTTCTTATTACAATTGACCCGCAAAAGATGAAAAAAGTACAAAATATATGTAACTTAACTGTTATAGGAGAATGCACAAAGTATGAAGCGGGCATCGTACTCGAATCCCCCGAATGCAAGCTTATAACTATAGAACAGAGAGGATACCAGCAGCTAAAAGCCGAAACTGTTGATAGATCTTCCTGATTAAAAACTAACTTAACCCCCACAAGTAGAAGCCTGGAATGAGAGAGACAGAAATTAAGAATTCTTGATTGACAAAACCCCAAAGATCACAAAAATCGAGCAAATTCAGGCTAAACTGACTAAATTTATAATAACATAATTTATGCACAAGGTTCAGAAGGATAGAATATGAAAAAAGCTATTTTACAGATATTTACAGCAATCCTGGTGTTAGGGTTATTTTGCGGAGCTGCAGCTGCAGCACCAACTGCAGGTTTTACCGCTAACATAACAGAAGGATACCTGCCTCTAAGTGTGGCTTTCCAGAATCAATCCGAAAACGCAACTTTGTGGCAGTGGAACTTCGGAGATGGAGACACCAGCACAGAACAGAGCCCTATACATACCTATACCAGCGCAGGAAAGCACCAAGTAAGCCTGACCGTAACCGATGTCAATGGAACAACTGATACGAAAAATGATGTTACTATAAACGTATCAGCTCGAGGGCCGGTTGCTGATTTTGAAGCAAATGATACGGAAGGAACAATTCCTTTAACTGTTGCCTTTACTGACAAATCAACAGGTGCTACATCCCGGCAGTGGAATTTTGGAGATGGAAATAGCAGCCAGGAACAGAACCCTACAAATACCTATACCAGCGCAGGAAAGTACACAGTAAGCCTGAACGTAACCGATGCCAATGGAACATCTGATACGAAAAATGATGTTACCATAAACGTATTAGCTCCAGCAGAATCGGCTGCTGCTTTTGAAGCAAATATTACGAAAGGGTCAATTCCTTTAACTGTTTCCTTTACTGACAAATCAACAGGTGCTACATCCCGGCAGTGGAATTTTGGAGATGGAAATAGCAGCCAGGAACAGAACCCTAAACATACCTATACCAGCGCAGGCACATACAAAGTGACCTTAACTATAACCGACACTGGTGGAAACTCGAGAGTATCACCAACTAAAGATATTGAAGTCAGTTCCATAAACAGCGGAAACAGAATATGGGAAAAGGGAATGCCTGAAACTTACACATGGACTGCCCAGAGTTACTCAGGCTTCTATTATGACCTTGATTCCGGAGTCTCCTCAGAAAAGATGACCATTACAGGTATAGACAGAAGCATAGATTCAGGGGACATTGAGTACGTCACAGAACCTACTGAAACTAATTTTGAATACAGTAACTGGGGCTCGTACCAGATTATAGGATTCATGGCAGAGAAATACTTCGCAGGCTATAGTGAAAATGGTTCTAAAGTTATAGGGGATGACATCAGCCCTATTTCCGGCGGTGTCCTTTCCAAGATTCTCGTCGACAGTGACGATAAAAAATCCGCATATTCTGGAGATGCTTTTGCCCTCGAAGAAGGATATTCCCTGAACATCATGGAAGTCGATGTTAACGGAGAATCTGTCTGGGTCCAGCTCGAAAAAGATGGAAATGTAGTAGACGAGGCTTTTGTTACCTCCAATGATAACTATGTCTATAAAACTAATCTTGGAGAAGAAGAAGACGTACCCATAATTATTGTCCATTTCGGCACGGTTTTTGCAGGAGCTGAGACCTCTGCTGTCTTCGTACAGGGTATCTTCCAGATCTCGAGCGATTATATCGAACTTGAAAACGGAGATACCTTCGAAGAAATGGAAGTAACCTCCCTAAGCAGCAGTGAAATAAAAATGAAGAATGATGATAGCCTCGGACTCGATGAGGGAGAGACAATAGATCTTATGGGTAAAATACAGATTCAGGTAGCTGATGACAGTACACTGCGCTTTGCCCCGATCCTTGACACCTCGGAAACCGGTACCTACGAACTGCGCGGGACTGTTTATGACAAGGGTAAAAGCGACCCACTCCCTAACTGGACGCCCTTTAACTTTGAAGGTTTCTATTACAACATAGATGAAGGAATTGGGACTGAAAACCTTACAGTAGAAGAGTTTGGAGATAGGGATATACCTTCAGGCAAACTTGTCTACAAATCCACGCCTCAAGCTGTTAATTTTGAACACAATGAATGGGGCAACTTCACAGTTATTGGTTTCATGGCAGACAAGTACTTTGCCGGGTATACTGATGGCTCCGTTAAAGGAGCTGTTGATGATGTGAGCCTTCTTTCGGACAATATCCTCTGTAAAGTCCTTACAGATAGTGATGACAAAGAATCCATGGACTCAGGTTCTGCCCTTAAACTTGAAGATGGTTATTCCTTGAATATCAAGGAAGTCGATATTAACGGAGAAAGTGTCTGGGTCCAGCTCGAAAGAGACGGAGAAGTTGTAGATGAGGGCTTTGTCACCTCCGGTAAGGACTATATCTATGAAACTGATCTTGGAAAAGCAAAAAGTGTGCCTCTCATTATAGTCCATTTCGGCACAGTTTTCTCAGGCACTGAGACCTCTGCTGTCTTTGTACAGGGTATTTTCCAGCTTTCGGAAGATTACAAAGAAATCAGCAACGAAGCGACCTATGACGAGATGGAAGTTACCAGTGTCTCAGAAAGCGGCATTACAATGAAAAACGATGGCGACATCGGACTTGGCCAGGATGAAACCGTCAAGATCATGGGCAATGTCAGTTTCAAGACCGCTGATGACAGAACTCTCAGGTTCTACCCCTTCGTGGAAGTTGAAACCGGAGGTAATGCCAGCAACTCACTAAAAATAAATTTACCTGATGAAATTGTTGTGGGCGATACTTTTGATATCGGAGTGACCGCAGGTGAGAAGCCGGTAGAAGGTGCCGCTGTAAAGGTTAACGCGACCAGTGAAGGCAAAACCGACGAGAATGGAACTATTGAATACACGGCAGAAAATGCCGGAGCCCTGAAGTTTACCGCAGAAAAGGAAGGATACACAACTGCAAACAAAAACGCCAATGTCATTCCTCCGAAAGAGAAAATGACAGTCAACATTTCACCCGAAACGGTTTACATCGGCGATACGATCAATATTGAGGCTATTACGACAATCGGCGGGGACCCCATTGAAGATGCAAACATCTCGATTAATGGGGATGTTCTTAATAAAACAGGACCCGACGGAAAAGTTACCTATACAACAGAGAAAAACGGTACTCTTAAAGTGAGTGTAACAAAGGAAGGATTCCTTGGCCAGGATATAAATGTAAAAGTAAAAGACTTTGAAGCCATCTTCAAATTCTCAAACCTGGTAATTGATCCTTCAGAGGTAAGTGCAGGAAAGGATACGGAAATCTCGGTTGATGTAGGAAATACGGGCAATGCTGCAGGAAATAAGAGTGTGGAATTGTCTGTGAACGGAAACGTAACTGACTCACAGGAAGTTTCCCTGGATGTGGGGAAAAACACCACTTTAACCTTTGAGCACGTAGAAGAAGTGCCAGGAAACTATACGGTAGAAGTAGGTGGAGAGACCGCAACCTACATTGTGAAAGAGAAGTCTTCTGTGTTGCTCTATGCCCTTGGAGCCATCGTGCTGTTAATAATCGGCGGAGCCGCTTATTACTTTACTAAAGGTGGCGGGGATGTAGCAACACTGCAGAAAAAGGTACAGGAGCTTATTGATTCGGTAAACCCAAAAAGATAAAAGCGGCAGGAAAACAAAAAAACTCAAAGACAAAAAGAAAATAAAACTTGAAATTCCCGCGTTAACCCTAAACGCGGGTTCTTTTAATTTTTAAAAACGATTTAAATTTGATTCTGGTTTAGTTTAAATTTAATTCAAATGTGATTAAATTTGATTTAAATTCAGCCGTTTTTCAGGATCTTATTCGAGAGTTATTCGGCATCTATTATTCCAGGTTATTCAGTAGTTATTTTTAACTTTCGATTCTAGTTTTACTCCATCTTTTTGAGAGCAAGTTCGATGGCATCTATAAGGCTGCTCTTCGGGATAATGGTTGTGACGGGAATGTTAAGGATTTTTTCTACTGTAGGGCTTACTATAGGAGCACAAACCAGGGCTTTCGCTCCATCCCTTTCGGCGTTAACAGCTGCTATTATGGCTTCTTCCATCGAGGTTGCCGAGTATTCCCTTATTGTGACCAGCCTGCCAGCAATCTTTTTCTTTGTTTCTACAATATTGTCAAGTACCGAGCGAGCTGCAATTACGGCGATAAAATCTCCACTATCGGATTCCTTGATATCACGAATCGTTTTCACTATCTGGCGGAGGGTTTTGACGTTAGGGTCCCGGTTCCCTGAGAGGATCTTGTAGAGGGTGCTTGGAGGGATATTTGCTTTTTTGGCAAAATCCACGGCAGTGAGATTAAGATCCTCCTTAATTGCAGCGGAAAGTGTTTTTTGAAAAACCTCATCAGATTCGAACGCGGATTTGATAACCTTGTCTGCAACATTCATAAAATTCAACCTTTTAAATCCTGTAAAAAATATTTAATGGATATAAATAATCTACATTTCACAGGAGTTTTAGTCCCGAATGAGAAATATGTCCAGATGTATTAATACATTTGGGACATAATCAGGACAGCTTTGAGAAGTTATATATAGGAAATCTAGAAAAATATTAATACACCAAGGCACATACTTTTTATTTTTACCGGGATTCTTATCTGGAGAAACACAAACTTTTTGCAAAAGAGTTTATGGAAAGCTGACAAAAAGAAAGATGTGAAAGCCTGTTAATTTTTCCTTAAGAAGGCCCGATTTCAAAAAATGTTATTTAGATAATGAAAGTTATCATTTATAGAGATTATTGAGGTGAAAGCTTTGAAAAAACTAGGCATACTCACACTTACTTTATTGCTGGTCGTATCTATCTTCGTATCCGGCTGCGCATCCAATGACGGGGACGTATCCGATAATGAAAGCGGAGTTAAAGAATCCCCTGCAATTACCGAACTGAATATTGGCTATCAGCCAAGTACCCATCAGATCGCATACATGACTGCGCTACGAGAAAGGATGGTGGCAGGAAGATCTTGCACCCTACGGAATTAAGGATATCAAAGAGTATCGTGTTCGCGACAGGACCTCCTGAAATGCAGGCTATGATGGCTAACAAACTGGATGTGGCTTATGTTGGGGCAGCCCCTGCTCTTACAGCTCTCAGCCATGGTCTTGACGCAAAGATTGTTGAGCCTGTACAGATAAATGGCTCAAGTCTTGTCCTCAGGCCCGAATACAAGTATGAAAGCCCTAAAGACTTAATAAGAGCCCTAAACTTAGTATCGCTACTTATCCTACCGGATACAATTCAGGATACCCTGCTCAGAGAGTGGCTCAAGGAAAACGGGCTTGACCCTGAAAAAGATGTTATAATCATGGCAATGAGACGAGGAGATGCCGTCAGTGCTATTACAGCCAAACAGATAGCTGCTGTTTTCCTGCCTCACCCCTTCCCCCACAAATGTCGAAAGAGACAGGTAGCGGGCGTACCATCGTACAATCTGGACAGATGGAACCGAACCATGCCTGCTGTGTGCTCTTGGTGAGCGGAAAACTTATCAGGGAGCATCCGGATATTGTGGAGCAGATTGTAAAGACCCATATTAATGCAACCGAATACAACAAGGCACACATGGACGAAGCCGCTCAGATTTTCTCAAATAAGACTAGCGAGGATCTTGAAACTGTGAAGGCATCTCTTAAGGAATGGGATGGAGCCTGGATTACAGATCCCTGCACTGATTGAAAACTCAACTGTCGGTTACTCGAAAGTTCAGTATGAGCTGGGTCTACACCCATAAACCTCTGACACAAGAAGATATCTTTGATACAAGCTTCTATGATAAAGCTGTCAGTGGAAAATAAAACAGGAATAAATAAAAAACAAAAATTGACCAAGGTGTTCAAATGACTCTGCTTTCATAAGGGGCAATTTGAACCCTTAATTTTTCTGAAAGATGAAGTCTGTCGGAAAGATAAATAAGTAAGAATTCTTTTAAGTAGACATGAA
Source organism: uncultured Methanosarcinaceae archaeon (assembly GCA_963721455.1). GTDB lineage: Archaea > Halobacteriota > Methanosarcinia > Methanosarcinales > Methanosarcinaceae > Methanosarcina. The sequence goes on from CAVRJG010000052.1 coordinate 21,246, forward strand.
AATCAGTTTCATAAAAACAATAGAAGAAAAAGGTATTGAAGCATTATCTCTCATAGTTGCAATTGCAATATGGCAGCTTGTAGCGGATATAGTTGTACAGGAATAAATTTCTTCTGCCTAGTTTTTATGATGTAATAACTTCTTTGTCCCATCGTCAAGAGCGGGCTAATTTTTACGGATATATTGACAAGTCTACTTCACTTTTCAATCGGCATTGTCGCTGCGTTTATAATCGGAATTCCCCTTGGGAATATCTATGGGATGGTTCAAACAAGCAAACCGAGCAATCGACCCTATAATAGAGATACTGCGTCCGATTCCTCCTCTTGCCTGGATTCCCTTTGCAATCGTATGGTTTGGGCTTACGCATCAGGCTGCAGGTTTTGTTGTGTTTGTAGGAATGGTCTTTCCTATTGTTATCAATACCTACTACAGGTTTTAAAAACGTACCTAAAGTTTATGTTGAGGCGGCAAAGGTTCTTGGCTGTACCCGAAATATAGATCTCATCCGTTTCATTGCGATTCCCTCAGCCATGCCTTCAATTGTTGCAGGAATCAGGATTGCCATGGGAGTAGGCTGGATGTGCCTTGTTGCTGCAGAAATGTTTGGGGCCAGCAACAGGGGACTTGGGTACCAACTATGGCACAATTATTATCTTCAGAGGATGGATTTTGTACTCCTTTATATGCTACTGCTAGGATTTCTGGGTCTTTTAATTGATCGTTTCTTCAGGTACTATGTAGACACAAAATTACTCCGATGGACATCAGGAACTGTGGTATAAGATGGGCAGAGTAAGTGTAAAAAATATTTCACGCACCTTCACTAAAAAAGAAGACAATTCCGGTACAGAAGCTTTACATGATGTAAGCTTTGATGTTGAAGACGGGGAGTTTATCTGCCTTCTGGGACCGTCTGGCTGTGGGAAGACCACTCTGCTCCGGATCGCTGCAGGACTTGAGACCCAGACTTCAGGAGAAATTACACTTAACGGAGTCCCTATAACTGGCCCGGATCCCAAAAGGGGTATGGTTTTCCAGCAGTATTCCCTCTTTCCCTGGAGAACGGTTATCGATAATATTACTTTTGGGCTTGAGATGCAGGGAATTAGTAAGGTTGAAGCCCGGAAGCATGTGGAGAAGTATATCGATCTTGTGGGCCTGGGGCAGTTCAAAAATAGCTATCCATATGAACTGTCCGGAGGCATGCAGCAGCGAGCGGCCATTGCAAGAGCCCTTTCCAATGAGCCCGAAGTTCTCCTCATGGACGAGCCCTTTGGGGCCCTGGATGCCCAGACTCGAAATATCCTCCAGGACGAACTCCTGAAGATATGGGAACAAAAACATGTGACCTTTCTTTTTGTAACTCACAGCGTGGATGAGGCGGTTGTTCTCTCGGACAGGATAGTGGTCATGACCTCAAGGCCAGGAAGGATAAAGGAGATCGTAAATGTGGATCTGCCCCGCCCAAGATGCAGGACAAGTCCCGAAGTTAACCGTTTAAGAGATCGTGTCCTGAAACTTCTGGAAGAGGAAAGGTTCCACAGGTAAATTTTGACAGAATAGGAAGATAAAACCGCGGTATGAAAATGCAAAGAAAATGAAAGAAGAGAAGGAAAGAAGAGAAGGAAAGAAGAGAATTAAGAAAAAGAAGTTGAAAACTTGTTAGAGAGATCCGATTATTCTTCGGCCCGGATAATCACTTTCGTTAACGGCTCTACTTTCCTGACAATAACTTTTCCCACAAGTTCAAGAGTGCCTTCTGCTTTTACGGAACCTATAGCGCACCCCGGCCTGACTCGGATATCTCCCTGGCAGGCTGCGGCATTTATTTTAGCTTTATCAAGAAGGACAAGTTCAGAAACCGTTTCTATATTGCCCAGAATTTTTGCCCCTGAGCAGACAAGGGCACTTCCGGCTTTTACGTTGCCCTGAACGACCGAACCTTTTCCAAGTTCAAGCCTGCCAGTCACTCTAAGATCTTTCCAGAACTTCACTTCCTGCCCGACAATTACGTTGCCGTCCAGAATAAGATCCTCCTCAAGAAAGGCTCTTTTTTCGATCACGTAAGTATTGGACCTGGGATGGTACTTGATAAAACGAATCATTAGAAATCACTCCGGGATACTTTCCCCGGTTATCGCTGTAGAACAAATATTTTATCTGAAAAGCATTTGCAAAAATTTTGTCAATTGGGTTTCCAAAATATGATTGAATACCTATTATATAATAGCATCGAATGTTCACTATCAGATGCCTGAAACTGAGGAATCAATCCGGAGATCAGGATAAAACCTTACCCGATAACATAAGTTTAAAATTAAAAGATCGCCAGGCAATAAATTAGCAGCCCGGATAAAACAAACATAAACCACTAATTAAAAATAACCAAAAAGAATACAACCCGGAAGATAAAGAAAAGATCAGAAGAAAAGATCAAAGAAAAGTAAGACTGAAGAATTATATATAGATACGATTTTTCAGTCTCGCTCTTTTTTAGTTTGAAATATCCTGCTTATTCAACGAGGCTGGCAAAACCATATTTGGGAAGTACCCTTTCGATCTTAATCCGGACCTCATCGCCAACTTTGGTGCCCGGCACAAAGATTACAAAACCCTCGATACGGGCGATGCCGTCTCCCTGGCGAGCGATATCCTGGATTGTTACATCGTAGACTTCGCCTTCTTCAACAGGAACAGGGCTACTTTCATCTCTGAACATTAAAACCATTCCTTTAATTTACTTACTTAAATTTAATGTAATTATTTGATTTCCTTAACTGCATTTACTCGACAACGCTTGCAAATGCAAATTTGGGAAGTACTCTTTCGACCTTAATCTGGACTTCATCGCCAACTTTGGTGCCGGGCACAAAGATTACAAAACCTTCAATACGTGCAATGCCGTCTCCCTGGCGAGCAATATCCTGAATTGTTACATCGTAGACTTCGCCCTCTTCGACAGGGACTAAGCGACTTTCTTCTCTGAACATGAAAAACCATTCCTTTAATTTACTTACTTAAATTTAATGTAATTATTTGATTTCCTTAACTGCATTTACTCGACAACGCTTGCAAATGCAAATTTGGGAAGTACTCTTTCGACCTTAATCCGGACTTCATCGCCAACTTTGGTGCCCGGGACAAAGACCACAAAACCCTCAATACGAGCGATGCCGTCTCCCTGACGAGCAATATCCTGAATTGTTACATCGTATACTTCGCCCTCTTCGACAGGGACTGAGCGACTTTCTTCTCTAAACATGAAAAACCATTCCTTTAATTTACTTTACTTAAATTTAATGTAATTATTTGATTCCCTTAACTGCATTTACTCGACAACGCTTGCAAATGCAAATTTGGGAAGTACTCTTTCGACCTTAATCTGGACTTCATCGCCAACACTCGTATTCGGGACAAAGACTACGAAACCTTCGATACGGGCGATGCCGTCTCCCTGGCGAGCAATATCCTGAATAGTTACATCGTAAGTTTCGCCCTCTTCAACGGGCACGGAAATACGTTCATCTCTAAACATTAGATTCATTCCTTTATTAACTTCTATTAATCAGCTTAAGAAAGCTCTATCGACAATTAATCAGCTTAAGAAAGCTCTATCGACAGAAAAGAGTAAAAACAGTACTTAACAAGCCAAACTTGAGAACCCAAATTTAGGAAGTACACATTCTACTTGATCTATTTGATTAACTGATCCCCAACAGAGCTTCGGATAAGTCAATTAATTGTGGTCATACTCATATTCGCTTGTATATAACGTTTTGCTTTAATACCTTTAAAAAAAGAAAATAATGAAGTTAGGAAAATATCCGATGCCTGGCTTCCAGACTTCTGATTTCTCATTTTGAAGACGCTAAAATCATAGCAATTAATGTAAAAAAATAAAATCAATCAGAATAAAATAATAAAATCAATCAGAATAAAATAATAAAATCAATCAGAATAAAATAATAAAATCAATCAGAATAAAATACGTGTTATATTAAGGAGAAAGGTTTTTTTAGGAGTAACTTTTTAAGAAGACCGAAACAAATTCTTATAAAATTAAGATTCGAGTTCGGAAAGATTCAGAGTATGTATGTTCCTGCCGAAACCTATAAATATTCAAAGATCCATTGTGAGAGTCGTTCACTCAATGAGAATAACAATGCGTGGGCCCGTAGCTTAGTCAGGCAGAGCGATGGACTCTTAATCCATAGGCCGGGGGTTCAAATCCCTTCGGGCCCGCTAATCTATTTTTCAAAATTTTTAAATTTTAAAGAATCTATTTTTCATCAAGCTTTTTCTCAATGAGATAAAAGTAGCATCTTTGAAAAAAGATTAATGGCTAAAAGGCTCAATATATCTAAAATATCTAAATGGGTGCAACTTTAATGCCAAAAGTAAGTGTTGAAATCCCTCAAGAGCTTCTGGATGACCTCAACAAGCATGTGGGAGATAACAAGAAATTTGTCAATCAGTCCGATGCTATCCGAACTGCCATTCGCAAGATGCTGGACATGATGGATGATATTGACAGAAGGCACGGGAGACTCAATAAATGATCAGAAATTCTGAAATTAAAAACCAATTATAAAATCAGTTATAATACAGTTATAAAAGTCAATTATAATAACCACCCCTTTATTTCCACTGTGCTTTGGCATCTAGCGACTATTTTTTGAAGAATTCCATATTTCGGCTTAGCTTCCACTGGAGAGAAAAATGAAGCCTGATCTTTCAGGCTATTGACTTCCTGATGCAGGTTTTACAAAAAATTACTAAAAAATTTCAGAGTCAGAGAGATTCCCTGAAATCCCTGATACCCTGAGCTACGTTGGAGAGCAGAATGAAAGCTATTCTCTGGTTAGGCCAGGCACCCAGACCGCAGTCAGGACCCACATACTTAACCAGGTTGCCGAAACGCCTGTAAGCAAGCTTAAGCCTTTTTGTTATAATAGCCGGGGTTTCGAGTTCGGTAACAATTTCCGGAAGGTATTGCTGATCTTTCCAGACGTTAGTACAGTACCTTTCGTTAAGGACTCCTGCCAGGGTGTATATATCGGTTCTTGCAATCCCGAGCCTCAGGAATGAATCTGTACTTTCCAGTACTTTTTTGTCAATTAATTCCAGATAGGAAGGCGTGCCTGCTGATTCCACTCCTATTACGTTGATTGTAGGAGTTTCGCAGGCAAAGTTATAATAAAGAGGAGAATGAAGATGAATCTCTACATCGGCACCCCACTTACTTCCTGATTTTGAAGCATCGGTAAGGGCAGAAATAATATCATTTTCATCAAAGGCAAGCTCGGGATTCAGTCCTATGCTTGGCTCATCAATAGAAACCGTTGCGATCTTGAAATGCTTTGCAGATCTCATCGAGTTTCTAACGAAATTGTTTATGCTTTTTGCAAAAAGAGAATAGATGTCCGTGTAGCGTGTACCCCCGAACTCTTTCAGGTAAAGTTCGGTTGGGCCGGTTACGCAGATCCGGACCTTCAGAGTCTCGCCGAACTGTTCCTTATAGGCTTTTGCAACCTTCTCTATAGCCTCAAGCTCTTCGATCCTGGCGCACTCAAGTTTAACCTCAAATGGACTGTCACAGCAGTTAGAATCCCGGATAACCTTCAGGAACTGCTCATTCATGTCCTGATACTGAGGATAAGTGGGAACCTCCACACCTGCATCTATTTTCTGCTGGAAGGCGTCATTGATTACCGTAAAGAGTTTCTCATCTTCTGTTCTCGTTTTAAAGGCGTTTCGGACCCACTCCTTGCTAACTCCTTCAGGAAGGGGGTAACTTCCGATATCGTCAAAGATGATTTCTTCCATATCCTCTTAGTAGACCTGTAAGAATTTAGCATTATTGGAAAGACAGATTGGAAAGATAGAAAAAATTACAAAAAATAGAAAAGAAAGAGTCGGGAAAATCTAATCTTTAAGAATAAATTTATTTACTCAGCTATTTGGTTAAAGTCATTTTCCTGATCTTTCTGCATTAAATTCATTGATGCCTTTTGCGGTATTTTCAAGAAGTTTGAAAGCAAGATCCTGGTCCGGCCAGAACGCCAGCCCGCAATCCGGACCTGCATACTTTATCCGGTCCCCGAGAACAGAATAAGCCGTTTCAAGCCTCTTTTTTACAACATCCGGAGTCTCGAGGTCAGTAACGATTTTCTGCATATACTCCTTTTCCTTCCAGGCATTAACCCCATACGTTTCATTAATGATGCCTATAAGGCTGGAAATATCGGTCCTCGATACTCCAAGCCTGATGTAAGTATTCGAGTCCTCCAGCACTTTTTTGTCCAGGATGTCCATGTAGGAAGGAGTCGCCGCATATTCAAAGCCGATAACATTGATAGGGGTCTCGCAGACAAGCTTATACTTCAACGGAGAGTGCAGATGAATTTCCATATCGGCCCCCTGTTTCCGAGCATAAGTGGAAGCAAGGGTAAGAGCAGAGATGATGTCAGGATCAGAAAACGGGATCCTATCGTTAATTCCGAGGCTGGGTTCATCCAGGGCTACAACCCTGATTTCAAAATTTTTCGCGGTTTTAAACGCCTGTTTTATAAAAGTTTCGATGTCCAGCGCAAGGATATGGTATGCATCCACGTAATCCGTTGCCCCGAAGGCTTGAAGGTAGAGATCTGTAGGACCCGCAACACAAACCCTCACCCCCAGAGTCTCACCTGTATCTTCTCTGTACTGCCTTGCAACCTCGTCAATTATTTCCAGCTCAAGGATCTTTGCATTTTCCTCTTTCAGCACATAAGGCTCATAACAGTTCTTTTCATCTTTGATAATATCCAGAAACTGTCCGATTTTGTCCCGAAACTGAGGATAAGTGGGAACGTGCACTCCCACATCGATTTTCCTCCGGAAAGATTCCCTTATCATGGAAAAGAGTTTCTCATCTTCATCCCGGTTTTCAGCCGCAGCCTTTACCCATTCCCTCGTGAAGCCCTCAGGTGTGGGAAGGCTGCCTCCATCGATAAAAGTGATGTCCTGCATACCTGTTATGTAAGACAGTATCAAGTATTATAATTATTGGAATTAATTTGAATGAAAAGCCATATTCATGTATAATTGACAGAAATATCTAAATCGATTAGAATTGACAAAAATAATGAAGATTCTCAAGTATAGTTGACGAAATTGGGGAAATGGGATCCGGACTCATTTTTTCGATCAGCTTTCGGCACAGCATTTTATAGTCTTCGTCAAGGTAGCGGTCTGCAAAGCTATCTGTCATCTGGATTAGAGTATCCTTCTTTTGTTGCACAAGTTCGCGATTGCTCATAGTTTATCCTCTGAGGATATAATTATATAATTTATACTTAATAGTTTTTTCAAGACCCAATGGAAAAGAGATTAGAAATAAGACGTTACAACGTTGACTCCATAAACCAGCCCTCTCAAACCTGAAAACCTGCAAAAAACGGGCTCAATTTTTTTCCTTATTCATTTTTTTTGAAGTATTCTACAGAAGATAAACCCGGTTCTCATCGAGTTCCATAGACGGTGGAGTTAAGGTTTAAAAAGAAAATTTTTCAACAAAATATCAATTACGGGTACATATTCCCGTTACCCAGAATCCGCCACATATCCTCTATTTTTACTATTCCGAAATTAAGATACCAGCCCACCTTTGCCAGAGAACTTACCTCTTCCGAAACCTTAACAGGTCCGATTTCTCTGTAAGGATCAAGGTAATCCTCTACCCACAATTTTCCTGGCTCAATCCTCCTTATCTCGAAATCTCCCCCTTTCCACTCTGGACTATCTTCAGCCGGATGCGCATCCACATAATCGCAGAGCAAACTGCCAAATTTCTGGACCTGAGAAGCGGCCTTTTTCCCCTTTTTCCTTATATTCCCTACAACCTCAGCAAGTTCATTATAATGCTCGGGATCAAGGTAGTCTTTTTCATAAGCCCAGGGCAGGAATTTACGGAAAAATCGTCTTGAAGTTTCAACGAAAGTTGCACTCCCTCCAACATCATTAATCAGATAATCTTCAAGGAGATATTCAATATCTGAAGGCGCAATATACGCAAGGTCAAAAATCTGGCAGTATTCTTTATGCTCGTTCGAAACGGAGAAATACAGAAAAAAGGGGAAAGAAGGGAACTGCCTGAAAAACCGGATTCTCCAGTTACCATTCCAGCAAAGATCTCCTCAATACCTTTTCTAATACCTTTTCTTATATTTCCTGAGGACTTCACTGTTTACTTCAAAAGCTTTCTCGTCAATGTAACCTTTTTTCTGGGCCCATTCAAAGAATTTGTCAAGGACTTTAGCAGCTGTGCCTGTGAACTTTTTGCCTCCCCCGACCTCAACCACGTAGTCATCAAGGAAGTCCTTAATTCCGGAGGGGGTGAGATGCTCAGGATCGAAAATGTCACAATAATTGTATCCTCTTCAAATTTGATGGGTTTTCAATCACAGGAAAAATATAATAGTTGCTCCATTTACCCTTATCATATTTTGGAGTAAAAAGATGGAACTCGAAGCTTTAAAACAATTGCTGGCATCTTTGGATATCAATCCTGATGAAATTGAGGATAAAAGGTATGCTACAGCTTTTCGCATTTTGTTTGCTATCATTGAAAAACAGAACGAGGAGATAGAATTCCTCAAGGCAGAGAACCAAAAGCTTCGGGATGAAATCAATTTACTCAAAGGTGAACAAACCAAACCTAAGATTCGTGGCTCTAAAAAGAGTGAAGATATTTCTTCTGAGAAAGAGAGACGAAAAAGAGAGCATCCATAGGACAAAGAACCTAAATCAAAACTGGACAAAATAGAGGTTCATCGAATTGAAACATGTAAAGTTGATAGATCCGTTTTACCCAGTGACGCATATCCTAAAGGTTATAGGGACGTAATAATTCAGGATATATCCATAAAGCCTGTGAACACCAACTACAGGATAGAGATATTTTATTCTCCTTCTGAGCATAAAACATATTCAGGAGAATTACCACATGGTATCAAAGGTGAATTTGGTCCTGGAATCAAATCTCTGATAATCACACTTAACCATGTTGCGAATGTTTCAGAGCCCAAAATACATGAATTTCTGGAAAATATTGGTGTTTATATATCCAAAGCCACTATTTCTCGAATTTTGACAAAAGATACTGATATCTTCCATCAGGAGAAAGCTGAGATTTTTCTGGAAGGTCTTAAGGCTTCGCCTTATCAGCAGATTGATGATACAGGTGCAAGAGTCAATGGTAAAAATCACTATACTCAAATTCTTTGTAATCCTTATTATGCTGCTTATTTTACAGTTCCCAACAAGAGTCGAGAAAATATTTTAGATGTACTTCTATGTGGAAAAGAAAAAACGTACTGCTTTAATGAGGAAGCATTTGATTTGATGAAAACGTTTAATGTTTCCCAAATCTGGATGGAAAAGCTCTCTTCTTTTAAAAACAAAATATTCAGTGACGAAGAAATGCGTCGAAAACTGGATTATTTTTTCTCGCCTAATGGATATAAAACCACTAAGAAGAAAGTCCTTGAAGCCTGTGCAATTGCGGCATATCATCAGAGTACAGACATACCTGTGGTTACCTTCCTTCTGAGTGATGATGCACCTCAATTCAGGCAAGTTGCATCACATCATGCTCTTTGTTGGATTCATGATGGGAGAAACTACAAGAAATTGAGGCCAATAGTACCATATTATAAGGAAAAGCTGGAAGCTTTTCTGGATAGGTACTGGGACTTTTATGGGGAACTCGTTAAGTTTCGAGAAAAACCAGATTCAGAGGTAGCGAAGCAATTATCCATTAAGTTTGATCAGTTGTTTTCGACTATAACAGGATACGAACAGTTGGATGAAAGAATCGGTAAGACGAAAGAGAAAAAGGAACATCTATTAAAGGTACTGGTTTTGCCAGAGGTTCCGCTGCATAACAATGCAGCGGAACTAGCGGCGAGAGCAAAGGTCAGAAAAAGAGATGTGAGCCTTCAAACCATAACAGATGAAGGGACAAAGGCAAACGACACATTTATGACGATTGTTCAGACTGCAAAGAAACTGAGTATAAGTGCATATCAGTACATATGTGATAGAGTGAGCAATACATTTGAGATGCCATCTCTGGCTCAACTCATTAGAGAAAAAAGCTCATTGAGTTGAAAGTCAGAGCTTTCCACTCAATTTGAAGAGGATACCAATAATTCTTGTTTTCGTGTTCGTGCCGGGCAGTGTAAAGGTCTCTGTCCTCCTCAGAAAGAAAATCCTCGGCACCGAATTCGAGGAATTCTTCGTAAAGAAGAATCGCATCTTCAAAGTCCAGAAAGGTTTCAGGTTTCAAACAGGCTTCCTGCTCATTCAAGAAATTCCGAAAAGCTTCATTTATAGTGATCATATTATCTCTGCAGCAGTACTTGTAAAGTACTCTCATTTTTGCTGCAAAAGATTTTATATTTTTCTCAAGCATTCTGTACAGAAATGGATGGATGTTTTTAACTGCCAGGATCTCAAGAAGATATGAAAAGGGCATTTAAACAGTAAATCACATCTGAACAATAAATCAAAAAAATAAAATTCAGGGGAAATAAGAAGGGAAGAATAGAAAATACCTTTATTTCGGATCTTCTTTTTTCATCTTCCTTTTTCTTCGTCTTTTCGTCTTCCTTTGTTCTTCTTTCCCATATCAATTGTTTTCTATCTTTTATCTCCAGCCCTCTTTTTATCTTATTACATAGCTTCCGGAGCTGCGATTCCCAGAGTATCAAGAGAGTTTGCAAGCACGATCCTTGCGCAGTCCACAAGAGCCAGCCTTGCAGCCCTGACCTCTTCATCCTCGGCAGCAATAACAGGGACAAAACGATAGAACTGGTTAAAAGCATCTGCGAGTTCGCGGGCATAGATTGCAAGCACATGGGGCTTTAGTTCGCGGGCTCCTAGGTCGATTACACTGTCAAACATTGCCATCTTTTTGATCAGATCGATTTCACTATCCTCGACAAGGAGAGAAGGATCGATTTCTGTGGAGGAATCCCAGACGTCTTCCTCTTTTGCTTTTTCGAGGATACTGCATGCGCGAGCGTGGGAGTACTGGATATAGGGAGCACCCTGCTTTTCAAAGTCCAGAGCCTCTTTCCAGTTGAAAACGGTGGATTTTTCGGGAGAGACCCTGACTATATCATATCTCACTGCACCTATTCCGACCATTTCTGCAACCTGCTTCTTGAACTCGTAAGAAGTTTCAGGACGGCGGGTTTCGACCTGTTCTAGGGCGGCTTCAGTAACCCTGTCAAAAAGGTCGTCTGCACTTATGAACTGGCCGCGGCGGGTGCTCATAGAGCCTTCGGGGAGGGAGACGAACTCGAAAATAACGACTTCAGGTTCCTTGACCCCGATTGCGTTTAACGTAGCCCTGAGCTGGCCGGAAATCAGCTTGTGGTCAGCTCCGAAGACATCGATTATACGGTCTGCCTGTCCGGCTTTCCATTCGTGGTAGGCAAGGTCTCTTGTGGTATAAAGAGAAGTTCCGTTTGAGCGCTGGATAACAAGGGTCTTCTCAAACCCGTAATCCGAAAGGTCTACCACGAGGGCGCCTTTATCCGTTTTTGTCCTTCCCGTCACCTTGATCCGCTCGACAATGTCGTGTACTGCGCCGGATTTAAGGAAAAGGGATTCACTGACAAACTTATCGTGGACTACATTCAAACGAAGAAGAGTCTCCTTAATTCCGGAAATAGTCAGGGAAACTGCCTTATCAAAACTATCAATAGTCCTGATATCCCCGGCTTCTACCTTTTCCATAAGGGTATCAATTTCCTTTATGTATTCCGGGTTTTTGTCCAGCTCGACATTGGCTTTGATATACACGTCAGCAATGGCTGAATCGGATTTTCTGGAAAGGTCAAGCTCGAAACGTTCACATGCCCAGGAAACTACCGCAATCTGGCGGCCCATATCGTTGACATAGTACTGCACCTCCACATCGTGCCCTGCTCTCCTGAGAATGCGGGCAAGAGTGTCACCAATAATGGAATTGCGGATGTGTCCCACATGCAGGGGCCCATTAGGGTTTGCTGAGGTGTGCTCAAGGAGAATTCTATCCTTTGGGGCTCCGCACCCGAATTTCTCTTTCTTTTCCAGAACTGCAGTGACTGTCCCGTCCAGGTAGTGCCTGCTTGCTCGGAAGTTAATGTAAGGGCCAGAGACACTTACTTCTCCGATATACGAACCACCCGGAATTTCGAGTGCAGAAACGATAAGGGATGCAAGTTCTTTCGGATTTTGTTTGTGAAGGCTGGCAAGTTTGAAGGCAGCTCTGCTTGCAAGATCGGCGTGTGAAGAGGTTTCGAAATAAAGTTCGGAATCCTCAATCTCAAACCCGACCTTTCGGATAGCGTCTTTTAAGATTGATGTAGCCTGAGCTTTGAGTTCAAGGAACAAGATAAACCACCTGTAAAAATTATGAAAATAATGTGATAACTTTAATTTACTAATTTCTAATCCACTGATCTAAAGACAGTTTAATTAAAAAAGTATTGGGTAAAAAAGTATTGGATAGGAGATCTGGCCTCCTGGGAGAGATCAGATTCCGGTATTGTACCTCAGAATTGCAGCAATGCCTCCAAAGGCGTTCATGAGCTGGGAACCTTCGTCAAAGTCCGTAGACACGAAAATAACCTTTGCACTACTCTTGTCAGCAAGCGCTGAGAACTCGTCCACGATATCGGTAACATCCGTGACATCAAGGGAAGAACCACACTTCGGGCAGTTCCCGGCTGTGGGAGCTGCCTCTCCCGGCTTCCAGCGCCGCGTCCATTTATTATCGTATCCGCAAACACTGCATTTCGTGGTCACCCTTTCAGCCCGCAGATCTTCAGAGAGCAAAAGCAATTCCACAGCATTGATTTCGAGGTTTGCTCGGACCTGAGTTTCCCCATAGGCTACCTTGCCTGAATCAGAAATCAATTCTTTGAAAAAGGCCTTGACTGCATTCTTCTGCCCCATAAGCTCAAGGTCCTGAAGCTTTTCACCGGCAGCATTCACTAGTTCGGACAGGCCAGATTCGTCTGTATACGCTATATCAAAAAGCCCGAGGATTTTCTTCAGGAGCTCATGATGAAGGAACTCGCCTGCATAGAACTCTTCCTTTGTTGGAGAAGGTCCCCCTATCAGGATACCTTTGAGATCTTTGTGGTCAACTGAAAGGAAGATATCACTTGCAGCATCTCCTATCCTCTTGTAGAAATCATGGATTGCAATGAGCCTGAGCTGCTGGAAACGGTGGGCACTCTGACCACCTTTCCTCTGTTTTCCAGGAACTGTCGAGGTCAGGTTACGGAAGGCCTGGATCCGCTTCCCTACCAGAAGCCCTACAGTGGCTTCCCTGCGGTCAAGAACCAGAAGCCCAAATGTGCCCTTATCCTTGAGCATATCCTCAAGAGGTTCCAGGTAGAAAGAGGAGTCACAATGGTATTTGTAAACGGTAATAGGTTCAGGAGGGACAATTACCTCACTTTCCATGCTCGTTTTGTTGGCTCCGATATCCACAGCCCCTGTGAAATATACGATTCCATTTTCAGGAACTTTATCCAGGTATCTAAGTCTTGAGAGCAGAGATTCAATGGCTCCCTGTACGTTCGTTCTGGTAAGCTTGGACTTGATGTTTGCAGCCTGTCCATGCTCATCTTTCAGCTGGTTTGTGACGTCGAAAATCTGCTTGTCGGGAGGGATGTAAATGGAAATAAGCTCAGTACTTCTTCCCTTCTTATCCCTGAGGCCTTCAAGCTTCTTTTTAAATTCGTATTTTTCATGTGCCGATTGTTCAGTCATTTCAAAAATTCCCCGATGAAGAAAGTAATGTGATAAGATTCTGGTATTTGCGGTAAATTTGAGATTAAGTCTGTTATTGAATTTGACACAGGCATGTTTAAAGTGAAACTGACAAATTTAAGGCAAATTAATTTGAACTCTCGAATCTGTTATGGAATTATCAATTAATAAGATATTGAGTTTTCCTGAGATTATCGAATTTAATTCTAGATCATTAATTCGAACCTACCAATTTGAGATCATTAATTCGAACCTACCAATTCGAGATCACTAATTCGAACCTACGAATTTGAGATCATTGATTCGAAAGTATCAATCTGAGATTTGATTTGAGATTATCCGTCTGCAATCATAATAAATTTAGTGATTCAGTTTACAATTTGTTTAGCTTTTCGGTTAATTTAACAAAGGGTAAACGTAGGATTTGATAAGGACAAATCATACAGCGAGTTCCTGTCTCAACCGAAATCTGAATATAAAAACCGCTCAGAACACGACGAACCTGAGAGTAAGAATACGCCTAGCCAGAAAAGCCGAAATCCCGGATTCCGGTAAAAACCAGCTTATGCTGCGCAAACCTGCCCTGTTTCGTATTCTGTTGATCGCACTAGATGTGAGACATAATTTTACTCAGACTGTGTCTAATTAGTTTAAAATCGGATTAGTCCCCGCAGGGATCATATCCTAAATGAAACTTGAGTTTATATTTGTTTCTATCCCCTAACTTAAATTATATATTCATACACATATAAAAATTTTCCTGTATATTGCAGTATATTGGTTTCTGCTTTAGAAACTATTTTTCTCCAAAAATTTGGGTTTAATCAAGGCAGGAGACCCTTTTAGCCGGAGACTTTTTTCCGTCCTTGGAAAGCAGGACTACTCGACTGATTTCAGATTCATCTGCGATTTCGTATCTCAGATGTTTTGCAAGTTCCTGGGAGAACTCCAGCACCTCTTCATGAGTTGGCATGGCAGATCGGTCAAGGCGGAGCCGTGAAAAGCCCAGATGCATGTACGCTTTTATTTCCACAAAATCTGGGGAGGCCTTTTTGATCAGTTCGGCATAAGCTTCCGGATTGAACATGTTTTCGCCTTTTACCAGTGTCGTCCTTATGACTGTCCTTGAGTTTTTCTGTTTCATCAGGGACAGAGACTCGTTGATCTTTTCCCACAGTGCAGGCGATTTGGGCTGGCAGACTTTCAGATAGGTTTCCAGATCAGGAGCATCGAGACTCATGTAGAGCTGGGAAGGGAATACTTTTGCAAGCATTTCCGGGACTGTCCCGTTTGTGACCAGAAAAGTCGTAAAACCTCTTTTCTCATATTCCTCGATAAGTTCTGGAAGGTAAGGGTAAAAGGTCGGCTCCCCGGACAGGGAGATTGCAACATTATTCGGCTCATTGCCCTCAAGCCAGCGTTCCTTAAGTGCATTCGGAGAGCCGCCAAAACCCGTGATTAACTTGCGCTGGCAGGCAATGCTTTCTTCTACTATCTTCTCGGGAGAGTCCCATTCCCCAGGCACAGGAACCGGAACCTCAGTCGGGCGCCAGCAGAAGAGGCAACGCTGGTTGCACATAAGAGTGGGAGTCATCTGAAGGCAGCGATGGGACTGGACTCCATAGAACTTAGATTTATAGCAAAAGCCCTGACCGTTCATAGCGTGTCTGAGCCAGAGACAGGTCTTAACAGCCGAATGGCGGCCTGCAAGGGCATAGCCCTGCTTTTTCAGGAGGGTTTTAAAATCAGGGATACCAAAAGGAATGGAAGTAAGCTCTTCACCCCGAATTTCTTCCTGGATTTCCGGGAAATCTTCCCCGGGATTTTCATTTTGTTCTTCCGGCTGCATTTTTCGCATATTAAATCTTTGTGGTATATATAAGGATCGGAAAATAATTTTGGGGAGAATTCGGGAGGGTTTCGGAAGCTCAATGGAAACATTTCAGGGCCAGCTATCTGACAGGCAGCTAACTAGGCCGGCTTTCAGATCGAATTCAGCCAAAATCAGTAGAAATCAATAAGAACCCAGTCGAAACCAGTCGAAACCAGTCGAAACTCAATAAAAAATCAGTGAAAATGATCAAAAGTCAGTCAAAAATCAATTGAAATCAGTCAAATCCCAGGATCTTTACGTCAAAGTCCGCGAGATCTACAATCGGGACTCTGGCAGGCACAGGCATTAGATTTACACGTTTCTGGAATTCTGTCTGGGCCTGCCAGGTCCCGGAATTGACAAGGAGGATATTTTTATAACGCTGAACTCCGAGAGTGTGGACATGGCCTGTATGGATGATTTCTGGCACAGGGTCGATTACAAAATAGTCCTTTTTTTCCGGGGATATGGAAACCCTGCTCCCATAGGTTGGAGCAAGATGCCTGCGCTTTACCATCTCAAGGACTGCACCTGCAGGTTCCTGATACGAGACTCCAGGGATACTTGCCACAAGGTCATCAATCGACCTGCCGTGGTAAATGAGAATGCGGACGCCGTCAAGGTCCACAAGAGCCGGATTACCAACGAAAATGATATTCTGGGGGAAATCTGCCTGAATGCTTTCCGGCAGTGCGGGCTGAGGTTCTGCCTGTCGGACAGCGTCGTGGTTGCCCGGACTTATGATCACACGAATATGCTCAGGAATTTCCCTGAAGTACTCGGCAGCCTTTCTGTACTGTGCGTAGATATCCAGAATATCGAGTTCCATTTCCTGGTCAGGATAGATCCCGATTCCATCAACGAGGTCTCCTGCAACAACAAGATAACGGATACTGGCTGCAAGCTCCCGCATGGATTCTGAATCTGATTCTCCTTTCAAAAAGTCCAGGAAATCCAACCAGGCATCTTCCATGAACTGGGAACTGCCTACATGCACATCCGAAATCAGTACAGCTTTCCCGTGGCTTCCGGTTCTGCGCTGAACGTTATTAGGAACATCGGGCTGGATTAGCTTTGTGGCAAGCATCAGGTTTCCATCATTAGTTACCGAGCCTGTTGCCCCGACGACCTCATCCAGAAGAATTCTTGAGGCCAGCTCAAAGAGTTCCTTATCGGTGTTTCGAATAAGAACTGAAAAAGAGCCTGTCGGGTCTTCGAGAGAAAAAATTTTATGGCCGTTAGTTGTATTGCTGATATCCGAAACCATGCCTATAATCGATATTTCCTCAGAACCTCCGTCCCCTCCGCGACGGAAACTTCTCCTTTTTAAACTTTCGATGGGGCGTGCGTTGATTCTCCCCCGGATAATCTCGGAAAGCCTGCTGTATCTATCCCTGAAATACTGCACAAACTGCACATATTCCCCGATGCAGGTGGAATGCCCTGTTATATCGGAAACTACGGTCACCGGATTCTTGCCTGGATAATGTCTGTACCCCTCGTCCCTGGAACCAGAAGATGTCCCTCTGCCGGAAATGGAGACAGATGGCTCTGCACTGAAAACCCGGTTTGAAGGAGATGAGGGAAGGGAATTCCCCTGCCTGAAAAAAGAAGAGGCTGACCTGTTTCCAGCTTGTGGAGACTTAGGGGAAAAAACCTGAGGAACTGCCTTTATTGAAGAGAGAGGGCTTGAGGTGAGGTAAGAAGCCAAAACTTCCTCGGATGAAACAACACCTGATTGTGTTTCCGGCACTGGTTGAAAAACCGGATCTTGAACTGGAATGGAATCAGGGACAGGATTTTGAAACGATTCCGGAGCCGGATCAGAAGCTGAATTCGGAATATCAGGCTGTAAGGAGCTTTCAGGCCCTGAGGGAAGGCCACGTGATCTGGAAGAGAGCATAGAGGTCCCGGAAAGAATTTCCCCTTCTTTTAGAGAGGAGGTATTTGTTTCATGAGAAGGCGATTTCCCTGCCGAAGTTTCGAAACCAGGGTTTTTTCCATTCTCTGCATTAGTTAGCTTTGAAGTCCTACCAGAGGCGGCAAAGCCTTCAAAATCTACATGTTCGGCCCCTATGACAATAACAGAGTCACTGACAGTTGAAAGGATATATTTGATCAGGCCTTCGGGCGAGTCACTTGATTTGATGAGTTCTACTGCTTCAGGGCTTATCTGATACTCTTTTCCCATAACCGCCCTTATAATATCGCTTTTATCCATAATTCCGACCTGACCTTTCTGAACTGACCTGAGCTTATCTAAGTCTTCAAGGCCTGATTTGGCATCAGAGCTAATTTGGCTCCAGACTTGAAGAGGCTAAAGCAAAAGCCTGTTTAAAATATAAAAATTAATAAGATACGAAATTAATGTGCTAAAGTAACTTGTTACCATAAAGAAGAATTTTATGAAACTTTTGTGTGTTCTGACAGAATATTTATAGTTATTAATCTCTGTCTATTATAGAATAGATCTATAGAATAGATCTATAGAATAGATCTACTTATTATTTTAGCAACTATTACAGAAATATTATAACCCGATGAATAAATTGAAAATTAATATAGAATAAAAACAAATATTCAGGCAAATATACTGAAAAAAGCTCACTAAACTAATTTTTAAACTAACTTCGTATAAGTCAGATTATACAAGTCGGTTTATATAAGTAGGAACAGTAGACGTAGGGCTGTATATCGTTCTGTGGTTTTATTATAATCCTGAGGATTGTATCATAATCCTGAGGCCACACATAAATTAAATCAAGTATAATAAGTTAAATCAAATAACATTTCGAGCAGGACAAGACCGAATAAAGTATAATGCAGCACCTCAAAAGAATAAAATCAAAAGAATAAAGGCTAATTATGAGCGAAATTAATAAGGAAAACAGTGTCCAAGAACAGGAAAACCCCTGGGTTTCCCTTGGAAAGGACTTGCTGTCTGTTGTAGCTATCCTGATTGCTTTCATGGTCCTTTCCAAGCTGGCATTCGGACTCTGGACTCCTATGGTTGCGGTGGAGTCAGGGAGTATGGAACCGCATATGCTAGTAGGAGATATTATTTTCATCAAAAGCGTAGATCGAGTGGACGTTATCACGAATGAGGACGGAAAAAATACAGGTTATAAATCCTTTGAAGATTACGGAAATGTGATTCTTTACCGCCCTTATGGGGAGGAAGGAGTAACCCCGATAATTCATAGGGCCATGTACAGAGTAAAAGCCGGAGAGCCTATGTGGAAAGACGGCCCCATTGCTCCGTATTCCGGCTACATTACGAAAGGAGACAACGTTGTAACCAACATGCACTTTGATCAGGAAGGACAGATAAGCTATGAGATGCCTGTAAAAGACGAATGGATTATAGGGATTGCACAGTACAGGATTCCTTATCTGGGATATATCAGACTGTTCTTTTCATAAACCGTCTGTATGACCACTTAACTTATCTTTTTAAGCTCCTGAATCAGTTTTCCCCACTAACTGGTTCAGGCATCTTATTCTTTTTTGCAGTTTCGGGCCTCCTGTTTATACTTAGTATTCTCCTCTTATAATTTTTAATAACCATCCGAATTTTTTGCCAGACAGTTCTGTGAATTTTTTGAGTCTCAACAGATCACAATAAGGGCATCAACATACCACAGTAAATTAGAGGTATAAATCTTGGAAAAAGGAAGCAATTCCAAAACAGATAAATAAAGGAAACGAAATGAGAAAAACAATCAGAAGAATAATTAGAAAAACAATCTAGAAAAACAATCTAGAAAAACAATCTAGAAAAACAATCTAGAAAAACAATCTAGAAAAACAATCTAGAAAAACAATCTAGAAAAACAGTCAGAAAAATGAAGCTCAATAAATTAAAAATCGGCAAGACCGAAACTGCTGGAAGCCTTCTCCTTGCACCTATGGCAGACGTGACAAACCTGGCTTTCAGGCTGCTCTGCAGGCAGAATGGAGCTGACCTTACATACACTGAAATGATCAGTGCAGATGCCCTGCTCAGCGAGAACCGAAAATCGCTTTTTAAAGGACTGAGTTCCCCTGACGACCGACCTTTTGGAGTTCAGCTTGTAGGGAGTTCCCCTGAGAAGCTGAGGGAAGCTGCGCTCTTTGTTGAGGATGAGTACAGGCCTGAACTTATCGACGTGAATATGGGCTGCCCTGTACAGCGCATTACAGGGACAGGTTGCGGCTCGGCTCTTCTCAACTCCCAGAAGCTTGTATATGAAATAATCTCGGAGATGACAGATGTTCTGAAAACTCCTGTAACTGCAAAGATCCGTATTCTGGAGAGCGATGAAAAGACTCTTGAGATTGCACGCCGGATAGAAAAGGCAGGGGCTCTGGCCTTGACCGTGCATGGCAGAAAGGCAGAGCAGATGTATTCCGGAAATTCGGACCTTGCAGCGATCAGAGCCGTCAAACGCGAACTTTCCATTCCTGTGATTGCAAACGGTGACATCAGGGACGAAGAGTCTGCCAAAAGCACCCTTGACTTTACAGGCTGTGACGGGCTTATGATAGGGCGTGCAGCAATGGGAAATCCCTTCATCTTCAGAAGGATCAGGCATTATCTGGAAACCGGGGAAAAATTGGAAGTAGACGGAAGGGCCCGGCAGCTGGAAGACTTTGAAGCATATATCATTCTTCTTGAAGAATATAACCTTTTTTCGTCAATAAATCTAAGAATGCATGCCCACTGGTTTACAAAGGGACTACACGGCTCGCGGCAGATCAGGGAAAAGATTAATACTCTAAAAGATGGAAAAGCCATAATTGACCTGATAAGGAGTTCATGTAAAGATAGATATTAAAATATTTCGTATTTTTGAAGGTAAAATTTGTTTACAACCAATATCAGAGAAAACAGCATTTTGAGACACGTTAACCAACAGACAATAAGTATAATACGTTTAAAGGATAATTTAGAAGTTGAAATATATATAACCAATTTCTCGATGTTCACCGAAAAACTAATAATAATCTACACTATTATCCATGAAATATCGGGCACCAAACGGCGTGAATATATAATTAAAAAATATATGATTGGTTTTTATATATTACACTCGATAGTAGTAATAACTCAGTCATATGAATACATAAGGTTAACAATCACCCATCCAGGTCTTTGGATCCCTGCATCTGCCTGTGCATATCGCAGTGGTACCTGGAAAAAGGGTCAGATTCTGAATCGGTCTGACAAAAATCAATATATTAAACAACATCAGGTTAATTCGATCAACAGCAGTGTGCCAGACAACCAATCAATATTTGCCATACAGACTGCCGAAAACAGCAAAAACTCAGAAAACATCAGAAAAACAGTATATATAAAACTGCATTAAAAAAGGAGAATCCAGATGAAGGAAATCAGAATACACGGTCGAGGAGGCCAGGGTTCTGTTACTGCGGCTGAGATGCTTGCCGTTGCAGCTTTTGAAGATGGGAAGTTCAGCCAGGCCTTCCCCGCTTTTGGGGTAGAGCGCAGAGGTGCCCCTGTGCAGGCATTCACAAGGATCAGTAACAGTCCCATCAGGCTCAGAAGCCAGATCTACACTCCGGATTATGTTATTGTCCAGGACGCAACCCTTCTTGAAACTGTTGACGTTGCAAGCGGGATAAAAGATGACGGAATAATTATCGTCAACACAACCGAAAGTCCAGAAAGCCTGAAGCTTAACACGAAAGCTAAGGTCATTACCGGGGACGCTACAAAGGTGGCAATGGATATTATAGGTCTCCCCATTGTGAACACTGTCCTCCTTGGAGCTTTTGCTGCTGCAACCGGAGAAATAAATGTGGAATCAATCCAGCATGCAATAAAGGCTCGTTTTCCAGGAAAGGTAGGAGAAAAGAACGCAAAAGCGATTCAGAAAGCCTACGAGATTACCAGGGGGAAAGAGGTATGAGTCTAAAGATCACACGCGGCGGAGTCTGTGAACCTGGCTCGACCCTTAAAAACAAAACCGGGGGCTGGAGAAACTTCCGTCCTGTTTATATTTATGAAAAGTGTACCAAATGCGGGATCTGCGAGATCGTCTGCCCTGACATGTCTGTCAAACCCAGGGAAGACGGCTTTTTTGAGTACGATTACGATTACTGCAAGGGTTGCGGCATCTGTGCAAATGAATGTCCTGCATATGCAATTGAAATGATTCTGGAGGAGAAATAATGATTGACCCGGCTTACAAGGGGAAAATGGTGGTAGTGGAAGGTTCGTATGCTGTAGCCCATTCAGCAAAAGTCTGCCGTCCAAATGTTATTTCCGCCTACCCTATCACTCCTCAGACCCATATTGTTGAAGACCTGTCCCAGTTCATAGCAGACGGGGAAATTCCCGACTGTGAGTATATTAATGTGGAATCAGAGTTCTCAGCAATCTCTGCACTCATTGGAGCTGCAGCAGTGGGTGCAAGAACCTATTCAGCCACCACTTCCCAGGGACTCCTGCTCATGCATGAGGCGCTTTTTAACGCTGCAGGAATGAGGTTCCCTATTGCAATGACAGTGGCAAACAGGGCAGTCGGCGCTCCAATCAATATTTGGAATGACCATCAGGACGCAATTTCCCAGAGAGATACTGGCTGGATTCAGCTCTATGCAGAAGATGTCCAGGAAGCATCTGATACCCTGCCTCAGCTCTACAAGATCTTAGAAGACCATGATATTATGCTGCCGGGTATGGTCTGCATGGACGGTTTTATCCTGTCTCACGTTTACGAGCCTGTTATTCTGCTTGAACAGGAACTGACAGACAATTATCTCCCTGCGTTCCAGCCCGAAAATGTGCTTGACCCGGAAAATCCCAAGACCTTCGGAGCCTTTGCAGCCCCTGACACCTACGAAGAGTTCAGGTATCTCCAGGAACAGGCAATGCAGAAAGCTCTTCCGAAGATCGAAGCCGCAGCAAAGGAGTTCGAGGAAGTCTTCGGCAGGTTCCACGGCGGGCTTGTTGACGGGTACCTGCTTGATGATGCAGAAATTATCGTCATGTCTATGGGATCTATTCTCGGGACTGTTAAAGATGTTGTTGATGAGTACAGGGCAAGAGGAGAAAAGATCGGCGTCCTGAAAGTCAGGTCCTTCAGGCCTTTCCCGAAGGAACAGGTTAGAGAGGCTATTAAGAACGCTCACGCAGTTGTCGTACTTGATAAGAACATCTCTATAGGGACAAACGAAGGAGCTCTCTTTACCGAAACCAAGTCGTGCCTTTACAACAGTAAGATCCGCGTACCAGTTATGGGCTATACCGTGGGACACGGAGGCCGTGACATCCGCGCGGAAAGCATTGCAAAGGTTATTGAAGAAACCAAGAAAGCTGCAAAGTCCGGAATCGCGGTTGAAAGCCAGTTTCTGGATCTCAGGGAGGAGTTGCTATGAGTAAAACTGCACCTAAAACATATATTACATCCGGGCACAGCGGCTGTGCAGGCTGCTGTGATGCCTTTGCTGCAAAATTCACACTCATGGGCGCAGGCCCCAACTGTATTGTAGTTAACCCTACAGGCTGCCTTGAAGTGATGTCCACGCCTTTCCCGAATTCCTCCTGGCAGGTCCCCTGGATCCACTCCCTCTTTGAAAACGCAGGTGCAGTGGCTTCAGGTGTGGAAGCTGCCTTAAAAGCCCTTGGAAAAAAGAATGACACCAAGGTCATATCAATCGGAGGCGATGGCTCTACCATGGACATAGGACTCGGTGCCCTTTCAGGCGCCTTTGAGCGCGGCCACGACTTCACCTATGTCTGTATGGACAACGAAGCCTACATGAACACGGGAATCCAGCGCAGCAGTGGAACTCCTTTCGATGCCAGCACCACGACAACCCCACCTGGAAAAGTCTCCTTTGGAAACCAGCGCCCCAAGAAGAACATGCCTGCTATTATGGTAGCCCATGGCTCTCCTTATGTGGCAACAACCTCAATAGGTTTTCCAAAAGACATGATCCGTAAAGTCAAGAAAGCCACTGAAATCGTGGGTCCAACTTACATCCATGCCCACTGCCCCTGTACAACAGGCTGGGGCTTTGATACCTCAAAGACTCTTGAGATTGCCAAGCTCGCAGTCGAAACCTGTCTCTGGCCCATGTACGAGATTGAAAACGGGGAACTCACCCAGGTCAGAAAGGTCAAGGACCCCAGGCCAGTTGAGGAGTACCTTAGAGCTCAAAAACGGTTCAAGCACCTCTTCACCATGGAAGGCGGCGAGGAAGAAATTAAGAAAATCCAGGCTACTGCAGACTGGAACATAAAACACTACGGACTTCAGTAAAAACTGGAGTTCTAATTTTCTTATTTTTATTTTTGACTTTACCTTTTGATCTGAATTCTTTTGCTTGATTTTTGATGTTAAAGTCGGGTTGTAGAGCTGATGCTACTTTTTAGCCGCGGTCTTGTGTGAACTTTAGATTTTCTGATAATCGGGGGTGCGTGAGTTACGTGCTTCGACCTGTCTTGTTCCCGCGCCTGCGGCGCGGCTGGAGCGTGCAACACAGTACATATTACTTAATTTTACTCGCTTTTGCCAAGAGACAGGAACATATCGGTATATTTAACATTTTTAGATTCTGAATGTCAGACAGAAATTACATTTGGAATTTCACAGTTAATATTTAAGGCTCTTCGCTATTTTGTATGGGTTGAAAATAATTGCTTAGTTGGACAGTTGTCCGGCCAAAATGAAAAACCTCGAGCCTGACTGTGATTTTCAACAACAAACGTTTCTAAATTTTATGCATGCTACTTCCATAGTTAGAAATGGATGTAAATTACCCACTCGAAACAGCGAAGAGCCCAGAACAATATAGGAAATGCATACAGCACACTGGCAGAAGTCGAAGATAAGGCGAAAAACTGCAAAAAAGCAATAGAAGCATATCAAAATGCTCTGAAAATATTCACAGAAGAATCATATCCAATGTATAACAAGGGAATAGCAGATAACCTTGGGAATCTTATTAATTTCTGCAAAATCAATGACGTCAAACTGTAAAATTAGAAGGAATTAACTTTGTGATCTCGAAAATAAGGTACTTTTTTCCAAAACTTATAGTTCAATCCTAATCCGACAAAAACTGAGAAAATAGAGTCTAAATTTAGTTGAAACAAACAATATTAAGAAAAGTTTCCGGTATTAAACATGGATAGGCATCTGTTTTTTAAATGCCGTTTTTTAGTAACGTTTTTCAAGAATTCTGTTTTTAAAATATCGTTTTTCATGTACCGTTTTTTAGAATTCCGTTTTTAAAATATCGTTTTTCAATGCACCGTTTTTTAAGAATTCCGTTTTTAAAATATCGTTTTTTAAGAATTCCGTTTTTTAAGACACCGTTTTTTAAGACACCGTTTTTCATGTACCGTTTTTCACAGATGCCTTGCACCTCAGATATCTTTCCATAATATAAAACTACGGATGTACTGAAAATCAAATATAAGATTCCAGAAGTACTGTAAAATATATAAAGAGTGGACGCATGAACAGGAAAGAAATCTTTTTTGCATTCGGTTAGAGATGGAGCCTGAGAATCTATTAAATTCTCAGGATCTATTAAATTCGAGAATTGAAGTCGGACTCTACTTTTAAAAAAAGAGAAAATTTAGAGAAAAAAGTAAGTTACCGGATGATTACATATCAACTAACGGTAACTGTCTTCTCAGGTCAGGCAAATACCCTTCTCTATGCAGGGCTATTTTGTAGTCACTTATTGTCCGGCATAATTTATGGGTGTATTTTATGCAGTTGTCACCAACGTCCCCTTTGAACAGGATCTTTTCTGTTTTTTCTACAAATTCGGGGTAGGTAAATACAAGTTCTTCTTTGGTGTGCAGGAACAGAGCTGTAAAGTCCCTGTGAATGCCCATGCTTCTTTTAAGCAGTTCAACATTCAGGTGGTCCTCAGACAGATATGGGTTGAACTTTACAAATGTATGAAAATCTGCGATATTCTGGTTTAAGGAATTCAGGATTGAATATAGCACGTTATCTGTTTCCGGAAGGGGGATATCCGGAAGGTCGAGGTGCTCGCCTTCGAAGGTTTTGTTTTCGTTTATATTTTGATCCCGGGTTGTATCACGGTCCATTTTATCACCCTGGTATAGTATTTTATTTTAGTCGATAGTATGGTGGTTTCCGTTTTATATAACGGATTCAATCACTTGCTTTGAGATGGCTTGTAGATATACTTACTGGATTTGGCTTGGGGTGGCTCCAAGTATATCCATTGTGTTTATCTTGCCGGCATGTCCATCGCTTCCCCACTCGAAGCGGTATTACGCACAAGTTTAGATGCTTTAGGTTCCGTTTTTATTTACGAATCCAGCCTGAGAGGTTTAATCATGGAGTTCTATAAAATAAAATCAATTAAACTCTTAGGCTCTTGCATCTCACCATATATAAGATTTTGTCTTAATAAAACTGCATAAATATATTTATGTAGGAATCCTTACCCGGCCCCGTAAAAATCTTCACTATATAATATACTAGGAATGATAGAATATATACCTGTGCCTAGTATACTAGTGCATCGATTCCGTATATCCTCAATAAATCACGGATAAACACAGATGAACACAGATGGTTTCAATTCGTGTTTATCCGTGTCAATCTGTAGTTTTTTATGGGAAACTCATTGGAAACTCATTGATTAATGTTGATTTTTTCAAAGTCCAGTTTTATTTCCATAGTTTGGAATCGATGCACTAGAATGATAGAATATATACCTGTAAATCAAGTTCAGGGTTCTCTTAAGTCTCCTGAAACCCTCCTGTTCTCAAGTATTTCCATCCCGAAGGCAACAAGTCCATATACAAGGCTCAATACGAGAATGATCGTTGCTCCAGAAGGGACGTCCAGAGCATATGAAAGACCTATTCCGGTTACGCTGATCACAGTCCCGAAGACGATGGAAATTAGCATCATTTGCTTCAGGTTATGAGTGAATTTACGGCTCAGCGTAGCAGGAATGGTAAGAAGGGCAATCACAAGGATAATACCCACGACTTTGATAAGAACTACGATTGTCAGGGCAATAATGCACAGCAGGAAAAGGTAAAGTTTCTCTGTAGGGAGGCCCTGAACAGTTGTGAATTCTTCATCAAAACAGAGGGCAAGGAACTCCTTATAGAATAAGTAAACTGCACCTACTATGACTATATCAAGACCCAGCATCAGGTAAAGGTCGAAGCGGGGTACTGTCAGAATGTTTCCGAAGAGGTAAGTCATAAGGTCAGGGGCATAGCCAGGAGTCAGGTAGACAAAAATGATCCCAAGAGCCATTCCAAGAGACCAGAGTATACCTATTGCACTGTCTTCCGGGATTTTAGATTTCTTGCTCACGGTCCCCATGACCAGAGCCGAAACCAGGCTGAAGGGGAGAACGCCGAACATCGGGTTGATTCCGAGGTAATAGCCCAGGCCAATACCCCCAAAGGAAGCATGAGCGATTCCACCGCTGATAAAGACAATTTTTTTAACGACAACATAGACACCTATAATCCCGCAGGCTATGCTTGCAAGGATTGCGGCTGCAAGGGCGTTCTGGATAAAGTTGTATTGCAGAAGATCAAACATTTTTATTTCTCCGTCTTAATCTGTTTTTCGAACCAAGCCTTGATCTTCAGGTACTCCCTTTATGCCTTTCCAGTACCCTGTGAGGCACTCCGTGGGCAATCAGTTCGACAGGACACTGATAAGTAGCTTCCAGGTCCTCAACAGGAATTTCCCTGGAATCGTGATAATGGAGTGTGCGGTTCAGGCAGGCTATCCTGTCAACATAAACAGAAACTGCGCTAAGGTCGTGAGTAACCATGATAACTGCCATTTCCTGCTTGAGCCTGTCCAGGAGGCGGTAGAGTTCATCCTGCATATGTGGATCAAGTCCGGAATTGGGCTCGTCCAGAAGCAGGAGTTTGGGATTTGTAGCAAGAGCCCGCGCAATAAAAACTCTCTGCCTCTGCCCGCCAGAGAGCTGCCCGATCTGCCGATCCTTATACTGGAACATCTCTACTGTCTTCAGGGCTTCTTCGGCTGCCTTTTTATCTTCTTCCCCATATTTTCTCAGAAAACCCGTATGGCTCATCCTGCCTGTGAGAACCACTTCCCAGACACTGATAGGGAAGTCAAAATCAAAACCTTTGTATTGGGGAACATAGCCTACAAGGTCTCTACTCTTTTCCGGAGATTTCCCAAAGAGTTTCACACTGCCCCTGTAAGGCTTCAAAAGTCCAAGGAGCACTTTGAGAAATGTGGTTTTTCCTCCGCCATTGGGCCCAATAATCCCGAGAAGCCCATTGGACTCTTTCAGTTCAAGATTTACTGCCTCAAGAATTGTCTGATTTCCATAACGGACCCAGACGTCCTTCAGTTCTATAACCTTCTCCATCGCCTTCCCTTCAGAACATCGTTTTTATTTTATCGGATTATCCTTTTGATATTTAGATATCGAACTCAAATGCTGACTTTGCTGACTTCATACAAGGTTTCTGGCAAAAATATCGGATACCTTATCCATGTTTGCAATATAATCCTTCGCAAGCGGGTCTACGGCTACAACCTCACCGCCTATCTCTTCGGCTATAGCTTGCGCACTCCGTGTGTTGAACTGGGACTGGACAAAGATTACTTTAACCTGCTTTTCCTTTGCAAGATCCACAAGCTTCGCCAGGTCTTGAGCGCTCGGTTCCTTTCCTTCAATCTCAACTGGAATCATGGTAAGGTTGTAATCCGCTGCAAAATAGCCCCATGAAGGGTGATAAACCATGAAGTTTCTTTCCTCTCGCCCCTCGAGCTTTTCCCGGATCCTCGCATCCAGGGCATCCACTTCTTTCAGGTAAGCATCCTTGTTCTCGGAATAGTAAGTTTCATTTCCGGGATCTATTTCCACAAGCCCCTCATAAATATTTTCGACCATTATTTTTGCATTTGAAGGAGACGTCCAGATGTGCGGGTCCAGTTCCATTTCTTCATGACCTTCTTCACTTTCATTTGCATGATCGGCTTCAAGCTCTCCTGCGTATTCCTCTTCTCCCTCTCCTTCATGGTGATCGCGGGCAGCAAGTTTCTTAAGTTCGATTCCATTAGAAGAGTTTACGATGAGAGTCCCACTGTTGATGGTTTCGAACCTGTCAATCCAGACCTTCTCAAAAGGCATATCGACCCCGAGTGTAACATACATAAGGGCTTTGCTCACTTCTCCCAGTTCTCTTGGAGAAGGTTCATAAGTGTGAGGGTCAGCCCCAGGGGGAATTATGACAACGGTTTTTACTTTATTTCCTCCGACTTTCTCTACAAACTCGGCCTGCGGAAGGACGCTCACAGCTACGGTTATAGGTACATCCGTTTCTGCTATTTCAACTTCCTGTCCTGTACTTTCATTTACCTGGGAGTTGCCCGGACCTGTACAGCCGCTGGCAAAAAGGCTTAGACCAACAACCAAAAGAACTAATAAAGATACAATTTTCAGCTTCATACTTGAGATCCCGTTCTCTTCACTTTCATTTTTTACTTCACTCATCAATTTTATTTCTGGGATGAAATAAGACAAATATTAAGCAGAATAAATTTGGCTTATACCCAAAAATTTGGATTATTCAGAAAATTTTTTGGTGTCAGCCCAAGTTTATCTCGAAGTTATATCCAGGGCTTTATTCAGGATTAAATTTATTTTACGCTTTATTCAATGCTTTATTCAATGCTTTATTCAATGCTTTATTTCACGCTTTATTCAATGCTTCATTTATTCCGGGACTCAGTGATGATGTTCCTCATGCAAGCATTTCTCATGACTTATTTCTCCGCATACACCGAACATCGGGTGGCCCATTGAGCTGCAGATTTTGTCCACAGCATCCCTGGAAACAAAAGCTTCAAAACGTGAAACTTCGTCACATGCTTCTTCCGACGAAAGGCCGTAATGGGTTAAGAGAAGGCTAAGAATCCTGTGCCTCCTGACAAGAAATTCCGTATATGCCTCACCCCGTTCCGTCAAATCCACACCCCTGTAGGGAACATGGTTCAGGTAGCCTGCACTTGTAAGTTCGTTTAAGGTCTTACTTGTAGTGGAAGGGTCAACCTGCAGGCCGGAGGAGATTTCTGTGGTTTTTACAGTGCCTCCTTTTTCAAGAATGAACTTAAGATAATCTATCTTTCTCGGAGAGATTTCAAGGCCCGTAAACTCAGGACAGCTCTGCTCATTCATAGAGAGAAATATGGAAAACCCGTATTTATTGTTTGCCATACACCAAATTATGAAGATATAGTTGTACTATAGCAAAAACATGGGAGATGGAAAAATCTCGGACGAAAATAGAGATTGAAAAGCCTTAGAAAAAATAAGGATTGAAAAGTCTCAGAAAAAAAATTTTCGGGATAAAAAGTTCAGTAGAAGAAAATATACACACCGGAGACCAGCAAAAAGCTCACCACGCCCATCAAAGCACCTCCAAGGGTATTTGACCTGAAAACCTCAGATGGTTCCAGTTCTGCCAATTCTCCGAAAATCCAGAAGAAAGGGTCATTGACATGGGAAATCACAAAAGTGCCTGAAGCCATTGAAAGGATCAGGATTTCAGGAGGAAGCCCGAGTTCAGGAACCAGAGGCAGTAAAAGTGAAGGTGCTATAAGCATGGTCACAACCCTTGACCCCTGTACAGTTTGAAGGGCTGCAGCAACAAGAAAAGGCACAAGGATATGAGGAAAGCTCAACTGCAAGAAAAACCTGCCCAGAGCTTCTCCTGCTCCTGTAATGGCAAAAGTTGCACCAAGGGCTCCTCCTCCGCAGAGATCAAGCAGGACAACTCCACTTCTCCTTACGGCTTTTTCGACCAGGTCCCTTACCACGACTGCCCCAAGCTTTCTGCCGGAAAAGAGGGAGAGAATGACTCCTATAAGGAGCGCAATATTCGGGTTTCCCAGAAACGCAAGCACAGGATGCGGATGTTCAAAGCCCACCTGAAGGAGAATAAGGAGTAAAGGGAAAAAGATCGGAGAATAGGCTTCAAGCCTTCCGGGTTTTCCGGCATCATTTTGATACATTTCTATATTTTTTTCCGGAATTTCGGATTCTTTTTCCCTTAATCTGGTTACTTCGGCTTCTTTTTCCCTTACTTTGATTACTTCGGCTTCTTTTTCCTTCGTTCTGGTTGTCTTCTGCCGCACACCTGTTACTTCTTCTGATACGGTTGTTTGCTCCTGCAGGCCGGTTACTTTTTCTTCTGTTGCGGTTATCTGCTCCTGTACCCCTGATTTTTTACTTTGTGCAGTTTTTGTCTTCTCTGAGCCAGAATACCCCCGGTTATCGGTTTTAGAAGTGCTTGCAATTTCAGTCTTTCCCAGCCTTATGGCATAAAGGTAGCCTGCAATGGAAGTGGGAACCGCGATAAGAAATCCCAGAATAAAAAGCTTGTCCGTGTTAGCCGTTAGTTCTTCTGCTGCCGAGATTATCACAGGCGAAGGATAGACAAGATTAAATGAGGCAACAGCTCCAAGTGCAAGGGCAGTTGCAGTGGAAATAGAGGGGTTGTCGACTCTGGCAGCCAACTCTTTAGCTATTGGAACAAAGATTACATAAGCCAGGATATAACACATCAAGGGCACAGCAAAAAGGAAACCGAGGAGATTCAGGGCAAGCAAAGGATTCCTGGAAAAGCGTATAATATCAGAGGCTATAAGGGACATCCCTCCGGTCCTCTGGAGTAGAAGTCCGATAACACTTCCACACGTAATGATAATAGCAAAACGGGAAAAAACGCTGCCCAGCCCCTCAGTTATTGCTCCGACTGTAGCCAGAGGTTCTCCTGCAAGGACTCCTGTGAGAACAGATACAAGGACAAGGCTAAGAAAAGGGTGCAACCTGAACCTGGCTGTAAAAATGAGGATGCAGAGAAGGGCGAAAAGGAAGATGAGCACAGGATGCATATTTTATAAATTTGCTCATAAGTTTTTAAATATTCTCTTCACGAGAAGACAGTTTATTAAGTTCTTCAATTTCTTCTTCTCCAAGTACCCTGGCAAGGTTCAGGAGAATAAGAAGCCTGTTCCCTGCTTTTCCGACCCCGGTTAAATACTCTGCATTAATTTTCGATTTAATCATTTCAGGGGTCGGTTCAATGGAAGAAAAAGGCAATCTCATGACCTCTTTTACGGAGTTTACAAGCATTCCGATGACTGTGTCTCTGATCTCTACTATAATGATTCTGGATAGGCTGTCGGTTTCTTTCGAACTGAAACCGAGACGCTTGTTGAGGTCTATCACTACAAGAATTTTTCCTCGCAGGTTAATGAGTCCTTTTATGCATTCTGGAGCCTGAGGAATGCGCGTGATTCTCGGAACCGGAATAACTTCGGAGACCTGCATGATATCGACTCCGAACTCTTCGCCTGAAAGTTCAAAGGTTACTAAATGGAGATTTTCTTCCGAGAATCTTGAATTCTCTTTTAATGTTTCTTCAAACATTTGAATTCCTCAAACTAATTCAGATAATATTAACCAGCCGCGTTTTCGGGTCCTTCTTTTGAGTTACCAAGCCTGAACTTTTCCGTAGCCTTTCTCATCTTTTCCCCGAGCAAAGAAAGATCACTGGCCATATTGGCAAGTTCTGACATTGAAGCACTCTGCTCTTCGAGAGCTGCAGCAGTTTCCTGGGTTCCTGCGGCGGATTGTTCTGAGATTGAGGAAATGTCTTCTAAGGTGGAAGTAATCTCTTCTATTGATGCGGACTGTTCCTCTGTAGCGGCTGCAACATCCTCTATCATATTCGTGATTTCACTAATTGTGGAAACAATCCCTGTAACCATTTCAACCGCGTCGTTAACGGATAATGTGCCAATCTGCACGTCTTTTTTACTTGCTTCTATGCTTTCCACGGTGTCACTGATACTGTTTCTGATCTCATCGATTAACTTCGATATGTCCTTGGCAGCACGGCCTGATTCCTCGGCAAGTTTGCGGACTTCATCGGCTACAACAGAGAAACCTCTGCCGTGTTCTCCCGCCCGTGCAGCCTCAATTGCAGCATTCAGCGCAAGCATATTTGTCTGATCCGCAACCCTGGTAATAAGAGTGACAATCTCATTGATTTGTTGAGACTTGGAGTCCAGGTCCCTGATTACTTCCTCAGTTCCATCAACCGAGGAACGAATAAGGTCCATCTTTAACAGGACCTCTCTTGAAGCATTTCCGATATTCCCAACAGTATGATTGACAAGATTCGTGTTTTTAGAGACTTTCTGAGTATTATCCGCAATTTCCTGGATATTATGGGTCATATCCTGCATTGCATGAGTTATATCCACTATCTTTGTACTCTGAATTTCTGTTCCATTTGAGATTTCGGCTGCAGTATCAGAAATTTTCTTTGAAGCTGAAGCCACTTCCTCAGAAG
Source organism: uncultured Methanosarcinaceae archaeon (assembly GCA_963721455.1). Classification (GTDB taxonomy): domain Archaea; phylum Halobacteriota; class Methanosarcinia; order Methanosarcinales; family Methanosarcinaceae; genus Methanosarcina. The sequence continues at coordinate 54,317 of CAVRJG010000052.1, forward strand.
AAGCAGACATTTCTTCCGAAAGTGTGGAAAGGTGAAGCGAACTTTCCTGAATTTCTTTAATTAAGCTGTGAAGGTTCTTAACCATTGATTTAAAAGCTTCTGAGAGTTGAGAGATTTCACTCCTCGAACGTCCTTTAATCTCAACACCAAGGTCTCCTTCAGATATTCTGTCGGCCGCTTCAAGCAACTCATAGATGGGTTTTCTGTAGACTTTAAGAATCACAAAAACGAGTAAAGCTCCGATAAGAATCGAAAGAAAAGTAACCAGACGAATCTTGTTTATAGAACCAACGATCAGGGAGTTAAGCTTTTCTTTCTGATCAGCACTGGCAGCTTCAGCGACTTCTCCAACCTGTGCCGCTATAGTCGCCATATTATTCACTTCAACCGCTTTTGTCTCCTTAAGAACTTTCAGACGATCAAAATCTGTCTGGATCTCTTTAGCATTGGCAATTATTGTATTTCCGCGCTCAATATTTTCAGGTCTTACCAGCTGTTCATCCAGATTCTCAGTAGCTTTAATTATATCCCCCATACGCTGGTCAAATTTTTCAGCAGATTGATTTTCGAGAGTGATTATATAGTTCTGGTATTCATTCCGGGCATCCATTGCAAGTATGCTGATTTTCTGGGCTTCCTGCGCATTGGATAATTTTAGCTGAAGGACTTCACTTGAAGAACTGTTTTCTACATACTGTTGATATTGGATCATCTGATCTTCATACATCTCATTGGCTTTCTGCAGTATAATTTCGCCATTGGAGACGATGTCTGCTCTCAGAGCTATTTCTTCGTCATTTGTTTCAACATAGCTGTCAAAAGTTTCCCTAAAATTGCCGGAAGTTGCCAGAATAGAATCCATACGGCCCTGATTTACAGGATCAAGGTAATCAAGATATATTTCTTTGGATATGGCTGCCTGTGTGGGCACAAGGTCAAGATGGTTATAAACTTTTTCCTTGTAAATGGGGTCACCATGAATAACATAACTTTCTTCCGCTTCCAGGGCTCCCTGCATATTGTTCATGATAAAGGTCATGTTTTGAATGGCTCGGCTCTTCTTTTCAACATCGTTCATGCCCTGATAGCCTGTGTACCCGACAAAGCAGATCAAAACCAGAAGAAGAGCAAAGCCTATCACTACATGCCCTATTTTTGTGTTTTTATACATCTTTCCCACCTGTGCCTCCAACTCCTCCGCCTCTATACCTTTTCTATCGGCAATTGAGCTATTAACCTGTCAGCGGCACCTGCTGAGGAAGGGTAGAAGGGCGGAAATGCCTCTATAAGAAATTGTCTGATTTTCCCAACTAATTACCAAACAGATTGTTGTTTTCAATGAAGAGAGTTTGTCATTGTAAGAAACTCTTCGACATGTGACCCGAAATTGCCAAAGTTTATGGGTTTGGCAAGAACAGCGCAACATCCGGCTTTAAGGAACTGCTCTTTACTTTCGGGATCACAGTGTCCTGTGACTGCAACTACTCTTATGTTCCGGGTTTCAGGATTGAGTCTTATTCTTCGAAGCAGTTCAAGGCCGTGCATCTTCGGAAGCTCCATATCAAGCAACACCAGATCAATCTTCGTTCCATTGAGAATTTCGAGAGCTTCAAAACCATTTTTTGCCTTTTTCGGCTCATATCCAAAGGACTTCAGCAAGTCTGCTTCGATCACCAGATTAAGTAAATTATCTTCAACAATCAGGATTTCAGACACTTAAATCAACTCCCGGGGGTTGCTTGAAGATTTATGTAAATAATGTTCTGCCACAGAGGTAATTGAACAGCGAATCTACCCTGGGAAATGTGAAACCGGAAAATATGAAGTAAATTCCTTTCATTTATATATTAAATGCATGCACTTCCAGACCTACAAATTACACCGAGGTTAATTTCGCAATTTACTAAGTAATGTATAAAGTACGAGGAATATAAACTTATTTGCTAACTACATATGCCATATTTTTAATATACAAATAGCGATAAAAATAATTTATTTAGACTTAAGTATTATTTCAGGGGAAAAGATTCAAAAGAATGATTTCAGGGAAAAAGATTCAAAAGAATGTCAAATTAAGTTTAAAACAAATACCATTAACATTCTTATTTTTGAAAACAAATGCCATTAATATTTTTATATTAACCTTAGTTAGACAGTATAAATTCCATTTAGTTAGAAACCTCATTTTTCGTCAAAAATCATTTGACAGAATACAAAAATTATATCAAACTTACCTCTGATTTGCTGGTTTTTCAGCCCCAAAGCCTCTAAAAAATGAAGGAGTGAAGATTTTTTGTTCCATTTTAGCCTTTTTGGCATATAATTTTTTGTACAGTATCTATATTTTGTCCGTTATCTATACGATCTGTCAAATTCAATACCAAAAATTTGATTAAAAATTAAGAAAATAACCATCAAGAGAAAGAGAATCATCTGTCAAATAGAATCATAAAAAATGGGTCAAAAATTTGTTGACCATAATATTACTTCTTCATTCCTATCAGATATGAAAACATTCTTCCTCATTCCTATCAGATATGAAAACATTCTTCCAACAAAAAAATCAAACTGTCAAATTCGCGTATTAAATCTACAGATCAAATCCGAATACGGTTAAAGAATGAGAAAGGACCTGCAACTTTTGCAAATAGTTTGTTAACGTCCCAATTACCCCATCCTCTGGACAATTTAAAACTCTATAATTTGCTAAAGATAATTAAAAAAGTTTAATATAGCAGGTCTTGTATATATTTTTCTACACAATTGGGACAGAACCGTCTTAACAAGAAAACTTGCGTTGGTTGGATTTGTTAACCTTCAGCAACTTTTCAATTGAAGTCCTTTGATTCATAGCATTGATTTATGAAGAATAAGCAGGCAAGAGGCGAGATTCGGCACAGATAGGAGTAAGGTGTCGGAACATTCCAAAAAATAGGAGTGTGAAATATTATCTGATATCGTCGCTTGTTCAAGAGTAAAAGAAGGGAAATGCATGGCCAGAGTTATGATCGTGGACGATGCCGAATTCATGCGAATGATAATTAGAGACATTCTTTTAATGCATGGACATGAAGTGGTCGCTGAGGTCGGTGATGGGGAAGAGGCAATTCAAACGTATCTGGAAGTAAAGCCTGATCTTGTGTTAATGGATATAATTATGCCGGATATGGATGGAAAAGAGGCATTGAAAAAACTTCTTGTTATGGACCCGGAGGCAAAAGTAGTAATGTGCTCTTCCCTTGGGCAGCAGGCCCTGATAACAGAGTCAATGAAAATAGGCGCTATGGGTTTTATAGTAAAACCTTTTGAATCTGATGGGATGCTGGATGTAATAAGGAAAATCGCTGAACCAAATTAGACCGCTTTGTGCCTGCTATTAAATCAAACAGATATTAATCAAACAGATATTAATCAAACAGATATTAATCAAACAGATATTAATCAAACAGATATTAATCAAACAGATATTAATCAAACAGATATTAATCAAACTGATATTGATCAAACTGATATTGATCAAACTGATATTGATCAAACGGATGTTGATCAAACAGATGTTGATCAAACAGATATTATAGTCAACACAGGAAATATTTACAAATATAAACAAGCGTAATAACCGTAAATTACACTCTAAAAGTGCAGTTAATTGTTTAGTTGACTATATTCAAATTATTAAATCAAATTATTAAATCAAATTATTAAATCAAATTATTAAATCAAATTATTAAATCAAATTATTAAATCAAATTATTAAATCAAACTCTATATCTAACGAAAAAGTGCTTGAGATGACTATCCGCGCACTCATAGTAGACGATTCTGCTCTAATCCGTAAGCTCCTTTCCGATATTCTTAGTGAAGACCCGGATATCAGGGTCATAGGAACTGCAGTTAATGGAAGAGACGGTCTCGAAAAAATAGAGAAACTAAGGCCTGATGTCGTTCTTCTAGACAATGTTATGCCTGTTCTTGACGGTCTTAAGACTCTTGCCCGGATTATGAAGGAGTATCCGGTCCCTGTAGTAATAGTTTCAGCCTTTGGGGAGAAGGCTGAAGAGATTACACTTACAGCCTTTGAATATGGAGCAGTGGATGTAATCCAGAAACCCGACGGAATTCTCAGCCAGAGCATGCCAGACATGGCAGAAGAAATTTGCAGAAAAGTCAGGGCAGCTGCAAAAGCCAACCTTGAAAACCTGGAATGCATGCGAAATCGCGAACTGGAAAAGCTGGAAATAAATGAAAAGAAAGAAAGAAAAGAAGAAAGAAAGTCCCTGAAAAAAACGGTTTCCGTGAGAAACATTCTTGCAATAGGCGCATCCACCGGAGGCCCAAGAGCCCTGGAGAAACTTATAAGTTCATTTCCTGCAGACATCCCTGCTGCCGTCCTGGTGGTACAGCACATGCCTGCAGGTTTTACAGCATCTCTTTCTAAAAGGCTTGATTCTAAATCGGCTCTCAGGGTAAAAGAGGCGCAGGAAGGGGATACGGTAGAGGAAGGAACTGTACTCGTGGCCCCTGGAAACTATCATATGGAAATCATAAAGAAGATCGTAGACTGTCGTAAAAAAGAGGTAGTGCACCTGTCCTGCAGCCCGAAAGAGCTTGGATCAAGGCCGTCAGTAAATGCCCTTTTCAGGTCTATTGCCCCGATTTACGGCCCCAAAGTCATTTCCCTGATCCTGACGGGGATGAACTGCGATGGTGCGGATGGGGCTGAAGAAATCAAAAAAATGGGAGGGAAAGTAATTGCTGAAGCCCGAAGCTCATGTGTAATTTACGGGATGCCGGGAGAAATTGTGAGGCGAAAGCTGGCAGATTTTGTGCTTCCTCTGGATGAAATGGCCGACGAAATTATAAAAATAATAGGCTGACTTTTCGAACTAAAAAACTGTCTAATTTCTAAAGGTTAATTCTTCGTACCGGATTTCTGTATTGAAAAATCATTCGAAAAAGGAAAAATACAAGAAAAAGGAAAAATACGAACTTTCACACAGGCAGGGAAAAATTATGGATATGTCAAAATATATGGGCATTTTCAGGGCAGAGTCTGAAAAATACATCAAAGAGATGAGCGATTCCCTGCTGGCGCTTGAGAAAGATCCTGAAAATACGGAACAAATGAATACGATATTTCGTGCAGCCCATACATTCAAAGGCATGGCTGCAACGATGGGATTCAAAGAAATTGTCGAATTAACGCATGAAATGGAAAGCCTGATAGACAGGCTGCGCACACGGCAACTTATACTGAATTCGTCTTTAATTGACATTCTTTTCATATGTGTGGATGCCCTTGAGGGGCTTGTAGAAAATGCCTGCGAGGATCAGGGAAATGGATCTGAAAAAAGAAAAAAAGACACCGGTAATACATACAAATCTTATCCTGATACCCGCGAGGTGCTGAGAACCTTAAAGGCTGTGGATAAGCTTCCAAAAAAAGCCTGCATTCGAAAAGATGAAGATATACCCCTGTCTGTAAAGATAAAAGAAAGTGAAATAGAAGAAAGTGAAGAAAAAAGCCGCGAAATAGAAGAAAGTGAAATAAAAGACGGTGAAGAAAAAGGCTGTGAAACAGAAGATAGAGAAATAAAAAACGGTGAAGAAAAAGGCTGTGAAACAGAAGATAGAGAAATAAAAGACGGTGAAGAAAAAGGATGTGAAATAAAAGACAGTGAAGACAGAAAAGTTTCAGAAATTGAAGAAACCCGTACAGATAAAAGAATTTCAAAAGGAATTTATCAAGCAGAAACAGAAGGAAAAACCCCCGCGTCTCCAAAATCGGATCTTAAAATAAAAACTATTCAGAGTTCAAGAATCAGCACAGAAAAGCTCGATAAATTGATGAATCTTGTGGGCGAGCTCGTGATTAACAGAAGCAGGATAAACGAGCTTACAGGCAACCTGAAATCTAAGGAACTGGAACTTGCACTTTCTGAGTTCTACAAGCTAACAAGAGAACTCCAGGATGAGGTAATAGAGGCAAGGATGGTGCCTCTGGATCATATAACCTATATTTATCCCAGAATGGTAAGAGACCTTGCACGAGCGCAAAATAAAGAAATCGATTTTATAATCAAAGGGAAAGAAATCAAGCTCGACAGAACCATCCTTGAAGAAATCGGGGATTCCCTGGTGCACCTGTTAAGAAATGCAGTTGACCACGGAATCGAAGTCCCGGAAAGGCGTGAGGAACTTGGGAAAAAAAAGGCTGGCACGATACTGATTACAGCTTCAAGGCAGGAAAACTTTGCCCTTATCAAAATCGAAGATGATGGACGCGGAATAGACACAGAAGAAATCCGGAAAGTTGCATTAAAAACAGGAATTCTCTCAAGAGAGAGGGCGGAACAGCTTCAGGAAAGGGAAGCAATGCAGTTGATTTTTACTCCCGGATTCAGTACTTCCAGCAGCGTTACCGATATCTCCGGAAGGGGAATTGGGATGGATGTTGTAAAATATAAAATCGAACGCCTTGGGGGGTCAGTAAATGTCGAGTCGAAACCCGGTTTTGGTTCCAGATTCGAATTGAAACTGCCTCTAACCATTGCTGTTTATCAGGCTATGCTAATCAGAGTCGGAAAGGAAAAATATGCAATTCCCTTCACAAGTATAATAAAAAATATCGAAATCAGCACACGAGAAGTCAGGCATATCAAAGGAGAAGAAGCTATTATAATAAATAATAAAATTATCCCGCTTCTGAGATTGCAGAGGTTGTTCCAGCTGCCTGTTCAGGAAGAAAAAAACATTTTCATAGTCATTGTTGAAAAATTTGGGCAATCCATTGGAATAGTTGTGGATGAATTGCTTGGAAAACAGGAAGTAATTGTAAAAAGCTTTAAAAGTAGGCTTATCGAGACTACCAGAGGATTTGCAGGAGCTACAATTCTGGGTGACGGAAACGTTGTTTTAATAATCGATGTTAACTCCCTGATTTGATGCCATGTAAAATTGAGAAGAGCCGCAGGTGAAGAAATGAGGGACGATCCCGTTAAAAAAGCAAGTGATAAAGAAATAAAGGCAGGTAGAAACCTGGAGGAAGACCCAGGTTTTGAGCTGTTAAAGAAAATCGTTACTGAAAACACTGGCTTTAACTGTGAATACTACAAAGAGGCTCATTTCAGGCGCAGGATTAACGTACGCGTAAGAGCTACCAATTCCGAGAGTTATGGAGCGTACCTGAAGCTTTTGAAAAAAGATCCGCGGGAATATGGATATCTGGTTGAGACGCTTACTGTAAACGTCAGTGAATTTTTCCGAAATGCCGAAACCTTCAGGATAATCGAAAAGGAGATTATTCCTTCTATTGTTAAACACAGATCAGAATCACTGATACGATCAATCCGAATCTGGAGTGCAGGTTGTGCAGCAGGAGAAGAAGCCTATTCCCTTGCTATCCTGCTGCACAGGGTTCTGAAAACGGATTTTAATAAGTACAGGATAAGAATAATAGGTACGGATATTGATGCTCAGAGCCTTGAAAAAGCCAGAAAGGGGATCTATAGTGAAAATTCGCTTAAAAATGTTGATGCGGGTACTAAGGAACAATATTTCTTGAAGCAGGGAGAAGTATATCAGGTAATCGACCAGTTGAGGAATATAACGCATTTCAAGCACCACGATCTGATATCAGGCCCTAAAATAAATCATTTTGATATTATTATCTGTCGAAATGCAATGATATACTTTAAAAAGGAAATTCAGGAACAACTACAGTTTAATTTTTATCAAGCCCTGGAAAAAGGAGGTTTTTTTGTAATCGGAAAGGCAGAAACACTGCTTGGGACTGCATCCGGCCTTTTTAAGCCTTACAATACAAGAGAGCGCCTGTACATAAAAGAAACTTCAAGGGACATTTATGGAAGAGATCAAGAACCTCATGGACTTAAGTGAATACGAATATGGGGCCCTGAAAGAGCTTGGAAATATCGGGATAGGGAATTCGGCAACTTCCCTCTATAATCTAACAAATAGCCTTGTCTGCACACGGGTTCTGGATGCGAAATTTGAGATAATTGAAGACATACCGAAAATAGCAGGTGTTTCGGAATCCCCAGTTCGGGGGGCACTCATGCACATTGAAGGAGATCTGAACGGGTATATATTAATCTTCTTTCCCGAAAAAAGTGTAAGGAGCCTCTCCCTGATCCTTTCAGGTGAAGAAGGCGGAAAAGATCTGACTGACGCCATGAGCCACTCTTTAATGGAAGAAGTCAGCCATATCCTGGCAAGGACTTATGTAACTGCCCTTGCAAAATTTATGGACCTCAATATTTTGGTCTCAACGCCTTATACGGTTTATGACATGTTCGGCTCTATCCTGAACTCCGTACTCGCGGAAATGAGTTGTGAAACTGATTTTGCTCTCATACTCGATGCGGAGTTTCTGATAAAAGAAGAGAAAGTTTACGGAAACGTCTTGACTTTATTAGATCCTGCTTCCCTGGATTGCCTCTTAAAAAAGATTAACGAAATGCTTCGCCAAAAACCTGATTAGCCGAGTATCTGACTTATAATAAATTATCCATGAAAACATATTAAGAAATATATTTCCTCAGAAATCTGGCTTTTGTACCCGATTCAAATAGAACTCAGCAGGCTAAGGACAAACTCAAAATCATTTTCAGGTCAGGGAGATTTCTAAATCAGGGAGGCTTTTTCAAAGTGGCCGATTCAGGCATAGTTATAGTGGGCATAGGAGATTGCGGACTAGCCAGAAGTCCGGTGAAAATTAAGACCTTCGGATTGGGCTCATGTGTAGGTATAACACTCTATGACCGGCATGAGAAAATCGGCGGGCTTGTCCATGCGATGCTTCCGACTATAAATTACGCACGGATAAAAGATAATCCCCTGAAATTTACAGATTCCGGGATAGAGTATCTCGTAGAGGAGATCGTAAGAAAGGGCTCTTCCAGAAAAAAGCTTGAAGCGAAACTTGTAGGAGGAGCCCATATGTTTGAAAACCGGCACATGAATATAGGTGAAAGAAATGTAAAATGGGCCAGAGATACCCTGAAAAGGCTTGAAATACCAGTCGTAGCTGAGGATACCGGCAAAAATTACGGGCGCACGATTATCCTTGATACCTCTACTGGCGACCTCCTCGTAAGAACTATTCTGAGAGGAGATAAAGTAATCTGAAAGGGAATAAACCTGCTTTTACCTCTTTACCGGTTTAGCTATTATTAAGCTCCTATTGAGAGACATTCTGGAGTCTATTGAGCAGCTAATTTTTAGTTCTTCAACTTTTCTCTGAAAAATTATATATTTGATATAAATATTATAATTGACATTATTAACCCCATTAATAAAGCAGAAAAAATAGAAGTAGCATAAAACTTTAAGTGTATGTCTGAGATTAAGTAACACTTTGAGTAAGTACTATATTCTATGTTGTTCTGTAAGGTATCTGGAAGGTTCTGAAAGATTATAGAGGACTGAAAAAGCAGAAACGATCAAGCCTGACTATTCGTAAACAAATCATAAGGAAAGGTCAAACCTGACTATTCGTAAACTAATCATAAGGAAAGGTCAAACCTGACTATTCGTAAACTAATCATAAGGAAAGGTCAAGCCTGACTATTCGTAAACTAATCGCAAGATAACAATAATAAGCAAATGAGGGATTTTTATAGAAATCAATGGAGTAGAAATCGAAGACACATATGCAGAAGCGTTTCCGATCAAGATTTCACGGGTACTCATAACAGCAGTTACCAGGCGCTGGGCCCTTGTGGCAGCTACTGAAGCCACCGGCTTTGGGACATCCGTTATTATGTGTCCCGCAGAAGCAGGGATTGAAAGGTTAGCGAGCCCCAGTGAAACCCCTGATGGAAGGCCTGGAGTTTACATCCAGATCTGTACTTTCAAATACGAAGCACTGGAAGAGCAGTTGCTTGAAAGGATTGGACAGTGTGTACTTACGGCTCCTACAACTGCAGTCTTCAACGGGCTTCCTGAAGCCGAAAAACAGTTTAATGTGGGCTTTAAACTCAAGTTCTTCGCAGACGGTATGGAGTCTGAAACCCAAATTGCAGGTCGAAAGGTATATAAAATCCCTATCATGGAAGGGGACTTCCTGAACGAAGAAAATATTGGGGCTATAGCTGGAATTGCAGGCGGGAACTTCTTCATTTTCGGAGACTCTCAGATGAGTGCCCTGACCGCAGCCGAAGTTGCTGTTGATGCAATTGCAGAACTTGAAGGCACAATTACCCCCTTCCCTGGCGGCATTGTAGCTAGCGGCTCCAAATCCGGAGCAAACAAATACAAGTTCCTAAAAGCTACTGCTAATGAGAAATTCTGCCCCTCCATAAAGGATAAGGTTGAGAACACCGAAATTCCGGCAGATGTCAATGCTGTTTATGAAATCGTCATCAATGGGCTTGATGAAGAGAGCATAAAAGCTGCCATGAAAGCAGGAATCAAAGCCGCTGTAACTGTTCCGGGCATCAAGAAAATCTCCGCAGGAAACTACGGCGGAAAACTCGGGAAATATCAGTTCAAATTACACGAGCTTTTCTGAGCTATAAATCTTTTTTATTTTTTTCTTGTATATTTTTCTTGTATATTTTTCTTGTATATTTTTCTTGTATATTTTTCTTGTATATTTTTCTTGTATATTTTTCTTGTATATTTTTCTTGTATATTTTTCTTGTATATTTTTCTTGTATATTTTTCTTGTATATTTTTCTTGTATATTTTTCTTGTATATTTTTCTTGTATATTTTTCTTGTAAATTTTTCTCTTGTAAATTTCTCTTGTAAATTTCTCTTGTAAATTTCTCTTGTAAATTTCTCTTTTACAGAGTAAAGGTAGAGTAAGAAAAAGGACAGAGAAGCGATAAGGTTAATAAAAAAGAAATGCAAAAAAAGGGAAGGTTGGCTTCCCTGACTGATTTTCGAAACTATATGAAATAAAAAAGTAATATTCTGTTGCGGGCTGTTTCAGCGCTACCGGGACTTCAGGGCTATTAGAGTCCTCTTAAAGTATTTCAGAACCCAATAGCGTTGAAGCCGGCAAGGAGAATATCCCTCGGGTCAAGGCCAGTAACCTGCATCATGACATAAGCTCCAACAAAAGTCCCTGTCATGCTTCCGATATTTGCGAAGCTTGCAACAAGAAGAACTCGCATAAACTTATTTTTGAACATTTCCTTGAAGGTTTCTATCCCTGCCAGGGCTTTTATGTCTGCAGTCGTAGGATTTCGCTGTCTTGCTTCTACCAGGCCAGCAAACCAGCCTGCGGCAATCAGAGGATGTAGAGTGGTTAGCCAGGCAACCGAAAAGGCGGTCAGAACTGAGTAAGGATGGCCGCCTGCGAGCAGAGTGCCGGCTGCGCTCAGGGTCCCGGTGATAATGAACCACCACCCGAAAGCTATAAAAAGAAGCTTCAGCGGAACGCCAGAAAGAAGCAGCAACAAAAAGAACGCAACTATAAGGCCGACAAAACCAAAGCCTATAACTTTGCCAATGCCGATGCGTTTCTTCGGAATCTCCATGAGAGTATTCAGGGAGGGGACACTTTTCGGATTTTTTAGATAGTTCATTACTCCGGGTTTGTGTCCAGCTCCGATCACCACAACGACAGTTTTGTTTCCGCCTGCAACGACCCTGAGGATGCTTCCTGCAAGATACGCATCCCTTTCGTCAATGAGGACCTCAGCCGCAGTCGGGGCAAATCCCCTGAGTTCACTTACAAGGGCAGTCACAACGTCCTGCTCTGTGATCTGATCGATATCGATCTCAGTTCCTTTCCCGATTCCTATGAGGCCGCCTAGCAGGGAGCCAATCATCTTGATTTTTTCCAGGAACTTCATCTTTCCCCAGAAACGCTGAAGCGTCACCTGGATGTCCCGGTCAATTAAGGCAACTTTAGCCCCGATAGACTCGGCTTCCTCGATCGCAGAAAGCATCTCAGCGCCGGGTTTTACGCCCATATCATCGCCGATCTTTTTCTGCATATATGCAAGCAACCACTGAATAACGTAGTAGGAGATTTTCCCTTCAGAAAGAATTTCCTTGATAGGAACCTGGCTTTCCTGCATATTTCCCTTCATACCTTCATAGCGTCCCCTGCAGAGTTCGACGGCTACAATATCTGGCTTCAGATTTCTGATAGCAGCCTTGACCTCGGCGACACTCTTTTCCGAAACATGGGCCGTACCTATGAGAACTATTTTTGAAGGCTGGCATTCGGCCTGGTTCCCATCTGGAGATTGCGAAGATAAAGGAATTAAGATTGAATCAGGAATAGGTTCTTCAACAAATTCGGAATTTACATCAAGCTTTGCTTCAATCCCCCCGGAATCTACTTCGGATGCCGACACAGAGACTTTACCATCCTCTGGCATGTTAATTGAATAATCAGAAAGTTTAGACTTTCCGACAGAAATTGAATTTTCTGCGGATTCTGTCACAAGTTTGTCCATAGAATATATTGACTCCTGAGATGAATTATGAAAACCGTAGTCAGGGTCCTTGTCCTGAGAATCTGTAATTTCAGGTTTGTCCATTGTTAATCTCTCTGCTGCGACGAATTAGAAGTGATGAATAAGAATACATCACTTAAAGGATTGTATTTAATCGTATGAATAATTAAGCTCCCCACATAAAATAACCGAGCTACAAGCAGATAATTAACTGATGGTAATTACCTGCCAGGGATTTATATTTTGCTGCCTTTTGAATTTTCACCCTTTAGTTCTATAGTCCTTATTTTATATAATTATTTATAAACTTATTTGATATATTTCTGTAAAGCCTCTATCCATAAAGAACTTAAGAAAGAAATATCTTTTGATAAAATTTTCTTTTGATAAAAAGCCCTTTTTAATAAAAATTTCCTTTTAATAAATTTTTTTTAATAAATTTCCTTTGATTAAAAAAATTTCTTTGATGAGGAAGCATTTTAAATATTACTCTGACCTGAGTTTCAAGATTCGTACAAGATCTGTTCTTGAAAGGATTCCTACAACCTCCCCATTATCAATGACCATAACCCTTCCTATGTTCTTAGACGAAACCAGCTTCAGGACATCGCTGGCCTGCGCGTCCGAAGGTACGGATATGATATCTTTGGTCATGATATCCGAAACCAGGGCAACAGGGCGTTCAAGATATGGAACACGCTGGATGTCAGTAAAGGTCACGATTCCTCTCAGGCTGTCTCCTTCTATTACAGGATAACCCATGTGTTTTTTCTCAAACATAAACTGGACCAGGTCTTCAACGCTCATGGAAGGATTAACGGAAACGACATTCTTTGTCATGATATCCCTGACCATGATATTTTCGAGAGTTACCTCGGCCCGAGTAGAACGTTCCTCTTCAGATGCGCCGACGTAAATAAAAAGCGCGATCAGAGGGAACCACAGATTCCCGACAAGAATTCCAAAAATTGCCATTAGAATGGCAAAAAACTTCCCGACGGCTGCTGCACTCTGGGTAGCTTTCACATAAGACATTTTTCTTGCATAGAAGGAGCGGAGCACTCTGCCTCCGTCCATTGGAAAAGCAGGCAGCAGGTTGAAAATCCCGAGTATGAGGTTCATGGCTCCAAGAATCCAGAGAGTAAAGTATACCGGGTTTTGAGAAAGCGAAGGGTTGGGAAAAATAAGATTTCCATATATAAAGAGGCAGATAGAGCCTATTACAAGGCTCGTCAAAGGTCCGGCAAAGGCCATTTTTGCTTCCTGTCCGGGTTTCCTGGGCATCTCTTCCATAGCCGATACTCCTCCAAAAAGGAAGAGAGTGATACTCTCAATATTGACCCCGTAACGCCTTGCCATATATGAGTGTGCAAGTTCATGTAAAAGAATTGAAGCAAAAAGCAGAATAGCAGTCAGGACTGAAAGCGCATACCTCGTGATAGGCGGCTCAACTCCCTCAAAACCAAATGGCTGCGGGTTTATCGCAAACAAATAAGCAAACATGGGCAGTATCAGAAGAAAAGTTATGTGCAGTTTGATAGGTATACCCATTATACTCCCTATTTTCAATGACGATTTCATGAAATAAATGCCCCCATCCTCATTTCTATAATATCAGATACGTGATAAAACGGTAAATTTGAATTTCAAAAAACTCCTGGCTTATTATATCTTTATTAAATTATGAATTTTTAAGTTATAAACCTTAACCTGAAATCTGAACTTTAAACACTGAATCCAGAATACTGCAAATCCCTATTACTTATCGGCAAATCAGAACTTGTCATTAGTTCCAGTCATAAAGTTCTCCTCATAAAGTTCTCCTCATAAAAATAACTGATCCATGTGCTATTTGGCAATAATATTATAGATATTTGCTTGTGTGTGATTAACAAACTAGCAAATTTAGAAAAAATACTGAGAGAAAGAAATGTAAGGTAAGTGTAGATAAAGGGAAGGAAAAGAGAAAGAGAAGGAAAAGAGAAAGAGAAGGAAAAGGGAAGGAAAAGGGAGATATCAGGTTGAAAAAGATAATTAATAGTTTTAAAGTTTTTAATTAATAATTTTAAAGTTTTCAATTCATGGCTTTAAAGTTCTGCTGTTACTTTTTTTAGATCTTGGAGAAATTCTTCGATGTCCCGGGCTGTGTTGTGAGGCATCAGAACTAGACGGAGAGATCTGGGGGTACGGGTAATTGAGACGTTCCACCCGAACTTCCTGAGGAGCCGCTCCCGGACAAGGTCAGGGCTCGGAACTCTCAGGGCAATTACGTTCATTACAGGTTCGAGCAGAGGTTCAAAACCGAGTTTTCGAGCTTCTTCGACCAGTTTTGCGGTAAGCTGCATGCAATATTGTACATTTTTTACGTATCCTTCACGGCCTAGATGCTTCATGACAGCATATGTGGCAGCAGCTGAAGCCCCGCTGCGGGTGCCTGTAAGAGTAAACTGCGCCTTTGTGGTAAGATATGGAGTACTCACCTTGAGGGAATCCAGGAAAGAAGGAGACCTGAATAACAGGGCACCTGATGGGATTGTGGAAAGGCCCATCTTGTGGGGATCTAGTGCAATGGATGTAACGCCTGGTACTTTGAAATCAAAAGGATACGGATTTTCAAGGAAAGGGATTACAAAGCCTCCGAAAGCTGCATCGATGTGAAGGAAAAGTTCATGTTCAAGAGCAAGTTTTGCGAGTTCCTCAACAGGATCTACCTGGCCAAATTCCGTGTTTCCTGCAATCCCTACGAGCCCTATAGTATTTGCATCTATAAGGCTCTCCACAGAGGCCGGGTCCACTTTGAACTCAGAATCCAGAAGAGCTCTTTTAACTTCGATACCCATCATATCGGCGACCTTATCAAATGAAAAATGAGCCGATTCTGGAATGACTATATTGGGAATTTTCCCTAACTCTTTCTTTCCTGCAATTACGATGTTTTTCATGCCCCTGACAGCCTGGATGTTGGATTCGGTGCCTCCTGTCGTAAGGTAACCGCAAACCGAGCTCTCACAGAAATCCCCAAAGTGGGTTTCGACAGACGGAGCATGAAGAAGTTCCCCCAGCATCCTGATCACTTCTTTTTCCAGCCTGTGAGCGCCTGCAAAAAGCCCCAGGTCGCCCAGGTTGGCCTCAATAAAGAGCCTGTGAGCTTCAACCGCGATTTTATGAGGGTGAGTGCACATTGAACTTAAAACCCTATAATAGTCCGTATCTTCTGACTTTACATTTTCCAGATAGGAAAATATTTCTTTTTCAGAAAGACCCTGCTCATTCATATAGATAAGGTAAAACCAGTTTTAGTTAAAAGACTTATGGAATATGACCATGAAATTGCTTAATACGCTCTTTATGATACTCAAAGAAAGTCCAACTAATCTGTGATAGTATAATTACAAAAAAGGTTCACAAGAAAAATATGTGAGCACTCATAGGTTGAGTAAATACTAGCAAAATAGATGAAAAAATGAGAAATTTCAGTGGTAGAAAAAAAATGAAAAATGGAAAAAATAAAAAAAATGAAAAAAACCTGGAATTTAGATAGTAGAAAAAGAAATGAAAATATGAAGCAAAATATGGATATTATGTTTACTTAGTATAGATTTTATTAAAAACAGGAACGGAAGGGTATTGTAATCGTAAGAATGTCCTGAGCAAAGAGGGACCCCTTCATTTCCACTGGAGGGGTTTCAAGGATTGTAAAGAGAGCAAATTTTCCTTAAGATATCAAAAATATTAATAATAATAGTAAAATAAAATTTACTAAAACAACAGAATTGAGATTAAATTTTACAATTAATTTCTCAAAAATTTCTCACAAAATTCTAAATAAAATTTATTTTATTATAATAAACTATATATACTATTAATTTTATAACTAAACAACGGTATTTTGCTCTTTAACTAAATAAAACAAAGTTTTATTTTGCTACTTAGAATATCTAAACCTCTTCACTGGAAACAATGGGGTCCGGGGGTTATATAAACGTTCCAGTGGAAATACAGGGGTCTCTACTGAAAAATCCCTCGCCTTCTTTCATTTCCTTCGTTTTCTTTCATTTCCTTCGTTTCTTTCATTTCCTTCGTTTCTTTCATTTCCTTTCGTTTCTTTCATTTCCTTCGTTTCTTTCATTTCCTTCATTTCTTTCATTTCCTTCATTTCTTTCATTTCCTTCATTTCTTTCATTTCCTTCGTTTCTTTCATTTCCTTCGTTTTCTTTCCATTTACTTTTTTTACCCATTTAGGCAGTGTACCGAAAGTTCTGTAAAATATGATTGACTCTGTATCCTTTTCTTTTCACCACAAAAAAACAGGATGCAGAGTCAATGGTTAATTTGTTCTCACTCATAAAAGATTATCTTGTCGATCAGGAAGATGGAATTCGCCAGCTAATTACCTGGTTTTTAAACCTTGCAATGGAGGAGGAAGCCCTCCTCCAAGCTGGTGCACAACGTTATGAGCGGACTGATTCCCGTAAAGCCAGTAGAAATGGCTACAAACCCCGAACTCTCCTGACCAAGCATGGGAAACTCGAATTATTAAAGCCTCAATTCCGTGAGTTTCCCTTTGAAACCCAGGTGTTTGAGAAGTATTCGAGAGTTGAAAAGGCCATCTTAACCGCTATAGCGGAATCTTACCTTCAGGGTGTTTCCACCCGTAGGGTGGAAAGAAGATCATGATCGCTTTAGGAGTAGGTGAAATCTCAGCCTCTTCTGTTTCCAGGATTACTAAAGAACTGGATGAAAAGGTTGAAGAATTCCTCTCAAAACGAATAGAACATGAAATTCCTTACTTGTTTATTGATGCGACTTATTTCAAGGTAAGAGATGGGCTTCATTATGAAAACAAAGCTCTCTTCGTAGTTGCTGGGATCAGGGATGACGGTTACCGAGAGATACTTGGAACAAGATTGGCAGACAGTGAAGCTTCTATGTTCTGGGAAGATCTATTCGAGGATCTGAAAGAAAGAGGGTTAAGAGGTGTCAAGTTAATCGTTTCTGATGGTCATAAAGGAATACAGAAAGCAGTCAGAGAATCCTTTATTGGATCAAGTTGGCAGATGTGTCATGTACATCTGACAAGACAAGTTCTCAAGAAGGTGCCAAAAAAGAAGCAGAAAGAAGTGGCTGAGAAGATAAAAGAAGCATTAGTCGACCGTCAGAACTTGAATCACCTGATTAGGGAACTGGACAGTATGGGGTATAAAAGCGCAGCTGATACCCTTGAAAGTTTTCAGTATGATGTAATGAACTATATGCAGTTTCCAGAAAAACACTGGAAAAAAATAAGGACAACAAATATGATGGAAAGGACTAACAAGGAACTCAAAAGAAGAAGCAAGGTAGTTGGAGCATTTCCTAACCAGGACTCAGTATTGAGACTTGTAGTCTCAATACTAATTGATATAAATGAAGACTGGATCACAGGAAACAAGTATATAGTAATGGAACAGTAATCAAAAAAGAAGACGAAGGGGTAGAGAGTAGATTTTACAGAAAATTAGGCACACTGCCCCCATTTACCTTCCTTTTATCCTTTTAACTTCGTTTACACCACTTTAATCTCTTTTTTCACACAAATTTGGAGATAATTTGTTAAACTCCCAGTTCGTTAAAACTTTCGATGAATAAAAGTCCCATAAAAATAGATCAGAGTAGGAAGTATTCAAGGAAATTCTCTGGAGGAAAAGTACTTTGGAGCTTATCTAAATTCGATCCTATTTTACCATGCCTAATTGTACGATTGTACGATTGTACAGGTAACATATTGAACTGAAATAATTTGAAGTAAGAACTAAAACTGCCGCATAAGCAGTCCTATTTTATATAAAATTTTTTATTCTTTAAATTTAAGTAAAAAAGTCAAAAATATTTATACTATTTTCCATACGAAAAGAGGGATTTAAATTTGACCTCCATTGTTTCTGGAATCCTGAATCTTTTGTTTTAAAAACACTGTGTCTGTTGATATTGGTTTCGGTGGTAGATATTTAAGGTAATAGCCATTTCCAGTGGAAGTGAACGGGTCTTTACCATAACTATTAATATGGTGTACTTCCATTGCATCTACTGCAAATATAGCTTAAAATTACTTGCTTATATATCAATTCCATCTAAAATTTTGAATAAAGAATGTCTCGAATATAGGTTTTATCAGGGCTTGAGAAGTGGTCCAACACTTCAGACTTGCCCGCCATTTAAGAAGCAGTTTGTAGAGAATAAGAATTTCAGGCATTAACTATAAGAAACATGTATTTTCTATCCCCTTCTCTTATGAGCGGAAATTCATAAGGTTTCTTATAAAAAGCGTAAAGAATATGAAGTAAAATTCCAAAAATCATAAAGTAAACTTTAGTTCTAAGTTTTGAGAACCAAAAGTTTATCTCTTTCCAAATGCCCCAATGTTCACAACCATCTAAAGACCCTTGATAATCATTACAGTAATCACCTGAAAACGATGTAATGTCTATTACAATGTTAATTGAAAGCTGTCCAGTAATATATGATCATAAATATGATCATAATTATCTAAAATATTTGAGCAGGAAGACTATGAAAAGATAGCTCTAAAATCTAAAAAGATAGCTCTAAAAGGACAGATATTCGATGGCTGTGAATTCAGAAAACTGAGAATTGAAGGCAGCTTAAATTCCCCCTGGCTTCAGGCAACAAGTAAACGCTTAAAAGCACTTAATATCGCTTAAAAACAGTTAAAAAAGCTTAACTTCTGAAGGCATTCTGGCCTTAAGAAGTATGATCTTCAGAATCCCAGAGAGTTTGAAATTGAAATTTGCAGGTTTATCCTGCAGCTGAAAGCTTGAAAAACATAATAACACAGCTCCCTAAAAACATACTTCCTGAACAGGATTTTCAATTACTTGAACTTATGACAGTAATTGGGAACATAATTGGGAACATAATTGGAAAAAATATATTGTATGGTTTATCTACTGTATTAATTAATTGTATCTATTATTTAAATAATTGTATCTATTATTAATTACTGTATTAATTTAATTGAATTTATTAATTATCTTCGCTAAAAATATATCTACTGTCTTAACCCGTTGCATTCTGGGTATCATCAATTTTTATAGAGGGTCATTCATGATAAAAGCTCAATCATTAGACGGCTTATTCGAAAAATTACTTGACGGAAAATCAATTTTCAAAAACAAAGAAGTTCTTCGACCTTCTTACACGCCTGACCTGTTGCTGCACAGGAATGAACAGATTAACAGCCTTGCAACAATCCTGGTCTCCGCACTCAGGGGGGAAACTCCTTCCAATGTACTGATTTATGGGAAAACAGGAACCGGAAAGACTGCGGTGACCCGGTATGTGGGAAAAGAACTTGAGAGGGTAAGTGAAGACAAATCACTTTTTTGCTCGGTTGTCTATATCAATTGTGAAGTGATCGACACGCAGTATCGGCTCCTTGCAAACCTTGCCAGGCATTTCGAAGAAGATGTTCCTATGACCGGGTGGCCGACTGACCAGGTCTTCATGAAATTCAAGGAAGCAATTGATTCGAGAGAGCAGGTCGTTATCATAATTCTGGATGAAATTGACAAGCTGATCAAAAAAGGCGATGATGTTCTCTATAATCTCTCCAGAATTAATACAGACCTCCGGCAAGCTAAAGTCAGCATGATCGGGGTTTCAAACGATTTAAAATTCACTGAGTTTCTGGACCCAAGGGTCAAAAGTTCCCTGGGTGAAGAAGAACTGATTTTTCCGCCTTATGATGCTGAGCAGATCAGCGATATCCTGAAACAAAGGGCAAAAATGGCTTACAACGACGGAGTACTGGGTGAAATGGTAATTCCCCTATGCGCTGCTTTTGCAGCCCAGGAACACGGTGATGCCCGCCGCGCACTTGACCTCCTGAGGGTGTCAGGGGAAATTGCAGAAAGGGAAAACCAGCCCCAGGTCCTTGAAGAGCATGTAAGGCGTGCTCAGGAAAAGATCGAAATCGACCGCGTTGTCGAAGTAGTAAGGACCCTCCCTACCCAGTCCAAACTCGTACTCTATAGTATTATTCTTCTGCGGAACCGCGGCAGAGAAGGTAAGAATGTCACAACTGGCGAGATGTACAATGTCTACCGCCAGCTCTGCCATCACATTGATGTGGATATCCTTACCCAGCGCAGGGTCACTGACCTGATGTCCGAACTTGATATGCTGGGAATAGTCAACGCAGTGGTCGTAAGCAAAGGTCGTTACGGCCGGACAAAAGAAATTTCCCTGAGCGTTCCAGTAGAAAACACTCGCAAGGTACTTCTTGAGGATTACAGGCTCAAGCCCCTGGTGGATTTTAAGGCGTCAGTTTTCAACAAGATGTTTTCATGAGGGTTGAGACCCTCCCATTCTACTATCTCTGGCTTTTCCTTGTCCTTTGCCCTTTTCTTGCCTTTCGTCTTTCCCTGTCTTTTGCCCTTTCCTTGTCTTTCGTCTTTCCCTGTCTTTTGCTCTTTCCTTGCTCTGATTTGCTATTTTTTTTCATTACTTCAGGTGCCAGTTTTCAGGAAATAATATATATGATCCTGTGGTTTGACTAGGATCATATCATATTCATAGGTTAACGTACAGGTTATATTATTCAAGTTATTATTCAAGTTATTATTCAAGCTATTATTTAAGTTACTATTTAAGCTATTATTCAAGTTACTCTTAAGCTATTATTTAGCTACTATTCAAGTCTATTATTCAAGTCTATTATTCAAATTTCCACTCAGGTTTATGATTAACGTTTATTAAATCGAGCTTTTAATTTATATTACAATTGAAATCTAATGATTCAAATCTGTAATTCAAGTCTATTATTCAAGTTTAAAAATTCAAGTCTATTATTCAAGTTTAAAAATTCAAGTTTAAAAGGTAATTTTTGATGAAGATAATAGCATTCGTAGGCATGCCAGCATCTGGAAAATCAGAAGCTGCCAGAATTGCCGCTGAAATGGGCATTCCCGTTATTAATATGGGTGATGTGATCCGGAGGGAAGTCTTGAGGCGTGGGCTTGAACCCAACGATTCCAATACCGGAATGGTTGCAACAGACCTTCGCAAATGCGAGGGCATGGACGCAGTCTCCCGACGCTGTGTTTCTCAGATCAGGGAAACAGGCTCCGAACTTGTGGTTGTGGACGGGGTACGTGGAATTGCCGAAGTTGAGTGCTTCAGGCGAGAATTCGGAGAAGGTTTTGTCCTGATTTCCATTTATGCTCCTATCGAAATCCGCTTTTCCAGAGTTCAGAAGCGAGGCAGAAGCGATGATATGAACAGTATAGAAGGGCTCCGCAACCGGGACGAGCGAGAACTTGGCTGGGGCATGGGGGAAGCTATAGAAGCATCCAATGTCGAAATTGAGAATAATTTCACTCTGGAAACTTTCAAAAAGGATGTCGTTGATGTTTTGAGCAATTACTCAGGAGAAAATCCGGCACAGCAGCTTTCAAAGACAGATCCGGAAAAATAATTTTTCTGAGAAGAATTTTATTAAATGATTCCTGGAAGACCCTTTTAAATTACTGGAGTAAACTTATGATACACGTTAAGGTTTCAGCAGCTGTATATCCCACGGAAAACCCGGAAAAAGTTACCAGAGCAGTTTCATCCCTTTTTACTGGCATAATAATCGAAAAGAAGGCTATTGAGGCCACTGAACCTGAGAAAGGAATTTCTCCCTCTTTTCTTATCACAGGGGAAGGAGGAATTGACCTTCTGCTAACCATGTATGGGCTGATTCGCAGAGAAGAAATTATAGATAGCATCCGCAACAAGGCATTCGGGAAAGGCTTATCCCGTGATAGGCTTTCAGTCCGCTTTTTGCTCAACAAACAGGCTGCTTTTGTCGGAATTCCCAGTATTCCTGCTCAAGAAGAACCTATCGGGTCCATTGAAGTCTTTATCAGGGCCGATTCTCAGGAAGAAATGGAAAGACTTTTTGAATGGCTTTTGCCCCTTACCGAAGAAGGGAAACCTGTTATTGAACTGGATATGGACTATGTGGAGAAGGGTTGAAACGTTTTAAGGTTTTAATGCTCTGTAAGCCTTTAATACGCTTTTAATGCTTTGTAGATCTTTAATATGCCTTTAATGCTCTAAAAAACATTTAATTCCCTGTTGAAATCCATTGAAAGAGCGCGTTAAATTAATCCGAGTTCAGTTAACTTAATTCAGTCCATTTAGTTCAGTCCATTTAGTTCAGTTAACTTGGTTCAGTTAACTTGGTTCAGTTAATTGAGTTCAATTAACCGAATTCAGTTAAATAATTCAGTTAAATATATCTTAATTCGCACCCACAAATCTATATTAACAAATTAAAAGGAATGAACTTTCGTCATGCAGTTGCACAGAATCAGTTATTCGTCGCGTGCAGTCGTTGAAGACCCTTTCAAATGGGCTTACACTCTCGAAGACCATGGGTATACCGGTTGGGAAATCGTACAGGAAGGGTCCCAGTGCCTGAACAGCAAGAATATTCAGAATTTGAAAAATATCAATGAGACCACTGGCCTTGAGCTGACCCTGCATCTGCCTTTCTCGGATATGAATCTGGCAGGTCTGAACGACTCACTCAGGGCAGAAGTTCTCAGGCAGATGAAACACTACCTGACTCTGGCTTCTAACTATGTCAATCTGGCTGTAATACACCCTGGCTATCTTTCTCCTTATGGTGTGCAGGTCCCGCAACAAGCCTACTTTACTAACCTTGCCTCTCTCCGGGAAATCTGCGATTTTGCAGCGGATTTCGGAATTCTCGTTGCTGTTGAGAATATGCCCGACCTGCCGAAAATCTTCGGAAAATATCCTGACGAAATGATTGAGATGCTTGATTCCATTGGAAGTCATAATGTGGGCTTTACCTTCGATGTTGGGCACGCAAATACAGTTGGGCTTGTTGACGATTTCCTGGATTTCCTGACAGAAAGAATTTCCCATGTACATATTCACGATAACATGGGCAAAAAAGACGAACATCTCCCTCTGGGAAAAGGTACGATAGACTGGAAACAGGTTATGAAAAAGCTTTCGGACTATAAGGGAATTTTTGTCACCGAAATGAGCTCTGTCGAAGAGGGAATTGAAAGCCTTGAATTTTTAAGAAAGTTGTAAAAGAGAACTCTTCAATCTCTTCTTCAGTTATTAGATATTTTTTATTTTCAGCCCTTCTCACGTTTTTCTCTCAGGTAATATACCCAGTCGCCATGCTCGATTTTTTCCGTTTCTGGCTTTTCATCATAAACATAGATGAAGCCTCTAATCTTCCTTTCATCTATTTCAAGGTCCACATATTCCCTGTGGTATCCTCCGAAAAGTTCCATATAATCAATTGATTTCGCGACTTCAAGCTGCTGTTTTCCCGAGAACCTGCGCACTTCAGCGACGACAGAAGAACCTTCCGAAGGGTAGATGCCAGGGTAGGGGCCCAGAGAATAAAGAGCATATCCTCCTATTTTTGTTGTTCCCAGGAGCTCCGACCTGTTTTGCAGGTCAAAACGCCGGCTATTGTAGAGGCCGTCTCTGAGGCTACCATATAGTGCCATAATAATCTCCTCACCTTCCGGCCTCTGGTAAGAGCGTTGCCAGCAGATATTTCTGTGGAAGACATTCCCATAAAGAGTCCCATCTTTCACTTTATAGTTTCTGTCTTCACACGTGCTTTTATTTTTCCCTGAATCGTTTTCCATATGCTATTCTCTTAAAATAATTTGTTTTTAAAGAAACTTACTTCGAAAAGCCATAAGCTGCAAAGCGCTGTGTCAGGTCAAGGTTTGCCAGCAGGAAGCGGTCCTCTTTGCTGTAAGCTACTTTTTTGTTACCCGAGAGTTCCAGCACGCAGGTACTGCCAGGCTTTGCTTCTTTGACTTCCTGGCCGTCAACCAGAATCTTTTCTACACGCACAGGTTCGGACTGCAGGCCAACGAAGAGATGAAGTACACTTGAAGCTTCAATTTTCCGTGTGAATTTTGAGAGAGCACATTCCAGGGTGTAGTCAGTGCTTACGATTTCTTTATCGGAAATGATAAATCCCCTTTCTATGTCTTTGGCCTGCACATTTTTAAGGCGCATCCCAACTCTGGTGCCTGTAGGCGCACTCTCGATATCCACATCGTGGCTCTGAATGGAACGGATTTCAATGTCCCTGTCCAGAGGGAAAATTTTGGTCTTATCTTTATCTTTTGAGATTCCCTGTTTGACAACTCCAAGAACAACACAGCCTTTTCCAGTCACATTGAAGGCATGGTCTATAAACACCCTTGCAGGCAATTTATTTAACTCAGCCTGTTCAGCTTCGATTTCTTCCGATATCTCATTAATTCTGGCTTTGAGATCTTCAACACCTTCAAAGGGGATTTTTGCACTTTTGTTGGTATTCAGGGAAATGCATTCCCAGTCCTGGAGAGAAGTGCCTGCAGTCATTAGTTTTATTTTATTTTTCAGCTCATCGATTGCATGCATGTGAGTGCTGTCGGATTTTGTCAGGGCAATTATCCCGTGCTTAAAGCCAAGCAAGTCCAGGACAACAATGCATTCTCCGGTGTAAACACTTACAGGACTATCCCTGTCCAGGCCATCAGGAGGAATGCAGAGGATTGCCATCTCTGAAATATTAAGTGCCGTTACCAGGGGTTTTAAGGTCTTAGGATAGCCTTGAGGGTCCACAAAAACCATTTTCCGGCTTTCTTTATCGTTATTATACATGGTTATGTCGGAAGCTGTCCCTTTTTTCCCGAGGTTTGCGGCAAGGGATGTCCTTCCGCTTTTTTCCGTCCCGATAATTGCAAGGTTTGTCATGGTGGGTCCCTTCTAATTACTATATCTAAAGATTGTCTGAATCCGGATCATTTTGAATAAAGCAAATTCAATTTTATAATGCTTTCTTGAATCACTGGAATCTCTGAAATTTCTGGAATCTGCAACTGGTATTAATTATACTGCAATATATTTCTTTTCGAAACGTTCTAAAAAGGGTTATTGAGGATTCAAATCTCGAAACCCATTCTCGAAGGAGATGATTACCAGGGTTCACCCTGCCAGATTGCCTGAGTTTTATCGCTGGTGCTTTTGTTGAGCTTTCTTATAATTATCAGATACTCTTCTCCGATAGATTGAGGCTCTTCAAAAACTGCATCGATCCCAAGTCTTTTAAGATGATCTTCGAAATCTGCTGCAGTTTTTAAATCCCTCACCCGGATCCTTGCTTCTTCATAGAGCCTCTGGCCATTTTTTACACTTCTGATAGATTCCCTGAGAGGGTTCAGTATGCTTTCCCCTAGCTGCATGCAGCGTTTTTCTAATTCGGTTTCGTTCTCATTCCATTCAACTGTCTGGAAACCTTCTCTGACAATCCGGGAAAGCATATAGTCTCTGCCTGTCTCATTGTAGAACTTAAAGGCATGCCTGAGATCCGAACAATTACTCTGGGAAGAGGTATATTTTAATGGGGAAAGAACCATTTCGGGGTCCTTTATTACGACACCTTCATGCTCTTTTTCTCCCAGTTCCCGGATGATTTTTCCGATCTCTTCAGGGGCTTTTTCAAGGGAAATTTCCTTGAAGAACCTTACATGGAAAAAACCATATTTTTCCAGAATTTCCTGCTTCCTGTTTATTGGAAGAGGCTTGCCGCTGTTTTTCTCCCGAATGTCGAAGATATAAAACTCTACCGACTTGATACCATAGATATCTTTTGAGACATAAGGATTGTCAGGGCCTATCATTTCTCCATAGAGTACGAGTTCCGGGAAATCGTCAAAAAATTTCAGGTTCAGTTTCTCTTTTGCCTTTTGAGTCGTATAAGGGCAAACATATCCGCTCCGGGTAATTGCAAGTATCTCCTCCTTTGCGATTGCTATGCGGACATTGTATCCGTTCATTTTCTCTTCCACAGCTATCTTTTCAAGACCGCTGAAGTGCTTTTTAATCGTAGGATCCAGCACCATGGCTCTCCGGATCTTCGGAAAACCCATAATTATTTCGAAAGAACCGTCTTTCTCATAAAGCACTGTTCCCCTTTCGATATGGGAAATTTCCTTGTCGAAGCGGAGCAAATACTCATACTTTCCCCAGTTTCGGG
This sequence comes from uncultured Methanosarcinaceae archaeon, assembly GCA_963721455.1. Taxonomy (GTDB): domain Archaea; phylum Halobacteriota; class Methanosarcinia; order Methanosarcinales; family Methanosarcinaceae; genus Methanosarcina. The sequence continues at coordinate 80,836 of CAVRJG010000052.1, forward strand.
CAAGATAATTCTTCTCAAAAAGGTGATGAACCCTCTCCTGATCAAACCCCAGGCTACTGGCAAGTCGAGCTACAAATTCAGGATCTATTTCCTCATTACCCTCTCTACTCATGTTTATTTATCTGTTTTCAGGCCTGAAATAAGTTATCATTCTCAGGGATATCTTCAGAATAGCCTGCTTTTCAGGTGACAGATTGAGAAATGAAGTAGTCCACTAAAAATCTTTATAAGTATTTGGTTTCTAATTTCTGCTGTATCTAAATTTCCAAAAAGATTGGAGACTTCAAAATGGCAGATGAAATCGACTACAAGATAATTGGCGACGACATGCAGATCGTTGAAATTGAGCTTGATCCAGACGAGGCCGTTCAGGCAGAGGCTGGGGCTATGGCGTATATGGGTCCCGGAATTCAGATGCAGACTGGCATGGGTAATGAAGGTGGCGGATTCCTGGGAGGACTAAAAAAAGGACTTAAACGAGCCCTGACAGGAGAAAGCTTTTTCATTACAAGTTTTATTCACAAAGGTTCCGGAAAAGGGCATGTAGCTTTTGCAGCTCCGTACCCGGGCAAGATAATTCCCCTTGACCTTTCCAAGTTTGGAGGTAGTATCCTCTGCCAGAAGGATGCTTTTCTCTGTGCTGCCCGTGGAATAGAAATGGAAGTAGCTTTCACTCGCAAGCTCGGAGCAGGGCTTTTCGGTGGTGAAGGTTTCATTCTTCAGAGACTGCGGGGTAACGGCCTGGCCTTTGTCCATATCGGAGGCACAGTGATTAAAAAAGATCTGGCTGCTGGCGAGACTTACCGTGTTGACACTGGTTGTGTGGCAGCTTTTACCGAAACCGTGAGTTACGACATAACCTGGTCAAAGGACTTTAAAAACGCCCTCTTCGGTGGTGAAGGAGTTGTCCTTGCAACCCTCACAGGTCCGGGCACTGTGTACCTACAGAGCCTGCCTTTCTCCCGCCTTGCCGACAGAATATTTGCAGCTTCTGCTTACCGCCATAACAAAGACGAACAGAACGGAATTGGAGGAAGTGGCGTCCTGGGGGGTCTGATTGGTGGAGATAAATCGTTCTAAAGCAAAAATCAACTCATAAAAGGCTAGCAATAATAGAAAAAGTAATATCGAAAACAGGAATTTCTCTAAAACAGGAATCTCTAAAACAGGAATCTCTAAAACAGGAATCTCTAAAACAGGTAATACGGAAGCAGATAAAAAACTGAGAATTTGAATGTTTAAAAATCGGGAATTCAGGAAGTTCAAAAGGCCTGCCCCTGTCGGGACAGGTCCTCTTTTTAATCACTTATTTTTTAATTATTCTGATCAATTCAGGTTTTTCAGGCTCTTTTTCTTTATATTTGAGCTTATTCCGGAATCGTATTTATTACATTCCTGCGGGCCAGGAAACCAACAAGGTCCTCTTCCAGGTTAAGGACCGGAACACCTCCGACATCGTGTTCCAGCATGGTCTGAACAGCTTCTGAAAGGGGGGTATTGGTATAGACACTGACCACACTGCGGGTCATAATATCTCCTACAAGAAGGTTTTTGATCCTTGAGTCCTGCTGATTGTCAGCTACCAGATCCCTGAAAGAGCGCATGGCAAGGGCAATGTCATCTTCTGCAACAATACCCACAAGCTTCCCATTTTCAACCACTGGCAGCCTTCCCACATTCTTATCAAGGATGAGATGCCTGGCGTGGCTCACCCGATCCGATGGGCTGACAATGATAGGGCTTTTTTCCATTACTTCCCCGGCAAAGCCTGTGAAACGGTTTATTTTCATGAATTCCTGGGGTGTCACCCAGCCCATTGCGTTCCCGTTATCAGTGACAATAATCACGCCGCTTTTCTTTTTCATCAGGGTAAGGACATCTTTAATATCGGTATCTGGCAGGACCTTTACAAAGTTGTCGGATACGGCTGTTGCAACATGCAGAGAGGATGCAGGTTTGCTCAGTTTCTTTCGAGTTCCGAGCTGCTCTGTCAGACCTCTCATGGTAAGTACACCGAGCACCTGATCGCCGTGGACTACCAGCAGTCGTTTGGTGTCCTTTTTTTCCATAAGGTCCAGGGCGTGAGATATGGTGTCTGACTTGTCAATCCTGTGTGGCTGTACCATTATGTCTTTAACTTGCATGCAATTCACCTCATGCGTATCCAGAATATTCATTATATTTTTCGCAATTTTTTGCGTGTTTTCTTCACCGTTTTTCTATGTTCTTACTTCACATCCTTCTTTTATTTTCGGCTGTCTTTACCTGTTGCTAATTTTTCTTTGCCGTATTTACCTCCATACTGCGTATTTCAGAGTATGGCTTTTATGATGTCGATCCTGCTTAGTATGCCCACTATATCTTCTCCATCGCTTACAGGAAGAGCAGTAACTTCTTCCTCAATCATTTTCTTTGCAGCTGCACTGACATTTTCATTTACGTCAATGGAAATTATCGGAGAAACCATGATGTCTTCTGCGGTCAAAGGCACCTCTTTTACGTATCTGTAGATTTTCTGACCTGCAGGGGAAGATTTGCGCGCCATTTTAATATTTTTTGTGGAAAGTTTGCCTTCATTGTCAGTTAAGAGGTTTAAGGCAAGGCTTTTCCTGGAAATAATCCCTACAGATTTTCCGGCGTCATCTTTAACGACCACTCTTTCGATCTCGTTTCTGTTCATTTCGTCAATTACATGGTTGATGGTATGGTGTCTGTGAACAGAAATGACATCCTCGGTCATTAATTTGGGAATTTTTGTTTTTATTTCCTCGGTGTTTTCCGCAACATAGCGCACGAGATCTGTCCTGGTCACAATACCTACGATATCATTCTTTACCACCGGAATGTTGTGCACCCTATTCTCAAGCATTAAGGCGGCTGCCTGGGAAATGGAAGCTTCGGGATAGATGGTAATAACCGATTCAGTCATCAATAGCTTGATAGGGATCTGATCTATCGGCCTCCTCCTCCAGAGGGGTTCGGCTTGAGCCAGACGGTTGCTGAGGTCTGATTTTGTGACGATTCCCACCATCTTGCCCTCGTTGAGGACAAGCAACGTACTGATTTTATATTTTAACATCAGTTTTCTTGCATATGACACGGGCTCATCTGCGTTTAGGACATACACAGGTGAACTCATGATGTCCGCCACATTCATGGAATACCTCCTTCACTTTTACAATATATAAGTATCAATTATTATAGTTTTTGAATCGGATGTAAACTTCACAATTTTAGCTGTAAATGTCGAAGTTTTAGAGAAGTAATACCTGTCTTTTGCTGAAATGAAGACTAATTTGAAAAGACCCTTATTTTAGATCATCTACAACATAGAATCTCCAGATCTCAGAGTTGCCTTTCGGTCTATCCGGCCAGAGAATTATTTTTCTTTCTAAAATTCCTGAAAAATTGAACCCGGAGGTTTTTCGGGCTCGGTTTAGCTCCAAACAAATTTCACTTTTGGACCAGTTTGATTAGCCATCCTGGAATTCATTCAAAAGATCTCAGGAAATCGCTTTCTGTAATTATGCCACGCAGCAATCCTTCTTCCAGGATTGGGAGCGAACCGATTTTTTTATCGAGCATGATTTTCATCGCTTTTCCCATGTCTGTGTCCGGGCTGGTCCATATCAGTTCTTTGGAGATAATAGAACCTACAGGCTGGTCAAGAGCTTCATGAATATTTCCTGTTGTCAGCTTTCTGAAAGCGTCTCCTCTTCCAAGGAAGTGGACGATGTCAGAGGCGGTAACTATTCCGGCAAAAATACCATCCTTAACTACAGGAAGCCTTCTGAGCCTATTCTCTACCATTACTTTTGCTGCGTGTCCAATGGGCGTATCTGTTGAAACCATCTTGACATTCCTGGTCATGTATTCATCAACAGTTTTGTTTGTCACGATTCCGCCCATCAGTTCTACTGCGTTTCTTTCGGTAAAAATTCCAACTACCTGCATGCCATCGTTCACGATTGGCAGACCCCCTGTCCTTCTCTCAAGCATCGTCGAAATGGCATCTTTAAAGTCTGCGTGCTCATGAAGATAAGCAGCATCAATTTCCATTATCTGCCTCACTTCCTCATTTATTGCAGCAAGAAGGTTACCTTTGAAGCGGTTTTCAACAAGCAGGTTCTTTTTCCCACCTCCCAGGAAATCGATAATATCCACGGAAGTGACGACTCCTTCCAGCCTCCGCGTTCCGGCGTCTGTAATAGGAATACGCCTGAACCTCCTTTCAGTCATGATCTTAATTGCTTCCATAATTGTTGCAGTGGGAGGAAGGGTTATTACGTCCCTTGTTGCAAGGGAGAGGATCCGTCCCGGGTGTTCCGAAATGCGGGACTTGAAATCAGGGCCTATCCGCATCGTACCCATGCTGCTTATCATGTGAGGGTCTTTCTGTTGCGCGTTCTTTCCCGGTTTGTTCAGATTTGGCTGAACTTTCGTTTTGTCGGCTGATACAAATGTCTTATTTTTGTTCAATAGGATCACCGAATTCGAGTTGCAATTAATTGCTTTTTTTCATATTCCGTTTTTCTCTTCCTGCCAAGTTGCAAGAATTTTCCCGGAGTCTGCCGTTTATTTCTCAGCAAACCCGGGTTTGCCCCTGGAAAAAACAAAACCTGAAAGCAATTTCTCCCGAATCTTTCCGAGCGCTTTCTTTACTTGCCAATCTATAATCATTATTAATGATAATCTTTAATGTTATAATCTTTTTGCGTGAGAGTTTGCTCTTTACTTTTTCACATTAATTCTTTGGCCGGTTTTCACCATTTCACTGGAAGTTTTCCTTTCAAAAACGGTTTTCAGAGGTTTGTTCAGGCCATCCACTGACAATGGATCTCAGAAGGTCCTGTCTGTCAGCGATTCCGGATACTTTTCCATGTTCATCTACTACGGTGACTCTTCCGATATCATGGTGAATAATCATCTCAATTGCACGCCGGACGGAATCGCTTTCTGAAAGAGTATATGTGGGAGTTGACATTACCGTTTCAACCTTCGGACTGTCATTGGGCCTTGTTGCTCTTTCATCTTCCACAGATATCCGCACAACGCCCGATTTGAGTATATCCCTTCGGGTTATCATTCCAATGGGTTCACCCTTCTTTGAAACTACAGGAATTCCCGTGTAATCTGTCTCAAGCATACGCCCCCAAATCTTGGCCACTCTTTCCTCTTGAGAGCAGGTTTCGACTTTTTTTGTCATAATTTCTTGTATGGTTTTGGGAAGATTTCTTGGAAGCTCCACGTTTCTAAGAATATCCACATTACTCAGGACACCGACAACCGTATGGTCAACAGTTGATACGACAACCGGAACCCTGTTTTGTTTCGACTGCACCATCAGTTTTGCAGCTCTCATCACATCCATATCCGGAGTGACTGTCGGGGACTGCCCTGCATATCCACTCACCGTGACATTCGACTTGGTAGACGTAACCCTCAGGATGTCCTGGTCACTCAGCATTCCCACAAGCCTGTTCTCTTCGTCAACAACAACAAGACTTCGAAGAAGGTGATCACGCATCAGCTGACGGGCGTGAGTTACGAAGTCTTCTGCTTTGACACTTATAGGCCCTTCTGACATAATCTCGCTGACATTCATTGTTTACCTTCCTATGGTTTCTTTAAGACAGAAGATTTGAAACTCGAGATTTCAAGGTTGTATTCATTCGTAATTCTCTCCTTCTTCTTGCCGACAGTTTTCGCATAAATACCTGCCGTCAACTAATTTCAGGTCTGCTGAGTGATACAAACAGGACTCACATATTCCTGTACTGAAGTCTTCTTCAATCTCCTCAATTGAAGGAGTAGAGAGGAGAGCTTCCCGATTCATATCAATAAGGTCCTTGAGTATGGTACTGAGCCCCGGTGTTACCATCAGAATATCAGTATTCGAAACCACTCCTATTATTGTACCGTTTTCCAGGACTGGCAGCCTTTTGATATTTGCTTTTAACATGATTTCGGAAGCTTTTACTACACTTGTTTCAGGCTTCACGGTTACCAGTGGAGTGGAGAGGATTTTGCTCGCAGCCACCTCACTTGGTTTTCTGTCCTCTGTAACTATGCCCTTCACAAGGTCCCTTTCAGTTATGATTCCCATGGCCTTTCCGCTTTCAGTAATAACAATGCTCCCTGCATCACGACTGACCATTTCCCTTGCAATAGCAGGAATATCTGTGTTGATATCCATTGTTATGACTGTTTTATTCATAACTTCAGCAACCGAGATCTCTCTCTGAATCTCTCTATTGTGAATGTCGGTACCTATTTCCCTTTCAGGGTCATCTGCCATTGACCGCCGTTCCCCCTTTACGTTCCGCATTTCCAAACCCGGCAATTTAAAATATAAAAGATCTTCAGGTTTCCAGTGGAAAAACACTTCATATTGTTTTAGTTTTCCTTCTTAATTCAGGCCCCGCAATCATACTTTTTAAAGCCGATATTCCGGTGAGGCCTGTCATTTCCGGATATATTTTTTATCCGCTCCTTCTGAAGTGTCTTCCCCACACTTTTCGGACGTTTTTATAACACTTATATATACGAGTCAATGGTACATAACGATAACGGCATTTGTTTTTTTTGTAGAGAAAAGAAGCTTGCATAATGTCAGGAGCGCATTTTTTTTAAGGTCCCTGCTCTTTCGTTCATGATGAGAAACTTATGGAAGTTTCGCAGGAAATTTTTCAGAACCCCGTTGTTTCCACTGGAGGCTTTTGCTGAGAATGAAAAATATCCAGTTATCTGGAAAAAGTATAAGAATAAATGCAGAAGAAAAGTATATTTTAGAAAGCAGGTTTATGCAGTTTAGAAGAAACCCCAATTATATTTGTAATGCTTTCTATTTTTCTCACAGGAAATTTTTCAGACCCCCAAATTTCCACTGGAACTTACTTCCTAATTTTTTATCGTGAAAAATTGCAGGTTTAAGGAATAAATAAAAAAGCAAAAGCCGGATAAAAGAAGGAAGAATGATTAAAGCATAATCACTCTGCTGCGGTTCCCAATACTCAACTCGATTTCTTCATTCAGACCATACTTCGCATACGCGTCAATGATCTGGATTTCGGAGTCAATATCAAGATCCTCGATCACATATGCCTGCTCTCCCCAGAGAGTGAGCCTGATGCTGCCTGTTTCGTCTTTAAGTTCGAGATTTGCAACCACACTTTCGGTCCCGTCTTCCCTCTCAAACTCCCGGAGTTCCCCTATTTCGGAAACCTTACCCTGGACTGAATAGCTTTCTCCAGGGATAATATCGGCAATATTCGTAAACTTTTCCCTGTACTCAATTTCTTTTTCAGTCTTCTGGATGATCCCTCTGGCTCCCAGGTTCAGTTCCACCTGCTGGCTGAAGGCATTTTCTCGAGAATAAGCATGGAATACTTCTATGGTCTGGTCAAAATCCACTTCGTCCAGAAAACTGGTTTTTTCATCCCACAGTGTCAGCCTGATTTTGCCTGTGGAATCACCAAGAAGGAGGTTTCCTATTCTTCCTGTAGACCCGTCTTTTTTCTCAAAGGTCCGGATTTCCGCTATATCAAGTACCCTTCCGGAAATGTTAATATTGTTCATATCAGCCTTGATATCAGCAATCGGGGTAAATTCCTCTTCGTACTCTACCGTTTTCTCACTTTTCCTGATAATACTTCGGTTTCCCACCTGCAGTTCAACTTTCTGAGTAAAGGCGTTTTCCCGGGCATAAGCATTGATTAGCTCTACAGTATCTCCACATTCTATCTGGTTCAAAAACTCGGTTTTTTCGTCCCAGAGAGTGACTCTGAGTGTGCCTGTAGCATCTCCAAGCAGCAGGTTTCCTACCTTGCCGCTGCTGCCGTCTTTTCGCTGGAAGGTTTTTACTTCTGAAATGTCCAGGACTTTTCCTGTCAGATTCAGGTCTCCCGTACCGTCCTTTACATCCTTTATCTTCTGGCTGCTCGCAGCCACATCGATTTCGTCCTCACTTTCGGTCAGGACTCCATTATTTCCGATATTGACTTCCACTCCTGAGTATCCCTGCTTCGCATACCCGCTGATCTGGAGGTTTTGTCCTGCCTTGACTTTTTCAGCTTTTATCAGGTCTGCCATATTGTCCCAGAGAGTTACCCTGATTTTACCGGTCTCGTCTCCGACGATCATATTTCCGACTCTACCTATGGTCCCGTCGTTTCGGGTAAATTCTTTAGTATCGAAAACTGAAACGACCCTTGCAACAAAGTTAACCGGTCCGCTTTCGGCTGTAATGTCTTCAATTTTCACACTGTCCCGACCTACATCCGAAAATCCGAGTTCGTTGGCAACCAGCATGGCAGCCATAGGTTCATCGCAAAGCCCTCCCATGTTCTCGACCTTTTCCTGGACGCGCTGCAGGAAGTCTTCCTTACTGATCACATGGCTGAGCTTTTTATAGATCGATTCAATATCTGTCATATTATCCCCTTTAATGTTGATTCTTATCTTCAGTATTTGTTATTTGCCTCAATTCTCGTGGCAATACATGTTAGTGACTGTTATTATTCTGAATCCAGTTTCGGTATTACAGCGTAAAATTCAAAAACTGTTTTATGAGAGTGGTAGATTAGATTAACAGTTATGAGAGTAGTAGATTAGATTAACAGATCTGAGCATTGTTATGGAAATTCAAAATGTTTCCGGTTAAGTTTGAGGTGAAATTTCAGATTATAGTTTCGGACGTAAATATTTAAACTAATTCCCTCAGAGTCTATAACCACGAAGGTACGGAAACTGTACTCCGATTTTCTTTCTTCCGGGTTGCTGGTGCTTTCAGCAGTTCTAATTCATTAAATACTCTACACCATGAAGGACACGGAAAACTCAATCCAGACTCTATAACCACGGAAAACGCTCAAAGCACGGAAATCTCTGTTCCCGTACTTCCTATATTCCTTATCTCCCGTGTTTCACCTTTTCGTTTGAGATCGGAAAGGAGATCAGGTAATTAACTGTAAATGTATTCCAAACTTTGTAATCTTTTAATGAATTTATTATAAGAAAGATTGTGGCTGAAATACTTTTGTAAGTCCATTATATTCATTTTAATTTCAAATTCCCATTATTTTAAGTTTTATTTTTTATGTTCCTTTTGTCTCTGCCGCAGCAGCCACTCTACTGGCAGTGCAGCTGTCTTTTTCAATATAAGGCTTCTGGGATTGCAGCTTGACACTGCGTTTGAAATGGAATTCATACACAGTACCTGAAGAGACCGCGGAACTGAATTTCAACTGGAAGTCGAAAGATCCGAATCTGCCTTTCAGGATAGTGCTTGATTTAGCGCTTGAAAATGGAGGCCGGATAAAAATACTTCAGATTTACGTGCTACCGTATGCAAGGCGTCCTACTAAAGATTACCGTATGCCCTGTGAAAGTATTTTTTAACAAATCAGAAACAACTTAATAAACTGTGCTCATGCTCTTCTGGTGCTGATTGGCTTGATGCAGGTAAATAAAATCCAGTTCCTTTCAAATATGGCACAAGTGTGCTCTCCAGACTTTTCGTTCCTGTTTTTGCCAGTAATCCCGTTACTCTCATGCTTTCAAGAGCTTTTACCGGTTTCACTGGGGGGATTTGTCCTGGAGTATTGATTGCCTATTTGCATTACCCGAACCAGAGTCGGGAAAGGTTTATTTCTCCGGGTTCTCTGGGCTGGATGGCAGGCTTCTTGTTAAAAGGACTTATAGGGGACAAAATGAGCATGCTTTTTCTGCTTTCTGCCTTCTTTTATATATTCTGTTTCCTGCAGGCTTTTGGCTTCAGGGAGGTAGCATTAGGAGCTGCAGTTTTGGCCATTTTAGGTTTCTTATTCTACATAGGGCTTGGAACCAATTATAAGGCAGAGAATCGTTGAGACATAGTAAATTTCGAACTCCGTATCTTTGTCAAAACAAAACCTTATTTATGGTAAAGTTTCATTATGTACATGATACCATGATTCGAAAATGCACTGAGCACGGCTATTTTAGAGGAGGCAGCTGTCTGCAGTGTAAACGCCCTGGCAGATACCTGCTGGATGACGGCAGAGAGGAAAAGCTCGGCAGGTTTGTATCAGGTACTCTCCGGCATTTTCCAGCATCTGCGGGAGTTGAAATGGACAGGTATGGCTGGGTGGATCTGAATGCTTTCTGTGACGTCATGAGAAAGCGGTACAACTGGATGAGGAAGGAATACCTTTATGCCCTTGTGGAATCCGATGAAAAGGGCAGGTATGAGATCCGGGAGTCCAGGATCAGGGCACGTTACGGGCACTCTGTCAATATTGACCTGGACTACAGGGAAAGCAATATTCCATACCTGTATTATGGGGCAAGCCCTGAGGAAGTCGATGTTCTGCTGGAGAACGGAATTTTCCCAATAAAACAGCGATATGTCCATCTCAGCACTTCTTATGAAAAGTCGACAGAAGTGGCTCTTATTCATACTGAAAACCCTGTCATCCTTCAAATCGACGCTTTGAAAGCTCAGGAAAACGGGATCTCCCTCAAACTTGCAACCGATTACATCGTACTTGCGGAAAAGATACCTCCCGAATATATTTTTGTCGTTGAAGACTGATTTTAAAGGTTTCCCTGCAAATTCTTTTCGGTACCTTTTCCTTTTCTTCTTCTTTTTCACTTTCTTTTTCTTCCCTCCCTCTTCCTATCTTTTCTTCTATCTTTTTTTCTTTCCTTTTTTTTCGATTTTTCCTTTCTCTGTCTTTGCTTTCTTCTTTCAGTTCACCGATACTTCAAAAAGGTCTTCCTTTTCCTCTATCCTGAATTTGACATCCAGAAACTGTTCAGTAACCCAGATATTTGTCGCAGCATGGAGAGAGAGTTCCCGGACAGTGTAAGAACTGTTTCCTGCAAGAGCCATATATGGTATTAGCTGGTCTGCCAGATGCATGTCCACAGAGGCTCTTGCTTTAAGTTCAGTAATAACTTCTTCTGCAGCACGTTTGCCGACTTTCTCTGCAGGGAGTCCTCTTTCACCAAGCGCACTTCCACCTACATAGCCTGCCCAGAGAGTTATTCCACTTCCAGTGGAAAAAGCTTCAAAGGATTGGGTTTCGATCAGGGAGGAGTATCCGGCTTCAAGTAATCTGGCACTGGCGGCTTCTGCCTGGCGTAAAGGCACATGAGCCGGAAGATTCGACGCATGAGAAATCCCTCTGATTTCTTCCTCTTCTTTTAAAAAGTGAAATCCCCGAAGCCTGCATGGCTCAAAAAAAGCTGAAACTTTTCCTCCCCCCTTCGGATAGTAACCATGTTCCTTCAGGGCCACATTACCTGCATAGCCCAGCCGCTCCAGAGCCCTGAAAGTTACCTGCTGCAGGTAGTCCACTGTCGGAGCCCAGGCTACATCAGTTCCTCCCCTTACCGTGAGTTCGACCTTTTCTCTCGCAAAGGGCAGGGCAGGCATAAGGCACTGGAGGAGCAGGGTTATGCTTCCTGCGGTCCCAATATCAATATCATACTTGCCCCCCTTTATTTCCACTGGAGCAAAGGAAAGCTCTGTTGAGCCTGGAAAAAGTCCCGAAACCCGAGCCTCACAGATCCTGGCTGTAACTTCCAGAGCTTTTAAATGCTGCTGCTTCAGGCCAGGATTTGGCCTGTTTCTCCTGATATTCGTGACCCTGATCTCTTTTCCAGTGACTGCGGAAAGAGCAACAGCCGTTCTGACTAACTGCCCTCCTCCCTCCCCGTAGGAACCGTCAATTTCTAACACTCCCTTCCCCCACATTTTCATCTTACTTTATCTTGTTGTCTTCTTTTTCCTTCATGTTTCGGATTGCGGCTTTTACAGCTGGCCGGAGGGGGTCCACAAGCATGGAGACCGGCGGTGCGTAACAGGTTTCCAGGCTAAGGAGGTCCCAGATGGTAGCTTTCTTTCTGACTGCAAGGGAAAGGGCATCGATCCTTTCTTTTATCCCCTCTCCTCCGGCAAGCTGCGCACCCACAAGATAATCATCTTTGAACAGAAGTTTAATGTACACGTCTTTTCGGCCTGGGTAATAGGAAGCTCTTGTGCGCCCGCGGGAAAATCCTGTAACCACTATTATTCCATGGCTTTCAGCCTTTCTTGAGGTAATCCCCACTCCACCAAATTGCAAATCTCCTGCCACGGCCACCCAGGGGTCTGCAAGGGGCCCGAAAGTAGTATGCTTTCCTGTGATATTGTTTCCGATTATGTCGGCCATGCGCCGGGCTGTTGTGCCCAGTTGACTTAGTCTGGCTTCCCCTGTTACAAGGTCTGTTACTTCTACACATTCTCCACCTGCATAAACGCAGGGAAGAAATTTCTCTCCTGCCTTTACCTGGAGCATTTCGTTTACAACCATTCCTCCGGCTTTTCCGATTTCGATCCCGGCTTCCAGGCCGAGGGAGACTTCAGGTTTTACACCGCTTGCAAGGAGCACAAGATCTGCAGGAAACTGCCTAGCTCCTGCATGTAGAGTTTTTTCTTTCCAGAAGTTTTCAGGAAAGACCACAGGCTCCCCGGAAACTACTTTAATCCCCAGGCCTTCCAGATGTTCCCTTATAATTTCAGAAATATCGGGGTCCAATTGTCTGGAAAGCAGGCTTTTGCTTCTGCTTATGAGGACGGTTTTAATTCCCCTTTCCACAAGCGCCACTGCACATTCTATTCCTATTGTCCCTCCGCCTATGATACAGACTTTCCCCACATTTTCCAGAGATTTTTCAAAAAGTATTCCATCAGCAAGGCTTCTCAGGGTAAAGACCCCATAAGGGAGAATATTTGTGCCACCTGTTCGAGGTACAAAGGGCAGGCTGCCTGTTGCAATCACGAGTTTGTCGAAAGGATAAACCCCCACCCTTGTCCGGACAATTTTCAAATCCAGATCTATTGACCTGGCGCCCTCGTTTAGCCTGACATCTATCCCGTTTTTCCTGAAAAAATCCTGGGGTTTTACTATCAGTTTTTCAAAACTGTCGATTTCCCGGCCCAGAACAAAAGGGATTCCGCAGTGACTGTAAGCGGTATGGGAATCCCTTGAAAGTACGATAATCTCAAAATCACTCTGTCTTCTAATTTTGGTGGCAGCTGCCATGCCACAGGCTCCCCCTCCTATAATAACCACTCTCTCATGACTTTTTTTTTCAGGGTTCTGCGCGGACACTCTTTTCTGAGATCCTCCTTTGTCTCCAGCTGCTTTCTGGATATCATCGCCTACAGCACTTTGCGTGCCAAAATCGCTTCCCATACTCTTAATAATGGTATTTCACGCCTATTATAAGTATTTAAAGGCAGAACAGCTTTCAGGTTCCTGAATAGGGAATTTTTCAAAGCAATTTCCAGAGTGGTCTGAACGAGCGAGTTTGGGAGTGGGGGGTTAGTACATAAAAAAGTTTATGCCTCGCCCGTTCAATTTTTTACAAGTCTTTCGTTTTATATATACTTTTCTAAATTTTTCCAGTTTATTATTTTATACAATTTCTAAATCTCTTCTGGAGTTGTTCTGAAAATTTAAGATTTTCAAAGATATCGGGCACGAAAAAATGACACGGGTTTGATGAAACTTTTTATATAACCACAAAGTTCTTAAAGCCTGCAGACATTAAACATATGAATTTAAAATATATGGCGTACAGGTTCCTTCTTTTGCCGAAATTCCTTTAGAGGCAGGCGGGAGCTGCTCTGTCAGGTCATATCATAAACTAACAACTTCATCTACTCATCATTGCTAAATTCGTAAAGATAATCCAATGTAACTAATTCACATGCAAATATAATAAAAATTTCAGATTTACTGCATTATCACCTAGGGCTAAGATAAATCATTCAATGAAAACTAAATTCATACATTATCACCCATGAAGTAAAAGTCAAAAAGTGCTCTCAATAAACCTGATACATATTTCACTTACCGCTTTACCACTTATCATTAGGGAGTTCCTTGTTTACGGAACAGGGCATTTGGCACCTTCTGGCTGCTCGTGCCCGGATTACCCGCTTTTCGGGGGTATTTCTGGAAAACTTGAGTTATCAGGCCCATTGAACGATAAACACACATTTTGGCTTCTGACTCTGAAGTTTATTTCAGGGTCACGATGAAAACTTATGTTAGGGCGAGGGCTTTCGGGCAGGTATAGAAAGCCTCGGGGACATCGCAGGTATTATTGTCTGCCCGGATCGAAAGTCAGGAGCGTCTTTGTCTAAGGGAGCTTTAAGCCAGGCTAACACAAGCCTGGAATTTTGTCTAGCTCTCATAAAATAAGAGCTTCCATCAAATAGCTTCACTTCTGGCATTCTGCCGGATCAAGTCTCCTAGCATAAGCAATAAATAGAAATCGCAGGCAGATTCGGAATTCTCTTTCCGGTCATAGTCGTCTTTAATTCTCAAATCTGCCTCTTCAAGGGTGTATTATCCCTGACCAGGTCTGAAATCTGATTTTTACTATTTTTTGCATAGTCTAGACCTTTGCGAATTTTCAGAGTATAGAGGATAGTTTGTATTATCAGGAGACTGCCCGGATCATAATCTGGAAAACCAGTCTGTCATAATTGTTAGGTATAAAACTTCCTGTGGGAAGTAGTTTAAAAAATCATCACGATAAATCATTTACAATAGCTAGAGGAGAATTTACATGCAAAATACGGATACTACAAAGTATATCATTCATTCTAAAATTAATGCTGATGGGGTAATTGAACGTCCTGATATCGTAGGTGCGATCTTTGGCCAGACCGAGGGATTGCTTGGGGCTGATCTTGATTTACGTGACCTGCAAAAGACCGGCAGAATTGGCAGGATCGAGGTAATGGTTACTGCTAAAGGAGGAAAGACCAAAGGAAATATCTTTGTCCCCTCAAGCCTTGATAAGGTTGAGACCTCCATTCTTGCCGCATCTCTTGAGACCATTGACAGGGTGGGACCCTGCAGTGCTAAAATTGAGGTCTTCCAGGTAGAAGACGTACGAGCTGTAAAGCGCAAGAAGATCATTGAAAGGGCAAAACTCATTTTCACCAAAATGTTTGATGAGACAGTGCCCGAATCACAGGAACTGGCAGATGAAGTCCGACAGTCTGTAAGGATTGATGAACTTACTTATTATGGAAAGTCCAGAATTCCCTGTGGGCCTAACGTTCTTAACTCCGATGCCATTATTATTGTTGAAGGTAGAGCTGACATCCTGACCCTGCTCCGCTACGGTATAAAGAACACTATCTGCGTGGGTGGAACAAACATTCCTCCTGAGGTTGCTGAGCTTACTAAAAAGAAGACCGTAACTGCTTTTACGGATGGAGATCGCGGGGGAGAACTCATTATACGTGAACTCCTGCAGGTGGCAGATATCGACTATGTTGCTCGCGCTCCAGATGGAAAATGTGTGGAAGATCTTGTTCAGAAGGAAGTTATCAGAGCCCTTCGCAGGAAAGTTCCTGTAGAACAGATCATTGAGAAATATGGGCTCCAGGAAAGGGACGGCGAAGAAAGTGTCTGCAGAGTAGAAAGGAGTTCTAAGAGAAAGATAAGGGCACCTGAAGTTGTTCCCAGGATTGCTGAGAAGAAGCTGCACAAGCGTGTTAAAGTACACAGGGTTTCCTCAAAATCAGACCTTTACGAAGAGGAGCCTTCGGAAGAAGAGACGGAAGAAGCAATCTCTGAAAAAGCTTTTGAAAAAACCTTTGAAAAGATCCCTGAAAAAGTTCCCGAAAAAACCTTTGAAAAGGTCTCTGAAAGGGTTCCCGTGATGGCAGAAAAAGTCGAAGCAAGACATGTCGTCGCAAAACCCCCGGTTTCCGCACGGGCAGTTACTGCTACCAGAGTCCCCAGAGGAAAGCCTCCAGCTGAAATGGTTTCGGCCGTGAAAGTTCCTGGGGGTGAGGCCGTCAGGGTCTCTCCTGCCCCGGTAAGGACAGTGTCTGTCTCTCCTGAGGCCGTCAGGTTCAGGCCTCATGTTGAAGCTCTGAAAGGGACTCTTACGGCCAGAATTCTTGACTCCGAGGACAAGGTAATAGAGGAAATTGCAGTCCGGGATCTTGCCAGCAGGTTGAAAACCTATAAGGACAATATCCGGAGTGTAGTCTTTGATGGTGTGATTACCCAGAGGCTTGTTGATATCGCTTCAAGTAACGCAATTAAGAACCTGATAGGTGTAAAAATAGGAAATATTGCCAAAGTACCTGCTGATATGGAAGTTTTGACCTCAAGTATGATCTGAGAGATCTTTACTTCTTTCAGTTTCTTTTTTCTGTTTTCAGTTTCCTTTTTCTGTTTTCAGTTTCTCTTTTGTTTTTTCAAGATTTTACTCTCTTTTTTGTTTCTCTTCTTAATCCGAATTTTTTTATTTTTTCATAATTTCACTTTCTTCCAACCGTAATTGCCTCATCTCCCACCGATTTTCTAAAACTGGTATTCTTATATTCCTCATTCCCTCCTGAAGTCGATCATCTCCTGGCTATTATCTTATGTATAATATTTATGTATGGGGCCTTTGGAATCACTACGATTTGGCATTATTTCACACTACGGTGCTAAACTTCACACTTTCTGCCATAATCCTTCATTATTTATCATACACATTATATGAAAAACTTTATCATGGAAAACTAGGAAATAAGTTTCCTCGGGCAATTCTTTTATCCGATTCAAGATAATATTCAATTGATCTTGTAAAATTGTAGGTCTGTTCGCTATGCACAAGGAAGAGCTCATACAACTGCACACATATATGGCCCAAATGAAGAGGTACTTTGAAAGGCACGGGGTAACGCACGAATTCGATGATTACAAGGCTTTATCCATAAGCCCTGTACATATTCACCGGAGCAAGGCAGACCACAAGCGCGCAATTTTTATTTTAGGAGGCGAGCTTGCGACCCTTATGTCCCGGGATGACCCTATCTTTGAGGAAACATCGGTCCAGATGAGGGAATCTCTCAATTCCGTCATCAAGCTCATGGGTAATAACTGATAGGACCCCTGAAGGTAGCAAAGAATTCGTTGTCTGAAAATATTGGTTCAAGATATTTTTGTTTTGAGATCAAGAGACGGTATGGGTGCAGGTGCATTTTCATCACCATACCATCCTCTCCATCTGAGTAATATTTTTTTTCGGTCCAGCAGGGTACAAATCCTATGGATCTGTATAATTTTTGTGCTCCTGTATTACTACTTCTCACTTCCAGTCTTGCGTATTTAAGTCTGTTTGCCACAAAGATGTCACAGATAGCATGGATCAGTCCAGTACCTATTCTTCTTCCCCGATATTCTTCTTTGACACCAATGGAAAAAATATGCCCTTCGTTTTCTGCGGAACGGTAGCCTACGACATACCCCACGACTTTTCCGTCCTGTTCCGCGACAAGGAAACTGTCTCCCACCATTTCGTAAAAACTCATATAAACGAGGGAGTTATGCTCCGAAAAGGCCTCTCTTTCAATTTCGACTACTTCTTGGAAGTCCTCAGGTGCAAAACGCCTTATCATAATATCTTATATTTATCATAATATCTTATATATTCCTGCCATTTTATTATTTCTTCGCGAAGAAAGTGTCCCTTTCTGGAATCCTGCAGTTAGGATTTCTCATAAATCTGTTTCATAATTCATGGATTACAGAGTTCATGATAATCCAGGCTGACAGCACCAGGTCCAAAGGTTCTAAATATATCTTTTATAGCTCATTTTAAGGATCAGTGTACTCAGAGTTTCTTAACGTGCCGGATATCCACTGCAACTCCTCTACGGGATTCCACCATCTCCTTTCCGCTCATCATGGCCCGGCCTACACAGAGGGCTCTTTTTCCAATGACAATTACTTCATCATTCGGCCTTATTCCCGGATCTGCCTGAATCACTCCGGGGGCAAGAATGGAACCACGTGGGACAAAATCATCAATTTTTACCATATACTTCTCACTTTTTACCATCAGTTCCGCCCCTTCGAGGGAAAGGGCAAGCATCCCGTACTGCGGAACCAGAGTTGCAAGCTGTTTTTTCCCGTCAAAGAGCTGGTGCTTTGGGAAACGGCCTTTGACCGCAAGCTTTCCAGCTTCTTCAGAGAAAAGAAGTCCGGCATCTTCTCCAAACTGATAACCTGCAATTGCTCTCAGGAAATTCTTTTTCTCCTCTTCCGCATTCAGGCTTTTCTTGCTGAAATTTTCGGCTGCGCAAAGAGATTCAACGGTATTCTTAAGGTTTGACAGGGCCTCCATAGACACAAGGCTTTCTCTGGCAGTGTAGACTATTTCGATGCCCAGTTTGCTCGCCACTCTTTCACAGATTTCCCTGTATGCCCCTTCTACATGGGCAACCACTGCCTTATACCTGTATTTTGAGAGATAAGCCTCAAGGCAGCCGGAAACCCAGGCTTTTTCTTCTTCGTCCCAGTGCCCTGTAACCGCAGTGTCGTAATGGGATGCAGGGTATGTAAGTTCCAGTTCCCTGGGCACTATTCCAAGGGGCGAGGTTAAAATCACTTCATGGACAAATTTCCGGTATTTTCCAAGGGCCAGAATGAATTTCTGATGGGATTGGGAAGTTGAATAAGGTTTTCTGGCCGCACACGGGAGGAGCAGGAGGATATCAAGATCAGGAGGTGTATACCTCTCCTGTATGCGCCGTGCAAACCTTGCCACTTCTATTCTGGATAGGGCTTCGGAAGTATCTGCAAGGAGCTGGTTTTGCCGGAAAGCAGGAACTCTTTCCTCAAGGTAAGAATATTCGAAATCCCCAAGCCTGAGCAGGGCTGTAAGCCAGGGCCTGACCCTGCACTGGCCTTCAACATATTCCCTGAGTGTTCCTGCCCGGATTTTTTCTCGCACAAGAGAAAGTTCGGCTTCGAGGGCATCCCTGTTATGAGCTGAAATGAGCTTTGCTCTTTCGATTTTCGGGAGCTTCCGGACCTCTGCGGGACTGGTTGCAGCACATGCCCTGCATCTGCAGGGGAACTCTGTAAGGGAGTCAAGATAAAAACGGCCTGCTGCTGTCAGATAGATGTCTGAATAGGCTGCAATTTCTGCCCTGGTATCATCCAGAATATCGATTCCGAGATAAGCCAGCATCGCTACATTTTCAGGAAGAGCCAGGTTGGGGGCGTACAGAGCTGTATCCGGAGGTATATGGCTTTTGAGATCTATCACTGTCTTCAGAAATCGTCGTGCATTATTTTCTAGAGTACCTGCCCCTTCCATTACATAAAGGTCGGTTTTCTCAAGTTTTCCTCCTGTTCTTAGAAGAGAACCTGTTGGGCCTTCATCTTCAGGGTTTCTGCTATTGGTGGCAGTAAACGTTTTTGCTTCCCCGACCGATTCGACTGGAATGGCAGGCGGATAAGCCTGATGAGGCAGGATTATGAGGGTCCCGTTTCCTGCTTTTTCCCGGATTTGGTTTACGCGTGCTTTAAGCTCTGCCCGGGATTCCGTACCCCAGAAGCTGCCTGCATCAACAACAGGGCCTGGGCTCTCAAGGTTTCCAAGCTCTGCCGTATTCAGAATGCAGGGAGTACGAAGTTCGGGAGACAGCAGGAGTTTTCCGATCCTTGCTGCTCCGTCTCTCTGTTCTATCTCAAAGTACTGTGTCATGTTTGTCCTCTTATGTCTACCAGAATGTAAAGGTTTGTCCTGCACTTTTTCCTGAAAGTTTCTTTTACTGCCTGCTTTTTTAGAGCTGAAGGGTTCTCTTCTTTACGTTTTATTTCTCAGTGGCTTTTCAGGAGGAAGAATTATGGTATATTCTTATATATTATTACTCTTGATTATTTGCTGCAACTCATTCCTTATTGATCTGTCTCCAGCCGTGACAGAAATTCTATTTTTCACATCTGAATCCTAATTTGAGGTCTATAATGGATATAACTGCAGAACTTCGAAAAATTGTCGGCGTGCGGCTCTCGGTCTCGCCTTCGGAACTTTATTGTTACTCTTCTGACGCATCCCAGGTCAAGGGAATGCCTGATTACGTAGTACGCCCGGAGAGCACTGAAGAGGTAAGCCGTATTGTCAGGCTTGCTTATGAGAATAATATCCCGGTGACTGCAAGGGGAGCAGGCACCGGACTTGCAGGCGGGGCAGTTCCTGTTAGAGGGGGTATCGTGCTGGATATGTCGGGTATGAACCGCATTCTTGAAATCGATATTGACAATATCCAGGTAATGGTGGAGCCTGGAATAATCCAGGACGCTTTAAATAACGCGCTAAAGCCGTATGGGTTTTTCTTTCCTCCCAATCCCGGCAGTTCAGCTATGTGTACTATCGGGGGCATGATAGCTTATAACGCAAGCGGAATGCGCTGTGTTAAATACGGTACCACGAGAAACTATGTCCGCGACCTGGAAGTGGTTCTTGCAGACGGAACCGTTATCCATACAGGCTCAAAAATGCTGAAATCCGCTGCAGGCTATGATCTGACTCAGCTTATTATAGGTTCAGAGGGCACACTCGGAATCGTCACGAAAGCCAGCCTGAAAGTTGCCCCTCTCCCGAAAACCCGAAAACTGGTTATCGCCTCCTTTGAAAATGCGGAAATTGCAGGGAAAGCGGTTGTAAAAACGTTCTCAAACGGGGTCGTTCCTTCAGCCTGCGAGATTCTGGATAGAGTTTCCCTGCAGGTTCTCAAACGTTACGACCCGAAACTCGTGCTTCCTTCGGAAGGGGACGTCCTTCTCTTCGAAGTTGACGGCACTGAAAGCTCGGCACGTGAAGCTGCAGAGCAGATAATGAAAGTCTGTTCTCCCCTGGCTCTTTCCATAAAGCTTGCGGAAAGTGAAAAGGAAATGGCAGACATCTGGGCAGCCCGGAAGCTTGTAGGAGCCGCAGTTTCCCGCCTGGACCCTACAAAAACCCGTATTTATGTCGGAGAAGACGTGGGAGTTCCCATAAAAAGGATTCCAGAACTGCTAAGGAGGGTACAGGAAATTTCTGAGAAATTCAACCTTCCTGCTATGAAGTACGGACACATAGGAGACGGAAACCTGCACCTTGCCCTCTTTATTGATGTCCTGAATAAAGACGAGTGGGACCGCCTGAACAAGGCCGCAGACCTGATCCACAGGACAGCGATTGAGCTTGGGGGCACAGTCAGTTCCGAGCATGGTGTAGGTGCAGCCAGGGCTGAGTACATGGAAGCCCAGTGGGGCCCCGCCCTTGAGGTAATGCGTGCAATCAAAAAGGTCCTTGACCCGAAAGGTATACTAAATCCGGGCAAATTGGGGTTGTGAAAACCATGAAAAACGAAGGAAAAAAGGAAACTGAGCAGGCAAAAGAGCTGGATAAAATCGAAATAAGAGAGGAAAAAGGAAAAGAGCAGCCCTTTGAAGTTGACCGCAGATCGGTTTATAGATGCGTGCAGTGCGGGACTTGCCGCTCTGTCTGCCCTGTCTTTGATGTTGTCGGCTGGGAATCTGCTAACACGCGCGGAAGAATGCTCATTATAAAAAGTCTGCTCGAGGGCAGGCCGCCGTCAGAAGATGTCCTCTCAAGCCTGGCTTCGTGTACAACCTGCGGGATCTGTGCTGCCAAATGCCCTGCAGGAGCAAATCCGCCAGAGGTCGTGGAAGCCGCCCGTGCCCAGCTTGTTAAATGCGGCATTACAACTGAAGCCCAGGAAAAATTAAAGTCAGCGGTCATGACATACGGAAACTCTTTCGGGGAAACGAAGGATCGCAAACACTGGCTTTCCGAAACAGAACGCTCAAAGCTGCCTGAAAAGTCGGATTACGTCTATTTCGTGGGCTGCTTTGATTCTTACCGCTACCCGGAGTTTGCAAAAAAGACATTTAAAGTTCTGCAACGCTACGGAGTAACTCTCCTGCCGGATGAGCAGTGCTGTGCTTCTCCTCTTCTGCGTACCGGATTCAGGGAAGATGCAGAAAAGGTCATGGAACGCAACCTTGAGCAGATCAGGAAAGTGGGAGCCCACACAATTATCACAAGCTGCGCCGGCTGTTACACAACCCTCAAGAACAACTATCCCGGAGAGCTCCGCGTCATCAGCCTCCCCGAGTTCCTTGCCGAGCATCTGGATGAACTCAAGCTGAAGAAACTTGACCTTACAGTCACCTACCATGATCCCTGCCACCTGGGCAGGCACAATAAGATTTATGATGCTCCAAGGAAAGTCATCCAGGCAATCTGTACCCTCAAAGAAATGAAAAATATCAAAGAAGATTCCCGCTGCTGCGGCGGCGGAGGAGGGGTAAGGATAGGGTATCCTGACATTTCCCTTGAACTTGCAAGAAAAAGGCTTAAAGACGTGCCCGAAGGCGTGGACTATATAGTTACCTCCTGCCCCCTCTGCGTAAGGAACCTCAGGGACGCAGGTGGAGATATCGAGGTTATAGATATTGTAGAACTCGTGGCAATGGCGATGAAGTAATTTTAGCTGCCTGTTTCTCACTTGATTTTTACTGCGGGCCGGCTTTATCCGGCTCAACCCATTCTTTTTTCTGCTCCTGAGAAATTGTTTCATCTTTCAATTTTATATTTCAGGATAGCGCACTAGAAAACTCTCTGTCTTCTATTAACGGCGTATCACAGCATATTTTTATCTCCGTAAAACGATTCTTGTTTACTGAATTCTATAACAAATATAAGTTTTGGAAGTAAGTTAGGAGAATAGGATCGTGAGTTGTAGACCGATAACATTTCGTAAAGTTCCGCCTGATACATTTAAGTGTATGAAAAAGAAGCTTCAGAATTACGGTATCCATGTCCCGCCGGGAAACAGAGGAGAACTTTCTGGCAAAGGGATTACTGCGGATTTCGAATGGGACGGAATGTCCAATCTTACCATCAGAATCACGGAAAAACCTTTTATCGTCAGCTGTGAAATCGTGGCCCAGAAGATAAAACATTTTGTAAAAGAGTGCCACGGTTCGTAAAGGAAATCCGGAATCGGGATGAAGTATGGGCGAAAGAAAACTGGATACTGAAGGCTGCCAGGGAATTAGATTCAAAAATGTGACTCCTGATGTGTTTTCCTGCATGAAGAAAAAACTCCAGAATTACGGGATTGAAACTTCACCCGGAAACTCCGGGATGCTTGAAGGAAACGGAATAGTTGCCAGTTTTAGCTGGGATGGGGAGGCAAACCTGATAATTGAGATCAAGGAAAGGTCTCTGAACACTTACTGCGGGCAGGTAAGCGGAACACTCAGGGCTTTCCTGCGCGAGTGCCAGGGATTTTGAGGGAAACCTGACTTTTCCCCGAAAACATAATTTCTTCCATTCCTGGTTCTTTGAAGCCCGCACGTTTTTGATAAGTTGGGCTCCGGATTTACCCTCTTTTTCTTCTTATCAAACATTTATGGGCATTTCCTATAAGGTCAAGTCTTCCTGCCTTTTCCAGGGCTTCATATACAAGCTCATAGTTTGCAGGGCTCCTGTAGTGCATAAGGGCTCTCTGCATGGCTTTTTCTTTTTTGCCCCTCGCAACGTATATTTTTTTGCCGGTGAACGGGTCAAGCTCTGTGTAATACATGCAGGTCGATACTGTCATAGGGGTTGGAGTAAAATCCTGTACCTGTTCTGTGTAGCCCCCGTGGTCCCGTACATACTCTGCCATTTCGATCATATCTTCAAGAGTGCAGCCCGGGTGGCCTGACATCAGGTAGTTTACAATGTACTGTCGCTTGCCGCACTTCCTGTTGAGAGCTGTAAATTTTTCGGCAAATTTTTCGTAGACTTCTCTGCCGGGTTTGCACATCGCATTCGTGACTCGCTTTGAGAAATGTTCAGGTGCGATTCTCAACTGTCCGCTAATGTGGTGGGCGCAAAGTTCTTCGAGGTACTTTTCATCCTCAAGAGCCAGGTCGTAGCGCACTCCATAGCCTGTAAAGACCTGCCTGACTCCTGGAAGTTCGCGCAGGCGGCGCAGGAGCTCGAGCAGCTTTTTGTGGCTGGTATCCAGGGCAGGGCAAATGCGGGGATAGAGGCAGGATTTGTCCAGGCAGGCTCCTTTCTTCCCCCAGGTTTTGCACTCCAGGCCGTACATGTTGGCGCTGGGGCCGCCTACCCCGTTTATAATGCCTTTGAAATCCGGCTTTTCTGTGAGTTTTTTTGCTTCACGCAGGACGGACTCGATGCTGCGGCTTGCAATCATGCGTCCCTGGTGCTGCGTAATTGCACAGAAAGCGCAGCCTCCGAAGCAGCCCCTGTGCGTTGTCAGGGAGAATTTTACCATTTCCAGGGCAGGGATAGGTTCTGTATAGGAGGGGTGGGCTTCGCCAGTGAACGGCAGCTCATATACATGGTCCATTTCAGCGTCTGTCAGGAGACGCATAGGCCTGTTCTGCACGATGACGGTTTTCGGGTGAGGCTGGACAACACCTTTTCCAGTAACAGGATTCTGTTCCGTGAAATATTTGCGGAAAGCCTCTGCAAAGGCTGCTTTATCCTGAGAAACGTCGGAAAAGGAAGGAATTTCAACGTATTCTTTTAAAAATTCGGCTGCATCCTCAGTTGTTTTCCCAGCTTTCTGTTCAGGTCCGTCCTGTTCATTCTGTTCTTTCTCTGTCTTTTTGCCTCTTTCTTTGAGTTCTTTCCAGGCTTTAACTTCCATCTTCCAGACCGTGCCCGGAATGTCTTTTATATCTCTGATACTTTCCCCGGCCTGTAAGCGTCTTGCAATTTCTACGATCTGAAGTTCTCCCATGCCGTAGACCACGAGATCGGCAGGCGCATCAGCCAGAATGGATTGCCTGGCCTTGTCCGAAAGATAGTCGTAATGGGCAAAACGCCGTAAGGAAGCCTCAATACCCCCCAGCACGATAGGCACATCAGGAAAAGCTTCTTTTATCCTGTTTGAGTAAATAATTGTAGCTCGGTTCGGGCGAAGCCCTGTTTTGTTTCCGGGGGAATATGCGTCCTTTTCTCGAGGCTTCAGGCCCGCGGTCAGGTTGCTGACCATTGAATCAGTATTCCCGGCGCTTACGGAAAAGAAAAGTCTGGGTTTTCCAAGTTTTCTGAAGTCTTCAGGGCTGTCCCAGCGCGGCTGGGCAATTATTCCTACCCTGAAGCCAGCATTTTCAAGAACCCTTCCTATTATTGCGGTGCCGAAGCTGGAATGGTCTACATAGGCGTCTCCGGTGACCAGGATAATGTCCAGATCCTTCCAGCCGCGAGCTTTTACTTCTTCAGGGCTCATTGGAAGGAATTCTGATGCAGGTATGCGTGAAGAAACAGATTTTTCCGATTTTTTTGCCTTTTTTCCGGTCTTAGTTCCGGATCTTTTTTCCGGTTTTTTCCCTGTCTCTGCTGAGGGCTTTGCTTCTGTTTTCTGTCCGTCTGTTTTTTCGGATTTTGTCCTGGATCTCACTCCTGACTTTGCTTCTTCTCTTGCTTCTTCTTTTGCTTCTTGTCTTACTTCTTGTCTTACTTCTGCTTTTTTTGGGACAAAAAAACCCTTTTTTCTGCTCAGCCCTTTTTTATCCGGTTTCTCCAGGCTGAATTTTTTATTTTCTTTTGAAACTTCCGTATCTTTCGCCATAATTTGCTTCCAGGCTCCTCATTCGCTTCAATCCCCGGTTAAACAGGCAGTGGGACTATTTTCATATCCGGCCCTTCTTTCTCAGACTGTCTTCCCAGACCGTCTTCATACTCCCATCATCATTCTTAGCATCCTGTATGAGGCCATGATCTGGTTGTTTCCATCCCTGTCCGTAGGGGCTCCATGTCCAGAATACAGGGCTTTTACATCAAGTTTTGTTAGTTTTTCCACTGAGCCAAGCATCTTTTCAGGTTCTGAACCTTCAAAATCCATTCTTCCGAAACCTCCGCCCGGAAATACAGTGTCCCCGGAAAAGATGCTTTTTGAGACCGGTTCATAAAGGCAGATACTCCCCTTTGAGTGGCCAGGCGTGTGGATGACTTCCAGGTATTCCCCATTTCCGATGTCAATTTTGTCCCCTTCTTCATATGTAATTGTAGGCTTGACAGCAGGTGCGCGGTCTCCGAAGAGTACAGACACACTAAGGTATTCGTCACTTACGCCCTGAAGGTCGGCTTTGTGTATCCCGACTTCTGCACCGCTTTTTTCTGCAATTGCTGCTGCTGCCGCAGTATGGTCATAATGGCAATGGGTCAGGATTATAAGTTTCAGGTCTGTAAGCTTGATATATTTCTCCAGTTGTTTAATAATCAGATCACTATTCATTCCCGCATCGATCAGGACCTTCCCATTTACCAGATAGACACTGGAATCGTAAGCTGTGGGGCAAATGTACCGGACTTCCATGTTTTTTCCTCTCCTATTTCTCTCTCTATTTTCTCTTTTTCCTTTCTTTTTTCCTTAGAACTATTTTAAAACCTTATATATTGAAAGCCCTGCGTGCATTTGCTGTGGCGGATTTAGCGATTTCCGACGGCTCCATATCTTTAAGTTGAGCTACCACAGGGATTGAATCCACTATGAAGGCAGGCTCATTTCTGCCTTTTCGGGAAGAAAGGAAGGGACTGTCTGTTTCCAGAAGCAGGTTTTCAAGTGGCACCTCTGCTGCGAGAACCTGGTGATGCTTGGAAAAACAGACAAGAGTTGCCAGGGAAATGTAGTACCCCATATCTACGATTTCCCTCATGGTCTCAACAGAGCCGCTGTAACAGTGATAGATAACTGTATCTACACCCCTGACAAGTTTCAGGACTTCAGCTTCAGCCAGCCGGGCGTGCACCACAAGAGGTTTGTCCAGGTCTTTTGCAAGCTCTATTACTTTTTTGAATGACGCTGTCTGACTTTCCCGTTCCTCATTTGTTTTGCAGTCCTGAAAATCAAGGCCTGCTTCCCCAATACCAACTGCTTTTCCTGCATTGGCTTCAATCTGGGAAAGGATAGCATTTATTTCTTTATCTTCACCCTCTCTACCGATATCAGGACTCAGGCCAAGTGTGGCATGAATATCTTCGTGCTTTTCCGCAAGTTCAAGACTCATGCGGTTGCCCTTCAGCGAAATTCCGGAATTGATCATTCCGACAATTCCTGCTTCCCTGGCTCGGAGAATAGTCTCTTCCCGATCGCGGTTGAATTTAGGAAAATCAAGGTGACAGTGAGAATCAATAATTGGATAAGGCATGGGTTTGTATTCCATCTCATTTTATTTTACTTTTCATATATGACTTGTGGAATACAAACCCCAAAAACGAATAGACACCAGTCCTTATCCGATTTTTTTGTCTGAAATTATCTTTGAACTACAGTTTTTGGGCTCTTTTAGCCGTTTCTGTCAGTTCAGATCTTTGCTTCCTTTTTATACAGCAGGTTCATGGCATTCACAAGGGCTTCTACAGAGGCCATAACTATGTCCGTGTTTGCAGACCTGGCAGTTACAATTCTGCCCTGTTCGTTTTCAAGACCTATGTATACATCTGCAAGGGCATCTGCTCCTCCGGTAATGGCATCGATCCTGAAATCCTGGAGTTTAAAGTGGTTACTCTCTCCCAGGATATCCCTTACAGCATTGAGGGCGGCATCTACAGGGCCAACTCCGGTCCTTGCTGCAATGACTTCTATGCCTTGAATGTCTGCCTTGACCACTGCCGTGGGCGTCAGGATGTTTCCTGTCATTACAGATACTTCTTTAAGTTTGATCAGTTCTTCTTCGGAACTTGCTTTTCCAAGCGCGGCCGAAGCAACTGCATAGAGGTCGGCATCTGTGATCTGTTTGCCCTTGTTTGCAATCTCTTTGATTCTGGACACAATTTCATCGAGCTGCTTGTCATTTGTTATTATCCCGGCAGATTCGAGGGACTGCTTGACTGCATGTTTGCCTGTATGTTTGCCGAGGACAATACGCCGTCTGTGTCCTACCATTTCCGGAGTCATTATTCCAGGCTCGAAGGTATCGGATTTTTCAAGCACTCCCTGGCTGTGGATTCCCGACTCGTGGGAAAAGGCATTCTGGCCGACCACAGGAGTGTTTGGAGGAAGCCTGATTCCAGTATAGTTTTCAATCATTTTAGAGGTTTCAACAAGGTATTCGGTCCGAATGTTCGTTTTTGCCCCATATATTGCCGTAAGGCTCATTACTGTCTGGGAAAGGTCGGCATTTCCTGCCCTTTCTCCTATGCCGTTTATCGTGACCTGAACCTGGGACGCGCCTGCTTCGACAGCCATGAGGCTGTTTGCTACCGCAAGCCCGAAATCATTATGGCAATGTACATCGATAGGAATTGTTATTTCAGCAGCGATGTCCTTTATCTGCCTGTACATTGCGGACGGAACCATAATGCCGACAGTATCTGGCACGTTAATGATATCGCATCCTGCTTCCTGAACTGCCTTGAAAACCTGCATGAGGTATTCAGGATCAGTCCTTGTAGCGTCCATTGCAGAAAACATGCACTTCCGCCCATGGTCTTTGATGTACTGGACAGCTTCTACAGCCAGTTGAATGACTTCTTCCTGGCTTTTTTTAATGGTGTATATCCTCTGTACATCTGAGGTAGGGACGAAAGTATGCACTAGGCCAACGTCGCTATCAAAACAGGCATCGATATCTTTTTTCAACACACGGGCAAGCCCACAGACTTCGGTATCCAGTCCGGCATTAGAAATCGATTTTACGGATTCTTTATCTCCTTCTGAAGAGATAGGAAATCCAGCTTCTATTATGTCTACCCCGAGTTTGTCAAGTTGACGGGCAATTTCCAGCTTCTGAGTAGAAGTCAGGGAGACCCCGGGGGTTTGTTCTCCGTCACGCAGTGTTGTGTCAAAAACAGTTACTTTTTTATTCTGCATGGGTTCGATGTAAAAATCGATCCCTTCTTTCAGTTCGTACATCCATGATAATCATCTACATAAATGTACACTGCTGGTATATAAATTGCATGCGCGTTTTTGAATGGTTTTATGAAATTTTATCTCATCGAGCCATCAACGGAAAACTATTTATACTAAATGAACCCCTACTAGGGTTGCTTCTTAGGGCGTCACAACGCATCTAAGAGAGGAAAAACGGAACTTGAAAAACGAAGTTCGAAAAACGAAATCTTAAAAACAGAATCAGATGGTTCCTTGGAGCATTGTTTTCTAAACAATGGTTCATAAAAACGGACGAAGTTAAGGATTCGAAAGTATAACTCTTTTGAAATCTTTTACTCATTCACTTTCCATCTTTCAAATTTGTTCAATCTCCTTTCAGGGAGAAGCTTTATATACAAGAAACGTCTTGTATGTATTCCTCACACAAAGCAGTTGTGTGGGTTGAATTATATATCTCTTTCATCTTTTAATGGAGCCAGGAGTTATTTCCTGTCTGACGAGGATTTTGTCGGTTCGGTTAATTCTGGGCGGTGAGAGTTTTTTTACAAAAACACATCATCGCGAAACTTAGAATAACTGAATTGATAGTTGTTAGTGCAAGTTTCTGCGACCAAGACCTTTAATTTCAAGCAAGTGTGCTATAACAATTCTGGTTGATCCTGCCAGAGGTTACTGCTATCGGTGTTCGCCTAAGCCATGCGAGTCATATGTTCTTCGTGAACATGGCGTACTGCTCAGTAACACGTGGATAACCTGCCCTTGGGTCCGGCATAACCCCGGGAAACTGGGGATAATTCCGGATAACGCATATATGCTGGAATGCTTTATGCGTAAAATGGATTCGTCTGCCCAAGGATGGGTCTGCGGCCTATCAGGTAGTAGTGGGTGTAATGTACCTACTAGCCGACGACGGGTACGGGTTGTGAGAGCAAGAGCCCGGAGATGGATTCTGAGACATGAATCCAGGCCCTACGGGGCGCAGCAGGCGCGAAAACTTTACAATGCGGGAAACCGTGATAAGGGGACACCGAGTGCCAGCATCATATGCTGGCTGTCCGGGTGTGTAAAATACACCTGTTAGCAAGGGCCGGGCAAGACCGGTGCCAGCCGCCGCGGTAACACCGGCGGCCCGAGTGGTGATCGTGATTATTGGGTCTAAAGGGTCCGTAGCCGGTTTGGTCAGTCCTCCGGGAAATCTGACGGCTCAACCGTTAGGCTTTCGGGGGATACTGCCAGGCTTGGAACCGGGAGAGGTAAGAGGTACTACAGGGGTAGGAGTGAAATCTTGTAATCCCTGTGGGACCACCTGTGGCGAAGGCGTCTTACCAGAACGGGTTCGACGGTGAGGGACGAAAGCTGGGGGCACGAACCGGATTAGATACCCGGGTAGTCCCAGCCGTAAACGATGCTCGCTAGGTGTCAGGCATGGCGCGACCGTGTCTGGTGCCGCAGGGAAGCCGTGAAGCGAGCCACCTGGGAAGTACGGCCGCAAGGCTGAAACTTAAAGGAATTGGCGGGGGAGCACAACAACGGGTGGAGCCTGCGGTTTAATTGGACTCAACGCCGGACAACTCACCGGGGGCGACAGCAATATGTAGGCCAAGCTGAAGACTTTGCCTGAATCGCTGAGAGGAGGTGCATGGCCGTCGCCAGTTCGTACTGTGAAGCATCCTGTTAAGTCAGGCAACGAGCGAGACCCGTGCCCACTGTTACCAGCATATCCTCCGGGATGATGGGTACACTGTGGGGACCGCCGGTGTTAAATCGGAGGAAGGTGCGGGCCACGGTAGGTCAGTATGCCCCGAATCTCCCGGGCTACACGCGGGCTACAATGAATGGGACAATGGGTCCCTTCCCCGAAAGGGGTTGGCAATCTCATAAACCCATCCGTAGTTCGGATCGAGGGCTGTAACTCGCCCTCGTGAAGCTGGAATCCGTAGTAATCGCGTTTCAATATAGCGCGGTGAATACGTCCCTGCTCCTTGCACACACCGCCCGTCAAACCACCCGAGTGAGGTATGGGTGAGGGCACGGACTCTGTGCCGTGTTCGAACCTGAATTTTGCAAGGGGGGTTAAGTCGTAACAAGGTAGCCGTAGGGGAATCTGCGGCTGGATCACCTCCTAAGCATAAAAAACCCACCGCCCAGATGCCGATAAACCGACAAATCCTCAAATCATTTCATTCTCTAATGCACCCGGAAAGTAAATTTTCGGGGAAGGACGGATTGCCTGTGTGGAAACTCAGGTACATGAAGTCATGTATAGGTGCTGTATATTGAACGCTAACTGGACCTGGTTAGGTGTAACAGGAGTTATGCTATCAGGTGGATGGCTCGGCTCAAGAGCTGATGAAGGACGTGCCAAGCTGCGATAAGCCCGGGGTAGGTGCATGGAGCCAATGAACCCGGGATTTCCGAATGGGACCTCTCCCTAGTGATCAGTAATGATCGGGAACGCTCCGAATTGAAACATCTCAGTAGGAGCAGGAAAAGAAATCAAACGAGATGCCGTGAGTAACGGCGAGTGAAACCGGCACAGTTCAAACCGAATCCCTTCGGGGAAATGTGGTGTTGTAGGGCTGTTCAAACGTCTCGCGGTAAAACCGAACTTGCCTGGAACGGCAGACCATAGAGTGTGACAGTCACGTATGTGTAAACCAGAAGACCGGAACATGTCCCTGAGTACCGTGCGTTGGATATCGCGCGGGAATCCGGGGGGCACCAACCTCCAAAACTAAATACTACTTGAGACCGATAGCGAAATAGTAGGGTGACCGAACGCTGAAAAGTACCCCGAGAAGGGAGGTGCAAAGTGCCTGAAACCTGATAGTGATAGAACGATACGGCATGAAAGGATCTTTGACGTGAAGGAAACATTCGCGAGAATGCTGTACGAACGCCACTGCCAGTGTCGTATCTTACGTTTTGAAGAACGGGCCAGGGAGTGTATCTTGGTGGCGATGGCTAACCTTTTATCTGGGCAGCCGAAGCGAAAGCAACATGTGCGCAACCCTCACGGGTGAGGCACGACGTATACAAGTGCGTGGAGTCACCGGGGTACGACCCGAAGCCGGGTGATCTAGGCGTGGGCAGGTTGAAGCGTGGCGAAAGCTACGTGGAGGACCGCAAGCGGTTTTGATCTGCAAATCATTCGTGTGACCTGCGTCTCGTAGTGAAATGCTAATCTAACCCGGCATCAGCTGGTTCCTTCCGAAACATGTCGCAGCATGACCTGACTGGAGATCGTCGGTGGAGTAGAGCACTGATTGGCGGTTCCGGGGGAGAAATCCCTCACCCGCCTGTCAAACTCCAAACCCACTGTCATTTAAGAAGGTCGGAGTCCGGACTACTGGGGTAAGCTTGTAGTCCGTAAGGGAGACAACCCAGCCCGTGGTTAAGGTCCCCAAGTGTCGACTAAGTGTTAACACTAAAGGGCGTCCCAAGCCCAAGACAGCTGGAAGGTTAGCTTAGAAGCAGCTACCCTTCAAAGAGTGCGTAACAGCTCACCAGTCGAGGTTTGGGGCCCCGAAAATTGACGGGGCTCAAGTCGACTACCGA
Source organism: uncultured Methanosarcinaceae archaeon (assembly GCA_963721455.1). Classification (GTDB taxonomy): domain Archaea; phylum Halobacteriota; class Methanosarcinia; order Methanosarcinales; family Methanosarcinaceae; genus Methanosarcina. Next base: position 113,111 of record CAVRJG010000052.1, read on the forward strand.
TACCACGGAGTACCGCAAGGTAATCTCGTAGGAAGGCGTTGTGTTCGGGCAGAAGCAGGGCTGTAAAGTCCTGTGGACCGTTCACAAACGAAAATCCTGGTAATAGTAGCAGCAAAGCAAGGTGAGAATCCTTGCCGCCGAAGGGGCCAGGTTTCCTCGGCAATGATCGTCAGCCGAGGGTTAGTCGGTCCTAAGACGTACCGTAACTCGAGTACGCCAAAAGGGAAACAGGTTAATATTCCTGTACCATTTAGCACTAAGCTCTGACGTCTCAGGGCAGGCCGAGCGGCGTTGTCGCGCCGTCTAAGCAGCGAAACCCGTGGAGAGCCGTAATGGCGAGAAGCAGGCGAATCTGTAATGGCTAAAGTCGGCTGCACCCAGGGACCCGTGAAAAGGACAGCTAAATGTCCGTACCGAGATCTGACACTGGTGCCCCTAGCTGAAAAGGCTAAGGCGTGTCGGAGTAATTCAGTTAAGGGAATTCGGCAAATTAGCTCCGTAACTTCGGGAGAAGGAGTGCCTGCTGTGTAGACAGCAGGTCGCAGTGACCAGGGGGCTCTAACTGTCTAATACCAACATAGGAGATTGCAAACCCGTAAGGGCTAGTACAATCTCTGAATCCTGCTCAGTGCGGGTACCTGAAACCCCGGTTCAACGGGAAGAAGGGCCCGTAAACAGCGGGGGTAACTATGACCCTCTTAAGGTAGCGTAGTACCTTGTCGCTTAATTGGCGACTTGCATGAATGGATCAATGAGAGCCCTACTGTCCCTAACTGGAGTCCGGTGAAGCTTACATTCTAGTGCACAGTCTAGAGACCTCTAGGGGGAAGTGAAGACCCCGTGGAGCTTTACTGCAGCCTGTCGTTGGGTTGTGGTTCTGGATGTACAGTGTAGGTAGGAGACGTCGAAGCGGGTGCGCCAGCATCCGTGGAGTCGCAATTGGGACACTACCCTTCTGGAACTACGACCCTAACTCTGAGAAGAGGACCCCGATAGGTGGGCAGTTTGCCTGGGGCGGGACGCCCTTGAAAAGATATCAAGGGCGCGCAATGGTTGACTCAAGCGGGTCGGAAACTCGCTGAAGAGTGCAAGAGCATAAGTCAGCCTGACGTTATTCAGCACAGCAGTGGATGACGAGACGAAAGTCGGTTCTAGCGAACTTTTGAGCCTCCTTGGTGGGGGCCAAAAATGACAGAAAAGTTACCCCGGGGATAATTGAGTCGTTGCCGGCAAGAGTACATATCGACCCGGCAGCTTGCTACCTCGATGTCGGTTCTTTCCATCCTGGCCGTGCAGCAGCGGCCAAGGGTGAGGTTGTTCGCCTATTAAAGGAGATCGTGAGCTGGGTTTAGACCGTCGTGAGACAGGTCGGTTACTATCTACTAGAGGTGCCAGAGGTCTGAGGGTAAGCTGCTTTTAGTACGAGAGGAACCAAGCAGCGGCGCCACTGGTGTACCGGTTGTCTGACAAGGCAACGCCGGGCAGCTACGCGCTAAGGAATAAGAGCTGAATGCATCTAAGCTCGAAATCTGACCTAAAAAGAGACCTCTTTAAGGATTCCGGTAAAAGACCGGTTTAATAGAAACGGGATGTAAGCACCAAGGCAACGAGGTGTTCAGTCCGCGTTAACTAACCATCCGTTCCTTTCACCATATCAGGTCCAGGCGAAATTCAATATGCAGCACACCTATACATGACTTCATCATTTTCCCCAATCCCATTTATAGGTAGAGTCTGGCGGCCATAGCGGCAGGGCAACTCCTGTACCCATTCCGAACACAGAAGATAAGCCTGTCCACGTTCCTTACTGTACTGAAGTACGCGAGTCTTCGGGAACTCTGGATCGCTGCCATGCTCACCCTATACTACTTTAAATCTATTCTAAAATTGTTCTTTTTCTAATACTGTTTTACTGATCATTTACTGATGTTTTTACTCCTTTGAAACTAATTTCCTCTTTAATTTTTGATAATTACATCTCTCTTATTGTTTCTTAATTTGCTTGAGCGAGCGAAGAAGTCTAAATTACAAAATAAAATTAGTCATGAACTTGGAAAAGTTTAAAATCATTTATTACTGCTCTCAAGTTCTTGATATGCTTCTTTAAATTGTTCTTCTCCCATTTTTTCTTTCAATCCATTCATACATTTTAGCGCTAATTGCATGTATGGAGAGTTAAGATTCTTAAAAATTGAAAATGCAGTGAAGTAACATTTGAGTGCTTCTACGTATTTTTCATTATCTTCATTAACTCTACCAAGCTGACCCATTGTTATTGCAATTCCGCTCTTGTCCCCCAGTTCTTCTTCCATTTTCAGGGACTGGTCATACTTTTTCACGGCTTCTTCGTAATTGCCCTGAGAATAATGAACATTTCCAAGCTGGTGCAGTGTTCCTGCAATTCCGCTCTTGTCCCCCAGTTCTTCTTCATTTTCAGGGACGTCATACTTTTTCACGGCTTCTTCGTAATTGCCCTGAGATAATACATTCCAAGCTGGTGCAGTGTTTGCAATTCCGCTCTTGTCCCCAGTTCTTTTAATTTTCAGGGACTGGTCATACTTTTTCACGGCTTCTTCGTAATTGCCCTGCTGCTGATGAATCATTCCAAGCTGGTGCAGTGTTCTTGCAATTCCGCTCTTGTCCCCCAGTTCTTCTTCAATTTTCAGGGACTGGTTGTACTTTTTCACTGCTTCTTCGTAATTGCCCTGATGCTGATGAATCATTCCCAGATTATGACTTGTAGAAGAAATTCCGACGTTATCATGGTTTCTTGTGAATATTTCTTTAGCTTTTTCCAGGCATTTTCTGGCTTCGTAGGGCTTTGATATCTTTATGAGGAATATGCCCAGATCTTGAAGATCGTTTCCATCATCCAGAGTTTCATAATCTGTCCAGAATTCTCCAAGTCTTTCTGTAACGAGATTTAAGTTGCCAAACCCGTCATAAACCGTTATTCCTGTTTTTATTCTTCTTTTCTTTTGTTCGGTATCGGGTTCGAGATTATCAACGATTTCCAGCAGTTTTTCTGCGGCTTTCCGGTATATTTCCCTTTCATCTTTGAGTTTTATTATGGAGTTAAGTATTTCCGGAATATAGGCACCATTTTCTGCTTTGGCGAGTTCTTCAAAGCTGTGCTTCAGGATTGTTCCGGTAAAGAACTCACGGTTGATGAGATATTCAGATAAGACGTCGGGGGTCAGGTGATATTTTGATTCGTGCCTGGCAATATGACCGCCTTTTTCCATTTCTATAATTATTTTTTCATACTTTTGCGGGATGTCTGTGACTCCACCAGTAATTTCTCCTCCTGCAAGAAATTCTATAAAATCTTCTCCGTATTCTTTTTGGAAGTCTCTTATAATTTTGTCAAAGAATTCTTTGCTTGTTCTGATGCCCTGAAATATCTCTTTTGCACTTCTGTCAGGGAGTTGCTTTATGTAATCGAGAGCCAGAAGAGCTATTGCAGGGTTTCCTTCCGATATTCTTTCAATTCCCTCTTTTAAATCCCCGTCTTCCATATCTTGCAGTATCCCGCTTATATCCATTCTTTCCAATTTGAGGTATCTGATTGAAGCTGCCCCTATCTTTTCCTTCAAAGCCTCAACGAATATTGGTCTTGTGGTAATGATGAGCTTTGAGTTTCTTTTGAATGCATTATTTTTTATTTCGTTGAATACTTCCATATTATACTGATAATCATCGAAGATGAGTACCGTTTTTTCCGAAAGTTCGGTATTTAATTTTTCTTCAATATCTTTCGGGCTTTTATAATGCCTTAAATTTGCAAATAGGCACTTCCCTTTGAATTTGAAGTCTCCCGCAAGTTTCCCTGATTCATTAATTCTTTTGGAGATTTCAATTGCAAGTCTTGTTTTCCCGATTCCACTTTCCCCTGCTATTATAAGGACTTGCTCCGAACTCTTTAAAAAATCGGTTGCTTCTTCTATTACATTTCTTTTAATGTTGTTTTCGATTCTTTGAACATAGGGAACGTTAAGCTTTTCCAGTTCTTTTTCCGTAAAATATTTGTTGTATTCTACAAGTGCCTCAGTATCTCTTGGAGTCGAAGTTTTCTTGGAATGAGAAATTTCTTAATGAAATTCCTGAATAAATAGCCCACAAAACCTACCAGTATCGCTAACGCACCAAGTATTTCACATACTAAAGAAATATCTTCTTTATATGGATAAACAAGTGCTCTTATCTCCGATAAGTTTGTCAATGTTGAAATAAGAATCAGGGTATACATTCAAAATCAGTAAAGGTTTAGAGTAAGTTCTATTAATGAATTTTGATTTTATTGGGCGTTTAAATAATTAGTCTGTCAATAAAAGTTGATATTTTTTCCAGAATATTCACATACTTGCATTCTGCCTCTCATTTTCCTTTTTGTTCATTTTTTGGTTTTCTGTACGCAGGTAGGCTTAGAAAACAGGTGCAGATGAATAAAGTGTATTCTAAGATGAAATCTCAACCAGCTAATGGCGCACGATCTTCAGGTATAGCTTAATGTTTAACCTGCTGTTCTCTTGGATTAAGTTTGAATTTGGGCAGCCTGTTTATTCATGTTCTCATTTAGCCTTCCTATCCGGTCATCCTTTGTGTGCAGCTTGTCGTAACGTGCCTGAATTTGTATTTTTAGAAACTTTTGTAGACTTTTTAATATTTTCTGGGTTTTTGAGTGATGGCAGTCAACTGCCAGCGGAATCAACGTTAAATTTTGACAATTCCTGAATATTATAAAAATCGTCTAAAATTGTTAAATATCATGAAGCCTTTAATTATTATGGAGGAATTTTTATGGAAGGCGAAAAAAAAGTCGATGTAGACGATGGAGATATTTTTAAGTATAAACTTGGTAAGTGGGTTCTAAGCGTAGATGAATGTGCTTTTATGAGTCTGAGAGATATTGAAAAGAATAAATCTATGCGTCAATACCTGATCGAGTCAGTTGATAGTTGGGTTAACAAAAAAGAGGTATTTTTAACAGATGAATTTATTTCTGAAATGTGCGACTTTATTAAAAGCGAAAATGAAGACCTTTACTACCGTTTAATGAAGAAATGCGCTCTAAAAGGAATAAGTGTAGGTGAAGGTATATTTGAAGCACTGAATTTGTTGCAGTGTGGAACAATAAGTGAGCAGCAGTGCAGAGAGGCTAGCGATGACTTCTCTGATGTGTGATGTCTTCTGTCTGTTTTTATATCCGCCACGCTGAGCCCCAATAAATTTCAGCATTTCCATTTTTATGTAGTTCCGAATTATCCTGTTTAATCTGAAAACAGAATTTCATTTTTTGATAAATTTATTTAAATAAAAATCTAACCTATATTTATTGGGATAACTATGGGTTACATCGAAACCTGGAAAGAGGTTATGCAAAGACCGTCTGATTTTTACAGGGGAATGCCAGAGACCGGAGGATATGCTGATCCGCTCACCTTTGCAGCAATTAGCTTTTTAATATACGGGCTTTTAACCGCACTTTTTAACCGTGGAATGTATATGGGCGGCATGTACGGTGGGATGTACGACGGAATGTACGGCGGCGTTAGAGAATTCAGCTTTTTCATGGTACTTATGGTTGCGATAATAGCACCTATTGCAGGTATCATTTCTCTCTTTATCGAAGCTGCAATATTCTATATTATTTATAAACTTCTTGGGGGGACTGGAAGTTACGAAGGCACTGTAAGGTTAATATCTTATGCAACTGCTGTGCTGGTACTTTCCTGGATCCCTCTTGTCGGTTGGATTGTCGGGATTTACGGTATATATCTGTATATCGTGGGCGGTAGGTTTGTGCATAATGTAAGCATGGGGAGATCCGCAATAGCCGTATTCCTGCCCACCTTACTGGTCTTCCTGCTGGCTATGATTATCGTAGGGCTGTTAGCTTTTTCCGGAATTTCTTTCTAACCGGGTTACTTTTTTATAGGAAAAACTCCTTCTACTTTTAGAGTCTGTACATCTTAAAAATTTAAGACACTATTGCCTCGAACTAAATATTTATATATTAGAAATTCCTTTAATTGAACTACACGAGCAAGACATGCTCAAGAATGCCAAGATGGCGGAGCGGCTACGCAATCGCCTGCAGAGCGATACCATTCCGGTTCGAATCCGGATCTTGGCTCTTTATTAAATAATCAATTAATCTAAAATTACATATTTAATTACATATTTTAAAGTGCTTTGAAAACTCTACACGGTGCCAAGATGGCGGAGCGGCTACGCAATCGCCTGCAGAGCGATACCATTCCGGTTCGAATCCGGATCTTGGCTTCTTTTAAAAATTTTCATCTCTTTTTCATAACTTTTTAATTCCGTGGCTTTTCTTGATTTCGAGGGCCTCGGCTTTTATATTAGAGAATACGAATTCCTGAGCATGGACATCGATGAACTCATGCGGAGGCTTTTCGAACTTTATCCTGAAGGTTATACTGATGGCTTTAGAGACCCCTTTTTTGTGTTAATTTCCACTGTGATGTCCCATAGAACCCGGGATGATGTAACCTACCCTTCAGCAAGGAAGCTTTTTGAGAAATTTTCAACGGCTGAAGAAATGGCAGAGGCCAACGTTGGCGAGATTGAAGCTCTTATAAGGGATGTGGGTTTTTACAGGGTCAAAACAGGAAGAATAAAAGAAATTTCCAGGATCCTTCTGGAGAAATACGATGGCAGGGTTCCTGATGATATGGAAACTCTCCTTGAACTGCCTGGAGTCGGCCGAAAGACAGCTAATTGTGTGCTTGCTCATGCTTTCCTTAAAGATGCCCTGGCAGTGGATACTCACGTTCACAGGATTTCCAACCGGCTCGGGCTGGTAAAGACGAAAGTCCCTGAGGAAACTGAAACTGAACTAAAAAAGATCTTTCCACAGAGATACTGGAAACATATAAATCTCTTGCTTGTAAAACTAGGGCAAAATGTCTGTCGGCCTATTTCTCCCAGGTGTGGAGTCTGCGTCCTGAACGATATGTGTCCTAAAATTCTCCTTTAATAGGGAGTTCCCAGTGGCCCCAAAAATTCCGAAATCGAAATTCTGAGGCTCTATCAGGGCTGGAAAAAAACCTTCGGGACGATACGAGATTATTTATATAAAGCTGGCATTTAGCAGACAAAAGGGTTATGCCTATCCTCAATTTTATTGCAAATCAATTTCAAATATTTGATGGCAAATCAATTTCAAATATTACCTTACTTGCACGGTTATCAATATTCCGGATATGACATTTATCACATTTACGAGGTCAAATATGTTTCAAATAGGAGAAGCGTTAATGGGGCAGGGCCCAGAACTTGCCCATGTTGATTTGATGATAGGAGACAAGGGAGGTCCCGTAGGGCAGGCTTTTGCAAATGGCTTCACTCAGCTCTCAGCCGGACACACACCGCTTCTGTCGGTTATCAGGCCAAACCTGCCGCCTAAGCCTTCAACCCTTATCATCCCGAAGGTTACGGTAAAGAATATGGAGCAGGCAACAAAAATTTTCGGACCTGCCCAGGCAGCAGTTGCAAAGGCAGTAGCAGACTCTGTCGAAGAAGGTGTAATCTCAAAGGACCAGGCTGAAGACCTTGTCATTGTAGCCAGCGTCTTTATCCACCCCGATGCCCAGGACTACAACAAAATCTATAGGTACAACTACGGAGCCACAAAACTCGCAATCAAGCGCGCTCTCGCCGGCTTCCCGGATATTAACACTGTTCTTGAGGAAAGCAACAAGTCCACTCATGCCATCATGGGGTTCAAGGTCACAAGGCTCTGGGATCCACCATACCTGCAGATTGCTTTTGACAACCCGAACCTCGAATTTGTGATGTCTGCCATTTCCCAGATTCCTAACAGCGATCACGTCATCATCGAAGCAGGCACACCCCTTATTAAACGCTATGGCGTGGATATCATCTCGAAGATTAGACAGGTCAGGCCCGACGCCTTTATCGTGGCTGACTTAAAGACCCTGGATACCGGAAACCTTGAAGCAAGAATGGTTGCAGACGCTGCAGGCGATGCCGTCGTGGTCTCTGCCCTTGCCCCGATCAGCACTATTGACAAGCTCATTGAGGAAGCCCATAAGACAGGTATCTATGCGGTAATGGACACTCTCAACCACAACGACCCGATTTCTGTCTTAAAGCAGCTCAAGGTCATGCCTGATGTCATTGAACTCCACCGTGGAATTGACATTGAGGGCACTGAACATGCCTGGGGCAATATCGCCGAGATCAAGAAGGTTGCTCCAAAGGCTCTGATTGCTGTTGCAGGCGGAGTCCGTCTCGACAAAGTACCTTTGGCTCTGAGCCAGGGTGCTGACATTCTTGTGGTCGGACGTGCGATCACCAACTCAAAAGATATCAGGGAAGTCGCCGAGCAGTTCATCAACAGCCTTAACAAACCGGAAATTGACCAGTTCAGGGTCATGACTGACTTCTGAGCAAGTTTAAGAATTCTTAAAGAAAATTCCTTAAAGAAAATTGCCGGAAAAATGTTGCTAAAGAGCAAAGCCATGCAGCACTTTCCGGCAGAAACCTGTACCAGAGAAAGCGTTGAAATAAGCTTTTTCATTTTCTTTTTATTTTTCAGGAGGGGATTTCTTGGGTTTACCATTCATTTTACTGAATTACAAGACTTATTTACAGGGCACAGGCCAGGGAGCAATTGAAATTGCAAAAGCCTGCAGAGCTGTGTCCGAAGAATCGGGCATCGAGATTGCAGTAGCTCCCCAGATTCCGGATATTTACAGGGTAGCCTCGGAAGTTGAACTTCCGGTCTTTTCCCAGCATCTGGATGGGATAGGGGCAGGAAGCTTTACAGGCCATATTTTCGGAAAATGCATAAAAGAAGCAGGAGCTGTCGGGACTCTGATTAACCACTCTGAAAGGCGCCTTACCCTTGCAGAGATCGAAGCGTCGCTGAAGGCTGCAAAAGAACTCGGGCTCAGGACAGTCATCTGTACTAACAATGTTCCAACGACGGCAGCAGCCGCAGCTCTCGGTCCAGAGTATGTTGCAATAGAGCCTCCGGAGCTTATAGGTAGCGGAATCCCTGTCTCAAAGGCTGACCCTGAAGTCGTTAGCGGCTCGGTTGAGGCAGTTGCAAAAATCAATCCCGGGGTAAAAGTGCTCTGCGGAGCCGGGATCTCAAAAGGTGAAGACCTCAGGGCCGCCCTTGACCTTGGCTCGCAAGGCGTACTTCTGGCATCCGGAATCGTGAAAGCTGCGGACCCCAGGGCTGCCCTGGAGGATCTTATCCGTCTGGTTTAAAGTTTCAGAAGGAAACTTTATTCCCAAAAATATGGATAGGAATAACGAAAACATCTGAGTGAATCCGGTAAAAAAGAATGCGGCTTTTTCAGCCGCTTTTTTATAATCTCTTTTTTGAATTACTGATACGCCAGGATAAGAGGCTTAACTGCTCTCGGGTCCCCGATTTCAATAAGAATTAAGGCTGTTTCATCCTTGAGTTTCTGATCTTTCGTTTTCAGATTACCTATAAGAGGATCAACTGCCGTTTCTCCCATATCTATAAGTGCTTTTCTGGCACTAGCTACAAATTCTCTGTCTCCCAGTTTTTCTATAAGAACTCCTGCAGTTTCCTGGTCTTTGTTTTTGGTAAGAGCAAGAAAAGCCTCATTTCTAATGTCTATACTCATATTTTTGTCATCAAACACTTTTTTGAGAGTTTCTACAGCTCTGGGATCTTCTATTTTCCTCAGAGATGAAGCTGCAGCTGTCCTGACCTCAAGCGCTTCCCCTTTATCGGTCAGTATGTCGATTAAAGTTTCCGTAGCCTCAGTGCTTCCTATTTCCCCAAGGGCGAGGACAGCGCTTTTTCGAACATCTTCGTTTGCATTCAAGGAATTCACTTTTTGTCCTTCAGAATCCTTCCCGGTTTCCAGGGTTTCTATCAGGGGGCTTACTGCGGTCTCGCTTCCTATTTCTCCGAGCGCAAGAGCTGCACTACTTCTTACCCTGACTTTCTGGTCTCTCAGTTTATCGATAAGAGAGGGTACTGAGCTTTCTCCTCCTATCTTCCCGAGGGCAATTGCAGAACTGTCCCTGACATATTCGCTGTTGCTTTCTTTCATTTCTTTCATCAGGGGTTCTACTGCCCTTTCGTCCCCAATTTCTCCAAGGGCAATGGCTGCACTGACTTTCGCCAGAGGATAATCCCGAATCAGAATCCCGAGTATGGGGTCTACTGCAGCCTTTTCTCCCACTTTCCCAAGAGCCATCATAGCCGCGACTCTTGTGTTTCCCTTTTCGCTTTTAAGAGCTTTAAGAAGTTTTTCGGTTTCGCTTCCTGGCTCTTCAGGTCCGAAATCTGAAAGAGCAACAGAAGCGTAAATACTGGAGTTCTGTATTTCCGAGTTAAGGACTCTTTCCAGAGCATCTGTTTCTTCGTCGTATTCACTATTAATTGAGTCGGCAATGTACTTTCTCATGACTTTATCTTTTGCTTCTATAGCCTGCAGGGTATCTTCTGAGACTCCTTGCTTCCATTCTTCGGCTGTACTTTCGTTTGCAGCCTTATTTGAAGCCTCCTTTTTTCTAAAGTTTCCGGAAAGGATGTTTTCTGCTCTGTTATCCCCGGTTTCAAGAAGCGCAAGAAGAATGTAACTGTTTGTTTTCTCCGAACTCGAAGTGTTCGACCCGATTTTTTCAACAAGAGTGTTGGCTGCAAGCTTTCCAAATTTCCCAAGTTCGGCTGCGGCGTTCAATCTCGTTTCAGGGTCACCGGTTTCCAGCTGATTTGTGAGATTTATTATCAGATCTTCGCTTGAAACTCCAGCTTTTGTTTGGTTGTACGTTTCATTTTGACTGGCCTCAATAAACCTATCACTATTTGATAGAAGTGAAAAAACTATAGAAAGAGTAATGAGGACAAATAAAAGAGAAATTTTCCATTTAACTTCGGACATTATACCATCTTTTTTTTTATTGTTTATATCACTTTCTCCCCTTATTAATACAGACATCAAGAGCAAGATTCTTTCGATTCCTTCAGTCTCAGATTTTTCTCTCTTATCCGGCATCCGAGACCGCAAAGAAGGGCTGTAACTTCGGTTTCGACAGAATCTGCATCACAATCCCCAAAAATTGTTATCCTATAAGTAACTCCGAGCCTTTCCACCTTTCTTTCTTTTTGGGTTTCTACCCAATTAAGTCCTCTGTAGATATCACTGATTTCGCAGGCTGCAAGCTGTCTGGTTGTGTTTATAGCATTGAGGATAATTTCAGGGTCAGCGCCTTCCGGAATAATGACTGAAACGTCCTTGGTAGAGTGTTCAAGGTTTTCTTTTCTCCATTCCGTCAGTTCTGGTTCTGAAAGGAGGCGAAGGTTTTCAAGCTTGAGTTTTATGAATTTGTTTTTTATAGAAGGGGCAGTACCTTTTGAGACCAGTTTTGTAAGAACTATTTCATCCGGTCCCACCTTTTCCAGAGTACCGACATGGATTTTTCCGGAATAAAAATGGGAAAAGCCACAGACTTTTCCGACGGAGTTCAGGATAGTTTCGTATTCGGCTATTCTGGAATTTATGAGTTTGTCCGATTTGCGCAGGGCATGAGCAGTATCTCCGTATTGTCGGGCAGCAGCCTTCATTTTTCTAGCAAAGCCTTCTTCGTCATGGGCCCTCACAAGACTTGAGAGTTCTTCGCATTCCCTGATGAATGCCTTATGAACCTCCAGGACGCCAGGGTTTTCCATCTGGATAAGGGCATACAGGTAAGGATTCTGGCCGAGAATCCTGCCTACGAAGTCCAGCATTATGTCGTAAACGGGGCTTACGAATTTTCTGGATTTCTTTACATCAAAGTCTAACCTGTCAATGGTCGTACCTATGCTAATATAAGCAAAATGAGTAAGTCCCTGCACAACCGAGACAAGGCTATCGTGTTCGGCTGCAGTGGTAATTTCAACATGGGCTCCGCTCTCCTCAAAGAGTTCTCTTACTATCGGAAACCATTTTTCCGAGCGCCCCTTTACAGGGACAAGAATGACAGTCTGCCCTCTGATAGTGCGAATTGTGGGGCCGAACATTGGATGAGTGCCCAGAATTTCCACATCCGAAGGGGCGAATTTTCTCATAGCTTCTACAGGCTTTACTTTGATGGAAGTAAAGTCCATAAGAAGGCTTCCAGCTTTCATTTTTGGAGCAATTTCTGCAATAGTCTCTTCAGTTACATTGATGGGTACAGAGACTATTACTATATCACTTTCCGGAACAGCTGCTTCAAGATCCGAGGCAAAAGGGACTTCCAGTTTTCTGGCAATTTCGGTTTTTCCTCCTTTTCCCCAGACTGTAACTTCGTAACCTCTTTCTTTGAAAAAACGGGTAAACCACTGTCCCATTTCTCCGGTTCCGCCCAGAATCAGAACCTTCGTTTTTCCAGGACTTCGATCCCGACGGTTTTGGTTCCGGGTTTCCAGATCCGCACTCAAGCCTGCAAAGCCTCCAGAACAGTTTTTTTCATGAGTTCCACTGGAGGTTCAATTCCTGTCCAGAGCCTGAAAGCTTCAGCTCCCTGATAAACAAGCATTAAGACCCCACTCACAGTTTTTGCGCCTGCAGCTTTTGCTTCCCTTAAGAGCCTGGTTTCCAGGGGGTTGTAGACAATGTCAAAAACAGTAAGTTCAGGGTGAAGATTTTCTGCTGTGGTAATGGCAGTGTCTGTATTCGGGTGCATCCCGAGAGTTGTGGTATTGATCAGGACATCTGCATCTTGCAGCAGGGCTTTTAATCCTGAGAGCCCTCTTCCCCTTACATTCCCCAAAATGGCTGCGGCTGAGATATCTTTTGCAAGTTCAACTGCCCTTTCTTCGGTCCGGTTTATTATTGTGATTTCAGCACCATCGGCTGCAAGCTGGAAAGCTATCGCCCTTGCTGCTCCGCCTGCCCCTGCAACTACTATCTCAGACCCCCTTATTTCCACTGCAGCCTCACGAAGCGCCTGTTTTGCCCCTAAGCCGTCGGTATTGTACCCCTTGATTTCTCCGTTTTTCCCGAAAACGACAGTATTTACAGCTCCTATCCTTTCTGCCAGTGGGTCGGGCCTGATGCAGTCGAGTTTTAAAGCTGCCTCTTTCAAGGGCACTGTCAGGTTGAGCCCTCCAAATCCCATAGCTTCAGCCCCGAGAATTGCTTTTTCCAGTTTTTCGGGCTTGACCCTGAATGCATGATAGATGCAGTCCATTCCAAGGGCTGAAAAAGCTGCATTATGCATTGCAGGAGAAAGGGAATGACCTATGGGGTCCCCAAATACGCCAAAAACTTGCTTCATTCGAGCAGCTCCATTATTTTCTTTAACTTATCTACCGGAAGCTGTCCCGGAGCCGCGGAAACTGTACCTTCGACAGACGCGTATGTCAGGACTGAACCATAAAAAGGAGCAATTACCCTTGTATGTTTTCCGGCTTTGCCCATAGCGATTGTACATACGGCTCTTCCAGATTCCCTGGCATCCAGTGTAACTCTTAACAGGTCAAGCACGTCCCTCATCGAGTGCGGCATAACAGCAAGCTTGGCAATGTCTGCTCCTGCCAGAAATGCCTCTTCCAGAGTTGCTTTTATTTCCTGAAAAGAAGGAGTTTTTAAAAAATCATGGGAGGAAATGATTATAGTTTTTCCAGAGGTTCTTGCCGCTTTTACTACGCAGTCTCTCTCTCCTCTCTCTGCAGAGAGCTCGATATCTACTGCGTCTGGCCCGTCTTTAATGGAAAGGAGGGTTGTAAGAAGTCCGATTCTTTCTGCCTCTTTTCCTTCCCATTTTCCTCCTTCCTTATTGGAGCGGTTTGTGATAATTACCGGAAGTCCGGTTTCGGATTTTATTTTTCTGATTGTTTCTGTAGCCATTTCCAGATCCCTGATTCCCAGCAGGTCAAGCCGAATTTCCAGAACGTCGGCTCCCATTTCGGCTGCTTTTTTTGATGTTTCAAGGGGTTTTTCAAGGATTACTGCAACAACTGCAGCTTTTTCTTCAAGGTCAAGCGGGCCAATATGAATCATTGCTTTCTCCGGGTTTCCGTTTCCGCTGACAATTATTTCTCTTTTACAGGTCACTTTTCTATAATCGTTTCTTCGATCTTTTTCCCGAAATGCCTGGCTCCCTCTTCCAGGCGAACCAGAACTTCATCGCCTTTCTTGAGTTTGGCAACCGAGATGGGATTTCCGTCTTTTCCAACCAGCTTGATAGTTTCTGCATTTTGCAGGATGGCGCTCAAAGTCCTGTCTCCTGCTTTTGCTTCAATAAGCATGAGAGGGCGGCTTTCTATCTTGACCCTGCCAACAATGCCTTCTCGCTGTTTTCCTTTTGAATCTACGATAGTTACCGTATCTCCGGTCTGGAGTTCCGAGAGGTAGCGGGTTTTGTCTCCGATTTTGATATAAGAGTGAACTGCGCCCGCATTTACCCTGAACGGGCGGGCTGCAACATAAGGGCTGTCATCGGATTCGGAATTTACCAGGAACATTCCGCTTGCCTGAGAGCCTATGAGCATGCCTTCTCCCCTTTGCATGAGGTTGCATGTGTCCACACAGACTCGGTCTCCCATTCCAAGAGGTTCGACCCGGGTTACGACTGCAGACTCAAGTTCGGCGCTTTCGTTTTCCAGCTCCCTTGCGGCCTGAATCGTGTCTTTTATTTCCTGGGGATTCCCGCTGTCCAGAAGCACTCCATCTGCTCCGGTTTCAAGAGTCTGGAAAGCCAGTCTTGCTTCTTCTGCACTCTTCACCCCAAAAATGATCTTCACTTTATAACGCTGAAGCTCGGCTATCAGGTTCTCTAGAGGGATAACCTTCCAATCCGTGCCTGTTACAAGCAGGAAATCGCAGACCTTTCCCATTTCGGCTGCAAAATGCTCGTAGCGTTTGTCTCTTATTACGACATATCCGCCTACAGCCACTCCTTTGTCCCTGAGAAGAGTTGCTGCGTTTATGTCAAGAGAACCCGGAATTTCAAGGGATAAGGGTTTTGTCCCATCGCCTTCTCCTCTCTTTCCAACAACCACGATGTCAGCCCCGGATTTATTGTCACGGCCAAAGGTTGCTACTGGAATATTTCCCAATTCCCGGACCTTTTCCACATCTCCTGGGTTTACAAGAACGCAGTCGGCTCCTGATTCAAGGCCTGTCGTGATCCTGTCTTTCTGTTCTTCCCATCCGCCATCATCGGCTTTTATCCAGACACTTTTCTTTTTCAAGGCTTCAACCCCGGTATACTTTCTGTTTTTACTCCGGTCTTTTCCCTTTTTAACTTTTATTATGGGTTCTGATCTAGCTTTTCAATATCTCGTTTTCATTTCAGCTGTTCCAGGGCTTCTTCCACGGGTCTTCTATGGTGTATGATTTCGCAGATCGCCCGGGTAAGTCTGACAGGATCCTTGTGCTGGAAAACGTTCCTTCCGATTGCAGCTCCTCTGGCTCCGGCTTCCATTGCCCCGTCAATCATTTCCAGGAGTTCCATGTCAGTTGAGGTTTTAGGGCCTCCTGCAATAACTACAGGCACAGGGCAGCCCCTTACCACATCTCTGAAACTGTCCGGGTCTCCTGTGTATACGGTTTTTACAACGTCAGCCCCAAGCTCGGCTCCGATTCTCGCAGCATGTGCAACATTTACAGGATCATGCGGATTGGTAATTTTCTTGCCTCTGGGGTACATCATAGTAAGAAGAGGCACGCCCCATTCCGTACAGTCTCTGGAGATTTTTCCAAGCTGCTCAAGCTGGTCGGCTTCTGTTGCAGAGCCTATGTTAATGTGCATAGAAACAGCATCAGCTCCCATCTTAATTACCTCTTCCACTGTACAGACCTGGACTTTGGCATTAGGGTCCGGGCTCAGGGAAGAAGAGCCACTGATGTGCACGATAAGCCCTATATCATGGCCGTATCCTCTGTGCCCGTATTTTACCATTCCTTTTTGCATGAGGACGGCATTTGCTCCTCCTTCGGCAACTCTGTTAACTGTATCGGTGATATTGATCAGCCCTTCGATAGGCCCGTCTGAGATTCCATGGTCCATCGGAATAATGACCATGTTTCTGCTTTCCCGGTTCATCAGCCTTTCTATCCGTATTTTTTTACCAATTTCTGACATTATAATCCCCTTCGAGTGTAAAATATTCCTCAAATTGTTATGACCGTTATTAATTGTTATGAACGATATTTATTCTGAAATAGCATGCTAGTATGTGACATAGTAGCACACTTCGTATATTTAAAGGTATTCCATCTGGGTGCAAGATAATCTGTGCATTCTAATGCAAATGAATAGTCTTGAACCTTTCTGTATAACATTGTCCTATAATGCTCAGTTTGTGTGGCTCATTTTTTGCTGTATATGCAGAGTGCCATTGAAAATACATTCCCGTTTATAGAATTAAAATCCGGATTTGAAGCCTCGTGCTTTCGAAAAACTGCACAGGTTTTGAACTGCGGAAGGATGCGAGAATTAAAATAGGATAAGATTGGCTAATAGAGTAAACTCAGAGCATTAGAACAACATTATAATACTAAAACAGGAACGGAAGGAATTATGAAAGAGCTGAAAATTCTTGTTGTTAATAACTACGGACAATTCTGCCACCTTATTCACAGGGCTGTTCGGGATCTTGATATGGATACAAAGATAATTTCCAATACAATGCCTATCGAGGATATCCTGGCAGAAGAGCCGGACGGGCTGATCCTGAGCGGTGGGCCGGAAATGGATAGGGCAGGCTTATGTCTCGATTATGTCCGGGAAATTGACCTCCCTATCCTTGGAATCTGCCTCGGGCATCAGGCAATTGCCCTGGCATATGGGGGACACGTTCATGCAGGGAAAAAAGGCGGGTATGCAGAGGTTGAAATAGAGGTGCTCGAAGAAGATGATATTCTGCGGGGACTTGGCCCAAAAACCACGGCGTGGGCTTCACATGCAGATGAAGTTGCAATTCTTCCTGAGGGGTTTATTCATCTCGCCCGTTCCGATATATGCGAGATCGAAGCCATGCGCCATCCTACAAAACCCATTTATGGTGTCCAGTGGCATCCCGAGGTTTCCCACACCGAACAGGGAGAAGAACTGCTTATGAACTTCTTTGAGGTCTGCGATCAATATTGATTCATAAAAATTTTAAAAAATACCCGACAATTTCAAGGATTACAAAAAGAGACATAGCAGTTATATAAATGGTAGAAAAGAACTATGGGATGGATTACATCCCGAGTTTTTTCTTCATCATCTTCTGAATATTGAATTTTCCGCCTCTAAAACCTTTCAGAGCTGTCTGCATGGTTTTGTGATATTTCAGAAGCTCCCTTACTTCTTCAGGGCTGCAGCCCGAACCTCTTGAGATCCTTTTGATCCGGGAGCCCCCTATGAGCTTGGGGTCAGTCATTTCCTCTTCTGTCATTGAGTCCATGATGATCTTATAATTCTTCATCTTGTCACTGGTAGCCTGGAACATTTCGTCTGAAAGCTTCATGCCTCCCATTCCCCCCATTCCCATGGGCAGCATGGACATAATCTGCTTGAGAGGTCCCATTTTGTTCATGGCTTGAAGTTGCTTGTACATGTCCTTGAGAGTAAAGCGCCCCTGCATTAAAGCTTCTACATTCACGTCTTCTTCGCTCAGGGTCTCTTCTGCTTTTTCCATCAAGCTTTTGAGGTCTCCCATGCCGAGAAGCCTTGAAATGAACCTGTCAGCTTCAAACTTTTCGAAATCTTCCGGTGTTTCCCCGACGCCGATAAACGCAATAGGAGCTTTTGTTTCGGAGACAGCCGAAAGGGCTCCGCCTCCTTTTGCGGTTCCGTCAAGTTTCGTTATAATAACGCCTGTGATCCCTACAGAATTATTAAAGGCGTGGGCCTGCTGGCTTGCCTGCTGTCCTATACCTGCATCCAGAACCATGAACTTGTGGTCTGGCTTTGCGACAGCATTGATCCGTTCCATCTCTTCTATCAATTCGGCTTCAAGGGCGTGCCGGCCTGCAGTGTCCACAATTTTCACGTCGTATTTTTCCAGGGTTTTGAGCCCGTTTCTGGTGATTTCGACGGCATCTGGATTATTTTCTTCTCCATAGAAAGCGACATTGAGCTTTTCACAAAGAATTTTAAGCTGGTGATAGGCTCCGGGACGGAAGGTATCTGCGGCAATTACTCCTGCTTTGAGTCCTTTTCTCTGGAAGTAGCGGGCAAGCTTTGCAGTACTTGTGGTTTTTCCGCTCCCCTGAAGCCCCACCATCATGATGGTCTGGGGTTTGAGCTGGATCTCAGCTCCCTTGCCGATGATCTCCATCAGCTCCTGGTAAACGATGCGGATTACGTGCTCCCTCGGGTTCATACCTGCAGGAGGGTCTTCTTTCATTGCACGCTCTTTGATTCTCTGGGACATTCCCATAACAAGTTTTACATTCACATCGGCCTGGAGCAGAGCCCGCTGGATATCCTTTACTACTTCGTTGACCATACGCTCATCAATTCGCCCCGCGCCGATCAGCTTCTTGAGCGCCCCCTGTAAGGAGTCTCCGAGTTTTTCCATTACCATATGAAAGTCGTCCTGCTCAGTTTTGCTCAGTTTTTGAGGATGAATAAAAAGATACTCACACTTTTTTTGACCTTGTGTAAGAAAGTAACCTTCCTTAATAAGCCTTGAGTTTTAGTAGCTTGAAAAAGGGATAAGTGAATCGATTGTAACATATAAATCAGTAATTGGCTATAAAAAAGTTACCGGCTAATTAAAATCTGAAAAGGTGTTAAACACAAACAAATTCAGAAAAGAACTTTACTATAGCGGGGGATGGATTCGAACCATCGGTCTACGGGTTATGAGCCCGTCGGGATCTCCTGGCTACCCCACCCCGCTACCGGGTAATTAAAATCTGAAAAGGTGTTAAACACAAGCAAATTCAGAAAAGAACTTTACTATAGCGGGGGATGGATTCGAACCATCGGTCTACGGGTTATGAGCCCGTCGGGATCTCCTGGCTACCCCACCCCGCTACAGGGTTTTATTTGTCAGGCCACTTTGCCCAGGACAACTATCACAACATACAAACAATCATTTATATAGTTTTCGCCTGGCATTTTAATCTTCAGAGGTCTATCGCGGAATTTAGGCGTTTCTCTAAAGGAATTCCTCAATTCACTGCGACTTTGTCATATTTCTTATTTTTCCCGTTATTTTCTCCGGTTTTTCCGGAAATATATTTGAAATCCGGAACCCTAAATCATATTATGGCAAGGTGCTTATTCTGTGGAGCTTATTGTGAAGTGAAATGCGGAATTTACTGCGAAGGCTATCCGGGCAGCCAGGGGGAGAAAGAAAAGGAAGAAGGTGCAGAAGTTGTCGGATGCACGCAAGTTGGCACATCCTACATCTGCGATAACTGCCTTAAGGACCTGAAACAAGCTCTGGAAATCCTGTGAGATTGCTGGAAAATAAAGCTGGAACTTGAAAGGGAGTAAATATTTTTCATGCCCCTGCTCGCTTACTGGAAAGAAGGTAAAAATGGAAGAAAGGCATGAAAAACGAGGCTGAACTTCAGACAACTTCAACATTCAGTGTGAATTTATCTTCTGTGCCTGTTTCATTCTCCCAGGATCTCTTATATATTCCTTTTACCTGCTGGCTGCCTTCATTTACGGCTTTTATTTCCCATAAATGGACTCCGCCAGCACCAACAAGAGGATGCTCGACTCCTTCAGGTTTCTTTGCAGGATAGTATTCTCCCCAGACATTGTTGAGTCCCTGGCTCAGGTTGAGTTCCCAGCCATAACCTGTGGATGGATTTTCAGGCAGTTTCAGGTAAAATGTGCTTCCATTTTCCAGACTTATGTTTGTTCCGTTGTTAGCTTCGGTTATTACCTGCTGTTTCGGCGGCATAGGAACGGGGGGCTCTTCCAGTACGTTATCTACCTGCAGTTCAAAATACCTTGTTACTCCGTTCACGTTTACAGTGTAATTCCCAGCTTTGAGGCCCTGGACGTCAAGAGGGATTGGTTCAGTCGTAAAGTTCTTTATAGCCTGCGTACAGACCGCATCTTTCGGGCGTTTTGTACTGATACTGACATTGAAGACGTTTCCTTCCCTTTCAGCCTTTGTTTCGTTGATCTCGGTGCACCCGTCAGGCAGGTAGCCTTTTGCTATCACCTTTACCTGTACGGGAAAAGATTCAAGGATCATAATCTGGATACTTTCTACGTTTGCAGTACCGTGTACGTATTCTTCCCCATTGGTCCCCTGACTATCGTTTGTCGTATTTCCAGGCTCTGTATTGTTCTGTCCCTCATCAATGCAGCCTGAAAGGATAACCGCACAGATCAGAGACAGAGCCGCAATAATTTTCACATCGTTCGCAGATTTATTATCTGGTACTCTTTTCATTTCTTCCCCTCTTATTCTTTCTGATAAGTTTATGAAAAGATGCGCCTGTTCGGATTTATCCTTTGCTTAGACTTCAGTTCTGTTTGAAGCTTTACAGGCTAGATTTCTTTTTTGTTAATGCTTGTAAATCTATTAGAATTCTTGTTTGACGGCAAGTCTGCCAATTCCAATGATTCAAATGCTCTTAATGCATACTTCTAAACAAATTTTTATGACATTAAGGCTTTGTAAAAATCCTCTATATCTCGATATAAATAAGTTAAATTCAATCTTAAAGCCCAACTCTTTATCTTTAACAGAATTTACGGAAAATCATACCATATTATCCATATAATTATTTTATTATCCATATAATCATTTATAACACAGTTAACTTTCTATCTTATGTCAAAAAGTATACAATTTGTACCTTCAAGTCTCAGAAATATCATTTCTTGTATAGAATAAAAAATATGTAGACTTGACATTTAAGGAGATTTCAATTTGAATTTGCAGAAAACAGCTAAAATAGGCACAATATACAGGTTAAAAGAAGTGTTTAGAGCAGATTTTTTTCTTGTCCGGTCTCAAACAAAGATCCTGGTGGGATTTGATTGAGAGTTGCAGTCATTACACAGGGCATTTCTAAAATTTTTGAATCCATTATTGAATCCGGGCATGAGGTAGTGGGAATTGTTGAGTGCGCCCCGGCGCAAGAACCGAACTCGTTCCTCAAAGCAACAGGAAGGTTTCTTACAGGTGTTTATTATTCATTTACCTCGCATCCCTTAAATTTAAAAATTTTCTCCACAAAAATGAAGGTCCCTTATTACTACCTCAGGAAAGGGGATAGTAAGGGTCTGGAAGAATGGATGACGGATCTAGAACCCGATCTGGTAGTTGTGTATTCTATGTCTCATCTCTTGAAGGAAAACATGTTTAGCATTCCAAAAGTTGGGACTGTTAATATCCATTATTCGCATCTTCCGGAATACAGAGGACCAGCTCCACTTTTCTGGGAATATTATGATTATGTCCTGAATCCCGGAGTCACTCTTCATTATGTGGATAAGGGGGAGGATACCGGCGATATCATTTACCAGGAAAGGGCCCTCATACGCCCTGGTGAAAAACTCGAAGAAGTTAATCAAAAGTTATCTCTTATGGGAGAAAAATTGCTTTCAAAGATGATGGATGCCCTTGAAAAAGGAGATGTTCCCAGAATAAAGCAGCCCATAACAACTCCAACGGTGAGAGCCAGAAAAATTAAACCTGATGAATACAGCGAACTTATAAAATGGAATGAGTGGGGTGTTGAGAGAGTATTTCATTTTTTAAATGGGACTCCGAAGTATCATCCCACTCTGCTGAAGAAAAACAGTTTGCACAAATTCGGGTTCAGGATTAAAATTCTGGATAAGGAAAAATGTAATATTTCCGGATATAAACTAGGGGATCTTTATAAGGAAAATTCAAGGTATTTTTTCGTTTGCAAAGATGGGAAAATCTATGTTGACATCAGGCTCTCAACCGCGAATTTTCTTGCCCTGATTTACCCTTATATTTCCTGAGCCTGGTCTCTGTAATGCAGAATAAGGTCTTCAGCCCACTGCAGGGGAGCAGGCTCGAAGCCTATAATAGTCTCCTGGTCAAAAGCGCCTTTTGAAGTAAGAAAGTCAGCAGCCATGAAGCATTCGGTTTTGATCAGCATGGCTATCTTTATCTCGTCAATACAGATAAAAAGCCGCTTTTTTTCCCTCGCCAGATAAAGTTTCAGTTCTTTTTCGAAATCGTCTTTGAGTCTTTCATAGATTTTTTTTGTTACTATAAGGGTTATCTCGGTACCATCATCTTGATTTTCCAGAAATATTCCGGAAAATACCGGATGGAATATTGAAGAAAAAGAGAGTATTTTTTTTGATTTTCCTATGTTCTCCAGAAACACGGCAGGCGGTTCAAAAATATTATCCGGATCAGGTTTAACAAGGGAACAGGGTTTTAATTCATTAAGCCTTCCCAGGAATACTTTGGGTAAGCCGCTGAGATCGCGTTCCTGCCAGTAGTCCGCGTTTTCCTCAATGACCTGCAGAGTATCGAGCAGGGGCTCCATTTTTTCGACCAGGATTCCCGCAAGAGGAGTAAGCCTGTATTCCCTATCTTCCTGAAGAACCAGATGCTCATTTTTCAGTTTTTTGATTTGAGGGAGCATTCCTGTCGGGTTGACATGCAGAATATCTACAATTTCTTCTATCGTTTTTTCTCCATTTTTGAGCAGGAGCAAGAGGTCTCTTCTTTTCTGGGACATAAAGAGCAGGTCTATCAGGGCTTTGTCCATTGATTTCACTTTCCATGTCTCGCACTTCTGTGAAAGACTTATTTTTCCTTCGGTTTTTCAGGAAGAGTTCATAAAAGAACTTGCTACTTCTATGAGGGATGATTTAAAGACTTTCTGAAATGTAACTTTAATTGCATTCTATCAGGATAGCGAGAGTTTCTCATATACTTTTAAATATTTCTCTTTTAATCTTTTCCTGTATTTTCCTTTGACAAGATAAGAAACCTTAAAATCTATGATTTAAATTATATAGCTCGAAGATAGAATTTGGGAAGTACATACTCCTGAAATAGGAAGTGCATACTCCTGAAATAGTGAGTGTCCTGACCAAATTCGCAAATTCCGGATCAGGGAGGGCTTTGCATAGAATCATTCAAATGTGTGCTTACGAACTGGGATTACATTTATAATTTGTGCCGAAATATCTCCACGGAAATTAAACGTTCGGGATATGAACCGGAAGTAATTATTGCGCTTGCCCGGGGAGGCTGGTTTGCCGGGCGCGTACTCTGCGATTTTCTGGGACTTGACGACCTGTCCAGTCTGAAAATCGAGCATTATATCGGAACCGCGGCTATAGATAGCGGTGAGCCTTACATCAGATACCCCCTTTCAGACAATGTGATGGAAGGCAAAAAAGTGCTTATCGTGGACGATATAGTTGATACCGGAGAAAGTATGCTGAGTGCCAGGGCTTATGTGGAAGGCCGGAATCCCACGGAAGTCAGGACTGCTTCATTACAGTACCTGGGAAGTTCGAAAATCGACCCCGACTACGTGGGCGAACGGCTCGAAGATTGGGCCTGGATCGTCTATCCCTGGAATTTTATGGAAGATATGATCAGCATCCTGACCAAATGTATGAGAAAAGACCCTCAAAAACAATGGAATCTTGAAGACCTCAAACACAGCCTCTATATAAACCACGCAGTTGACTCTGTTGTCTTTGAAATCACCCAGCCAGGAAGGCTTCCGGAAGTCCTGGAGGAGATGGAGAGAGTCCGCAGGGTCAGTTCCGAAACCATAAATGGAATGAAGCACTGGAGGCTTTTATAAAAACCTTTATTATAAATTTATATTCATCAGCAGGTTAATAATCAATGCTTCCCACTGGAAAGCCGGAAGAGATTTGCAACCCTACAGGGCTTTTTTGCCCTTGCCGGTTGGAGATTTCTCTTTCGCTTAAAAGTAAGTGTTAAACCGTAAATACAAATATACATATCTATTTAGGGTATCTGTTTAAAGTACCCATAGGGATATCATTTAAATTTGCTACTCTGGATACCCATTTAAAGTATCTGTTTAAGGTACTGACTTATGGTATATCAGTTACGACAAATTAGTTCATATTATCTATTACCGGTGAATTCATGCCCCACAGATGCACCAGATGCGGAACCATTTTTGAAGACGGAGATACTGTCGTCCTAAGCGGCTGCCCGAACTGCGGCTGGAATAAATTCCTTTATGTAAAAAAGGAATTCGAAGGTTCGGAAAACCAGGGAAGGCCCGCTCTGGAAGAACAAAAACTGGATCTGGAATCCTCTCTGGATGAAGTTGTCAGAAATATTGATGAGGCTCTTGCTTCTGAACAGGAAAACAGGAATCAGGAGCCAGAAGCCGAGAGGAACACAGATGAAGAAAGAGTAGAGTCCGTAAGGATTCTTGGGCCCGGCTCCTACGAGCTTAATCTGAACTCCCTTTTGGAAAGAAAAGAACTAGTTATGGCAATCAGAGAAGAAGGTTCTTACGCCCTTCATTTGCCCTCTGTTTTCAACCAGCAGAAGGAAAAACAAAAAAATAAAACAAAGTCAAGAAAACAGAAATGATTTTTAAATTGCCGGAAATTTCTTGCCTGGATATTTTTTAAAATACTTTTCCGGATAGTCCTCATATTATAATCGATTTACTTCTATATTTTAATTACTCACTTAAATTCTCATACCAATGTTGGCTTTTTTTAACATGTGTATTTTGCATTCTAACTCTTTATATTCGCTTCTCACTTCTTATATCATTTATTTTTCAGTTACACTACGATCTAATCTTATACGTTATCATACCATCCAGTCTTTCTAACCTGTTTAGTTATAAAATGAGCATAACTCTCAATACAAATATTTATATATAATAGGTGCTAACTATAGGTTACTATCTTATGTGTACTCCTTTCCAGTTGGTCTTCTGGGCAAAGTTTCAAGCAGGGATTTTTCGTATTCCTGTCCGAATTTACTTAAGACTATGATGTATTATAATAATCTAAAATAATAATCTAAAAAACAGACAAAATGAAAAAGTCCGGCATACTGCCTTAATATCTCATAAAATTTAGACAATTATCTGAGGGGAAAAATGGACCCAGCAAAATTACTTGACATCCTGGGGAATGAAAACCGCAGGAAGATTATTCAACTTCTTGCAGACCGCCCCTGCTATGTCAGTGAGATTTCTGGCAGACTGGGAGTGGGGCCAAAAGCCATAATCAGTCATCTAAGCATGCTTGAACAGGCAGGGCTTATAGAATGCAGCGTGGATGAGCAGAGGCGCAAGTACTTCAATATCGCAAATAACATGCGGCTTGAGGTGTCAGTGTCCCCATATGCCTATACAGTGGCACTTTACGATATCGCTTTTGACAGGGAGAATAAAGGAGAGTCTCCGGTTACTGGAAAAAAAGAGATTCCTGCCAGAGAAGAGTCATCTGTTTTCTTTCTGAAACTGAGCAGCAGGCTTCAGGAACTGAAAACCAGGCAGGAAGAGCTTTCACAGATGCAGCAACAGCTCCAGGCAGAGTACACGGAACTGATGGGCCGTTGCCTGGACTCAATTGAACATGTTGCCAGGAACCCCGGAGAATGCGAACTCCTGTTTGAGCTTCTAAAAAACGAAACCACTCTAGCTGCCCTATGTTACAACCTGCATCTGCACCCGAGTATCATCAATGCTAACCTGATAAACCTTGCAGAGAGGGGGTTTATTGAGTACAGTATCAAAAATAACCAGCATTACTGGAAAATATGTGAGACCGGAGTTGAGAATAAATGATTGAGGAAATGAATTTGAGAGTAGCTGAAGCTTATCATAAGGACGTGGGCAGGGGAATTGCGAGAATTGACACCCGGCTGATGCAGCAAATGGAACTTATAAGCGGGGATATAATTGAGATCTCGGGGAAAGCCAAGACTTATGCAATTGTCTGGCCAAATGTAGAACGCGAGCAGGAAAACAGGATCCGGATAGACGGAAACCTGCGCAGCAATGCAAAAGTGGGGATTGACGACAGGGTCACGATCCAGAAAGTCCAGGCAAAACATGCTCAGAGGGTCACCCTCGCTCCTTCCCAGCCGGTAAGGCTAGTTGGAGGTGCACATTACATCCTCAGAATTATCGAGGGAAGGCCTTTGAACAAAGGCCAGCAGATCAGGGTGGAAACTGTAAATAACCCGCTGACCTTCGTGGTCGCATCTACAAGACCTGCAGGGCCTGTTGTCGTTACCAAGGACACTGAAATTGTAATTAAGGAAAAATCTGTTCAGGAAATCAAAACTCCAGAAGGTATCTCATATGAGGATATAGGTGGGCTCAGGCGGGAAATCCAGCTTGTCAGGGAAATGATCGAGCTGCCGTTGAGACACCCTGAACTCTTCCAGAAGCTTGGCATTGAGCCCCCGAAAGGAGTGCTTCTTCACGGGCCTCCCGGAACGGGCAAGACGCTGATCGCAAAGGCAGTTGCGAGTGAAACTGATGCCAATTTCATTACTATCAGCGGCCCTGAGATTGTTTCCAAGTATTACGGAGAAAGCGAGCAGAAGCTCCGTGAGATCTTCGAGGAAGCTGAGAAAGATGCACCTTCGATTATCTTCATAGACGAGATCGATTCCATCGCCCCCAAGCGCGGTGAAGTTACAGGGGAAATGGAGCGCAGGGTAGTTGCCCAACTTCTTTCCCTGATGGACGGGCTTAAGTCCAGGGGTGAGGTGGTGGTGATCGCTGCTACAAACCGTCCGAACTCCATCGATGAGGCTCTCCGCCGCGGTGGAAGGTTTGACAGGGAGATCGAAATCGGAATTCCTGATCGGAATGGCAGGAAGCAGATTCTTCTCATTCACACAAGAGGCATGCCCATTGAACAGGAGGTAAGCCTTGGTGAAATTGCCGATGTGACCCACGGTTTCGTCGGAGCTGATCTGTCTTCCCTCTGTAAGGAAGCTGCAATGCACGCCCTCAGAAGGATAACTCCCGAGATTGATATCGAAGAAGAAATTCCGCAGGAAATTCTTGATAACCTTGTGGTCACAAAAGAGGATTTCAGGGAAGCTCTGAAGAACATCGAGCCTTCTGCCATGAGGGAGGTCTATGTTGAAGTTACGCATGTGGGCTGGGATGATATCGGAGGACTTGAAAATGCAAAACAGGAACTTATTGAGGCTGTAGAGTGGCCCCTGAAGTATCCTGAAATATTCAAGATTGTCAGTATAAAGCCCCCCAGGGGAGTATTGCTGTTTGGGCCTCCGGGTACGGGTAAAACTCTGCTTGCAAAGGCTGTTGCCAGTGAAAGCGAAGCCAATTTCATCAGCATCAAAGGCCCCGAACTGCTCAGCAAGTATGTGGGTGAATCCGAGCGTGCGATCAGGGAAACCTTCCGGAAAGCAAAACAGGCTGCACCGACTGTTATTTTCTTTGACGAGATCGACTCAATTGCCCCTCAAAGAAGTTCTGTTTCCGATACGCATGTCTCCGAAAGAGTTGTCAGCCAGATCCTTACCGAGCTGGATGGAGTAGAGGAACTCAAGGATGTGATAATTGTTGCGGCCACGAACCGGCCTGACATGGTAGATCCTGCTCTCCTAAGGCCTGGCCGCTTTGACAGGCTCATCTATATTAAGCCGCCTGAAAAAGCAGGCAGGGAAAAGATCTTTGAGATCCATACACAGGGAAAACCCCTTGCAGAGGATGTTAAACTCTCCGAACTCGCTGACATGACCGAAGGATACGTGGGTGCAGATATCGAGGGCATTTGCAGGGAAGCTGCAATGCTGGCCCTGAGGGAGATAGTTACTCCAGGGATTGGCCGAAAGGATATTGAGGAACGGGCAGGAGAAGTCAAGATTTCGAAGAAGCACTTTGAACGTGCAATCCGGCGTGTGAAGCCAACAACATCCAGGGAATCTCTCGCGGCTTATGAACAAAGTGCCGAACTCTTTGCTAAATATGCAACCGAGTTTGGAGAAGAAGCTGCCGAAGACGTAGAGCAGGAAAAAGAAATCGAACATAAAAATGTCCCGGGTTTATCTCAGGCTGAATAAGCCTGCTTCCTGAAAGGCCGGCAAATCCCGGCATTTTCAATTTTGAAAGATTAAGGGACTACTCAAAGAATAATGGTTGATTTGATTAATACTCACCTGATAATGAAATTACGAATGGATAAATTAATAATGGAGTGATTATATGGACAGAGACAGCAAAAAAAGAAGACATTTTTTCGGTGAAGTATTCGGAATTGACCCCCTTCAGGATATGGACGAAATGTTTGGCCGCCTCAGCAGGGCAATGGGTATGAGCGTGGAAAATTTCGGACAGCATCCTTTTGTCTACGGATTTTCCGTAACTCAGCGGACAGGAGAAGATCCAGAAATCCGCGAATTCGGAAATATCCCTATGTTTGAGCAGAGGGAAACCGGAGAAAAGCGTTATCTTGACATAAGAACCCCCCTGATTGATATCCTGGAAACCGAAGAGACCGTGCATGTGATTGCCGAGATGCCTGGCATCGAGAAAGAAAACATCGTACTGAACGCAACTGATTTAATACTTGACATCGAAACAATAGATGGGAATCCAAAATATTCCGAACGTGTGGAACTGCCCGTAAAGGTGGACCCCCAGAGTGCGAAAGCCACATACAAAAACGGTGTGCTGGAAGTTACCTTTAAGCGGCTGGAATCCAGTTCCCGAACCTCAATCAATGTTGAGTGATTCTCGGGATCACAGGAAATCAGAGATTTTCTGGAAGTTGTGATAATCGCAACAACGCTAGGAAAAGAAGAGGTAATAATGGTGGGCATAAGAAAAAAAAAGGATTTCTTTGACGATTTTGGATCTGAACTTTTTGACAACCTGGAAGAAATGATTGAAGCCCTCCTGGAAGAAATGGGAGAGTCCGTTCCATTCGTTTACGGATTTTCTATCATTCGTCGCCCGGGGGAAGATCTGGAACTCCGGGAGTTTGGAAACGTTCCGGAAGATTCTCACGATGAAGAGGATCTCTTCTCCTCCGAAATACAAGACCCTTTAATTGATATCTTTGAAGACGACGAATTGGTACACGTACTTGCAGAGTTCCCGGAGATTGGAAAGGAAAATCTCCTGCTGCATGCGACTGCTCAAAATCTTGAAGTCAGGATACTCGGGTCTTCCGAATATTCGGAAGATGTGGAGCTCCCGGTCCGTGTGGACCCGAAGAGTGCAAAAGCCAGCTATAAAAACGGAGTGCTTGAAGTTACCTTCAGACGTTGTGCTGAAGAAAAACCCGTTGAAATCGAAATTAATTGATGTCAACTAGCTTGAAGAATTAATTGAAACATTTATCTGAAGGCTTCGGATCAGAAAAATTGAGTCTGGAGGTCTGGATAAATACACATAGAATAGTATAAATTAAAAACAGATAGTATGCAGAATCTTTTACAGAGCAAAGCTTTTTTCTCGGTTAATCTAAAAAAATTTAACCTTTTTTGCGTGTACTATTTGTCTATCCTATTTGTACATCTTTGAATGCTCTTCTGACAATTCTTTGATTGATTTCTCTTATTACAAGGTTATTTTTCCTCTGATAAGGCATTTAAATCAATTTGGTGGATGGGGTTTTCTGGAAAACTATCTTTAATATACTCTTTTTCTTTTGGGGAATATATTTTGGCAAAGATTCTTTTTTTTAGACAGAATTATTTGCAGCTTACCGAATTTTCTGTAAAACATGATTGACTCTCTATCCCTTTCCTTTTTCTCGGTCTGAGTAATCATAGAGCTGCTGAACAATAGCTGATTTAAATATGATTTCAGGTACGCGGAGGACGATATAGATTCCTTTTTCGACATTGAGCTACTGAACAATAGCTGATTTAAACATGATTTCAGGAGGGGTTTTTACAGTTTTTCTCCTATTTGCGAGTAGAGATTACAGTCTTCTTCATCTCGAAAGAGAAGTTTACTAACTCACTAATTTTGTATATAATTTGTTCTCTGAATACAATTTTTGATAACATCACGACCCTAAACGAAAATAGTATGTTTTTCTGGAAGAATCGAGAGTATAACTCAAAAAATATGTATTTTATGAGGTAAAATTATTAAATAAGATGATATAAAAACGATTTGATTCACTAAAAAGAAAAGTAAAAAGATGTTCAACTTCTTATTATAAGTCCCTAAGTTATGAACTTTTACGCCTCTCTCTACACTTTTGATAGAAACAAAAACACAAAATATATACGTATGCCCGTTTAACAGGAAATCTATAGTCTCGAAATAAAAGAAGTATGTGTTGTCCAGGACGATCGCTCAGGATATATTCCTGGCTGGAGGAGGGTTTGACTCCGCAACCTCTGAGACCAGTGTCAGTCCTGGTAGAAACTCCAGGATAACCATGCATGGACTTGAAAGATAAAGCAGTTTTTCACGATAGAGAAAAAGCAGTTTTTCACGATAGAGAAATTTAATTTTATGTGAATGAGATGCATAAAAATGAAGAACGTAGATTTGAGGTTTTCTTATTGAGAATCAAATAAGAAAACAAATTGAACGTCTTTCTCAGACGCATGGAGATTGAATTGACCTATTGAAGAAAAACATTAAAGCAAGTCTTAATAATACCAAAATTCGAGACTTTGAAGCGTTTAATGGAAATAAATTCTTTAAACATTTTGTAATCTACAGTGCTCGCAATTAACAATTGTACTTATTACTAAACACATATTTGTTACATATTTCATGTATTTATTCAGTTATTTCAGCCCTTAAAAACGGAGCTATATGCTGTTAAAAGGGGTTTAAATGTATATAATTTGTTAAATGTAACTTTAGTGTGAACACTATAGACTAAAATTAAAGGAGGAGATAAGTAATGGCTCTTGAACCAGGAGTTTTAATTGGATTTCTTGTAATATTCCTGGCCGTATTACTCGGTCCTTTTAAAATACACGTTATTGAGGAAAATCTAGAAGTATTCCTGTTTATCTGCGGAGTGGCGGCAATGACAATTGCAGGTATGGTCGAAATTCCAGGTACAGAAACAGGCTGGAGGATGGAAATCATCGAAGAAGCATTGACTTCGCCGCTGGCTTCTTTACATATTGGCGGTATTCCAATAGGCATATTCCAGATAGTGCTGGTTGTTGGTTTAATTATCTTTAAATGGCATGAGCCTATCCATAAAGCAATCCGGAAAATGGCTTCAGCGCTTTCTCTTAAGGTTATGGCTTTTATCCTTATTGCCGTGCTTGGTCTATTTTCCAGTGTAATGTCCGCCATTCTTGCGGCAATAATTCTCGTTGAGATGGTTAATGCACTGCCTCTCACACGAAAATCCAAGATAGACCTGACAGTTATTGCATGTTTCTCAATAGGACTTGGCGCTGCGCTTACTCCTCTCGGCGAACCTCTTTCGACAATCGCTATCTCAAAACTCTCCGGTGAGCCTTACAATGCCGATTTCATGTTCTTATTTAACATGCTGGGTAAATACATCCTTCCAGGAATCCTTGTGTACGGTCTCGTTGGAATGTTCTTTTTGGGAAAAATTGATCCAAAAGACGCGGGAATGAAAGCAGCAGACTATAACGAGACTGTTAAGGACGTCGTAATGAGGGCTGTTAAGGTCTACGTGTTTATCATGGCTCTGATATTTCTCGGAGATGGTTTCAAGCCTATCATATTCGAGTACTTCACCCAAATCCCTTCCACGGTACTCTTACTGGGTAAACATGGTCTCGGCCATCCTGGATAATGCTACTCTGGCAGCTGCTGAGATCGGACCTACTATGAGTGAATTACAGATAAAGAGTATACTTATGGGGCTTTTAATCGCAGGCGGAATGCTGATCCCAGGAAATATCCCGAACATCATCTCTGCAGGCAAACTGGGTATAACCAGCAAAGAATGGGCAAGGCTCGGAGTACCCATGGGACTTGTCTCGATGGCTATCTATTACGTCATCATCTTTGTGCTTAAGATCTAAGCTCAAAATATGCCCATCTAACTTAAGACAGATTCAGTTCCAAAATCCGGTGATGACGTATAAATTAAAAGTCGCTGGATTTTGAAACCGAATCACATTCTTCAAAACAGTATAAAACGGATTGTATTCTTACAGTATCTTCTTCAAATTCCATGGGAAAATTCTCCCTCTTATTTGAAAAGGATAC
The DNA here is from genome assembly GCA_963721455.1 of uncultured Methanosarcinaceae archaeon. Taxonomy (GTDB): domain Archaea; phylum Halobacteriota; class Methanosarcinia; order Methanosarcinales; family Methanosarcinaceae; genus Methanosarcina. Next base: position 145,216 of record CAVRJG010000052.1, read on the forward strand.
TTTTTGACCTTTTGATATTTCAAGTGGGTAAATCAAATTTGCCCCTTATTTTTTGTTTGTGAAATTTTGCTGAAGCTGAATCACATTAGTTTTCTGTCCTCTTTTACCGAATTTCGAGCTTTGCAGATGTAAGAGGAGGGTATTTTCCCTGTCAGGAGGAGGGTATTTTCCCTGTTACTGAGGCTTTTGAGTTTTCATTTAAGATATCTTTTTCTATAGAATCTATAGATTATTTACTTAATATTTATTTTCTTTCACGTATATAGACTAAATCGAATAACTACTTATATTGCCCGGCGAATTCTAATCCCTAAAAAGCTAGAAATGTGAACAAGCAGGACAGAGGAATAGATATCATAAGAATGGTACATCTTTCAGACATTCATTTCTCAGAGGCATACTATATGCCTGAGATTGCAGATTCAATGCTTGAAAACATAAACCGTAGCGCTCCGGATATTGTAATTCTCACCGGCGACCTGACAGAAAACGGGCTTGCAGCCGAATATAATGGGGCAAAAAACTTCATTGACAGGATCGAATGTAAAAACAAGGTGATAGTTCCGGGAAACCATGACTCGAGGAATGCCGGTTACCTCTTCTTCGAGGACATTTTCAAGGCCAGGTCGACCTTCGGGCACTTCGGCGAAGTCACTGTGGTAGGGCTTGATTCTTCCCAGCCGGATCTTGAAGAAGGGCACATAGGAAGGGAAAATTATGGCTGGATAGAGAGGACTTTCTCAGGAAGCGGTTTCAAGGTTTTTGCCCTTCACCACCACCTTATTCCAATTCCCAGGACTGGCAGAGGAAATAATGTACTTGTAGATGCAGGAGACGTTCTGGAACTCCTGGACCGTTCCTGTGTGAACCTTGTCCTTTGCGGGCACTGGCACATCCCCTGGGTCTGGAGATTAAATGACATGCTCGTCGTCAGTGCAGGAACGGTCTGCTCTTCCAAAATTCGTGGAAAAACCTCTCAGTGTTACAACCTGATTGAACTTGATGCGCCAGAACCCGAATCCAGGCGCTGGCACGTGAAGGTTTACAGAGTTTTCTCAAATGGAGAAAAAGAACGAGTTGTTGATAGTATAATATAATAGACCCCTGAGAACGCGAGTTGTTGATAGTATAATATAATAGACACCTGAGAACAGATAAGATCCCTAAGAACGAATCACTTACTTAGATAAGTTCTCCTTCAGAATACGGAATTCTGAAAAGCACTAACTGTTGTTCAGGCTCTTAAATCTGATTTTCATCAGGAATTCTTCAAAAAACTTTCAGTTTTTACCTTTTTCTGTTCCTCAAATTTTGTCCCCTCTATTATTTCATACCCTCAATATTTTACCCTCCTGCAAAATCCTTGTCGGCGATGTTATATTTTTTTGACAATAAATTATAGACTATGAAACTCGGTTTAGGAATCGATACTGGTGGAACATACACCGATACCGTCTTAATGGACCTTTCAGATGGCAGGATTCTTGATTCTAACAAAGCGTTAACCACGCATTCGAATCTGGTTGAAGGGATAAAAAGTAATTTCAGGCCTGAAGCAGGGATACCTGAAGGACATAAAACTTGTCTCCGTGTCTACGACTCTTTCCACAAACTCCACACTGGAAGGCAAAGGACATCCCGCAGGGCTGATTCTGGCAGGCTACACGGTAAGCGGGGAAGTCCCTGCCCAGCACATGATTCCCATAGATGGGAGGCATGATTCAAAAGGAAACGAAATTAGCTGCCTTGACCTGAAATCCGTGGAAGAGTTCGTTAACAGCACCCGAGGCAGGCTCTTTTCCTATACCGTATCGTCTTTTACAACGGATTTCAAGCGTGAAGACCTTGAAAAACTGCTTGCTAGCTCCAGGTTCACAAAGTTCAAAATTAATGTCCCTCCGGTGATGATCGGAGCTCCTGTCAAAGCTTACGTGTCCGAACTCTGTAAATTCATTGATGCAGATATCCGGGTTCCCCAGTTCCACGAAGTAGGTAATGCGGTGGGAGCCCTTATTGGCAACATTATCAAGAGAAGCGAAATCCTTATCCGGCCTGCAGGTTCCGGTACCGAACAGTACCATGTGTTCTCGGAAGTAGAGCGGAAAATTGCAGACAACTACCTGGAAGCCGTGGATTACGGGCTTGGGCTGATGGAGAAATTGATTTTTGACCATATGGGCGGGTACGGGCTCCAGAAGGACCAGGTCCGTTATCATTCTCTATTATGAGAGAATTCGCTTTATTTAAGGAAATTATGAAAGACTTTCGAAAAGACCTCAGTTCTCTCAATATTCTTTTTATTTCCCTTCCCTTTCTCTGCAGACAACAGGAAGGCCCTGTTTTCTTCTCTTTCCTGGCTCTTTTTCCCTTTCGGTTTGTTTTTCCGGCTCTGGATAAACAAGTTTTTATTTATGTTCAGTTACTTCCTTCAATCAGGACTATTATTCTATCTAACAAGATTCTATTCTGAAAATTAAACTATTTATTCAGGAGTAACGAAAATGCGCAGGGACTATATAGACAGGGGCTACAGCCCGAAGGATACGGATCTTATCTGTGAATTTCATATCGAACCGTCAGCAGGGGTGGATTTCGAAGAAGCTGCTACCCACATGGCAGGGGAAAGCTCTATTGACTCCTGGACTGAAATTGCCACATTGAGTCCCGAACTTGCAGCGAAACTGAAGCCCTACGTTTTTTACGTGGATGAGGAAGCGCAGACTGTAAGGGTGGCTTATTCCGAAGAACTCTTTGAGCTTGGCTCGGTCCCGCAGGTTCTCAGCGCTGTCGCAGGAAATATTCTGAGCATGAAGATTGTTGACAACCTCAGGCTGCAGGATATCGCTTTCCCGAAATCGATGCTTAACGAGTTCAAAGGCCCGAACTTCGGGTTGTCAGGAATCAGGGAACTGGTAGGTGTGCGGGACCGGCCTCTTATAGGAACTATCGTCAAGCCGAAGGTTGGATTGACCTCCGAAAAACACGCTGACGTCGCTTACAATTCCTTTGCAGGGGGCTGCGATCTCGTTAAGGATGATGAGAACCTTACAGACCAGAAATTTAACGGCTTTGAAAAGAGAGCCGAACTAACCCTCAAGCTTGCAGAAAAGGCAGAGTCTGAGACAGGAGAACGCAAAATGTATCTCTGCAACATCACTGCCCCGACCTGTAAGGAAATGGCCCGCCGAATGAACATTCTTAAAAATCTGGGTGCCAGCTATGCAATGATCGATGTCGTGCCTGCAGGTTGGACTGCCCTTCAGACCCTGAGGGAAGAAGCCGAAGATGCGGGCCTGGTTCTCCATGCCCACCGCTGCATGCATTCAGCCTATACACGGAACCCACGCCACGGGATAAGCATGGTTGTCGTTGCCAAGCTCTGCAGGCTGATAGGGCTTGACCAGCTCCACATAGGCACGGTTGTCGGGAAGATGCACGGAGAAAAGCACGAGGTCCTGACCCTCAGGGACGAATGTGTGCTTGATAAAGTGCCTGCGGATGAAAGCCAGCACGTCCTTGCCCAGGATTGGGGAGGATTAAAGCCCATGTTCCCTGTCGCGTCTGGGGGGCTTGCTCCTACAATGATTCCTGACCTGTATTCTATTTTCGGCAAAGATGTTATTATGCAGTTCGGCGGCGGAATCCATGCCCATCCTATGGGCACGGCAGCCGGAGCTGCTGCTTGCAGGCAGGCACTTGAAGCAAGCCTTGAAGGAGTTACTCTGCAGGAGTACGCGAAAAGCCACAAAGAACTCGAAGCTGCCCTCGGCAAGTGGCTGCAGAAATAAGCCGAAAAAGAGCAATAGGGAATCACAATCGGAAAGGAGTTTATCCCTGGTGCAGGCAGAAAACGGAACTAGAGTAAAGACCCTGGTTTTTCGGGTTTCCGAAGAAAACTTTAACGCCGTTCTTGACAAGGCGGCAGCTATCATCAGGAGTGGCGGGACTGTGGCTTTCCCTACGGAAACTGTCTACGGGCTTGGGGCTGACGGCCTGAACCCCGATGCAGTCCTGAAGATTTTCGAGGCTAAAGAGCGCCCTCCGGGAAATCCTCTTAGCCTGCTCGTTCACTCAAGGGAAGATCTCGGGAAGGTCGCAAGAAATATCCCGGAGAAAGCTTTCAGGCTCATGGACGCTTTCTGGCCTGGCCCTCTTACGATCGTTCTGGAAAAAAACAATATTGTCCCGGCAATTACCTCAGGAAACCTGCAATCAATAGGAGTCCGCATGCCTGACCATAAAATTCCTCTGGAACTCGTGAAGAGGGCAGGTACTCCTCTTGCTGCTCCCAGTGCCAACCTGTCTGGAAAGCCCAGTCCCAGCCTTGCATCCCACGTCATAGCCGATCTTACTGGCAGGATAGATGCAATTATTGACGGAGGGGAAGCTGCCATAGGCCTTGAGTCAACTGTAATTGATATGACTGTCGAACCGCCTGCTGTGCTCAGGCCAGGAGCCGTGGGAATTGAAGAGCTCGAAAGAATTATAGGAAAAGTCAGGCCAGGATACAAAGATGGCGAAGCCGGGACTGATGCGGCTCTGCTGGAAAAGAGGGCAGGTCAGAAGTACGGACATTACACTCCTGATACAAAGGTTGTGCTTGTGGAAGGGGAAAGCAAATCAGTTTCGGAAAAGATTGTCAAATTACTTGAAATTTACAGAAATGAAGGGCAGAAAGTCGGGCTCCTGCTCAGTGAGGAAACTGCAGGCTTCCCTGCTTTTAAAAAACTGGGCGCAGAAGGATTCTTTTTGCTGGGACCCAGGGAAGAACCAGAGGCTGCTGCCAGGAAACTTTTTGAAGGGCTAAGGAATCTGGATAGAAGAGGGCTGGATATTATCGTGGCCGACGGTTCCTTTAGCCGTTCAGGGCTTGGGGATGCGCTCATTAACAGATTGAGGGAAGCATCTTCCGTAAGGTTTGCTGTTTAAGTTCAATTGTAACGGCAGAATGAGGGTTTGGTTAAATATTTGAGAGGGATTTTTTTGAAAGCAGAAAAAAAAGAAAATCTGGTAAAAATGCGGGCTTATAAAAAAGTCCTGGGGCAGAACAAGAAGGTAAACAAGATTAATTTTGTAATTCTGGCGGCAGGCCTGCTTTTAACAGTCCTTGGCATGGAGAAGGTAGGGAACTATCTTCTCTGGGTCGGTATGTTTGTCCTTTTTGCGACTGCCATTTCAAGCATCTTCGCCTCCGGGTCTTTGCGCAGGCAGAGATAAATCCGAATTTCCTAATATTCTGATAAAGGAGCTTCCAAATGGGCGAAACGATTGCAAGTGAGGAGATGCATGAATACTTCAATGAACTTGAAGCTAGGCTTAAAGAAGCGATCGAGCTTGCAAATATGGCTCGAGCCCGCGGAGGAGATCCGAAACCTATTGTAGAAATTCCCCTTGCCAAGGATCTTGCAGATAGGGTTGAAAACCTTATAGGAGTAGAGGGAGTCGCTGCAAAGATCCGTGAGCTTGAGATAAAGATGTCCAGGGAAGAAGCTGCTCTCGAAATCGGGCGCCAGGTCGCAGAAGGAGAAGTGGGAAGCTTCTCCACAAAAAAGGATGCAGTTGAAGCTGCGATCCGGGTTTCCATGGCTGTCCTTACAGAAGGAGTGGTTGCAGCTCCTATTGAAGGGATTGACAAGGTCGAACTTGGGAAAAACGACGACGGTTCTCAGTATATCAGGATCTTTTATTCCGGGCCAATCCGGAGTGCAGGCGGGACAGCCCAGGCCCTTTCCGTGCTTGTCGGCGACTATGTAAGGCGCGGGATCGGAATTGACCGCTACAAACCAAGGCCAGAGGAAGTAGAGCGCTATGTGGAAGAAATCCTGCTTTACAAGAGAGTTGCAAGCTTGCAATACACGCCTTCTGAAGATGAGATCCGCCTGATAGTCAGGAATTGTCCTGTCTGTATTGATGGGGACCCAACCGAGGATGCCGAGGTGGAAGGGCACAGAGACCTTGAAAGGATAGGGACAAACCGTGTTAGAGGGGGAATGTGCCTTGTGCTTGCTGAGGGGCTAGCCCTCAAAGCCCCCAAGGTCAAGAAACATGTTAACAAACTGAATATGGATGGGTGGGAATGGCTGGAAACGCTCATAGGTGGTGCAAAAAGCGAAGGGGATGAAGAAAATGAGCAGAAAAACAAAATCAAGCCGAAGGATAAGTACATAAAAGACCTGATTGCAGGCAGGCCTGTTTTTTCCCATCCTTCGAGGCCAGGCGGGTTCAGGCTCCGCTACGGGCGTTCCAGAAATACCTCTTTTGCGGCTGCAGGGGTTAATCCGTCTACTATGGCGTTGCTTGACGATTTTATTGCTAACGGGACCCAGCTTAAGGTTGAAAGGCCTGGAAAAGCGGCAGCCATGTCTGCCGTGGACTCGATTGAAGGGCCGACTGTGCGCCTCTTTTCTGGAGACCTTGTTCGCATAGATGATTTAAAGGAAGCCTATGAACTCCGCTCACAGATAGAGGAAATAGTGGACATCGGGGAGATCCTGATTAATTACGGCGATTTCCTGGAAAACAATCATCCTCTTATGCCTTCACCGTATGTTTTCGAATGGTGGCATTACGACTATGAAGCAGCCTGCCCTGAAACGATACCGGAAAGAGAATTGAAAAACCCTTCTGCAGCTCTGGCTCTCAGGCTTGTGGAAGAATTCGATGTCCCTCTGCATCCGAAGTTTACCTATCTCTGGCATGACATAAACCGAAATGAATTCGAGGCTCTGAGGAAATTCGTGGCTGATGAGGGAAGTTTTTCGGCTGAAAACGGAATTCTCAGGTTACCCCTGAAAGCCTGCCTGGAAAGGGGTATTAAATCCATACTTGAAAAACTTCTTGTACTTCATAGGGTAAAAGATGAGACGATCCTGATTGAAGAATCTCTTCCTTTTATTTCCTGCCTTGGGCTTGACAGCCGCTTGAAAGAGAAGGCCCAGATGCCTGATACTGATAATATGGTGGATGCTGCAGCTTTTCTGAGCGGGTTTAAGGTCCTCCCCAGGGCTCCTTCGAGAATAGGGGCAAGGATGGGGAGGCCGGAAAAATCTGACCTGCGGAAGATGTCTCCTGCAGCTCAGGTCCTCTTCCCGATAAACAATGCCGGAGGAATTACCCGGAACCTTGTATCTGCTTCCGATTACACAGCTTCCATGAATGGAAAGATCGGTGAAATTGAAGTGGAACTGGGGCTCAGAGAATGTCCTGTCTGCAGAAAAGAAGCCTATTTCTGGCGATGTGACTGCGGAGAGTATACACATCCAAAACTTTCCTGTCCCCGCTGCAAGATAGATGTTCGAGGGGCAGAAACCTGTCCTAAATGCGGAAGAAAAGCAACTTCTGTTGCAACTGTTAAACTGGATTTCCGTTCCATTTACAAGCAGGCCTTTGAGAATGTAGGGGAAAGGGAAAAAACGGATCTAATTAAAGGGGTAAAGCGGCTCATGAATGGGCAGATGACTCCCGAACCCCTCGAAAAAGGAATCCTGCGGGCAAAACATGACGTCTTTATTTTTAAGGATGGGACTGTCAGGTATGATATGTCAGATATCCCTCTTACGCATATCCGGGCTGATGAACTGGGGATTACGGCAGCCAAACTCCGGGAACTCGGTTACGTGGAGGATATTTACGGAAAATCCCTTGAAAGGGATGACCAGATTGTCTGCCTGAAGGTCCAGGACCTTGTGATTTCTTATGACGGCGGCGAGTACATGCTGCGTACTGCAAAGTACGTCGATGACCTGCTTGTGAAGTATTACAAAGTTGAGCCCTATTACAATGCTGAAAACATCCAGGATCTGGTAGGCGTACTGCTTATAGGGCTTGCTCCGCATACCTCTGCAGGAGTACTCGGGCGCCTGATAGGGTTCACAAAAGCTTCAGTCGGTTATGCTCATCCTTTTTTCCATGCTTCAAAACGCCGGAACTGCGATGGGGATGAGGACTGCATAATGCTCCTTATGGATGGGATCCTTAATTTTTCGAGGGCTTATCTTCCCGATAAAAGAGGGGGAAAAATGGATGCTCCTCTTGTACTCACCACCAGGATCGACCCCAAAGAAGTGGACAAGGAAGCACATAATATAGATGTGTCTGCAAGGTACCCTCTTGAGTTTTATAAAGCCACTCAGGAAATCAAAAATCCCACTGAACTTGAAGGCATTATGGATCTGGTTAGCGGTCGGCTTGGAACGCCGGAGCAGTATGAGCATTTTATGTTTACACACGATACTACGGATATTGCTGCAGGCCCGCTCAACTCTTCATATAAGACTCTGGGAAGCATGATCGATAAAATGGAGGCTCAGCTTTCCCTGGCTAGCAAGATAAGGGCAGTAGATGCTCCTGATGTGGCTGAAAGGGTGCTTAAGTCTCATTTCCTTCCTGACCTTATCGGAAACCTCCGCTCTTTTTCCAGGCAGCGGATGCGCTGTGTCAAGTGCGCAGAGAAGTTCAGGCGCCCTCCTCTGACCGGCACCTGCCCTAAATGCGGAGGCAATGTTATACTGACCGTGCATGAGGGATCTGTTCGTAAATATCTTGAAATTTCAAAAGAGATTGGGGAAAGATACGGAGTTTCCAGCTACACCCGACAAAGGGTCGAACTCCTGGATAAAGATATCTGTTCTCTGTTCGAAAATCACAGGGTTAAACAACTGGGACTTTCGGATTTCATGTCTGGAGCTCCGCGCTGAAAAAAGAACAAAATGAAATATTAATATTAAAAAAAAATTTATCATGATGGGCAGGGAGGGGATAGGGCAGTTTGAAAGCCCGAAGATATAGAAGAATTTGTTAATTAATTCTCTAACCTTACTATGTCGAGCCCTACAATTCCTTTAGAAAACGATCATTTTCAGCTTTAATTTTCCCTTGCAGGCGAAATACTGTCCGATTTGAACTGACACTTTTCTATATATTTCACCGGTAATTATATAATTATGGTATTATTTATGTAGTATCTGTCTGATTATCTGTACTTCCTTATGTGGCTATTTTTGAATAAAGTATGGGCTTTTCTTAGATCTGGATTGAAAGTTTTTTTCGTTTATCATTCGATTTTATTCCAGAGGCAGCCCAAGTGAGTTGATTTGCTGTATAAGCTCAGTAAAGTTTTCGATTTCCAGTTCCAGAACTTCCTCTCTCGTCATGCCTATTGACATTTCCCCATCTACGGAGAGGTACTCCGGGCCCCTGCGAACAAGCCTGTCAACCCCGTCTCTTTTAAGGGTTTCTTTAACTTCCATATCATGGACAAAGGCCCTTCCAGGAATAAAAACAGTTTCATTCACCTCCGATAGATCCAGCGTTTTGAAGTCTTCCATCGTAATCAGGCATCCGATGTCCTTTTTTGGGGAAACTACATTTACAGAACCCCCAAGGGTCTCAAAGATTTCCCTCAATCTTGGGGCTGCTATCTGGCCTGTAATTACAGTGGCTTTTTTTGTAATTTTCGGAAGCTTTGCAAGGGCTTCGGGGACATTCCGGATGGCAAAAGGAGAACCAATCAAAGGGTCTTCAAGTGGGGTTCCCGTGACCCTCATGGAAGGATGTTTTGCTGCAGAACTGCGTACCAGCTCTGTGAAATCCTGAACACTATGCGGAGTTATGCCCGGAATGATAGGGGCATTGTTCAGGATCAGTCCGTTTTCCCGGAAGTTTGCAAACCTCATCAAAATAGTCCCCTTCGCACCCATGATCTCCAGATCACTCAGAGTTCTATCAAGGACTTCTCCGTCATTTACTCCAGGAATTAGTACGATTGCCCCGTATACGTCACAATGATTACAGAAGTCTTTAAGAACCTGCAAAGAAGCCTCTGGCTCCGGGTCTTTCATATATTCAGCTCTTAAAGCCGGATCAGTTGCAAAGACTGTAAAACTCACCTCTGTGACTCCATGGTCTATATAGAAAAGAGCATCTTCAGGCTTGCTGAAGCCTTTTCCGCTTGTATACCCCAGGTGTATGGGAGTCCTGAACTGAGACAGGAAAGCGACAAGATTTTTCAGTTCAGGGTAGCAGCTTAAATCGCCTCCTCCGCTGATAGTGAATTTTCCTATTTCTCCACTTGCGAAAGAGAGCTTTCTTGCAGTTTCTTCCAGTACCATCTGAAGAGGTTTGAAGCCTGAGTATGATTCCTTTACACTGCGGGTACAATAGTCACATCCCTTTTTGAAAGGAAGACAGTACTTGCAGCCAAGGGGCTGAGTATCTTTAACCTTTTTGAAATAGCAATATTTGCAAAAGCCTCTGCAGTCTGCCCCGGGATTTCCGCCTACGTCAACAACTACTTCCATATTAAACTTTCGTATTACTAGGATATTACTAAATCTTTTTGGTATGATTCTCAGGTGACAAATCAACATATGGAAAAATTTACAGTCATTTTCTCAGGTTCTTAAAAAATATTTTTATTAAGTATCTTTGTATATTTTTGGCGGCTTTAAGTAACGTTGAAATTATATTTCTCTATTGATACCGTTTTTTTATATAATCATACAAAAATAGATTTCACATTAATAAAAACAATTTTAAAAAAATACATGAATTTATCTGGGGGAGAACACAAAAGATTTAAGTACCTTCTAAACGAATGAGATTTCATTGGGAAAGTGGACACTTAAAAACGATACGGTACTTGATTTATTGAGTGCAAAGTCACTCGAATAGGTGACCAGTCCCAAAATGATTTTAATAAATTAAGGAGGAAATTTAAGTGTCTGACACAGTAGACATCTACGACGACAGAGGAAAACTGCTCGAGAGCAAAGTCGACATCATGAACCTTGCTCCAACAAGAAACGCAGCAATTAAAAAAATTATCTTGGACACCAAGAGGTCTGTTGCAATCTCCCTCGGAGGTATTCAGGGCGCACTTGCCAGCGGTAAGATGGGCGGAAAGGGCCGTCAGATCTTAGGTCGTGGACTTAACTACGATATCGTAGGCAATGTTGATGCCATTGCAGCAAGCGTTAAGAGTCTTATCCAGGTCGATGAAGGCGACGACTCAAATGTAAAGATCCTAAAAGGCGGAAAGAGCCTGCTCGTCCAGGTCCCAGAGTCCAGGATGATTGCCGGTGCCGATTACATGTCCGCAACCACAGTCGGTGCAGCAGCAGTCACCCAGACGATTCTGGATATGTTCAAGACCGATATGTATGATGCACCCATAGTGAAGGGCGCTGTCTGGGGAAGCTATCCGCAGACAATGGACCTCATGGGCGGAAACGTTGCAGGTATCCTGAGCATTCCCCAGAACAACGAAGGTCTCGGCTTCTCCCTCAGGAACATCATGGCAAACCACGTTGCAGCGATCACCAACCGCTCTGCAATGAACTCAGCTGCTCTCTCTTCTATCTATGAGCAGGCTGGTATCTTCGAGATGGGTGGCGCAGTCGGTATGTTCGAGAGGCATCAGCTCCTCGGTCTCGCATGCCAGGGTCTCAACGCCAACAATGTCGTATATGACGTTGTAAAGGAAAACGGCAAGAATGGTACCATTGGAACCGTTATCCAGTCCATCGTTGGCAGGGCAATTGAAGACGGCGTTATTTCCGTTGACAAGACAGCTCCCTCCGGATACAAATTCTACAAGGCAAATGACGTCCCCATGTGGAACGCCTATGCAGCAGCCGGTACACTTGCAGCCACTCTCGTGAACTGTGGTGCAGGACGTGCAGCTCAGAACGTTTCCTCAACACTTCTCTACTTCAACGACATACTTGAGAAGGAAACCGGTCTCCCAGGATGCGACTACGGTAAAGTACAGGGTGTCGCAGTAGGGTTCTCATTCTTCAGCCACTCCATTTATGGTGGCGGTGGACCTGGTGTCTTCAACGGTAACCACGTCGTTACCAGGCACTCCAGAGGATTTGCAATCCCCTGCGTATGCGCAGCAGTAGCCCTTGATGCAGGTACCCAGATGTTCACAATTGAATCAACATCCGGCCTCATTGGCGATGTGTTTGGTGGAATCAAGGAATTCCGCGAGCCTATTAAGGCAGTTGCAGGAGCGCTCTAAACATATAACTCGAAAGGTCTAACGATGTCAGACTCTGCTTCAAATAAGGAAGATTCTATTCAAATCGAAATCTTTCCCAGTAGAATCCTGTCTCCTGAAACAGCTCAGAAGCTCATATCTGAGATCTACAAGGTTGACGGGGTAATCCGCGTTTTGGTGCAAGGCAACAGATTGCCTGAAAGGGTATCTGCAGGCCCCGGCACCGGGGAAAAAGTGGAACATCCACTACGAAAGCCTATTCAGATTGGAGATCAGGTTATTGAATTGAAGATCTGTGCAGGCAGGATCAGGATTGAACTTTCAAACGCCGAAGCTAAAGAAAATATCAGGGAACTGTGCGAAAAACTGCTCCCCTTTCCCTTTGAATTTAGGGAAGGACACTTTTTCCGGAAAAAGCCTACAGTAACTGACTATGCAAAACTTGGTCCTGAAGCAGACCCTCGCTTGCTTGGTATGGTAGATCCGAAAGCTAAGACAAATCAACTCGTCTTCATCGAGAAGCAAGAGAAAATGGATAAAGATGAGTGAAAAAGTATGATGATCGATCGGGAAACGCAGGTAGTTGACTGCAGATGTGGTGCGGGACTTGGCAGAGGAGGAGGACTTGCTCAGCGAGGCACTCTCTCGGAAGCCGGCCGTGCTGAGGTCGTAGCCATTGCCATGAGTCCCGGCCAGAGACACATCACAAAACCGGTGTGTGAGATCACATACGGCATGAGGAAAGAAAACATTCAGGTCAGTGTGCTGGTACTCTATTCAGGTTCCGGAATCCCTGAATCAGGTATGAGGACCGGATCTTTTGTATTGAGTCCAGTAGAAGTCTCACAGATTGAAATGCACAAACTGGCTGTTATTCACCTCGGAAATATCAAGGACCATGTAGTTAGGAAAGCCAGGGAAATCTTGAGCCAGGCTAATATTCCGGCAATTGTAGTCAGTCAGATCCCGGTAGATTTTGAAGATTTTGCAGAAGCAGGGATAAAGACGAGATTAGTGATGCCAAGGGATGAAAATATTCGTACGAAAGGAATTGTGATGGATATGGTGAGTGGAGTTACACGCGGTGATTCCTGTCCCAGGGATAAACTAAATTCAATCGTTAAATACGTCAAGACTACATTAGACCAGTTAGAAGATCACAAAGGAGTTGCATGAGATGGCTTACAAAGCACAATTTTATCCAGGCGCAACATCAGTTGGCGTTAACAGAAGAAAGCATATGTCTGGGAAACTTGAGAAACTCAGGGAAATCTCAGATGAAGACTTAACTGCAATCCTCGGACACCGTGCCCCAGGGAGCGACTACCCGAGCACCCACCCACCACTTGCAGAGATGGGAGAGCCCGCATGCTCGACCCGTGAGATCGTTGAAGCTACACCCGGTGCAAAGGCAGGTGACAGGGTCAGGTACGTTCAGTTCGCTGACTCCATGTACAACGCGCCTGCAACCCCGTACTTCAGATCATACTTTGCAGCAATAAACTTCAGAGGCGTAGACCCAGGTACCCTTTCCGGTCGTCAGATCGTTGAAGCCCGTGAAAGAGACATGGAAAAGTGCGCAAAGGTCCAGCTGGAAACCGAAATGAGCTGCCCTGCACTTTCCGGTATGCGCGGTGCAACAGTTCACGGTCACTCCGTCCGTCTCCAGGAAGACGGTGTAATGTTCGACATGGTCGACAGGAGAAGACTCGAAGGCGGCACTATCATTATGGACAAGGACCAGGTTGCAATTCCTCTCGACAGGAAAGTAGACCTCGGCAAGCCTATGTCCAGTGAAGAAGCTGCAAAGAGGACCACCATTTACCGTGTGGACAATGTAGCCTTCAGGGCCGATGCAGAGGTCATTGAATGGGTACAGAGAGTATTCGATGAGAGAACAATATACGGATTCCAGCCGAAATGAGGTGACCACAATGGCAGCAGATATTTTCTCAAAATTCAAAAAGTCAATGGAAGTTAAGTTCACACAGGAATTTGGTACAAACAAGCAGTCTACCACGGACATCACCGGCAAGACAGAAAAATTCCTGAGGCTTGGGCCTGAGCAGGACCCCCGAAAGGTCGAAATGATTAAGGCCGGAAAGGAAATCGCAGAGAAAAGAGGTATTGCATTCTACAACCCAATGATGCACTCCGGTGCTCCACTCGGTCAGCGTGCAATTACTCCTTACGTTATCTCTGGCACTGATATTGTTGCAGAACCTGACGACCTCCACTATGTAAACAACGCTGCAATGCAGCAGATGTGGGATGACATCAGGAGAACCTGTATTGTCGGTCTTGACCTTGCTCACGAGACCCTTGAGAAGAGGTTGGGTAAGGAAGTTACCCCTGAAACCATCAACCACTACCTTGAAGTCCTCAACCACGCCATGCCCGGTGCAGCAGTGGTTCAGGAAATGATGGTCGAGACACACCCAGCACTTGTTGACGACTGTTACGTCAAAATCTTCACAGGCGATGACGAGCTTGCAGACGAAATCGACAAGCAGTTCTTGATCGACATCAACAAGGAGTTCAATTCAGAACAGGCAGCCCAGATTAAGGCCTCCATCGGCAAGACCTCCTGGCAGGCAATCCACATCCCAACAATTGTCTCCAGAACAACTGACGGTGCACAGACCTCCAGATGGGCAGCCATGCAGATCGGTATGTCCTTCATCTCCGCATACTCAATGTGCGCCGGTGAAGCAGCAGTCGCTGACCTGTCCTTCGCTGCAAAGCACGCAGCTCTCGTCTCCATGGGTGAAATGCTCCCCGCAAGGCGTGCACGTGGCCCTAACGAGCCAGGTGGACTTTCCTTCGGTCACCTCTCAGACATCATCCAGACAAGCCGCACAGTCGCTGACGACCCAGCAAAGGTTTCCCTTGAAGTTGTCGGCGCAGGCTGCATGCTCTACGACCAGATCTGGCTCGGATCCTACATGTCCGGTGGTGTCGGCTTTACTCAGTATGCAACAGCTGCATACACCGACGATATCCTCGACAACAACGTGTACTATAACATCGACTACATCAACGACAAGTACAACGGTGCTGCAAATGTAGGCAAGGACAACAAGGTAAAGGCAACCCTCGACGTCGTAAAGGACATTGCAACCGAGTCCACACTCTACGGTATCGAGACCTACGAAAAGTTCCCGACTGCCCTTGAAGACCACTTCGGTGGGTCCCAGAGAGCAACCGTGCTTGCAGCAGCAGCCGGTGTCTGTACTGCAATCGCAACCGCAAACGCAAATGCCGGTCTCTCCGGCTGGTACCTCTCCATGTACCTGCACAAGGAAGCATGGGGCCGTCTCGGCTTCTTCGGATACGACCTGCAGGACCAGTGTGGTGCCACAAACGTTCTGTCCTACCAGGGCGACGAAGGTCTCCCAGACGAACTCCGTGGTCCAAACTACCCCAACTATGCAATGAACGTCGGCCACCAGGGTGGATACGCAGGTATCGCTCAGGGAGCCCACGCAGGCCGCGGCGACGCATTCACCGTCAACCCGCTCATCAAGGTCTGCTTCGCTGACGACCTCATGCCCTTCAACTTCGCTGAGCCCAGGAGAGAGTTCGGCCGCGGTGCCATGAGAGAGTTCGTGCCTGCTGGTGAGAGATCCCTCGTCATTCCGGCAAAATAAACTCAACAACTAAACATATTAAAACAGAGTAGGCCTTCTGGCCTACTTTTTATCTTTTTTTTCGATACCTGCTTTTCTGCACTGCTTTTCCTGAAATCGCTTCGTTTCATTAAGGTTATATATTCCACTTTCTCGTTATCTCCGGACTCTGGTTTTCTTCCTTTGCTTTTTCCAATTGTTCATTCCCAGGAAACGGCCTTTTTGAATTTTTGAAAGGTCAATTAAAAAAGGGAGCTTTGAAAGCTCTAATCAGAAATTAAAGCCCGAATAAATAGTATATCCATAAAATAGTCAAAGTAATGAACAAAACGCCTGAAAAGCATGTAATACGAGGAAAAAGGTGTAATTCGGGTCCTCCTGTCCGGATAGTTGCCTCAAAATTAAAGACGAGTCCTGCAGTTGGAGATCCTGCAAGTCTCAATTCCGGATGCCGACTTATTCTTCCGAAATATTCTCAATTTTTGCTCCAAGGTTGCACATATCTTTAAAGAAATCCGGGTAAGAGATAGATACGGACTCTGTCGTGTCAATTGTTGTATTTCCTGCCACCATTCCTGCCATTGCAAGAGCCATGACAATCCTGTGGTCATGCCAGCCATGGACATCTGCTCCCTGCAGTTTTCCTCCGGTGATGGTCAGACTGTCCCTTTCTTCTTTAAGGCGGACTCCGAGTTTCGGAAGTTCGGTTGCAAGGGCGCAAAGCCTGTCCGTTTCCTTATATCGTACATGCTCGGCATTTTCAATTCTGCTTGTTCCTTCAGCAACTGCAGCCAGGACAGCAACTGTCGGGACAAGGTCAGGGGTTGCCCCGGCGTCAAAGGTTATGGCTTTTAGTGGTTTTCCTCCCCTGACGACTACAATACCGGCTTCCCTGTCCCAGGTGATGTCTGCTCCCATTTGTTTCAGAGTTTCAATAATTACCCTGTCTCCCTGTTTGGAGGGAAAGAGGTTTTTAACCGCAATTTCGGACCCATCTGTCATGGCTGCAGCTGCAAGCAGGTAGGATGCAGAGGAAAAGTCGCCCGGAATGGTATACTCTTTGAGATCATACTTCTGTTTTCCAGGGATAATGAACCTTATATTGTCGTTATCATCTGTATGGATTTTGACTCCTGCCAGTTCAAGCATCTCAATGGTTACGTCCACGTAAGGTCTTGACTTCAGTCTCCCTGTGATGGAAAGGGTGGTGCTGCTTTCGGCAAGTGGGCAGGTTATGAGAAGGGCAGAAATAAACTGGGAACTGATAGAGCCGTTAATATTCACCTCCGCTCCCTCAAGTCCGCCTTTAACTACAAGCGGAGCCCTTTCGTTTCCCCTGGTAGAGCAGGCTTTTACCCCCAACCTGTTGAGAACTTCGAGAAGAGGGCCGTTTGGCCGGGTGCGAAGGGAGGCATCTCCTGTAAGCACTGTAATCCCATCAGTAAGGGAGGCTATTGCGGTCATGAAGCGAAGGGTTGTCCCTGAATTCGCAGCATCAATTACATCTTCCGGAACACTGGGTTTTCCATTAACTCCATGAATGATGAGGTTCTCTTCCTCCCTTTCAATCGAAGCCCCGAACATCTCGGAAGCCCGGATTGTAGCAAGAGTATCTGCAGAAATCAGGGGCCTCCTGATGATTGACTCTTTTGAGAGAGCTGCCAGGGTTATAGCCCTGTGAGTATAACTCTTTGAAGGCGGGGCAAAGACTTCCCCTTTGATTGAGGATTTGTTGATAGAAATACGCATATGTACCAGAACTCTTCTATTTTTTTACGTTGGACTTTTTCCTGAGATTCAAGTGCTTACTTCTAGTCTTCTGAATACGATTATTTTGAATACGACTAAAACTCAATTCACCCCTTTTACGATACTTTCCACCAGATCCCAATCATGGTCATAGACATGCGCTGAAATGCTGATAGTAGTGATCGTTCCGGGTTCTGTTCCTACCCTGTCAGCCACGTACTCGAGGAGTTTCGAGAGCCCGTAAAGGTTTGCCGGGTAAGCTCCTCCGAAATCATGGCTTCTGAAGAGAGTCGTGAGATGCACTTTTCCATCCCTGATCTTAAAATCATCGAGCATCATGCAGGGAACTTCATTAACTTTCGTATCTACAGGAGGAATCCAGGTGATGGCTATTGCTCGCCTGGAGGTAGGGCTTTCCTGCAGCTTTTCGATCACGTACTCTATCTGGTCTACTTTTCCGTTCCAGTTCCTAAGACGCTGCCCATACGTGTACTCGAAGTCCTGTGCGTTTTCTCCCGAGATAAGCTGTTTTGCGTACTCTTCAAGCCTTTCCTCATTCCAGGCAGTATCTTCAGGAATCCTGTCCGTATAGGGATCTTCAATTACCACCATCAAGTCCATGAATTCCCTGATCTGGCTTCCTCTCTCATCAGTAATCACAGTCCCGTGATTCCAGATGATATTAAGCCCGCGGTACCATGCATCAGAGATGCTTTTTGCCCTGATGATCCTGCCAATCTCAAACCTGTCTTCCATTGAAAACTCCCCGATAAAATCAGGATAGGGTGTGGACAATTAATATCATAATTCAATTACAAAAATATCCTTCTGATTTTTGCCAGCTTTTTTCCCTTCGAGTTGCTATTTTTATGTCTATTCTTTATCCGTTTTCTTTATCTAAAACTTTCTTTTATAAGTGCTTTTTCTCAAGTACAATCTGAAAATCTCACTATGTATATTGGTAGCATATATCACGCTTATCTTAAAAAAATTCCGGATAAAAAGAAGATCTGGAGAAAAGGAGTCAGATAATAAATTGAAGAACAGGAATTGAAGAAAAAAGTGAAGGAAAAGAAAAGAAATAAAGGTCCGAGAAATATTCTCAGAACCTCATTGCTCTCAGACGCTTTACCCTCTCCTCGGTTACCGGGTGGGTCCTGAAGAGAGACTGAATCGCCCCGCCCTTGAGGGGGTTGACGATAAACATATGGGCGCTGCTTTCCTTTGCCTGCACATCTGAGACGCTTGGCTTGTAATGGGAATTCCCATATTCGAGTTTTTCAAGGGCACTGGCAAGAGCCCAGGGTTTTCTGCAAATGCTGGCTCCTTCTGCATCAGCTGCATATTCTCTTGACCTTGAGATTGCAAGCTGGATCAGAGTTGCAGCAATCGGTGCCACAATGGCCATAGCGATAAGGCCTACGATTCCGCCGTTGTCATCGTCCCTGCCGCCAAAGCCGCCAAATATTGCAGCCCACTGCGCCATATTAGCCATCATTGTGACAACACCTGCAAGGGTTGCAGCTATTGCACTTATCAGGGTGTCCCTGTTCTTTACATGTGCCAGCTCGTGTGCCAGCACGCCTTCCAGCTCTTCATAAGAGAGCAACTCAAGAATTCCGGTCGTAGCAGCCACAGCCGCATGTTTTGGGTCTCTGCCGGTTGCAAAGGCATTTGGCATTCCAGACTCAACGATGTACACTTTGGGTTTTGGTAGTCCTGATTTCATAACCAGTCCATCCACGATCCTGTGCAGGTTCGGGGCTTCCGCAGGGGAAACTTCCTTTGCTTTGTACATCTTGAGGACTATCTTGTCGCTGTACCAGTAGCTTCCGAAATTGAGGATTACTGCAAACGCGAATGCAATGATCATTCCGCCTCTACCACCGAAGTAATCTCCTATCAGAACCAGGAGACCTGTAAGGGCAGCAAGCAAAATTGTAGTTTTAAACATGTTCTTCATGACTTCTCACACGACGTCCTCCCAGGCTAATGTCTGGGTTTTCGGTCTTTGATTTCTATGCTCTGAACTTTTTTGTTAAGTTGGATCAAGTAAAATCAGCAGTATATATTCTGACTACAGGTATATATTTTTTTATCCTGCATCAGGTAAGTTGATACAATTGTGTTATTCTGGTTTCCTTATTTATCTATAATTAATTTGGAATTCTATGAAATGGAAAAATTGTTCTCAAAATGGGGAAATTCAGATTTTATATAACATATTTTATCCTTCCCTCCAGAAATGCCCCGATGTTTTAAACTTATAATACCCAGTAATATTTCTGTTCTGGTATATTTATATTTGGTCTATTTTGAGTAGTGATTTTGATTTGAAATCAAACTAATTATTAAACCCCGTATATATGTATTTATTGAAAGATATTTTTTATGGGGTTGATTTCTTCAGTAAATGGAGACGGAGGACCAATCCATCAAATGTTCATATCACTCCGTCTTCAAAATAATCCGTATCCATCTTTTTAACGTCGTAAGACTTTACTTTCGAAACTCCTACGTCATATTCAATCATTAGCCTTGCAAGCGTTTCCCCATCAACCAAAACAATGTTCCCCGTAAGATCGGCATATTCAATAGCTTCTTTTGAAAAACTCGAGGTCGTTATGAAAACTCCCTTCTTCGCCTTCTTTCCTATCAGGGCTCCGGCAAATTTCTGGATCTCAGGTCTTGCGACTGTACCTTCCCAGCGTTTTGCTTGGATATAAATGACATCAAGCCCAAGCCTGTCTTCCTTTATGATTCCATCGATCCCACCATCGTGGCTTTTGCCGACTGCTCTTCCTGCATCTGTTCTTGATCCTCCATATCCCATTTTTGTCAGGATATCGATTACCGTGGACTCAAAAAAAGTTGGAGAACATTTTTTTACTGCTGAAAGTATTTCTAAAACGAGCTCATTGTGAAGTTGCTGGTAAGAGAGTTCAAGGTTTTCTCTTGGATCTAGCTGTTCGGTTTCGCCTTTATCGAGATCAGTAATTTCAGCTTGTTTCCCTCGGCGAAACTCGTTAAATTCTTCGTATCGTGTTAAAAAATTAACATCTATTGATACAGGATTTTCTCTCAATACAGCCAGTCCTTTTTGGGTAATGGAAAAATACCCCTTCTTTCCGGAATTCAATAATCCGGCTTTTTTCAGATAAGTGCTAGCCCATCCGACTCTGTTCTTAAAAACAGCTTGCTGGCCGCTTGGCAGTAGCTCCTTTCTTTCCTCTTCACTTAGCCTGAATTCTTCAGCTAACTTTTCTACTGCATCGCGGATTCGATGCTCTTTGCCGTCTCCCGCATATTTTAGCAAAGGGAGCATTACGGATTGATAATCGGGAATTACCATTAGATCACTCGAAATCTGGATTAATTTTGTTCAGAACTTTGAGTGACTCTCTTTTTATAGTTTATTATTTTGTTATATCATTCCTCGACTTTATACTCCAACCTCACCAGTCCATTTTCGTACCTTTCTACCTTGCCAGTCGTGAGTCTGATCTCTTTCCCGATGCGGTCAAACAGCGGAATCCCACTCCCGAGAATTATGGGAACCACGAAAATAATAAGATCCTGCACAAGGTTTTCTTCGAGAAACACTTTAATAAGCTGCGAACCGCCTACGAGCCAGATATCCTCTTCAGTATTCTCCTTTAGATCACGCACAAATTTCCCGATGTCCCCGGAAACGAATTCTACGTTATTTTCGCGGCGCAGGGGTTCTTTTTGCCTGGTAAATACGTATGACTTCTTCTCTCCGTAAGGCCAGTCTCCGAATCCAAGAACCTGCTCGTAGGTCTTCCTACCCATAAGGACTGTGCCGATTGATGCGTAAAACTCGGAATAGCCGTAATCTGTTTCAGGGTTGTTTTCATATTCGGTTAACCAGTTGATGCTGCCGTCTTCTCGGGCGATAAAACTGTCAAGACTTGTTGCTATGTAGAGTTTTATTATGGGTGTGTTTTCTTTCATTGTCATGCTCCCCATTTTAGTGAAATATATGGTTTTATGTTGATTTCACTTCTTATTTATTGTTTCATTTCAGGCTTTGTATGGTTCAGGCCGTTCGCAAGCGAACGGAAAAAGAAAGGTTTGGTACGGCATTCACGCAGCTCATGTGAAGTTTTTGGGCTTGTTTTTCGCCTGCCTTTTACAGAATCCAGTTGGGTTTCCTCACAATATCATATTTTTCTCATAATGGTCTCCTATAGAGGACCAGAATATCGTGAAATTGGTCTTCTATACAGGACCACTTACCGCAAGCTTACCCAGAAATCATAAGCTTTCTACCTTCCCCTTTCATCCACTGCATCAATTTTGAATGCTCAATGAACAGAGTTCCGGTTGAAGTGAGTAAGAAGTTTGAAGGGAAAAAAGGGAGTTAAATGAGAGTTTGGGGGAAATCAAAAGGAGCTTAGCAGCAGTTAAATGAGAGTTTAAAAAAAGGGGAGTTCCTCTTTCAATAATAATGGATTTTTGCGAGATTTCTTCGAATAGCACGCCTGTACTTTACTGCAGGGTAACCGAAAATGACTACTATTCCCGGTTGGTTTCGGGGATTGATTCCGTACTTTTCTTTCACTTCTTTTCCTCCATTTTTCAGCATTGGGCCGATGGTTCCTATCATGCAGCTTCCAAGGTCCAGAGTTTCGGCGGCAAGCATTGCATAGGTGGCTGTGATAAAGGGATCTGCTGGGTCAGCATAAGGAGAGGCGTGGAAGTACATGGCAAGGGGGGCTCCGTAGAGCAGGTAATCAGTGTCTTCTGTTCTCATTTCTTCAAAGATTTCGATCGCCGGATACATGAATTTGTCCATGACTTCATACTCTTCCTTCTTCATGAAAGGCCGCATCAGGAGAAGTGCGGGTTTTGAAAATATCCATTTCTGGCTTTTCATGTGCTCTAACATGTCATCGGAAAATTCCCTTACTTTTTCTTTTCCGTTTATAACCAGGACCTCAACATCGGAAGGTGGAATTCCCATGGGTGCCGTGCTTGCTGCTGCCAGGATCCTGTCTATTTTCTCATGTTCAACTTCCCTGTCCTCGAATTCCCGGATGCTGCGCCTGGCAAGCATGAGAGCCATAAGTTCTTCGTACCCGGCTCGGTTTTCTTTCGCCGGGATATCCATAAAGGAAGTCTGGGATATATCTCTTCCTTCAACCGTGATGGCTCCTGTGGGGCAAACTGCAACACAGTGCCCGCAGCCGATGCAGCCGAAATAGCGGGTTTGGTCGACCCTTACTTTATCGTTTTCAAGGTAGAGAGGGGCTCCTTTGCAGACTTTGACACAGAGGCCGCAGGCCTTACACTTCTCATAATCGATCCTGACGGTTGCGGTTTCAGAGTGTCTGGCTGTGGGGATGGCCATACGTTTTATTCTGAACGACAGTTATAAAAATCTTTTGTTGAATGTGGGTTGACTAGAACTGAAAATATCTTTCCTGTCAGTTTGAGCATCTCTTTTTAAGGATTTGGGACAGTTGTGATCTGCATACAGTGTGAAAACTTTTCTAGATTAAATCATTCAATTCAACCAAAATCTATTTATAGTAAAATACGGTAATAGATTTCCGTAGCCACAATATTAAATAAGGGACTACAGCAAAAGAAAAGGAGATCCGGAAGATGAAAAAAGCAACCCAGAAGACTTCTCTCAAGCCCGTTTTACATGGGTTTTTGTTGAGCAACGGCAAGTTCCTCACTCCCGCGGAAATGGAAATCATGGAAAGCCTCGGGGTTGTGCGGACAACAAAAATTTAAGATTCAAAATTACAGGAAAAGGACACACGGTTAAAAGGTCAAAAAACGCTTCAAGAAAAATCTGAAAATAACTCCTCAAAAGTCGTCAATCTATTAAATAACCTCCAGAAATCCAACAAAACAACCTCTAATAAAAATCCAGCAAAAGAACTTCTGATAAAAGTTCAGCAAAACAACCTCCAATATCCAATAAAAAACTGCAAAAAGCCAGAGAAGTTATTTAAATACTGATTCACGCCAGAAACTATTAAGCTCAAAAATAGTCATGGAAGCCGAATCGATAAATAAAAAAGCAAATTGAATAATTTATTAAAAATTATCCGGTTGACCTGTTAATCTCTGTGTCCTTTCTGTATTTAAATTCCTTATTTTCTATCTCTTTTTAGCAGACATTTTAGCAAAGAGCTTATCCCAAAACTCGAAATTAAGTCCGAATCTAAATTCGATGGACAATTGATTTCTGATTATGAGAATGGTTCTAATTTCTTATTGGTATGAAAATAAATTGGTTTTGGGATAAGCTCAAACATAAAATGCAGGCAAACACTTGCATCGGAATTAATTTCCGTTCTTTCTAAACAAATATGTTCTTTTTCCTTTCTTTTTCAGCCTGAAAAGCCTTTTTCTGGTTACCTTCTCAATTATTTCGTCCTCTCTCATATGGTGGTCACTAAAAGACAGGACGCCGTCAGTTTTCAAGACGCGGTGAAGTTCTCTCAAGACAACTTCCGGTTTGTTAAGGGTATGGTACGTATCATAGAAAAGGACTGCATCAAGGCTTGCGTCGGGAAGACCTGTATCGTAATCGGAAAGGATAGTTTCTATGTTTGTCAGGTGTCTTATGGATGCCAGGCTCCTGACCATTTCAAGCGCAACCGGATTGATATCAAGGGCATAGACCTTCCCTGAAGGGCCAACCATTTCGGAGGTATCAGGAATATAGGACCCCGAGCCGCAGCCATAATCCAGAACCCTGAAACCGGGTTTTATTCCGGCTTCTTCCAGGACCCTTCTGCGGGGAAAAAAGAAATCCCTGAACCTGAACATAAGCGTGATTGCATGAAATTGAAAGTCAGACATCGGCTTTTCCGTGATGATCCCTTCCTTTGCGGTGATTGATAGTCCAGATTTTTCTTTTGCAGGCAGTTATTTCACTTCAAATCTATTTTGAAATTCACATGTCTTATATTTTGCCTGTAAAAGGCTATCTTATTTTTACCTCAGAAATACTCTGAAACTCGACCCGGAATTCCTCTCTAAAATATGACTGGAGTAACTTTATGAAGTAGGGCGACTTATACGTCGTGCAAGGAAAGAGTGACAACCATGAAAGCCGCCTGCATCCAGATGAATATCTCCCTTTGCTCAAAGCATGAAAACCTTGAACGTGCCCTCTTCCTGGCAGAAGAAGCGGTTTCAAAAGAAGCTGAGTTACTTGTCTTTCCGGAAGTTTTCTCAACAGGTTTTTGTTATGACCGCATAAGGGAGGTGGCTGAAACTGCTTCCGGTCCCACTCTCGAAGCTTTATGTGATTTTTCAAAGGAACATGGGTGTATTCTTGCAGGTTCAATGATCGAACAGAGAGAAAGGGATGCAATAAGTACAGAAAAGCAGGTTCCTTCTCAGTTCAACCTGGGTTTCTGCATCGAATCCGGAAAGCTAGCCGGTATCCACCGGAAAACCCAGCTTTATGGTTCAGAAAAAGAACACTTTGCACTTGGAGACCGGATCTCCCCTATCAGGCTGCAAAAATACGGGCTTTCAATCGGGCTCATAGTTTGTAACGAACTCCGGTATCCTGAAGTTGCCCGAAAACTGGCTCTTGAAGGAGCAGATTTGCTTGTTTCGGCTGCCGACATTCCTGACTTTTATATATATCCCTGGCGCATTATGTCCATTTCCCGAGCGCTTGAAAACCAGCTGCCGCATATCGCCTGCAACAGGGTTGGGAAAGACAGGTATTCGACTTATCCGGGCAGCTCTTTTATTGCCGACGGCTGGGGCCGGATTCTGGCAGAAGCCGGAAAGGAAGAATGCGTCCTGATAGGGGAAATCGATCTTGACGAGGCAAAGGAAATCAGGCAAACTGGCTCAATTCTCGAAGACCGCAGAACTGACCTTTATTTAATCTAGAGTCTTTTTAATTTTTTCTGGTTTTTCTTCAATTTCGAAAAAATCATGAAATTTCATCGTAATTTGAGTAAACCAATTGACTCATTTTGGAAAAGTTGATTCATTCCTGCAAAATTTTATACAATTATTCACTACGTTACTTATTTTTGTGGAAATTTTCATTAGCTACCGCTATAGGAATCCAAGTTTGGATTGAATCCACTTTCCGCAGGTGCGACAAGAAGCTATACTATGAATCGCGCCATTACGCTACCTCTTCCATTTGAGGTAATCCTATTGTGACATGCATAAATGGTAACGTTTGTGTGTGGAGCTTCACATGACAATATCAAGAAATCAAGGAGCCTGACTTTGATAATTGGTTAGGATAAGAATACTATGAAGAACGTAAAGTGAACCATCGTAAGAATCGTGAAGTGGGATAAGCGCAAAGCAGGTTGATGCGCTTAACCAAAAGGTACAGAATCGGGCTATAATGGGTCTGCGGACATTATGGCAAATGGACAAATGATTCTCGGTTTATAGATGGCTTCTAAGGTATTCACATTATTTGTAGTATAGAACTTGGTAAGCCCTAAATGCTCCCATAATGGGTATGACTCCCGCGAGGGATAACGATGGCATTGAGGGTGAGAGGATTCAGTAAAAAGCGAATGCCAATCTGTAATGGATTGGACAGAGGTTCAAACTTTGCCTCAATCCGAAAGGATGCAGACTTACTGATGGTGTTTTTTTTTGTGTGAATGGAAACAAACCTACAAATGTAAGATACTCAACGACACCAATAGGTGAGAGGCTTACAGACAATTATGTTAGTGGGCTGTTATCCGGAATCACAAAATCAGTTATGCAAATAACTGGTGCCTGATACAGAAAGGGTTTGAAAACACTCGAGCCGTATGAAGGGAAACTTTCAAGTACGGTTCCTAGGGGAGAAAGGAGGAGTAATCCTCCCTACTTACCCGACATGTACACAAGAATGCCACCGATTTTCCCTATCTGGCAGTCGTTCAAAAATTAACTCCTCATTTGATAAGTTATTTTGGACAAGTCGGCAAATTAATTCTACATCTGTGTACATCTGCGGAATGTCGGTTTTACACTGTACTTATCTATTTTCACAAACAGACTCATCGATTTAATTCCAAAATAATTATATGTTGCCTAGGTTATTTCGTAACCGGTCCTAAGTAAATTGAAATTGCCTCATCATCAAAAATAATTAATTTTTCAATTTTACATATACTGAAGTATCTTCGATCTTTGTTTCCAGAATCTCGTTGCATTCATTTTTTATAAGGTTCATCAATTTTTTATGACCATAGGTGCGGGGATCAAAGGAGGACTTTATTTTCTGAAGGTTCTGGTTTAGTAAGGAAAGGTGAATCCAACTGTCTGCAGTATCTGCCATTTCATAGGCTGTTCTGATCAAGGAAAATAGCTCTTCCTTGTCGTTTATTCCCTGTTTTTCAGATGTTTCTATTATCTCATTCTCTTTCTCGTTTTCTGTAGGGTTCATCAGGTTTTCTACATACACAAAAAGTTCACAAGCATTGCTAAAAGCTTCAGGAGTCTGTTTTTTCCCTATTCCCATGACAAATTTGTTATCTTCCCTGAAACGGGTGGCAAGCCGGGTATAGTCACTGTCACTTGAGACGATTGCAATACCGTCTATGTTTCCTTTATGGAGAATGTCCATCGCATCTATTATCAGAGAACTGTCCGTTGAGTTCTTCCCAGTGGTATACGCAAATTGCTGTTGAGGTGTGATCGCCTTCTTGTGCAGGTATTGTTTCCAGGAACTCATTTGTTGGTTTGTCCAGTCTCCATAAATCCTTTTAACGGTTACGATCCCGTATTTTGAAACTTCTGTTAGAATCGGTTCTAAAGAATCAGGCTGAGCATTGTCTCCATCAATTAGGACGGCAATTTTCCGTTCAGTTATATGGTAGTAGTTTCCGCGCTCCTCTATCCAGGTTTTAGCACCTACTTCAGAACTCATAAATTAAGTAATATTTCTATCTTTTATTTATACCATATAGTTTTAAAGTCAGACTGTTGGCTGGAGGCGGTTTTTGTCGTTTTATTTGTATCCTCTTCAAATTGAGTGGAAAGCTTTCAATTTCAACTCAATGAGCTTTTTTCTCTAATGAGTTGAGCCAAAGATGGCATCTCAAATGTATTGCTCACTCTATCACATATGTACTGATATGCACTTATACTCAGTTTCTTTGCAGTCTGAACAATCGTCATAAATGTGTCGTTTGCCTTTGTCCCTTCATCTGTTATGGTTTGAAGGCTCACATCTCTTTTTCTAACCTTTGCTCTCGCCGCTAGTTCCGCTGCATTGTTATGCAGTGGAACTTCTGGTAAAACCAGTACTTTTAACAGATGTCCCTTGTTCTCTTTCGTCTTACCTATTCTTTCATCCAACTGTTCATATCCTGTTATAGTCGAAAACAATTGATCAAACTTAATGGATAATTGCTCCGCTACCTCTGAATCTGGTTTTATTCTAAACTCACAAAGTTCCCCATAAAAGTCCCAGTACCTGTCCAGAAAAGCTTCCAGCTTTTCTTTAAAATAAGGTACTATTGGCCTCAATTTCTTGTAGTTTCTCCCATCATGAATCCAACAAAGAGCATGATGTGATGCAATCTGCTTGAATTGACGTGCATCATCACTCAGAAGTGTGGTAACCACAGGTATGTCTGTACTTTGATGATATGCCGCAATTGCACAGGCTTCAAGAACTTTCTTCTTAGTAGTTTTATACCCTTTGAGTGAGAAAACACAATCCAGTTTTCGACGCATTTCTTCATCACTGAATATTTTGTTTTTAAAAGAAGAGAGCTTTTCCATCCAGATTTGGGAAACATTAAACGTTTCCATCAGATCAAATGCTTCATCATTAAAGCAGTACGTTTTTTCTTTTCCACATAGAAGTATATCTAAAATGGTTTCCCTATTCTTATTGGGAACTGTAAAATAAGCAGCATAATAAGGATTACAAAGAATTTGAGTATAGTGATTGACACCATTGACTCTTGCACCTGTATCATCAATCTGCTGATAAGGCGTAGCCTTAAGACCCTCAAGAAAAATCTCAGCTTTTTCCTGATGGAAGATATCAGTATCTTTTGTCAAAATTCGAGAAATAGTGGCTCTGGATATATGAACACCAATATTTTCCAGAAATTCATGTATTTTGGGCTCTGAAACATTAGCAACATGGTTAAGAGTGATTATAAGAGATTTGATTCCAGGGCCAAATTCACCTTTGATACCATGTGGCAATTCTCCTGAATATGTTTTATGCTCAGAAGGAGAATAAAATATCTCTATCCTGTAGTTGGTGTTCACAGGCTTTATCAGACTTTCCGCATATCTCGGATTATTATTCAGACATTTTTATTGGAAAACTGTAAATAATGTAACTCGCTATTGAATTTTTGAATTTTTATGCACATTACTACTAACGCCCTGGACCATCACGGTATAGTTTGTGGAATTTTCGATGAACTTGAAATTGGAAGTATTATCGATGAAGTGTTTCCCAAAGTTGGGCAGCATAAGTTAGCTCATTCAATAGTGATAAAGGCAATGATTCTTAATTGCCTTGGATTCACTGACAGTCGACTTTACCTGTACTCTCAATATTTCGAAAACCTTCCAGTTGAAAGGTTACTTGGTCCTGGAGTTAGTGCATCAGATCTTAATGACGATGTTTTAGGGCGAACTCTTGATAAGATATACGAAGTAGATCCTACTCAACTGTTCATGAAACTTTCCATGAGAATGATGGAAATTGTGAACCTTAAGGTTATACAACTTCATTGTGATGATACCAATTTCAGCGTTCATGGAGACTATGAACCTGAAGACGGTAGTTCTGCCATAGAACTCACTTATGGTCACGCGAAAGATAAGAGATATGATTTGAAGCGTTTTTCAATGGGGATGATTGTAAACCAGTATGGTATGCCATTATTTACACAGGCTTATTCTGGAAATTCATCCGACAAAGAAACCATAGTAGAAGCCATGAAAAGACTTAAAGAAAACATAGAGTTCCCTGATGATGTTTATTTCATAGCTGATAGCTCTCTGTATTCTGAAGATAATATCAAAGCATTAAAAGACATGAAATGGATCACTCGCGTTCCCTCAACTCTGAATCTTTGTAAAGAGCTACTGACTTCTGATCTTGAGTTTAAACAGGGAGAAGACCCACGCTACTCATTTTATGAAACGATGGTTGAATATGGTGGCATAAAACAAAAATGGATAGTTGTTCACTCTGCCGAGATGCATAAAAGAAAGGAAATTACGTTTGAAAAGAAAATAAAAAAGATAGTCAAGGAAGCTCAGAAAGAGCTTAAAGAGCTGAAAAAAATAGAGTTTGCATGTGAAGAGGACGCAAGAACAGCCCTGGAAAGATGGAAAAAGGAAAACCCTTACTGTTTGCTGGAAACGGTGGAGACCTCCACAATCTCAAAAAGAGAAAACGGTAAGAAGGGAAGGCCAAAAAAGGGTGAAAAGCTTGTCATTCATTATGTTGTAGATGCAAAGGCTATCAGAAATGAAGAAATCGTACAGCATGAAAATGAGTATCATGGTAGATTTATAATCGGCAGCAGTGACCCCAATCTTGATGCTGACGATATGCTGGAAAAATACAAAAACCAGAGTAAAGTGGAAAAAGGATTCAGGTTCATAAAGGACAAAAGTTTCAGGGTTTCTGAGGTTTATCTTAAGAAACCCGAAAGAATTGAAGCGTTATCAATGATCATGGTTTTAACTCTGATGGTTTACTCGGTAGCAGAATGGAAGCTGAGAGAAAAACTAAAAGAAACAGGGGAATCAATACCGAACCAAGTTAAGAAACAAACTCAAAAGCCGACATTGAAATGGGTTTTCATGCTGATGAGGGGGATTACGGAAGTGGAAGTAAAAACGAAATCAAAAACTAAAATTCAAATTACCAACTTGGATGAAATTAAAGAGAAGTTAATAAGGTTGATGGGAAAGAGTTGTGAAAAATACTATTTTTGAGATGAGGGTATAAGCTCTTTAAATAAAATATTTCAAGGGTTTCAGATAGCACAAGTAGCGGATGCTGTTATATAATTCAGGAAATACCAGTTATACAATTATGAAAAATATGGGCATAGTGACAAATTCAGTTTGTGCTGTGTTTAAGAATCAACTAACTTGCCATAACAAAGGTCAATTATTATTGAACAGTAAAATATGTAATAAAATAATTTTATTTTTGTGGACATTTGCGGAATGTCGGTGATATACACAGGTTCAGGAAAAATTCTGCGAAATATCGCAGGAACAAGGATCTTCTGTACCTGGAAATGAATAGAACACTTATGAATCCGATTATGTAAATTTTTATTTCTATTATGGGAATTACATCTCAATTATAAATAGTCTGCTATTATTATGTAACAGATTTTTAACTGTGTATATTCCTGCACAAATTGTTGTTATTCTTCAAAAATTTCCTTCCTATTCCTGTCTTTGAATTGCTCTGTTTTTAACTGTTCTGTTATATCCTGATTATTTATTTTTTCTTTTGAGCTGCAGATCAAATTCGGAAAGTCTTGATTTTTCAACAGTAGAGGAAAGAATTTAAATCTTTGAGGAAATGTTTTATTGGGGAGAGAAATAAGTCAGTTTTCGTTTTGAATGAATATTGGCTATACGTTACTCATATCGCCGTTGTCCGAATTTTTCTTGAATTATTCATTACAGTTTTATTTAAGGATTCATTTAATCTACAGGCGAATTCATCTATAGGTTCATTGAACCTGGACTTAATTACCATTTAATGTAGACTTAATCACATTTAATGTAGACTTAATTACATTTAATGTAGACTTAATCACATTTAATGTAGACTTAATTACCATTTAACTTAGATTTAATCACATTTAATGTAGACTTAATTATCATTCAAGCTGGACTAAACTATAGTTTTATCTATCAAGTGTAGGCGGAATAACATATGAAAAGAAAGTGGGATCGGGACTTAGGACTTCAGGGACGGATGCTTCTCACAATGTTTCTTCTGGCAGTAGTTTACATTTCATTCCTGGTATTTCTTTCGTACTATGGAACGCCTCCGGTCTTCATGATTTTATTTATTAGTCTTTTCATGGGTATTCAATACTTTTATTCGGACAAGTTGGTTCTCTGGACAATGGGGGCACATGTAGTCTCAGAAAGTGAAGAACCACAGTTGCATGGGATGATCACCAGGCTCTGCGCAATAGCAGATCTTCCGAAACCGCAGGTGGCAATTGTCAGGACTCAGGTCCCAAACGCCTTTGCGACAGGCAGGAGCCCGAATAAAGCTGTTGTTGCAGTTACGACAGGGATTATGGATAAACTCTCTCCAGCCGAGCTTGAGGCAGTGCTTGCCCACGAGCTAAGCCATGTCAAGAACAGGGATATGGCTGTCATGACAATTGCCAGTTTCATCTCAACACTTGCTTTCTACTTTGTCCGTTACAGCCTTTACTTCGGAAACATGGGAGGAGACAGAAAGAGAGAAGGCGGAGGCATTATGCTTGTCTGGTTGGTTTCAATTGCAGTCTGGGTTGTCAGTTTCCTGCTGATCCGTGCCCTTTCCCGCTATAGAGAATATTCTGCAGATAGGGGTGCGGCCATCATCACCGGGCAGCCGTCTGATCTTGCGTCTGCTCTTATGAAAATAAGCGGGGTTATGGCCAGGGTCCCGAGTGAAGACCTCAGGAAAGTAGAGGGAATGAATGCTTTTTTCATCATTCCTGCAATCTCAGGTTCTTCTATAATGGACATCTTTTCCACTCACCCATCTGTGGAAAAAAGAATAGCCAGGCTTGAAAAGATGCAACAGGATATGAGTTAAAGAATGAAATTAGTTAAAAAAATGAAATAAATTAAGGGGATAAGTTAAATGGGTTTCCGGAATTTTATGGATGCGGTCCTCGGGAGGAGCAGCCTTCCGAAAGCAAAAAGCGACAAGCTCTTTGCAATTTCTACTGCCAGCATTACTCTGGAAAGCAATCTCGGCCTAAAACCATCAGGATCGGCAGGGGTCTGCTTTAAGCCAATAGGGGCTTCAGCCTATGAATCCGCACGAAAGGAGATTCAGGAGCTTCTGGAGTACAGTTCAAAGGAAACGGAAACCGAATTCAGGCTGGAAAAAGACGAGTTCAACTTCCTGTGGGCTATTTTTAAAGACCCGGACTTCGAAGACCTTGTTGCAAACATTCACCTGGTAAGCGAAACCCTTGAAGGATATGGTTTTGGCGAGCAGATCCTCTGTGCCATTTACAGGTTTGACAGCGAACCCGAAGCCGGAACAACCGGGCGTGAAGGAAAAACCGGCGGCAGAAAAGCAGTTTACTGGATTTATAATTTTAAACAGGGGACCTATTACCCCTTTATTCCGCTTTCTGGCAAGCAGAGGGACAGCCCCTTCGAATTCAGGCTCAGGGCAGAAATGGAGAGGGAAATGCCTGTAGAAAAAAATGTGGAAAAATGGTATCCTCTCTGGGGAATTCCGTTCTAAAAAACTGCCATGCCAGTAAATTAAATTCTTTCAATTCTTAATTGAGTTCATTTTGATTGAGTTAAAGTCTAAACCCTCAGCTTTTAATGGCAGTGTACCGAAAGTTCTGTAAAATATGATTGACTCTGTATCCTTTTCTTTTCACCACAAAAAAACAGGATGCAGAGTCAATGGTTAATTTATTCTCACTTATAAAAGATTATCTTGTCGATCAGGAAGATGGAATTCGCCAGCTAATTACCTGGTTTTTAAACCTTATAATGGAGGAGGAAGCCCTCCTCCAAGCTGGCGCACAACGTTATGAGCGGATTGATTCACGTAAAGCCAGTAGAAATGGCTACAAACCCCGAACTCTTCTGACCAAGCATGGAAAACTTGAATTGTCAAAGCCTCAATTCCGTGAGTTTCCCTTTGAAACCCAGGTTTTTGAGAAATATTCGAGAGTTGAAAAGGCCATCTTAACCGCTATAGCGGAATCTTACCTTCAGGGTGTTTCCACCCGAAGGGTGGAAAAGATCATGATCGCTTTAGGAGTAGGTGAAATCTCAGCCTCTTCTGTTTCCAGGATTACTAAAGAACTGGATGAAAAGGTTGAAGAATTCCTCTCAAAACGAATAGAACATGAAATTCCTTACTTGTTATTGATGCGACTTATTTCAAGGTAAGAGATGGGCTTCATTATGAAAACAAAGCTCTCTTCGTAGTTGCTGGAATCAGGGATGACGGTTACCGAGAGATACTTGGAACAAGATTGGCAGACAGTGAAGCTTCTATGTTCTGGGAAGATCTATTCGAGGATCTGAAAGAAAGAGGGTTAAGAGGTGTCAAGTTAATCGTTTCTGATGGTCATAAAGGAATACAGAAAGCAGTCAGAGAATCCTTTATTGGATCAAGTTGGCAGATGTGTCATGTACATCTGACAAGACAAGTTCTCAAGAAGGTGCCAAAAAAGAAGCAGAAAGAAGTGGCTGAGAAGATAAAAGAAGCATTAGTCGACCGTCAGAACTTGAATCACCTGATTAGGGAACTGGACAGTATGGGGTATAAAAGCGCAGCTGATACCCTTGAAAGTTTTCAATATGATGTAATGAACTATATGCAGTTTCCAGAAAAACACTGGAAAAAAATAAGGACAACAAATATGATGGAAAGGACTAACAAGGAACTCAAAAGAAGAAGCAAGGTAGTTGGAGCATTTCCTAACCAGGACTCAGTATTGAGACTTGTAGTCTCAATACTAATTGATATAAATGAAGACTGGATCACAGGAAACAAGTATATAGTAATGGAACAGTAATCAAAAAAGAAGACGAAGGGGTAGAGAGTAGATTTTACAGAAAATTAGGCACACTGCCTAAAATGGTGACTATATATTCCACATTATAACATATACAAATAATTAAATATCCAACGCTCTTAAAACACTTCATAGAAAAAGAGTAATTAAAAAGAGGTGAAAATTGATATGATGCTTTTTTTCGATTTTAGTCAACTTTTTGCATTTATGATCGAGTATTTTCCATTCGTACTGCAATAACTCAGCTATATCATATCAGGAACGTGTATTTCACATTTCCTGATACTAATTTTTAAGAGAAATTCAGGTTCAAACGTTGATTAATCAGAAGGCAATTGAGGCACCTGGAGAAAAGAAAAAGCCTTTCTGGAAATTTTGGTAACTTCATTTATCCAGATTTATCCTAAAATAAAAAGTTAAGGAAAAGGTTTTTTCCCAACTTTCAACTTCTGAAATCATTTTTCCTTATGAATAATTATAGAGCCACCATTAATGGCAGTTGATGGTTCTGAGTCTTCTTCTGTTCCAATCTCATTGTCGTAAATAATATTCTCACTTTCTTTATCCCATATTTTTATTCTGAACTTATCAACTGCACCATCAACGGCACTCAACATGAATGCGTAGTTTCCTTCGCCATTGATAGTTCCAGTGCCTTTGTACTTAGCCTGTGATCCAGCAACGACAAGCCAATCATAGCTCTCTGAGTGGAAGTTCAGGTCTGCAACTTTGAACTGGAATTCTGTCTTTCCAGTTGGTACTGTAGCACCTTTCTCATACTTAGAAACGAATCCAAATGTTGCTTTGCCTGCCAAGGTATTATCTGGAACATATGCTCCTGCTGGTGAGTTGATCCAGCCACCGCCTGTTACAAATCCTCCTTGAGGATCATACACGACAACATAGTCGAGTGCTTTTTTTGTCTCAGATCTGCCTTCAGCATCTGTTATTGTGAAGGTAACAGTATAGATCCCTGGTGAATTATACACATGAGACGTTTCAAAATTGGATAAAATTTGAGATTTAGATGTACTTCCATCTCCCCAATTCCATTCAGCAGTCAATGTGTCCAGATTTCCTAGATATGCAACATCCGCGCTGGTTGTAATAGAGGTGCTTACTGGTATTGGGGCAAGAGGAACTATAATAGAGTTGATAGTAGGAGCAGGGACTAAAACATTGATTGTAACATCTTTTGAAGCCGCGCTGTATTTTGTAGTATCTGAGGGTACAAAATCAACATGTAGTGTTTGCCCCATACCTGCACTCAAGACATTTCCTGCTGCTGGATTGTAAGTAAATGTTCCGGCTACTGGAACTCCACTTACTGGATCAGTTGCAGCTGCATTCAACTGAGTATCCCACAATGCTGTTCCAATGGTTATGTCAGCTGGGTTATTCCAGGTAATTGTAGGAGTTTTAAGAGGTTCTGGCAAGACATTTATTTGAACATCCGCTGATGATATGTTATAGTTTGCAGTATCTATGGGTGTAAAATCTACATGCAAGATC
The DNA here is from genome assembly GCA_963721455.1 of uncultured Methanosarcinaceae archaeon. GTDB lineage: Archaea > Halobacteriota > Methanosarcinia > Methanosarcinales > Methanosarcinaceae > Methanosarcina. The sequence goes on from CAVRJG010000052.1 coordinate 180,873, forward strand.
TGTGTACCTATATCTAGTAAAGTTCCTGAAGGTGGAGTATAGACAAAGGTACCAGGTACTGAAGCTTCTGCATTAAATTGAGTATTGCTCAGTGCTGTACCATAAATTATGTCAGCAGGTTTACTCCAGATAATTGTAGGAACGATTTTTTTCTTTAGAAAATTTCTGAATGCGATGATTGCCACAATCAGCAACATATACATTGCCCGACGAATCAACAACAATATCCCTTGGACTATGAAATTGTCCTTCGCCGTTACCATAAGAACCCCATTTAGTAATAAATGCACCACTACTGTCAAACTTCTGAATGCGATTATTTCCCGTATCGGTCACATAAACATTGCCAGATGAATCGACAGCAACACCATATGGATAATAAAATTGTCCGTCGCCAATATCATGAGAACCCCATTTGGTAATAAATGCACCATTACTGTCAAACTTTTGAACGCGATGATAGCCAGTATCAATAACATATACATTGCCAGATGAATCGACAGCAACACCGGATGGCCCAGAAAATTGTCCATCACCACTGCCCTGAGAACCCCATTTGGTAATAAACATACCACGACTGTTAAACTTCTGAATACGATAATTGGATGTATCGGTCACATAAACATTGCCAGATGAATCGACAGCAACATCATATGGATTAGCAAGTTGTCCGTCGCCACTACCGTAAGAACCCCATTTAGTAATAAACATACCACTACTGTCAAACTTTTGAACGCGACTATTTGGCCAATCGACAACATATACATTGCCTGGTGAATCGACAGCAATACCATATGGATTAGCAAGTTGTCCGTCGCCGCTACCGAAAGAACCCCATTTGGTAATAAACATACCACTATTGTCAAACTTCTGAATACGATGATTGGATGTATCGGTCACATAAACATTGCCAGATGAATCGACAGCAACATCATATGGATTATAAAATTGTCCATCACCACTGCCCTGAGAACCCCACTTTGTAACAAAAGTATAATTTTCAGCATGCGTAACAGAAGCGCTCATCAATCCAAGGAAAAATAAAATCAAAAAAAACAGTATTTTCTTAGAAACATTAACCTGTTGATAATTCGTTTTCAAATCCTCCTTATAGGTTATGATATATTCACTTTTCATCACGTTTCGTTTCTTCCGTTTCAAACCTCAGTAAATTAATTTTGAATTTAGAATGAAACATAGTTAATAAGTAAAACAGATAATATTTTTCTCTATAAAGAAAATGATTTGAATAAAAAAGAGCGTTTTTCGAATTATCAACAGAATTTATATTAATTTTAGTTCTTTCAATGATACAGAGCTCTTCAAACTTATCAAACTTGTAGATCTCGAGAAGGCCAGCTAGGACAAAGAGGACCTTAAGCAAATGCATAATAATTATTTCCTGCAGGTTCAAACGTTGATTAATCAGAAGGCAATTGAGGCACCTGGAGAAAAGAAAAAGCCTTGGTATAAGTTTTGGTAATATCCGCAAGGTATTAAATTCGCAGCTTCAAGACCTCACAGGCATGGAACCTGCAAACTTCCATGCCTACAAGAAAAAAATCACCGAAAAAATAAGAGCTTTCCAGGCTTCTTATATCATACTGTTCCTTGAGCAATCTTTGCTAAAGTAGATGCTCTGTTCATATGAAGCAACATTGAACTTACAAGTGATTGAATGTTTTTAAGCTCTTCGTTTAGAGCAGTTTCATTATTATTTTTGCTATTATTTGACATATTTAACAAACATTTTCCGTAGGATGTGCTGTCATTGAGTCCCAAAACCCACTCTTTCTGTGCTTCCTGCAAGTCAGGAGATACAGTAAATTGGTTATTTTCGTTTAGTGCGTTCTGAGAATCATCAATGATATTTTGTCCCGCCATTATAAAGGAGGTATCATTTAAATCATCTGTTAGATCCAGTGCATTGTCCGTATTATTCATATCGGTGTGTAATAATGCTAAATTGTTATGAAAACTTTCGTTCCATTCAGCATCTTGATAAGCAGTTTTCTCATTGTTTGATCCAGTACACCCAACTGCCAGCATTGAAGCAAGCAAAATAAACGAAATAATATAAATATATTTTTTCAAATCATCACCTCGAAATATCAAGTTACAACATAGAAATTCCAAGGTTATATATCACAATGATTTTATTCAATTTAATATAAAAAAGGGCATTTTTTAGTAAAAAGAGCATAAAATCCGTGTCTTAGCTGAATATTTTAATCAGTTAGAAGGCAATAGGCACCTGGAGAAAAAAAGAAATGGTGGAAAATTTGGTAATTATTCTATTTCTTAAAGAGCCCCGCCACTCCGTTGTAAACTGCCATGCCAACGACTACAGCCATAACTAACCAAATAAAGTTGTATAAATCTTCATACATCAGATAACATATGGCACACAGATATAATAAGTTAATTAAGTGTGGGAAAAGGTAGAAATTAAATTTAATATATGGTCAGTAATCCAAGATTCCGGCCATTATCAGGAATAAAGATCCGGACCATATCACCGTTTAAGAGTTCTGCAGGTATCGCCTTTGCAGGATCGTAAATAATAATACTCTCAAATGCATTTCCGGGCTTTAGTGTTTCCCTGATCCCGGCTAATTCTTTTCTGATTCGTTGAAGAGTCATTATAGGCCTTCCTGTTGCTCCAGATCAAACATATATTTTATATTACATTGTGGACCTTCTGGTTTATTTGCGTTCCATGCAGCCCTTAAAAGATTGTGATGTGCTTGAAGGACAATACCGTCACATGTTAAACCATTCTTTTCTTTTACCTGTGGGTCCTTAATCGTTTGGACATGGAACGTCAGTAAACTTTGGTTTTGCTCCTCTTTTTCCCGCCAAGTACAAATTATTGTTACTATTATATAATCTCAACTCAATATTATGGGAGCACCGGGCATGCAAATAACTCAATTTTTCATTGCCAAAGTTACACAAAGATTTTTCAATGTTTAACTCATTTATTTTTATGGAGTTGCTCTTCTTTGAGACTCTTGTACCTATCACAAGTCCTTTAGATTCGAGAATTCAATCCTCTTACTTATCTAAGATATCGACAGAGACCGATTATTTTTAGGGGGTCAAATTCACTTTGATTAAACAAAATTTTATCCAGGTGGGGGTTCATATATGCTAAATTTTTTTCGGAATAATTCAAATGTAAATGAAAAATCAGAAGATGTAAGTAAAGAAATTGCAGAACTTATTCTCAAGCAAGAGGATAAATTACTCACTGTGTGCCAGGTATTTGAGCATTTGGAACCTGATCTTGCTTCCTGGCTTTTAGATACGATGAAGGCTCGTAAATCCACAAAATCTTTCACCGAAATTGACATCTCGGAAATAGTAGCAAGCGGCAACATAATTCTGCCTGGGGATGTAATTATAAAAAAGAATAGAGATCCACGTCAAGGAGATTTTGTGGAAATCAGATTCAGAAGCAACGATGGTTATGTGACTGAGATTGATAGAGTTCTGAAAATCAATATTAAGGAAGGCAGTTTGTTCGTTCAGGATGGATTGTATCCTGAAATAAAAGGTAACATTCATCTGGTAAATGTCATTTGGGTAATAGACAAGATAATTAAATATGAAGATCCTGAATGGGAAAAAATTACTCAGGCACTTGAAATCGAATATTATTTGGAGGACATTAAGATGAATTTGGAAGGGAGTATTGAATTTCTGGAAAAAAACGATAGTTTTTATGATAGAGAAAATACCTTAAAAAAATTATATGAAAGACTTGAGTTAGTAAATAGACATAGTTGTGAATTACCCCCGACTAAAGTCGGAGGCTTCCTGTTTCATTCCCCTCTCTTTTGAGAGCGAGTCCACAGGCTCAATCCGCTATTCCGGCGGTGATTAATGCAAATTTTTTAATGTTGATAGCGGCGTTAATGTCCCGATCATGTTCTGCATTACATTCAGGACATTTCCAATCTCTATCAATTAACGTTAATTCGGAATTATGATAACCACAAACATTGCAGTTCTTAGAAGAAGGTTCAAACATGCCGATTTTCAATATAGTTTTCCCAAACTGTTCAGCTTTATATGTTAGTTTCAGTACAAAACTACTCCATGCTGAATCTCCAATAGCTTGTGCAAGTTTGTGATTTCGCATCATTCCACGAACATTTAAAGTTTCAACAGCTATTGCTTGGTTTTCGCTGATTAGCTTATTTGAAACTTTATGCTGGAAATCATGTCTCTGGTTAGAAATTTTTTCATGGATTAACTAATAATCACTTTACAGAAACTCTATCCTGTAGAAATCTGTAATGTATATTATAGGACTTACGCGGTTGAACTGAGAAATCAATAGTATTAAACCTTCAACTGTATAAAACACTAACCCAATCACAACGCCTAATGTGCTTGATTTTGTACCTTACATGCGTAAGTCCTATGTTATTTAAAAGACTTGCGCGTTATCTTAATATTTGAATTTTCTTACTCCCACCCCAGATAACAATCAACAGCTTATGCTTAATATGCGCACTTCTCCGCAATTTTCGTTATCTTCTTTCTGGATTTCTTACATATTTCCGGGTTACCTGTTATCTTATCGATTTTTTCATATCCAGCCTGGATGAACGGGCAGTTGAATCTATAAATGTCGCAGCCGGCCTCTATTTTAATCCCTGTAGGTGTATATTTTGCACTGCCATGCTTTCACGCACTGACTCAACATAAATAAACAGACAAATTATTCTATAAATATACGATTTAGACCAAATATTAATCTTTATTAATATAGTTTATTAAATTCTTATATAAACTTCATATTCTTTAATATATGCTAAAGTAAATATTACAGTGCCTGGAAACGTAATCTCCAGACAGCTTTATCTTAGGGGGAATATTATGAAAATTAAAAATATGTTAATGATTTGTTTTTTAATTTCTTTGATATTAATATGTGCAGGAACGGCAACTGCAGCTGTAGCAGAGGGAAACGAGACTCAGATCACTACTGATGAAGCCGATCAAAGAAACTCTGCTATATCCGGTGACATGATAGTGTGGGAGGATTATCGCAATGGGGAAAGCTATGAAAATACTGATATCTATGCATACAACCTCTCCACTGGCCAGGAAATGAAGATAACCACCAATAAGTCATTGAAGTACTCACCTGTTATCTATGGAGACAGGATAGCCTGGGAGGATAACCGCAATGGGAACTGGGATATCTACATTTACAACCTCTCCACTTCCAGAGAAACTCAGATCACTCTTAATGAATTAGATCAGTACTCTCCTGCTCTTTATGAGGACAGGATAGTCTGGCTGGATGGGCGCAACGGAGGAGGAAAACTGGATGTTGACCACTGGCCTGGAGGAAACTGGGATGTCTACATGTACAACCTTTCCACTTCAAAGGGGACTCGAATAACTGCGAATGTATCCTGGAAGACTTCCCCTGCAATCTATGGAGACAAAATACTGTGGATAGATGGGCGTAACGGAGAGGGGCTGTATTCACATCAGATTGTGGATGGGGATATCTACATGTATGATCCCTCTACGTCGGAGGAAACTCAACTTGTTACTAATGTATCTTCTGACACCAGGCCTGATATCTATGGTGACAGATTTGTGTGGGAAGATAAGCGCAATCAAAACTCTGACATCTATATGTACGACCTTGTAAACTCTACGAAGGTTCAGATAACCGACAATGAATCCGAGCAGCGGTATCCTGCCATCTATGAAGACAGGATCGTATGGACGGATTATCGCAATGGCAATGGATGGGATAATCCTGATGTCTATATGTACAACCTCTCCACTCCCAAAGAAATACAGATAACGACCAACGGATCTGAGCAGAGGGCAGATGATATCCACGGTGACAACATTGTATGGACAGATAACCGCAATGGGAACTACGATATCTATATGTTCACACCAGGGGCTTCTGAAGAAGAGCCTGTGAAGGAAGAACCTGTGAAGGAAGAACCTGTGAAGGAAGAACCTGTGGAAAAACAGTCGGTTGAAGCGAGTTATGTAGAAGAAACTGTGGAGCATGAGGCTGTTGAAGCAGATTCTATAGAAGAACTGAAAAAACTCAAAACACATGTGAACTTTTTAGACATAGAGCCATCTGCAAAGGATCTTCTCAATGCAAAACTCGGGTATGTTATCCAGTATCTTGAAGCTGGAGATACCGAGGCTGCCCTGGATAAGCTTGGTTTTTATATTGAATGTGTCTCAAAAATGGAAATGAAAGGTAGAATCGAAAGCGGAGAGGCATATTATATAATCAGCGAGGCAGAGAGAATTTTCGATATGATAAGGAGTTCTTGAAGATTTCACAGGATAAGATACAGCATTTGTGTATAACAAGGCGTTTGTTTATAACAAGGCGTTTGTTTATAACATGCAGCGTTTATAGAATATACACTGTTTGTCTAAATTATACGTGGTGTATCCCTTGCGGTTCACCACCTTCTATTTCTCTCAACTCAGGCATTTCAGTACTGAAAATTATTTCATAAAACCATACTGTTCTTCCTTACCGGCATGCCAGGTGCTCAAGTATCCTGTCATCCTGATACCAGGTTCTATCAGGCATGTCTGTTGACATTACATGAACTTTCTTACTAACAAGTAAAATAAAACGATAAAGCAAAGAATAAGGAATAAATGCATCAATACTCCAAGCATTACTTCAGAACTTACGTTGCGGTCTTTTAAATATGGAACATTTTGTTTCAAACTGGAGAGGAAATTTCCAAGAAAGTTTGCCATAGTTATACAATAATTTTTTCCCATATATAGAATTATAGTTTTGAACCAGTGCAGCCTCTCCGGAAATAAATAATTTGGTTTACTTTAACATCGCTACCTTTTTCCGGTAGTGTCCCCAAATCATTGACTTAATTTTATATAATCTTGAATCTGTTATTATTTGGGGCATTGGAATCACTTCTGAAATCGATTTTTCACAATTTTTTTGCTGGAACAAAGATTGTCCTGATTATGGAATCAAAAATCAAGGGAATATAGTCCTTAAAGAGAGATACGGTAAAAATAATCATGCACTCCTTAAATGTAAAACCTGTAATCACTGCTTAGTGAAACTAGAGGTACAGTATTTTTCGGACTTGATACTCCTGAGGAAGAAGTTCTAAGAACCTTGGCTATGATTCCTGAGAAAGGAAGTATTCGTGGAGTTGCAAGAGCTACTGGACATAGTAAAAACACAATTTGTAGATGGCTCGATATTGCGGGAACTCATTCAAAAGAAGTTACAACTTATTTCCTCACAAATCTTAATCTTAAGGAAGTAGAGGTTGATGAGATCTGGTCATATATAAAAAAAGCAAAAAAATGTAACTGAAGAGGATCCTGAAGAGTATGGTGACGTATACTCACTTACAGCAATAAAAAGTGACACAAGATTGTTCCTTTTCCATCATGAAGGAAAACGTAGTACAGAGGATGCTATAGAATTATTTGACGAAGTTGAGAAGATGCGTTCCACATCTTCACCTATTCCTGTATTTTCCTCGGATGATTGGGATGCCTTTGAAGAAGGGCTTATAAATGTTTATGGTAAAATTGAGTTGCCACAATACAAAGGTATTGGGAGAAGACCACTACCGAAACTGGTTCCACTTGACGATTTAAAATATGTCAAGGTATTAAAGAAAAAGATAAAAAATTATGTAGTTGGAACACTTCAAAGTATCATTTTTGGAGATCCTGAAGAAATATTCGAAATGCTTGGAGCGAATTCGGATAGTTATATTGGTACTTCATATGTAGAAAGGATAAATCTTACAATTCGGACATCTCTTGCAAGATTTATACGGAAAGGAATGAATTTCAGTAAAACCATAAAGATGCATCAGAAGGCTTTTGATTTTTTCCAGGCATGGTATAACTTTATAAAACCCCATAAGTCTCTAAAATTAAAAATAGACTCTGGAAATAGAAAATGGTTCCAAAGAACTCCAGCAATGGCAGAAGGAATAACTGATCACATGTGGAATTTAAAGGAATTACTAACTTATAGGGTTCCTGTTCAATAACTTGGGGACACGACCCTTTTTCCTTCAATCAAGCAATATCAGTGTGAAAGGCGAGGGAGCTGTATCATCCATTGGGAATTTCTGCAGGGGAGTACCGATTTTTTCAAGGGTTCTATCCATTCTGATGCCAAGTCCCATAAGGCACGGCCTGCGGAGAGTCGGGTGGTGGCAGGGACCTTTCTCTCCGGCGCATTTTACGCTCGAGTAGTCGCTTGTAGCGCACCAGGTACACATGCCTGGAAAGGTTGCGAGAGCAGTATTATAACCAAGTGTCCATGCGAGCTTTTCAAGCTCCAGAACTCCGGGCTGGATCGTTTCTTTGCGGTCTTTCAATATTGTTTTCAGATTATTCTGGAATTTTTGTTTTACGGTTTCATCTTCAGGTGTTTCGACGCTGAATTTTACGAAGTTCTCGCTGACCTCCTTGGAAAAAACGTTCTCAGACTTCCACTCAACAAGAAGGGCAGATTTATAGTCTGCAAGCATTTTTTTAAATTCACTTACTGTGGGGATATAAGGAGGACAGACCCGGCTTCCGTAACCATTGCATCCGAAAATACATTTTAAAACGGTTCGGTCTTCGACCACGATATCTTCTGCAGGAAACAGCTTTACACTCTTTGCTCCCAGTTCTTTTGCCTTTTCTTCCAGCTTCTCGTAATTTTCGTTACTTATCATTATCTTTATATTATAATTTTTAGGGAAAAATAGTTTTGCAGTATAAACCGATTTTTCAGGTCAACTTTTTCATGTTAGCTGAGCTTTTCACTTCCCAAACCCCGATGCTGTTATATTTCTTGCGGGAAAATAAAGTAATTGGGATTCTGCATGGGGAACGTTAGTTTTAAGAAAATAATGGTTGCAACCGACGGCTCGGTCTGCTCAAGGCTTGCTGCCAACAAAGGGATAGAACTTGCCAGGTTGAGCGGAGGGACGGTTTACGCAGTTTATGTAGTATCAACTGAATACTTTTCTTCGATGGCTGTGGATTTTGACTGGGAGAGAATGCATGAGGCGTTGAAAAAAGATGGATGCAAAGCCGTAAATTATGTAAAAGGAATAGGAGAGCTGGAAAACGTCAATGTAAAGTCTATCCTGCTTGAAGGACATCCTGCGGATGAACTTATCCGGTACGCAGGAGAAAATGAGATGGATATCATTGTTATGGGCACTCTGGGCAAAACAGGATTGGACAGGCTGCTTCTGGGCAGCGTTGCTGGAAACGTGGTCAGGCACTCGAAAGTGCCTGTTATGGTTGTAAGAGAAAAGTGTAAGTAATGGTGAGTCTTTTGGCCGGATAAATCCTGAGGCTGGGCCCATGAAAACTATAACTTGCAGCCTCTGGATTTTGAATTTCCTCTTACTTCTTTTCTTCGGCTTTTTGCTTCTCACCCTTCAATTTTCTTTTTCACGGCTGCAGCGGCGTTTTCCGGGGAGCCGGTTTCCCAGAGTTTCCTGACTTTAGCACTCCTGAGTGCCGGCGTTAAGGCATCAAGCTTTGCCTGCACGGCTGCAAGCATTTCCTCATTAATGCAAGGGGGCTCGATTCCCATGAATTTCTGGGCTTTAAGTGTCTCGGTTTCCCTGAAAACCGCACGATCGACTCCTGTTCTGACTCCTGTCTTCAGGGACTCGATTGCATCCTTCCACTGGGCAGCCCAGGGAGTATCAGGAATTTCGGTATGGTGGACATCAGTCCTTTCCACTTTGATAGCCGCAAGGTGGCACGCTTTTACGCAGGCTCCGCAGTAGGTGCAGAAATCTGCCGCAAACGCAATCTTTCGCGGGTCTTCAGGATCTTTGGGCACGTACCAGAGATTCGAGGGGCAAACATTGAAGCAGCCACGGCAGCCCTGAGGATCGCACTCTTTCAGATTAACTTCTATAAGGCTCAGTTCCCCTTCCATGGGTTTTTGCAGGTCCACGGCTTCGTAGGGACAGACAGCCTTACAACGGGCACACTGCGTACATTTCAGTTCGTCCACCTTGACTTTCCCCTCAACTTTCGGAGCCTCGCAGGGGCGTTCCCCTTTGACCTTTATTGCCTCTTCCGGGCAGAGGTCCTGGCAGAGCACACAGTAGTCGCATTTGTCCTCATCCACAAGGATTTGCTCAAAGGGCACAGGATTTTCAGGAGTTGGTTCGCGTTCGAGCAGGATAAAAGCATCACAGAAACGAGCACAGATCCCACAGAAATTACATTTATCAGTGTCAATTTCGATCTCTCCTTCTGCCCCTTCCTTGAAGGGGGCTATCTCCTCTTTTTTCGGAAAGGTGAACTCAACTTCGATTGCGTCCTGAGGGCACGCTCCCTCACAGAGAGCACAGGGAAGGCATTTTTCATTGATCTTTACATACGTGTCGTACTTTGGGTACTGCTTTTCATCAGGGACTTCTCCGATAGCCTCAAAGGTGATGGCGTGGACAGGGCAGAGATTTGAACACATCCTGCAGAAGGTGCACTTTTCAAGGTCCATCATTACTGGAGGAGCGTCAAGCCCGGTTGCAATTTCATGTATGGGCCCGAGTTCAAGGGCTTTCGTGGGGCAGATTTCTACACAGATTCCGCAGCCGTTGCAGCGCTTGTAGTCATAGTCAAGATTCTTGATGGACTTCTCGGTTGACTGGGTATAGATAAAATGGGAACCCTGAAGGTCCATGCCGGTTGTAACAGTAATCTTTTCCTGATTTTTTTCCTGTTTTTCACTCTCTACAGTATCGGGCCCTTCGGCTTCGGACTCCCCTGCCTCGAATTCTTCGGTCTCGGGCTCCTCAGCTTCATTTTCTCCGGCTCCGCAGCATCCTCTGCATACGTGAACCTCCTGTTCAGGGTGTTCCTCGCTCACTGTGCCACCTCCCCAAGTTCGGTTCCGGTTTCATCATGTCTGAGCTCGGTGCCTATTGGCCCGATTTCTTCAAGTTCCTTTACAAACTCAGTAATCGTGTTCGAGAAGCGTTCTCCTTCGGCAGCCGAGATCCAGAGGGTTCTGAGCCTTCTCGGATCAAGCCCGACTTCCTTTATAACTTCTTTTAAGACATCCATCCTTTGTTTTGCATCAAAATTCCCGTGGATATAGTGGCACTCGTCCATCCGGCAGCCTGCGACCAGCACCCCGTCGGCTCCGCCTTTTAAGGCTTCAAGCACGAACTCCGGGTTTACCCTCGCAGAGCACATTGTGCGGATGACTCTGATATTTGTCGGGTAATGCAGCCTGGACATGCCTGTGAGATCCGCACAGGCATAACTGCACCAGTTGCAGAGAAAAGCCACAATGAAAGGACTCTGGGACTTGTGCGCAGTTGCAGCCTTTATCTGGGCAAAAATCTGCTCGTTTTCGAAATTCCGCATCTGGATTGCTCCTACAGGACATGCGGCACTGCAGTCTCCGCAACCATAACATGAGACCTCATCTACCACAGCTTTTTTGTCCTCAATGCTGATCTTCCCGAACTTGCAGACGTCTACACAGGTCCTGCAGCCTATGCATTTATCAGAATCAACATGTGCACCCATCGGATCTGCTTCAAGCTCGCCTGTACCCAGCAGCTGCATGACCTTGGAAGCGCATGCACTCCCCTGCGCAATCGAAACCTGAATTTCTTTGGGTCCGGAGGCACAGCCTGCAAGGAAAACCCCGCTTACAGGGGCATCAACAGGGCGCATTTTCGGGTGGGCACTTGCAAAGAAACGATCCGGCCGCCGTGAAAGATTTAACATCCTGCCTATGCCTTCTGCCGCTTTGCTGGGCTCGTAACCCGTTGAAAGCACAACAAGGTCATAGGCCTCTTCTTCGATCCGGGATTCCAGGGTATTTTCATAACGGAGTACAGGCCTGCCGTCTTCGCCTGCGTAGATTTCAGCAACTTTCCCGCGAATGAAATCCACGCCCATTGCCTGCGTCCTTACATAATATTCCTCATACATCTCCCCTGCAGCCCGGATGTCAATATAGTGGATGGTTACCTCAGTATCAGGGTAGCGTTCCCTGATCATCTGGGAGTTCTTAAGCGCTGCCATACAGCAGACCCTTGAACAGTACTCATTGCCAACGGTTTTGTCCCTGGACCCGACACACTGGATGAATGCTACGCTTTTTGGGGGTTTGCCCGTAGAAGGCACAAGGACTCTTCCGCCTGTAGGCCCTGCAGAATTAAGCATGCGCTCAAGCTGCATATTTGTTATAACATCAGGATATTTTCCAAACCCATATTCCTTTTTCCTGGACGCATCAAAGAGCTGGTAACCGGTTGAAACGATTACTGCTCCGGCTTCAAACACAATCTCTTCAGGTTTCTGCTCGTAATCCACAGCTTCTGCAGGGCAGGCCTGCATACAGAGCCCGCAACCGACACAGTGGTCAGGGTCAATGAGCACTACCTGGGGTACGGACTGGGGAATTGGCATATATATGGCTCTGGTCTTTCCAACCCCGTAATTCATCGGGTTTTCGATTTCTACAGGACAGACAGCCGAGCAGAGGTCTACGCAGCCTTTGCATTTGTCTTCAATTATGAATCTTGGTTTGCGTTTGACTTTTACATGGAATTTGCCGACAGATCCGGAAATATCGGTAACCTCGGAATATGTATAAAGAGTGATATTAGGGTGGTTCTGAACGTCCGTCATTTTAGGGGCGAGCACGCAGATAGAGCAGTCATTTGTGGGAAAGACCTCGTTCATCAGGGCCATTTTGCCTCCGATCGTAGATTCCCTTTCCACCATTGTGACTGGAAAACCGGCATCTGCAAGGTTCAGGGCTGCCTCGATTCCAGCAACTCCTCCCCCTATGACCAGGACATTTTTGCTGGCTTTAGAGCTTGTTGCGCTCAGCTCCTTGAGGAATTTTGCCTTTGCAACTCCCATCCTGATCAGGTCGAGAGCTTTCTGGGTCGCCATCTGGGGGTCATCTGCGTGCACCCAGGAGCACTGTTCCCTTATGTTTACCATTTCCATAAGGTAAGGGTTCAGACCGGCTTTTTCCATCACATGCCTGAAGGTCTTTTCGTGCAGCCTTGGGGAGCAGGCAGCTATCACGACTCTGTCGATTTTGTTTTCTTTTATGTCCTTAATGATGCCTTCCTGTCCGGAATCGGAACACAGAAACTGTACTTCCCGGGCAAGCACCACATCTTCCAGTTCGGCTGCCATTTCCTGCAGGGCCGCCACATCTATTACTCCCGCAATATTCAGTCCGCAGTGGCAAATATAAACTCCGATTCGCATATTGGTGACTCCGTATACCTTTGGTAATGTTAACAATTATGCTATGATATAGCTTTTGACATATTTTTACATATAAATTGCAGGTTATAATTTCTGGGTTATAATTAAGGGCTGTGTATCCAAAGCATTTTGCCATACAGAAAAGTCAAGCTTGGTACAGCTCCTCAATAAAGGCCTTTTTTAAACTGAAAACAATTTTATCTATTTTAGATTCGTGAATTTGTTATTTACTAACTAATTTGTTATTTACTCATTAGTTGGTTAGTTACTATGAATTTGTTACTTTTATGTATCCTATACTTTTTCTGATGAACTGAATAAAAATATATGTTTTTTGTACAAAATCAAAACCTTTATTTTATAAGGGTTTTCCAAATTTATTGAAAGTTGATTAAATACTTTAGAAACCAGAGATATTTCCAAAAATTTCAATGATTCTGTTATTGTTAATTATCACTGGTTGAATGCACGCCTTGAAATTAACTAACTGAAATTAACTAACTCAAATTTGTGAGTTAGCATTTATATATAAGTTTATCAATTACAGTCTATTTATATAATAGAAATTATATTTATTAATATATTAACTTTCTGATCCATCTGAAGCTCAACCAAATTAACTGGTATTTAACTCAGTAACCTGAACCTCAGACTGTCAATTGCACCTTACCTGATACCTGTGTGATTCTGATACCTGCGCGGTCATGGACAAAAACCTTAATTCCATTGAACCTGCCTTATTACTGGGGTTTTACCAATTGATTTATAGTTTGAAAGCTTAATTCGTAATCGACAAGCCAGTTTTCAATAAGCCGATTTTAAACCGGTACTTCAAAAAAGTTATAGCAGAAAAGTGGTTATATGGTAGTGAATGAGATAACTCCTGTAGAAAAAGCCATTTCTATGACTGACCTGGATAAAATTGAAGTTATTATACTATACAAATTGAAGTGATTTGCTATAAATTGAAATTATTACGCTATAAATTGAAATTATTATATAAATAATTCATATAACTTAAAATACTCCCATTTTATAAACGGCTCGGGTATATTCTTCTCACAACAAATTCTTCTCATCAGTAATCCAGGATTGTTTCAATTTAAGAGCAAAAGGAGTTTTTTGTATGGCTGATCATAATGAATTAAAACAAAAAATGTATGAATGGACTGAGAAATATTCAGACAAAGCAGGTTACAGGCTTAACCCGGATAAAGAAGCTCTTGACTATGTGCTTGATGGACTTACGGTTAGGCTTGAAAAATTCGGAAGGCGTTACTGCCCCTGCAGAATAGTCACCGGAGATGAAAAGGAAGATAGAAAGATTATATGTCCCTGCATCTACCATAAGGAAGAAGTTGAAAGGGACGGAAACTGCCACTGCGAACTTTTCTTTAAATCGAATTAAATTGAACTCACTTAAATTCATTTTGCCTGTAAAGAGGCCCTTAATGATCTATTTCCAGAGTTTAGGGAAACTAATTTACTAAAAGTGCTTTATCCTATCTCAGGCAGCCCGGAATTAAAAAGTCTGCATTTCAAATAGGAGAATTTGAGGGCTTGAGTTAATTTGGGTAGTGTCTGCAGGGCCCTTCCCGCCGTAATCTAAAATTAATACTGATCGATGCTGAGCATAAAAAACGAGAGTTTAAGAAAGGTTATATAGGTATATCTAATCAAAGGTCATTTGACCGAATTTTCGATTGACGCTTTTAATTTTGCTTCTTAATATATATAATTTAACGGATATCCTATTTAATAAAGTTTAACGCAAACATAAAATTTGACTCAAGGGTGACCTGGAATGACAAATGCAATGGAACTCTATCAGATGCTTCCAAAAACGAACTGCAAAAAATGCGGAAAAACCTCCTGTATGGCGTTTGCAGTAGCCCTCATGGCCCACGAGCTCACACCCGAGGACTGCCCGCCTCTGAAGGATGAGCCGAAATACAAAGAGGGTTATGAAAAGATAAGCGAAATCTTCAAACCATCCGAAGGCGCAACCGAAACAGGGCTTATAATACATGAAGAGCTGTGTTTTGGCTGCGGAAATTGTGTGGTTGCCTGTCCTCCTAATGTAGCAAATGATCCTTATGGAGTAGGCTCGGGAAATGCCCCCACGAATATTAATAAGCTGGTCCTGACCATAGAAGACGGCATTGTAAAAGCCCAGAACTTAGGGGAATGTCGCCGTTTCGGAAAGAACAAAATTCTCTGTAATGGCTGTATAGTAACCTGCCCTGTAGAGGCAATCGAGTTTGTGTGAGGTAAGCGGATATGGAAAAAAATTATCATGTATGCACAGGCTGCGGACTCCTTTGCGACGATATTGAGGTTGAGTCTGAAAAGAACATAATAAATAAAGTTTATACAGCTTGCAGAGTAGGCGTAGCCCACATGAAAGAAGGCAAGGAGAAAGTAATTTTCCGTGTCGATAACAAGCCTGTCGATGAGGCAACTGCGGTCAGTGAGGCTGCAGCGATCCTGAAGAATGCAAAAAACCCCCTTATTTTCGGGCTTGGAACCTCCACCAACGAAACCCATAAACTGGCAATAGAGCTGGCGAGAAAAACCAACGCAACCCTTGACGATACTTCCTCTTTTTGCCTGGGCCGCCTGGTTGAGGCTCTTATCCAGGATAAAATTAAGACCTGTACCCTTGACGATGTAAGGAATAAGGCTGATGTTGTTATTTTCTGGGGGGCGGACCCGTCTGACTCCCATCCTCGCCATCTTTCGAAATATTCATACTTTCCCAGAGGAAGCGAAAAGCAGCGGGGCTGGGAAGAGGAGCGAACTGCAATCGCAATAGATATTCGGAAGTCCCATACCGCAAAGATCTGTGGGAATTATTTTTTCCAGATCCCGCCAGGCGGAGACACCGAGTTCATTGATGCCCTGATCGCAGGACTTTCCGGAAAGCTGCCGAAAACATCCTATAATTACCCACCCAAGAAAATCCTTGAGCTGGCAAATATCCTTAAAGGGGCAAAATTCGGTATAATTTTTGCAGGACTTGGCCTGATCTACTCGCTGGAAAACCTTGAGCCCCTTTTCAGGCTTATGAAAGCCCTGAACGAAAAAGCAAACTTCCACCTGGTGCCAATGGTCGGGCACTACAACATGCGGGGCTTTAACGAAAATCTCTTTGCCGAAACAGGATATGTGAACAGCGTAAAGTTCGAAAACGGAATCGTAAAACACGGGCCCGAATATTCAATTGTCGAATCCCTTAAAGCAAAAACCGTGGATGCAGCCCTTATCATCGGTTCTGACCCGCTTTCGAGCCTTCCGAGATCTATTTCGAAGAACCTGCTTGAAATTCCGGTTATCTCAATGGATCCCTGCGAAACCCTGACTTCCAGAAATGCAAAGGTTTACATCAACACCGCAATCAGCGGAGTTGAGTCAGGAGGCACTGCCACGCGCATGGACGGGACTAAGGTAAGCTTTAAACCTGTTGTTGAGACAAATCACCTGTCTGATGAAGCAATCCTCAAGAAAATAATGGAGGCCCTCTAATGGATTTCGGATCTTTTCTTGCAGTTCCCGAAATAAAAGTCAAAGTCGTAACCTACAGGGATATCTTTCAGGATAAGGCTATGATCGAAAACCGTTTTGGGGAAGAGTACAGGGACCGCTCTGCCGTCATAAAGCTGGACCCTGCAGACCTCAAACAGTTGAGCGTGAAAAAAGGCGACACTGTTATCTTGAAAAACTCCTTCGGAAGGATTGTGGTCAGAGCTGAGGAATCGGGATACGAAACTCCTCACAGGGGTATTGCATATATGCCTAACAGCCCCTGGTCCAATATGCTGGTCTCGGATGAAACCGGGGGCACAGGAGTCCCGAAGTTTAAAGACATATCTGTAACTGTTACCAGTGCAAAAGGGGAAAAAGTAACTGAACCAGGATTTTAAATTGTTTCCTGATAAGGTTTGCAAATTACCTTAAAAACGGCAAAATTATTTTTATTTCCCTTCCTTTTTCAGAGCTTTCTTTAACCGTAAACAGGATGGGAGTATGACTGATAAACTCCTGAAATTTACCCGGATCTTGAAAAACGGAACCGTTTTTTACCGTTTTGAAGGTTTTGAAAATGTAAAATCCAGATGGGAGCTGCCCTGTGAGTACCTGTCTGGCTCTCACTTCGCAGCCTGGGATAAGGTTCTATTATACTCGGACGGGAAAAATCTCTTTTCACTTGCTCAGGGAAGTGAACTCTCGGAAAGGGCATATTCTGAACTGATGTCCATTATTGGCACAGGAAAAGAGAGGCTGAAGGAAATCCGAAGCCGACACTCTTTTTGAACCTTTAACCTCAGGACTTTTAAAATGGTTTTCTTACAGAGGTCACAGCAAAAACCCCTGCCCCATGTCCTTTTTTTGGAACCTCTATTTCCCTGGTTATCTCAGGCTGCTTAAAAAGTGTCTGGCAGATCTCAAGCTTTTCAAACCCAAGTTTTACCAGATATATCGATATTTCTGTTGCCGAAAGAAAATGCGCCTCAGAAGAAAACCTGCCTTCTTTTTTTTCCGACCTGAAGCAGCGGCCCTGAGGGCTGTCCCTATCGAGTATTCCAGCTATAAGTTGTCCGCCTGGTTTTAAGACCCTTAGAGCTTCCCTGAGTGCCTGCTTCGGGTCTTTGAAAAAAGCAAGTGCAGTAACAATCAAAACCAGATCAAATTTCTCTTTTTTGAAGGGCAGAAATTCGGCAACACCAAGAACTGTTTCAAGTCCGCGTTTTTTTGCGATTTTTGCCATAGCCCTTGACGGTTCAAGCCCGAATCCGATTCCAAGAGGAGATGCAAATCTGCCTGTTCCGGCTCCGATTTCAAGTGCTTTCAGTTTTTCCGGGTTTTCGGGAAGGAAAGCTCTCAGGGCAAGAAGCTCGGATTCGTATGCAGGTTTATATTTCTCGTACCAGGTATCGTATTCATCTGCGTATCTATCAAAGGTCTCCCATGACCGTATTAAAATCCCCCCACTCCCAACTACTGATATCTTTTATCTTTCTGGAATCCTTTTCACCTTTTCTTACACATGGATACGGCAAGCAAACCGAGTACTCCATAGATTAATTCAAAGCCAGGCAAGCCCATGATCCCATTCTGCCCGGAAGCCGGATTCTCAGTTCCATTTTCTTCCGTAACGGCTATTATAAGGAGTTTGGAAGCAGTCCCGTTTTCATTTCCTGCAGTGAGGTTAACAGTATAGGTTCCCAACTCTGAGTAGGTATGAACCGGATTTTCATCCGTAGAGTCGACATTTCCGTCGTTTTCAAAGTCCCAGTTTCTCCCGGCCTCATTTTGCGATAGGTCGGTAAACTGGACAGAAAGAGGAGGACAACCGCTGGTTGTGCTGGCACTGAAATTTGCAACAGGAAGAATCGGCTGCTGAAGTTCAGCGGCTACAAGAGGCAGATAATCGACATAGTCGCTGTTTTCAAGCCTGTATTTTTTATCAGCAAGGCCGTTCCCATCTGTATCAGGTGTGATTTCAGAGTGTCCGAATCCGTCGGGTCTTGCCCAGAAATTTCCTGCAAGGTAGGGCCCACCGACAATGTTTGTACCTGCGGTTTTTTCTGTACTATATATATTGTCGGTTCCGTTATTAGCTTCAGCGTTAATAGTGTTATTGAAATAATTATTCAAGACCTGGTTCCTGTCACTTTTGGGACAGATAAAAAGCCCATAAATCTCGTTTGAAACAATTGTATTATCTGAGATCTTATTGCCGTCAGAATTGCCCAGGTGGATTCCCCTGCCGTTATTGGAAGCCTCATTTCCTGAGAGAGTGTTGCTGACTGCAGTTGAAAGTAAGATCCCGTAATCTTTGTTTTCCGAAAGCGTATTATTTGAGAGGACATTTCCTTGAGAATTAGGGAGATAAATTCCATACCTGTTTTTTGAAGCTCTATTATCTGAGACCGTGTTATAGCTGGACTGTTCGATATCAATCCCTTTCTCACCTCTTCCGATCAGGTTGCCGAGAATCAGGTTATAATCCGAATTCCTCAGATGTATTCCAATAGAATTATTCAACAGCCTATTATTCTCGACAGTGCAGTTCTTGCACTTATACATATAGATCCCTGCATGGTCAATTTTTGACTCCATTATCTTAAATCCGCTAATCGTAACTTTATTTGACTCTACAGTAAACACATCTACAGCCGGGTCGTTAGCAATTATTATCGTATTTGCAGGGTTCCCGGATTCTGACTTTATTATCAGGTTATGTGTGGTTACCTTGATGTTCTCTGTATAGGTCCCGGGTTTTACAATTATCACATCGCCTGAGACTGCATTATTCACAGCGGCCTGTATAGAATCTCCTGGCTGGACGAAGGTCTCAGCCGCCGTTCCAATGCCAGAGCTTAATATCAGGATGAGAAAAACTAATAATAAAGAGCTCAATCTGCTTATTCCGATTCCTCCGTCCACTCAAGGAAAGTAATGAAACTTCTGCGAAACACATTTATTTATATGACTGTTTACTCGATTCCTGTACGAGCAACATTCAAGTAATCTGTATACATTTATGCATAGAATTATGCATAGAATTCGCTTCATCTAAAAGGAATTCCTTACATAAATTCTCAGAACAGCGGAAATTATGTATTTGACAATATAAATATACTGGTTTAAAACAAAATGAGATAAAAATACCACGGGAAATTAAAAAAATAATTAAACCCGGTTAGATTAAATTAATTTTGCTGAAATTTGATTAAATTTATTGAACTTGAATTAAACTGGTTGGAATTAGTCCAGGTCTATTAAATTATGGATGGGAAAATAAAAATTAAGGTGAGGATATCAAATCCTCATCCTTCCTTTATACTAAATTTTTCTATTTTTTACTTTTATTTCTTACTTTTATTTGTTTTATTTTTTTACTTATCTGTTTATTTTCTTTTATGCAGGAATACCGTAAGAAGGCAAGCTATCCCGGAAATCATTTCAAATCCTGGTATGCCTGTAATTTTTCCCTGCTCGGGTTCCTGTTCAGTTCCTGTTTTCGGTTCAACTTCCAATGATGTGTTGTTCTGTTTAATAGCCTGAGTGCCAGTTTCAGGCTTTACTTCAGTCCCTGATTCTTTCTCTACTGGTTTACCTGTTATTGCAAAGAACGAGAATCCTGGCGTTTCTGCCGTGAAGTACAGGTACTTATCGTCTTCTCTTAACAGGGTTACTGGCAGTTGTGACCAATTTTTATCGCTGTACCTGTTGAGAGTGATTGAAGCCTGGTCAATCTTTTTCTCCTGTACCCAGGACTTTTCAATCTTGAAGCATACGACAGGGTTTTCTATATTGCTTGAAGTGGCATACCCTCCGTTTCCGACCCAGAGGTTGAAGTACTTGTAAACCTCTCCCGAACTCAGCTCTGAAACCAGGGTTGATTTTCCTTTGAGCAGCTCGGCAATGGTTGTGGTCTTGCCTGCAGTCTTCTTTGCATCAAAACCCACGTAAACAACACAGGTTGCGTTCTTTGTGAAATCAAACTTTACAGGTTTTCCGTTTGAGATAAATGTCTGCGAGATTTCCTTTACCTCAACATTTTTTGCAGGTTCAGGGGAACCGCCAGCGCCGCCGCTGCTCCCACCGCTTGAGCTGCCATGTTTCGTGACAGTTATTGAGGTAGTCTTTGAGGAAGTGCCGTTTTCATTGATTGTGGTTAAGTTAACTGTATAGGTTTCAGGAGCAGTGTACACATAAACAGGGCTTGACTCGTTGGAGTCAGACTGCCCGTCGTTATTGAAGTCCCAGCTCCTTGAGGTTGAATTTTGTGAAAGGTCCGTAAACTGGACCGAAAGGGGAGCATACCCACTGGTGACACTGGCACTGAAGTCTGCAACAGGATAAATTTTAAATTCTTCTGCCGTTATTTGCACAGTTTTTGAAGCAGTGCCCTTTACATTGATTGCGGTTAAGTTAACGGTATAGGTTCCAGGAACAGTGTACACATAAACAGGGCTTGATTCGTTGGATTCAGACCGCCCGTCGTTATTGAAGTCCCAGCTCCTTGAGGTTGAATTTTGTGAAAGGTCCGTAAACTGGACTGAGAAAGGAGCATAACCGCTCGTCGCATTGACGCTGAAGTCTGCAACAGGATAAATTTCAAATTCTTCTGCCATTATTTGTACAGTTTTTGAAGCAGTGCCGTTTACATTGCTTACTGTAAGTTTAGCGGTATAGTTTTCTGGAATTGTATACGTGTGAACCGGATTTTTGTCTAAAGAGTCTATATTTCCGTCATTTTCAAAGTCCCATCTCCATGAAATTGCATTTTGCGACAGGTCAGTAAACTGGACAGAAAGAGGGGCATACCCACTGGTGACGCTGGCGCTGAAGTCTGCAACAGGCAGGGTTGAGTTGGAAACAGGTACAAGAGGCAGGTTATCTGAAATGTAGCCTGAGTCGTCAATATATGAGGAATCGGCAATTCCGTCCCTGTCTGCATCGGTTGCCTTCTGGGAGAATCCGGTACCTTCAGGATTTGCCCAGAAATTACCTCCTATATACTGTCCACCGACAATATTTCTGCCAGAAATTTTTGCTACATTCCAGGTAGTATCTCTTGTGTTGATATTTGCATTACGATCGTTATTTATGTAATTATTGTACACAAGGTTATTATGGCAGGCCGGGCACTCAAATAAGCCGTAGCCGTCAGTAAAAGCGACAATGTTTCCGGAGATTGTGTTCCCTATGGCAGAATTTAGATGGATACCCCCACTACCGGTTGTGCCATCACCACATTCGTTAACAGTGTTCCCTGAAATATTGTTATCGTTAGATAGTGAAATCCACATTCCATATTGACTATTATTCAAAGCAATATTGTCTAAAATTGTGTTTTTATTTGAGGTTTCAGAGTAAATGCCTCTTTTATTCAAATTTAAACTATTGTTTAAGAGAGTATTCCCTTCAGAGTTCTTGAGCTGAATCCCATACAGGCTGTTCGAGTTTGCTCGGTTTCCCGATATCTCGTTGTTATTCGAGATATTAAGATATATCCCAATCTTATTATCCGAAAGATCATTATTAGTAATTGTGCAATCACTGCATCCAGCCAGATAGATCGCTGTTTCCCCGGATTCAATCTTAAACCCGCTAATTATCGTATTACTTGCTCTAACAGAGAATCCAGTTGTTGAGTCAGTCCTGATTATCGTATCTGCAGGATTTCCGGATTCTGATTTGATTATTAGATTTGGTTTTTGTGTACTGATTCTGATATTTTCGGTATAAGTTCCAGGCTTAACGATAATTTCATCGCCTGAACTCGCATTATCCACCGCGGCTTTTATTGTCGAATAGTTTGCCGTTCCATCATCATCTACAGAAATTGTTGTAGCTGCCCCGATTCCGGAGCCGAATGCAAAGATCAGCATAACTATCAGCAGGATGATTAATTTGTTCATTTTAATTCCCCAATATAAATGTGAAATTTCACTGAAACTTGTTTTAATAATGGAGAAATTAAACACGAAACAATATAAATATATTGATCCAGTTGATTTCCAGATGAAGCTGTAAAAATGAGAAAAATATAAAGCCCTGTCCCAGTTAATCTTAATTTACCGGAGGCAATTCAGGAGTTTTTCTTCTCCACTGCTCCAAAAGTATCTATTTATCTAATAAGCCAGATGGCAACGATTTTTGATAAATCCTGATTATTTTCACCTTTTTAAGTTTGTAACTGTTCAGTTATTGGAAACTGAGTAAATTCTACAGCCTGGGAATTCCAGTTTTCTCTCAAATGCCATTAACACTGTGAACTGGTCGTATAATTTGCAAGATTGAACTTAAAATATTATAAAAGTATGCTTAACAAGCTGCATTTATCCATATATTTTTATTTCCCTGCAAGAGGGCATTTTTGTCCTGCCCGAAAAGAGAATTGTGAGAACTCAACATTAAGATCTCGAGAAAAGGTTAAAAAATACTTGGAAAAAAAATACTTGGAAAAAGTAAAAATAGGGTAGAGGAGTCAAACCCTCGTCCCAAACCTTTAGCCTGCTGTTTTTATCCATTGTATTATTCAGGCTGCTTCGAATTGAATTTACATCATTTCCGTTTCATCAATGTCCATTTCGGTTTCGTTGTTAATGTCCATTTCAGTTTCGTTAATTTTCATTTCTATCTCGTTGACAGCTGTTTCCTTTTCGTTTGTTGTTATTTTCTTTTCGTTGGTACTTGTGGCTTTGCTGGTATTGAGGTCTTCTACAGGCACTACAGGCCGTTTCGGTTCACCGCCACCTGCGAGAGGCAGGAAATCCGTATAGTTGTTGTTGCCTGAGAGTTTATAAACCGTGTCAGCAATGCCGTCCCCATCCTCATCCGATGCGGTCTGGGAAAATCCGGTACCGTCAGGCTTTGCCCAGAAGTTACCTCCTATGTATGGCCCACCGACGATATTAGTACCAGCGGTCTTTGTTGTATTCCAGACGTTTCCTTCACTTCCATCTTTAACGTCTGCATTAAATACGTTATTCAGGTAGTTATCGAAGACGACATTGTTATTGCTCGTAGAACTTACAAAAATTCCGGAAATGTTGTTCAAAGCAATAATGTTTCCTGAGACGATGTTGCTTTGAGAGGTGCTCAGGTGAATACCCCGGCTGCTGTTGGAAGCTTCGTTTCCTAAAATTTTGTTGCCTGTACAGTACGATAGCAAGACCGCATATTCTCTGTTATCCTGAATCGTATTGTTTAAAATATTGTTTCCACTGGACGATATCAGGTAAATACCTCTGCCGTTGCTGGAAGCTATATTATTGCCGAAGGTATTACTGCTCGAATTGGTCAGATAAACCCCATGGTCCCCATTTGAGGTTAGAATATTATTTATAAATTCGTTATCACTGGAATTTACCAGAACAACACCATGGTTAACGCTTGTACCTGCCGTATTGTTTAAGAGCATATTCCACTGAGAGCGCAGGACATACATTCCATACCTGTTGTTTAAAGCCGTGTTGTTTGATACTATATTGTAACCTGAATCCTCAAGGTTAATTCCCCTGCCGCCTTCTCGGACACCGTTATTAAGGATAATGCTGTTATTCGAGAAAGCCAGATCTATCCCGATAGTGTTATTTACCAATATATTCTCAGTGATGGTACAGTTATCAGAGTTAAATAAAGAGACGCCTGAGACGTTGTTGTTCGAGACATCATTGCCGAAGATGTTGCTATTCCCTCCTGATGAGATCCGGATACCATTCCCGTTATTTGAAACCATATTACCCGAAACCATACTTTCGCTGGATCTTAACAGGAAAATGCCTCTGTTACTGTTGACTGCTGTGTTGTGTGCAACGTTATTTTTATTGGAATCCACAAAACAGATACCATAAATTATGTTTGAGTCTGCTTTGTTACCGGTCAGATTGTTATTACCGGAACCAACTATGTAGATACCATAGCCTCTGTTTGAATTTGCCGTGTTGTTTTCCAGCTTGTTATTGTTGCAATTTTCAAGGACAATACCATGGTTAGAGTTCGTATTTGCCATGTTTTTTGAAAGCTCGTTCCCTTCAGAACCAGTCATATAAATTCCAAACCTCTGGTTTGAAACATTATTATTTAATATTGTATTATAGCTTGACCTCTCAATGTTAATTCCTCTCTTGCCCTCTGATGCCGTATTATTGAGGATATTATTGTACGTTGAATCTTTCAGGTATATTCCAAGGGCATTATCAACGAGTTTGTTATTCTCGATGGTACAATTATTAGACCCGGAGAGCTGGATTCCTGACCTGTCAATCTCAACTCCCATAATACTTAGTCCCATAATTGTTACGTTATCTGCATCTATATAGAATACATCTGTAGCGTTATTATTTGCCATAATTAGTGTGTCTTCAGGGTTCTTAGACTCTGATCTTATTACGAGATTATCCTTTGTTACTACAATATTATCTGTATAAGTTCCGGGACTTATGACTATTTCATCTCCTGAACTTGCATTATTTACTACGGACTGTATTGATTCACCTGGCTGGACGGTGATCTCAAGCGCAGCGCCGATACTCGATCCCAACGTAAAAATAAAAAAGATTGCAGCTAAAGTGACAAACTTGTTTATTTAAATCCCCCACCTTTTATGTAAATTATTATTTAAATTTCTATTAATGAATCAGAGTTTAAACATTAAATGATATATATTTATTGGATCATAATAATATCAGGTTAAAGACATAAAAATATACAGTAAACAGCAATCACTAGCCAGCTTAGCGAAATAAGTCATATCATTTTTTCACATATTTCAGGTTAACTTTAATAAAATAGCAAGCTGGAGGACACAATGCCAAAATCTAGTGATGAACATAAAATTAAAAATCACTAGATTTTGAAAATGGTCACAATCCTTTGAACGTGACCTATTGATTGATGCCGGAAGACCTCGAATATTGAGTTTTATTGAAGACTGAATTCTTCTTGGAAATTCAAGATTTCAATCAAAAAATGCAAAAATCACTAGATTTTGGAACTGAGTCAGCTGGAGTGCTTGCCTTCCGCATAAAACATCCCGTACGCGTGAAAGGGACATTTCGGGCTCGATAAATCAGAGCAGGCTGCAACTGTCGAAAATTTATTTTCTGCACTGTCCTTGAGAAAAGGTTTTAGGAACGAGATAAATTAAGAATATAGCGAAAAGAATAAGGAAAACTGACAAAAATAAGGGAAACTGACAAAAATAAGGAAAACTGACAAAAATAAGGAAAGACTAAAATAAGAAAACTGACAAAAATAAGGTAAGCTGATAATGCTTTCCCTACTGAATTTATTTCTTTTCATTTTGTACTTTTTATTTTTACTGTTTACATTTATTTTCTTTTCATTTTTACTTTTTATTTTTACTTTTACTTTTTACTTATTCTATTTTTAATTCATCTTTTTATTTTTTTTATGCAGGAATACCGTAAGAAGGCAAACTATCCCGGAAATCGTTCCAAATCCTGGCGATTTTGTGACTTTTTCCTGCCCTGTTTTCGATTCAACTTCCGATGCTGTGTTGTTCTGTTTAATAGCCTGAGTTTCAGTATCAGGTTTTACTTCAGTCACTGATTCTTTTTCGACTGGTTTACCTGTTATTGCAAAGAACGAATATCCTGGTGTTTTTGCCGTGAAGTACAGGTACTTATCATCATCCCTTAACAGGGTTACTGGCAGTTCTGACCATTTTTTATCATTATACCTGTTCAAAGTTATGGAAGCCTGGTCGATCTTTTTATCCTGTATCCAGGATTTTTCGATCTTGAAGCATACCACAGGGTTTTCTATATTGCTTGAAGTTGCAAACCCTCCGTTTCCAACCCAGACATTGAAGTACTTGTAAACATCTCCCGAACTCAACTCTGAAACCAGGGTTGATTTTCCTTTGAGTTGTTCAGCAATGGTTGTGGTCTTGCCTGCAGTCTTCTTTGCATCAAAACCCACGTAAACAACGCAGGTAGCGTCCCTTGTGAAATCAAACTTTACAGGTTTTCCATTTGAGATAAACGTCTGTGAAATTTCCTTTACCTCAACATTTTTTGCAGGTTCAGGGGAACCGCCTGCACCGCCGCCGCCACCGCTGCTATGGCTGCTTCCACCACTGCTGCCACCGCTAGAGCTGCTTTCCTGCATTACAGTTTATTTGGGCAATTTTCGCTGGGGAAGTGCCGTTTTCATTGCTGACCATCAGGTTAACATTATAGTTTCCTGCTGCAGAGTAAGTATGCGCTGGATTCTGCTCGGTTGAAGTAGTTCCATCTCCAAAGTCCCAGCTCCTTGATGTTGCGTATTGCGAAAGGTCAGTAAACTGGACGGAAAGAGGGGCATACCCGCTCGTGACACTGGCACTGAAGTCTGCTACAGGTAGAATTTTAAATACTTCCGCAGTTATTTGCAAAGTTTTTGATTCTGTACTATTTTTATTGCTTGCTGAGAGGGTGACAGTATAGGTTCCTGCTGCAGAGTAAGTATGCATTGGATTCTGCTCGGTTGAAGTAGCTCCGTCTCCAAAGTCCCAGCTTATCGATGTTGCATCCTGTGAGAGATCTGTAAACTGGACAGCGAGAGGGACAAAACCCTTTATGGGATTGGCGTTGAAGTTTGCGACAGGCACTACCACACGTACGAGCGGGAAATTGTCTATGATATTGCCGTTGGCTGATACATAGGCGGTATCAATAGTACCGTTATCAATAATACCGTCGCCGTTTGTATCAGAACTAGTATCGGAAAAGCCCAGTTCTGAAGGAAGTCCCCAGAAGTTGCCTCCAAGGGTTGGTCCGCCCATAACGTTTTTGCCAAGAGTCTTTTCTATGTTCCAGTAGCTTCTATTATTTCTAACATCTGCATTTTCATAGTTGATTAAACAGTTGTTATAAACCATGTTGTAGAAGCTTCTGGGACACATGTAGATACCTTTCCCATTTGAATTTATATTATTGCCTGAAATATTATTGCTTTCAGAAGAGTCGAGAGAGATACCTTCAACAATGCTGCCATGAACTTTATTCCTTGAAAGGGTGTTATTATTTGCAAGCGAGAGCAGAATTCCTTTATCAAAGTTATCGAAGACCGTATTTTCAGAAAGCGTATTTCCAGTTGAGGTCCACAGGTAGACACCTATCTTATTGAGCTGCGCTGTATTGATCTTCAGTTCATTATTACTACATGATGAGCCCATTAGACAGATCCCATAGGTATAGCTCTCACTTATAGCATTGTTAATAAGGTCATTCTCACTTGAGTTGTCAAGGCGAATACCATCAGCTCTGTTTTTATTCAAAATATTGTTTGAAAGGGTGTTTTGTGTAGATCCGACACCTTGTAAGACAATACCTCTTAAATTATCGGATGCAGCATTGTTAGATATTTTGTTATTGTTTGTAGTTTCAAGGTAGATACCATTATTACCATTCGAATTTACTTCATTTCCATCCACAACATTATTGCTGGAACTAAAGATCAGAGTAATACCATTAAGGCTGTTCGAATTTGCCTTATTGCCTGAAAGCATGTTTTCTCTGGATGTATAGGCTACGTAAAAGCCTCTGTCGTTATCATGTACATTATTGTTTATCACACTGTTATTTACGGCAGTCCTCAGA
The DNA here is from genome assembly GCA_963721455.1 of uncultured Methanosarcinaceae archaeon. Classification (GTDB taxonomy): domain Archaea; phylum Halobacteriota; class Methanosarcinia; order Methanosarcinales; family Methanosarcinaceae; genus Methanosarcina. Next base: position 209,288 of record CAVRJG010000052.1, read on the forward strand.
GCTATTCCGTATTCACAGTCTGAAACGGTATTGCCTTGCACGTAACCATTACTAGACTCATACAGGAATATACCATGGTTATTGTCCGTTGTAGTATTACCTGAAACCTCGTTATTCAAAACTGTGTTTCCAGAAGACGACTCTATTCTAATCCCGTTATATCCACTGTAAGAAACGATATTGTTTTTCAGGGTGTTCTTGTTTGATCTTGCTAGATTGATCCCCTCTTTCCCGTTCGAGCTTACAGTGTTGCTTTCTAAAACTTGGTTGTTTGTATCTTCTAGCAATACACCACTGCCAGAATTCTGGCTTACATTATTTCCTGAAATGGTGTTAATGCCCGGGGAGCTAGCAATCTTAATCCCAGACATGTCGTAACCTGAAACTTGATTGCCCGAAATAGTGGTCGAATCAGACTTTGAAATGTAAATTCCTGTACTTGCTCCATTGGTAACTATGTTGTTGCTTACTACACTATTTCTGGAATTGCTCACGGATATTCCCATGTTATTGTTTAAAAATTTGTTATTTTCAATGGTGCATCCATTGCACAAATTCAGAGAAATTCCTGAACTGGTTGCTCCGGTGGCACCACTGATCGTAAATCCTTTAATTTTTGAATTAGATCTGGCTCCAACATAGATTACATCTTTGCCTGTGGTATTGGAAACAATTATCGTGTCCTCAGGGTTACCCGATGCTGACCTGAGTTCCAGGTTAGCTCTATTTATATCGATATTTTCATAATAGGTACCTGGGGATACAATAATTGTATCACCTGAACTTGCACTTTTCACTGCGGATTGTATTGTTGCATAGTTTCCCGTTCCATCAGTGGCTACAGTATATGTCGCAGCCGCTCCGATAAAGGAACTTACTGTGAAAATAAAAAATGCTAGTAGTAAAAGTTTTAATTTGTTTATGTCTAATTCCTCCATACAGATAACAGAAGTTAAAAATGATACTTTCTAAAGTTAATTAGGAATTAATTGCAAATAGAATATAAACATATTGGTTTCGATTAATATATTTACAAAGACATTAAATATATGGAAAAGAGTAAGATAACATCTACACTTATTGGAATTACCTCTTGATTACTCTCTCATATAATTGAGTATCCATTTTCCATTATATTAAGCTGAAAATGAGTTAAAGCTGACTCTATCTTATTTTTACTCGCTTCCATTTGACTGCTGGAGTCAATAACTGAAATGCACTTTTCGGCTAGCCAGGACCAATTTCCAAATCTCCTCTAAATTTTGAATAACCTGACGATTTTAGTCCGCTTGGGTAAAATTAATATATTTAGTAAGTTTTCCAAAGAAATGATGATATCTTACGAAGTTTTCTCTTACTAAATAGGTACCTATTTTTTATTATTTCTTCAAAAAGGATACCTGGCATAAAATAGAATTAGATACAAAATAAAGAAATCCAATTAATACAGAAAGAGCTGAGACGCTGGTAAGAAAAGGCAGGACGAAGGATTTGACCAGGGAGAGAAAAGGCAGAGGAAAAATAAATTGACCTTCACGGAAAATAAAGAAAAATACGCAGGGATAAAAAGGAAAAAGAATCTGCATAAATCCTCTTTCAATGACCTTTTCCTGCGTTAATAAACGGTTTCCCATCTCAATAAACTCTATCTCAATAAACTGTTTCCTGCTTCAAAACGCTCTTTCCTGTTTCAATAAACAGTTTCCTGCTTTGTCCTCATATTATATGCCCTGTATTCATCCTCTTTTTTATCCTGCAGGTAAACGTACTGGTATTCCGGATGATTGAGCCTTTTCCTGTACTCTTCCCTGGCTTCAGCCTGGCAGTTATCACAGGCGTAGATAGGAATCGAAACCCCGAAGATCCTGGTATCACTTATGCTCCTGTGTGCGCGGGAGTCGATGGTTTTGTAGCCCTGGCAGTCAGGGCACATCCGGATTGTTTCTTCCTGCGATTCCTGAATCATATCCGTGTCGTAAAAAATCTGTTTTTTCCGGCGGTAGAAGTCCCCGTGCTTTGCTACCTCTGCCTTCACAAGCTCGTCCCTGTTTCTCCAGTTTTCGAGCTGCGCTGCAACGATTTCCTCCAGTGCCTGCCTGTCCCTTGCAGCCTGGACAAACATGCCTGGCTTAAAGTCAGGTTCCCTTACGCAGGAATAGTCAAGCCCTGCCATTGCAAGGATTATACCTGTGTTCACATAAGGCAGTGCACTCTGGATTGCGTAGCCTCCTTCAAGCACCGCCATGTCAGGGGCAAGTTTCTCGTTTAGTTTTGCATATCCCTGTGCGGAAAAGCGCATATTTGCGAGAGGGTCGGTATAGTGGTTGTCCTGTCCTGCAGAATTAAGGATAAGTTCAGGCTTGAAATCCTTAAGAATCGGAAGCACCAGAGAATCGAGCACGTAAAGTATACCCTCATCAGGAGTTGCAGGCGGGAGGGGAATATTGATTGTCCTGCCAAGGGCTTTTGGGCCGCCCAGTTCGTTTATGAAACCCGATCCTGGGTAAAGTGTCCTTCCGTCCTGGTGGAAAGAAATAAAAAGCACATCAGGATCGTTATAGAAGATTTCCTGTGTCCCATCCCCGTGATGCACGTCAGTATCCACGATTGCTATCCTGCGGACCCCATATTTTTTTCTCAGGTATTCGACCAGGATAGCTTCGTTATTGATATTGCAAAAACCCCGGTTTCCGTGAGCTACAGTCATCGCATGGTGGCCAGGCGGGCGGACAAGGGCAAAAGCGTTTTTGACCTCCCCTTTCATCAGGGCATCCCCAAGCACCAGGCAGCTTCCTGCCGCGATCAGGTGAGGGGTTGTAGCCTGGGCTTTTATGTCAGGCACACAGAAGTGGACTCTGGCAATATCTCTGCAATCTGCAAGGCGGGGTTTATATTCGGCTATTTCTGGAAGATCCATCAGGCCTTCTTCAAAAATCTGGTCCCTGGTATAGAGGAGGCGCTCTTCTCTTTCAGGGTGGGTCGGAGAAATAGCCCAATCGAATGCAGGGAAGAATATAAGTCCTGTTTTTTTGGCTTCAGCGCGGTCTGCCGGAGATAAAGGTCCATCTTCCGGTTCCAACCCGGTCTTTTTCAATTCCATTTTAGTTCCCTCGGATGTTTCAGGCCTATATTCATCATTTCTTATCTTCTGGATTTCTTCTTTGTCGAACTGTCTTTTCCCCTCGACATGTTCTTTTTTACCTTCTGAAGTGCTTTCCGCGGTCACACCTTTCAGTGTGTCCTTGATCCTTCCAAACCCTAACTTCATTCTTTCTCTCCCCTTTTCCATTCCGGGATCAGGCCTGCAGGAATCTGCATATTCACGTCAAAAAGCCGCCCTACAGTGGACCAGCCGCTGACAACGTTAAAAACTTCACTATCAACAATCTCGGCTTCGTCCGCATACTCGGAAATTCCATAACTTTCCGCACGTTCCCTGAGGAGTTTTGCGGCAAGGGCTTCAGCTTCATCTGAACCCATCCTGTTGAAATTACCGATATCTGTTACGTTAAGGCTGACGATCTCCCCTTCTTCAGCGACTGAGTACACTTTCTGTTCAGTATCAATGCGCAGGTTCAGAGTAAGCGTGGGCCTTGCAACGGCTGCTCCGATAGCGTTTCCTACTTCTGCATATTTAGGAATAACAGGTTTTGCATCAAGTTTTTTCGCAATTTCTGCAATCAGGCCTCTCGCCCCACCTCCGATTCCTACCACGTTTTCGGGCTTTGCCTTCTTCTCTTGCAGAACTTCCCATATCCTGTAAGCAGGCTCCTGTGCCCATTCAAGAAACATCTCATTGACTGCTTCAACAATCATCTGTGTAGCTTTATCCACTATCAGGGATGCAGTTTCAATCTCGGATTTACCCAGGCTGGAGGCTGTGGCTTTAATTGCTTTCCTTGCACGTTCGGGATTTCCTACCTCAATAAGCCCGAGCACCTTCAGGGCATCAGTCGGGGTAGTTTCTTCTCCTCCCATGCAGTAAGCAGGACCTGCCCTATCAGGGCCGACAGTTATCAGCTTTGTACCGCTGTTCGAACTCGTAACCCTTACAACGCTGTCTCCTCCAACAGCTATCGAGCGGACAGCAAAAGCCCGAACATGCGTCAGGAAGCCTCCTAGCTTTGCGCCTTTAGAAGCCAGAAGGGGCTCGCCTGAAAGGATTAACGCAAGGTCTGTGGTGGTTCCTCCTATATCCGCTACCACGGATGTCTCCCCTTCAGGGGTAAGGGCGAGGGCTCCAATTGTGCTGGCAGCAGGGCCTGAAAAGATAGTTTCCACAGGGAACTCTATTGATTTCTCAACCGGGAGAGTCCCTCCGTCGGCTTTCAGGATATAAACAGGAGCCCTGATATTCCTCTCCTCAAGGGCTTTTCTGATTTTCTCAACAAATTCCTGATAGTTCTCTCTGGTAGCAGAGGCGAGCATGGTAGTTGCTATCCGCCTTGGGAAATTCAGTTTTCCCGAAACCTTATGCCCGAGTTCCAGTTTGCAGCCCGGATACATTTCCCTGAATATTTCCTCTATCCTGAGTTCATGGGAAGGGTTTCTCTGCCCGAATTTACTCACAACGGCAGCCCTGGAAAATCCAAGTTCCCGGATCAAGCCCACTGCTTTCCTGAGCTCGGCCTCATCGAGGGGCTGAATTTCCCTTCCCCTGTAATCCATAGCCCCTTTGAGATAAAAACTGTCAGGAAAAGTATAACTTGCCGGGTTAACACCAGGTCCGGGGATGAGCAGCAGGGCTACCCGGTCAGTTTTGCCTTCGGCAATGAGATTTGTTATCACGGTTGTGCTGAATACCACTCTTTCCAGCTGCTCAGGAGGGATATCTTTGCTGATCGCATCAAGGGCTTCAAGCAGGGAACTCAGGAGATCCCCGGGCTCAGTGGAAACCTTGGCAGTACTGTACACTTCTCCATTCCGGATAAGCACCGCATCCGTGGTGGTGCCTCCGACATCAATTCCTATTAACATTCACAATTCGCCTATCCTCGCCTATATGTATTCTTTTGTTATCTTTTTCTTCCTTATTTTATATCCAGTTTCAAATGAATTCTTAGTATAGAAGTATGTGTGATTTGTTTCAATTTGTACAGCGCCGTGTCTCTCATGCGCAGGATACTTATTTTTAAACCTATAGGACAAAAAATTTGAATGAAAAAATCACTCTGGCCTGAAAAAAATTTCTGCTTTCAGGCATTAAAAGAAAGCTGAATTTGAGATTCAGTTTTAGAATGGGATTGGTCTGATAAGGTTCAAAAGGTAATTTTTATGCTTTTGAGGGTGATAATATATCTTCGAACCTGATAGTAAATTTTGTTTCTTTCTCTTTTTCAAGCTCGATTGTTCCGTTAATCTGATCAACGAGAGCGTTTACAAGTTGCAAACCAAGAGTTCCGGGATTTTTGAAATTGACATTTTCCGGAAAACGAGCCCCGTTGTCCGAATAGATAAGAGTAAACCTGGAAGATGTCTCAGGCACTTTATTTCCTGTGGCTTCTGCAAAACCTGTTTTTTGACCGTCTGCTTCATTTCTGTAAAGGAAAATCCTGATCTCTCCTTCTGCACCTCTGGGAAATGCGTATTTAAGGGAGTTTGAAAAAAGTTCGTTAATTACGATTCCAAGGGGAATTGCTGTATCAATCCCGAGAAATGTGCTGTCCGCCTCAAGGAGAAGCTTGACCTTCTCGTTTCCAACTCTGTAAGAACGCAAAAGGTCAGCAGTCAATTTCCTGAGATATGCTGCAAAATCAATGCTCGTTGCGTCCTCTGATTTATAAAGCTCTTCATGGATTATGGACATTGAGACTACGCGGTTTTCGCTTTCTCTGAAGGCTTCAATAACGTCCTTGTCTTTAAATTTTTCAGCCTGAAGGCTGAGCAGGGACGAAACTACCTGAAGGTTGTTCTTGATCCGGTGGTGAATTTCTCTCATGCCGATTTCTTCGGCTTTCGCGAGGTTTTCCTCAACTTTTTTCCTCTGAGTAATGTCATAAGCATAGCCCTGGATAAACATTGTTTCGCCTGAGGCATTGCAGACATTGTGGATTAACTCATGAACCCACGCCACAGTTCCATCTTTCCGCCTAAGCCTGTACTCATGCTCCATAAGCCTGTACTCATGCTCCATAATGGAGTTCGGGGAGGAAATCATTTTTTTCCGGCTTAGATTGAACAGCGGCCTGTCTTCCGGGATAATAAGGTCAATCAGAGATATTCTACCGGAGATAAAGTCTTCTTCTGTATACCCGGTTATTTCCTCAAGAGCTCCCTCAAGAAAGAGGGGAACAAAATTCCTGTCAAGTTTAAATGAAACTCCTTTGAAATTCTGTAAAAACGACCTGTAGAGCTCTTCGCTTTCCTTCAATTTTTCAGAGGACTGTTTAATTTCGGTAACATCTTCCATTACCCCAAGAGCTTTGCATACACGGTCTTCCTCATCTCTCAGATATACCCCTTTATTTTTCACATAGAAATAGCTTCTATCCTTCCGCCTGAACCTGAATTCCTCTTTGAATTTTTCTCCTGTGTTACAGCACTTTTTGAATGACTGCTGTATTCTTTTGCGATCTTCCGGATGAATATGTTCGAGCCAGTCATAAAAATCCAATTTCTCAATTTCTTTATAACTGTAGCCGGTGAGTTCCGTGACTGCCCCTGCCCACTCAACATGGCCGTTTTTCAGTTCAATATCGTATATCAACTGCCCTGTCTGTTCAGCAATAAGGCGGTATCTTTCTTCGCTTTTTTGCAGTTTTTCTTCCGTTTTTTTGCGTCCTGTGATGTCAAGCATTACTCCTATAAGCCCTTCTGCAGCTCCACAATAGTTTTTGTATACGGCTTTATTGAAAATAAAGTCCCTTTTCAATCCGTCAGAACACATTACTTTGGACTCGTAAACCTGGCCTCCTCTTTTCTGGAATAGCCGCTGGTCCATTCTTTTGTAGACTTCCCCAAGTCCGGCAGGAATTGCTTCAGTAAGCTCGTCCATGGAGTGTCCGGTCACCTTTTCTTTTGAACACCCAAGGATCATTTTTGCAAAGAGCTCGTTGCAGCCCTGATAAACGCCTTTTAGGTCCTTGTAAAATACAGGAGCCGGAATTGTATCCAGCAGCGTCTCCAGGAAATAAACCTTTTCTCGGTGGGCATCTTCTACTTCTTTTCGTTCAACGGTCAATGAAATGAGTATTGCAGCCGCATTCAGGAAATTAGCATCTTCCTCGGTAAATTTTTCCTTTTTCGTGCTGTGAGCCGTGAGCACTCCATAAGGCTTTTCAACACTTCCTATGAGCACACTTATCCCGCTCATTATATCCTGATACCCTTCAAGTCCCATTGTCCTGAGGGAGTTTTTCCGATCCAGTTTTTCTAACAGGATAGATCTGTTTGAAAGTACAGTGTAGCCTGCTCTTGAGGCTAAATCTTTTTTAATGATTTTACCTGTATCCTCTGGCTTCCAGCCTATCCCTCTCTCAAACAAAAAATTTCCATCAGGCAAGAGTTTCAGAATGTTGCAGTATTCTACGCCAAGAGTAGCTGCAACCAGAGGTAAGACTTCATCCAGCAGAGTCCGGAAGTCCTGGGTTTTGAGAGAAAGCTCGGCAATTAGGGAAAAGACTTCTTGTTCCCTCTTTCTTAAAAGTAGTTTTTCCTCGGTTTGTTTGAGGGGGGTGATATCGGATGCACAGAGAATTATACCCTCACCGGCAAGTAAAGGAGTAAAAGTAATTGAATATGTTTTTTCGCCTGCTTTGAGTTCCATCTGAGCAGGTTTCTTTTGGAGTGCTACTCTCCGGACAGTATTCAGGATTTCAACCGGAACTTTCTCTCCAACCTGGCTTTTAAGCACTTCAAGCAAGGATTTTCCTGCCTTGTTTGCGTAAAGAATAGTTTCTTCTTCCCCCGTTCTCAGGATAGGGGCAGGGCTGTTTAAAAGGAATTCCCTCATCCAGTTTTCTTCGGTTTCTCCATCTATGCTGTCATTCCGGTTTATGCCAGAGCCACCTGTCCATGATTTTCTCTACTCTTTTTAGTAATTATTTCTCAATATTTTGGATTATTTATTCCAGGATTCAAATTCTTAAGCCTATTTCTAAGCATTATTTTGTGGTCATCTATAAAATACTTATAACATATTAAATCTGTAAATACTTATAACATATTAAATCTGTAAATACTTATAACATATTAATATTCGGATAATTCACTCAAATAAATAATATAAGTCCTTCGATAAAAGTCCGGTTGAATTCAGACAATTAACCATGAGTATTTATAAAAAACCTGGCATTTATGAATCCGTAGGTACCGGCAAAGCCTGCAGCAATTCCTGGAAAAACGCCTGGATTCCGGAAAAATGCCCGGATAAAAATGCTCGGATAATGTAAAGGCTAATATCTGAAATTCAAAAATTAAACTCGATTTTTGTAAAAAAGGTGATATTGTGGAGGATTTTAACCAGCTCAAAAGAAAACTTGATGATATGAACGCTTCGGAACTTTTCGGGTATGTAAGGGAGAACTATCCTGAAAACGAGGATCTTGGGATCGGGTCCAAAAAAATAGTCATCAGGAAAATCCTTAACTTTGAAAGAAACAGGATGAATGAGCAGGAAGGTTTAAAGGAAGGTTGAGCAGGAAGGTGAGCAGGAAGGTGAGCAGGAAGATTTCTTTTTCGCCAGCCGAGTTGCGTTTCGGCAGCCCGCTGTCCGTTTCACTCGCTTCGCTCGCTCAAGCGGACTAATTTATAAATTACAAATTTACATTTTTTTCTATTTTCTTCCGTGCCGTGGCAGTTATAGAGGTTGAGTGAATTAAAAACCACTGAAAGCACGGAATAAAGGAAACAAGGGCACAGAGTTTCCGTTTTTTCGGTGGTTTATCTTATTTAAGATTTGTAAAATATCTTTGATGCTTAACTATTCTCTATCAGGGCCAGAAGCGCTCTAAAATACATTTCTTACTTTTTTATCCAAATAAGAACCTGCTTTTTTGAAGGTTTAAGGTCATACTTTTTTAAACCTTTCCTTGGGAGCTCCGCACCTGGGGCACGTCCAGGATTTTGGGAGATTTTCAAAAGGCGTATTCGGAGCTATGGATTGTGAGGAATCCCCATGGTCAGGGTTATAAAGGTATCCGCAGTTATCGCATCTGTACATTCGAATCACCCCGGTTTCTATATTATAAAGAAAAAACCTCAGTTAATTTTAAAATTTTATGCCTGGTACCTGTTATATTAAAAATTAACTTTTTTCTTTGTTCAGGTCTTTTTCCCTGCTTTCATATCCAGCCCCGAAGCTGCATGGCTTCAACCACTCTGCCGACAGCAAGGGTATATGCAGCCTGCCGCATGTAGACATTGTTTTTTGCCGCGAACGCGTACACCGAATGATATGCTTCTTTCATCTTTCTCTCCAGCCGGTCCTGAATCTCGTCTTCTTCCCATTGTGTGTTTGACTGGTTCTGCACCATCTCGAAGTACGAAACAATAACTCCGCCTCCATTGCAGAGGATATCGGGGATGAGATGGACCCCATTTGAATTGAGGATTTCTTCTGCTTCCGTTGTGGTCGGCCCGTTAGCCATCTCGGCAAGAATCCTGGCTTTAACCCTTTCCGCGTTTTCTTCGGTTATCACATTCTCAAGAGCAGCCGGGATCAGGATCTCCACATCCAGTTCCAGCAACTCTTCGTTAGTGATATTTTCTGCTCCGGGATAGCCCAGCACCGAACCTGTTGAGTGCTTGTATCCGGAAACGTCTTCAGGGTCAAGCCCTTCAGGTGAGTTGATAGCGCCTTTGCTGTCGCCTACAGCCACAACTTTGCAGCCGAATAGCTTTTTTGCCAGATACGCAGCATGATATCCCACGTTTCCGAAACCCTGTACTGCAACCCTTGAGTCTTTCAGGCTAATTCCAAGCTTTTCTGCAGCTTCCCTTATGGTATATAAGCCGCCCCTTGCCGTGGCATCAAACCTGCCTGCAGAGCCTCCAAGGCTTGTGGGCTTGCCTGTAATGGAACCAAATACATTTTTGCCTGCCATTTTTGAGTACTCGTCCATCATCCAGGCCATGACCTGCGGATTTGTATAGACATCAGGAGCAGGAATATCCCTGTCCGGGCCTATCATCTGGTAAATCCCACGGATGTATGCCCTGCTAAGGCGCTCGATTTCCCTGTGGGAGAGTTCTTTCGGGTTGCACACAACCCCACCTTTTGCCCCTCCGAGAGGCAGCCTGTGAAGGGCACATTTCCAGGTCATCAGGGCCGCAAGGGCTCTTATCGTTTCCATTGTCTCTTCAGGATGGAAACGAATGCCTCCTTTGGTAGGGCCCAGAGCTTCGTTGTACTGGACCCGGAAGCCTTTAAAAACCTTTATGGAACCGTCATCCATATGGACAGGCAGGGAAACGTAGAGTTCTCTCATAGGCATTTCCAGGAACGCTTCCATATCAGGAGTGAGCTTAAGGCCTGCAGAGCAGGTACACAGATGCCGTTTAACGTCTTCCAGGAGCTTGGAATCGGAACTCATGGTTACCCCCTCTAAATAATGGGCTTCTGAACATTAAATAACTGCTGGAAACCCGATTCTCCTGCACATACCGGGCCTTTAAAAGGCAGCAGGTACCTCAAATTCCCTTTTATCCTTTTCATCTGAAATTGGTAGTCCATTTTTATTCAGTTGAATAATCGAAGAAGAAAGCTCATAATCAAGACTGGCGTAGAACAACACAGCCACAAAACTCAAAAAACAAGGCAAAAAGACTAACAAATTAACAAAATACACAACAAACCTAGCATAAAACCTAGCACCATAAGCCCTAACAAGACTATACATCAATAAACCCGTATTTAATATCGAATAATATACCATAATTGTAAACAAGAACAGTAAGAAAAAAGCCATTGCATTACGTTGAAGCAAAGGAACTTGGTCATAGGATAACACAAACCAAATAAAACAATATACGTTTGAACTAACCTCTCACGCTTATCAGCTTCCTTATCATCAAACACAACGATACCCTTTTCATATCCAGACATTATCAAAAAAAGAGTTGCATTTCTTATTCAATCAGATGGTAAGTCAGATAGCTTTCTCTGAAATAAGTCCTGAGTCTATGAGTATTTTTAGACATTCCATATATCGTAATCAAGTAAATTATCTATGATACGTATGTTTGTTTCTGTTTCTTTTTATCTATGCTTATTTATATTTTGAAATCTTTTTTCTATTGAGCTTGTTTCAAAACGAACTCCAATTCCTCTGAACAAATATTTCGGAGGAGCTAAATCAAGATCAATAGAGATAAATGGAATATCTGCTTTTGGTCAAAAACATAAATAGCCGGAATCTTGAAACCAGCTCATTAAATAATCATTGATTTATAAATTCGTAGAAATTTATCTAATTGCGTGGACAAGGACAAAAATCGGGGTTAGTCGTATTATTTTCTGGGTGTAGGAAACATATCCATAAAACAGAATTCGGTATCAAGCTCAATAAGTATAATATAAAGAAAAAAGACTGGAAGGAGAAATATGGTCTGTCCTGTGTGTGTAGTTGGAGGAGTTGGGTTTATTCTCAGTAGGATTTTTGGGTTCCCTGATGTTGTTGTGGCTTTTGTTATTGGGATGATGGCAACTTCGATGGCATACTGGGTAAATCATATCATGGCGAAAAAATGGAAAAAAAGAAAAGGTCAGCTTGTAGCAATCAATATCCTGTCAGGGATTATTTTTTTATATTCTCTCAAATTGATTGGGCTGTGGTAACAGAATATGAAAATTCATCGAGTAACAGGCACAAAGAAATGAAAGTACCTCCAAGCTGGCAGTACTTTCATGCTAAGGACCCACCGCGAAATAACATAGGCAGTTTTTAAGAATGTATTAAATAACTTTCACGAGCAAGGTAGATGATTTAACTTTAACTCATGCGTCATCGGTTAAGCATTAGATAATCACTTCTACATGCGTTTTTATAATAATAATTTAAATATTAGTGTATATATGTCTCCTCATCCCCCACCTACTCTTGAAGACTCTCTTCGGGAAATGTTTCCCGAAGAGTGGTTAAGGCAAACTGCCAAAGAAACTGGTCTCATAGTACGTGAGCGTAAAATTGACCCTGTCATCATCTTTTGGGTTTTAACTCTCAGTTTTGGTGTACGCTTGCAGCGTACACTTGCCAGTTTGAAAAGAGAATATGAAAAAGAATCAAATAAGACCCTAAGCGACAGCAGCTGGTACTATAGATTCACTCCAGAACTTGTGGAGTTTCTTCATCAGTGTGTTATTCATGGCATAGAAGAACTTGCAAAAGAACCCGGTAGAAAACTTAGTAAAAAACTCGAAAACTTCCAGGATGTTCTCATTCAGGACAGCACAATTGTTCGTCTTCACTCCTCTTTATCAGACAAGTTTCCGGCAGCAAGAGCAAGAACAGTAGCTGCTGGAGTAAAAGTGGGAGTTATGGTAAGTGCAGTTGCTAATGGACCTAAAACAGTTGCTCTGTACTCTGAAAAAACAGCTGAAATGAAAACATTGAAAATAGGGCCCTGGATCAAAGACCGTATTCTTCTTGTTGATCTTGGTTTTTACAAAAGCCAAATGTTTGCAAGAGTTGAGGAAAATGGAGGATATTTTGTCTCAAGAATTAGGAAGAATATGGATCCTATTCTTGTTTCTGTTGAAGAGGGACTTTCTAAGACAAAAAGCAAAGAGTTCACTGGAAAACCTGTTAGTGAGTGTATTAAGCAACTTTCAGGAAAAGATCTTGATGCTGTTGTGAAAATAAAGTTTAAAAGAAGAGCATACAAAGGCAAGCAAAAACAGGATGAGATGTGTGTACGTCTTGTTGCGGTATATAATGATGAAGATGAAAAGCACCACATATACATTACAAATATTCAGAAAGATGTTTTGAGTGCAAAAGACATTGCAAAATTATATGGAGCAAGATGGGACATAGAGCTGCTTTTCAAGGAGTTAAAAAGCAAATACGCGCTTGACGTTCTGGATACAAAGAATGTGCAGGTAATTGAGGCTCTAATATGGACAGCAATGTTGACATTAATCGTTAGCAGAAGAATTTATTCTCTTGTAAAGAACAATGCGGCTCATCCTGAAAAAATGGTTCGATATACTCAAGAGAGATGGAGCATAATATTTGCTGAAAATGCATCAGATTTATTGACAGTGATTCTGCATAGATGTGGAATTGAAAGAACTTTTGAAACAGTGATGAGTGTGTACGAAAGTCAAGCATTGGATCCACATGTAAACAGAGAAAGGTTCAGAGAAGAATGGTTAGAATGAAAAGATGAACTGAAAAACACTATTGGTAGATTGAAGTAAGTTCTTAACCGATGACCAATGAACTTTAACTAAATTATCTATTGCCTAAGTTATTTCGTTACAAATCCTAAGGGCTCGTCACAAAATAATTTAATTAATACCCGAATTTGACAGAAACATACATTTTATAATGTGTAAATGGGCTTCGTGCGTCTGTTTTCTTAATATAATTCAAATTTATTTCTTGTGTTTTTTGATTTTTGACGTTTTTCATTTTTCCAAAAGGTACTGTGTCGATGCAACACTTTTTTTGTAAGAAAAAACTGTATTAATTAGTAGAATCCCACTTTCCGCAGGTGCGACAAGAAGCTATACTATGAATTGCACCATTCGCTACCTCTTCCATTTGAGGTAATCCTACTGTGACATGCATAAATGGTAACATTTGTGTGTGAAGCTCACAGGACACTATCGAGAAATCAAGGAACCTGACTTTGGTAATCGGTTAGGATACGAATACTATGAAGAACATAAAGTGAACCATCGTAAGAATCGTGAAGTGGAATAAGCGAAAGCAGGCTGATACGCTTAACCAAAAGGTACAGAATCAGGCTGTAATGGGTCTGCGGACATTATGGCAAATGGACAAATGATTCTCGGTTTATAGATGGCTTCTAAGGTATTCACATTATTCGTAGTATGGAACTTGGTAAGCCCTAAATGCTCCCATTATGGGTAGGACTCCCGCGAGGGATAACGATGGCATTGAGGGTAGAGGATTCAGTAAAAAGCGAATGCCAATCTGTAATGGATTGGATAGAGGTTCAAACTTTGCCTCAATCCGAAAGGATGCAGACTTACTGATGGTGTTTTCTTGTGTGAATGGAAACAAACCTACAAATGTAAGATACTCAACGACACCAATAGGTGAGAGGCTTACAGACAATTATGTTAGTGGGCTGTTATCCGGAACACAAAATCAGTTATGCAAATAACTGGTGCCTGATACAGAAAGGGTTTGAAAACACTCGAGCCGTATGAAGGGAAACTTTCAAGTACGGTTCCTAGGGGAGAAAGGAGGAGTAATCCTCCCTACTTACCCGACATCTCCCCTTAAAAATAGTATTTTTCACAATTTTTCCCCATCAACCTTATTATCTTTTCCTTAGTTTCATTTAAGTTTGCAACTTGAGTTACCACTTTTGAGTCAACATCCATTTTTACTTCTGTAATTTCTCTCATCAGGATGAAAACCCATTTTAATGTTGGTTTTTGAGTTTGTTTTTTAATCTGGTTTGGTATTGTTTCCCCTGTTTCTCTTAACCTTTCTCTTAATTTCCATTCTGCCACAGAATAGACCATCAGAGTTAATACCATTACCATTGACAGTGCTTCAATTCGCTGAGGTTTTTTTACATACACCTCAGAGACCCTGAAACTTTTGTCCTTTATGAATCTGAACCCTTTTTCCACTTTACTCTGGTTTTTGTAGTGTTCCAGCATCTTTTCAGCATCAAGATTGAGGTCATTGCTTGCGATTATAAACCTCCCCTGATACTCTTTTTCATTCAGTGTAATTTCTTCATTCCTGACTGCTTTTGCATTTATAACATAGTGAACGATAAGCTTTTCATCCTTCTTTGGCCGTCCTTTCTTCCCGTTTTCTCTTTTTGAGATCGTGGAAATCTCTGCTGTTTCCAGCAAACAGTACGGATTCTCATTCTTCCATCTTTCCAGAGCAGCTCTGGCATCCTCTTCACAGGCAAACTTTATCATCTTTAACTCTTTGAGATCTTTCTGAGATTCCGTAACCTTCCTCTGGATTTTCCTTTCAAAAGTAATATCCTTTCTTTTCTGCATCTCAGAAGAGTGAACAACTACCCATTTTTGTTCGATACCTCCATATTCAACAATAGTTTCGTAAAATGAATAACGTGGATCCTCTCCTTTTTTGAACTCAAGATCAGATGCCAACAAATCTTTTGAAAGATTTAAGGTTGAAGGAACACGAGTGATCCATTTCATGCCTATTCCCATTGATTCTGATATTTCCGTCAGAGTATAGAGCACTATCAGCTATGTAGTAAACATCATCAGGGAACGTTATGTTTTCCTGAAGTTTTTTCATTGCCTCAATTATGGTTTCTTTGTCTGATGAATTACCAGAGTAAGCCTTTGCAAATAACGGGATTCCATACTGATTTGTTATTGTTCCAAGTCCAAAACGCTGCAGGTCGTCTCTACCGTCTTTTGCATGACCATATGTAATTTCAATGGCAGAACTACCATCGATATGTTTGTAGTCACCATAAACGCTAAAATTGGTAGTGTCACAATGGAGGAGTTGAGTCCTGATGTTCACGATTTCCATCATTTTCAAGGCAAGTTTCATGAAAAGTTGAGTCGGATCTGCTCCATGGATCTCGTCAAGAGTCCTTCCTAAAACATCGTCATTAAGATCAGATGCACTGACTCCAGGACCAAGTAGTCTTTCAACTGGAAGAGTTTCAAAGTACTGAGAATACATGTAAAGGCGAATGTCAGTGAAACCAAGACAATTGAGAAGCATTGCTTTTACTACTATAGAATGAGCTAACTTGTGCTGCCCAAGTTTGGGCAGCACTTCGTCAATCACTTTTCCAATTTCAAGTTCATCATAAATGCCAGAAACGATTCCGTGATGATCAAGAGAACGTGTTGTAACAAGCATAATAAAATCTAAATCAAGATTCGATATTTTAGATATTTATACATTAATAAAAAAGGAAAAATTTGTCAGACATCTGCGGAAGGTCAGATTGAATGTACTTACAGGTCAATGTTTAAAAAGGAGAATGGATAACATCGAGGCTGTTAGGAAAGAAGTATTAGCCTGGCAAAAGTTCAGAAACAACAAAAATGCAAAGGTTAATTGGCAATTCACAACAGAAGATGCAAGGATAAAATTATCACGTCTTTATCCGACACTTGAAGATTGACGCGACACTAGTATAGTTCTTCACGGAACTAAATCCAAGCTTGGTAAGTACGGATATAGCAGGGATCATAGACCTGATAAGTTGCAGATAACAGTTGGAGTCAGTGAACTCAGAAAACCAATTAACATCCCTATTGGAATTACAGTTAATAGAGGAAACGTTCTTGATCTGCAACATTTTCCTGAGACTTATAACCAGGTAAAGAGAAATCTCAAAAAAGGATCTCTTATTGTCTTTGATAAAGGTGCAAATACAGTTGACAACATTAAGCTAATACAGGAAGATAAGATGACATATCTTACTTCCATGAAACTGAACGCAAGCGACGATAAAATCATTGAGAATTTTGATAAAGATAAAGCAGAGCTAATAGATTCTGAAAAAAGTATTTATGGGATTAAGATCGTCAAGCCAAATAGCATTAAGTATTTTTATTTCTCAGAATCACTACAAGCGAAACAGTTGGAAGCAAAGGCAAGAACTGTTCTTAAGAAGTTACAGGAAGCAAAAGAGATACAAGAAATAATTGTTAAAAACAAAAAGCTTCCCAAGAAATTCAGAATCAACAATGAGTTGATTGAGATTGACTACTCTTTTACAACTAAGCTCGAAGAGCTTAGTGATGATGAAGCAATAGAACTTCTGAAAAACTCGATAATTAATGGAAGAGAAGGATTTTTCTGCCTTAAATCAAACAAGAATTTGACACTTGAGAAGGCATTAGAAATATATCGAGAGAAGGACTCTATCGAGAAAATATTCAACTCATTGAAAAACGAATTACAGATTAAGCCGTTAAGGGTTTGGTCAGATAATAGCATTTATGGAGCTGTTCTCTTAGGATTTATCCTACTT
>CAVRJG010000053.1:0-235000 GCA_963721455.1 uncultured Methanosarcinaceae archaeon
GGAATTCCCAGTATTCCTGCTCAAGAAGAACCTATCGGGTCCATTGAAGTCTTTATCAGGGCCGATTCTCAGGAAGAAATGGAAAGACTTTTTGAATGGCTTTTGCCCCTTACCGAAGAAGGGAAACCTGTTATTGAACTGGATATGGACTATGTGGAGAAGGGTTGAAACGTTTTAAGGTTTTAATGCTCTGTATGCCTTTAATACGCTTTTAATGCTTTGTAGATCTTTAATATGCCTTTAATGCTCTAAAAAACATTTAATTCCCTGTTGAAATCCATTGAAAGAGCGCGTTAAATTAATCCGAGTTCAGTTAACTTAATTCAGTCCATTTAGTTCAGTCCATTTAGTTCAGTTAACTTGGTTCAGTTAACTTGGTTCAGTTAATTGAGTTCAATTACCGAATTCAGTTAAATAATTCAGTTAAATATATCTTAATTCGCACCCACAAATCTATATTAACAAATTAAAAGGAATGAACTTTCGTCATGCAGTTGCACAGAATCAGTTATTCGTCGCGTGCAGTCGTTGAAGACCCTTTCAAATGGGCTTACACTCTCGAAGACCATGGGTATACCGGTTGGGAAATCGTACAGGAAGGGTCCCAGTGCCTGAACAGCAAGAATATTCAGAATTTGAAAAATATCAATGAGACCACTGGCCTTGAGCTGACCCTGCATCTGCCTTTCTCGGATATGAATCTGGCAGGTCTGAACGACTCACTCAGGGCAGAAGTTCTCAGGCAGATGAAACACTACCTGACTCTGGCTTCTAACTATGTCAATCTGGCTGTAATACACCCTGGCTATCTTTCTCCTTATGGTGTGCAGGTCCCGCAACAAGCCTACTTTACTAACCTTGCCTCTCTCCGGGAAATCTGCGATTTTGCAGCGGATTTCGGAATTCTCGTTGCTGTTGAGAATATGCCCGACCTGCCAAAAATCTTCGGAAAATATCCTGACGAAATGATTGAGATGCTTGATTCCATTGGAAGTCATAATGTGGGCTTTACCTTCGATGTTGGGCACGCAAATACAGTTGGGCTTGTTGACGATTTCCTGGATTTCCTGACAGAAAGAATTTCCCATGTACATATTCACGATAACATGGGCAAAAAAGACGAACATCTCCCTCTGGGAAAAGGTACGATAGACTGGAAACAGGTTATGAAAAAGCTTTCGGACTATAAGGGAATTTTTGTCACCGAAATGAGCTCTGTCGAAGAGGGAATTGAAAGCCTTGAATTTTTAAGAAAGTTGTAAAAGAGAACTCTTCAATCTCTTCTTCAGTTATTAGATATTTTGTATCCTCTTCAAATTGAGTGGAAAGCTTTGACTTTCAACTCCATGAGCTTTTTTCTCTAATGAGTTGAGCCAGAGATGGCATCTCAAATGTATTGCTCACTCTATCACATATGTACTGATACGCACTTATACTCAGTTTCTTTGCAGTCTGAACAATCGTCATAAATGTGTCGTTTGCCTTTGTCCCTTCATCTGTTATGGTTTGAAGGCTCACATCTCTTTTTCTGACCTTTGCTCTCGCCGCTAGTTCCGCTGCATTGTTATGCAGCGGAACCTCTGGCAAAACCAGTACCTTTAATAGATGTTCCTTTTTCTCTTTCGTCTTACTGATTCTTTCATCCAACTGTTCGTATCCTGTTATAATCGAAAACAACTGATCAAACTTAATGGATAATTGCTTCGCTACCTCTGAATCTGGTTTTTCTCGAAACTTAACGAGTTCCCCATAAAAGTCCCAGTACCTATCCAGAAAAGCTTTCAGCTTTTCCTTATAATATGGTACTATTGGCCTCAATTTCTTGTAGTTTCTCCCATCATGAATCCAACAAAGAGCATGATGTGATGCAACTTGCCTGAATTGAGGTGCATCATCACTTAGAAGTATGGTAACCACAGGTATGTCTGTACTTTGATGATATGCCGCAATTGCACCGGCTTCAAGAACTTTCTTCTTAGTAGTTTTATACCCTTTGAGTGAAAAAACACAATCCAGTTTTCGACGCATTTCTTCATCACTGAATATTTTGTTTTTAAAAGAAGAGAGCTTTTCCATCCAGATTTGGGAAACATTAAACGTTTTCATCAGATCAAATGCTTCATCATTAAAGCAGTACGTTTTTTCTTTTCCACATAGAAGTACATCTAAAATATTTTCTCGACTCTTGTTGGGAACTGTAAAATAAGCAGCACAATAAGGATTACAAAGAATTTGAGTATAGTGATTTTTACCATTGACTCTTGCACCTGTATCATCAATCTGCTGATAAGGCGAAGCCTTAAGACCTTCCAGAAAAATCTCAGCTTTCTCCTGATGGAAGATATCAGTATCTTTTGTCAAAATTCGAGAAATTGTGGCTTTGGATATATAAACACCAATATTTTCCAGAAATTCATGTATTTTGGGCTCTGAAACATTCGCAACATGGTTAAGTGTGATTATCAGAGATTTGATTCCAGGACCAAATTCACCTTTGATACCATGTGGTAATTCTCCTGAATATGTTTTATGCTCAGAAGGAGAATAAAATATCTCTATCCTGTAGTTGGTGTTCACAGGCTTTATGGATATATCCTGAATTATTACGTCCCTATAACCTTTAGGATATGCGTCACTGGGTAAAACGGATCTATCAACTTTACATGTTTCAATTCGATGAACCTCTATTTTGTCCAGTTTTGATTTAGATTCTTTGTCCTATGGATGCTCTCTTTTTCGTCTCTCTTTCTCAGAAGAAATATCTTCATTCTTTTTAGAGCCACGAATCTTAGGTTTGGTTTGTTCACCTTTGAGTAAATTGATTTCATTTCGAAGCTTTTGGTTCTCTGCCTTGAGAAATTCTATCTCCTCGTTCTGTTTTTCAATGATAGCAAACAAAATGCGAAAAGCTGTAGCATACCTTTTATCCTCAATTTCATCAGGATTGATATCCAAAGATGCCAGCAATTGTTTTAAAGCTTCGAGTTCCATCTTTTTACTCCAAAATATGATAAGGGTAAATGGAGCAACTATTATATTTTTCCTGTGATTGAAAATCCATCAAATTTGAAGAGGATACGAATTATCGATAAAACAAAACTGATCAGCCCTGCAAAGTGTTCCTTCACAGTCTGCAAAAGATCACGGGTTATGAAAAAAGTATATTCTAGGTCTGAGGTATATTTAAAAAAGTAAAAGTGTAAGTCCGCTTGAGCGAAGCGAAACGGACCGCGCATCGTCGAGCCGCAACTCGACCGAAGCGAAATTCGGGTTTAGTATCTGTCTTCTCTGGGTTTCCTGTGCTTAGGAAGGCATTCTCTGCAGTAAACGGGTCTTTCCGGGTCAGGTTTGAAAGGTACTTCGGTTTCAGCACCACAGTCAGAACATGTTGTCTTGTGCATTTCTCTTGGAGCGCCGAAACCCCCGCGTTGGAATTAGAATTCCCTCTGAAGTTTCTGTCATTAAAAGCCATTATTGTTTCACCTTTGTTTTGATTTTTGTTAATAGTTTAAAAATAAGATTGTATAGAACTCTTTGTTTAAAAACAAAAATTGGTTTTTTAACAACAGATGGTTATACATCTCTTTATTTTCAATGAACCTGTGTTGCACCTATAATATATAAATATACCTGTACAAAAAAGAGAACATTTTAGAACCAGGGCTTAAGGAGGAAATTAAAGTGCCTGAAATTTCTAATTCTGGCCGACGACAGAAAAAAAATATTAAAATTGAATTGGAACGAAGGAAGAAACTTTATTCCGTATGCCTCAGCCCATTTTCTGATAACTATCTATGTGTATTCGGTTAAGGTGCAAAACGCCAAAAAGTGTTTTTTATGTAATATATCCTTAATTTGACAGTATTCACTAATTGATATTGAAAATCTGTTCTATTTTTAGCTCAAATTAGTTTGACAGGAGGTTATGAATCCATCGAATTTTATAATAAATTCTAGGGAATAGTGCCCATTTTTGCCACTATTAAGCTATTGATTTTATCAAAATTCGCAAAAATATGATTTTTGACCCCGTTTTTCACGAACTTTATTGTAAGTGTCAAATTCTTTAAGCTTTTTTTGATGAATTTTGTGGACTTATGTTTGATTTCCTCAAATTCATATCGCATCAGCGATATGAACAACTGAGCAATAAATCCTAAGAGAACAGCTCCATAAATGCTATTATCTGACCAAACCCTTAACGGCTTAATCTGTAATTCGTTTTTCAATGAGTTGAATATTTTCTCGATAGAGTCCTTCTCTCGATATATTTCTAATGCCTTCTCAAGTGTCAAATTCTTGTTTGATTTAAGGCAGAAAAATCCTTCTCTTCCATTAATTATCGAGTTTTTCAGAAGTTCTATTGCTTCATCATCACTAAGCTCTTCGAGCTTAGTTGTAAAAGAGTAGTCAATTTCAATCAACTCATTGTTGATTCTGAATTTCTTGGGAAGCTTTTTGTTTTTAACAATTATTTCTTGTATCTCTTTTGCTTCCTGTAACTTCTTAAGAACAGTTCTTGCCTTTGCTTCCAACTGTTTCTCTTGTAGTGATTCTGAGAAATAAAAATACTTAATGCTATTTGGCTTGACTATCTTAATCCCATAAATATTTTTTTCAGAATCTATTAGCTCTGCTTTATCTTTATCAAAATTCTCAATGATTTTATCGTCGCTTGCGTTCAGTTTCATGGAAGTAAGATATGTCATCTTATCTTCCTGTATTAGCTTAATGTTGTCAACTGTATTTGCACCTTTATCAAAGACAATAAGAGATCCTTTTTTGAGATTTCTCTTTACCTGGTTATAAGTCTCAGGAAAATGTTGCAGATCAAGAACGTTTCCTCTATTACCTGAGTTTGACAGATAAATAAAAATAAGTGCTCTTTATTTTGTTTTATTCGGTCCAATGAATATAAAAACAAAAATAAGAGCATTCCCAATTATTCCTAACAAGAATAAATGTGTTTCTATCGGATCGATGCTTGCTGTTCAATACTTTTATGAAAACTTAATTTTTCTGATGTTTTTAGCAAGCATAAAAGTAAGGGTTTAGATCTCAATAGTTTATTAATTGGCTTGGTGAGCTATAAGCTCACCGAGAATTTTAGCATCAAGGAAGCTAGTAAATGGTTAAATCAGAAAGAAATTCTCGAGATTTTGAACCTCAAGAGTTTTCATGAAAAAGTTCTTTACAGGACTCTTGAGATCCTCGGACGTAATAAGGAGATAATTCTCTCGGAGATCTTAGCTTGACTTTGTCACATTTCCTTTTCACGTCTACCGTGAAGTATAATTTTTCCCCTATAAATTTGGTTTAGTGAAACAAATAACAGCTGACTTCATCAAGTCAAATAATATCTCTGTAGAAAAATACATTTCAGAGAAGCATCTTGAATTCTATTTTCAAACGAAAACTCGTTGTATGGTTTTAACCTGTATTGATTACCTTAATGGTTTGCTTCTCCTCCCCTATAGGAAAAATATGAGAAAAATGGCAATTTACTGTTGTAAATGCTCTAACAACCAATCACTAAGCCATTTCCTCTCAACTTCTCCTTGGCGTTCTGCAGATCTCCTCAAATCTGTTCGAACAAAAGCCATTCAAACTATAGGTAAAAATGGTGTTCTTATACTTGACGAATCAAGCATAAAAAAATCTGGAAATAGTTCTGTCGGAGTTTCTCATCAGTATTGCGGCAACCTTGGAAAAAAGGATAATTGTCAGGTTGGCGTATTCCTTGCTTATTTTAAGAAAAATAAGAGAATGTTGATTGATGAGAGATTATATCTCCCACAAAAATGGATTGATGACAAGGCACGTTGTTTAAAGGCTAAAATTCCTCGTGAGGAGATAAAGTTCCGAACCAAGTATGAACTTGGTCTTGAAATGATTGATAATGCAATAGAAGAAGGTATTCCTTTCTCCTATGTCACAATGGATGGATTCTACGGTGAAAATCCTGAGTTATTGACAGAACTTGAAAGTAGAGGCTTAACTTTTGTTGCAGACATAGCTGTTGATACTCTCGTCTATATTGAGAAACCATTAGTTGGGATTCCTGAGAAAAAGGGAATCAGAGGAAGGAAACCTATTATTCCCAGAGTTTTGAATACATTATCAACAAGGGTTGATTTTCTTTCCAGTTTAATTGAAGGATGGAAACTTATCAAAGTTAGAAAAACGGAAAGAGGGTACAAAAAAGTCTATTTTAAGGCCATAAAGGTTTGGAGACGTCAGAATAACTTGCCTTGTGAGAAGCCACTATGGCTTCTCATAAGTAAAGATTCAGAATCAAATGAAATAAAATACTCATTATGTAACGCTTCTGAGGATGCTCCATTAGAAGAACTTGCAAAAATGCAGAGTTCAAGGTATTGGATTGAGAGAGCATTTCAGGATGCAAAGGGAAACTGTGGAATGGCAGAATATATGGTGAGAAATTGGAATGCATGGCACCATCATATGGCATTGGTAATGCTTGCAATGCTTATTTTACTCTCTTATCTGAAAAAATTCAACAAAATGTATAAGATTTCAATTCCTGGGATCATATGGATACTGAAGTACCACAATCCATTGAAAAGAATCGATGCTTGGGAAATTGCAAGAATATTAAATCAAGATAATGAGCTGAGAAGGAAGGCAAGAGTTAGCAGGTTAAGAAGTTCATAATTTTTCGGATTAGAGAAATTGGATTCTTGTTCTGGTTACTGGTAACCTACTTTCGGCAGGTCGACGTTTAATTTTTGATAATTTTACTGATGGCGATTTTGAAATAATGCTCCTTACTTGTGTGTAATTGATAGGTTTACATATGACCAATTATTAATTTCTCATACTAAACTTTAATGAAAAAATGATTTAGTATTTATATATGCTGTGGGAGTTGAGCCACCTGTTAACCAGCTTTAAACCTAATCTATAGTTAGTGAATGTTCAAAAACGGCATCAAGAAAAATATTCTAATTTTTAATGTCGACCTGCCGAAAGTAGGTGGTAAGTATGCAATTTTAGCAGGAAAAATTTATGACAGTGAAATTAAGGCAACTATTGATTAAGAAGAAAATAGAAGAAACAAAAATGGGAAGGTAAAAAGGTTCAAGATGGAGTAGATTTGAGTGGAAATAGGTTTCGATATCTGCAATAATGATTTAATTTGACAATGTCAAGTTAGATAATCTGTTTTCTGTTTATGGTTTTGGAGAGACTGATATAAACCTTGACTGGACTAGTGCATCGATTCCAAAATAAGTCCCTTGTTTAGAGGGAAATTAGTTAATCAACAGACAAATCAAAAACCAAGGTTTTATGAACATACTTTGGAATCGCAGCACTAGTATAGTTCTTCACGGAACTAAATCCAAGCTTGGTAAGTACGGATATAGCAGGGATCATAGACCTGATAAGTTGCAGATAACAGTTGGAGTCAGTGAACTCAGAAAACCAATTAACATCCCTATTGGAATTACAGTTAATAGAGGAAACGTTCTTGATCTGCAACATTTTCCTGAGACTTATAACCAGGTAAAGAGAAATCTCAAAAAAGGATCTCTTATTGTCTTTGATAAAGGTGCAAATACAGTTGACAACATTAAGCTAATACAGGAAGATAAGATGACATATCTTACTTCCATGAAACTGAACGCAAGCGACGATAAAATCATTGAGAATTTTGATAAAGATAAAGCAGAGCTAATAGATTCTGAAAAAAGTATTTATGGGATTAAGATAGTCAAGCCAAATAGCATTAAGTATTTTTATTTCTCAGAATCACTACAAGCGAAACAGTTGGAAGCAAAGGCAAGAACTGTTCTTAAGAAGTTACAGGAAGCAAAAGAGATACAAGAAATAATTGTTAAAAACAAAAAGCTTCCCAAGAAATTCAGAATCAACAATGAGTTGATTGAGATTGACTACTCTTTTACAACTAAGCTCGAAGAGCTTAGTGATGATGAAGCAATAGAACTTCTGAAAAACTCGATAATTAATGGAAGAGAAGGATTTTTCTGCCTTAAATCAAACAAGAATTTGACACTTGAGAAGGCATTAGAAATATATCGAGAGAAGGACTCTATCGAGAAAATATTCAACTCATTGAAAAACGAATTACAGATTAAGCCGTTAAGGGTTTGGTCAGATAATAGCATTTATGGAGCTGTTCTCTTAGGATTTATTGCTCAGTTGTTCATATCGCTGATGCGATATGAATTTGAGGAAATCAAACATAAGTCCACAAAATTCATCAAAAAAAGCTTAAAGAATTTGACACTTACAATAAAGTTCGTGAAAAACGGGGTCAAAAATCATATTTTTGCGAATTTTGATAAAATCAATAGCTTAATAGTAGCAAAAATGGGCACTATTCCCTAGAATTTATTATAAAATTCGAGGCAGTGTGCCTAATTTTCTGTAAAATCTACTCTCTACCCCTTCGTCTTCTTTTTTGATTACTGTTCCATTACTATATACTTGTTTCCTGTGATCCAGTCTTCATTTATATCAATTAGTATTGAGACTACAAGTCTCAATACTGAGTCCTGGTTAGGAAATGCTCCAACTACCTTGCTTCTTCTTTTGAGTTCCTTGTTAGTCCTTTCCATCATATTTGTTGTCCTTATTTTTTTCCAGTGTTTTTCTGGAAACTGCATATAGTTCATTACATCATACTGAAAACTTTCAAGGGTATCAGCTGCGCTTTTATACCCCATACTGTCCAGTTCCCTAATCAGGTGATTCAAGTTCTGACGGTCGACTAATGCTTCTTTTATCTTCTCAGCCACTTCTTTCTGCTTCTTTTTTGGCACCTTCTTGAGAACTTGTCTTGTCAGATGTACATGACACATCTGCCAACTTGATCCAATAAAGGATTCTCTGACTGCTTTCTGTATTCCTTTATGACCATCAGAAACGATTAACTTGACACCTCTTAACCCTCTTTCTTTCAGATCATCGAATAGATCTTCCCAGAACATAGAAGCTTCACTGTCTGCCAATCTTGTTCCAAGTCATCTCTCGGTAACCGTCATCCCTGATTCCAGCAACTACGAAGAGAGCTTTGTTTTCATAATGAAGCCCATCTCTTACCTTGAAATAAGTCGCATCAATAAACAAGTAAGGAATTTCATGTTCTATTCGTTTTGAGAGGAATTCTTCAACCTTTTCATCCAGTTCTTTAGTAATCCTGGAAACAGAAGAGGCTGAGATTTCACCTACTCCTAAAGCGATCATGATCTTTTCCACCCTACGGGTGGAAACACCCTGAAGGTAAGATTCCGCTATAGCGGTTAAGATGGCCTTTTCAACTCTCGAATATTTCTCAAAAACCTGGGTTTCAAAGGGAAACTCACGGAATTGAGGCTTTGACAATTCAAGTTTTCCATGCTTGGTCAGAAGAGTTCGGGGTTTGTAGCCATTTCTACTGGCTTTACGTGAATCAATCCGCTCATAACGTTGTGCGCCAGCTTGGAGGAGGGCTTCCTCCTCCATTGTAAGGTTTAAAAACCAGGTAATTAGCTGGCGAATTCCATCTTCCTGATCGACAAGATAATCTTTTATGAGTGAGAACAAATTAACCATTGACTCTGCATCCTGTTTTTTTGTGGTGAAAAGAAAAGGATACAGAGTCAATCATATTTTACAGAACTTTCGGTACACTGCCAAATTCGATGGATTCATAACCTCCTGTCAAACTAATTTGAGCTAAAAATAGAACAGATTTTCAATATCAATTAGTGAATACTGTCAAATTAAGGCTATAATCTTGCCTGCGAGACTCCTACAATCAACGTAATAGGAGTAGAATCGGCAAGCAAGCCTTCATATCTGGAATTAATTGACAAAAAAGTGCTGGAAAGTACAGATTCATTCCTCAGATTGGGAATTGTAAGAACTGATATTTTCACGCTGGCAGGAATCCTTAACGAAAGACACTGTACTAACGTCTGGAAAGATCAGCAGTACCTTCCGGAGATTATTACAGAGCTCGAAACCCCAGCTATCATAACAAAGAGGCTCAAGCTTGCTTACAGACGTTTCGGTAGCCTGATAAAATATGCAGGTCCTGACTGTGGGCTGGGATCATGGCCTAACCAGAGAATAGCCTTTTTTCTGCTCTCCAATGCAGCCCAGGGTATAAGGGATTTCAAGGAATCTCCCTGACTGTGAGATTTCTAATAATTTTTTATAGAAGGTGTGTCAGGAGGTCAATAGCCTGAAGGACAGGCTTCAAAAAGTAATTTTCATTATTATACTGCAAAAGTCGGTCCAAAAATCAGTCCAAAAACGCCGCTCCGAAATATAGGTAGTGGGTCTGAGTTATTGAAAACCACAAGCACAAGAATCTTTCTACATTTTCCTCAAATAAGGAGGATGTACTCGCATTTTCGAAATTGATCAATAACTCAGGGACACAACCGAAATATAAAATAGGGATTTTTTGTTTGAGCTGATAGTGGAGACAAGTATTCGAAGTGAATCAACCTAAATTTTGATCGAAAAATTAGTTCGTTTTTCTCGTCAACCCTTATTAACTCCATATCTCCGTTTTCTGCAATTTCTTTACAGGAATGGAAGCCGGATATGCGTCGAGCAAGCATTCCAATATCTATAAAACTTCAGCTCTCTTAATATCAAGCATGCAGGAGATTATTTTTATCGATGAAGGCAGTCTTCCCACACCTGAAGGTATCACAAGGGAGTGGGTAAAGGCTGCAGCCGAAAACCGAAATGAAGATGAAAAACTTTTTTCTGTAGTTAGGGAGGCTTTCCGTCGGAAAATCGATGTGGGAGTTCACGTTCCCACTTATCCTCAGTTCAGAGATATGATAGGGCAATTTCTGGATATTGTCAAAGATGAAAAGAACTGTTATGAACCTTATGTCCTGAAAGAAGAAAATGCAAAAATCCTTGAGCTGGAAATAATTGATGAGGTTGCAAAACAATATAAAAAAGATACAGGAAAGACTCTTGAAGTTAGGGTCTGTATCGCAGGCCCTACAGATATGTATCTTCAGGCTTTCGGGGCAACAGCTTTTGTGGACGCTTATAATATCCTTGCACTGGATATTGAGAAATTCATTAAACAGGCATTTAAAACAGCAAAAAATTTCAAAATTAAAGTTATAGCTCTGGACGAAATCAGCCTGGGACTAAATGATAAGATTCAGTTTTCTGACGCTGACATCATATCGGCTCTTACAGTTGCCTCTACCTATGCTCGGCAACAGGGAGCGGACATGGAGATTCATCTGTATTCTCCATTGAAGTATAAGCTTATATGTGAGACCCCTATCAATGTCATTGGATTTGAGTATGCGGGAACTCCTTCCTACCTCGATCTTCTGGACAGAAAAGTACTGGAGGATTCAAATACTTACGTAGGAGTCGGAGTTTCGAGAACCGATATTTTCAGTCTTATAGGCATTATCAATGAAAAGTATGGGGTCAATGCCTGGAAGGAAAAGGAACATCTGCAAAAAATCATAACTGAGCTAGAAACTTCAGACGTCATAAAAAAGAGGCTTGAAACGGCTTATTCCATTCTTGGGGATCGCATAAAGTATGCGAATCCAGACTGCGGGCTGGCGTTCTGGCCGGATCAGGACCTTGCTTTCAAGCTGCTTGAGAATACAGCAAAAGCTATTAATGAATTTAATGCAGAAAGGAAGGATTAGTGAATAAATTAGACTGAGTAAGACATTATACGTAACTTATAACAATAAAATTGGCGGGATTTTACAAAAAAAATTACTTTTAAGCTTCAGTCACGCTATATGCCGCCAGGCACCTTTTTAGTTCTACATCGCATACATATTCAGCAGTATCCTCAAAATCCGCAAGTCAAGCCCTCCCACACCACCTACATTTGATGGAAAACTTGTGGCCTTCTTTCTGTATTAAGGACGGAATATAAAGTAAATGCTGAGGGGTTCCAACCATTCTAGCAAGGTCAGAAACCCCTATTATTGCTCTGTCCCGAACACCTGCAGCTTCTATCATCAGCTCAATTTTGTCCTTTGTTAGAAGCTCATCTGGGGTTTTATGCTTTAATTTAATCCGGATTTTTATATAATCCGGGTTTTTATATCATCGGCAAGATCTACATATTCTCTGTTTTTATACCGCTTGCCATACTACCTTAGAGGATGTCTTAAAATTAAACTTAATCATACAATTGGGAAAGGATTCATGCAATTTAACAGAAAACTGTAGCATTTAATTAAGATATTCGTCGGCAGTCATGATAGTTGCAAACATGCCGTCCAATGCCGCCATGAATGATGCATGAACAGTTTGCGCAGGCAAAATTTCTTCTCCGAACTTAAGATTGCGGGTAGCACAGGCATCAGCTATCAAGGTACATTTAAATCCAAGTTCTTTTGCAGCCCTGACAGTTGTATCTATACACATATGGCTCATTGCTCCGCAGATTATAAGGTCAGTTACTTCGGATTCTTTAAGAACTGATAGGAGGTCGGTCTGTAAAAAACTGTTAGGGAAATGTTTCTCAATGACAGTTTCGTTTGGAAGAGGATTCACGCTCGGATGAATATCCATTCCCTGAGTTCCGGGTACAAAGAATGTGGCGTCTGATCTTGTAGACATATGCTTGATAAAGAAAATAGGTTTACCAGCAGTACGGAATGCTTTAAGGAGTTCTCCTGCTTTTTTTGCTGCTTCCTCCATGCTGACAAGTTCCATTTTGCCGCCAGGAAAATAGTCGTTTTGGATATCAATAAGAAGAAGGGCTTCTTTCATACAGCTAGTGAGTTTCCACTATTCATATTCCTGGCGGTTTATTTACACTAAAGGCATGTCTTAAAATTCAAATCAATTCTACAATTGGTAATTGGAAACGCTTAGTTTAGAATAAGGTCATAAATTTTTCTGAAAATTGGGTACATATGACCTTATGTTATCTAAATTTCTGATGGACTCCACCTAATTCTTTATTTCAAATTATGAATTCTATCCCGTTTATGTGACTCATTTTAATTTTAAGACACGCTCTTAGAAATTGCTTAAACCCAACTAAAAATTGCTTTTTTGTTGCGTTTGAAATTGGTTTTCCATCTCTATGAACCCAAGTGCCGACTGTTAATTTGAACTCGTCTATGTCGTCAATTGTGGGCTTGTCAAGATCTGTTCTGACATTCATTAAAAAATACTTCATTATTTTTGTATTATTTGCAATCGTTGCTATAGATGCATAAAAAAGGCAAATGGCAAATAAGTAGTTTATCATTTGATAATTAGAAGCTTCTTCATTCAATCATGATAAGGCTTATCGAGTCTGCTTTTCAAAATTTTTCGCTTTTTGTATACTATTTAACTTAAAGTTGACTCACTGTCTTCAATTTTAATTCAAGTACAAAAGAATAACTTTTACAGACAAATAAATTTTAATAGTATGTGGTGAGGTAAAATCATAAGGATTCCACATAGTAAGATCAGAAATATTATATATTTTATACACAAGATAATTTTATATTCTTTTAATCTATGGGAAATAATAAGGCGAAAAATATGGTGAAGGGAGAACGAACTTGAAGACTCCAAATCGAGAGCGTCGATAGAAAAGAGGATAGAAAAGAAAATAAAAGAGGACAGAACTGGCAGACTGTCGAGCCAATCTTTTCAAAGAGTTTTATTGTAAAATGGAGAAATTATATGACTGTTATAGATGAACATATTGTTGACCAGAGTAAGTATATTGTTGATGTCGCTTTGAAACTACGAAATCTCGATCTTGAAATTGCTAAAAATCCGAACTGCCAAGAGCTTAAGTCGAGACGACTTAAAGTATTGGAAGACCTGCACGACAAAACTCGCGCAGAGATGGTGCAAGCTGCAGCCGAGCTCCGTAGATATAAGAGAGACAGTGATCGATGTGCTGATTGTATGAGATGTGATTTATATAAGGAGTTTGTTTGAAGTATAACTGTCACTAACTTCCCCGCATACCCGCGTGTACAGTGATCGCAGACAACATCCTCTAACACACCATATTTGTACTTGCCCTTTCCAGATAATTACTATCTTTCACTTAGTTTGCACACGCACTATTCTAACGGTCTTTCTATTCGGCAATTCATTTACAGTTTCATATTCAAACCCTAAGACGCCTAAATCTGTGTAAAACCACTTTGGAATATGACTGCAAATGATATCCAGCCTGTTGAATTCTCCATTTTTTAGATAGGGAATCAGAATTTTCTTTGAGGTTAAGTCCGGGTTCTTTAGAAGAATTTCTTCCATATTAAGAGAAAAATCCCCTTTATTCATACCAGGTTCCAGAAATTGCATGATATCGAACTTGCAGGGTTTTTCCTGCCGCTTTTCAATAATCTCAAGCATTTCTTTTTTGACTGAGTCAAGAACATCCAGCACGCTATTTTCCACAAGGAATATATCAAAGCCTGCTGCTTGAAAAACGCCGAACGCTATCCCTGGGATTTCACTTGCAACCACTATTTTTACATCACCAAGCTGTTTTACAGTATCCGCCACAGCCATGCGTACCGCGGCAATACCCTTTGCGTCGCAAACTTTATTTTCAAAACGGTTCAGGACTTTCCATTCCCCGCCGTATTCCTCGTATGTTGCAACGAATCCCGGTTCAAATATTGAACTCGTTTTTTGGTTATTGTTTTCCACAACTGCAATTTTCAAGACACATTCTCCTTTTGTGTTACAATTTATGATGATTTCAGGCTGTGATTAAAAAAATTGCTCGCCGTCGGAATGATCTGCTCGATTTGCACAGGCTCTGTGGGATTAATTCTGAAATCACAGAAATATATCGTTTGCGGCAGCTCGAACGTACCCCATAGCTTGGAGGCTGTCCGACAATTACTGCTAGTGTCGGGTCAACAATAAAATGTCGTAAATTTTATATTGTATATTGTTCATAATGAATCCTGGAGGATTACTTATGAATAGATACACTGTGACACTTACCAAAGATGAACGTGAAGCTCTTTGTGAACTTACCTCAAAGGGCAAACATAGCTCACAAAAAATCCTCAATGCTCTGATCTTACTTAATTGTGATAAAAGTGAATGGAATGTTACCCATTCAACCAATGAAGAAATCTCACGTATCCTGAATATTAGTATGAGAAAAATTGACCGTGTTAAGAAACGATTTGTTGAAGAAGGTCTTGAAGTTGCTCTCAACGGGGAAAAGAGATCGTATTTATGCTAAAAAAGTTGATGGTGATTTTGAAGCCCATTTAGTTGCATTGAGTTGCAGTGAACCCCCTGAAGGTTTTGCAAGGTGGTCTTTGAGATTGTTGGCTGATCAGGCTGTAGAGCTTGGCTATATCGAGAATATATCTCATGAAACAGTTCGCCGTACTTTAAAAAAACGAAGTCAAACCCTGGCAAAGGAAAGGATGGGTAATTCCCCCAGAACAAAACAGTAGCTTTGTTGCAAATATGGAAATGGTTCTGGATGTTTATAAGCGTCCATTTGATCCACGAAATCCTGTTATATGTATGGATGAATCCCCAAAACAACTGATTGCAGAAACCAGGGTTCCTGTCCCCTGTTCACCTGGAAAACCAGCCAGGTATGATTACGAATACAAACGTTGTGGAATGTGCAATATATTCCTTGCCTGTGAACCATTGGCAGGAAAACGAATGGTGAAAATTACTGAAAGAAAAACCAAGCGAGATTGGGCTTGGTTTCTGGAAGAAATTGCACTTCAACAGGAAAATTCAGATAAAATTACGCTGGTAATGGACAATCTAAACACGCATATTCCAGGATCTCTCTATGAAATATTTCCACCAGAAAAGGCGAAGGCTCTATGGGACAGGTTTGAGTTTGTGTACACACCAAAACATGGAAGCTGGTTGAATATGGCAGAGATTGAATTGAATGTACTTACAGGTCAATGTTTAAAAAGGAGAATGGATAACATCGAGGCTGTTAGGAAAGAAGTATTAGCCTGGCAAAAGTTCAGAAACAACAAAAATGCAAAGGTTATTGGCAATTCACAACAGAAGATGCAAGGATAAAATTATCACGTCTTTATCAGACACTTGAAGATTGACGCGACACTAGCATAAATAACATAATTCCAATAAAGTATACTGCTTTCATTTATTCAAACCTCTTTCACAGAAACTATGAGAATATTTTCCTTATCTGATTATAAGCAGATAAACTTATTTAGTATCCTCTTCAAATTTGATGGGTTTTCAATCACAGGAAAAATATAATAGTTGCTCCATTTACCCTTATCATATTTTGGAGTAAAAAGATGGAACTTGAAGCTTTAAAACAATTGCTGGCATCTTTGGATATCAATCCTGATGAAATTGAGGATAAAAGGTATGCTACAGCTTTTCGCATTTTGTTTGCTATCATTGAAAAACAGAACGAGGAGATAGAATTCCTCAAGGCAGAGAACCAAAAGCTTCGAGATGAAATCAATTTACTCAAAGGTGAACAAACCAAACCTAAGATTCGTGGCTCTAAAAAGAATGAAGATATTTCTTCTGAGAAAGAGAGACGAAAAAGAGAGCATCCATAGGACAAAGAACCTAAATCAAAACTGGACAAAATAGAGGTCCATCGAATTGAAACATGTAAAGTTGATAGATCCGTTTTACCCAGTGACGCATATCCTAAAGGTTATAGGGACGTAATAATTCAGGATATATCCATAAAGCCTGTGAACACCAACTACAGGATAGAGATATTTTATTCTCCTTCTGAGCATAAAACATATTCAGGAGAATTACCACATGGTATCAAAGGTGAATTTGGTCCTGGAATCAAATCTCTGATAATCACACTTAACCATGTTGCTAATGTTTCAGAGCCCAAAATACATGAATTTCTGGAAAATATTGGTGTTTATATATCCAAAGCTACTATTTCTCGAATTTTGACAAAAGATACTGATATCTTCCATCAGGAGAAAGCTGAGATTTTTCTGGAAGGTCTTAAGGCTTCGCCTTATCAGCAGATTGATGATACAGGTGCAAGAGTCAATGGTAAAAATCACTATACTCAAATTCTTTGTAATCCTTATTGTGCTGCTTATTTTACAGTTCCCAACAAGAGTCGAGAAAATATTTTAGATGTACTTCTATATGGAAAAGAAAAAACTTACTGCTTTAATGATGAAGCATTTGATCTGATGGAAACGTTTAATGTTTCCCGAATCTGGATGGAAAAGCTCTCTTCTTTTAAAAACAAAATATTCAGTGATGAAGAAATGCGTCGAAAACTGGATTGTGTTTTTTCACTCAAAAGGTATAAAACTACTAAGAAGAAAGTTCTTGAAGCCGGTGCAATTGCGGCATATCATCAAAGTACAGACATACCTGTGGTTACCATACTTCTAAGTGATGATGCACCTCAATTCAGGCAAGTTGCATCACATCATGCTCTTTGTTGGATTCATGATGGGAGAAACTACAAGAAATTGAGGCCAATAGTACCATATTATAAGGAAAAGCTGGAAGCTTTTCTGGATAGGTACTGGGACTTTTATGGGGAACTCGTTAAGTTTCGAGAAAAACCAGATTCAGAGGTAGCGAAGCAATTATCCATTAAGTTTGATCAGTTGTTTTCGATTATAACAGGATACGAACAGTTGGATGAAAGAATCAGTAAGACGAAAGAGAAAAAGGAACATCTATTAAAGGTACTGGTTTTGCCAGAGGTTCCGCTGCATAACAATGCAGCGGAACTAGCGGCGAGAGCAAAGGTCAGAAAAAGAGATGTGAGCCTTCAAACCATAACAGATGAAGGGACAAAGGCAAACGACACATTTATGACGATTGTTCAGACTGCAAAGAAACTGAGTATAAGTGCGTATCAGTACATATGTGATAGAGTGAGCAATACATTTGAGATGCCATCTCTGGCTCAACTCATTAGAGAAAAAAGCTCATGGAGTTGAAAGTCAAAGCTTTCCACTCAATTTGAAGAGGATACCTTATTTATTTAAATATACTTTAGGCTGTATAATACATAAATAGGGAATTATCGGCTATCTCCGCCTTTGAGCATTAAATTTAGTTATGAAAATTATTAAGATTTAATTATATCCGACATTCCGCAAATGTCCACAAAAATAAAATTATTTTATTACATATTTTACTGTTCAATAATAATTGACCTTTGTTATGGCAAGTTAGTTGATTCTTAAACACAGCACAAACTGAATTTGTCACTATGCCCATATTTTTCATAATTGTATAACTGGTATTTCCTGAATTATATAACAGCATCCGCTACTTCAGTAGTTCCGATCACACTTACTTCCGAATTACAAAAACATATTGATTTTACTTTTCACTTACTAATTTTAAAAATATATTAGATTGTTAATCAGAGTTTAATATTTTTAAGCTATAACTTCCACTAACATTTTTCAAAAAATAGGATCTTATCGAATAATTTTATAGCACATTTATAGCATAAGCTATTAAGTTCATAATTATTATTCTATGTGATTTATATTGTAGTTAATCGAGTGCGTAGCACTCGATTTCTTTCTTCATTAAACCATCTTAAACATTCCAGTAATACCTTAACCGGAATAAAATTCAACGACTTTAGCCCATATCTAAAAGCTTTGTTTATGTCTTCATTTATTAATGATTTTAGCTCATAAGCCGTAATTTCAATAACTGACTTTAGCATATTTAGAACATTGTACATGATGCATTGAATAACAAAGAATAATACTCTTGCTACTGGAGATTTTGTACATGTTCGTATCTTGAAGTCGTTTTTCACTCTATAGCCAGTTTCTATGTTCCATCTTTTTCTGTATTCTTCAGGAATTGTCTTTTCAAATTTCTCAGTTGATTCTGCCTCTTTGTTTGTAGCAAACAGGATGTACCTTTCCCTTTTATCATCATATATTGCCACAATATTGAAGGAAGGCCCTCCTTGCTTAAATTGATATTCAAAAATAGTTGAAGTATTTCCCCACTCTTTTTGATGATTTTTAAGTTCTCTATTGATAACCTGATTTGATTTAGCTGCTATAACAAAATTGACTTTAAGTTCATCTAATTTTGAAATCACAGCTCTGTTACAAAATTCTTTATCAAGGTATGCGGTCCCTGTTTTTACACCTATTGTCTTAAGTCTTTCGAATAAAGATTCGATGAATAGAGAATAATTCTTGTTCAAACTATTAATGTCAATTACGTCAAGTGTCAAGTGAGAAATTCCAATTATATCCAGGGTACAGAACGATTTACCCCATGAACTGCCATTCTTTGGTTTTATTCCCCTAATTCCGGGAGTATTTTTGTCTCCATAAAATGGAACGTCATGAAAATCAATAGCTATGTCATGAACAGTGTTTTCAAGTTTCATCATCTTGAAAATCTCAAAATTCATTTTTCTGAAAGCGGAAAGAGCGTCTTCAATATTATTGTCTTTGATGTAATTGAAAATAGTATCTGCTGAGGGAATTCTTAAGTCAGGATTTTTGCTTCTGAGGTCATTACTTGCGGATTCAAGAGAGTTTGTAGAAGATGTTGAGGCATGTAACAACACGTTTAGAATGTCCTGACATTCATAATTTGCAGATTCTGGCAAAGTTATTATATCATATTTGCGAAACAATTCAGAGGATACCGCCAGCAAGCTGGCTGTATCTATGGCCATGGAGTCGTTTTTGGTTGGCATCACAAACGAATTCCATGGTTCATTAGATCTTTTTTTCGGTAAATCATAAATATTTGATGACTGTCAAATCAAGCATTCGGAACTTGGGTTATTCGGAACTACTGTACTTGTGCTATCTGAAACCCTTGAAATATTTTATTTAAAGAGCTTATACCCTCATCTCAAAAATAGTATTTTTCACAACTCTTTCCCATCAACCTTATTAACTTCTCTTTAATTTCATCCAAGTTGGTAATTTGAATTTTAGTTTTTGATTTCGTTTTTACTTCCACTTCCGTAATCCCCCTCATCAGCATGAAAACCCATTTCAATGTCGGCTTTTGAGTTTGTTTCTTAACTTGGTTCGGTATTGATTCCCCTGTTTCTTTTAGTTTTTCTCTCAGCTTCCATTCTGCTACCGAGTAAACCATCAGAGTTAAAACCATGATCATTGACAACGCTTCAATTCTTTCGGGTTTCTTAAGATAAACCTCAGAAACCCTGAAACTTTTGTCCTTTATGAACCTGAATCCTTTTTCCACTTTACTCTGGTTTTTGTATTTTTCCAGCATATCGTCAGCATCAAGATTGGGGTCACTGCTGCCGATTATAAATCTACCATGATACTCATTTTCATGCTGTACGATTTCTTCATTTCTGATAGCCTTTGCATCTACAACATAATGAATGACAAGCTTTTCACCCTTTTTTGGCCTTCCCTTCTTACCGTTTTCTCTTTTTGAGATTGTGGAGGTCTCCACCGTTTCCAGCAAACAGTAAGGGTTTTCCTTTTTCCATCTTTCCAGGGCTGTTCTTGCGTCCTCTTCACATGCAAACTCTATTTTTTTCAGCTCTTTAAGCTCTTTCTGAGCTTCCTTGACTATCTTTTTTATTTTCTTTTCAAACGTAATTTCCTTTCTTTTATGCATCTCGGTAGAGTGAACAACTATCCATTTTTGTTTTATGCCACCATATTCAACCATCGTTTCATAAAATGAGTAGCGTGGGTCTTCTCCCTGTTTAAACTCAAGATCAGAAGTCAGTAGCTCTTTACAAAGATTCAGAGTTGAGGGAACACGAGTGATCCATTTCATGTCTTTTAATGCTTTGACATTATCTTCAGAATACAGAGAGCTATCAGCTATGAAATAAACATCATCAGGGAACTCTATGTTTTCTTTAAGTCTTTTCATGGCTTCTACTATGGTTTCTTTGTCGGATGAATTTCCAGAATAAGCCTGTGTAAATAATGGCATACCATACTGGTTTACAATCATCCCCATTGAAAAACGCTTCAAATCATATCTCTTATCTTTCGCGTGACCATAAGTGAGTTCTATGGCAGAGCTACCGTCTTCAGGTTCATAGTCTCCATGAACGCTGAAATTGGTATCATCACAATGAAGTTGTATAACCTTAAGGTTCACAATTTCCATCATTCTCATGGAAAGTTTCATGAACAGTTGAGTAGGATCTACTTCGTATATCTTATCAAGAGTTCGCCCTAAAACATCGTCATTAAGATCTGATGCACTAACTCCAGGACCAAGTAACCTTTCAACTGGAAGGTTTTCGAAATATTGAGAGTACAGGTAAAGTCGACTGTCAGTGAATCCAAGGCAATTAAGAATCATTGCCTTTATCACTATTGAATGAGCTAACTTATGCTGCCCAACTTTGGGAAACACTTCATCGATAATACTTCCAATTTCAAGTTCATCGAAAATTCCACAAACTATACCGTG
Source organism: uncultured Methanosarcinaceae archaeon (assembly GCA_963721455.1). GTDB lineage: Archaea > Halobacteriota > Methanosarcinia > Methanosarcinales > Methanosarcinaceae > Methanosarcina. The sequence goes on from CAVRJG010000053.1 coordinate 21,400, forward strand.
ATGGTCCAGGGCGTTAGTAGTAATGTGCATAAAAATTCAAAAATTCAATAGCGAGTTACATTATTTACAGTTTTCCAATAAAAATGTCTGAATAATAATCCGAGATATGCGGAAAGTCTGTTATATAGGCGTGGGTAGATGAAATCTAAAAAAAACAGGAAGGAACTTTAATTGACTTTTGAGCCTGATTTCTGCTAGATGTTTCTGATAGTATGAGACTAAAGAAAGACGGTTAAGGAAATAAAAAGAAGAGAAGGCAAAAAGAGACAAAAAGACAGGAAATGAAGGAAGAAAAAAGGCAGATGGAAAAAAGGTAAAAATGAAAGGAAGTTTATCTAACTCCCTCAGGCCACTTTTACCTCTTTCTCCAGCCTCTTTATCAATTCTCTTACCTGGATTGCCCTCTCGAAATCCAGCCTATCGGCAGCTTCCCTCATCTCCGCATCCAGCTCGATGATGACATTGGGAATATCTGTTTTCGGGATATGTTTGGTGTCGGTAATATCCACGACCTTTTCCCTTATGGGTTTCCTGATGGTTGCCGGGATAATGCCGTGCTCTTTGTTATAGGCAATCTGCATGGAGCGGCGGCGGTCGGTTTCATTAACTGCTTTTTTGATGGAATCGGTCATCCTGTCTGCATACAGGACAACCTTCGAACTTGCGTTCCGGGCTGCGCGGCCTATGATCTGGATCAGGCTCTTTGAGTCTCTCAGGAAGCCTTCCTTATCTGCATCCAGGATACCGATAAAGCCCACTTCAGGAATGTCAAGCCCTTCCCTGAGCAGGTTGATCCCGACAAGGACATCGAACTTGCCAAGGCGCAGTTCGCGGATAATTTCAGTCCTTTCCATCGTTTTGATATCAGAGTGCAGGTAGCGGGCTTTGATCTCGTTTCTGGCAAGATATTCGGTCAGTTCCTCAGCAAGTTTCTTGGTCAACGTGGTTACAAGAGCGCGGTCTCCCCGCTCTACTATTTTTCGGATCTCCCGCATAACATCTTTGACCTGGCCCTCAAGAGGACGGATCTCGACTTCAGGATCAACAAGGCCTGTCGGGCGGATGATCTGTTCCACAATCCGGGCTGAATGCTCCCTTTCGTAATCTGCAGGGGTTGCCGAGACAAAAATCACGTTTTTCATATACTGCTCGAATTCATCAAACTTGAGAGGCCTGTTATCGTAGGCGCTGGGAAGCCTGAAACCGTAATCGATAAGGCTCTTCTTTCTGGAGCGGTCCCCGTTATACATCCCGTGAAGCTGCGGGATGGTCTGGTGGCTCTCATCAATGACCAGCAGGAAATCATCAGGGAAATAGTCAAGCAGGCAGAAGGGTTTCTCTCCTGGCTGGCGGTGGTCAAAGTGCCTCGAGTAGTTTTCAATTCCCTTACAGCTGCCGGTTTCCTCAATCATCTCCATATCATAAAGCGTACGCTGCTTCAGCCTGTGAGACTCAAGCAGCCCGAGCGCAGGAAGACATTCTTCAAGCTCTTCAAGGATGGACTTAATCGCACTTTTCTGTTCCTCTTCAGGAATCACATAATGCCTGGCAGGATAGACAAAGAAATAGTCCATTTCCTCCGTTCTCTGTCCTGTCTGCTTTTCCACCTCGGAAATCCGGTCAACCTTGTCTCCGAAGAGTTCAATCCGGATGATGTTGTCGAAGTACCCGGGAATAATATCGATGGTGTCCCCTTTTACCCTGAATCGCCCTGGCATAAGCTCAAGGTCATTGCGTTCGAACTGGATTTCAATGAGCTTTTGCAGGATTTCTTTTCTCTGAACCGTATCTCCGACCTTCAGTTCAAACCCCATTTTCTGAAAGTTTTCAGGATTGCCAAGGCCGTAGATACAGGATACGGATGCCACTACGATAACGTCCTGGCGCGACATCAGGGAAGCTGTGGCAGCAAGGCGCATCTGCTCGATCTTAGGGTTGATCTGGGCATCTTTTTCAATATACTGGTCCCTGGCAGGAAGATAGGACTCAGGCTGGTAGTAGTCATAATAGGAAACAAAATACTCCACCCGGTTCTCAGGAAAGAACTCCCTGAACTCATTATAAAGCTGGGCTGCAAGGGTCTTGTTATGGGCAATAACAAGCGTCGGTTTCCTGATCTGGTTTATGACATTTGCAACAGTATATGTTTTCCCGGACCCTGTTACCCCAAGCAGGGTCTGGAGCTGCTCTCCTTTTTTCAGTTCCTCCACAAGTTTTTCGATTGCCTGCGGCTGGGAACCCCTTGGCTCAAAATCGGAAACCAGCTTGAACTGCGGGCTGTCCCGGTACCGGGCATCACGTATTGTTTCGGATAATTTTTGAGATAACGTTTCGGATGTCTGATCGGAAGATTTCATAGAATCAAGACCTTAAAATGTTGGAAATAGAAATTCAAGACCTTAAAATGTTGGAAATAGAAATTCAAGATCTTAAAATATTGAATATTTAAATAGCGGACACATATCGACAATAATGACAATTAAGGAATCAACGATTTTTGCCTCAGCAGGCGGTTATAGGTAATTGCAAACCTGTGGGCTTCGTCCCGGATCTCCTGAACAAAGAGGGAGGCTTTTTCATCTCTTTTGATGGGAAGAGGAGACTTGATCCCTGGCACATAGATTTCTTCTTCACGCTTGGCTATGGAAATGATCGGAATTCTGAGTTTGAGCTTCCGAAGTTCCTGGAAAGCTGAAGAGAGCTGCCCTTTTCCTCCATCTATAATAATTAAGTCAGGCATATCGTGTTTGTCCTCAAGCAGGCGGGAATAACGCCTGCGCACAACCTCGGCAATGGAAGCGAAGTCGTCAATCCCTTCAACACTCTCTATTTTGAAGCGGCGGTAGTTGTGTTTATCAGGCCTGCCTCCCCGAAACTGCACCATGGAGCCGACTGTAGCCGTGCCTGAGAGATGGGAGATATCAAAACATTCTATAACAGTCGGAAGTTTCGGAAGGGAAAGTTTACTCTGCAGGGATTCGAGCTTTTTCCGGTCTCCAAAAAACCCGATCTCAACATTTTTCAGGGCAAGGTCAAGAAGTTCTTTTTTCTCTCCCTGCTTCGGAACCGTAACTTTAACCTTTTTTCCTTTCACGTATGACAGAAAATCGGCAAGCGATTCTTCGAGAGGCTCAGGCAGGATAAGTTCTTCAGGAGGTTCGTTTTCGGAATAATACTGTACCAGGAACTCTTCCAGGAAATTTTCCCCAAAGGCAAAAACATAGTCCTGCTTGTCCTCAAGGGTACCTTTGTAGACTTTGAAGAGCATGAGGTAGACGGTATCATCCCTGACAATATAGTTCAGGATGTCCTCATTGTGCTTTTTCTGTCTCTCCATATTTTGCTTTTCCTGAAGATTTTCAAGGGCTGCAATCTCATCCCTGAGGGCCATAGCCTGCTCGAATTGCTGCTTTGCTGCCAGTTCCCTCATATCTTTTTCCATGGACTCCATGAGCTCCCTGATATTGCCTTTCAGGACAGAGGCAGCTCTTTTCACCTTCTCCCCATATTCTTCCATGGAAACTGCCCCTATACAGGGCCCGCTGCATGCTGCTATGTGGTATCTGAGGCAGGCACGCTTCGGCATCTGTCTGCAGGTCCTGAGCTGGAAGGTCTTTCTTACAACCTCAAAAATGTAATCTCTTTCTTTTGCAGAAACGAAGGGCCCGAAAAAATTTCCACTCTCTATTTTCTTCCGGGCAAGCCTGATCCTTGGAAATTTTTCTTCGGTCAGGTGGATACAGGCATATCGTTTTGAGTCCTTGAGGGCAATGTTGTACCTTGGCCAGTGTTTTTTAATCAGAGTATTTTCGAGAAGAAAGGCTTCTACTTCGGTGTTTGTGACAATGAAGTCAAGGTTCCTGGCAGCCTGTACAAGGCTCTCTGTTTTCGAGTCGTGGTCTCGTTTCTGGAAATAGCTGCTCACCCGTTTTTTAAGGTCCTTTGCCTTGCCTACGTACAGCACAATCCCGTCTTCATTCTTGAAAAGATAGCAGCCAGGCAGGTGAGGAAGGGCCTCAAGGTCAATCATTTTTAAACCTCATTTGATTAAATTTAAGTCCGTATACGGATTTTAAATTCGCTGCTCTTCAAATGCTTTATCTGTCCTGTTTTTGAATCCTTCTGAGTTTTCTTCAGAATTTTCTTCAGAGTCTTCTTCAAAGTCTTCAGAGCCATCACTCATGTCGTCTTCAGACTCTTCATAATCGGCTTCAAACGCTTCCCTTTCTTCAAAAACTGCCTCAATTGGCTCTGCTCCCGATACTTCCAGATATGATGCCCCTCCTGAAAGCCTGGAAGCAAGGAAACGCGCAGTATGGCTTCCCTGAATCATGGACACTTCCTCCGGAGTCCCTGAAGCAATAATTTCTCCGCCTGCATTCCCGCCTTCGGGACCAAGGTCGATGATATAGTCCGCCGATTTAATTACGTCCAGGTTATGCTCTATCACGACTACGGTATTTCCTTTTGCTACAAGCCCGTTAAGGACCGAGATCAATTTCTTTACATCATGGAAATGAAGCCCGGTCGTGGGTTCGTCAAGGAGATAAATGGTCCTCCCAGTGCCCTTTTTAGAGAGTTCCCTTGTCAGCTTTATTCTCTGGGCTTCCCCTCCGGAAAGGGTTGTTGAACTCTGCCCGAGCTTGATATAGCCCAGCCCGACTCTTGTTAAAGTGTCGAGCTTGCCTTTGATTGCAGGGATATTCTCGAAATGTTCTGCAGCCTCTTCTACAGTCATGTCCAGGACGTCTGCAATCGATTTGCCCCTGTACTTTACTTCGAGGGTTTCCCGGTTGTAGCGTGTGCCCTTGCATTCCTCGCATTCGATGTACACATCAGGCAGGAAATTCATTTCAATTTTTATCAGCCCGTCTCCCTGGCAGGCTTCACAGCGTCCTCCCTTTACGTTGAAGGAGAAACGCCCGCTTTTGTACCCCCGAATTTTGGCTTCCTTCGTTTCGGCAAAAACCTGCCTGACGGCATCAAAAACCTTGGTATAGGTGACAGGGTTTGAGCGAGGAGTCCTGCCAATAGGGCTCTGGTCAATAACGATTACCTTGTCTATCTCGGAATCAAAAACCAGCTCGTCATAGTCGCCTGGTGTTACATTTGATTTATTTATCTTTTTCATCAGGGCCTTGTACAGAGTGTCATAAATAAGCGTGGACTTGCCAGAACCCGAAACGCCTGTAACCAATGTCAGGAGCCCTATAGGGATATTCACATCCACGTCCTTCAGATTGTTTGCCCTGCAACCTTTAAGCCGGATGAACGCATCGCTCTGCCGGCGGAGGGCAGGCGGTTTTATCTGCTTTTTTCCTGAGAGGTACTGGCCTGTCAGAGACTCAGGATTGTTTTCGATTTCTTCAGGCGTACCTTCGGCTACTACATAGCCGCCATGGATGCCTGCCCCCGGCCCTATATCAAGTACATAGTCCGCAGCCCTGATGGTATCTTCATCATGCTCTACAACGATCAGGGTATTTCCCAGATCCCGCAGGGTCTGGAGAGTCTGGATAAGCCGCTCGTTGTCCTTCTGGTGCAGCCCTATGGAGGGCTCGTCGAGCACATAGAGCACGCCCATGAGATTTGAGCCAATCTGTGTAGCCAGCCGGATTCTCTGGGCTTCCCCTCCTGAGAGAGTGCCTGCGCCCCGGGAAAGAGTAAGATAGCCGAGCCCCACATGCTCAAGGAAGCCAAGCCGGGAACGGATTTCCTTTAAGACCTGTTTTGCGATCTCCGTCTCCTTTTCAGAGAGTTCCAGATTTTCGAAAAACCGGATACAGTCTATGATTGAGAGGGCTGTCGCATCCACAATGGATTTATCGCCAAGCTTTACTGCAAGCACTTTTTCCTTCAGGCGCTTGCCTTCACACTTCGGGCAGGGCTGAACCTGCATGAATTTTTCAAGTTCCTTTCGCCGGTATTCGGACTTTGTCTGGCTGTACAGCCTGTCGGACTGCGGGAGCAGCCCTTCCCAGGTGCCTTTGTGAGACCAATGGGCATCGCCGTTCTTCATGCTCATGCTGAACTGAACACGTTCGTCCGAGCCGTGCATGAGAGCGCTGTACTGCTCGTCTGATAGAGCTTCAATAGGAGTGAAAATGTCAAAACCGAAATGTTTTGCCACGGCTGCAAGATACTGGTTCCGGTAGCCGTCCAGGTAATTTCTGTACAGGGCGACAGCTCCGTCTGCGAGACAGAGGGTTTTATCCGGAATAATCAGGTCAGGGTCGAATTCCATCTTGATCCCGAGTCCATTGCAGGCTTCGCAGGCTCCGAAGGGGCTGTTGAAGGAAAACATCCTTGGCTGGAGTTCTTCAAAAGCCATTCCGCAGACCGGACAGGCCATGTTCGAGGAATAGAGGTGGTCTTTTCCTTCCGAATCAACGGCAATCAAGAGCCCGTCTGCTTTTTTAAGGGAGTTTTCGCAGGCTTCCGCCAGCCTTGAGTGGTCTTCTGCAGGGTCCAGCCGGTCAACCACTACTTCGATATCATGTTTTTTGTAACGGTCAAGGGTAATCTCGTCATCTGTCCTGTGAATTTCCCCGTTTACTCTTACCCTGGTGAAGCCTTCGCTGTTCAGGTCCCTGAAAAGCTGCTGGTATGTCCCTTTCTTCTGGCGGACGACTGGTGCAAGGATTGTAACCATACCCTGACATTCCCTGCTGATGCTGTCCGCAATCTTTTCAGGAGATTGGGACTTGATTTTGATATTGTGGACCGGACAGTAAGGAGTTCCGACTCTGGCAAAAAGCAGCCGCAGGTAATCATAGATTTCTGTAACTGTGCCGACCGTACTCCTGGGATTTTTCGATGTTGTTTTCTGCTCAATGGAAATTGCCGGAGATAACCCCTCGATGCTGTCCACATCCGGCTTGTTCATAAGCCCGAGGAACTGCCTTGCATAGGCTGAGAGGGATTCCACATAGCGCCGCTGCCCTTCGGCATAAATAGTGTCAAAAGCCAGGGTGGATTTCCCTGAGCCTGAGACGCCTGTAATAACAATGAATTTGTCCCGCGGGAGTTCCACTGTGATATTTTTCAGGTTGTGTTCCCGTGCCCCTTTGATGATAATATTTTTCATTTTTTTCTCTCGGGTTTTTCTTGTTTAAGTTGAATCGGTTAAATGAGAATTTATAAAATTGGTATAAAGTTGGAGATATAGTTGGAGATAAAGTTGGAGATCTAAGAGATCTGGAAACAATATGAGCTATAAGAAAATCTTTTGAAAAGACTTATATTTGCTTTTCAGGTAGTTTGTTCAGGGAGATAATTCTACGCATTATTATAAATAAGTAGTTATAATTAACTGATACTTACTTTGTTAAATTCTCTGAGGGTTCCTCAATATAAACTCCCCGATTTTTCAACACATACAACAAAATGCAGACTTTTTATTAATAGAGTAATATAGCAGATTGAAAGTATTAAGCAGTAAATAAACGGCTCTTCGAATTGAAATGTATCAGACTAAGCTGATCGACAACGAATTGTATAATTTTCTTACGTCTAATTTTATACCTGTTCGTCTTCAATACTTTCAGTTTAGAAAAACTGTTCTTCCTGCAAAGTAGCGTCAGTAAACCTGTGAAACCAGAGCAGCGCCTCAAAAAAGTATGGAGGAAATAAATCTGTAAAATGCAAGAAGAGTGGAGTTTGAGGTTTCAACCATATGATGAGTGGGTAGATTATATTTATCGTATAAATATTTATCTACTTTGGAATATTTTAGTGATTTTATATAAAATTAGTGTGAAAGCAGCGAAGTGCCAGTATTTCCGTATGTTCTTGTCTTCAAAAAGGTGAGGATATTTATCTTTAAGTAAGTTAAGAAGCTCTTTGTCTATTTTATATCCTAAAATGTTTCCACTTTCAACAGAAGGTCAATTTTTAATTAGTGAATCGTATTTTGCCTAAGAGCCTGTTAAGAAATAACTCTAGGAAACACGTAATTATTTTGGAACTAAATCAATGATCCAGCTTGTGAAAATCGTTGAGTAAAATATAAAAAAGTGCCTAATTTATTTCACCTAGAGCCCCAAGACTGAGTTTTAAAAGCCTGTACGCATCGCTTCGGACTTATGAGGAGCAATTTTGAGTTTTGGGATCAGCTCGCTATCAAAACTTAACTAAATCTTAGAAGTAAAAAAGAAAAAAGAACGGATGAATAAGAGGAGAAATAAAATATGCTATAAGCAACTGGAAGACTTGAAAGTTTAGAGGAACTATCATATTTGCATAGTTTTCAAAAAAGTAATATAGTTTCATGAAGTGGATGGTCACCATAGAAGAAAGAAATAGCGAAAGGTATATACAATAAAAATTTATGTTTTTATGCTCTTCGAATCATATTGGTGATAGATATGACAATAGAAAACCTTAAAGAAATGTGCGATAAATTTGATGAGTCCTTTGAACTTGAGGGCGGAAGGCACAAGCGATTAGTTGAGAAACTTCTCCCGCAAATCGAAGCTGCATATCTCGAAAATAAAGACTCCAGTGAAGCTGACTGGCTTGTCTGGATGTACGGAAAACTTGCAGAGGGCGAAGGCAATCAGGAAATGCTCTCAAAATACGCAGAAATCCGCGAGGAATCAGATGAATATGTCAGAAATGCTGCAGCCGAATTCAAATTATTTTCGCTGTACGATGTTATCATGCTGAAAACCGATTAAGTATGATACTATGTGAGTTAAGTCAAATTTACAGCATAATAAGATGCTGGATTTACCAGACTCTGTTCCAAAATCCAGTGATTTTGGTGAAATCCGGAAGGATTTCACCCCAACTTTTTACTGTAGATGCCCACTTTTACGGGCAGCTCACTTTTCTCATTTTTATCGGTATCGGATACATCTGTTTTTGACCAGTGCCCCGCAAGGAAAGCTCCTGAAAGGTTGTGCCAGATGCTGAAAATTGCACCCGGAAGGGCTGCAACGGCAGTAAAGTGTTTTATCGCAAGGGCGACACTCAAACCGGAGTTCTGCATTCCGGTATCGATTGCCAGAGTCCGTGCTTCTGTTTCGCTGAGTTTCAGAGCCTTTGCAACCCAATAGCCCCCTGCAAGGCCAAGCCCGTTATGCAGGATTACCGCAAGCAGGACTAACGGACCGCTCTGTTTGAGATTCGCGCTATTTGTCCCTATAATCACAGCGATAATGATCACTATGGCAGCGGCTGAAATTGCCGGAAAGATATCTCTGACCGCTCTTATCTGTTTTTCAAAGAAATAACTGATTGCAAGCCCGAGTACTACAGGCACGATTACTACATTTACAACACTTACGAGCATGCCCATAACATCGACTTCCACGGTCTGCCCTATAAAGACCCATGTAAGGAACGGAGTTGCCAGAAAAGCCAGCAAGGTGGAGACCGAGGTAAGGACTATTGAAAGAGCCACATCCCCTTTTGCAAGATAACAGATCACATTGGAAGCCGTGCCGCCTGGACAGCAGCCCAGCAGGATAACGCCTGTCGTGAGGTCGGCAGGTAGTTTCAGAACCAGGCAGACTATCCATGCGGACAGGGGCATAATGGTGTACTTCATTAAAGTTCCCAGAAAAACCACTGACGGCTTTTTTAACACGGCAAGGAAGCTGTCCACCGAGAGAGTAACTCCCATCCCGAGCATGATCAGGCTTAAAAAGGGAACAATAAGACCTTGATGTGGGGCGAAGTATTCAGGATAAACATATGCGACAGCAGACAAAAGTACTGCCCAGAGGGGAAATAACGATGTAAACGTTTTAAGCATTTTTTTATACACTGTCTCACCGGATTTACAGGATGAAAGATCGTGCCTGAAGCGTAAGTAAGAGAGATCAATTAGGGAGATTCTAATAAAGTAGATTCTCACAAATCATGTAAATTATAAACAGCCCTTCATCCGTTCAAAATGCCTTGTAGAATTTAAAATAAAGAACTGAATATAAATCTCAATAAAAAATAAATAAAATTGTCATTTAAAAATATATCTATATCTTTACGATAAATAATAAAACTTCAATTAATTTCGAAATAGCATCTATCTGTATATAAACTCTGTTTTTGGCTGGGCTGTAAATAAACATCACCTTAACCAAATTCAAGAAATATTGATAAACTTTGAATAAAATTGGGAATTTTGAGAAAATAACTGCCGGAATTCGCAGTTAAATGTATTTGAGATCTCAAAATCACTATCAATTAGCTTATTTATGAGTGCCTGAATAGTTATGGCGAATCAAAACAAGCCCAACAAGCGAATCCAGCTGGCACACTGCAAGTGGGCCACTGACTCGGAGTTTGTACTCACCTTCAAGAACCGGACCTAACACCCACGTCGAGCGGACTGACGAGAAGTGGCGTTTCGCTTGCTTCTCCCCTGCCGCTCATATTGGGCGTTCACCGGAAGAGAAAAAAGGAACTATTCAGCTACCTATGTTTCTAACTCATTTTTCGCATAAATTTAATGGTTAGTTTTTCAAATTGATTAATATCAAAATTACCAGATATTATTTTGGGGGTTATACCCCATGCTTTCAGCGGGGTCTTGACAAAACAAAAAGAACGCAGTCTAATGGGAGCATGAACGAAATAGAATGGGAGTAGTACGCTTAATCTGAAACTTTTGAAAACAAGGGAGTTTAGTTCAGGGGTTGTTTTACTTAACTAACAGCCTGAAACAAAGGAGGTAAGCAATAAATGACAAAAGCAAATCAAGATGCTGGGGAGCTGGAGCTTGTCAGTACGCGAATCTTTGACGCGCCGCGGAAGCTTGTTTGGAAGTATTGGATCGATCCCGAGTATTTCATGCGCTGGTGGGGACCAAAAGACTTCACTGCGCCTGTCATCAAGATCGATTTCCGCGTGGGTGGCAAGTATCTTTGGTGCATGCGCTCGCCCGAGGACCAGGATTACTGGAGCACAGGCATCTATCGCGAAATTGTCGAGCCGGAGCGGATCGTCTACACCGATTCGTTTTCGGATGCGGAAGGTAACGTGGTCCCGGCTTCGCACTACGGAATGAGCGGAGACTGGCCGTCAGAGTTACTGGTGACTGTAACGTTCGAAGAACATGAAGGTAAGACCAAGCTCACCCTGCAGCATGTCGGTATCCCGGAGGGCGAAAATCGCGAACTGGCTAAGGCTGGCTGGAACGAATCCCTCGACAAGCTTGCCGAAGAGCTGGAAAAGGAGAAATCATTATGACAAACAGCAACAACGCCGCAAAGTTTACGTTTCCGTCGGATCGAGAGATCGTCATGACACGCATCTTTGATGCACCGCGTGAACTCGTGTTCAAGGCGTACACGGATCCAAATCTTATACCTCAATGGTGGGGGCCGAGAAACCTTACAACCACTGTTGACAAGATGGACGTGAGACCGGGCGGAGCTTGGCGATTTGTACAGCGCGGGCCAGACGACAGTGAGTACGCGTTCAGTGGAATGTATCGCGAGATCGTGCCGCCTGAACGGCTTGTCGACACCTTTGAATTTGAAGGTATGCCGGGCCATGTAATGCTTGAAACGGTAACTTTCGAAGAGCAAGACGGCAAGACGAAGCTGGTGGTCACATCTCTCTTCCAGACGGTTGAGGATCGAGACGGGATGCTCAAGTCGGGGATGGAGGAAGGGGCGGCCGAAACCATGGACCGCCTTGAGGAGCACATGGAAAAGGAGAAATCATCCTGAGAAAGAGCACGATCAACCGGAAAGATTCCACCCCGGGCTCCTCACAGGAATGGAGAACTTGAAACCCGAAAACCTGGCTGGGACCCCGTGGCAAGAGGAGTACGCCCGGATAGCGCCGAATCCGGAAGATTGGCCGACGCTGATCGCCAAGGTAAAGCAACTGAATCTGCATATCCCGGACTGGCCAGCCGAGACAATTCAGGCGATCAAGGCGCCCACCCTGGCCATAATCGGAGATTCCGATATCGTCCGCCCTTGAGAGACTCTTAAGCTTCAATAAGATTAACAGACATGCCAGAATGCACTCCTGCAATTAAATGTGTCTTCCAATCAAGGCAATACCAGAACCTGTTTTGTCTACCTTCAAAATAAATCATGGTTTCGTCAGCATAGAAATTGTTGCCCAGAGTAGGACCTTGCTTTTCTATAAATTGGTGAGCTTTCCTTTTTCCCTTCTTCGCATACCGACTTGCTACCTATATATACAGGCTCTGCGGATACAATGCCCCATGAGACTGGATGCATACCTTGTAGAGATGGGACATTTCAAGTCCAGGGGGCGAGCCAAGACTGCCATTCTTGCCGGAAATGTTAAGGTCAATGGCACGGCGGTAACAAAAGCCTCCAAGGACGTGTCTACCGATGATGTAATTGAAGTCGCTGAGGGCCTGGACCAGCCCCAGGGTTATTTCAAACTCCAGCTTGTTCAGAAGGAAAGCGGCATTCTTAAACCGGGAGACAGGGTTCTTGACCTTGGGTCCAGCGCAGGTGGATTTCTCCTTTTTGCGTCAGAGATTGCAGGCCATGTAAAAGGCATCGAATTCAGCCGGGACTTCAGGAGCGAACTTGGAAAAATCGCATATGAGAGGGAAAACGTTGAGGTAATGTTCGGAGACGTCTTCACCGTACCCCTGAATCTGCTTTCAGAAGAGCCCGTAGATGTTATCCTTTCGGACATGACCCTGGAACCTGATGACTCCATTCAGGCTCTTTCGAGAGTGCTGCCCCTGCTTAAAGAAGGGGGAAAACTGCTTCAGGTCATAAAAATGCCCAAAAAGAAAATCCCTAAGAACATCCTGAACAAAATCGAGAACATGGGGCTTGAAATTCAGCACGTTATCAAATCGGAAAAACAGGAAATGTATGTGGTTGCAAGAAAACCCCTGCCCGAAGAGGAAGAGTCGCCTGAAGAGAAAGAATTCAGAGGTATTGAAGAGGATGAAGACTGACGGGATAAAGGGTTCCGAGGGTTCCCTTCCCGAAAAGCCTGCATACATAGAAACGCTGTCAGATTCTTATCCGGATCCAGGGATGGAGATTTACGGCAGCGGAAAGCCAGTCCGCCTCTTTGTTGCGGGCCTGCACGGGGAGGAATGGAAAGATACAACTGAAATCCTGAAGAGTATCAAGCCTCCTAAAAACGGTACTCTGGCCTTAATCCCGCTTGTAGACAGCGGGAAGTACATCTCAACCCTGAACCCCGATTACTATCCCGGAACAGGAAAAAAGATCCTCAAAGCAATTGAAGAGTTAAAACCTGAAATTTACATCGAACTTCATTCCTATTCCAGGGAAAACATTGAAAAACTAGCAGGAAAGAACAGGCTTGAACTGATAGGAGTGCCTGCCTATAGCATTCTAAAAGAAGGAGTACTTCTTGGCTCGGTTTCTCCCTGGATCCGGAGAAAGTATTTTCCTAAAGAAGCCCTCTGCCTCTCTTTTGAACTCCAGAAAGAAAACATAGAATCAAGAAAATTTACCTCCCGCCTGATTGGGGTTCTCAAGGAAACTCAATCAAGGGATGAATTCATTGAATACCTGAAAAAAGAATTTCCTGTGCAGGCTAAAAAAGCCATTGAAGATTACCGGCAGTTTTACGGAGGAATCTAATACAGTCCCGAAACTAATACAGTCTCGAAATTTGAAGTAAGCTTTTATCCGTGCTCCGCAAAGCCTTCAGTTCGGAATTCGTTTTCAAGAATGCCTGCTCTTTTTCTCGAAGCCTTCAGCGATTTCCCCCTTGCTTTCGCGGCATTCCGTCCAGAATAACTTGCGTAATTATATGTCTCATAAGTTTATCATAACATAACCGCTGGCTTTCATCCCTCTAAGCAGGATACCCCTTCCTCAAAATTATGAGCCGTCAGGCGAAGAATTTAGAGTGGAGTAGTTGACAGTCCGTGATAGTGAAAGCCGACAATATCTGCTTTATTTCATTTTTTCCACGCTGGCGTTGATCCTAACCTGATGCGGCCTCTATAACCACAGAAAACGCAGAAGAACACGGAAAACTTATTCCAGGCCTTTAATCATAGAAAAGCACGGAGAAAAGAGAAAAAATTCACTCCAGCTTTCATAATCACGGAAAATAAGGAAAAGCTCACTCAAATTTCTACAACCACAGAAAACACGGAAGACACGGAAAAGCTGTGCCGTGTCTCCGTTATGCTGTATTTTCTGTGCTTTCAATTGAATGCGCTTTATTTTAAAAGCTCAGGTTTACCTGCGCATGTTAAGCTGAGGGGCTGACATGCCATCGTAGGTACTTGCCATGTGCTCGGGTTTGACGTCCGGCATGGAGGAACTCTGTGCACGGAGTATATCGTCCACACGGAGCACCATTACCGCAGCTTCGGAACCTGCCTTGACGGAGTTGACCTTAACCCTGAGGGGATCAACTATACCTTTCTCAAACATATCTTCTGCAGCGCCTGTGTTGACGTTTAAGCCTGCGTTTTTGTTTTCTGCATGCTTTGCCCTTAGGTTCACTATAGAGTTAATAGTGTCAAGGCCTGCATTTCTGGCAATTGTCCTCGGGATTTCGTCAAGGGCGTCTGCAAAAGCCCTGATGGCCATCTGCTCACGCCCGCCTATACTGGAGGCATATGAGCGGAGTTCGAGCGCAACTTCTATCTCCGAAGCCCCGCCGCCTGCAACGACCTTGCCGTCTTCTACCACACATTTCACTACCCTGAGAGCATCATCAATTGCGCGCCCCACGTTGTCAACCACATGTTCGGTTCCGCCGCGAATGACAATTGATACGGATTTTGCGCCCTTGCAGTCTCTGAGGTAGGTTTTACCCTGGTCGCCGTCCCGGTCCTGCTCAAGGAGCCCCGCATGCCCGAGTTCTTTATCAGTCAGTTCCTTGAGATTCCGGACAGGTCTTCCGCCTGTGGCGTCTGCAAGGTGCTGCATGTCCTCACTCTTAACCCTGCGGGTGGCATAAATTCCCCTGCTCTGCAGGTAGGCTGCGATCTTATCATCCATGCCCTTGGAACAGAAGACAGCATTTGCACCTGCCCTGATAATATAGTCAGCCATTTCGAAGAGGGCTGCTTCCTCCTGCTTCACAAAACCTTCAATCTCGCCTACTGTGCTGATCTGAAGTTTTGCTTTGTTTGCAGTCTTGGCAACTTCCATGGGAGTATCGATCAGAGCGATATTGGGGTTCTGAATCCTGAGAGGGAATTCTTTTTCCAGGGCAACCTTATCGATTACAATTCCCTCGACGAACTCTGTCTCTTCAATCTTGCCGCCGATATCGTTTGTAATGATGATGTTTTTAAGGTCGGCTATTCCCCTCTCGCGAATAGCAAGAACGGCATCCACGCAGAGTTCAGCAATCAAACGGTTGTATTTTTCAGAAGCCTTGCCCGTAATAGAGGTTCTGGCAACTTCTACAAGCATCTTCTTTTCGTCCTCGCCAGTTGAAACTGCAAGGTTCTCGAAAATCTCAACAGCCTTATTGGCTGCAAGCCTGTATCCCTTGACAACAACTGTAGGATGAACCCCGCTCTCAATAAGGTTTTCTGCCTTTTCCAGCAGAGCGCCTGTGAACACAACAGCGCTTGTAGTACCGTCACCTGCCGAGCTTTCAAGCGACTGTGCAACCTCAACTACCATCTTGGCTGCCGGGTGCTCGATGGACATGTCATGTAAGATGGTAGCACCATCATTTGTGATTGTGATATCCCCAATAGGATTGACAAGCATCTTGTCCATTCCTCTTGGTCCGAGCGTACTTTTGACTATGCTAGCCACTGCCTTTGCGGCCGCAATATTCATACTGAGCGCTTCTTTTCCTTTTGTCTCCTCTTTCCGAGGATCTATTATTATGATTGGCTGGCCACCTTTTTCCATCTAAACCAAAGCCTCCTTAAAATATAATATATGTATCGAAGAACTTTTACTGGATAATTTGAAGTTTTTTTTGGCTTACAGTCACTTTTAGCCCGAGATCAGCCTGAAAATGTGATTTCATTAATCGCCTTATCTAAAGCAGTATTTGATCAGGAAATTACTGATAATACTTCTATAAAAACATACCGGGTATATGTCGATTCTTGAGGATAAAATTCTGTTTCCGCATCAGATTCTGAAATAAAACCGAAAAGGCAGTTATCTGCTGTACTTTCCCCTTAAGTGCTTTTCTCCTCAAGGGTTATAGAAAGCCTTACCACCTCATGTTTATATTTAGTTCATCAACAATTTTGAGCTGTTATTTCCTGACTATCTTCACTGATCCGTCTTTTTTCCCTATATAGAGTTCATCCACATTGGAAAAAATCCCATGTTCAACAACCCCCGGAATTGTAGAGAGTTGGAGGGCGAGACTTGCAGGGTCATTTATTACACCGAAACTCGAATCAAGTACGAAGTTTCCGTTATCGGTTATCACAGGCCCGTCTTTTCTCAGAGCAAGTCTCAGTTCCGGCTTTCCTCCAAGGTTCCGTATCTTTTTCATCACAAGTTCTTTTGCGAAAGGAAGAACCTCGACTGGCACGACCTTATCAAGCTGCACGCTCGTTTTTGACTCGTCAGCTACAACCAGAAAACGTTTTGCTGATACCGATACGATCTTTTCCCGAGTATGGGCAGCTCCCCCGCCTTTGATTGCGTACAGATTTGAGTCTATCTGGTCAGCCCCATCAATAGCAATATCCAGCTCCGGATGCTGGGCAAGGGTGGTCAGCGGGATGCCGGCTTCTATGGCAAGCATTTCGGACTGATATGAGGTGACAACACCCAGGATTTCGAGCCCTTCTTCCCTGACCCGCCTGCCGAGTTCTTTTATGGTGTATGCAACTGTTGAGCCTGTTCCAAGCCCGACTACCATTCCCGGTTCTACAGTCCGGGATGCAGCAATGCCGGCTGCACGTTTTTCCGCGGAATCGGCGGATGTATTTCTTTCTTTCATGCTATGTTCCCCTCCGGTTTGAATCCTGAAAAAAGAATCATAAGGTCTGAAACTGGAAAAAAATGTTCAAAATTTAAAAAATGGGGATTTCAGGGAGAAAGTCTTCTCCTGTC
This sequence comes from uncultured Methanosarcinaceae archaeon, assembly GCA_963721455.1. Classification (GTDB taxonomy): domain Archaea; phylum Halobacteriota; class Methanosarcinia; order Methanosarcinales; family Methanosarcinaceae; genus Methanosarcina. The sequence continues at coordinate 38,394 of CAVRJG010000053.1, forward strand.
CCTGGGGAAGAGCACAGTATCCCTGATATTGTCAGTCCCGAGCATGGTCATGACAAAACGTTCACAGCCCATACCCCAGCCGGCATGTGGAGGCATCCCGTATTCGAAAGCCTTCAGGTAGAACTCGAAGCCATCAGGGTCCATGCCCTGTGATTCTATCCGGCTCTTAAGCAACTCAGGAATATGAATACGCTGGGCTCCTGAAGAAAGTTCCATTGTGCGGTGCATCATGTCGAAAGACTTGCTGAATTCAGGCCTGTCTTCATAAGGCATGGCATAGAAAGGTTTAATCTCAGTTGGCCAGTCAATGATGAAGTAGTGGGATTCTCCTGTGGTCTCGTAGACGTAATCGCCCACAGTATGCTCTCCGAGAGTGCCAAGATCGTCCCCCCAGTGCATTTGTTCTTCCGAGCGGGCGTTTATGATTTCTATTACCTCATTATAGGTGAGCTTAAGGAAAGGAGTTTTCGGGACCTTCAGTTCAACGTTGAGAATCTTAAGAGAAGGCTTACAGTTTTCGATAACCTGGGTGTAGGCGTAAGCCACAAGGTTTTCGAGAATTTCCATTACATCGAAATGGTCGGCGAAGCTGACCTCAACGTCAATAGAAGTGGCTTCGTTCAGATGCCTGCGGGTATCATGTTCTTCTGCCCTGAAAATCGGGCCGATTTCAAATACCCTGTCAAAACCGCCGCTCATAAGGATCTGCTTGAAGAGCTGGGGGCTCTGGTTCAAAAAAGCTTCCCTGTCAAAATAGGTGATCGGGAAAAGTGCGGTCCCGCCTTCGGTTGCAGTTGCCACGACCTTTGGGGTTGCGGTTTCGAGAAATTTGTGTTTTACAAAGTACTCCCTGATAGCCTGGAGAACCTGGTGCCTTATTTTGAAAACCGCAGTTGTCTCGGCTCGCCTGAGGTCGATAAAGCGGGAGTCAAGCCTGGTATCCAGTTCGGCGTCCACCTTTCCTGTAGTGTCCATTGGCAGTGGAGAGCCTGCAACATTCAGAATGTTGATCTCTTCAGGAAGCAGCTCATATCCGTTTGGAGCTTTCTCTTCGAATTTGACAGTGCCTGTTACTGTGATCACGGACTCGCGGACAAGTTTTCTTGCAACATTGAGCAGGTCTTTATCAATTTTTTTCTTTACAAGTGTGACCTGGGCTTTTCCTTCCCGGTCCCGGAGCACCACGAAACAGATCCCACCGAGGTCCCTGACCTCATAGACCCAGCCTGCAAGGGTGATTTTCTGACCGTCATCAACTTTTTCAGGCTTGACATCGGCTGTATAATGTGTTCTGAGATTTGCTAAAGACATAAATTCACCTTAATTGGGGGTAAATTAAATAAAAATGTAAGGATGAAGCTGAAACGTAGGTGAATAGTCATAACTCATTATTAATGTATTTGTTGCACCACCCGAATTGCGCCTCGGGAGTCACGCGTGTCCTTCTCGCTATCGCTCGAGAGGACTAATTTATGGCAGTTAAAGTGATTTTCTCCTTTCTCAAGCGGACTAGCTTATGGGTAAGTTACTTTGTTTTACTTCTCCAGGTTCCTAATTTCTTTTGAATTTTTCAAAGAGTAAGAGCTTGAGGGCAAGTAATGTTTTTTCGATAGAAATAATCGCTCTAATTTCTGTATTTATAGAGACAAAATTTCGCCGCGCATTCGGTGGCTACTCCTGAAAAATGGAACTGAAATATGCTGAATAAACTATAGTATGTAATTTTTATGGATATTGTCCACGAATAAACATTAGATAAATATTTATAGCGGTTAAAAGGGTTTTGAAATGTAAACCTTCTTTTTTAACGAATTATAATTAGATATCTGAAAGTATGTAAATTTAGAAGATACCTATATATAATGGGACAGAACTCCTGTGCCCTGCACATAACTAATAAGATTTATATTAAAAATTAATAGAAAAGAGGAAGTAAAAATTATACAGATTGTACATCTTTCAGATATTCATTATTCAGATGCATATTTTGTTCCCGAAATTGCAGATTCCATGGTGGACAGCATAAACCGGCTGGAACCGGATCTTGTGGTGATTACAGGCGACCTGACAGAAAACGGGTTTTTAGCTGAATATGATGGAGTAAAACGGTTTATTGACAGTATCGAATGCGAAAACAAAGTCCTTGTCCCCGGAAATCACGATTCGAAAAATGCCGGCTATCTGCACTTTGAAGACCTTTTCGAGAACCGGTTTTCTTCTCAGAGCTTTATGGATGTTACAGTTGTCGGGGCTGACTCTTCACAGCCGGACATTGACGAAGGCCACGTGGGCAGGGAAAACTACGGCTGGATTAAAGAAGCTTTTTCCGGAGAGAATTTCAAGGTCTTTGCCCTGCACCACCACCTTGTACCTATCCCTCTGGCTGGCAGGGAAAATAATGTCCTTGTCGATGCAGGGGATGTCCTCGAACTTCTGAACCGCTGCAAGGTGAATCTTGTCCTTTGCGGGCACTGCCATATTCCCTGGGTCTGGAACCTCAATAATATGCTTGTAGTAAATGCAGGTACCTTCTGTTCGTCCAAAACCAGGGGAAAGACCACGCAGTGTTACAACCTGATCCAGGCCGAAAATGAAGATTCCGACGGGAACTGGAAAGTCCGGGTATCCAGAGTCTTTTCAAAGGGAGATCTGGAACTGGTCACTGAAGCGGTAATGTAATTAGAAATCTTGCTCCTTACCCGGTTGTACATTATATCTCGAAACCCGCCATGAAGGAATATTCCCCTCTATGCTTTCAATCTCTCCCCTTTCGGCCAGGTCTTCCAGAATCTCGAGAAGCTCTGTCTCCCTGATATCCAGCTCATACCTGCCCTTAAACTCTGATATAATCTGGGAGATGTCCAGCGCCCTTCCCAGGATTATCTTCTCTGCAAATCCGGCCAGGTCCTCATACCGGGCCCAGGGATAGATTATCCAGCGCCATTTGATGACTTTTTGCGCGTAAAAGTCGGGCACAAAAATAGAGCAGGTCTTGTGCTGGAGCACTGCAGTTCTTACGTCTGCGGGTTTTAGGCTCCAGATGTAGTCTACTGCAAGACGGAGTGTTCCCCCGGTATCTGTTACATCATCAATAATCAGCACTTTTTTCCCAGTTATATCCACAGAAATGGGGAAGCGAATCCTTGCCTCTGCTCGCATGTCTGCAGCTCTTGTGTAATGCTCAATCTTCATTGAGGTAAGGTCATTGAAGAGCAAAAAATCGGAAACCAGCCTTCCAGGAACATAGCCTCCCCTTCCTATGGCGACAATCAGGTCAGGAGTATAACCAGAAGCTTTGATTTTTCGAGCAAGAATTCTGGAAAGCCGCAAAATATCATTAAAACCTATAAGTTCACACCTGAAGGAATCCTTTTCTGCCTGAGAACACCGGGATTGCTGAGACTGTATGTTCCTTTCTTGCATCAGATAAACCGCCTTCTGCCTGCTTGTTTTGTAGCCTGCGGATAATGCGAATTGATAATTTACCTTAATGCCCTGAAGAGCCGCTTACTGATATTTCTCAAAAATACTAGCCTGGATTTAAGGGCAGGTATTATTTAAGTAAAATTTAATTTGAGGGATACTTAACAGGGGAAAACTAAGATCTTTTTCTAACAGGTTTATCAATTTAATGGCTTATTAATTCGTCTGAAAGTTCACTTGATTACCTGAAAATATTTGAATCACGGAAACCATAAATCAAGGTATCTTAAAAAGTATCTGAAAAATAAGTAGGGGAGGGGATTGACGAGAATAAAAAAATTTTTGAGAAAATATATTTCAAAGATCTTCTCGCGATTCTTTCAGAAAAAACAGTAGTCCCGAAAAGGAGTCTCATGCCATGTTTTCAAAGGAAGATAAAATGGTAAATTTAGGGTTCAATTCTATTAATGAAGGGTTTGACGAAGGAGTGAGCCAGGCCCTTAATTTACTGACAGAAATCGGCACAGGATACCTCAACGAAAGAAGAGAGCCAGAAGCTGAAAAAATGGTGGTTTCCATAAAGGAAATCGGAAAGGCGGCTGCCCTTCGGGGGATGGAGAACGCAGCAGTCAATGCCATCCGGGCTCTTGAGAAGATGCTGCAGTGTTCCATAGAGCGGAATATGCAGGGCGCGACTGTCAGAGTGCTACTGTCATTTGGAGCTATAGGAAAAACGGCTGCCGAACAGCAGCTTGAAATGGTAGCCAAACTTGCAGCATCAGTGCTTGGGAAAAGCGGGAATACTGCAGCCCTCCTTAAGAGGGAAAGAGAAACCATCGCAGTTGTCATCGGGCTTGGAGAAATCGGAAAAGCGGTTGCAAGGATGAAATTTCCCGATATATCGGAAAATACTGCAATATGTATCTCGTGTCTTGGGGATGTGGGAAAACTTACGGCTCAGAAGAGTCTCGAAGAGGCTGCAGTGGGAGTAGAACTGATGCTCGAAGAGATGGCTGTAGCAGCCATGCAGGAAAACCTTCAAAGCTCGGTAAGAAGTATCGCGACCTCTATTGAAGAAATTGGAAAAAACGCTGAGGAAGAAAACATGGAAAACGCGGTTTTCCAGGCATCATCCGCCCTCCAGACCATCATGAGCAATGCAGGAAACAGATACCTGAACGACGCCTCAATTGCAGCTAAGGTTGCCCTTGAGTCCTTCAATGAGCTTGATATAATAAATGATGAAGCTAATATAAAAAAAATAGAAGGAATAAGGGAAATGATGAGAGCGCTCTGGATAGATTCAAAATAAAAAATTCTAAACGCCATACAGATCCAATAGGATCTCAAATAGCTCTGAAAATCCCTGATCTAATTTGATACTCGTTTCTTTAAAATTATCTCCCAAATGAATTTTTATTTCCAACTTTCTTTTGAATTTATGAACCAGATTCAGTGAAAAAAATAGGTTTTTAAATCAAAATTCTAATTTGAGAGCCTCTGTATTCATACTTTTAAAAACAGCAACGTTTATAAAACGTTGCTATCCAGACAAATGATAAAACAAAATTCTCATTTTTAACACTAAATATGTAGACTGTTGAAAATATTTTAAATATTCCTTTAACTTTTGGAACATTTGGGTTTTATAAAGTGTGTGAAACAAGTATATGATAATGGAAAAGGAATCAAAATATTAAGAATCTGTAGCAAATTTTACAGAAAATTAGGCACACTGCTATTTACTCCATTAATCTGGGCTTTTATAGGATAACGAACTGAGCTCAGTTTTTCTCAGGTAATATAGAGTAACTGTCAGCAGAACGATAATTCCTATGAGTCCTTCCCCTCCTTCTATCAGGTGGTTATAATCAGAATAAATGATAATCCATATCCCGTGATCCTGTGCATTTTGTCACATATAGGAAATGTCACACAATGCAGATTACAGCCAGAAATCCAGGACGTCCGGCAGTTGCCAGGCTTACTATTTTGACCTAAAAAGGAAAGAAAAGAGGGCTGTTGAATCCCAAAAGAGGGGCAATCAATCCCTGGCTTCGGAATCTTCAAGTTCTATGAAATCTTTCACTATGTAATCACAAGTAGGTGCTCTCCCCACAAGCAGTTGATATTTTGAGAAAACTGTACTATAGTTAATCGGGTAATTTTATTAAGGGGAAACCTGAAAGTATCAAGTGGTCAATTATCAAAATATTCATCTGTAATCAAATGGTAGCTGAATTTTTAGTCGTGAGGAGATTAGCTTGGACTGGAATGAAGCATATAAGGGTACACCGCCATGGGATGTCGGTCACCCCCAGCCAGTTTTCGAAGCCCTTATAAAGGACGGAGAAATTAAGCCTGGACGAGCCCTGGATATTGGATGCGGCCGGGGTGATAATGCAATAATGTTAGCCATGAATGGGTGTGACGTCACAGGTATAGACCTTGTTGAAGATGCCATCTCTGACGCAAAGGCAAAGGTCATAGAGCATCATGTTAAGGTAAACTTCGTCGTCGGGAATGTATTACGGATGGACCGGCTTTTCATGGAGGCTGAATTCGATGTCGTTATCGATTCGGGTTTGTTTCACGCGATGACGGACGAGGAAAGGCCAGTTTTTGCATGGCAGGTACATAGGGTGCTAAAACCAGGCGGCAAATATTTTATGCTGTGTTTCTCCGATAAGGGGCCCGAAGGCTGCGGACCAAGGAGGATTTCAAAAGCTGAAATAGAGCGTACTTTCACGCCACTTTTCAACATTATCTATATAAAAGACTCGGCGTTCTATTCTAGAGTCGAGCCGAGTAGCAGTAAAGCTTACCTTGTATCAGCCGTCCGGAGTTAATCAGATCAAGATAGATGTTTGGTGCTCCCTGTTTAAAGCCTATCCAAAAAGTCAATAATGGCATGTAAGTCAATACTGGCATGTTGTAAAAGTTAGAATAGATGTGTAATATCCGGATATCCGTTCCGATTGTGTATAGTGCCAATTTTAAAAAGTTACAGTAGGTCACACCACCTTTCGGATAGGCTCTAAAACAGTCTCAAGAGAAGCTCAATAATAAAAAATTTAATAAAAAAGTTGTTAAAGATAAAGTAAAAATAGTAAGAAGAAGCCCAGAGGCACTGTATCTACTGTATCCCCCAATACAGTCTCTTCGAATTTATGCTTCCCCAAACATATTAATTCGAAGAAGGATCAGCGACCTCCAGGAGATTCTTTATTTATTGTGGTAGATATCCCAACTCATTTCCCAACTCCAGAATATACTAATAGTACAAATTATATTAAATTGATTATACAAAAAATTGTTTTTAATTAAAAAATAGTTTGGCATAAAAAATTTCAAGCCCAACGGGGCAAAATTAGGGGATAAACATTTTACACTTAACAGTAGTTCCGATAAGACTTACTTCCGAATGATAAAAACATATTAATTTTACTTTTTACCCACTAATTTTCAAAATATACTATATTATTGATCAGAGCTTAAAATTCTTAAGCTATAACTTCCACTAACATTTTACAAAAAATAATATCTTATAGAATAATTTTATAGCATAAGCTATTAAGTTCGTAAATGTCCTTTTCTCACAAAGTCCATAAGGAAATTTACCTCGTGACCTTCAAGGTTAATCGTTATCATGAAGATGTAAAGGGATTCAGAGCTTATAAGTTAACAAATAATTAAATTTTCGCGACACTAGTCTTCTTAAAAGGGCAGATGGGGCTGCCCGGAGAAAGAGTTTGGATGCCTGGGTACAGAAATTTTTAGCAAGAGAAACTAAAAAGGAAATAAAAAATGAAGTAGAAAGTGTCTGATTTCTCAGGCATCAGGTTCTATTTTTTACTACTTCTTTTGCGGCGTCCTTGAAGAGTACGCGGAGGTCCCAGAGAAGTTTTTTATTGGCTTTAAAGAGAGCCTGTAGCAGGTCAAGAAGGCTCATTCTCTCAAATTTTACATCCTTCAGGGAATGGGCAAGGGAATTAAGGTTTTCATCAGTTAGATTGATAAAACAGTTCTTTACGATAAGGCTCATATCGATATCATGCCCTATAGTTGCCCTCCAGCGCTTTTCATAAACTTCCTCGAGTTTTCCGAGAGAGACATCTCCTGCGGATATAGCTGCATAGGCAGCTTCTCCTGCCATTTTTCCTGCATCCATAGCGTTAAGAATCCCACCGCCTGTGATCGGGTCGGACTGGCGTGCAGCATCTCCCACGATCATCAGTCCGTTAACTGAAGTTTTCTCAATGCTGCCTGAGACCGGAACTCCTCCGAAGACCACTTCTATTATACTGGCATCCGGAAATTTCTTCTCAATAAAACTGTTAAGGTAATCTACGGGCCTCGGCTTGAATTTTCTCATTTTGCTCCCGAGAATTCCTATCCCGACATTGGCTTTGCCCTCTCCTTTCGGGAAAATCCAGATATAGCCGCCTGGTGCGGCATCATTTCCTATATAGAATTCACAGTACTCCTGGTTTACATCCGCGCCTGCTATAAGGTACTGGGCGCAGGTTTCAATGTCTATTGGCTTTAAGGAAGTATCAATTCCTGCCCACCTGCCTACTTTTGATTCGACCCCGTCAGCGCCTATAACTATTCTGGCACGCACGTCATACTCTTTTCCAAGATGCATGAGCCGGGCTCCTTTGACGAAGTCATCTTCAATGATCAGGCCAGTTGCTCTGGTTTTTACCCTAACTTCTGCTCCGGCTTTCGCAGCCTGTTCTGCAAGGGCGCGATCAAAAACTTTTCTCTCAAGGACATAGCCTACTTCTCCACCGGAGATTTCTTCTGCCATCTCTATCTTTGTACCGTCCGGGGCGTAAATACAGGAGGCTTTCAGGTCAGCGCAAATCCATCTGTTGTCAATTTCCACATGTTTTTTGAGATTCTCTTTGTTCACGCCTTCGGCGCAGCGTACAGGATCACCTATTTCCTGGCGTTTTTCGATTAAAAGGACATCTAGCCCATTTTCAGCCGCGGTTTTTGCAGCAATGGAACCTGCAGGACCGGCCCCTATTACTAAAACATCATACCTGTCCTTCATTTCATTACCTCAATTGCTCCCACAGGGCAGATGCGATCACATATCCCGCATGCCATGCACGTATTTTCATCTACTTCAACCCAGGTCTCCACAAGTTCGAGTGCTCCCTTAGGGCAGACTCCCACACAGGCACCACAGTATCCGCATTTATATCTGTTTATGTTGATGCTCACCAGCTCACCTGTAATATTTTAAGGCAGATAAGATATTTATGGCATGTTAAGGCAGTTTGATAAATTATGGCGATTTTAGAACAGATAATAGCAATTCCCTAACATATATCTTTTGTTGATTAAGACTGCCAGGCTTGAAAGAATTCCTTCTTTTAATCTCTAACTTTCGGAAATCAAGGATTTTCTCCGATCTGCAGGGTCCCATTTTCTGCAAACAAGCCCCTCTTTTTTATAAGGTATCGATCATGCTTGTCAGATTTCCCTTCTGAAAGTCCGGAAATTTTCCACTATTCGTGGGTATAATTTTCCCTGTTTATTGATAATCACAGTGAAATGCCTTTTATCTAATTTCTGATTCGGACGACAGTTTTATGATTTGCCCGCGAGGTGATATGATTGAGTTCAATTTTTTCGAACCCAATTTGTTTCCAATCTAATTGTTCGGACCCATATTGTATCGTATCATTAGTTTGTTTACGTATTGTTCAATTTCAAACTAAATGCGAATGAATTCTATTTATATTTTATGATTCTGAATATCGGATCGGAAAATTCGGCACTTAGCTTCCTTCTTTTAGGCTTACATAAGGTTCCCAAATGCAACTGTGTCCACACAAAAGTGATCCTCTGCCCTAAGCCCCATATCCCACTAATTTATAGTCAACTCAACAATTAACTGCACTTTTAGAGTGTAATTTCCGGTTATTACTCTTGTTTATATTTGTAAATATTTCCTGTGTTGACTATAGTTATTATTTCCCCCATAACACTTTCCTTCGACTTCTATATAACCTTTCTCTGTTTTCGATTATTTAATAATTGCGACCCCACTGGCTCAAATTAGAGCCAGCCCTACCCTTCCTCTTCTAATCTCAAGCCTGAACTTCTGGCTGATATAATCTTTTGCAGCTCCATTTCCGTGTATAAGCAGTTCTACGAGGTCTTCGGGTTCATCTATATCGGTGCCTGCAAGGAAAGAGTCGTAGATTTCAACATTCTGCCCTGCTTTTGCTGCAATCGAACAGTGTGTCAGAAAACTCGAGCCATAGTACCTTACCCTGTAGCTTGAAGGGTTTCTTATAAACAGTACATTCGTACCCCCCCCTTTTCCGGGGACGATACACACATCTTCTTTTGTTGAAGTTATTCCTTTAATATGGTCTGGAGAAAGGAGGGGGAGGTCAGCCATAACAATCAGGACCGGCTCCTCAGCCTCTTCGAGATACCTGTTAATAGCCTCATTCAGGTCGTTCTTGTCCAGAAGAACCCTGGTTTTCCTCATATTCTCAAGCCCGTACATCGAAGGACTGAGAATATCGATTTTTTCTATTCCGGCTTCTTGGAGGGAGTCTATTACCTGATTCAGCATGAGTTCCACAAACTCTTCCCTTTCTTCCTGATTCAGGACAGGGGACAATCGGGATTTTGCACTGGCTTTTTTATAAGGGATTACGGCTTTCATCTGGACTCCTGCAAATAGTGACCTTTTAACCTTCCGGAAATCAAATCTTCAATTTAATCGTTCTTATTCCCTGCTGCCTATTTTGGTCCTTCCGTAATTCGGAAGTGGCCCTTCTCTATCCGGAAATCTTGGCTCCACTTTCCTGTACAGAGTATCCCTCTGCATGGGAATTCTTCCTGCACCTTTTATCATCCATTCGAACTCTGCAGGAGACACATATTCCCCATGGCTTCCTCCGGACGCTGTTGAGATCTGGTCTTCCATAAGCGTGCCTCCGAGGTCGTTTGCTCCGCATTGAAGGGCTACCTGTGCAAGTTTTTTCCCGAGCTTAACCCAGGTGGCCTGAATGTTGTTTACGTAGGTGTGCAGGATTATGCGGGAAATGGCAATGAGCTGCAGGTCTTCGAGTCCTGTGCTTGCGAACTTTCCGGATGCCAGCATCTTTTCCCCTATCCTGTTATTGTAAGGCAAAAAGGACATTGGAATAAGTTCCGAAAACCCGCCGGTCTCTTTCTGGATTTCGCGGATAGTAAATACATGGTCCAGGCGTTCTTCGGCCGTTTCCACATGCCCGTACATGATGGTTGCATTGGTGGAAATTCCGGTTTTATGTGCAGTCTTTATGGTATCGATCCATTGCTGAGTATTGATTTTTCCGGGACAGATAATTTTTCTAACCCTATCGGAAAGAATCTCTGCAGAAGTTCCGGTAAGAGAATCAAGCCCGCTGTCTTTAAGTTTGCGCAGGGCCTCTTTTACGGACATGCCTGAAATTCCTGCCGCGTAATTTACTTCCATAGGGGACAGGGCATGAATACAGATATCAGGAAACTCGGCTTTTATGGATTCTACGATCTCAAGATAGAATTCCATGTCAATTTCCGGGGTATACCCTCCCTGGACGCAAACTTCGACAACCCCGGCTTTTCTGGCTTCACCCACCTTTTTCAGGATTTCTTCCACACTCAGTATATAACCTTTCTCTGTCCTGTAAGCGCAGAATCCGCAGTTTCCTGCGCATTTATTTGTAATGTAGATGTTCCTGTTCATAACATAACTAACAATATCGCCTGCGGTATGGGCCCGCAGGGTGTCGGCAAGTTCAAATAGCTCAAATGGGCTTCCTTCAAGCAGGATAAGCGCATCTTCTTTAGTGCACTTTCCCTGATGTGCCCTCTCAATGACATCATCGGGGATTACTGCCGGTTTTTTCATGTACATCCGATCATTCCTGTTTAAGCTGAGGTATTTCCTACTTATTCCCGATGGATAGGGTCATTCAGAGACTCCGCACCCTGGCGTCTTCTGACTTCCCGAAGCCAGCTCGCGCACTCTTCCGTACAGAGTCGTTCTCTCTTCCGGGATTCTTCCGGCTCCATGGATCATCCACTCCAGTTCTTCGACCGTAATCATTTCCCCGTGACAGGCCCCGGCAGACCTGGAAATGCTTTCTTCCATAAGGGTACCCCCAAGGTCGTTAGCGCCACAGTGAAGGGCGAATTGGGCAAGCTTTTTCCCGAGTTTCACCCAGCTTGCCTGAATATTTTCCACATGCCCGTGGAGAAGAATACGGGAAATAGCATAGGTTTTCAGATCCTCAAGGCCCGGAGTGGCATATCTGCCTTCCCTTATCATTTTTTCCCCTACAGGGTTGTTGTAGGGCATAAAAGGCAGGGGCACAAATTCCGTAATCCTGCCTGTCTCTTTCTGGATCTCCCTGATGATCAGCATGTGCTCGATCCTTTCCTCCAGGGTTTCAACATGCCCGTACATCATGGTTGCAGTTGTAGGGATGCCTGCAGCATGTGCCTGCCTGACAACCTCGACCCATTCTCCGGTTTTCAGTTTCAAGGGGCAGATAATCTCCCTCACCCTGTCCGAAAGTATTTCTGCCGCAGTTCCGGGCATTGTGTCAAGCCCGCTTCTTTTAAGCCTTAAAAGGGCTTCTTTTACCGGTATTTCGCTGATACGGGAAGCATGGTAGACTTCCATTGGCGAAAAAGAATGAATATGCATTTCAGGAAACTCAGCTTTTATGGCTTCTACAATCCCAAGGTAGAAGTCCAGGCCCACATCAGGAAGCAGTCCCCCCTGGATACAAACTTCAGTCGCATTTGCCTGCTTTGCCTCTCTTACCTTTGTCATGATTTCTTCAATGCTGAGAACTTTGCCTGTGTTTGTCCTGAATGCGCAAAACCCGCATGTTCCTACACAGCGGCTTGTAAAATTGATATTCCTGTTTACTACGTAAGTAACTGTATCTCCTGCTGCAAGGGAGCGGAGTTCGTCCGCAAATCTGAAGAGTTCGAAAGGAGGTACCTCCAGGAGTAGAAGCCCATCTTCTTTTGTGCTCTTTCCCTGGTATGCGCGTTCTATGAGGTCTTCGGGAATTTTGCTGTTCATTTTTCTAATTCCTCCGCGTGCCCTGTTCAGGGCTGTTTCCTGTAACCTTCCCTGTCAGAAAGCTGTCTGATCAGCCCGCCTATTCTGTCAGAGTACCACCCTCTTTTTATGTACTGAGGGTAAATTGGCAGGCGTTCCCTGAGAGGGACAGTCTCCAGTTTCTCTTGCAGGTCTTTTACATCCGGCCATTCGGCTTCAGGATTAATCCAGTCAATGGTCAGTGGAGATATGCCTCCCAGGTCAGTCACCCCTTTTGCGATAAGGGCTTTTGGGTCTATAAGGTTTGGGGCAACCTGCACTGCCACGTCAGGAGGAAGGATCTGCCTGGCAAGGAGTATAGTATCAATCATTTCTTCCGCTGTGGGCTCAGGAAAGTTTTCCATGGGTGTCCCCGGCTTTGGGGCAAAGTTCTGGATAATGACTTCCTGGATATGCCCGTATTCCCTGTGAAGGCCTGCGATAGCCTCAAGGGACTCTATTCTGTCCTCCCTTTTCTCCCCGATTCCTACAAGGAGGCCTGTAGTATAGGGAATCTGAAGTTTTCCGGCTTCCCGGATCGTATCAAGCCTGCGTTCCGGAAGTTTTCCAGGGCAGTCTTTATGGGCGTCCAGGGTTGCCGTGCTCTCAAGCATCAGCCCCATGCTCGCGTTCAGAGGCTTTAAAGCCTGCAGCTCCGAGCGCGTCATGATTCCTGCATTCGTATGAGGGAGAATTCCGATCTCGATTGCAGTTTCACAGAGAAAGAGAAGGTATTCCAGAGTGGAAGAATAACCAAGTCCTTTGAGCCACTCCCTGTACTCCGGCACCTCCTCTGCATACTCCCCAAAGGTGAAAAGAGCTTCAGTGCACCCGGCCTTTACTCCGTTTTCAAGAACAGGAATGATTTCTCCGGGCTTCATGAGCCTGGCGTCCGGTTGTCCGGGTTCCCGCCTAAAGCCGCAGTAACCGCAGCGGTTCCTGCAGATATTGGTTACGGGAATGAAAACGTTTTTCGAGTAGGTAACAAAATTGGAATTTTTCGGTAGAATGGTAAAACACCTGCCGGGTCTGTTTCTGGAACTTCAGCCTAGGACTTTCTTCATGGTTGCAGCCACACCGAGAGCCACTCCTTCGACTTCGATGCCTCCTCTTCCTTTGGCTCCATCCCCTACGACGTAGAGCTCAGGAATCGGGGTTTCGTTGCCAGGGTCCGTACCTGAGGCTGCCCTGTTTACTGGCCAGCCGTCATGGTATGACTGGATGAGCAGGACTTCGTATTTCTTACCGGGAAAGATTTCTTTAAGATCCTGAAGCCCTAATTCGATCTCAGCCTCGAGATTTTTCACATTCTCAGGGGCTACGTGCTGGTGGGACATCGTAAGGTGCTTGCCAGGCGGAGCCAGTTTCGGGTCAACCTGCGTAACCTCATCGATCCCATTTATCCTTTTCGCATACGGGGTCAGAAGGACGCCCGAATGCCCTACAAGCGGCTCGTCTGCAGCAAGGCAAATCTTTATGCCGGCAGAAGGCTTCAGGGTCTCAAGCATCCGGATGTATCCTGAATATCTCTCTCCGGAGAGAACTTCACCGCAGAGGCAGGCAGTTGCGGCATGCCCCACATTGCTGATGACCAGGTTTGCTTCATATGCATCATCGCCAACAATAACGCCTGTGGCTCTTCCATTTTCCACAAGAATTTTTGAAACCTCGGTTTTAGTATGAATCTTTCCGCCGTTTGCAGCAATGACTCTTTCCAGGGCGTCGATGACTCCTTTGCACCCGCCAATGGGAACGCCGGGGCCGCCGAATCTGTACATGTTTTCAATTATCTCGAAGACTTCTCCAACAGGGACTTCGTCACTTCTCAGGCTCAGGGACCAGCCGCAGAAGGAATCGGCAAACCTCACAAGCCATTCATCTTTAAATTGAGTCCTGATCCATGCCTGCAGAGTGCTTCCTGTCGGGTGGCTCCTTCTCGTATTCGCTATAAGAAAGGCAATTTTCAGGCGGTCTTTATGGGAAAGAAGTGTAGAAAATTCGTTAAAAGAGATATCCTTGAAGCCTTTCCCATAATCCTGGCTACCTTTCTTCAGAGGTACGCGCATGGTTGTCTGTTTTGACCTCACTATCTCCACGTTAGCTCCTACTTCCCTGAGAAGCTGAGCCAGAGGTCCTGAAGGTCCATGAGGAAGTATATGAAAAGCTCCGCTCGAAAGCTGGAACCCTTTGTAGTTGAGGTTTGTAAACCTCCCTCCTGTAATCGGAAGCCTCTCAAAAACTTCGACCTGGTATCCTGCCTGCGAGAGTCTGGCTGCACTTAAGAGCCCTCCCAGGCCGGCACCAATTATAATCGCCTTCACGCCGACACCTCTATGGCTTTCATAGGGCAGTAGAGGACACATATTCCGCATTCTACACAGTCGGCAGTAGCTCGTGCCTTTCCCTTTACCTCTATTGCTCCTTTCTTGCAAAAAGAAGCACACTGGCCACACCCTACACAGTTATCATTAATCTTCATGCGATTCCACCAGCTTTTCTATCATAAAAAGAGTTATTATAATGTATTGGTACAGTGTGTTGCTCCGGCCGTGTGCTCAGGATTGACTATGGAAGCGTGATTTTTTTCTGCCATAAATGCGGTAACCATATGTTGTAATCGGTGATATGTCATTTATTTCCTTTGTTGACTTTTCCCTTTTCCCCGTTGTAATCTCCCACAATCCCACAATAAAACATTGGGTTTATTCTAAGGCCCACTGTTGAACTTTTGGTAAATCACTGGAGAGCAATATAAGGTATGTTTTAAGTACTGTTTAAAATTCCTCAGTTTTGCAGGATTTAATGATGCTGTTTTTTTATATCCATTGTGTTTACTTTAAATACTATTCGCACAATATGAAAACTATAAATTCTATACGTATAAATTATCAGATAGATATTAAAAATTATCAGATAGATATTAAAAATTATCAGATAGATATTAAAAATTATCAGATAGATATTAAAAATTATCAGATAGAATTAAGACAAAAGAGAACTCGCAAGAATCAAAGCGAACCAGATAAACTTTATTGTTAGAGATGTGGGAGACCTGTATCTTTTTTTATTTATCCGGTTGGGGGTAAGGTACCGGCTATGTGAGGAATACGAGGAGGTATTAAGGAAATGATAGAAGACATATCCTTTTTTGGATACTTTATTTTCGTTGTTTTTTTCGGGAGGGTAATACTTCAAATTGTGTTAGGTGTTATTCGGCTATGTTTGAAGAAAGACGGAAACCCCATCGAGAGTGAATACCACAGGTTGTATGAAGAAAGTATGGAATGGATGAGGAAATCATGAGCTCAAAACTTTCAAATAAACCGGGCAAAACGGGAGTACAAAAAAGAATATCTCTCTAAATTTTCCCTTTGATTCTTTTTTCTAAATTGTGATATGTTGCTCTCCTGTAATCACTGAAAATGTAAGGAGTTAAAAAATGGTAGATAACAAGTTTTGAACATCCCAGGTATCCGGACCCTTATACCCTCAACTATCAAAGACTGAAAATGTTAGAAGGGATATTGCATGCAGTTGATGAAGGATTTGTAAATACTTCGGATTCTCATTTAACCGAAGTTATGATTGATCTCAAGACCCTGCTTGAAGACGTAGAAATTGAAATGATTAAGAGATACGTGGAGTTAGATAATGAGTGAAAAACCGTCAAACAAACCATCACAATCGATTTTGTGGCCGGTTAATCACTGGCGGATTATCTTCATTCTCGAATCAGTTAACGAGGTGCTCCATCGAACTGTGATGGCGAGGGGAATACCCACAAATGTAGGCATCACGAATGCAGGAAAAAAGTGTATAGTGATTGTAGGGTATAAAGAGGTACAGGATCACAAAATAGAATTGCTTGCAGGTGATACGGTTTATACTTGTGTGGCCGATTCGAAGGGGAGATTATCATCTATAGGGCTTCAGAACGTGGGAAAGGATGTTACTGTTCTCTTGCATTTGGAATTACACGAAGAGGATAAAAAGGGCACAGAGCAGGAAGAGAACTTGAAGAAGCTTAAGGATGATCTGGCTGAAAAACAAGAACAGCTAAACCGGCTGGCAAATCAGATTAAAAAATTAGAAGAGAGGGAATAATGATAATACCCAAAAACCATGATCGAAAGTAAGATATACCAATCTATCATTATTATATATGGTAATCTGGATGTATGGACTGGGGACAGTTCGAACAAGAATTGGCCAGATCATCCTCAACCTCTTGATTCTTTTTTTAATTATAGTGCTCGGGTTGGTTGTGGTTGAGTTGGTTCTTAAAAGTTTGGTAATTCTGAGCCCTTTTTGAAATTTCTCGGCTTTTCTTTTATTTGCTTATTTTTTCTCTTTGTGAATATTGAATTATTTTCGGCAAAATATATTATGTTATATTCTCTGCGGTATTCACTACCAGGTTCGGTTATATATTTGAAGGAGAAGAAATGGAGCACTTCCATCCCGGAACCTGCGCCAGAAGAATTTCGACTATTTTCCAGTTCTTTATTATTTTTATTTTAATACCTGCCTGAAGAGCATTTTATCTTCAGGGTCTGTCACTATTATTCGTAATATATACGAAGGCTTTTATTTAAATTAAAATAATTATATTAAATATATAATTATTCATCCTCACCGGAGAATGGCTTGTATTTATTACTAATTATTTTATTAAGGTTAGAGGCGGCCAAAATACAATAACATATTTATGGTGTATATATAATTTCGTAAGCAGATCAATGCTTTCGCTGTGATTTTTTTTGACATATGTATATTTTAATGACAGAGCTTTATTTATTTAGACTTAATATTTATATAATATTAATTATCTAGCAAGTAATTATAAATACCCCCTCATTCATTTGCAGAATTAACCTAGCGGCTTGCAATCTTAATTATTAATTATACTAATTTCACTGTAATAGGATCTATACTGCTGAAGCAGGAGTTCTCCTGCACTTCTGGCAATTTATTATATAATGTCGGGCAAAGAAAACTAAATTTTCAGAGCCCGGAAGCAAATGTCTGTATACAGGAATCCTGTTTATTGCAATAAAGGACCTGTGGATTCAGGCGTTTCTAATAGGACATGTGTCCGGACCGATAGTGGTTTTTATAAAAACCGGGTGTCCGGACACAGTTTTTTGTCCGGGTAAAAACCCACAATCCATGTCATGTAACGCTGCAATTCAGGTTGCTGCACTTTGATAGGTGATATAATGTCTGGAATAATTGATAGCTACATACCAGTTGCAATCTTTCTTGTCATGGCACTTGTTATGCCTCCAATGACGATGTTTATGGTAAAGCAGCTGAGTCCGAGGAGCAAGGCAGCCAGCAAATACACGACATATGAATCGGGCTCAGTTCCCACAGGCACTGCAAGGATTCAGTTCAATGTTGAGTATTACCTCTATGCGATCGCTTTTGTGCTCTTTGATGTAGAGGTGCTTTTCCTTTACCCCTGGACTACAGTTTATAAGGGACACGGGATTACTTCAGTCGCAGTAGTTGAGATGTTTGCCTTTATTTTCATACTGCTCTTCGGATACATCTATCTCTGGAAGAAGGAGGCCCTTACATGGGTGAAGTGAAGGAGAAAAAAACGAGTGAATCAGATGAAACGTCTGAAGAAACAATTCCCGGCGTGATCACGACAACCACCAGTGCAATCCATAACTTTCTTAAGAAAACTAAGGCTCAGGACCTTATCAACTGGGGAAGGAAAAACTCGCTCTGGTTCATGACCCAGCCTATGGGCTGCTGCGGAGTCGAGATGATTGCCACAGGCTGTGCCCATTATGATACTGACCGTTTCGGAATTATTCCAAGGAACTCCCCGAGACAGGCTGACGTCATGATCATCAGTGGTTATGTGACAAAGAAATACCTGCCAGCCTTAAAGAGGCTCTGGGAACAGATGCCTGCCCCGAAGTGGGTCATCGCGATGGGAGACTGCTCGATAAGCGGTGGGCCTTTTTACGAATCCTACAGCACTGTGCAGAACATCGATGAGATCTTCCCTATTGATGTGTTTATTCCAGGATGCCCGCCGAGACCCGAAGCCCTGCTCCAGGGATTTGTAGAACTTCAGGAAAAAATCACGGCCAAAAAAGACAGGGGCACGGAATACTGAGGTTTTTCTGCAGTTTCAGATTTATTCGAGGGAAAATTATGGATGTCACAGAAATTATCAAGTCATTAACAGGTACGTTTCCTGAGGCAATTTCCGAAGCGATGGTAGAATCCGATATCCGCGCCAGGGCATACGTGGACAAGGAGAAGGCAAAAGAAGTCTGCCAGTACCTGAAGGATTCCCTTCAATTCGACCACCTCTGCTCAGTCTGCGGGGTGGACTACATAAAAAGGAATGAGCTTGAAGTAGTCTATCATATCGCTTCTTACGACCATCCTGTGGTCCTGATGCTGAAAGCCGTGCTTCCGAGGGAAAATCCGGAAATCGAATCCGTAGTATCCGTATACTGGAATGCCAACTGGTATGAAAGGGAAACTTACGAACTTTTCGGGATCATGTTTAAAAACCATCCGAACCTGAAGCCGCTTGTACTTCCAGAAGATATGCTGGGGGAATGGCCTCTCAGGAAAGATTACAAGGGTTTTCCGAATACGACAGCCAGAAACCTGGTGTGAGGGTGAAAAATGGAAGAAAAGCTTGGATCAAATGAAATGATCATACACCTGGGCCCCCAGCATCCCATGCAGCCCGGACCCTTCAGGCTAAACCTGAGGTTAAAAGGGGAAACAGTAGTGGGTGCTGATATTGAACTGGGTTTCATTCATAAAGGTATTGAAAAGATCCTGGAGAACAAGACCTATCTTCAGGGAATCACAATCGTGGACAGGATCTGCTACCTTGTAGCCCTTACAAACGAAGAGTGTTTTGTAGGCTGTGCCGAGAAACTGTTAGGCATCGAACCGCCTGAAAGGGCTCAGCATATCAGGGTTATTCTTGAGGAACTCACAAGGATTCAGAGCCATCTGCTGGGTATAGGCGAATTCGGGGAATTCATTGGTTTCGTCTCCATGTTCATGTACACGATCAGGGAAAGAGAAGAGGTTCTCGGCCTGATCGATATGGTAACAGGGGCCAGAATTACTCACAGCTACCTGAAGTTCGGAGGAGTACGTGACGACCTTCCAGATGGGTTTAAAGAAAAAACCATCTCTGTCCTGAACAACCTCAAAAAATCAGTTAGCGATTTTGAAGAAATGTTTCATACTGACAGAATATACAGGGAACGCACTGTCGGAGTTGGCGTCCTGACTGCAGATGTTGCAAAGAGCCTCGGGGTTTCAGGGCCTGCCCTGCGTGCAACCGGTGTTCCTTTCGATATTCGGAAGAATGAACCTTACCTCGTTTACAAAGACCTGGATTTCAAGGTCTGCACTGAAACCGCAGGAGACTGTTTTGCAAGAGTTCAGGTCAGGCTTGATGAGATCCGGGAAAGTATCTACATCCTGGAACAGTGCCTTGACAGGATACCAAACGGTCCACTCTTTCCGGAAAATACCCCTTATAGCAGGAGAACGCCTGTAATGAGAGTTCCTGCCGGTGAGGTTTTCCACAGAGTAGAAGACCCCAGGGGAGAAATGGGGATGTACATGATATCCGACGGTTCGGACAAGCCGTACAGAGTAAAGGTAAGAGGGCCTTACTACCCCACCCTGCAAGCTCTGCCTCCACTCATCATAGGCACGACTGTTGCGGATGTCGCAGCAATCTCGGGCAGCATGGACGGCTGTACCAGTGAAGCAGACAGGTGATTATAATGGCCATAAATATTCCTGAATTTATAGTTCCTTTCCTTCCCTGGATACGGGGAATAGTCGGCCTTTCGCTGGTGGGAGTTATTTTCCTCGGAGCAATGGGAGCTGTCTGGCTGGAGCGAAAGCTTTCCGCAGATATCCAGTCCAGGATGGGGCCCTGCCGTGTAGGAAAATACGGCCTCCTGCAGCTTGTAGCCGATGCAATCAAGCTTTTTACGAAAGAAGACCTGAAACCATCGAATGCTGACAGTTTACTTTTCAATAACGCCCCTATCTTCATGATGGGTTCTATTTTCCTTATGCTGGTTGCAATTCCTGTGGGTGCTGTTTTCATTAATGGTGTCGAATACCCGCTCGCGGTCACCGAGATGGATATCAGTGTACTCTACATTGAAGCGATGTCTGCAATCACTATCTTCGGAATTTTCATGGTGGCTTACGGCTCAAACAATAAGTACTCTCTTCTCGGAGCTTTTCGTAACTTCGCCCGAATGGTCGGGTATGAAGTACCTCTCGGGATAACCGTTGTAAGTGTAGCTGTTATGACAGGTTCCCTTAACATAGTAGAAATTTCACAGGCTCAGGGAATGCTGTGGAATATTTTTCTGCAGCCTTTAGGATGTTTCGTATTCTTTGTAGCACTTATGGCTGATATGGGAAGACTTCCCTTTGACCAGAACGAGTCGGAAGAAGAACTGATAGCAGGCTGGATTACCGAATACTGTGGAATGCGTTTCGGGTTAGCATTCTTTGCCGAGTATATCCATATGATTCTGGGCTCCTTCCTTGTGGCACTTCTCTTCCTCGGCGGCTGGAACGTACCAACCTTTGTTGCAAACAATCCTGTTCTTGGCCTTATTGCCCCAACAGGTTTCTTGATTGTGAAAGTCGTCTTCGTGCTTATGGTAATTATAGGGCTCAGATGGGCTGTTCCGAGGTTCAGGATTGATCAGGTTGTTGACCTGAGCTGGAAGAAACTGTTTCCCCTGTCCCTTTTAAACCTTGTCTGGGCAGTGGGGCTCGGACTTTACCTGGGAGCGTGAGATCATGGTTCTTAAAAACATTAAGTACGCACTTAAAAAAATCCCCCAGCCTCCCGTAACCAGGATGTACCCGGAAAAAGCCACCGAGCTTTCCGACAGGTTCAGGGGACTTCAGATACTTGATAAAAGTAAATGCATAGGCTGTGGCATTTGCGCCAACACCTGCCCGAACAATGCAATAAGGATTGTTAAAGCTCCGATTACACCAGGCAGCGATAAAAAACGCTGGTTCCCTGAGATTGATATCGGGCACTGCCTGTTCTGCGGACTCTGTATCGACCAGTGCCCTAAAGGCGCGCTTAGCAGCGGGAAGGAATACACTACAGGTGTAATAAAATGGAAGCACAAGGATCTTCTCATGAACCCTGATAAACTCGCCAGAGAAGTCGATCTTGAGGAAGGTGACGAGAAATGATAGGACTCGAAACGATTGGAGCAGCTGTGGAAATGGCTGTATTCGGGTTTCTTGCTGTTATCACAGTATTCTTCGCGATTTTTGTTGTAATCGCAAAGGATGTTGTAAGAGCCGGGCTTGCCCTGATCATGTGCATGTTCGGAGTTGCAGCTCTCTACGTCCTCTTGAATGCCCAGTTTCTGGGAGTCATTCAGGTGCTGGTTTATATCGGAGCAATCGGAGTGCTGATTCTGTTTGCGGTTATGCTGACAAAGCGCGAGATCGGAGGTGAAGCCGGTGAGGATTAATCGGCCTCTAGCCTTTCTCGTAGCCCTGCTCTTTACAGCTGTTGTGGTGTTAGGGGTTTTTGGGACTTCCTGGAATACGGTTTCGGAACTTCCCCAGAATCCGGCTGACCAGAGTAATATAGAGGGCATAGGAATGCTGATCTTTACCCACTATGTGGCACCTTTCGAGGTCCTGTCAATTGTCCTGCTCGCATCCCTTATAGGGGCAATCTATATGGCAAAAGGGGAGGGCAACAGATGATTCCTTTAAGCTTTTACCTGGGTCTTGCAGCCCTGCTCTTCTCAATCGGACTTTATGGTGTAATGACACATAAAAACGGTATCAGGATGATTATGTGCATCGAGCTTATGCTCAACTCCGCAAACCTGAACCTTGTAGCTTTCTCAAGTTACACGGATACCCTGAACGGACAGGTCTTTGCTATGTTCTCAATCGCCCTTGCAGCTGCTGAAGCAGCAGTCGGGTTTGCGATTTTCATGGCAATCTACAGAATGCACGATAAGATCAACCTTGATGAACTTAACATCCTGAGGTGGTAAAAACGGCTCTGGAAGACTTTGCATTTTTAATCCCCCTGCTTCCGGCACTGGCTTTTGTGATCACCTTCTTCTTCGGAAGGAAAATGTCATCCGGCGGGGCAATAGTCCCTATACTGGCAATTGCAGCCTCCTTCGTAATCTCTTTCATGATTACCCTCGGGCTGCTGGCAAATCCCGGAGAAGTCGTAAGCCAGTCATATTCCTGGTTCGCAGTGCTCAATATCGGAGTGTTAATTGATCCTCTGGCTGCAGTAATGCTGTCAATGGTCTCCTTCGTGAGCCTGCTGATCCATATCTACGCAGTTAGCTATATGTCCCATGACTCCGGGAAGCCCAGGTATTTTGCAGAAACCGCACTCTTTACAGCGGCAATGCTTTCCCTGATCCTCTCGGACAACATTCTACAGCTCTTTGTTTCCTGGGAACTTGTAGGGCTGTGTTCCTATCTCCTGATCGGCTTCTGGTTCGAAAAACCCTCAGCCGCAGCTGCTGCCAAGAAAGCTTTCCTGACAACCAGGATTGGAGACGTGATGTTCCTTACAGGAATAATCGTGCTGACTTCCGATCTCCTGAAGCTTGCAGGCGGATTCCAGGACGGAACATACCTGCTCCGGTTTGATGAAATCTTCAGCTACATCCCGCAGCTTTCAGCTTTGCAGGCAAATATTTTCGGCTTTGAAATTAGCCACCTTACCATTATCACCCTGCTCTTCTTCGGGGGAGCGATAGGAAAGTCCGGGCAGTTCCCGCTGCACGTGTGGCTGCCTGATGCAATGGAAGGCCCGACAACCGTCTCAGCTCTTATCCACGCAGCAACAATGGTTACTGCTGGTGTTTACCTGGTCGCAAGAACTTTCCCGATGTTTATTGCAGCCCCTCACTCCCTGATGGTCGTTGCTTACGTCGGAGGCTTTACCGCTCTCTTTGCAGGCACTATGGGCATTGTGATGAATGACCTCAAGCGTGTGCTTGCTTTCTCAACCATCAGCCAGCTTGGATACATGATGCTCGGCCTGGGTCTCGGTTCGGCAATAGGGATGGAAGCAGTCGGTGTATCCCTTTTCCACCTGATTAACCATGCTTTCTTCAAGGCTCTTCTTTTCCTCTGTGCAGGCAGTGTAATCCACGCAGTCGGCACTCAGGACATGAGGGAACTCGGAGGCGTAGGAAAGGTAATGCCAATTACTGCTGCCACGATGACGATTGCAGCCCTGGCACTGGCAGGTTTCGGCATCCCCGGAACTTCGATAGGGACAAGCGGTTTCTTCTCAAAGGATGCAATTATTGAAGCTGCATACCTTTTCGGAGAACACAGCAACAACTGGATCCCCTACATGTTCTCAATTGCTGCCGCCTTCCTTACGTCCATTTACATCTTCAGGCTGATCTTCATGACCTTTACAGGGAAGCCGAGAAGCAACTATCACGGGCATGAGTCCCCTGCCATTATGACCATTCCCCTCTCAATTCTGGCACTCTTTGCGCTCGTGTTCGGTGGGCTGACACAGACAGGATTTATGGATTTCCTTAAAGAGACCTTTGCCAACAGTTTCGTGAACCTTGATATAGGAAACCTTGCAGGCATAGGCAGAAACGAGCTTGTAGAGGCAGCAGGACACGAGCCCCTTTTTATCCTGTGGCTTCCGTTAATAACCGCCGTTGCAGGTCTTGCAATTGCTTTTGTGATCTATTATCTGAGGATAGTGAAACTCGGTCCGCTTGCTTCCATGAAGAACCCTATTTACAGGCTGCTCTACAAGCGTTACTATCAGCACGAAATCTATACCGAATTTTTCTCCCTCGGAATAGTGTACGGAGTTATTGCTTTCCTCGCGCAGTTCGTTGATGTGATCATTGACAGCATTGTGGAAGCAATCGCAATTATCACAGTTGGTGCAGGTGAAGAACTCCGGAGGATTCAAACCGGGGTTATCCAGACCTATGCAACTGCAGTAATTGCGGGTGTGAGCCTGCTGATAATACTTGTTAAGTTGATAATGGAGGTACTCTGATGCTGCCGGTCGCATCCTTGTTGATTCTGGTGCCGCTGATTTTCGCAGCAGTGACCTTTTTCACAAAAACGAAAGAACAGGCTGCAGGCCTGGGCTTTTTAGGGTCCCTCGTGACTCTGGGCCTTACCGTTTATGCCTACCTGAACTTTGACAGCAGTACTGCTGCAATGCAGTTCTTTGAATCTGCAAAGTGGATTCCCTCTCTCGGGGCCAACTATACGGTTGGGATTGACGGCATTTCCATGCCCCTTATCCTGCTGAATGCAATAGTTATCCCGTTGCTGATCCTTTACAGCTGGAAGGAAGACAGGGAAGCTCCGAACAGGTTCTACGGGCTGATCCTTACCATGCAGGCTGCAGTTATAGGAGTCTTTGTAGCCCTTGATTTCCTGGTCTTCTATATCTTCTGGGAACTTACCCTGGTTCCTCTGTTCTTCATGGTAAATATCTGGGGAGGAGAAAAGCGGGCTCATGCGTCCTACAAGTTCTTTATCTACACGCATGTTGCCTCTCTGGTAATGCTTCTGGGGATTTTCGGGCTTTTCTATGCCTCCTGGCAGCAGACAGGCGTTCCCACCTTCGATATAAGACAGCTTGTCGCACAGTTCCAGTTCATCGGATCCGGCCTGGTAAGGGACGCAATTTTCCTTTCGATTATTTTCGGGTTCCTGGCAAAGCTGCCGACCTTCCCCTTCCATTCCTGGCTGCCGGATGCTTATACCGAAGCCCCTACAGCAGGCAGTGTACTCTTCATCCTGCTCAAAATCGGAGGGTACGGACTTTTCAGGATCTCACTTCCCATGCTCCCGAACACTGGCAGCCCTGATCTGATGATCATGATGCTGGGCCTGCTCGGGTCCTTCAGTATAGTTTACGGGGCTCTTCTGGCTCTGAGACAGAAAGACCTCAAGCGTATGATTGCTTACTCCAGTTTGAGCCACATGGGCTATGTAGTCCTGGGTTCAGCCGGTTTCGTTGCCCTTTCTGTTTCAGGCGCTATGTTCCAGCAGTTTTCCCACGGGCTTATCATGAGCATTCTGTTCATGTCCGCGGGAGCCATCCAGACAAACACGGGAACAAGGATAATCAACAACCTCGGTGGGCTTGCAAAGAAGATGCCGAAGCTGGCTGTTGTTATGATGGTCGGGTTTATGGCATCCCTTGGCCTGCCCGGATTGACTGGCTTTATTGCCGAATTCCTGGTACTGACCTTCAGCTACGCGAACCTGCCAGGCTTTGTCCTGCTTGCCCTGCTGTCAATAGTGATTACCGCAGGTTATCACCTCTGGGCAATGCAGAGGGCAATGTTCGGAGTTTATAACGAGAAGCTTGGGGATGTCAGGGACATCAATTCCCTTCAGGTCTTTTCGATGGCAGCGATTGCCCTTCTTGTGCTTTATTTCGGCCTGAACCCGAGTCCGGTGCTTAATATGATGATTACGAATTCGGAAGCAATAGTAAGCCTCGCGGCTGTCCTGGGGGTGTAAGAAATGGAGAATTTTATGTTCCTTGCACCTGAAATTGCAGTCGTTGCAACTGGCCTGATTATACTGCTTATAGGGGTCTTCATGTCCCCACGAGCCAAGAATGTGCTGGGTTACCTGGCAACCCTGGGAATCCTTGCAGCTCTGGCTCTGACGATAGGAAGTTTCGGGGCAGAAGCCACCATGTTTTCGGGTACTCTCAGCATTGATGCCCTCTCCCAGTTCTTCAAACTGGTCTTCCTGGCAGTTTCCCTGATTGTTTCGGTTGCTGCAATCAAGTATAATGAAAACAGTGACCATACGGAAGAGTTCTATACCCTGGTGCTTTTCGCAACCTTCGGGATGATGGTTGTTGCATCTGCAAACGACCTGATCCTGCTCTTCTGTGCCTTTGAGCTGGCAAGTCTTGCTACTTACGCCCTTGCAGGCTTTGAGAAACAGAATCCAAGGTCCCTCGAAGGAGCTATGAAGTATTTCATAATAGGCTCGGTCTCAGCAGCCCTTATGCTCTTCGGGATTTCTTTTGTCTACGGGGCAACAGGCACTACCAGCATTCCCACGATTGCTGCAAACTCCGCCCTGCTTACAGAAAACCCGATCGGACTTGTCGCAGTCGTGCTGCTGATTGCAGGCTTCGGCTTCAAAATGGCTCTTGTGCCTTTCCATATGTGGGCTCCGGATACCTACCAGGGATCACCTTCAGTTGTTTCCGCCCTGCTTGCAGCCGGGTCGAAGAAAATGGGTTTTGTGGCAGCTTTCAGGGTTTTCATTTTAGCCCTTGCAGCCCTCCAGCCTGACTGGCAGCTTGCCTTCACGATTCTGGCAGTGGTAACCATGACCTTCGGGAATGTGGTTGCAGTTTCCCAGACCAGCGTAAAACGCATGCTCGCCTACTCTTCTCTGGCACAGGCAGGGTATATTGCAATGGCTTTTGTGGTCATGACCCCAATGGCTCTTACAGGCGGGATCTTTTACGCCCTTGCCCATGCCTTTATGAAAGCAGGAGCATTTATTGCAGCCGGAGCAGTAGTCTGGATGGTGACCAAGCAAAGGACAGGAAACCTTGAAGTCCCTGACCACCTTGACAGCTTCAGGGGCCTTGGGAAGACAATGCCTTTTGCAGCTCTTTCCATGACGATTTTCGTCTTTGCCCTTGCAGGGATTCCCCCGACTGCAGGTTTCATGGCCAAGTTCGTGCTCTTCTCCTCGACCATTGAGGCAGGCATGACCTGGCTTGCAGTGGTTGCTATCCTGAACAGCGCCCTTTCACTGTTCTATTATGCACGGCTTGTGAAATACATGTACTTCCTCCCCCCGAAGGTAAAAAGATCGGCATGCCCCTCCCATTTGCAGCAGCTCTCCTGTTTGCAGTGGCAGGCGTGCTGGCTATGGGCTTCTGGCCCGAACCTTTCATGCAGTGGGCAATGGAAGCAGCAAAGGTACTGATCTAAGGAGGTATGAGAAATGACAGATTGTGATCTTTGCGGGCGAGGAATCCCGACCGTTATCCCGGTCCGGGTCAATCCTCCCCTCCTCAAATTCGCCTACCCTGAAGGTGTCTGGAAAGGGCTCTGCGAAGTCTGCCTCGATTCAGCCCAGAAAACCTACTTAACTGTGGATAATGAAGAAATCTCGTGCAGGAAAGGCAAATGCTCTCTGTGCGGGAGAAAAAATAGGGTTTTCCCTGTCGAATTGCAAATCCCCAGTTTCTCAAAAGGGGTCGTAAAAAAGGACGTCCCTGTTTGCTCAAAATGCCTGGAAGCAGTCGATGAGGCTTATGTCAGGTTCAAAAGAGAAGAAATAGGTGGACACGGGAACGAGCACGAGCACGTTCATGAGCATTAAAAACATTGAGTAAAGCTGCATTTTGCGGCTTTATTTTCTTATTTTTCTTTTTTGGTGTCAGGTTGCCATCTAAGGCTTCTGTTTTCTAAATTTTTCGATTTTGTCGATTGCTCAGGGCAGAAAGAGTTTATTCCTTCGAGGCTTGAATTAATCGTCTATTGATGTACTTCCTTAGAAAGAAAAGCTTTATTCGAGGTCTTAGTCGAAATCCATTCCTTCAATAAAACGTTCACAACTTTCAATCGTGTCAAGAATATCGTGCAGGTAGTTTTTTACAGTGCGCTCTTTCATACCTGTACGACCTCTTCAAGAATCTTCTTCCCTATCCTGGGTTTCAGCGCACTTTTCATGACAGGGTCAACCTTCGCTTCCAATATATCTAAAAGATCATGTTTAAGCCTATGAATTCAAAGAGATCAGGTACTTTGGAAAATTCTACCCGAAAAAAAATCATTCAAAACAGAATTCCAACACTTTTTACAATGTCTAAAAAATACTCTAAAATTCCAACTCATTTTTCAAGCTTTTCTACATATTCAGCTACATATGACGCAAATGAATCGAAATCGTCAAGGTTTTCTACAAGAAATTTTTTTATTATGTCAAGGTCAATATCCTCATATATATGAACCAGGAAATTTCTGAAACCTGCGGCAGCCGAGAGTTTTTCTGCAAAATCCCCGGGGAGAATTCCATGTCTTCCAAGAATCAAAAAGACACTTCTGTAATCTTCAGGCCTTTCAAACCCTTCTTCTGAAATGATTATTTCCCCGATATCTATGGCGCATTCTATGGCTAGTTGAAAGTTCCTTTCAATTGCGGAGCGCATTTCGTAGTTTTCTTCAAGGTTAATGCTTTCGGTATCAATTGATTTAAGGTAGTTTACCGGACGCTGCATGAAGTTCAGCTTCCGAATTATCTTATCCGCCGCTGTCACTTAAAATCCACCCTTCTCTCTTATTTTTTTTAGAAAAGCTCTGTTCAGAAAGTCTTCATGATATTTTCTATCCAGATATCTAGACATTATTTTCTGTTCAACGTCAAGCTTGAGATCTTCATCTCTCACAAATACAGGAACATTGGGTTTTATTATTTCAAAATTAATAACAGGAAATGTATCGTTCATAATTATAAGGTCGACGCTGTCGGTTTTAAGGAAACCTGCAAGCTCAGCTGCTAATTCCAGGCGCTTGTCTATCCTTTCCACTTTTGTAAGCCTGCTTGAAAGGTAAACACCCACATCGATGTCACTTAAAGGCCCTCTATTATCCTCTGCCGTTGATCCAAAGAGGTATGCCAGCTCAACGCCTTCTTGCGATTTGAAAAATTCGGCAAGTTTGGAAATTATAGTCTCTTTTTCCAGCTTATTGATCTCAGGGATCATTACATTGTTTCCTATGTTTTATTCTTTCAAATAGATTCTCTCGATTTCTTTCAAAATTTTCCAAACCAACTCAAAAATCTGTTTAAGTCAGGCTGGATCTCTGAACAATTCTTTTTCTTCTCTTTCGGAAAATCTCACGGTTAAATCTCACGATTAATAAACGTTTTTTCATCTAAAAACAAAAAAACAGTTGATATATAAAGAATGAATTTAATCTGTATATTAGTAAATTATATTCATTATACACAATAACTGTCGGTTTAAAGTTTATCCTATCTTGAACCCGACGGGCTGTGCAAAGTATCTGGGGGGTCAGTTCTGAAAATCGTGTTTATCGGAGATTGTCATGCCGGGCGGATGTTCAGTGCCGCACTGGTCACGGTTTTATTTTTGCTTTCAGCAGGCATCGGAAGTGCGGAGATTATTTACGTAGAACCCGGGAATTCAATTCAGGCTGCAGTAAATAATTCTACATCCGGGGATTTTGTCATTGTGAAAGCTGGGGAGTATGAGGAGAATATTGTTGTCAATGTTTCAGGGCTGACGATCAGCTCGGAATCCGGGAGCCCTGATAGCGTGCTTGTAAGGGGCAGGGAGAAAGACTCCAGCATATTTCAGGTTAAAGCAGATAACGTAACTATCAGCGGCTTTAATATAACCGGATTAGGGGAAGTTTCCAGCGTTCCTGAAACTTCAGGTTCCACAAATTCTTCTGACCCGGCCAGTAATTCAAGTGATGAGAAAATGGGGAAGGCTTCCGGTTCCGGACCAGATACGCTTATTTACCAATGGGACGGGGTTGGCTGTCCTTCAGCAGGAATTTGCCTTGAACATGTTAACAACTGCACAATCGAGAAAAATATTTTTTCCGATAACAGGTACGGGGTCTACCTGCAGGACTCCAGGAACAGCACACTCTTGAAGAATACTTTTTTCCGCAATGGTATCTGGCTTGACGAAGGTTGCGGCCAGAATCTACTGCTAAATAACCTGGTTGAAGAGAGCTCTATCCTCCTGGGTGCTCACTGCTGGGACAATATAATGTTCCAGAACCGGCTCTCGAACGGCGAAGGAATAAGTATTGCCTGCTGCGGTGGAAACAATCTCGTTTCAAAGAATGATATCATAAACTGCAGTACCGGCATCTACATTTTTGACGTTCAGGCAAGGACCGTCCTGCGTGACAACCGGATTACGGGCTGCGGGAACGGAATTTACTTCAATTTCGTCTTCGACTCCAGAGTCTATAATAATACGATCTCAAACGGCAACACAGGCATCTTTTTGAGAGACGAATGCCACGACAATGAACTGTCCAGCAATAAAATAATTTTGAGTAAAGAATCCGGCATTTATTTGCTGGAATACAGTGCTGATAACCGCATCCACAACAATTACTTTAATAACAGCATAAATGTAAAGGTAGAGAATGCTGAAGGAAATATCTGGAATACTACAAAGGCGCCAGGAACGAATATTGTACAGGGGCCAAATCTGGGGGGGAACTTCTGGGCGAATTTGAAAGGAACCGGTTTTTCCCAGATCTCCAATGATTCGGATTCGGACGGGATTTGCGACCTTCCATACAATATCAACGGAAGTGATTTTGATTATCTTCCTCTTGCCAGGCCTCCTTCTGTGCCTGGGGTGGATTCAACAACTGCAGGAGATTCCAAAGAAAATATGGATTACAGGGAAAATCAAAAAAAGTAATGAGAGTTATCTCAATTTTTCTATTCTCTCCATTCCCTTTTCATTTTGCATGGTTGTTTATGGGGTAACAAGCCTGTAAACATTCTTTAGTTATTTAATGTATAACATACTATAGTCTTATAAATTAAATTCTCTGCTTATTTAATTTAGACTTATTTAATATTACATTTAGGGGATGATGCGATATATCTACGGAGCCTTTAGATATTTTATTAGTTCTTGCCTTTCTCACGTGTGTTACTTATTTTTTATTTAAGCCGAAAAAAAGGTCAAAAAACTAAACATCGGTATCTACGTGTACAATCTCTATAATCAAATGAAACCTCAGATTACTACCGATGAATCATAACAGTACTTGCTGCACTAAAGAGAATCTAAATTTATAGAACGAAGCATAAAACCCGTTAAATCTTTTGATTTAGCGGGTAGTTCACCTATACATTCCTATACTGTGACAAAAAATTCATGTGGGATAAACTCCTTAATTATAATTAGTATGACACGTTCAGCGGGAATATGGTTATTTCTGGCACTGGGTCTGTTCTTCTGCCTGTTTACAGGTTTGGGGGCTGCAGACCCTGTTGCCCTGGATAATGGGGATGTAAACCTTTCGGAACTCAGGGCTTTTGACCTGCTCTGCAAATGTGAAACAGGATGCATAGTCAATACAGTTTCCCTCTCTTCCAGCGGGAATTACCTTGCAGTCGGAGGGTTTGATTACAATGTTTATCTTTTTAATTCCGAGGGGAATAAACTTTGGAATTATACCACCGGAGATATTATCTATACAGTATCAATTTCTTCTGATGGGACTTGTGTAGCCGCAGGAAGTAACGATAAGAAGGTATACTTTTTTAACCGGAAAGGAGATTTGCTCTGGAGTTACGAAACAGGGGGCAGCCTGAATAGTGCGGCGGTCTCTTCCGACGGTTCGCATGTGGCAGCAGGCAGTGAGGACGGCAAGGTTTACTTCTTTAACAGAGAAGGTAAACTCTTATGGAATTTTGATTCCGGGGATGCCGTCCGGAGTGTTGCCATCTCCAGAGATGGGTCTTATATTACAGCCGGGGGTTCCAATCGGTATGTTTATCTCTTTGACAGCAAAGGAAACAAGATATGGGGACGGAAGACAGGCAGTGTAATCAATAGTGTGTGCATGACTCCACATGCCGATTATGTGGCTGCCGGCGGATCTAATTATAACGTCTATCTATTTGACCCGAAAGGGGAATTTTCCTGGATTCACAATCCTTCTTACTGGGTCAGCAGTGTTTCGCTAACGAGCAATGGTTCATGTCTTGCAGCAGGAAGTTTTGACGACAAAATCTACCTGTTTAACAGTGCAGGGACAAAACTCTGGGACTATCAGGTAAAAGATGACGTCTACAGTGTTGCAGTTTCCCCGGATACATCATTCATTGCAGCCGGAAGCTGGGACGATACGCTTTACGTCCTCAGTATGGAAGGGGATGAGTTTTGGAACTATAGCTGCGGAGGAAATATCAACAGCTTATCCATTTCTCGCGATAGCTCAACCCTTGCTGTGGGAAGCGATGCCGGGGCAGCATATCTTTTTGAGCGGAATTCCACGGCTTTTGCATTGCTCTTTGGAGACGAGCGTTTTCTTTCCAGAGAAAGCACTCAAGAATCTGACACAATTAAGGCAGGAGAAACCGGACTGCCGTTAAAAAAAGATACGACAACGACAGGAGGCGTTGAAAATATAGTTGAGATTGCTTCGGCCTCCTCAGGTAAAGTGCCGGGTGATACAAAAACTGCAGAGAACTCAGCCTCTGCAGAAAGCTCTTCAAAGCTTCTGGAATTGCTCAATTTTTTTAAATTTCCTATAGTTCTTTTACTTGCAGTTTTAATAGTGGCGTTTTTCTTGAAAAAGAGGACCTTTAAAAAACAGACGAGAGATAAGGACTTTGAAGACTTTGAAAATCTTGAAGAGGAAAATAACAGGCCTGAAAATTAACAAGAAAACCTTGAAACCTGATATTTCAGCTCCGGAGGCTTAGACAGTCAGCTCTGCAATCTATCTATACCTCCCGGATTTTAAATGTTTTTCAGATTTCTTTACTTGCAGCTTCAGATAAAACCCTTATATGGAATTCCGAATCAAGCTCGTTTGCAAGCGTTTTACATTTTTCCAGGTCTATTTCGGACACCTTAACTACCGTAACTCTTGTACTGATTCCCGCCTTTCTTGCTCCCCTTATAAAATCAAGTACTGCTCTGTAAGCATTTTTGTGAATTGGCCTGCAGAGTTTGTTATATTTTTCTTCGGACTCTGCATTCAGGCTTACGGAGATGGAATCGATTCCTGCTTTTTTCAATTCCGAGATCACATCTTTTCCGGGGTTTATCAGGGCTGCATGTCCGTTGGTATCAAGCCTGACTCTGATATTCCGGCATTTAAGCCAGCGGGTCACTGCAAGCACCACATCGAACCTGAGGGTCGGCTCTCCAAGGCCCGTGAATACGATTTCTCTATATTTCGAAAGATCCAGGTTTTCAAGGGCTCCGATAATTTCCTCTGTTGAGGGCTCTTTTGAAAGCCTCAGGTCGTATCCGTAAACCCCGTCTGCAAAGTTGCGGATACAAAAGATACAGTCTGCACTGCAGCGGTTCGTAAGGTTAATATAGAGATTTTTATGAGCTTCGTAGTAAATTGTGTCCATGCGATCAAAATTTATTGCATTCCTTATAACCATGACGCATTAATTCATTTTTTATCCGGAAACTTGAAATGATGCTATATATACGAATTTTTTATTTCTTTACTTCTGTTTTTCGGTTATGACTCGTGTTTTCAAGCAGAAAGTTTATAGGCAATTATGTACTTCTAAGGTTCGATCTGCAGCATTTAGCTAGCAGTATCTATGTTTCAACTCATTTACTCTCCGCATTGAAGCATCTCAGGTTCTCTTTTAGGAATTTGGATTCTCAATGTTGACAGATGTGTGTTAAAAACCTATGATTGATGAAAAATTGCGGCATTCGCAATTTCGAAGGAGAATCTTAAATGGCACAATTAGCTAAATTCGACGTTCCAGAAGAACTTACAAACAAAGCACTTGAAGCTCTCGAGCTTGCCAGAGACACTGGGAAGATCAAAAAGGGCACCAACGAAGCTACAAAAGCAATCGAAAGAGGCAATGCGAAGCTCGTTCTGATCGCACAAGATATCGAGCCTGCAGAGATTGTTGCTCATATCGCTCCCCTTTCCGAAGAAAAGAACGCACCTTATATCTTCATCAAAAACCAGAAGGAACTTGGTGCAGCCAGTGGGCTTGGTGTGTCCTGCGCAACTGTCGCAATCGTAGATGCAGGAAGAGCAGCTGAAATGGTTCAGGACATTGCCCAGAAGCTTGAAGCTCTTAAATAATCCTGATAACATGAGGTGCTGATTATGGCTGACGAAAGCACAACAGGCGGCTTTGCTGCTGAAGTTATTGACGTTATTGGGAATACGGGTATGCATGGTGAAGCTAGCCAGATCCAGTGCAGGGTTCTGGAAGGTAGGGACAAGGGTCGTGTTATCACGAGGAACTGCGTAGGCCCTATCCGGATCGGCGACATAATGATGCTCCTTGAGACATCAAGAGAAGCAAAGAAATTGACCACCAGGTAAGAAAGCGGTGAAATAGATGGAACAGAGGAAATGTTATTTTTGCGGGAAGATGCTGGAGCCTGGAACCGGTAAGCTCTACGTCAAAAAAGACGGTTCTACCTACTACATGCATTCTTCCAAGTGCATGAACAACTTCAACCTGGGTAGACTTCCACGGCGTACCGAATGGACTGAGAAAGGCAAAATCCAGTTGAAAAAAGTATAAAGAAATTGAATCCAGTTTATTTGTTCGGATTATTAAGGTGTGCATATGGAACAGACATACGTTATGGTAAAGCCTGACGGAGTCCAGCGCGGGCTGGTTGGGGAGATCATTTCCAGAATCGAAAAGCGGGGTCTGAAAATCGTTTCTCTCAGGATGAACGTTATCAGTGAAGCCACTGCAAAGGAACACTACGGTGAACATGCAGCCAGGCCTTTCTTCCCTTCCCTTATCGAATTCGTCACCTCCGGCCCCTCGGTCTCGATGGTAGTTGCCGGAAAAGATGCAGTCAGGGTTATGAGGGCTGTAAATGGGGCTACAAACCCGGTAGATGCGGCTCCAGGAACGATCCGCGGGGATTTTGCTCTGGATGTAGGCAGAAACGTAGTTCATGCATCCGATTCCCCCGACGCTGCAGCAAGGGAAATTGCAATTCACTTTAAGGACTCCGAAATCGGGAAATATTCCAGGATCGATGAAGTCTGTCTGTACGAATAAAGCAGGTGCATCAAAGCCTTTTCGTGTTCCTGAGAGTTTCAGGGCGCGATTCCAAGCCTTTGTTTATCCGGTACCTGCAAAATGGGTCCTTCCGGGGAAACCCGGACCCTTCTGGACCTGCAGCGAATAAGACGCGGGAATGAGAGAGGTTTTGCATATGACCGACAAGAAAAATTTAAGGACTCCTATAGTCTGCGTGATGGGGCACGTCGACCACGGAAAAACTACTCTGCTGGACAAGATCAGGGGTACTGCAGTTGTTCGCGGAGAAGCCGGAGCCATCACCCAGCATATCGGAGCAACTGAAGTCCCGATAGGCGTGATTGTCGACAAGCTCGGAGATCCACGGCTCAGAGACCGTTTCATTGTACCAGGGCTGCTCTTTATTGATACGCCTGGGCACCATGCCTTTACAACCCTCAGGAGCAGGGGAGGCGCCCTCGCCGACCTTGCAATTGTTGTAGTGGATATAAACGAAGGCTTCAAGCCCCAGACCTATGAAAGCCTGCAGATCTTAAAGCGGTTCAAAACTCCTTTTGTTGTTGTTGCCAATAAGATCGACAGGATTGGCGGCTGGGTCCCACAAAAAGACCTGCCTTTTGCTGCCACTTTCAAAAAGCAGTCCTACGAGGTCCAGGCCCGGCTTGAGACAAAGCTCTATGAGGTAATAGGTGAGCTCTACAACCAGGGCTTTGCAGCAGAACGTTACGACAGGGTTACAAACTTCCAGAAAATGCTGGGTGTAGTGCCTGTGAGTGCTGTCACAGGGGAAGGAATTCCTGATGTTCTGATGGTACTCCTCGGCCTGACCCAGAAGTTCCTTGAAGCAAATCTCCAGTACAGCGCCAAAGGCCCAGGAGTCGGGACTGTGCTTGAGGTCAAGGAAGAAAAAGGTCTGGGTGCAACGCTTGATGTTATTCTCTATGACGGCACGTTGAAGAAAGGGGATACTGTCGTTATCGGAAGCCTTGGAGAGCCGATCCAGACCAAGGTGCGTGCTCTCTTAAAGCCCAGAGAACTTTCTGAGATCCGCTACGAAAGCAAGTTCCAGCAGGTAAATAAGGTCACTGCTGCGGCTGGTGTAAAGATTTCGGCTCCAGGTCTCGAAGGTGCCCTTGCAGGCTCTCCGATAAGGGTTGCTACGGAAGAAACCCTTGATGAAATCGTAGCGCAGGTAAAGTCCGAGATCGATGAGGTCAGGATTGATACGGGTTCAGTAGGGATCATAATCAAAGCAGATACCCTGGGTTCCCTTGAAGCCCTTGTCCACGAGTTCCGGAAAGATGAAGTCCCTATCAGGAAAGCCGAAGTAGGAGACATCTCGCACAGGGACGCGATCGAGGCTTCGACAGTTGAAGACCCTCTCTATTCGGTGCTTATAGGTTTCAATGTCAAAGTTCACCTTGACGCCAGAGATTTCCTGCAGGAAAGCACTGTGAAGGTGCTCACAAGTGATGTGATCTACCGCCTGGTTGAAGACTACCAGAAATACGTAAAAGAACAGAAGGAACTGGCTGAAAAGAAGATTTTCGAAACCATCATCCGCCCTGGAAAATTCAAAATTCTTCCGGGATGCGTGTTCCGTCAGAGCAAACCCGCAGTTGTCGGGGTAAGGGTGCTTGGCGGGGTCGTGCGGACAAACGCAGATGTCATGCTTGAAAACGGAACCGTCATAGGCAAGATCAAGGGCCTGCAGTCCGACGGGGAAAACATTCCTTCTGCAAGGGTAGGCAAGGAAGTTGCAATGGCAATTGACGGTGCAACCGTAGGCAGACAGATCAAAGAAGAAGATGTGCTCTATATCAATGTGCCTGAAAGGCATGCCAAAGTTCTTGAGCACGAAATCTACGCTTCCCTTTCAACTGATGAAAAGGAAACTCTTGACATTTTCCTTACACTCAAGCGGAAAGACAATCCTTTCTGGGCAAAATAATGGCTGATGTGCAGGGCAGCAGCATATTAAGGCTCAGTAAGAATGCGGATAAAGAAGGCAAGGTAAGGCAAAGGAATAATTAAAAGTAAATCTGATATTGGAGGATTTCATATGGCTAATTTCAAAGTTGTAGTATCTGACCCAAAAGAGGGGCGTGCTTACCAGGTCGATTTAAAGGACGCTGAAGCAAACGCATTAATCGGAAAATCAATCGGTGAAGTTGTTGACGGTGCCATTTTCGGGCTCGCCGGATATAAAGTCAAGATCACTGGCGGCTGTGACGGCAGCGGTTTTGTTATGAAACCCGACCTTCCTGGCCCCAGAAGGCAGAGAATTCTGCTGGCAGTAGGTGTAGGTTATACTCCCAAGCTGCCGGGACAGCGCAGGAGAAAGATGATGCGCGGCAAGGAAATTGCTCATGACATCGTCCAGGTCAACGCCAAGATCGTTGAGTACGGAAGCAAATCCATAAAAGCTCTTCTCGGCCTCGAAGGCGGAGAAGCTCCAGCCCCAGCAGAGTGATTTCAATCTCCCGCCCGCGGGCGGGATTTGAATATTCTCATTTTTGTTTTTCTTTTGTTTATTATTGTTTTTTGTTTATTATTGTTTTTTGTTTATTATTGTTTTTTGTTTATTATTGTTTTTTTCAGCATCTTCTCTCGATTTTCTTACTTTTCAAATTCTCAAAAAGATAAACTTAAAAATTTTTTAGGCTTTTCTGCCAGCATCTGAGCTAAAAAAGCCATGATTCTGTTCTCTAAAAAGGTCAGAGTAGCTTCTTTCCGGCTTCTGCTCCGGATTTGCACTCGTATACTTCAGTTATTTTCATAACTGCAAGGGCTTTTGCAGGGAACCTGTCCCCTATGCTCTTGACCATTTTGTACATCTTTTCGTAGTCTTCCCCTTCGGTCTTGATCTCGAAGTCCCCTTTTATCTGGTAGCAGCCTTTGACCTCCGGTCCCCAGACATAGATTGCCCCCCGCGGGTTTTCTTCAAGGTTCTGGCGGGTCTTATAAAAATAATTGTCTGCAATCCAGATTGTTTCTCCGTCTTCCTGCAGCTTGCAAATGCCGATTGGCACCACGTTTGGTTCTCCGCCTTTAGATGCGGTTGCAAAGGGAAAAATCCTCATTTTTGCAAAGTCTTCCTTCATCTCGTTGCTCAGTTTCACCATTTACTTTACCCCTTCATCGAATCAGTTTTTACTAATATGGCTGCAATCAATATATAACTTTGAAGGCATCAAAAACAAATAAATGTCAAAGGGCTCTGGTTCTATCTTATTTCCTTATAGGAAAAAATGCACGGAAAAAGTATAGGGAAAATATACAGAGAGTGCCGGAAAAAATAAAAAACGAATAGAAGGTTTAGAGAAAAAAGGCATAATAAAGAAAAAACCGGAAATAAAGCCGGAAACCCATATAATCTTAGCAGTTAAATATTTTATTCAGGAAGTACTGGTGAATGCGCAGGTCATCGGTTAATTCCGGATGGAAAGCAAGAGCCAGCACATTTCCCTGCTCTGCAGCAATAATCAGGTCTTCAAGCCTGGATAGCACGCGAACATCAGCCCCACAGCTCACGATTCCGGGAGCCCTGATAAACACGCCGGTAAAAGGAGAATCGAGTATCTCAATTTCAAGTTCCGCCTCAAAAGAATCCCTCTGCCTTCCAAAAGCGTTCCTGTTGACTTTCGTATCCATAATCCCGAGCAATTCCTGGCTGGTCTTTTCCACCTGCTCATCCCCTTCCTTTGCAAGCACAATCAGCCCCGCACAGGTCCCGAGAATCGGAATCCCTCTCGCAGCCGCGTCCTTAATCTCTTCTGCAATTCCCTCACGAGCCAGCAGCCTGCAAAGCGTGGTACTTTCTCCTCCGGGAATCACAATCCCGCCACATTTCGGGACAATTCCCTTATGCTTAATCGCAATTACCTCTGCATCTACCCCTCTCTCCGCAAGGGCTCTCCTTAAAGCATCGACATGCTCAGAAACCGCTCCCTGAATAGCGATTACACCTATCTTCATGAAAAACACCATTTTCCAGAAATTAATCCTTTATTTATTGATCAAAATACAAAAAAATTAAATTGTTCTATTCTTACAGGCCTGTAAGAAAGAATCCATTTTTAAAAATTAAATTTTTAGCCCTCTTGAGCGAAAAGCAATGTTACTTGCCCATAAATTAGTCCTCTCGAGCGCAGCGAGAAGGACCGTACGACGTACTGGCCCGAGGCGCAATTCGGGCGGCGCAACTAGGGTTTACTTACTGGTTTATTACCATCCGCGTTCCTGAAGAGCTTCTCCTACAGGGATCATGTCTGCACTGATGCCTTTCATTCCGGCACCTACGCCTTTTGAGATCTCGGCGAGTTTTGCAGGGTTGTCGTAATTGTTGACGGCTTCAACGATTGCTTTTGCCATCTTCTCGGGGTTTTCGGCTTTGAAAATGCCTGAGCCTACAAAGACCCCGTCCGCTCCAAGACGCATCATAAGAGCCGCGTCAGCAGGGGTTGCAATTCCTCCGGCTGCAAAGTTTACCACAGGCAGGCGCTGCATCTTTGAAGTTTCGATCACGAGTTCGATAGGAGCTTCTATTTCCCTGGCAACCATTATCAATTCCTCTTTGGTCTTGCCGGAAAGCGCACGGATTTCTCCCTGGATCTGTTTCATGTGTTTTACTGCCTGGCTGACATCCCCTGTTCCGGCTTCTCCTTTTGTCCGGACCATGGCTGCCCCTTCGTTAATTCTCCGGAGAGCTTCTCCGAGGTTCCTGGCTCCGCAGACAAAAGGCACGGTAAATTGTGTCTTGTCTATGTGGAAATAAGGGTCAGCAGGGGTCAGGACTTCGGATTCGTCCACCATGTCAACACCAAGTGCTTCTAATATTTCGGCTTCGACGAAATGCCCTATTCTGGCTTTTGCCATTACAGGGATTGTAACCGTATCAATGATCTGCTGGACAATTTCAGGGTCTGCCATCCGAGCAACTCCCCCTGCTTTCCTGATATCTGCAGGGACAGCCTGAAGGGCCATAACAGCAACTGCTCCGGCTTCTTCTGCGATCCGGGCCTGTTCTGGAGTTGTCACGTCCATGATCACACCCCCCTTCTGCATCCTCGCAAAGCCCCGCTTGATAAGTTCGGTCCCGTGTCTTAATTTTTCAAAATCCATGAATGTCATCCTCTCTGTTTTGATATATTTATAAGATCAATGCCGTGGGAAACCCTTTCCACGGGTGAAATGACGCATGGGTCTTTTCCATTGGTTGCAACCGACAGGTTGCGGTTTCAGTTAGTTATTTCTCCAGTGAATTGTAAATACGCTCAATAGTCAAAAGCATTATTTAAGTTATTCCTTATGAATAAGTACAGAATGAATTAACTGTACAATTGTTTAAAAATTATTTTCTTTTTGTCCTTTAATAGCAATATATTTCTTATGTCTGTCTGGTTCGTTCTGCCTCTTTAGCCATCGCATTGCAGAGCCTTACTGCGACTTTTTAGTCTGCTTCTATATTTTTGCTTGACGGTCTATTAACACTATCTCTGTCTTCATATAATATATATGATCCCTTCTTCAAGCCTTTGGCATCAATAAACTGCAACGTGTTTGCAGGTAACCAAGTCTTTGTTGAGAATTGAGTCATGGTCAACACGCTATTAAGCTCAATGGTTTGCATGCACGCGCTAGAACCGAACTGAGACGATATAAAAATGTACGGTGATCTGCACAAACTTTCCAAATGTCGGGATACAAAGCGTCGAAATATTACCATAGTATGAAAACAAAAAACACATATATGGATATCATAACACATTTTTATTATAAATAGTCAAATTCATAGTTTTATATTCATTCTTGTTCACTGTTCGAATGTTAATATGAAACAATTGAAAAGTTTATGGATCACATCACTCTTTGTTATGTTTTTTGCATTTCTCCTATTGATGGGGATTGGTGTGGAACCAGTATCAGCTAATGTATGGCATACCGAGACCGTTGATTCCGTGGGAGACGTCGGGTGGGTTCACTTCACTTGCTCTGGACCCGACCACTGGCTACCCCAGAATGAAGCTACACCAGGGTTTGCCAGAGGCTACATGAGAATATAATTATAAGACATACTGAGATCATTACATAAAAGATATTTTTTTCCGGGATAGCTTCTGGATTTCCGGTGACCTGAAGTATGCGGCTTACGATGGGTCGACATGGCATACTGAGACCATTGATTCCGAGGGATAGGTCGGGGGGTACACTTCCCTTGCTCTGGACCCGACCACAGGCTACCCCAGGATAAGCTATTCGTGACTGACACAAACGATAGACCTGAAGTATGCGGCTTATGACGGGTCGACATGGCATACTGAGACCGTTGATTCCGAGGGAGATGTCGGGACTCACAGTTCCCTTGCTCTGGACCCGACCACAGGCTACCCCAGGATAAGCTATTACTGACGCAACAAACATGGACCTGAAGTATGCTTCCCTTACTGCCTCAATGACCCCTCTGTCCCCGTAGCAAATTTCACAAGCAATGTTACTCAGGGTGTTGTTCCTCTAACAGTCCAGTTTACAGACTTTCTGAAAATGCAACTGGATGGAACTGGAACTTTGGAGATGGTCAGACATCTACGGCTACAGAATCCGAGCCATACTTATAATACCCCTGGAACTTACACAGTTAGTTTGAATGTAAGTAACGCTGACGGTTACAATATCTCGACAAAACCAGATTTAATTACTGTGGATTGACACCACCGGTAAGAAATGGTCTGGTTGCTTATTATGATGGCAATTTATCAGGGAATTCCCTGGTAGATCTCAGCGGAAATAACAATGCTGGTTATGCCACGAGTGTAACTCCAGGGACAAACCAGGAAACTGGTGCGAATTATATAAACCTTAACGGTGTCGATAGTAGAATAGACGTTTCTAATAACGCGCAGGCTAGCATTTCCAGTCCTGTAACGGTTGAGTTCATAGGGTCAATTAATGATTTCACGAGATATGGGGCACTTGTGAGCAAGCACAATAACTGGGGAAGTGATTGGTATTTGGCCTGTTCTTCTGACTCTCCTCACAATCAAGCTCGTTTTGCTGCAACCACGGATAGCGGTTGGAAATTCTACGAATCAGATGCTGGTCTTGTTGCCGGGCAGGTATATCATATCGTAGCAACTTACGATAACAACACTTCTCATACTTACGTCAACGGTGAAGATTCAGGCTCCAGTACCTGGAATTCTCCAATAACAGGAGGTACTGAGAATATCACCATAGGCTCTGGCTACGGTTTAAATTACAGCAACTGCAGTATGTACACGTTTAGACTCTACAATAGAGCATTGTCTTCGGATGAAGTCTTACAGAATTACGAGTATGATAGCTGGAGATATAATAAAAACAGGAAGACCCCTGCAATTACCTGGAATAACCCTGCTGACATAACCTACGGAACGGCACTAAGCAGCACTCAGTTAAATGCAAACGCTTCAGTGCCTGGTAGCTTTGTCTATACTCCAGCAGCAGGAACTGTATTAAGTGTAGGCACACATACATTGCACGTTGATTTCACACCTACTGATACTGCAAACTATATTACAGCATCAAAAGATGTTACAATCAACGTAAATAGCAGTGTAACCCAAAAGACTCCTACAATTAGCTGGAATAACCCTGCTGACATGACCTACGGAATTGCATTAAACAGCACTCAGTTAAATGCAGTTGCAACTGATCCTGTCACTGGGAATAGCGTAACTGGAACTTTTGTCTATACTCCAGCAGAAGGTACCTTACTTGTCACAGGGATCCATACTTTACATGTTGATTTCACACCTACTGATACTACAAACTATATTACAGCATCAAAGGATGTTACAATCAACGTTACACTTGCAGTACCTGTAACAGACGGTCTGGTTGTTTATTACGATGGTAATTTATCAGGGAATTCCCTGTTGGATCTCAGCGGAAACAGTAACACCGGCTATGCCACGAGTGTAACTCAAGGTACAAACCAGACAACAGGTGCAAGTTACATAAACCTTAACGGGGTCAACAGCAAAATAGACGTTTCTAATAACGCACAGACTAACGTTTCCAGTCCTGTGACTATTGAGTTCATTGGATCAATTAATAATTTCACGGAATATGGAGCAGTTGTGAGCAAGCACAATAACTGGGCAACTGATTGGTACTTAGCCTGTTCTTCTGCCTCTCCTTACAATTATGCTCGTTTTGCTGCAGCCACGGATAGCGGTTGGAATAACTACGAATCAGATGCTAATCTTGTTGCCGGGCAGGTGTGTCATATAGTGGCAACCTATGATAACAACATTTCTCATATCTATATCAACGGTGAAGATTCAGGTTCCAGAACATGGAATTCACCGATAATAGGAGGTACTGAGAATATCACCATAGGCTCTGGCTATGGATTACACTACTGTAACTGCAGTATGTACACTTTTAGACTCTACAATAGAGCATTGTCTTCGGATGAAGTCTTACAGAATTACGAGTATGATCGCTGGAGGTATGTTCCTTAAAGAAGAGATGAAAGTCCAACTTTTTGGCCAGGGTACTATCAATGGCAGTCTTGCTCCAAAAAATGAAGAATACAAGTTCATGATCTGGGCCACTGATGGCAACCCCGACACTTTCCGGATAAAGATCTGGTGGGAGGACAATTCTGTTGAAAACATTGTGTACGACAACGATATGGAACAGCCTTTGGCGGTGGGGCCATCCAGGTTCACGCCAAATAACCCTATTTTTTAATTTTTTAGATTCCTGAAGACTTTAAGGGTTATAGTCGCTGCCTATAGAGAAATACATCGAGTCTCTCGCCTGCAGGCGAGAGAACTCCCTTATTATTCATATATTAAAAAATAATAAATTTCTTTATAAGAAACAGCAAGATGGTCATATAGGATTATATTAAGACTAACCAACAGACTCTTTGAATTTAAATTTGTAGGGTT
The DNA here is from genome assembly GCA_963721455.1 of uncultured Methanosarcinaceae archaeon. GTDB lineage: Archaea > Halobacteriota > Methanosarcinia > Methanosarcinales > Methanosarcinaceae > Methanosarcina. Next base: position 82,707 of record CAVRJG010000053.1, read on the forward strand.
ACTAACCATTATTTTAGTTGTTTCTACCAGTGTAATATCGTTTATATTAAGTGAATAGTACGTTAAAAATTTCTTTTAGGTTCGGCTTTCGGTTAATCTCACTTACAAGTGAGAAAAATGAATAAAAATAGTGGTAATTATCAGGACTATTAAAAATAATTTAATGGTTCCTTCAGGTTCTGAGATATAATATTTTCCCAGGACATAAGGCAAACAGGACTCGAAAAATCCTCTAAATGAGATCGTAATAGACCTGATACCAGAAGGAACGGAAAACCTCTGGAAACCGAAGAATACCTGAGGCTGAAGAGCGCGGAACTGAATAAGGAAACACCACCGAACCTGAATCGACTCCGGCTTTTGAGTTTGGGCTTGCAGTTGCAGGTCTGGCCACAGCATGTCGTTTCAGGCGCAGGTCATAAAACCCTCAACATGGATGGAGATATAATCCATAAACTTCAGCCCGGATAAAGAAACAATCTGTAAATTTCATCTGGAGGAGGCACATGTTATAAATCTCAGCGTGGACGCTGTGGTTACAACTTTAAAAGGGCCGGTTAATCCGGTCCTTAAAAATTCTTAATGAGCTTTTACCGGATTTTTTGTAATGATTTTCGATTTCATTCAGTGCCTGTGTTGCTCACAAATTCTTTCTCTCTTCTGTACAGGCCGAGCTTTGTGCAGACAGCTACTGAAATCCAGATTGTTAATCCGGGAATGAAGGTTTTTAAAAATTCTATTAATGTAAAGTGGAGGTAATTTATCGTTCCAGACGTTTTAAACATGACATCAAGAATAAGGCTGGATGCTCCGAACAGCAGGAGTGCTATAAATACCCTTGAAGCTCTCTGTGCTGTACTTCCTGCATCATTCGGTGTCTCTTCCCGTATAATCAGGAAGTATGCAATATTCGTGCCAAGGAACAGGCCTGCTATATCGGAACTTACCAGGGATAAGGCTGTAAATAGAATAGGGATAACAAACATAAAGGAATAAAAAAGTAGATTCCTGCGCTTCAAAGTGAGTTCAAAATTCTCTTTTTTGAAAAAATCATCTTTCAGAGGGCTTTTGAGAAACTGAGCAAAGATTATCAGTAAAATTAACCCTAAAGTGACCCCTCCCAGTACGTCTCCTAAGAAATGTCTTCCCAGATACATCCTTGAAAAAGCCACTATCACTATCATAAAAGGGGTCAGTCTTTTAATTATCCTGCTGTTGAAAATAATGGCGCTTCCTCCCCAGAGCGCAGTCGTAATTGAGACATGCCCGGAAGGAAAACCGAAAGGCGAACTGGTAAATGCTTCTTGAAGGCGAAATGCTTTAAGAACCTCTTTGTCGGGAAGCTTGATAATACCTTCCGGTCCGTTCCCATTAAAAGGTGACGTATTTTTCATTCCTGATTCCAGGTTATGAACTCTATAATCTACAAAATCCGGCCTTGGAAATGCGATCAGCGCCTTCAGAACCTCAGTAATCATACCTGTCCATAGTAGTAGCTGGTACAGAAGAAAACCTTTTTTAAAGTCAACGCCGAAAGTGGTGATAATTGTTATGGCAATTAAAAACGAGGAAGATCCCATCGTAGTTATCAGAATCATGAGAAACGTAAACCATTCGTTTCCAAGGGACTGCAGATAGATTATAGGTTCGGTCTGGAACATCTCTATAGCTCCCAGAAAGGTTGTTTTTCTGGATTCGAATTGTATAATTTATTTTCTTCCTCAGAGGCTGGCAAAATGTAAAAAGTTTTTCGTCTTTGCCCCGGCGATTTCTCAATCCCAAAAACCTGTTCTCAGACGATTGAATTGTGTAAAGCTACTTCTGATCATTAACCAAAAAGATGATAATAAATTTCATAATTTTGTTACCTGGCCGGAGAACCGGCATTTCACTCACGAGAATCAGGTCACTGCTCGACGTTTAGCCATGATTGATCCCACAAGTCGGAAAAGAACAGACATACTTTCTCAACTTTCCTTTTTATACCATAAAGGATTTGTCTCTCCGGTGTCTCACCAGGCTGAATACAGGCAAGTTGACCAGGTTCCGCGTCTGCCGTTCTGAGCTAATCCATACTCAGAAGATTCTCGAAATTTAAGTTTCGTCAGCGTAAAAGTTTAAGAATTGAGCCTCTAGCTCACTATTTTTCCGGGCTTTTCCAAAAAAATTAGCCCTTATGGTTTATATCCCTTAACATATAATTTGTTATTAATATATATCAGGGATTTATCCGATTAATGTCCGGTTTATGCAGAGGCTCCGGTTTCCTGGGATATCCGGAATTTCTCTTACTGTGAAAATAGGGCATTAAAGATGTATGATATTTCCTGGCGTGTATTAGTGTGTATGTGTGTATTGGTGATATAATATTGTGGGGGTAAATGGATTTCATGAATAAATTAATCTTCTTTTTGCTTATAGTGAGCCTTTTTGGTGCTTTGGGCAGTACGGCTTCATCTCATTCTGATCCGGAAGCTATGCAACCCGTTTCCAAAGGTTTTGAAACCGCAGGAATCGTTTCCAATGAAACAGGGATCCAGTTCCCAGTTTCTGAGTCGCAGACTGTCGATGTCGAAACCGGAAACTGTTCAGTCCAGGTTCAGTCCGGAATGGTCAATATTACAGGTGACTTCCAGGCCTATCCTGCCTATACTGCAGCCCCGGCTGAAGAGGGAAATTATCCAGGCATAGTACTGATTCATTCTTTTAAAGGGTTCCAGCCGGGTTATAAGACTATGGTGGACAGGATGGCAGCAGACGGGTACGTTGTGGTTGCTCCTTTCTGGCAGACATATTCCGTCTCTCCGTCTGATGCAGACGTGGGAGCACTTATAAAGAACAGCACAGCTTACCTTGAGGGAAGGGACGACGTTAATTCCGAAAAATTGGGCCTTACTGGCTTTTGTGCAGGCGGCAGGTATACGATGCTTTTCCTGCCCCAGATCAAGGAGTTCAAGTCCGGAGTCGCATGGTATGGTTTTCCCTATACAGGCGAATCTGAAATCCAGCCAGACAAGCCGGCCAGCCTGATAGACCAGCTTGACGCGCCTATGCTTATGATACACGGCAGCCGGGACCAATTTAGCAACGTTTCTGACATCTACAGATACGCAGGCGAACTGGATGCAGCTGACAAATACTTCGAACTGAAAGTTTACCAGGGCGAACCGCACGGCTTTATGATCACAGAAAGCGGAGAACTTTCCGAAAGTTTTGTTGCACAGGATGCATATGGGGAGATGACAGGCTTCTTTGACAGGACATTGAATAATTCGTCCCGGTAACTTGAGAGGGCATATCCTCTCATCAATTCATTCTATTTTTAATAAGACGGGAGCCTTTTCCTTTTTTCATAAAAAAGAGATCTGCGTTTTGCCTGTGGTCCTTAGAATTTCCTTTTAGCGCTTTGTTTTTACTCTTCATTATTCCCGGAAGTAAATGTAACTTTGTAACTCCCGAACACGATTTTTCAAAAAAGAAATATATCTTTAATGGTCTATATTATTATTTAATATAAAAGTCTGCGTCAGGAACACAGAATCATGGTAAATATATTTTCTCACATAGGAGTAGGCCTTCTCATTGCCCTGGCTTTAGGCCTGAAAGGAAACAAACTGAAGGCTGTAGCCTTTCTCTCAATGCTTCCTGACCTGGACTTTATCCTGTACTCGGTATTTCTCTTTGCCAATAATAACTTGAGCCTTGAGACCAGAAATCAGCTTTTTTACCTGATCGGGCACAGGGAGTTCATGCACTCGATCCTTTTCATTGTTCTCGTTACACTTCTTATCTGGTTTAAGACAAAGGATTGGCTTTTTACGGTTGGAGGGTTCCAATCCATTTTTTTCCATTCCTACCTGGATTATGTTACAAGCTGGAAAATGCGTCCCTTCTACCCGTTCAGTACAGATGCTTCCGTTATGGGAGCAGTTTATTTCTTCGACCCTCTGTTAAATTTGCTCCCTATATTGCCTCTCTTTATTGTGATTATGGGAAATTTGAGCCACACGGGAAAACTCAAAGGAAAACTAAACAGCTTTTGCACTTTCATATCGAGGGTTGATGATAAGCTCTATGCCTCGCTGATTCTTGTGCTCCTTGTATGGCTTATTTTTATGCCCGTCTCAAAAGCTTTCCTGATCAACCGTATCTCCTGGGCAGAAGAAGCCGAAATAAGTTACCAGAATACCTATCCGGAATCCATGGACAAATTTCTAACGGCGTACTCATTTAATTCTACCCATTATAAAGTCCTGGAAATAAGCTACCTTTCAGGAATCGAGAGAAGTTCATACGTCGAAAAAGTTTCTGTAGAGGGTGATGTCCCTGATGCTGCTGCCTATGTCAAAAGAGTAGAAAAGTTGTACCGGGCAGGCGTCCCCCAGGAAATCGATTATCCGGTTTACTGTGTTTCCGAAAAAGAGGGTTATGTAACGGTTATCCTTAGCGACGCCAGAAATCCTTCTGTTAAAAAATGGGCTTATTTTAAATCGTTTTACAGGTTCGTTTTTGATAAGGAAAATGGAGAGGATTATGAGGTCTATGCAGGTATGCACGGAGGACTGGAGGGAAGATTAGGCAGGAACTGGTTTGGATGAACCTTCAAATCACCAATTAGGATATTTTTGCATCGGAAATACAATGAAAACCACAGTTAGCCTCTTTCGGCACGGCAGCTAACAATAATAGATTCTGTTTTTCGCCTCTTTTCCCGTACCCGGACAATATTTATCACTTTTTTATTTCAATAAAATGGAAGTTTACTTCAATAAAACAAAAATCTACTCAATAGAGCAGAATTTTAGTAAATAAAAATGAATTTTACTTCAATAAAACAGAAATTCTTTTTTATAAAATAAGATTATTCCCGATTACCCTATTTCTAAAAATAAAAAAACTGTAATCGGAACAAGCATAGACACGCTAAAAAAATAATTGGTTAGTAATAATAGAAGTTTCCTGGCACTATATCTGGAGTTATTCCATGTGCATTTTTTGAACCTTCTTGAAGTACCTGTCGATTTCCTCCCAGTTGACTATATTCCAGAATGCGTCTATGAATTTGCCTCTTTCATTCTTGTAATCAATATAGTAAGCATGTTCCCACACATCGAGAGCCATGAGGATCGGATAATCCGGGATCACATTTACATTATGCTTTTCTATCTGCATGATCCCGAGCCTTTTGGTATCATTACAGTAGGTTAATGCTGCCCATCCGGAGCCTTCCACACTTGATGCGACCTGGGTAAACTCTTTTTTAAACCTGTCAAAGTTTCCGAAGTCTTCTTTGATCACGTCGGACAATTCACCTACAGGTTCTTTGCTTGCATTGCTTGCAGGAGTCATCTCCCACCAGAAATAGTCGTGAAGGACATGCCCGCCCAGATTAAAAGCTACAGCCTTTGCAGTTGCCTTATAATCAAAATCCGTTCCTTCTGCCCTTGCCTTGTCCATCATTTGCAAAAGCGAATTCACATTGGTCACATAAGCCTGATGGTGTTTGTCATGGTGTATCCGCAGCTGTTCTTCGGAAATATAAGGTGCCAGGTCTGCATAACCATATTTCAAAGCCGGTAATTTGTACATCTCTTTAGCCATATTGTCTTCCCCTGTTTGTAATCAATCGATTTCACAAAATTTGTTCAGGATTTGATCTTTATAGAACTTGATATGTACGTTCCAGTTAAAAAAATTCCATTACAAATCCTGCTAACAAATTTTCCCCTTAACTATCTTAGCAGAAATCTGTCTCTCAATATATCTCAGTATATCTCGATATTATTCGATCTCAATTATTCAGCTGTTTTATCTCTTCAAATACATATTAAATTGCCATATGGCAATTCCAAATGCAGAATATAATTATACGCCGCATATATTTAAAGGTAAAAGATACAAACGATGGGATATTTTTTGTAGAATATTTATCTGGAATTTATTTATTGGGAGCAGGGGCATATAACAAACCTGCCGGAAGCGTATTCAATTTGACGTTGATTTTCGGTTTTCTCACCAAAAAACAAGGAATTTTGTGAAAAGGCAGAACTCAATTGAATTAATATAAAACAGCAAGAATATATCTAAATTGAACGATATAATTAATACCAGTTCAAAAATGTATTGAAATTAATATGTACATTTATTCACCTCATTTTCGCAATTTCCGGGCGAAATATTATCGGATTCTGGATTTGATTAACTCTTCTGGATCGAAACTGAAAATTAAATTTAATTGACAGCCGGTTATCAGAATCAAGAGTAAATAGGAGATGATGAAAGTGACAGTGGAGGAAAACCTGCGGCTGATGATAACACTGGATGATGCATGGAATTCACAGGACTGGGATACGTTCAAGAAACGTCATGCTGAAGAGGTTGCTGTGTACTGGCCGGGTCAACCGGAGCCGACAAGAGGAAAAAAGGCGCACCATGAAGAAGCTGTACAATTTTTTAAGACTTTTCCGGACAACCATGTCGAGAACAAACCATATAAGGTGCTTTTTGGCCAGGGCGACTGGACCTGTTCAGTAGCCACATTCACAGGTACCATGAAAGGGCCTATGATGGGGGCTGATGGAAAAGAAATCCAACCAACAAACAAGAAATTTAAAGTGGAATTCTGTACAGTCGCTCACTGGAAAGATGGTGAAATCATCGAAGAGAAACTTTTCTATGACCTTGTGGGACTGATGAAGCAGATTGGGCTGATGTGAGAAAATAAATAATAAATAAATCAATAAATAAATAAATAATAAATAAATACATCAATAAATAATCAATTATTCAAATCTACTCCGAGCTTTTGATATCTTCTTCATTTTTGATATCTTCTTCATTTTTGATTTCTCCTGTTTTTGGCAGGTCCTTTCAATTAAAGATATATACATTGTTCTCTCCCTTAATTAAGGGATAAAGCAAATGGTAAACACACTCTCCCACCTGGGAATCGGCCTTTTGATTGCCCTTGCTCTCGGTTTCAAAGGAAAAAAGCGAAATATTCTGGCATTCCTAGCAATCCTTCCTGACCTGGACTTCATCCCGTACATCCTGTTTGTCCTCGTCAGCGGCAGCGTGAGCCATGAAACCAGAAACCAGCTTTTTTACCTGCTTGGCCACAGGGAGTTCATGCACTCCATCCTTTTCATCCTGCTCGTCACGCTTTTTATCTGGCTTAAAACTAAAGACCGCCTGTTCGCAGCCGCCGGGTTTGCAGCCATTTTCTCCCACGTCTACCTTGATTATGCGACAAGCTGGAAAATGCGCCCACTCTACCCTTTCAGTACAGATGCATCCATTATGGGAGCTGTTTACTTTTTCGACCCGCTGGCAAATATTCTTCCCCTGCTGCCCCTCTTTATCGTACTTGTGGCGTACATGAAAAGCCGGGAAAAATGGAACGGAAAATTCAACAACTTCTGCGCTTTTGTCACTCAAAACCGGAGCAGATTCTATCCCGCCCTTTTAATTGTGCTCGTGGTCTGGCTTGCAGTTCTGCCGGTGGCAAAATTATTTCTGGTGAATTATATTTCCGGCGCGGAAGGAGCAAAAATCAGCTATCAGGACACCTACCCCTCCTCTCCCGGAAAGTTTCTTGCCGCATATCCGTACAACTCCACCCATTACAAGATTATGGAAGTGAGCTACTGGTCAGGGATCGAAAAAAGCGATTATATCAAAAAAGTTAACGTAACCGGCAATGTCCCCGATGCCTCCGCCTATGCCGAAAGAGCCGGAAAACTCTACAGCACGGCTGTTCCTCAGGACATCGATTATCCTGCTTACAACGTTTCGGAAGAAAACGGCTCGGTAACAGTCGTGCTGAGCGATGCAAGAGATCCTTATGTCGAATTCTGGGCTTATTTCAAAACAGTTTACAGGTTCGTTTTTGATACGGAGAGCGGGGAGTATGTAGCATATGCAAGCATGCAGGGGGAAAAGGAGAAAAGATTGGAGGAGAACTGGTTTGGATAAATTTTCATCTCAAAATCATTTTTTACTTTTTCAAATCTTTCAATGCCTCAAGATTTCTCTCACAAAAATTAATTATCCTCGGATATTCTATTTCCTTTCCAATAGATAACGCCTGCTCATAATACTCAATCGCTTTTTTGGATTCGCCAAGATCACCGTATGCTTTCCCTAAATTTTTAAGGCAATTTCCTTCTCCGCGCCTGTCCCCTATTTCTTGAGCAATTTTCAGTGCCTGTTCAAAATATTCAATTGCTTTCTTGGCTTCGCTCAGATGACTGTATGCGTTCCCCAGATTTCCAAGCCAATTTCCTTCTCCGCGCCTGTCCCCAATTTCTTGAGCAATTTTCAGTGCCTGTTCATAATATTCAATTGCTTTTCTTGGCTTCGCCCAGATGACTGTATGCTTCTCCAAGATTCCCAAGCTATGTCCTTCTCCGAGCCTGTCCCCGATTTCTTGAGCAATTTTCAGTGCCTGTTCATAATATTCAATTGCTTTCTTGGCTTCGCCCAGATGACTGTATGCGCTCCCAGATTTCCAAGCCTATTTCCTTCTCCGAGCCTGTCCCCTATTTCTTGGGCAATTTTCAGTGCCTGCTCATAATATTCAATTGCTTTTCTCGGCTCGCTCAGATGAAAGTATGCGTTCCCCAGATTCCCAAGGTGATGTTCCTTCTGTGAGCCTGTCCCCTATTTCTTGAGCAATTTTCAGTGCCTGTTCGAAATATTCAATTGCTTTTTCGGGTTCGCTCAGATGAAAGTATGCGTTCCCCATATTTCCAAGCCAAGTTCCTTCTCTGTGCCTGTCCCCGATTTCTTCAGCAATTTTCAGTGCCTGTTCAAAATATTCAATTGCTTTTCTCAGCTTCGCTCAGATGAAAGTATGTGTCCCCTATATTTCCAAGCCAAGTTCCTTCTCTGCGTCTGTCCCCTATTTCTTGTAGCAATTTCCAGTGCCTGTTCATAATATTCAATTGCTTTTCTGGGTTCGCCCAGATGAATGTATGCGTTCCCCATATTTCCAAGGCTAGAGTTCTCCTTCTCTGCAGCCGGTCCCCTATTTCTTGAGCAATTTTCAGTGCCTGTTCAAATATTCAATTGCTTTTCTCTGGTTCGCCTCAGATTGAACGGTATGATTCCCCTATATTTCCAAGCCAAGTCCCTTCTCTGCATCTGTCCCCTATTTCTTGTACCAATTTTCAGTGCTTGTTCATAATATTCAATTGCTTTTCTGGGTTCGCCCAGATTAAAGTATGCGTTCCCCAGGTTTCCAATAATAAAACCATTATTCTCAACATCTTTCAAAATAATTTTAGTCGAAAAATGGTCTTTGGGTAATATTTTTACATAGAGGTCAATAAGTGCTGTATAATTGCCCCAAAGATCAAGGCGTTCATCCAGATTGTTGGCAAATATGATATTAAAAGCCTCGTCATATTCTTTGGCCATGCAGGCATGGTGATGGGCTTCTATTAAAGACTGAACGTCTTCTTTTTTTGTAGGTTTGGCTGGCAGGGGAAAGGAAAGGTAGTATTTGCAGGCAAGTTTGTGGCGCTCGGATTCTTCAGATAATCGGGTTGCGGCATACTTGCTTATTAACGATTCTTCCCAGTAATTTTCACCGTTTTTTTGTAAAAGAGATTTACGAATTAATTTCAATGCAATTTTATTTACCCTCGATTCAGTCCATTTTGGATCATTAGCTATTTTTGTGATTGCTCTTGCAGGCACTGGCTGCCTGAAAACGGATACATATTGAAGAAGCTTACATTCATCATCGGAGAGCCTGTCGTTGTAGACTTTACCAAGAATATTTTCTGCTACTTCCCCTTCTTCTCCAATCCAGATTGAATCATCGTTTAGGAGAGCTGAAAGAGTATCTTCTCCAGACCTTACAAGTTGAGCTAGAAGGAGGAGGGCAAGAGGATGACCACCAGACTTATCTACAGCTCTTTTTAAGCATTCACCCGAGTCATTTAAACCCTCTCTCCTTAATAACAGAATTCCAGATGATGTGTCAAGTCCCTTAATTTGGTAAAAAAATGGTCTGATTCCTCTCTCACTTGAGATAGATTCCCAGCTGGTAAACAGAATTTTACTTCTGATACTGTTTTCATTTGCTTTTTCTATTAGTTCAGAAAAGCCGATTTTTGACTCTAAAGGTTTGTTTGTTTTAGGATTAAGGAGAATTTCAAAATTATCGAGAACTAAAAGATATGGAAATTTGTTTAATTCGTGAAACATAAGGTTTATTTGATCTGCAATTTTGTAGCTTTCGAGGTCTTTAATCGGTTTGCCAATAACAGTAAAAAAACTATCTATAATTTCACTAATATCCGTTGCTTCTTCAACTTTACGCCAGTATATTCCAGTAAATTTTCCAATTTCTTATACTTCTGTCAACGTACATACTTGCCAGAGTAGATTTGCCTTTTCCGCAAAAACCAGTGATGACAAGAGCGCTCCTGTTTTTTAAATAAGTTTTCTATGTATTCAAGCTCTTCTTCTCTTCCAAATATTCTATTAGGATCGGTAGCAGGTTTGGCACCCTGTGTATAAATCCATGAATGTTCATTTTTAGTTGAGCCTTCAGGTGATATCATGACAGTTTTAATCTGTGTTATGTTTTCACCGATAGCGCTTTGACCGGAGATATTTCCCTGTGTAAAATTTCCACGCACGGTTATTATTGGAACAGAAGGATCATCTGCTTTCATGTGAAAAAACCTCTAATCAAGCGAATCTTCTAATAAAGCCGTAATCAGAGCGCTATACCGAGTAAACCAGCTACTATCTTGACCGAACCACATATTTCGGATATGTTTTTCACGGTTTTTCCGGCATCTTTAAGAGTTTCAATAACACTTTCGACTCTTGTCTTGATCTTTTGCAATTTTGGCTCTTCTTTTCCGGTTTCTATGAGGGCGGCATTTACATCGCCTTTGATGGTCTCTTTATCTTCGGAAGAAAGATCTATTTTGACTAGTTCTTCCTGAAAATCAAGGAGGCTTTTCTTGAGTTTTTCAATGTCAACAGTGGATGAAGATTGGATTTGGGATATATTTTTTCCAATTGCAAACTGCCCGCTGACATCACCTATGTGTACATCTCCACCGGCATTTATTCCGTAGCCTTTATCCTCCATGTTCTTAGAATCATTTTCTTCGGACATTCAAAACCTCTCTCAAATTTGAATTATGTCTGCCATCACAAGTTGTGATATTTTTTATGGACCATTATATTAAATAGTGTAGAAATAAGAACGTCCTTGATATAGAGATTTCGAATTAGTTTCAAAGTAGACGTAATAGTACCTGACCCTCGATTTTTATCGTAGTTTCATAATTATAATCTCCAAAAAACTCAGAATCATTTCGGAAATTACGGACTCTCCGCCTGCTTCGCAGGCGTATGGTTGCCCTGTTTTCAAAAAGTATCAAACAATTAAAAACTGGCTCCGTACTCCAAAATTTTAGAAAACTATACCTACCGGTACTCGATCTTTCAAAAATCTATTCAAAAAAGCGACCCCGAAAAATAAGTTTACCGCCCGGCTCCCCTCCGGACTGAAAGCCCGCCGCCGGAAATTAATCTCCAGAAACGCTTATTCAGGCAATTGATACGAAAGAAATATCGTCTCATTTGATATAGCCACCTGGTAAATCTTAACAGATTTTTATTTGCTAAAATATATTCTATTTGTTGTATACTATTTAAAATCATGTCAAAAGATTATGATTACGGATAATATATTCTATGTGGTTTATATACTCTGGAATGGTATAACTTATATACTCATTGGCTTTTGAGATTTGAAAATATTCGTCTCAAAATGAAAATGAGGGCACTCAAACAGGAAAACCGGGTCGTAGGGGTAGATTAACTGGAAATCGTGAGCATAAAAATTGCTCTTAAATTTTACAAAATAAGGTAGACGTGCCAGTTTTGTGAGATTTGATCAATGACTCATCCCCAAAAATCGGCTCTTAAAATGAATTGCTTCCAGGTTCCCCTCCGGACCGGAAGCCCGCCGCCTGAAGCTGACTCCTAAAAAAATTTATTCCGGCGGCGGTGTTTGAGTGAAGGATTCTTTTTTCTTCACCCGTGTCTGTTATTCAGTTTTCTGCTTCTTCTGCTTCTTCTGTTTCTTCTGCTTCTTCTGTTTCTTCTGCTTCTTCTGCTTCGCCCGTATCTTCAAATTCTTCAAGCTCTTCTACTTCTTTGGCTTCGTCCTCTGAGATCTCCAGTTCTTCTGATTTTTCTGCTTCTCTGGCTTTAAGGGCGGTCAGTTTCAGCTGCTCTTCGACTGTTCCGCTTTTGATCCTGGCAACGCCTACAACCTTGTCGCCGGGTTTGATGTTCATCACTCTTACGCCCTGGGTGTTTCTGCCCTGGACTGAGATGTCTTTTGCCGGGAGGCGGATGATGATGCCTTCGGAGCTGGTAATCATCAGCTCGTCATCTTCGGCTACGGATTTGACGTTGGAAACAAAGCCGTTCCTGATATTGGTGATAATAGTTATCACGCCTCTTCCGCCGCGGCGGTGAGGTGGGTACTGGCCGTATTTGGTACGCTTACCAAAGCCGTTTACCGTCACCGTCAGGAGGGTTGTGGTCTCGTCAACAAGATCCACGCTGACAACCTCGTCTTCAGGGCCGTCAAGGGTCATGCCGCGGACTCCTCTTGCAGTTCTGCCCATCGGGCGGACGTTTCCTTCGGAAAAGCGGATAGCTTTGCCTTTCTTTGAAACCATCAGCACTTCCTTCTTGCCGTCGGTCAGGAGGACTTTTACCAGCTCGTCGCCTTCGTCAAGACTGACTGCAATTATGCCTGCTTTCCTGGGGTTCCTGAACTCGGAGAGAGGGGTCTTCTTAATCGTGCCTGCCCTTGTTGCCATAAGCAGGTAGCGGTCTTCGGCAAACTTCTTTACAGGGATCATTGCATTGACCATTTCGCCTTCCTGAAGCTCCAGGAGGTTTACTATGGCTTTCCCTCTGGACTGGCGGGAGCCTTCAGGGACTTCATAGACCTTCTGCCAGTAGAGCCTGCCAAGGTTCGTGAAGAAAAGGATATAGTTGTGGGTTGAAGAAATGAACAGGTTCTCCACAAAATCTTCTTCCTTCATCTCCATGCCGATTATGCCCCTGCCTCCACGCCGCTGCATAGTGTAAGTGTCAAGCGGGAGGCGCTTTATGTAGCCTCCGTTTGTAATCGTGACAATAACATCTTCTTCAGGAATCAGGTCTTCGTCCGTAACCTCGGCAGCATCATGCACGATTTTTGTCCTGCGGGCGTCTCCGTACTTTTCCTTGAGCTCCAGAAGCTCGTTCCTGATTATTTCGTGCTTGAGCTCTTCGCTTTCAATGATTTTGCTGAGTTGGGCGATCAGCTTTACGAGGCCTTCAAGTTCCTCAAGAATCTTCTGCGTCTCAAGCCCTGTCAGGCGCTGCAGGCGCATTTCCAGGATAGCTCTGGACTGGATTTCGTCAAGAGCGAAATTGTCCATCAGGCCCCGCTTTGCTTCATCAGCGTTTGCAGAACCTTTGATCAGGGCAACGACTTCGTCGATATTATCCAGGGCAATCCTCAGCCCTTCCAGAATATGGGCTCTTTCCCTGCTCTTCCTGAGGTCATAGAGCGTCCGCTTCTGGACAATTTCCATCCTGTAGTCCAGGTAGATTTCAAGGAGACGCTTCAGGTTCAGTTCTTTTGGCTTTCCGTCCACAAGGGCAAGGTTGATGACCCCGAAACTGGTCTCCATTTGCGTGTGCTTGTAGAGCTGGTTCAAGATAACCTTCGGATTTGTGCCCCGTGAAAGCTCGACAACAACCCTGATCCCATCCCTGTCTGACTCGTCCCGTAAATCGGAAATCCCGACTATTATCTTATCCCTGACAAGCTGGGCAATATTCTCGATCATCCGGGCCTTATTCACCTGGTAAGGGAGCTCTGTTACGATAATCTGCTGCCTGTCTTTCTTTAATTCCTGGATCTCGGCAACCGCCCGAATCTTTATGGGGCCTCTTCCGGTTGTGTACGCAGACTTTATACCCGTTGTGCCAAGGATATGGGCGCCTGTAGGGAAGTCCGGCCCCTTGATTACAGTCATAAGTTCCGGAATTGTCGTTTCCGGATTCTCGATAAGCATGAGGGTACCGTCAATTACCTCGCTTATGTTGTGGGGTGCCATGTTTGTTGCCATCCCCACTGCAATGCCTGTAGACCCATTAACAAGAAGGTTAGGAAGTTTTGCGGGGAGAACTTCGGGCTCTTCCATGGATCCGTCATAGTTGGGTCTGAAAGGCACCGTCTCCTTATCGATATCTGCCAGCATCTCCTCTGCGATTTTATCCATACGGACTTCAGTATAACGCATGGCTGCAGCCCCGTCCCCATCAATGGACCCGAAGTTCCCCTGCCCGTCGATTAGAGGGTAGCGCAGCGAGAAATCCTGTACCATCCGCACGATACTGTCATAAACGGCAGTGTCTCCGTGGGGGTGGTATTTACCAAGCACGTCACCCACCACACGGGCGGACTTCTTAGAAGGCTTATCATGAGTAATCCCGGCTTCTTTCATTGCAAAAAGGATTCTGCGGTGGACTGGTTTTAAGCCGTCCCTGGCATCGGGAAGTGCCCTTCCTACAATTACGCTCATTGCATAGTTGATGTAAGAACGTTTCATCTCATCTTCGATGAGGATAGCAGTAACTCCTGTCCTTTCGGGTTCTGGTTCTTCGTCCTCAGGCTCGCCTGAAGCAGTATCGGATACAGTTATTTCTAATTTATGTTCCGGCTCTTCGTGTTCAAAGGCGGCTGAACCTTCTCCATTTTCCGGCTCTTCATCTTTCTCTTCCGGGATAAGGGTAGCCTGATGAGTTTTTTTCATTTCAGCTTCTGATTTCTTTTCTTCTTCGTATTTTGCCATTTTTAGCCACCTCATATATCCAGTTCCACAACCTCTTTTGCGTGCGTTTCTATGAATCTCCGGCGTGGCTCCACCTCATCTCCCATAAGAACTCTGAATATCTCATCTGCCCGGATCGCATCTTCCAGGGTCACCTGTAAAAGAGTCCGGCTCTCAGGGTTCATGGTGGTTTCCCAGAGCTGTTCAGGGTTCATTTCTCCAAGCCCTTTGTAGCGCTGGATTGCAAGTCCTTTTTCCCCGATTTCCTTTTTCTTTTCTTCGAGTTCCCTGTCCGAGTGTATGTAGTACTCAGCTTTGCCTTTTTTTATGCGGTAGAGAGGAGGCTGGGCGATATACACATATCCAGCATCGATCAGGGGCTTCATGTAGCGGAAGAGCAGCGTGAGAAGAAGAGTCCGGATGTGTTCCCCATCCACATCCGCATCAGTCATGAGGATGATTTTATGGTAGCGAGCACTTTCCAGGGTGAAGTCCTCACTGACCCCGGTTCCGATGGCAGTGACCAGGGAGATAACCTCGTTGTTTTTCAGGATCTTTGCAAGTCTGGACTTTTCCACATTCAGGATCTTGCCCCTGAGAGGTAAAATAGCCTGGAAACTCCTGTCTCTACCCTGTTTTGCCGAACCGCCTGCTGAATTACCTTCCACGATGTAAATCTCGCAAAC
Source organism: uncultured Methanosarcinaceae archaeon (assembly GCA_963721455.1). GTDB lineage: Archaea > Halobacteriota > Methanosarcinia > Methanosarcinales > Methanosarcinaceae > Methanosarcina. The sequence continues at coordinate 98,272 of CAVRJG010000053.1, forward strand.
TGAAGGATTTTTTTCCGAACAGTCCGCAAGTTTTCCGGGAAGGGTGCTGACTTCAAGGGCGTTCTTTCTCCGGGTGAGTTCCCTTGCTTTTTTTGCGGCTTCCCTGGCCCTCTGGGCAAGAAGGGCTTTTTCAAGGATAATGTTTGCAACTTTAGGGTTTTCCTCAAAGTATTCCGCAAGTCCATCAGTTACAAGAGAGTCCACGATTCCTTTGACATCACTGTTTCCAAGCCTGGTCTTGGTCTGTCCCTCAAACTGAGGTTCCATGAGCTTGACACTGATAATTGCAGTCAGCCCTTCCCTTACATCGTCGCCTGTAAGCTTTTCCTCTTCTTTGGAGAGCTTGTTAACTTTAATATAGTCATTTGCAACCCTTGTCAGGGCTGTCTTGAAACCGATGATATGAGTTCCGCCCTCATGAGTATTTATATTGTTTGCAAAGGAATACACGTTCTCTGAATAGCTATTTGTGTACTGCATTGCAATTTCTACTATCATATCGTCTCTTTGACGCTCAAAATAAATCGGTTTTTCGTGGAGAGACTGCTTTTTCTTGTTAAGGTACTCCACAAATTCCACTATTCCCCCTTCATAGGCGAAAGTCTCAGCCTGTCCATCCGGAGTTCTTAAATCCTTCAAGCTGATGGTAAGGCCCCGGTTAAGGAAAGCAAGTTCTCTTAACCTGTTTGAGAGAATATCGTACTCGAAGTCTGTGGTTTCAAAAATTTTTGTGTCGGGCTTAAAAGTTGTTTTTGTACCCGTAACGTCCGAAGTCCCTATTTCCTGAACATCAGCCTCGGGTTTTCCACGTATATAGCGCTGGAAATACTTTTTTCCGTCTCTGCTCACTTCTACTTCCAGCAATTCAGAAAGAGCATTTACAACAGAAACCCCTACCCCATGCAGTCCCCCGGAAACTTTGTAGGTATTCTTATCGAACTTTCCTCCGGCATGCAGAACAGTCATCACGACTTCAAGGGCTGATTTCTTGTGAAATGGATGGAGGTCGATAGGGATACCTCTCCCATTGTCTATGACTGTCACACTTCCGTCCGGGTTGATCGTGACATCTACCCTGTTACAGAAACCTGCAAGGGCTTCATCAATACTGTTGTCTACTACTTCATAGACTAGGTGGTGGAGCCCGCGGCCATCCGTGCTCCCTATGTACATGCTTGGACGTTTCCGGACAGCTTCCAGGCCTTCCAGCACCTGGATGCGCGAAGCATCATAAACCTGTTTATCACTCATCTTGGGTTATTCTCCATAAAAATCTGATAAATTATCTAGATCGCATAACATTTTAGTTTTTTTTAAAAATTCGTGGAAAAACTTTTGTCAAAATAGGTCTCAGAAATTATGTTAATTTTTATGACCCTTCAATTATTATTGTATAAATTTTATAATTAATTATTACGTTTCTACCATGAACCAGATTCAATATGCGCTCATACATTTTAAGCCTTTAGATTCCCTGTAAATTCGGCCAGATTTTTCGGTGTCAATTCTCCTAAAAAATGTATTTTTATATAATCTTTTGCCCAAATATGCGCTTTTCATGCTAATTTTTTAATACGTCTTTGGTTTAAATAAATATTTCCTGTTTCGTGCAGGGAAATTTATCTTTCATGAGGAGTCAGGGCAGTACTTGCGGCATTTCAGAAGTCTTCAGAAGTGTTATTTGGAGCAGAATTCCAGTTCCTTTTTCCTCAATATATCAGGCACTTAAAAGGACTACTCCGACACTTTAAAGGACTACTACCTGTGGCAAAAGCAGCCATTAGAATACATACATTAATGAATTTATTATGTAAGCAGCGAGTCTTCGACCGATAAGTGGTTGATTCTTTGAGACTCGATTTTACCGGCGCCGCTCACATTGTACTTTAATTTCTCAAAACCCACAGACTTCAGCCAGCGCAAAGTGCGGGACAAAACGAACTGAAAGATATCTGAGGTCTCGATGTTAATAACAAAGAACTTACGCTGTTGAACTGAAAAATGAACAGTAAAGACTTCAACTATCTAACCCATAATACTTATGAAAAACCTGCTTGTGCTTTATTTTGCTTCTTAAAGAAGTAAGTCATATTTTTATAAAAGGGCAAAAATAAGGGGTAGTGTAGTAATTAAAAACTATTAATCTATTCTGCTCATTGAAGATAGGCATATTACCATCAAAGTAGAAGAGCCTGAAGAGGAAAAATGAAGAAAATGGAGCAATTTCCGGCAAAGAACCCGAATCCTGTGATCAGTGTGGGAAACGATGGGATGATTCTTTATTCAAATGGGGCAGGTGAGCCCTTATTGCACGAATGGGGCGTGGAAGTCGGAGGAAAATTGCCTTCATATATCGGAGATTTAGTGCAAAAGGTAATTTCCCGGAATAGCCCGGAAAAAATGGAAATTAAAGTGGGAAAAAAAGTATACCTGGTCGCGTTTCACCCCGTACCCGAGGAAGAGTGTGTAAACATTTACGGATTCGATATAAGCGACCAGAAAGAGCTTGAAGAACAGTTGAGGGAGAGCGAGGCCAGGTACCGCGACCTGTTCGAGACGGTGCAGGAGGTCTTCTTCATCGATCGGCTCATCTACGATGAACAGGGTAATGTCGTCGACTGGATTTTCGAAGACATCAACCCGGCTGGACTCGAGCTCATCGGTATGAAAGATATTGATGAGGCCAAAGGAAAAAGGGGATCAGAAGTGCTCGGCCGCGAGGTAGCTTCATTCTATCTTCCTATGATCGAGAAGGCCCGGCTGTCGAACAAAGCAGTCACGTTCCAGTATCACAGCCCTCTCGTAGACAAGGAATTCCTCACCTCGTATATTGTCCGCGGAGACCGCCTTATCTCCTCCCAGATGGATGTCACAGAGCGCAAACGAATGGAAGATGTCCTGCGCGAGAGTGAATCGCGTCGTAAGGTTGCCGAAGCTGTCGAGGCTGAGCGGCGGCGGCTCTTTAGCGTGCTGGAGACGCTGCCGGCAATGATAATCTTATTAACACCTGACTACCAGGTCGTCTTTGCCAACCGCAGCTTCCGTAAAAGATTCGGTGATCCAGGTGGCCGGCGCTGCTATGAATATTATTTTGGATTTACCCAGCCGTGTGAATCCTGCGAATCACGCAAAGTGCTTGAAACAGGTCAACCTTACCATTGGGAAGTAAGCGGTCCGGACGGAAGCTTTTATGATGCCTACAATTTGCCGTTCACTGACGTTGACGGTTCTCCCATGATCCTTGAGATGGATATTGACGTCACCGAGCGAAAAAAGGCAGAAGAAAAACTTCAAGAAAGTGAGGGGAAATACCGCAACATTGTAGAGACAGCAAACGAAGGCATACTCATAACTGACAATGAAAACATAATCACTTACGTTAACAAGAAAATTGCAGATATGCTCAGATACACTACTGAAGAGGTTATTGGTAGACCTATATGGGGCTTCATCAGTGAAGAATACAAACCTATTGTCAAAATGAATCTGGAAAAAAGGAGGCAGGGGATAAGTGAGAGCTATGAATTGAAATTAATACGTAAAGATAGCTCACCCCTTTGGACACTTCTAAATGCCAAACCTATTTTTGATAAGGATAGTAAGTATATGGGCGCTACGAGTATGTTAACTGATCTCACTACGCGAAAAGAAGCTGAAGAAGCCCTCGCAAATATCGAAATTCTCACGTCGAAAAGAAATTCACCACAGGATCAAAAATAACCTGCAGGTTATTTCATCCCTTCTTGATCTTCAGGCTGAGAAATTCAATAACAGAGGAGATATTAAGAACTCAGAAGTTCTGGAAGCCTTCAGGGAAAGTCAGGACAGAGTAATATCCATGGCTCTTATCCATGAGGAACTGCACAAAAGTGAAGGACTCGATACACTTAATTTTTCTTCGTACATTCAGGAACTCGCTGAGAATCTTTTCCTGACATACAGGCTTAGAGATATCGATATCAGCTTAAATACGGATCTGGAAGAAAACATTTTCTTTGACATGGATACTGCGGTCCCACTGGGGATAATCATCAACGAACTCGTTTCAAATTCTCTCAAACATGCATTTTCAGGCAGGGATAGAGGAGAAATTCGAATCAAACTTTGCCGTGAAAAAACTAAGGAATTTATAAACAGCATGGAAGAAAGCACTGATGAGGACTTTCAGGATACCAGTTTAATTCTGACAGTTTCAGATGATGGGATAGGTATACCTGAAAGTCTCAATTTGGAAAATCCCGACAGTCTTGGCATACAGTTGGTAACGACCCTTGTAGACCAGTTAGAGGGGGAACTTGAACTGAAAAGGAACAATGGGACGGAATTCACTATAAGGTTCACAGTAGCAGAATAAAGAAACAAGCACGAGCGCCATCTATCCGATAATTTATCCAATTGCGAATATTGATTATTAACACACCTGAAGAAGTTTGTTGCTTCCCTTATGGGCCTCATCTCGAGAACATTCGACTGAAATCAAACTATCTAAAACATACCAATTTTCACAGATTTTCATGCTTGACTTGATTCTCAAGTGCGTAAGTCCTATAGTATCACCTATTAACTTCGGCGAACCCCCACAATCAACTACCTCCTCTTGAACAGCCTATCTGCTGTATTTCTGCTGGCGTGTTTTTCATACTTCCTCTTCTATCCACTGCCAGCAGTCTTTTCAAAATCATTCACATGCTTAGCGATGTCAGTTCCCTGTACCTTGCTATGCCCACCAGATTTCTCTCAAATCATGCCCAGATCTTTGAGCCTGTTGGGCAGGTATACCTCGGTTACGAAGTCAAGGCCTTTTCCGGCAAACGCCTGCTGTTCTGCCTTTTTTCCTATACTGAGCTGGAGCTGGATCTGCTCTTTCCAGTATTCGGACTCAAAACGCGGGTCTGAAAGTTCACTCCGCAGTGCGTTTATGTCCTGTTCTGTGAGTTTGTCGGTCGAAAGTTCGTACTCGACTATATCCGAGGGCTGGAGACCAATGAATTTGGCTGCGGGTGTTGCCATGAATTCCGAGAGATGAGCACTTTTTATAGCCCCGTAGGCAACAGAAGCATAAATCCTGTAGGACCAGGGGTCACCGTCAGTGAAGACAGCTACAGGGATGCCTAATTCCTCGTTCATGCGCTTGATAATCCTGCGGGTTGACCGGGCAGGCTGGCCCTTGAGGTGGACAAGGATCGCATTGTAGGTCTCATCAAACCCATTTTCCATCAACCGTGCATACATACCACCTGTCTCTATGGCTATGATCATGCTTGCGTCGTGGCCCTTAAACTCGATATTCTCCACATTGAAAGGAATCTGGTATCCTCCTTCCCCCACGTCCTTCTGGCAGTGGATATTACGCACTCCGCGCTTTGTCTGTTCCGAGATCTCAATAGGCCCGAACATGGTAGCCCCGTCTTCTTCAGGGCGCATGTGGAAATACTCCCTCTGGAGACTGGTCAGGAGTTCCAGGTCTTCTATCAGGCGGTCGCTTTCAGCCTGCTCCTTGAACTTGGCAGCGTCCCAGCCTTCAGATATGTAGTAAAGTTCTCGAAGTGTTGAGCCGCGGTTCTGGGCAAGGTGCTCGTTTATAAGGAAATGTGTAGCATAAGTGGTCTTCAGGAGCTGGAACGCACCTTTCACGGTCTTTGCGCTTCTTTCGCTTTCCCTGTCCCCATAGACCCAGACATCGCTCTCATCGGAATATTCTATGTTGGCTTTGGTCCGGCTTGGGAGGCTGACGCTTGGGACAATTTCATCTTCAAACTGGTTGTAGATCTTTTCTGCAAGCTCAAGCAGCCGTTCTCTCGCCAGGGCATCTCCCTGGATTGTTTTGCTATTTACTTCTCTGGCCATCTTACATCCCCTTAAAGGCCTTTGCCCCTGTTACCAGCTCTTCTTCAAGCCCTTCCACAATAAGGTCCGGAAATTTTCCGAGTTCTCTATCTTCTGCGGACTCTATCCTGTAGCTGAGCACCTTTGAAGATCCGACGGTTGCCGAAATATCCCATATATAATCGTAATCATTGCCCATAGTCACGACCTTTGGTTCGGGCTTTGCCCCGCTGATTGTCCAGGGCAGCATTTCATGGACCCTGAAGGAATGCGTTGAGGTCCCGAAGTTCTTGACCTTTATTATAACATCCGCAGTCCCGTCCTCATTCTTTTTAACTTTCCTGTGCACAAGCAGGTTTCCCATAATCTTTGCAACAACAGGGTTGATATCAGGGACATCTTTTTCCAGGATGTTTGCAACCTTTACAGCCATTTTCGGGAGCACCTTTGTAATTATAATTTCCTTTTCCCGGCGCTTCTTGAGATTGCTCTGTTTGCTCAGGTAGTGTTTGAGCTTCCTTGCTACGTCTTTGATTGCAAGGTCAACCTCTTCCTTGATTACAGGAATGTCTGCAATAGCATCTTTTGATTCTGAAGTAAAAGGCACGTTAATCGAAGCGACATGAATAAGGAGGATAACAGGGCCTATGGGAATTCCACCGCCTGGCTGGTTTAAGCCGTACTGCTTCCATTTTATGTCTTCGACTGCATGTGTGGTCACGCAGCCTCCCTGCTGGTAAAGCAGAGGCACACGGTTAGCGAAACGCATGATGCTGATTTTATCCTCTTTCGAGAGGTTTCCCCCATAGGCAAGCCCGACTTCCACTACAAAGGGATTTCCGGAATATACGGACGGTTTCCGCGTGCTTGTGGCAATGAAGTCCACATTTGTCTCTTTTTCAAGCCCCCTGTAAATTAGCTCTTCCCCGATTGGAGAAAGGCAGTCTGTGGGAGGAGCCATGATTTTTACCTTCTCAAAAGCCTCAATTAGCTTTCTTGCCTCGTGGCGGCCCAGGGACTGAGGGTCAATTTCGGGATCAAGCCCTGCAGCCTTGCAGATTTCCTCGGCAGTTAAAAGGCCTATTTTACAAAAAGAGTAGCGGAGAAACGGGGCAAGCTTCTGGCGCTCGGTGTAATGGAGCATTTTCATGAGAGTGCCCAGCTCAATGCCTTCAGGGTGGGGCAGGATTTCTTCTGCAGGGTCAGGCATCTTGTCCGTTGCCCTTTCAAAGACTTCTTCGTTGCCGTCAGGTTCGATAAGGGTAATCCTTGTATGGGGGTTTACGATTGCCGTAGCTTTAAGGTATTCATAAATGGACTGCCTTCTTCCTTTTACGTAGGCAGCCTTCATTTCAAGTTCTATCTGGGTTCCGTGGGGGCGGAACCAGTCCTTTACCTCATCTTTCTGGATATCGGGCTCATTCGTGCTTGTATTGATCATTAGCTCGTAGTAATGGGCCGGGGCACTGGAACTGGTCTTGGAGAGGATTTTAGTATGCCTGCCTGCAGTCATCTGGGCATAGAGCACGGCTGCGGAAATCCCTATTCCCTGCTGTCCCCTGCTCTGCTTAAGGGCATGGAATCTGGAACCATAAAGCAGCTTTGCAAAGACTTTGGGGATTTGCTCTTTTATAATTCCGGGTCCGTTGTCTTCTATTATCACAGTTACGTAGTCCTGTCCGGTCCTTTCGACCTGGACAAGGATGTCAGGCAGGATTCCTGCCTCTTCGCAGGCGTCCAGGGAATTATCAACAGCTTCTTTTACGGTTGTTATGAGGCTTCGGGGAGCAGAGTCAAAACCCAGGATCTGCCTGTTTTTTTCAAAAAATTCTGCGACACTTATTGACTTTTGATTTTTGGCAAGTTCTTCTGCAATGGGGAAATCCATGGAATTTTACCTCAGGCTGAAAAATCAATCTAATGTTTCTTTTAATCCAATGTTTCTTTCAATCTAATGTTTCTTTTAATCCAATGTTTCTTTTAATCCAATGTTTCTTTCAATCTAATGTTTCTTTTAATCCAATGTTTCTTTTAATCCAATGTGTCCTTATTATTTTACAAACATTTAAATTAAAAAATTTCTGTTTCTCTAAGAGGCTGTCTTAAAATTCAAACCATTCATACAATTGGATAATGGAGAATATAAACTTTAAATTCATACAGTAAATTTTTTCCAAAATTCAGGTACACATTGACCTTAAGAATGGTATTTTATTCCATGGGATTTATGCACTTGATATATAAAATTAAATGTAATAACCATCATTGTTTAAGAACCCATCCCAAAACTAAAAATTGCTTCTCTGTATCTCGTATTATTAATAATCAATCGGGTTTCTGAGAATGGAAAATAGTTCTGAAACCTTACTGATTTGAGAATAAAATTGGTTTTGGGATGAGCTCAATAAGAAACAATAATTCTGGAAATATTATATAACATGTGATTATATATATGTAAATATGTACTATAATGTACTCATGACTATTGAAATTAAACACTCCCTCTCAAACGAGAATGAGAAAATGAATCATTTCTAAAAACAACTACCATGAGTATAGTACAGGATTGGGGGGTTGATGACGAATTTGATTAGAGAATTGCATTCTGATCTTAAAAGTTCATCTTCTCCTATATGCAAAAAGACTGTGAAGAAAATGCAGTAAACAAGAATATAAAAAAATACAGTATAAACCATGGGGGTAAACAAAATGTTCGGATTCGGTTTTGATAGATTCGACGGTAACCGTTGTGGATGTGGCGGCTTTAGTGGTTGTGGCGGCTTTGATGGCGGCTTTGGTGGCTGCGGCGGCTTTGGCGGCTGTGGCGGCTTTGACGGCGGTTGTGGCGGCTGGGGTGGTCGCTTTGGTGGGTTCCGCGGTGGCTTCCGAGGCGGCTTCAACGGCCGTCGTGGCCGCTGGTAATAACGGTCGAGTTTGAAAGAATTATTGAGCATGAAAGGAAAAAAGGACGATAGCCATCTTTTCAAGGCATGACGGAAAATTCCTGAAAAACCGTCTGTTCTTGAACTGATGACTATTTATCTTTACTTTTTGAATATATTTTTCGAAAATGTTAGCGAATTATTATTGCAGACTCTCCAATGGAATTTCTAAGAGGCTGTCTTAAAATTCAAATCATTCCTACAATTGGATAATAGACAACGTTAACTTTAAATTCAAACCGTAAATTTTTCAGAAATTCAGGTATACATTAACCTTAAGAATATTACTTTCCCATAGGATTTACATACTCGAGGTATAAAATCAGATGCAGTAAACATCATTGTTTAAAATTACATTTTAGACACTTAATGGTTTAACGTTACTGTTTTTCAGTTCAAGTGTGTAAGTTCTATCCCAATTATAGAACCAAATTTAATTTTAAGACACGCTCTAAGGTTATACATTTTAATAATGCGGTGTCTTTTTAAAAGCACTTTTTGGCAGTGTACCGAAAGTTCTGTAAAATCATATTTGTCAAGAAGTTATTGATAGAAAATTCAACACACTAATAGATCCCAAAGAATAGCTACATTTTAAGATATATTGTTGGTATCTTTTCTTCTGTATTTTTCTTTTAATAACGTATCTACATTAAGAAGTTCTTTATTTATTTCTTCCAATAATAACCCCATAACGTACAAAAAAGCATTATTTTCTACATTTGGTCTTGAAGTTAAAAGAGCTTTGTTCATATATTGTAGCGATACTACCATGTTTGAGCCAGGGTCTGCGAGTCCTGCATCACTTTGTCCTACGAGCAAGATTTTTCCTTGATCTGAATCCATGAGTCCTAGATTATGATAATTTCCTTTTGGACCTGCATGAACAGGATGGTTAGCCATGTTATAAAATGGTCTTAGATAATCAAGTCCTACATCTCTTTCAATGCCTTCGAAGTTACAATATTTAGCTTCTAGCACTTTTGCTGCCCAACCATGAGACTTTTCATAACGATCACCATATTTAGAACGCAATTCTTTTCTTTTCTTCGCTACTCTTATCATATCTTCAATCGTATCATAAGGAACGTAGCCTAAAATATCAGAATGTTTTTTATATAGATCATTGTTTTTTAAATAATCTTCAAAAAGATTATAAGATTCAATGTAACGATAGTCTAAATAACGTTCTGCAATTTCGTTACCATGTTTACTTATAAACAAACCAGTAACAGCGGTTTCGTGAAGGCTGCGCCACCGAGCAAATGCACCAGAGGCATATCCATTTTTCATGAGTGTAAGGATCTCTTGTCCAATGAGACAGGCTTTTGCATGAAGTCTTACCAGAACTTTAAAAACATAGTCTTTTTGTTCTGATGCATTTTGATTTTCTTCATTAAATTTGTCTCCCGCCTCTATGGAGAGTATCAAAAAAAGCTCAAGTAAATCTAAGGGGCATTTCCAAAGTTCATTTAATTTTTTGTTAAATGCTTCTGTCTCCTCGTGGTCTTTTTGTAAAATCTCTGGTGCGTTCTTTAATCTTTCAAATAATTGTGCTATTTCCTTTTTGAGTTCTCCAGAGTTTTCAATATTTTCTTCCATAGTATCGCTTTTACTGACTCATAGGTTTAAGTTATTGTGTTGATGTTTTCATGATTTAAGATTTTAAGAATTTCAGTTTAAGGCACGACTTTTTATATCTTTTTATACGAACCTTTTGTCATAGAACGTTCGGTTCTCGATAGTTTCCAGCAAGTAGTAAACGTCTTTTAGTGTATTTTGACCAGTGAATTAACTACTATCCAAACGTAGGGTCGTCCATTGATATAGGGTTGGTGTTTTAGGGGGAAATATTGAAACTTCTCTTCAATTCGTTTTAGGTTATTTCGACACGATCGTTCTAAAAATTCCAAAGTCGCGAAAAGAATGAGGGTAGAAATTATTTTTGTTATTGTGGAATAACAACAACTGAATACAAATGGACGACCTAAGTATGTAGTGGGTTTTGAAACCGGTTAACATTTGACCCAAATCCCACTACATATATAAACAATGAACTATTTTTGCAATAATGTTCAGTATAAAGGATAATGTGTTTTCCAGCAAAAACGCTATCAATAAAAATATTACGAAAAAAAACAAGTGACCTGCCGAAAGCAGGCTATATGATCAAAAAACTCAAGTCTCCCATGGTGATTTATACCTTACACTCATCGAAAATGCATGTTATTGATGCTAAAATGAGCAAGTGATGATATGAATGAACTGCAATTATTATCAAGAGGAAGGTGACGATATAAATTTTTACACAATAAATCATCCAAATCTTTCTCAAAATGGATTATCATGGAATGAATAATATAACCCTAATTTGACAGAAGCATACATTTTATAATGTATAAATGGGCTTCATGCTTCTGTTTTCTTCATAAAATTCAAAGTTATTTCATACGTTTTTTGATTTTTGACGTTTTTCATTTTTCCTAAAGGTACTGCGCCGATACAACGCGTTTTTTGTGTGAAAATACTATACTAATTAGTAGAATCTGTCAAATTAGGGATATAAGATGTAAAAAATATAAGGCAAATATTTAAAAAATCGCATTCGTTCTGAATGTACTTAACTTATATTGAAAGAAAATTTAGTACTTAGACAATGAATAGCTCATTATGGTCAGAAAACATTCTTAATTTAGCTACTTTTTTAACATCAATTGTATCCCTCTTCACACTAAATGAATTAAGAAAACAAAGATATTTAGCAAACTCACCCAAGCTTCATATTACATCAAAAAAAAATATTATTTCAGCCACAAACAAACGGGTTTGGTACGTAGAGAAAGAGCTTCCACTTATGTGGGAAAGTAAGTTTTTAGACGGAATGAAAGATGAGCTGTTGGAAGAAATCGATAACGATTATCCACCCATGTACTCAATCCCACTAAATTTAATCAACATTGGATCAACCCCCGCTTTAAATGTCAGAATTGCTTGGAATTATGATAACGAAGGCCGAGAAAGTATAAAGAATATAATAAATAAATTCAATGAATTGGACCTGGGAGTTAAGTGTGAAATTCCAGACGACACTTATAATGATTCCCTTCATGTAACTCGTCAAAGTGCTACAGATGATAAACTTATGATTTTGGGAAAGAAGATAAAAAGATACATTAGCATGGAATTAATGCCTCTTAATATTGAGTATTTATTACCCTTTTCAGAATCGAACCGAGGAACTCAAATTTTAATTCCATACCCATATACTTCAATTATAGCTTTAGAATTAAGTGTATTAAGCTTATCAGAAATAAGCTTATCAGAAAATCACCATGATTATTCATTTCCGACTCTTTATGCCGATGTCTCGTATTATGATAACATAAATATACTTCATAAAGAGAAGTTATCGGTTAAATCTGTTATTAATGAGGCACAGTGGCAATTTAATAAGTGCATGTGTGAAAAAAAACTTGATTTTATTAATTTCACTATTGAGACACATAAGATCAATGGAAATAAAATGAATGATAATGGTCACTTCGAAACTACAGTGCAACTTAGCAAAGAGTCGAAATTAAAAGATTAACGTTATATTCGAAAAAGTATATCAAAAACTCCAGGTTCCTAGGGGATTATACCTTTCATGGTTCCGTTGCAAAAAATCTGGCTCCCTTGCAAAATCAAAAAAAACCTTCACAATTAGGAAATTTAATCATTTTCATTAGAAAGAAAATGACACACACAGGTAAAAATTATAGTGTCAAATTGCAGAAATATTTTTTTTGCAACGGAACCGGGAATTGTAAGTATAAGATTTAATAAAATGTATATAGGCAAGAAGCTAAGGATTTTTGTAGAGGTTGATTAAATGGAGTCTATTAAAGAACCTACTGATCTTTGTGTTCCAATTTACTTAGATCAGCAAATTGTTTTTGATTTACTTGCCATGTTAGAAAATGGATTTTCTCAAATAAATACTGTAAACACATCCACAACAGGTACGAAAATAGATGATTCAAAAAGAGGTGCATCTTTAGGCAGCACTGCCTTATCTTTGTTTGATTTTTCTTTAAATGGAAACAAGCATAAAACAATCACTACGACAGATAATGAACAGCAATCTATGGAAAAAATACATACACCTTCATCAATGTTTTCAATACTTCGTCGTACGCTCTACGAAAAAAAATTTATATCCCCCATGGATACAATGGATGAAATCGGGAATTTGAAATGTGGGGACTTTGTAGAGTTTAGATCAAAACTTAAGACTAATCCCTTAATGGATTCCTTCAATCGTATGAGGGAAGTATCTAAGTATTTGGTCAAATATTCAGACCAGATTGATAAAAGGAGAATCAGTGAAAAAACGGCAGAAGAAATAGAAACAAAGATAGAATCAATCCAAGAAAGAGATCGGAATAAACGAAAAATTAAAAACCCAGTCCAGAATAACCAAATTAATGTTCCAACTCAAGATAATCAAAATAATGTTCCAACTCAAGATAATCAAAATAATGTAGCACTCTTTCAATGGATATTTGAATTATCAGATGATTTACTGAACTCTAATTCAACTGAAATAATTGGAAATCTATCTGATCAAACTCTGGTCAATGTAGATCTTTCTGCTAAGGTTAATTGTTTTGTGAATAATGATACATCTCTTGTAATGAATGGCGAGTTTTCTGTATTTGGAAAAGTCACTCAGGTTATATCATGTGATTCTGAAGACACAATAGATCTCTTACAGAAAACAAATCTCAGATCATTCGGTGAAGACGTCATTAAAAAGTTTACTGATGCATTTGATCAGGTACCAAATAACGCTATAACTTTACCAAAAGTAATAACAAAAATAAATGGCCCCGCTATTCAGGTATTACCAATTGCAATATTTATATAATATTGAACAATTTAAGAAATATTCTAGGAAGTGTCGCGAATTTTCTGTAAATCCGAAGTCAATTTTTTGTGCACTGTATATTATTTTGTTCTTCCGATATGGAATTTTCTAACTTGTAACTTCTTGAGATTTGTGATTTTACAGCAAATTAGGCACACTGCCGTTTAAAGTATAAGATCTTACAGATATTTCGTAAAATCCTTTCTAAATTAGGTAGCTACAACAAACTAGTAGAGCAAGTACAATTAAAAAAAAGATCATAAAAAGAAAAAATAATACCCCAATCAAAAAAAGTCCTGTTTCCACAATATCATCTTTTTTAGTGCCCTAAAATTAATAATATGGAATAGATAGTAGTCTATATAAGTATTTTTAAATTTGTAAAGTGTGTTTTGAAATCAACAGTAATATCAATGTGGATTTTTTGATTAAGCTTGAAATTTGCACAGCTTGATATGCATATTCTCATTTAGTCTTTATATCTGATTATCTTTCGTACGTAGGTGGTCATAAATAATTTAATTATATTCTCCTAATACTCGATTTATATTTTATAAAGCATATATTCATTTGAAATTGTATCTTTGTCAAAATGCAATCCACCTTGTGTGTCAACCTCCTTATTATCCGTTTGATATAACGTAAAATATATGTAATAGTCTTTTTGATAGAAATCCAGATAACGTTCTGGTTTAATAATTTGTGCATTAACCATTAATTCTCCGTTAGGAGGAATTCTAAGGGAATATCGATGACTATTATTAGAAGTTTTCAACTCAACTTTTCCTGGATCATCTATAGTAAAGGTAATTTCGTTAGCTACTTTTTCGTTTCTTGCTCCTTTTACTGTAACAATATGAAATTCACCTTCGTTAGAAAGATTAATTTCGCTGGATTTAGTATTAATAATTTTAATATGTAAATCAGGTATTATATGAGATGAGTTATAATTAATGAAAAAAATTGTAGGGATTAATACTAAAATTATGATAATGATAAATCGAATACGTTTAATGTATGTGGGTATCATTTGTTTCTTGAAAAAAAATATATAACTTACAATAACTAATAATATATACAATCCAGTAATCAATTCTATACTATAATAATACATTTTTAGTAGAAAGGCTGGAATAGATAGAACAATTGATAGAACAATTGTAGAAATTACTGTAGAAACTACTGTAGAAAAAATCACAGGAGTTGTTTCATCTAATATATCAGGCATACTTTTCATAATATTATCAAAGTACAGTTAATAGTAATATTTTTCTAAATTTCTCTTTTACAGTAGTTCTGGAAGCTATGAGAAGATATCAACAGAATTTCGTTCAAACAAGTGTGTGAATCAACTCTAATTTTTGCAAATATTTATTTATCATTTTTATTCATAAAAGTAATATAAAAATGATTATTCTATTCAAAAATACTTTCACTCTGCTTTCCTTAATTTTATATTCTGTGAGGTCATTTTCAGTCATGATAAATATATTTGTAATTAATATGTAAAAAATCATCGCAAAAATTTGGACTACAAATATAGTAACTCGATAATATAGAGGATAATGATGAATATTATTAGAATCTCTGAAACAGAAAGCAAAATGTTACTAGATATGGGAATTGATCCAATAAAATGTAATGATTATCAAATATTATGTCTTCCGGAAAATTTCCAGCAGGGTTCAAAAGATAATTTATATGACGCTGATTCTACAATTAATTTATATAAAATTCTAAAAAACAGTGGAATAAAATGTGCTAATTCTTATGATTTAGGTATTGATTCCGAGACATCTATTAGACAAAATAATGACATATACCTAGGGTTAGTATGGATTTTTAGTAACATTGCCGTTCCAATATTTACGAGTATTGTATATGATTATTTCAAAGGAAAAATGGGTAATAAAAGTAAAATCCATGTTGAAATTCGATTGCCAAATGGTAAGATGTTTAAACATGAAGGCGATGCTGAAACTTTAAAAGAGCGTCTAGAAGAGGAATTTAAAGAGTATGAGGGGTAATATGGGTGGAAATGTATTGGAAGAAAATGCACTTTCTACTCTTTCACAGTGTATATCATCAATTAAATCTAATGAACTGGATAAAGCAATATCAGAAGCACAAATTTTTATAGATAAATGTAAAAACGTTATAAATACTGAGAGAGATTCGCACTGTTTTGAATTTTCTAATGAAGCACTATTCTTAGGGCTGGTTACGAAATAACTTAAGTAACACATAATTATTTCGGAACGAAATCGTTGGAGCTGCTTATGAAAATAGTTACATACAGTGTAAAAATGTACTTAAGTTATTTCGCGGTAGATCCTTAGGTATTTTTTTTCGTGGGATACAAAACTTTGCACGTTTAAAGCAAATGACAGTATCTTCTGATTGGATAAGAAATCCTGAATTAGTAGAGAAAGTTTGGCTCGAAATGTGGGATTGTAAAGATCGTTTAGAATATACATCTCCGTTAATTAAAACGATATGTATAGAGTGGATTTTTAATGACATTAATTCGCTATATCAGGATTTCTACCAAAATTTTGGACATGGTTTATATGTAAGTCTAAGTTTCTTAGCTCAAAGGATGATGTGTAACATATGCGGTCAAGATATACGAGCTTGTGAACATCTTCCAGGTATGATTTATTCAGGTAAGATCTGTGGAGATATTCCACAAGGAATTACTCCCAACCATGTTTTACTTACAGAGCATCCCAATGATCCTCGCTGTAGGATATGGCCTTGGAATAAGGGAGAAGAACCTAATGAGAAAGTTGGTAGTACTTATGGCGTATGTCTTTTATCTTTCTTTATGTTAGATGATTTTATGTATGAATCTGGCTATAAATAAAAGAAATGATTAAATAAATAAAACAATTTTTGGGATGGATTCTTAATAAAGAAGTATCCTGCATTTTTTGTGAAGAACCTATAGATGAATCTTGAATTCATCCAGATGTCATCAATTAGGGCAATATTAGAAACAGGGAAAACAACCCATGTAGGAACTTTATATTTTTTGGCAGAACATTATCATAGTCAAATGTCCAAATTTTGAGTTATATTTTTATCTTTATAATTACTTATTTATGCCTTAATAAAGTCTTACTGGTTGCGCTTCCTTATACTTATTCACTATTATCATTGTGATTCCTATTACCGTGGATGCCTACTATCAGGTAACGGATGTAAGTTATTTATTTTTTATCCGGGAATGGAAAAGAATGGGCGAATTGATTGAGGTTCACTTCCCTTTCTAATTTATTTTCCAAATAGATCAGAGGCCTTCAGGGCTGGGAATTTTTCGAACAGCTTCCATTTTATGAAGTTAGCGATTATTTTAATAATATCAGTGTATAATACAAGCGCATGCCCTCAGAGTCGCGCAGGGACGAGGATATTTTCGAATCCCAATTTATTGATAAATACCTGAGCGAGTACGCGAGTGTTTCGTCAATCGTACGTGAGGCGCTGCCGTTTGAACTTATTGCGACTGTGGGGGGAGTCTTTGCAGGGATAATATTTTCGGGGATGACAAACGAACTTGAGATGATCCCGGGATTGATGGTAATTTATCCTGGCGTGCTCGGGCTGAGGGGAAACATTTCCTCTACCCTTGGCTCCAGGCTTGGCAGTGCAATTCACCTGGGGCTCATTACAGGGTTCGACAGGCATAACCCCGAACTCACCAATAACATCTCCGGTTCCCTGCTCCTGGGTGTTATTACCGCTATGATGCTCGGATTTCTCGGGCACTTTGTAACACTTGCCCTTGGCTTCGAAAGTGCCGGCGCCTTTAAACTTATCCTGATCTGTGTAATTTCAGCCCTTACGTCCGGGGTAATTCTCTCTTTTGTTGCAGTCCTGCTGGCTATAGGGATGTTCAGATTCGGTTTTGATCCTGATAATGTTGTCACGCCTTCTATTGCAACTATCGGGGACATTGTCTCCATGTTCATGCTTTTCCTCTCGGCAAAACTGGTGATGATGCTTTGAGAAAAAAAGGACATCATACCCCTTACTACACAGTCAATGGCATCATTCAGCGCGGGCTTCCGGTACTTTTGATCACATGTGTAATGGGAATTATTGTCGGACAGATTCTGAACTCAAGAGAAAAAAGCCTTATTTCTATGCCAGCGATACTGATTCTTATTCCTTCCCTTATCAAGATCGGAGGGGATACCGGCAGCATGCTCGGGGCCAGGCTTTCGTCGGCTTTCCATATGGGGCTTGGAGATAATCTCAGGAGTAACCCGGTAGTACGCAACAGCGTTATTGCAGCTTCAATTGTAGGGTTTGTTTCGTCAATTTCTGTCAGCATACTGGTCTTTCTGGCAAGCAATTTTATGGGATTCGGTATGCATTTCCTTACCCTTCTGGAAATCAGCCTTATAGCAGTTGTAATAGAACTTTCCGTTGTATACTCTGCAACAGTTGCCATTTCCTTTGCTTCTCACCGTTTCGGGATCGACCCGGACGATACGGTAATCCCTTTCATAGCAAGCCTTGGAGACCTTGTAGGGGTTACAGGAATTCTCATAGCTCTGCACCTGTTGAATATTTTATAAATAATACCGTTTAATTGAAAGCCAGTGTTATTATTCAATTTTATAATATTCCAGGCAGGCTCTTAAACGCCTGAATAATTCAAAAATTAATAATTACTATGAGGTATATACTCATACACACCAACATAAGGTAGAGTTGATATAGAGACCATGTTCCCTAAAGAATTCAGATACAGTCCAAGGAATCTTAAGGATCTTTTGACTGAGATGAAGGATACTTCCGAACTCATGGTAGACCTTGCGTACTCTGCAGTGATCTATGATGATGAGGATATTGCAGAAGAGGTACTCAATCTTGAAGATAAGATGGATACCCTCGATTATCATATGAAGATGGCCGCGATGTTAAGCACACGCAGGGTTGACGAGGCAGAAGAACTCCTCGGAGTTTTACAGGTTGCTGCGTCTTCGGAAAATATCGCAAATGCCGCAGGTGATATTGCCAAAATAGTTCTTATGAATATGGGCATTCCGATGGAACTGAAAGTAGCTCTCAGGGAAGCGGAAGAGACCGTAGTTAGGGCAACAGTCGCCACAGAATCTTTAATGGCAGGACGTACGCTTGGCGACCTCGAACTTGATCTCGAGACAGGCATGTGGGTTATTGCTATCCGGAGAAATGAAGACTGGATTTATGACCCTGACAAGGAAACCCGTCTCCGCCAGGGAGACGTTTTGATTGCCAGAGGGCACGATGAAGGAGTCCCGCTGTTCTTCGAGATGGCTACGACAAGGAAATTTATTCCAAGGGAAATAGAAAACAATAGACTCTTAAAAGACCTTGAACATGCTGTGGATATTATTGTGGACATGAAGAACATGTCCGAACTTTCGGTGGGGCTTGCATACTCTGCTATTCTTTTTGACAACGAAGATATTGCGTATGAGGTCAGCGCCCTCGAATCCGAAATGGATTCAATGAAATACGAACTTCAGCACTGGGTACTCGAGACCGCAAAGCACGTTGAGGATGTGAACCTGCTCAGGGGAATCCTCCATCTTGCAAGTGCCTCTGAAGCTATTTCCGATGCCGCCTACGGAATTGCCGATACCGTGCTCAGGGATATCGAACTCCACCCTATTATTACCCTCGCAGTTCGGAATTCCGAAGAGGTTATCACCAGGCTCCAGGTTGAGAAATGTTCTCCGATAGTCGGAAAGACTTTCTTCGAATTGAGGCTTGAGACTGAAACCGGGTTGCATGTGATGGCAATCAAAAGGGCTGACCGCTGGGTCTATGCTCCAAAAGGCAACACAGCTGTCCAGGCAGGAGACATGCTTATTGCCCGCGGCTCAAGGATTGGAGAAGGGGCACTTATAGAGATGTGCGAGTGCAAGTTGCGCCAGTAATTTGTCGCATGTGCTGACAATTGACCGTAATTTCTCCTATCGTCTGTAGCTGATAAATCAATAATTACCTTTGGGATTGACAGGATACTGTAGATGACTGCCTGAACATCCTTTGTAAACTTTTTTAAAAGCCCATATATTCCTTATTTTTATACATCGGGTTACAATTACTATTCGGGAGTTTGAGTATGGCAGTTGTTGGGCTTTCAAGAAATAGAAATACTCTGGAATCCGTAAGAGCAGCAGTGGAACTGGCAGGAGGACTCGGAATTGAAGAAGGGTCTACTGTACTGATTCGGCCGAACGCAAATACCGCAGACCTGCCTCCTGGCTCGACAAACCCTGAGGTGTTGAGGGGGGCTATCAGGGAAGCAAGAAAATGCAATCCGGGAAAGATTATTGTTGCTGAAAAGTCAATGACCACGCTGGATACCGAGAGGGTGCTGAAGGAACTTGGACTCTGGCAGGCTGCTGAGGCCGAAGGAGTGGATGAAATTCTTACTTTTGACCACATGAAACGCTTACATGTGAAGCCAGATGGCGCTTCCTCCTGGCCGGAAGGATTTGACGTCCCCGAATTTCTGGCTTCGGTTGACTACATGATTGCTCTTCCTGTGATCAAGACTCACTGGACTGCAACCTTTACCATGGGCCTCAAGTCCCAGATCAGCATAACTGCGGATAGGGATAGGCGGCAGCTTCCTCACGGGCAGTACAGGGACGTGCTTTTCGGGAACATGATTGCCGAGTCAAACCTTGTCTACATGCCTGATTTTTATATCTCGGATGCTACAAAATGCTTTGTTACCGACGGCCCTAACCTGGGAACGCTGAGAGAGCCTGACATCGTACTGGCAAGTTCGGATGTGGTCGCAAACGACGCTGTAGGCCTTGCCCTCTTGAAAACCCTTGGCACGGTTTCCAGGATACAGGGGCACTCGGTCTGGGCCCAACCCCAGATCATACGAGCTGTGGAACTGGGGTTAGGGGTGCACGGCAGGGAAGAAATAACTGTAAAAAGCTCAGGTGTCGAGGAAGTAGAAGAGATTATTGCCAATCTTGCGTGATTACGGTTTGGATACATTACGGTTTGGAAATAACCCCGGGCTGGAAAACGCAAGCTCGCAGGCCTCAGGAAGTCGGATTTCCTGCCGCGTGAATTTGAAAAATTAAATTTATGAGGTTAGCAGGTTTTAACAATTTTACAGTAATTTTGCATTGATTCGACAGCAATTTTACCTCATCCTGTTTTCTGATTTTCCTCTTTTACCTCTGATTTCTCATGACTGTGCAAATATGCTCACCTATTACCATAATTTATTTATTTTCGACGTCCCCATATGTTATGGGGGAATTTTTATGAAATGCGAAAGCTGTGGAGAAGAGAGCGAAGGAAGGTACTGCAAGACATGTGGCAACATAATGGATCAGGTTGTCAGAGGAGTAGGAGAAAAACGCTGGGCGGCAATTGACGACTGTTCATATATTTATCCGCTTGTCCGGCGCGTGGCTAAAGGAGAACTTACGGTTCACGATATTATTCAGTCTCTTGATGTGGAAGACTGACTTGTGCTGTCCTCTCGGGACTTCAGTCCGTAGCTTCCGGAGGGGCTTTAAGGGTCTTTTCCTCTGATATTTCCTGTAAGTCCGGGTTTTACGAGGTTAGCGGAGGAGCCTACCTCGTATCTGCCGGACCTCCTGCTTGAGATTTAAATACGGCAGGAGGTTAAACTTCAATTCAGGTCTCGAACTGCACTGCAGCGATCAGTCTGTTGAGATTAATTTTTAGCGCAGCCTGAGCTTTAAGCCTTAAGGTTATATCTCTTTAGCTTTAATATTGCATTGTTAAGCAGTTTTCCTGCTGTCAGGAGCTGATGCCGTACATGAACAGAAAATGCCGGTACAGTTTTTTGATATTCTTGCTTGCAGGAACGCTTTTGATTTCGGGATGTATTCAAAACAAGAATGAGATAAACACTGGTAAAGAATCTCCCGATACTGGCAAAGGGGATGAAAATGTGGACATCCAGAATATAAAAGTTTTTAGCAGCGCATTTGAAGCTAACCGTACTATCCCAAGAAAGTACACCTGTGTTGGGGAAAATATAAATCCGCCTCTGGAATTCGAAGGCATTCCGGAAGAGGCTGAAAGTTTGGTGCTTATAGTAGACGATCCTGACGCTCCCATGAAGACGTTTACTCACTGGATTGTCTGGAATATAGAACCTGTAGCGAAAATAGAAGAAGACAGCATACCCGGGGTTGAGGGAATAAACGATTTCAGGAAAATAGGTTACGGAGGGCCATGTCCTCCCTCAGGTGCCCACAGGTATTTCTTCAGGGTCTATGCTCTGAACAGGCAGCTCGAACTTAAAGCAGGAGCAGGGAGAAAAGAGCTTGAAAGCGAGATGATAGGGCATATCATTGCCGAAGGGGAATTGATGGGAAAATATAGCAGAACCTGATTGTTGAATGGGGGGAAGAGAATGGAAGAGAGTATGACAGCTGAAAATAATCCGGATTTTTTCGAAAATCCCGGGGGCGGCCTGGAAAAGGCAACCTTTGCCGCAGGTTGTTTCTGGGGGATTGAAGAGGCTTTCCGGCAGGTCAAGGGTGTGGTTGCAACCGCTGTTGGCTACAGCGGCGGGCACTTTGAAAAACCTACATATGAACAGGTCTGCACCCTTAATACCGGACATGCAGAGGCCATCAGGGTTATTTTCGACCCGAAAGTGGTATCTTATGAGGCTTTGCTTGGCGTTTTCTGGAAAATCCATGACCCGACAACAAAGGACCGGCAGGGCCCTGATGTCGGGAAACAATATCGTTCAGTCATTTTTTACCATGACGAAAAGCAAAAAGCTGCTGCATTAGCCTCAAAAGAAAGCCTTGAAAAATCAGGGGCTTTCAAAAACCCGATAGTAACCGAGATTGTGCCGGTGTCCGAGTTCTACATGGCTGAAGACTATCACCAGCAGTATTTTGAAAAGAAGGGTTTTCTGCAGAACGTGCTCAGAAGCTTGAAGAAATAATATTAAGTAAAGTAGAAAAAGTTAATTAAATAATCAAATCTCACTATTTTTATATGTTCTTATTTTTACATTGGCTTACTTGAATCAAGTATATAATGAATCTAAGGTTGCGGCATTTCTTTCAGATTTTTAATACTTTTCCATGCGTCTTCGGTTAAGTGAGGAATCGTGACAAATTACATCGATTTCCACAAAGTTTTTCAAAGTATTCATTGATGTGAAGTTAGAATTGGATATCGATTTCAGTTTCAGTGCTCAAAATTTGGGATTAATTTTTGCTTCGAAATCGATACCTATGGACAAGAAAATTCCTTAACCGATGACCAATGAAAGCTTTCTTAATGAATCTCTTCGCTGCTTTCCGATTTCGTTTTGCACTTAACATGAAATCAATTGTATTTCCATTTGAGTCAACTGCTCGGTAAAAATATTTCCATTTACCTTTTACTTTGATATAGATTTCATCAACTCTCCATGAATCATTTGTTGGTCTTAAATGTCTTCTTATTTTCTTTTCTAGTTCAGGAGAATATTGATGCACCCATCTCATTATAGTACTGTGATCAACTTGAATTCCTCTTTCTATCATCATTTCCTTTAAATTTCGATAGCTTAATGGGTATTTTAAGTACCATCTTACATTCAATAGGATAATTTCACCTACAAAGTGCTTCCATTTAAAGGAATTAGATAGCATGTCACTACCTTTGATTTCCTTTTTATTTTATTATATCCGTAGCAGATATTTTTTGCAACGGAACCATTTTTACTTCCATATTATGATTTTTTGCAACGGAACCGGACACTTAATATGCGCTTAAAATATGGGAACTAAGGATTAATATTCAGGAAAAATTATTCTTGGTATTTTATATAATATATAATTATATTTATTCATACTTATACGATAATCAAACCTACTCCTCTCCAAAAGAAACAAGATCCCATTAGCATAGAACACGAAAAAATTATGGGTACGAGAAATTATGGGATGCATGGGTGGAATTGGGGCTGGTCAGTTGGAGCTATGAGAAGGTGCGAAGTTCAAAAGCTAATGAAACCGACCTTCCGCAGATGTTCTCAAGAAAATGACATTTTTCTTCCTATCGTTTTTGGATATTTGCTCAAAAATTTGCAATTATTATCTCAACTGAAGCTTCCTGAAATATAAGTTAGAAGCTTTCAATGAAGGTACAAGATTGAAAAGTGTAAGACATTTCAAAAAAACATGTTTGAATAAGCAGGGCAATTTTCAGAAAAACGATAGCAGAAAAAATTGTGAAAATTGAACGGACATCTGCGGAAAGTCAGATGAAAAGCTAATGATGAGTATAAGTAACACATAAGTAACACACTTCCAATAAAATGATATAAAAAATGTGTATAAAATAAAATGTAGTGTATAAAATAAAATGTAAAAAGTGGGGATAAATATGTCTAAACAAACGGTAAAGATACTCGGTATTCTGCTAGCAGTTTGTTTCTTAATGTCAGTAACAGCTGTGGCAGTAAGTGCAGCTCCTGCTGATAATGGGCGTCCAATATTAAAGGCAGCGGCGCTCAAAAAAGCGATGAGTGAAGAATCGGGCTGTACAGAAACTGAACATCCACTATTAAAGGCAGCGGCGCTCAAAAAAGCGATGAGTGAAGAAGCGATGAGTGAAGAAGCAGGCTGCACAGAAACTGAACGTCCACTATTAAAGGCAGCGGCGCTCAAAAAAGCGATGAGTGAAGAATCGGGCTACACAGAAACTGAACGTCCACTATTAAAGGCAGCGGCGCTCAAAAAAGCGATGAGTGAAGAAGCAGGCTGCACAGAAACTGAACGTCCACTATTAAAGGCAGCGGCGCTCAAAAAAGCGATGAATGAAGAAGCGATGAGTGAAGAATCGGGCTACACAGAAACTGAACGTCCACTATTAAAGGCAGCAGCGCTCAAAAAAGCAATGAGTGAAGAATCGGGCTGCACAGAAACTGAGCGTCCACTATTAAAGGCAGCGGCGCTCAAAAAAGCAATGAGTGAAGAATCGGGCTGCACAGAAACTGAACGTCCACTATTAAAGGCAGCGGCGCTCAAAAAAGCAATGAGTGAAGAATCGGGATGCACAGAAACTGAACGTCCACTATTAAAGGCAGCGGCGCTCAAAAAAGCAATGAGTGAAGATAATGATTATGACTAAGAGGCTGTCTTAAAATTAGGTTCTGTTGCAAAAAATCTGGCTGTTTTACCAAACCAGTGAAAAACATCACAATTGGGATATTAAGATGTCATCAGCAGGTCAATAATAACACAAAAAGAAATTATTATAGCCTAAAAGGGTAGTAAAATTATTTTTGCAACAGAACCTAGAAATAAAACCAGGAGAAGGGGGAGTTTATAAATGGCTTGTAGGGGACTGGCACCACGTTGTGGTGTTGGATTTCACGCTGTCTGTATCAATGGATACTGGCGATGTATTGCACGTTAGACACAGTACTGTAGAAGGATAGGTAGAAGGATAGAAAACTTATTGTTTTAGCATTGAGATAAACGTGATAAAAATGCGAAACACGTCGTATCAGTAGCTCATTTCATCCTGAAGAAATTCCGTTTAAAAACTTCTTACCAATCTTTCTATTTTTTTGGTATTTTAACGAAAGTACTGTAAAATCGTAATAGTAGCTAAACTGAGAAAACGCATAGATTTTACCACAAAAACTATGCATTAGTGAAAAACGATAAATCCTGTTTTCTTGTGATGGAAAAAGAGATACAGAGTGATTCAGAATTTACAGAACTTTCGGTACGCTACCTTTTCAGGCAGTGTCGCGAATTTGCTGTAAATTCAAGGTTTATTTTTTTTGTACTGAGTACAATTCCGTTCTCTCAATATTGAATTTCCAAACTACCAACTTTTTGAGATTTATGATTTTACAGAAAAATCGGCACATTGCCTGCGTCTCATTGTAGGCAGAAGATTTATATTTCTCATAGTAATTGTCAAAGCGTTCCACAAGTTCAATTATTTGAGGAGGAGCAGGCATGGTATCACATTAAGTAATATTGAAAACAAAAAAAATTGATTTTTTATATTGTATAGAAGTAAAACTTCTAGTATAAATCGATATTTAAAGATTACTTGTTAAGTTCATTAATGAACTACGATGACAAAAAATAATTTATGAACTTTACAGCAGAAACCCGATGAACAAGCTCTGGAGATTCTGAGGATTAGTCCGGGATAATTATTTACCCTCCTTTCCCCTATTTTTTCTCATGATTTTTGACCCTATCACTGTCTGCAACCTGGATCTCCAGAATCGATTTGTAAGGTCCGCTACACACGAATTTATGGCTGAAAAGGATGGAACGCCCACTTCCAGGCTCGGAGACCTTTACGAAGAGCTTGCAAAAAATGAAGTCGGGCTGATCATAACCGGCTATTCCTATGTTCTTCCTGGCGGGCAGAGTGACATTTATCAGCAGGGTATCTATGATGACCGTTTTATCGAACCTTACCTGAAAATAACAGACAGGGTGCACAGGTACAGAAGCAAGATCCTGCTCCAGATAGTGCATGGGGGAAGGCAGGCTAGTTTTTCGGATGAATTTCCTGTCCCCATAGCCCCCTCAGGAATCAAAGACGGGCATTCGGCAGCTATCCCGAGGGAAATGACAGACGCGGAAATCCTGGCAGTAATCGAAGCTTTTACAAAAGCAGCCGTCAGGGCAAAAAAAGCAGGTTTTGACGGGGTGCAGCTCCACTGCGCCCACGGTTTCCTTTTAAGTAACTTCATTTCTCCCTATACGAACAGAAGGACTGACCGCTGGGGGGGCTCAGTGGAAAACCGGGCACGGATAGTCATGGAAATTGTCAGGCGTATAAAAGAGGAGGCCGGAGATGATTTTCCAGTTCTGGTCAAGCTAAATGCAACGGATGGTTTCCGGCCTGGCTCTTTGAAGGGGGAACTGGGGCTTGATATTTCGCAGTCCGTAGAAATTGCAAAGCTTCTGGAGCAGGCAGGAGTATGCGCAATTGAGGTCAGCGGGGGAATAGGTGAGGCAGGTGGGGTAACTATAAGAACCGCAATCAACTCTCCTGCCAAAGAAGCATATTTCAAGGAATATTCTAAAGCAATCAAAGGTGCAGTGGACATTCCGGTTATCCTTGTAGGAGGCATCAGGTCTCTTTCTATTATTGACTACCTGCTTGAGAACGGGTTTGCGGACCTGATTTCAATGAGCAGGGTATTCATCAGCGAACCTGATATTGTTTTGAAATTTAAATCAGGGGAGGCTAAAAAGGCAAGGTGCGTATCCTGTAATCTCTGTTTTGATCCAGAGGGGGTGAGGTGCAATTTCCAGTTTGACTGAAATCCGGGTAAGTGTAACCTTCCCATTATCCTTTACTCTTTACTTTCTGTCTTTACTGTTTTGTATTTTGGATTATGTTGTAAACAAACCTTAACGTATATTTTTTATAATAGATGGATGCAAAAGAGATAAGCCTGAAAGGCTATCAACAGGACTCTGGTTTATATTTTTCTGCCGGGTCCGCTACCTTAAAACATTTGTGAGGGAAGTAATAATGTCCGAAGAGAACCGTGTCGGTAGTAAGATACGCCAGCTTAGAGAAGCCCGGGATATGACCGTTGAAGAACTGGCCGAAGCCAGCCAGAGCAGCGTGGAATTAATCCAGCAGCTAGAAAAGGGAGCCCTGGTTCCGTCCTTAACGCCTCTTTTAAAGATTGCCCGAGCTTTAGGCGTCCGGCTAGGTACCTTTCTGGACGATGTGCCCCAGAGCGGACCTGTAATTGTCAGGGCAGGGCTGTCAGAAAATGTAGTCCGTTTTTCGGGGAAGACTGAAAGATCTAAGGAGAGTGCTCTTGAGTTTTATTCCCTTGCCTCGGATAAAGCAGACCGTCACATGGAGCCTTTTATCATTGATATCCACCCTTCTCCCGAGGAAAGCCACCAGATCTCTTCTCACGAAGGAGAGGAGTTCATTTATATCCTGTACGGGGAAATCGAGGTCTTCTATGGAAAGGATGTCCATAGGCTGAATGCAGGAGACAGCATTTACTATGACTCGATTATCCCGCATGATGTCCATGCAGCAGGAAAAGAGGATGCAAGGATTCTGGCTGTAGTTTATGCTCCTCTGTAAAGTCGCAGTCATGCAGAGAAGAGAGTAAAGACTTAACTTAAACTAGCGGGAAGTTCCAGATTTGGAAAAATTAAATACAAGCATTTGAGAGTTAAGGGAATCCAAAATGTTCAGTACAACTGTTAGTCCGCGCTTTGGGGACATAGACGGGCTTGGGCATATAAATAATACTGTCCTCCCGGTATGGTTCGAAATAGGAAGAAACTCCATATTCCGGCTTTTTTCGCCGGATCTTGATCTTAGCCCTGATGTATGGCATCTGATCCTTGTCAGGACCGAGTTTGATTTCCTCCGCCAGATGTATTTCAGGTCTGATGTGGAGATCAGGACTTTTATTGCAAAGATAGGAAAGAGTTCCTTTACTGTCGGGCACGAGGCCTGGCAGGAAGGTGAACTTAAGGTAAGAGGTCAGGCAGTGCTGGTCTATTACGATTTCAAGCTCCAGAAAGCAAATCCTATCCCTGATTCGATCCGTGACATTCTGAAAGAACATATGTTTTCTGCGATGGACACTGCTGAAATGGATACGGATTCTCCTTGCTCTATTTGAATGTACTTATGGAACGCCTGCAAATTGGGCTTTGGAGCATACGAGATATCTCTGCTCGCAAGTCAACAGTTTCCAAAAATATATAATGCAAGTGAGAGGCTGAAACCATGCATCTTTATAGAAGACTCCCCGGATGTGTATTATAATTTGTATAATACTCCTCTTAGTTGTACCCTTCAGTCACCTTAAATTTTGCAGATTTAAAAGCGGCTGAAGGGCATGAAAGGGGGGAGTCACATTGAATGAATTATTAGAAAAGAGAGAACAGGGAAAGCTCCACGGTACGCAGGCGACCACAAACACGGAGATGTTTGGCGCATGTGGATCAGGGGATAACGCGGGGCAGAGAACCTGCGATGTCTTTTTTATTCCCATTATCTATAAGAGTTTCAGAATTACTTTCCTGATCGAAGATCAATTGATTATTCCAAATTCGAGATTTAGAGAAGCAATTTTTAGTTTTGGGATCAGCTCATTGTGTGCATAAGTTCTATGGGATAAAGTATCCTTAGCACGAAGGCTCTCAGAAATATATCCGTAGCTGTTTTCATTATTTTTTAAAAAAACGCTAAAGGTCTAAATAAATTAAAGGAGATGACCCTTTGAATAACAAAGAGGTCAGGTAATTATAGATTTTTTCCGCCATAAGATCTAACATGCTTCCAGGCTTTATGGTGATTGGCAAAAAGATCCTTATCTACATATATCGCCTCATTATCCCTTTTGTATAGTGCTCTATCATTTCCTATTGGGCAAACCTTGATACATATACCACACGGTGAAATGTAACGCTTGTTTAATTCAGCACTATAAGAGGAACAGACTTTCTTATCTGTTAGTCCACTGGGGTAATCTTCCTTATTAAGAGCATTTGATGGGCACATTTTTACACAACGCATACAGCGGGTGCAAAGCTGAGTCTCCAACATTGGATCTGGAGGAAGCTCGGCTGTGGACAGAATTGAACCGAAACGAAGCCTGGGGCCATACTCTGGTGTAAGGATCGTATTATTTACCCCAAAGTTCCTAATCCAGCGAGCAAAGCAGCATGCCTATGAGAAAAGAATGCAATGGGCTTTTCGAGGAGTACCTGAATGCTCCCATATCCATCTCCAGGTACGAAAATAGATGGGTATCCTCTATCGGTCAGGAAGTTGGCAAGTCGATATGTGTATTGATCCAATAAGGTATTTACAGTATTGTACAGTTCGCGGTAATATAAAGAGGGTGATGTTTCCAACACCGGTAGAGGGATAGGTAATCCAATAACTATCACTGATTTTGCTTCAGGATATATGGATTGAGGATAGAATTCTTCAGGCATCCATGGCAAAAAAGGAGGGTTATTCCATCTCTCAATACTGGCAACCCCAACCATGGGTATATCCATACTTTCGCATTTCTGCAGGAGGGCTTTTTTTAGATCTTTAGTCGTGAATTCATCCCTCTTTGTAATTCAGTATTAGGAGAGAATTTTCTACCAATTTGAACATTTCCACTTATTAATACGTCCAAGATTTGTGGCAAATTAAATAAGTTAGGACTTATGCAACTGAACTAAAAATTTTCCCATAAAACTATTGGATTATCTGGCCTGGTCTCTGGCTCGCCCTTCATCCTTTTTTATCTTAAGCTGGCTTTATTCCAGCTGCAAAAAAACGTAATTACTCTTTTTCTATTTTCCGTCTTGCCTATCTTCTAATCTAAAAAAACCTGCCTGATTTATTGACCTGCTCTCTGGAAGTTTCTGACCTGTTTTTCCGCCTGAATTTACTGCGTGAAGAGATAATAGTTTATCAGGTAGGACTGGTCTTCCTCAGGTGGCCTCCTCCACTCGGACGCATGCACACAGACACCAGATACCCGCCTGCTTTCTTTTGTGATTAGGTTGAAAGTGCAGTTGTTTTAGGGGAAAATTACTGGATTTATCGGACTCGTTCTCTGGTAGTTTCTGATTTGTTTTTCTGAATATCTGCTCTCTGGCAGCTTCTTAATGAATTAACTGCATGTAGGGGTAATAGTTTATCAGGTGGGATTTTTCTGGCCTACCCCCTGGTCACCTCGCCCCCCTTGGTGAGTATAGACCAGATGCCCGCCTTCCCTATCCGATTTATTAGTTTCCCCTTCTGCCTTTCTCCTTTGCATATTATTGGAGAAGGTCTCCAATTCTTCAATTGCCTTCCTTAATACATTATTTATGGCATAAATAAATAAAAGTTTCGAAACCTTTATTTTAGTAAGTGACCATTTTTACTCATTATTTTCTTAATTAAATCCTTATAAATTATTATTTTTTTAATTAAACCTTTTAGAACCGCTATTTTAATAATTATGTCACTTTTATAAATCTTTATTTATAAGTATATTTATATTATAACTGGTTCATGTTAGGATTGTCAAGCTGCGAATGGTCAGCGAGACAATTAAGAAAATAAAGTAAGGCTATGAAAAAAATGCAGTAAAGAAGAATATAAAAATAGAAAACCATGGGGGTAACAAAATGTTTGGTTTCGATAGATGCGGCTGTAACCGTTTCAGAGGGTTTGAATGTGGCTGCGGCGGCTTTGGCGGTTGTGGCGGCTTTGACGGCGGTTGTGGCGGCTGGGGCTTTGGTCGCTTTGATGGGTTCCGCGGTGGCTTCCGAGGCGGCTTCCACGGTCGTCGTGGCCGCTGGTAATAACGGTCGAGTCTGAAAGAATTATTGAGCATTAAAGGAAAAAAGGACGATAGCCATCTTTTCAAGGCATGACGGAAAAATTCTGAAAAACCGTCTTTTCTTGAACTGATGACTATTTATCTTTACTTTTTGAATATATTTTTTGAAAATTCTCCCCAAATTTTGCCAAGCCCTATTATTTCAAGTTCCATCCTTCAAAAGTTGCCTGCTTTGCAGGTAACCACGTAAATCCTAGTTTTTCACTGTCCTTTGATATGCCGTTATTGATGAGGAAAAAACCTGCAGTAGCCATATCTTCATTTTAAACCATTACTTACAATTCCCCCTTTAAGAGGATCTCAATCAATTAATATAATAATTTGCATATATCCTGCTTTCGGCAGGTTAACGAATAATTAAATATCTTCAGCACAATATCTCTTTTTGTGACATCCGCATCCCCTAAAAACAGCAACAAAAGATCGAATGCCATAATAAAACGCACTACCTTTTTAGGACACCTTGGAATCATAGCCAGTTTGTTCCGTGAACTCGAAGTTGACAAACTACTTGATGAGAAGTTTCCTAAATCAAGAGATCACAAAGTTTCTCATGCTAATTGTATACTTTCAATGGTCCTCAATGGACTTGGTTTTGTGGGGCAGCCTTTGTATCTCTGCCCTGACTATTTTAAAAATGTTTCAGTCGAAAGACTTTTTGGAAAAGGTATACAAAAAGAAGACCTGAATCAATACGTTATTGGAGATACTCTCGACAAGATAGCGGAATATGGTCCTACTGAACTTTTTACAGAGATTATTCTTCACATCTTGAAACGTCTGCAGATTCCAATTTTGTGTTGTCATGCTGATACCACAACTATCAGTTTTCATGGAGACCATGATGGAGACGAGGATGAAGACTCTAAGTTAATCACTTTTGGTCGTCCAAAGAACGGAAGATGGGATCTAAAACAGTTAGTTTTGAATATGATTGTTAATCAGCATGGGATCCCATTATTCATGAGTACTCACGCAGGCAATGCTTCCGACAAAAAAATAATTGTTGAAGCAATAGAATTTCTAAAATCCTCATTAATACCTGAAAAAAAGGTATATTATCTTGCTGATAGTGCCTTCTACAGTGAGGAAAATATAAAAAAGGTGAATAAATCATATTGGATCTCTCGTGTTCCTAATACTCTTAACGAGGTAAAGAATCTAACTGCTTCAAATCGAGAGATGACGCCACTAAAAGGAGACGAAAGATACTCTTTTTCTCAAACTTTTGTCGAGTATGGTGGAATTGTACAAAATTGGGTTTTGTTGTTGTCACACAACCTGAAAGGGAAAAAAGAGGTGACTCTCAGCAAGAGTTTTGATAAAAAAGTTAAGGAAGCAGAAAAAGATCTGAATAAATTGAAAAGTAAGCACTTCTTTTGTGAAGCTGATGCATTAGAGGATGCAAATAAATGGATTACAGATTTTCCTTTTTTAGCGTTTGAAAAATTGAAATTAAAGACTATTAAAACGAGAAAATCGGGTAAAAAGGGCAGACCTGTAAAAAATGAGGAATTCGTGACATATTATTCAGTTAATGCTGAAATAAAGCTTAATGAAGCTCATTTTGACCAAAAGATAGAGAAAGCTGGACTTTTTGTACTTGCAAGTAATGACCTCAATCTCTCTCCAGAAGAGATGTTAAGGAAATATAAAGATCAGGACAAAGTGGAAAAAGGGTTTAGATTCCTTAAAAGTGATACTTTTAGCGTATCAAAAGTCTATCTCAAAAATGAGGGTAGAATTCAAGCTCTTATGATGGTTATGGTTCTATGCTTGATGATTTATTCTATTGCAGAATGGAAATTGAGAGAAAAACTTGAAAAAGAGAATGAATCTGTTCCAGACCAGAAAGGGAAACCTACTAAAAAACCGACTATGAGATGGATTTTTTTCAAATTCCAGGGAATAACAGAACTTTTTACTCAAGAAGAAGGAGGAAATAGAGACTGAAGTATTAAATATGGAAGAGCTTCATTGGAAAATATTGGGGCTCTTGGGGGAAGAATATGAAAATATGTACCTTTAATCAAAGGAGGTGGTAATCAAGAGTGGTAGACCTTAATTTGACCATTCAATCAGATAGCGGTAGCTATCGAAAAACATATAAAATAGTAAAGAAGTGCTTTGGAGGGGACTAACTAAGGTTGAATTTATGAAAAGGAAGATGTATAAATAAAAAAGATAGTTCGATAAATTTTAGTCTTGGTTTCAGATTCCTTCAAACTTATATATAAAGGAAAAAATTAAACTTTACATGCCGAAAGCAGGATATATCAATAAGGGTTTCAGAGTTTATTCATGAGCAGAAACTCTATTGATTATTCCGAATTCAAGCTTTGAGAGATCAATTTTGAGTTTTGGGATCAGCTCTATCAGTAAAGCAATGAGAGATCTATTGTCACCAGGTAAATAGCTACATTTTAAGAATAAACGTAGCTATCCAGACAAATACTGAAAAAGACAATATAAACTATGTTTCCTTATACTTTTTTATGAATTTAGGTCAACTTTTGACAAAGATGAGTTTAAATTTCCTAATTGTGAAAAGCAGAAACCATGAATGCGAAGGAAAAATCTCGCTTTGACTCCATTTTTTCGGACATCTAAACGTCATCTAGGAATCTGCATCCACACATCAGCAGCTTCCAAGCGAAGATTTGTCGCAATGAAGACATCGCTACTGCCACCAGCTCCTTGGCTTTTTGCCGTATTTGGTCGTCTTCTGCAAGCAGATTGATAAGAACATCAACTAGAGGAATGGCATCTCTGCGAAAGGAGAAGAGCACTTCTTCAAGTGACTGCCACGAGTCATCATTCAACTCTTGAACCATCTGCCTGAGATGAACGGTGGCGCTTTCAAGCTGAAGAAGCAATCGAACAAGCGGCGCGTTCTGGCCTGCTGCTCCACGCAGTTGAGCAATCTCCTCTGGGAGAATTGAAACGACCTCCAGCGCGCTCGTCTCGACCAAAGCGGGTCTTTCCTTCTCGTAAGGCACATAAAACAGCCTGCGCTGGATAAAGCACCTCGACAGTATCGTGCGAATGGCTTCTGTATCGGCCATCATATGGCGAATATCCTCAGTCGAGAAGGATAGCTCCAAGCCAGGGATCTTGATGGCGACATTTGCATTTGCAGCAAGGAGGTTATCCCTTATCCATTCAGTTATCTCTTGAAATGTGGTCATTAGACACCTCTCATTCTTGTTGTGGCAGGGGTCGTAACGCTGTAACTACCTGCTTTATCTCGACAAAGCTCAACCCATCGAAAACAGGTTATCCCTCATGCTTTCTGTCACTATTAATGAGATTCTCAATCGCTAAAATAAGTAGTGTCGCATACAAGCGCCACTTATGTATAACTGGTGGAAAGAAGGAATTAGCCCATAACTTATCCTCGCTATCAAATTGGTCACCGTTCCATTGGTTCATAGTCACCAATTTAACAAGAAGGTCGCGGTAAAGAGATACCGTACATATCTCAATTTCAGCCGCCAGGTCACGACCTAAGGAGCCATGCTCGGAACCACCAATATTTTCATCGGCAATTCTCAAGCTTATGAAAAGATTCAATATGCAGCTAAGAACTTAGCAGGCTCCAGACAACAAATTTATGTTTTAACTTTTTTCTAAACGTCCATGTTTTTATAGCAGGACTTACGCACTTGAGGAGCAAAATAGAACACAAGCAGGTCTGTCATATCGATCTGATTTAATGAGTTCTAAGTCTCATGCTACTGGTTTCTCAGTTAAACTGCGTAAGTCCTGTACCTTCAAGAATTGTAAAGCGGTTTTTTATGCTTCTGCCTTGAAACCTCTGAATAAGCGATATATTACTTTTTTTCAAAAAATATGACTTCTAATGAGAGTTATATGATTTAAACACATTATTTGTGTCTGTATTTGAAATAAAAAGTTTAAAAAAACTTATTTTCGTAAATAGCCTTTTTTAAGCCTTTTCTGCCTTAAAAGAGCTTAAGTCCCAGATAAGAAGATTCCCTAACCAATGGCTAATAGAGAATACTTAGAAGATAGGATAATGAGTGATTTGATCAAATTTAAAAAAGGAAACACATCCTCTAGGTTCGGAAAATGTAGAGAGATTTTTATTCCTGGATTTCAGTAACTCACTTCCAAAAATAGAAGTTTAATGTGTTTTATGAGCAATAAATACGTTATTTATAGATATAAATGACTTTAAAAGTTTAAAAATCCTTTTTTTGTAAATAAAACCGTTTATAACTTTTATATTATTAATTAAACCCTTTTAAGCTAGTTTTAGTTATAAGTATATTTATATTTAATCTAGCTAATTTTAGAATTGTCAAGCCGCAAGTAGTCGGCAAGACAACCAGGATATTCAGTAGACAACTGGGATATTCAGTAGGGAGAAGGTAATTCAATCAACCGGCAGATTGCCGGGAAGACAATTATAAAGGGCCATAAAGGGCCAAATAAAGGGTCAAATAAATAAATTTCAAAGTTCGAATAAAATTATGGAGTGGTTAAATGTTGAAAATGAAAAAGATACTGGGAATTTTCCTGGCAGTCTGTTTTGTACTGTCAGTAACAGTTGCATCAGTAAGTGCAGCGCCGGGTGATAGGGACGGCAAGGCCAAATTTGACGATAATAAGAGATTTGACGGCAAGAACAGCTTTGACAAAGATAAGAGCAGATTTGATGGTGAAAAGAGAAACTGGGACGGCCAAAAGAACAGATATGACCGCGAAAGGGGAAAGTGGGACCGCGAAAGGAATTCGTGGAACAATAAGAAACATGGCAGCGAGTACAATAAATGGTTCGCCGGTTATAACAAATGGTACAACGGTTATAACAAATGGTACAGCGGTTATAACAAATGGTGCAGCGGTTATAACAAATGGTACAGCGGTTATAATAAACACAGAAACCACCACTGAAGTAGATGGTGAGAACTGGCTGTAAAAACCGATAATTCTGTCGTACACTCCTTTCAGGAAGTGTGGAGGGTCACGAATGCTCCGCCTTTGAGGCAGGGTATAAAGTGAACCCTCCGACATCTCTTCTGTTCCTCAAAAACGTTGTTGGCAAGACGAGATTTTTTTGGCTCTTCGCTGTTTTGTTTCGCTGTTTTGTATGGGTTGAAAATAGTTGTTCAGTTAGGAAGCGGCTACACCCAAGAGATAAACATCGATCCTGAGTGTGATTTTCCACAAGAATTGTTTTCATCTTTTATCTGTGTTGCATCCGTATTTAGGAGTTACTATAAATTACCCACTCGAAATAGCGAAGAGCCATATTTTTTATATGGCAGTATAGCATTGATTGCAACGCCATAGACGCTCTCCACTTCAGTGAGCGAGCCAGCACAGATGTTAATGATAAAGTGAAATGTTAAGTCACGTGAGTTTAGTGTTTCTCGTCTTATTCTTTCTCGTCTATTAAAACTACAATATTCTCACGCCCATTCTTGAACTTTTTAATGAGTCCTCTCTTTTCCAGTTCTGAAAGCATGAGGCTGACTTTTACTTCGGAATACTCCAGCCTGCTACGCAGATCTTTCTGGGTAATCCTGCCCCTGTGGCCCCGAATTAAGTCCAGGATTTCACGCAGATCCGTGGAAAGAGGGAGGTTTTTTAGAGCAGCAGTTTCAATTTCGGAATTCTCTGCAGGTTCTATTATTGGCTCTGTTACCGAGACCGCTTCTCCAATGTTTCCGAACTGCGGCTTCACTCCAGGACCAGTGCTTTTACCGAAGACTTTTACCAGAAGTCCAGAGATATTGAGCTTTCCTGCATGAGTCATGTTTTTTCTCACCTTTTTGTGCTTTCTGGAAAGTATATAGCCTCCGCCCAGCAGGAGTAAAATCATAAAGGTTATTCCCAGGTAACTTATAGTAGAAGAGCCATTCCTGGCTTTTTCGGCAGGATTCACACTATTGACATTATTTGTTTTATCTTCGATTGTCTTAGTTGCCTGATTTTCGGAAACGGGATGAAGCAGGAGATCGAACACGTAGTTTCCTTCACCTTCAATCTTCAAAGTTGTTTCTTTTGAATAGATCCGGGTGTTGTTCTGGTAATAATTGGCTGTAATAATATAGTCTCCGGGTACAAGTTCAAAAGAATACCTGCCGTTTTTCGCTACTACTGATTGAGGAGGATTTGAATTGATATTAATCACAGTATCATTCAGGGGTTCAAGGGTGTCCCCTGAATATGTTGCCCCATGGATTGTTGCAGTGATTTTGGTGTCTTCTAAAACAGGTACCCCTAAAGTGAGTAAAACAGGTACCCCTAAAGCGAGTAAAGCAGCAGTGCAAATAACGTAGAACCTCAGATTCATCTCTACCAGCAAATCCAGTATTATAAGTTGAGGTTGTGGGATAAGTTGAGGTTGTGAGGATCAGCTGCTAAAAATCGTGAGCATAAAATCTCTCTACATTTTTCCGAACATAGGAGATATCTTTTTTCGGATTTAATCAATAACTCCCCCCATGATCCAATCTGGATTTTATTATGAGCACGTTTCAAAATTGCTCCTGATAAGCTCAAATAATATATCATTTTGAAGCAGCTGATTAGCTTCTTAACGCCTGTAAACTCTTTCATTTTTTATAATTTGTCCCAATCCCCATTCGATATTTTATAATTTTTCCCAATCCCCATCCGATATATACTGTTTTTTATTGAGTTATCAAAATTCATTTTATTCTTGATTATTAATAATATGGAATTTATTGTAAATATAAATACCTGTGATCATAAAAAACAAGATCCAAAGAGTTTAATATTAATTTATGAGCCTATTTCATTAACCATAGGCACTCATTAACGCTTTTACGTTAAATGGTGTCAAATCAACCACGGCTACTGATTATAATTAAATAAGTACAAATTATAAATAAATATATCGTTTATTATTTATTTATATCTAAATAACCCGATAAAAAATACGGAACAGCCATATAATATAATTGCAAATTGTAATGGAGAGACAGTTTATAAATTTAAAACCGATATCTTCTTATAAAGAATCTTGAAAAAAATTACAAAAAAGATCACTAAAAAAGGAATTTTTACAGAATATCCTCTACTCTGGTAACTTTGATATCATCTGGTAATTTTGACGTCATCTCAGGGATTGAACTCTTCTTATTTTGATTTTCAAGGCTTTTTGTCCCTTATTTCAGGCATAGGTACCGATTTATATTGTAGCTGTCGAGGTATCCTTTCTCGTAGCCTCTATTGTAACTATCCCTGTAGTATTTGGTCCATCCATATTCGTTGAAAGGAGAAGGAATTTTCGAGAGGATTTCTTTGCTTCCGTATTTCTCGCAGTCTTTTTTGCCCTGATTTTTGCCATCTTTTTGACCTTTTGCGTAGCCATCGCCGTAGCCATCTTTGTTCTTGCTATTATCAGCTGCGCTTGCTGCCGCAGCTGTCACTGAAAGTACAAAACAAAGTACCAGCAAAACAGCAAAAGTCTTTTTTATTTTATCAAATTTTTTATTTTTCATAAATTTATTTCTCATAAATCACACTCCTGATTTGTTCAATTGAATAAAAAATGATTTATACACCGATGAAGCGACTCGGTCCTTAGATCTTTAATTTTTGGATTTTTCAGGAATTATAGTCATGAATTCAACCTTCAAAACTAACACTTAATGCTTTCAGTGCCTGCAATTGCTACTCGACCGTTCGCTCCTGGAAAAAATTTGTTTTAATTGTCTTATCGGCTATCTGTTAGTTGATAGTTATAATATTGTCAAGATTAAATATAAGCATACTTATAATAAAAACATCTTAAAACAGTTCATCCGTAAAAGAAGTATTTTTAAAATTTTAAATTTGATTTAAACTGCAAATAATGTATCGAATACCAATTTAGCCATTTAGAAACCTTATTTATTAATATTAACCCATAATAATGGCTTTTTGCTGCTTTATGGGGGTTGAGAATAGTCTTCCAGTTGAAAGATGACCATACTAAAAAGATAAAACGTTTTTTTAAGATAAAACGTTTTTTTGAATATCCAGTAGAAGAAAGCAAAAGAAAAATTAAAGGGAAAGCATGAAGGAAAAAGCCGGCAACAGAGCCTGGAAACTCTTTTCTTTTTTTGAAGTCAGGCATCAGGCCTTTCCAGCTTTTCCAGTATTTCCGGATGCTCTTCAGGCTTTTCAGTTTGCTCTTTGGGCTGCTTTCCAGATGAAGTGAGCCTGAAAGCCTCAATATCCCAGTTCGCCCTTTTTGCCCCTGCCTGATATACACTTTCCAAGAAATCAAGTACTGCTTTCTCGGGCGAATCTGCGTTTCGGACATCATTATACATGAGAAGCGCAAGCCCGGCCTGATGGTTCCAGAAAGCTTCTTTCGGGCTTAGAGGCTCATTCATGAAACCAGCAGGCTGCGGATGCATGTACGCGTAAAAAGCAGGCTCCCTTACATTCTGATCCCCTGCCCAGAACCCGAAACTGATTATTTCATGCGAAGAAGATTCACGTTCAACAGGATTTGCCCCTTCCCTGACCGGAGCAGGCCTGCCTGAAAACCGCGTCAGAGCAAGGTCTGCGTGGTGCCAGAAAAAGTGCACAGGCGAGCTTTTCCCATTAAACCAGCCCCTGAAGACCTGAAAGATCGAATAGACCTGTACAAGGATTCTCCAGAACCTGTTCACATATTCTTCATCATAAGATGCGAACTGAAAATCCGATGTAAACGGTTCTGTCACTCCAGGCATATCATAAGGTACCGGCTTGATGCCTGCCACGATCCCAAGTTCTCCCAGACTTGAAAACACGCGGTCGTAAAACCCTGCAATAGGCAGCCCCTTTAAAGGCACGGTTTTCGAGTCCCCCTCACTTGTCTCGATCCTTAAAACATGTTCTTTGTCTCTGAAATCAAATTCCATCTCAAAAATCATGTCCTCATAAGGAATAGGCCCTGTAGTAAGCCCGCGCACCGAGACATAAAAAGGCACATGCCACCAGTGGTTCATTTTCGGAAATAACGCAAGCCTGACCTTTCCCACGATCTGCAGAAACAGGTGCAGCGTATTCTTCGTATCCTCCCATTCTTCAAGCGGCAAAGCCGGAAATTGTACATCCCGCGTAAAACTGGTGTTTACCATAATATTCCCCCAAGAAAACTCCCAGATCAATGATAGTAAAGTTTACTGATAATCCTATTAGAGTTATAAGATTTATTGTATATAAACCGGTCAATTTATAAGTTAAAAACGTTTCCCGCACGAATAAAAAAAGTTGAAATATTGACTTTAAAACAGGATCCTTAAAGTTTACTGATTACGTTTATTTTTCAGCCATTTTTGAGTGTTCCACGTATTCTATTACCGACCCATCGGGATGCCTTACCGTCATATTCCTGCCGGTCGGAACCTTATCCGGCCCCCGGATAATTTCTGCTCCTTTTTCTTCCAGATAAACTTTGAATTCATCGAGAGAATCAACAAGCATCGTAGCCTGCGTGTTTCTAAACGGTTTCAGAGCTTCTTCAGAGCCGGCTATTAGTAAAATATCTCCTACCTGAGCCAGTTCCAGGCCGATGTGTGGGATTTCAAAACGCATGGCTGCGGGAGCTCCAAGAAGTTCTTCATAGAATTCGAGGGCTGAGTTAAGGTCGTTTATGTAGAGGCGGGAGAGGGTTTTTAGGATTTTCATTATATCCCCATTATCATTTCGGCTCTTCGCTGTTTTGTATGGGTTGAAAATAATTGCTTAGTTAGACGATTGTCCGGCCAAAATGAAAAACATCGAGCTTGACTGTGATTTTCAACAACAAACGTTTTTAAATTTTATGCATGCTACTTCCATAGTTAGAAATGGATGTAAATTACCCACTCGAAACAGCGAAAAGCCGTAATTTCTAACCTAAAATCATAAATGAATAAGACCAGTATTAGATGCCTACTACTATACCAATTACTTTATTAATTTCTCCGATTATATTTTCCCTGTACCGGAAGATATCTTTCAGTGGTCGTTTTCCATAGTGTGCGTCACCATTTCTGTATTTAGATACCAGAGCACAAGCTTCTGACACTATATTCCACTTCTCTTGTGGCATAAAGTTCCTTATGAACTTATAAGAATCCTTAACATAGGGATTATTTATAGATTCAATGTTAACGTTAAATGTATTTTCAATCAAACCCTCTAGGGCACCTAAATTGATTGTTCTGCTGTCTGTCTTCCGTAAAGGATTTCTTAGTTCAAAAGGAATTCTCTCGATATCCTCTGCCTCATCTCCCCACCAGTAAATGTCAGGGACAGGACTGCCATGTTTACCTAATACTTCTTTCCGTAGTTTTACAGAAAAATTGTCGTGCAAATAAGTTTCAAGCCCCTTTCCGTATTCCACAAAAGCTAATGAAAAGTCAAAATCCACAGACTTTTTTCGCTGCACAGCATCCAGTATAACTTCTTCAGCAGTCTTAAAAATGTCAATGATTTTTTTATCTTTAATTTTACTTAGATTTATAACATTTCTTGAGAAAATATCATATATTTCCTTTAGTTCTTCATATCTTTTTAACTTACAACCAGAATTTTGAACACCTTTTGAATTATTGTACATTTGAAGTTTGTTTATGGCACAGTCCATACATTTATATGCTTCTTTGAATTCGCGTTTTCCTGCATAAAGAACTGAAATTTTGTGCTGGGCCGAAGAACAGAAAAGTAAGTATTCCAAAGAATCATTCTGTTTTTTAAATGAAACTCTGACAATTTCCTTCAAGATATCTTCTGCTTCTGCATAATCTTTACCAAAATATTTTAAATAAGCTTTTTCTTCGAGTAAAGCGACCTTAACCAGTTCATTTTTCTCAAAACTCAGGCCTCTTTCAATAAGATGTCCTGCCTCAACTGTTAACCCAAATTCGTTGAACTGCTTGACTGCTATCAAATACCCATTTTTCCAGTACTCTTTCTTATTTTTATTTTTTGAATTTATTTTGTCAATTATGGGATGGAGAACTTTATAAAATAAATCATTATTGTTAAAATAGATGAGCTCGTCCTTGCAGACTTCAAAAATATCCCAGCAACAATCAGATAGAGCCTCTTCAGTTCTGATCAAATCGAGTGCCTCTTCCAGCTCTCTAATTCCACTTCTTATATCCCAAACTTTAATAAGAACCAGTCCTAAGAGGCAATGAGCCCTGAAAAGTATGTCTTCTTCAGTTGAGTCGCTGATAACTTCTATCAGGATAACTTCTGCTTTCTTAAAATCTTCAAGTGTGTAATAACACTTTGAACACTCAAGCTTGAGTCTCTGTATAACATCATGAAGCTTAAGAACTTCCCCGGAAATTTCAAATTTTGTATTTTCTTTCCTGTCGATTTTTTTAAGTTCTTTTATTGTATTTTCCAAACGAATTATGCTCTTTTTAGGTTCAAGCGTATAAGATGTTATAGAAAATGTGTCAAAGACTTTTGAACGGACACCCGAGGCCTCCAGTATTATACCTATTTTATTGCCTTTCGTAGACAATTTATACTGGAGAAAGCGATTGTCCTCATGCACTATAACAAGATCTACCCATTCTTTATCAGAATTATCTGAAAAAATTGTAAAATCTATCTCAATTTCATTTATATGTTTTAGCGCAAGAGACCTTATGTTTGTAATCCATTCTCTAGCACATTTTTCCCTAGTCCAATATTCGTTCAGTTTAAATAGAGGAAATATTTCTTCATTAATATCTTCTTCAATGGCATCAACCATACTATCCTCATAGATATCAGCAAGCTCCACGAGTATATGGAGAAATTTGAATTTTAACAAGTCTTGGTGATCCCCGAAGTACAAAGCTAGATCATAAAGGATGGAAATCTTTTTAGGAATTGAAAAACCTTCAAGTTCTTGATTCAGTTTCTCGAAGCACTCATTAGCCTTATGTTTATCTTTCAGATGGCAGTACATAATGGCCATATTTGAGAGTTCGATATACTGGACAAAATGGGGTTTGGTATTGAGTTTAAAGAATCTTCCTAAACGATGACTTCCATGAATCTTTTTGAGACTTTCTAGTGTGCTGGATATTCTGGTATGAAGGGTAAAAAACCTCGAAATTCCGTAAGCCTTCTTATAATACCTAAGTGAAAGCGAATATTCGTTAGTTTCCTGGTAAATTTCTGCAATCCATGAAGCACAAAGGTAATTCAGGTACTGATCATTTGTGTTTTTCTGGATAGTGGAAAAGATGCATATAGAACTTTCATAATCTCTCTCTTCATACAATTTTCTGGCCTCGTTATATGCCAGATAATATAGAAAGCTGCGCTTTCCAAAAACACTTAAATTTGTATCTGAGATGCAGATGTTAAGATCATCACAGTATCTGTTCAATAGTGTTATCTTATTTTCTTCACTAAGGGATTTAAACCAGAAAAATTGGGAAATAAAAATCGAATCCATATAA
The DNA here is from genome assembly GCA_963721455.1 of uncultured Methanosarcinaceae archaeon. Classification (GTDB taxonomy): domain Archaea; phylum Halobacteriota; class Methanosarcinia; order Methanosarcinales; family Methanosarcinaceae; genus Methanosarcina. The sequence goes on from CAVRJG010000053.1 coordinate 141,757, forward strand.
AACTTTAAAAACTTAGCAATTTCTTTGTCATTCTGACTCTTAATAAATTCATACTTTTTAAGTAGAGTCTCTACTTTCAGTACAAATTCAGGGCTAGAGTTAAAAAGTGCAAAAAGGGGAGATTCTGTAAACAGCTCGCCTCCAGCATAGAGTCTTCGAAAATAGGGTTTTATATTTTCATAGAGGAACCTACTTTGGTATCTAAAATCTGCGAAATCTAAACTTTCAAGAGTTTTCCTTTTTTCTAGTTCATGGAAAAACAGACCTTCCTTATCTTTTTCAGAAAAACTCTCACCTAAATACTTCCTTGAACAATTTATTAATCTTTCGGAAGAGTTATCGCATACTCCACCCCAACTAAAAGGCGAATCATCTTGCCATCTTATGGATATCCAATTATTGATATCCTCAATAGAACTCAAGGCATCAAGAACATCATTATCTTCATTTGCACTGGCTTGAGAGTACAGTTCTCGATAGTATTCATTAGATTTAAAGTCACTTAGCTGTGCATTATTAGACAATCTACTTAATAAATTGCAAACTGTTGTATCATGCGTCGAGTTAAATAAGAATGGGTCCTTTAATTTTTTTGGATCAGTCGAATCGTCGTAGCAGGTAAATAAAGAACCATCTTTCAAATATTTCTCAAGGAGGGTGTACTCAATATAAGCAAGTACTTCCCCAAGATCAAAATTTTCCTGTTCAATGCGCTTACAAACATATATGCTAAAATAGGGGTCGTGAAGAACTCTCATTATGAAGAGTCCGTTAAGCAGCCTTTGTCTGTACACGCATTTTTTTGATTCAATGTTTCTAGTGCATCGATTCCATACTTCTTGAATAAAAATTAATATAATACTTTAATTATAATAATATTTATGGGTCGTATAAGCCGCCGTTCCAAGTTATCACTTACTAGAGAAGAAGAAGATTACTTGATTAAGTTAAGTAATTCCAGAAGTCAATCAGCAAGCCTTGTTGAACGAGCTAAAATTGTGCTTTTAAGTGTTCAGGGAATAAACGATACTGAAATCTCTCTGGAATTAAACGTTGCTTACAATACCGTAAGAACTCGAATACAAAGAGTTTTGGATTTTGGAGTTAGAGAAAGCCTGAAGGACAAAAAAGGAGGTGGAAGACCAAGAACTATTACAGACGAATCTCGTGCATGGATGATCAAGATTGCATGTATGAAACCAAAAGATTTTGGGTATCCACATGAAATATGGACACAGAGACTCTTAACTAAATATGTGCAGAAAAACTGTGTCAAGGAAGGACATCCTGAATTATCAAAGATAAGTCAGGGAACGATTTCAAAAATCTTGAATGCAAGTAGCATAAAACCACATAAAATCAAGTATTACACCGCCAAAGTGGACCCAGATTTTGATGAAAAGGCAACGAAAGTTTTGGGCACATATAAAGAAGTTAAAAAACTAAAAAAAATTAAAAAAAAGAAAACGTTAGATAGAGCAATATTTTCATGTGATGAAAAAACAGGTATTCAAGCTATTGGAAATAAGTATCCAGATCTGATGCCAGTAGAAGGAAAATATCCTAAGATGGCAAGGGATCATGAGTATATTAGACATGGTACTCTTTCATTATTTGCTTGTACTGATCTGATTACTGGGAAAGTTCATCACAAAGTTTTTGAAAAAAATAGAAGTCGTGAGTTTATTGAGATTTTGAAAGAAATAATTTCAGATTACCAGGATACAAAAATAGTCGTGATTCTTGATAACTACATAATACACATATCAGAAGAAACTAAAAAATATCTAAGTACCTTGAAAAAGGGAAAGTTAAAGTTCGTATTCACACCAATACATGGAAGCTGGTTGAATATTATTGAAAGTTTCTTCAGCAAAATGATTAGAAGCTTTTTAAGGGCAATAAGAGTAGAATCTGCAGAGGAATTGAAGGATAGGATTGCTCAATACATAAATTTACTCAATGAGGAACCTGTGATATTTATGTGGAAATATAAAGTTGAAGAAAAAGATAAGATTCCCGGTGGAATTACGATATGAAAAAAATATGCAATTAATTTGGAATCGATGCACTAGATTTAAAACACGCTAATCAATGTAAATTGATATTCACTAGAATTAAAAAGAGAAATAATTTTAAACTATGTAATTTATTTTGCTCAATATATGGTCATAAAAATAACGTTGAAAAGGCAACTGAATATAATGAAAAATGTTTCCAAATAGCTGAACTCGAAAAGAAAGATGAATTGATAGCTGTTGCACTCGCAAATAAAGCGAGTCTATTCGAGAACAAGGACAACGAACTCAGATTGAATCACTACATAGAAGCGTTGGAAATTCTTGAAAGCTTTGAAGACTTAGAAAACGTGGCAAATGTTTCCAAAAACATCGCAATTGTTTATTCAGAGATGGGAAATTTTGGAGAAGCCTATAAATTCATTAGGAGATCTTTGGAAATACACAACGAAAGGAGCGCCCTTTACAGCATTGCAGTTACTAAATTTTCATTCGCCACAATATATTTCAAAGATCCTGCAAAACCCGTAAGCTACGATCAAATAATTGAATGCTTTGAAGATGTTTTTGAAATATATGACAAGATCGGTCACAAAAGAGGAGTCGCAGAAACTCTATCTTCAATTGGGAATGTATATAGTAAAATTGGGAATCTTAGACTGGCAATAAAAAATACTCAGGAAGCTTTTGAAATATATGAGAAAATAAATGATAAAGAAAAAGCTGTAGACAGCCTATTCTCAATTGCTAACATATATACAAAGGCTAAAAATTTTGAACTATCTATAGAAACCCTTCGAAAAGCCCGCGATTTACATTCATCATTTAATCAAGAGAGAAACAGAGAAGATTTAGTAATATCTCTAGCAGAAGTTCTTTTATTAGCAGGAAATCCCAAAGAAGCCCTTGATGAAGTATACAAAATTATTGAGTTAGGTAATGAAAAAGATTCTTTAAAAAATAGGGAACAAGCTTTAGCACTTTTCTTCGCCACAGTTTCATCTATTATGCTAAACGAAGTTAATCAATCTTCTCAGTTTTTACAAAAAATTGGAAAATTAGATAATAAAGAGTTTGAAGTAAACTGGGACTTTTCAGACATTGAACCTACTCTAACCAAGTTGGGGGAAAATAAACAATTGCTCTTAGATGCAATAGCTCTTTTGAAGGGTGAAACAAGTTTTCCGATTATCAGACCTGAAGGTATTCAGATATTAGAAGAAGAGAAAGGCAAAGAATCGGAAGTTTATCATCCTTTTGTTGGGTGTTTAACACTTTCGGCGATCGATAGCGACTTAGAGAAACTAATTAAACAAATTGATCAATCTCAAACGATTAACTTTGACACGTCCAGTATATTGGGTTTAGAACGTAAAAAAGCATTATTAATGTTAGGACTTTTGTCAAAAAAAGGAATTTGCGAAGTACAATTCTTGGAAGGACAAAATTATGGATTAAAATTAACTAAAAAAGGATTAAAACTACTAAAATCTATTTTAATATCTGGAAAACACATATCTTCGTCATGATACTTGCTCTTTTACGTTGCAAGTTGAAGTATCATAAAAGAGAATACTGAAGAATATTTACTAAGCAATATGCTTTTTAATGCTGCTTTGCTTGCTATTCAGTAAAATACTTGAATCACGGTTCCTATGACTTGTTATGTTCCCTACATGCCAATAAAAAAGTAGTTTCCGTATTAGCTTGACATTGTCAAATTAAATCATTATTGCAGATATCGAAACCTATTTCCACTCAAATCTACTCCATCTTGAAACTTTTTACCTTCCCATTTTTGTTTCTTCTATTTTCTTCTTAATCAATAGTTGCCTTAATTTCACTGTCATAAATTTTTCCTGCTAAAATTGCATACTTACCAGTAACCAGAACAAGAATCCAATTTCTCTAATCCGAAAAATTATGAACTTCTTAACCTGCTAACTCTTGCCTTCCTTCTCAGCTCATTATCTTGATTTAATATTCTTGCAATTTCCCAAGCATCGATTCTTTTCAATGGATTATGGTACTTCAGTATCCATATGATCCCAGGAATTGAAATCTTATACATTTTGTTGAATTTTTTCAGATAAGAGAGTAAAATAAGCATTGCAAGCATTACCAATGCCATATGATGGTGCCATGCATTCCAATTTCTCACCATATATTCTGCCATTCCACAGTTTCCCTTTGCATCCTGAAATGCTCTCTCAATCCAATACCTTGAACTCTGCATTTTTGCAAGTTCTTCTAATGGAGCATCCTCAGAAGCGTTGCATAATGAGTATTTTATTTCATTTGATTCTGAATCTTTACTTATGAGAAGCCATAGTGGCTTCTCACAAGGCAAGTTATTCTGACGTCTCCAAACCTTTATGGCCTTAAAATAGACTTTTTTGTACCCTCTTTCCGTTTTTCTAACTTTGATAAGTTTCCATCCTTCAATTAAACTGGAAAGAAAATCAACCCTTGTTGATAATGTATTCAAAACTTTGGGAATAACAGGTTTCCTTCCTCTTGTTCCCTTTTTCTCAGGAATCCCAACTAATGGTTTCTCAATATAGACGAGAGTATCAACAGCTATGTCTGCAACGAAAGTTAAGCCTCTACTTTCAAGTTCTGTCAATAACTCAGGATTTTCACCGTAGAATCCATCCATTGTGACATAGGAGAAAGGAATACCTTCTTCTATTGCATTATCAATCATTTCAAGACCAAGTTCATACTTGGTTCGGAACTTTATCTCCTCACGAGGAATTTTAGCCTTTAAACAACGTGCCTTGTCATCAATCCATTTTTGTGGGAGATATAATCTCTCATCAATCAACATTCTCTTATTTTTCTTAAAATAAGCAAGGAATACGCCAACCTGACAATTATCCTTTTTTCCAAGGTTACCGCAATACTGATGAGAAACTCCGACAGAACTATTTCCAGATTTTTTTATGCTTGATTCGTCAAGTATAAGAACACCATTTTTACCTATAGTTTGAATGGCTTTTGTTCGAACAGATTTGAGGAGATCTGCAGAACGCCAAGGAGAAGTTGAGAGGAAATGGCTTAGTGATTGGTTGTTAGAGCATTTACAACAGTAAATTGCCATTTTTCTCATATTTTTCCTATAGGGGAGGAGAAGCAAACCATTAAGGTAATCAATACAGGTTAAAACCATACAACGAGTTTTCGTTTGAAAATAGAATTCAAGATGCTTCTCTGAAATGTATTTTTCTACAGAGATATTATTTGACTTGATGAAGTCAGCTGTTATTTGTTTCACTAAACCAAATTTATAGGGGAAAAATTATACTTCACGGTAGACGTGAAAAGGAAATGTGACAAAGTCAAGTTAGATTTAAATTTCATAAAAAGATTTGTATTTATTGACAGATGAGTAAAATGCATACTGAAAGCAATAATCTTCAGGATTACCTCAAAAAGAGTGAAGTCATAAACTATGATCACAGGTTGATTGTTGATAAGTGCCTTGAATTAAAAGAAGGCACCGACGACGAAATCAGCCTGATTAAGAAGGTTTATGAGTTTGTTCGGGATGAGATTCATCATTCAGGGGATATAGGGGAAATAAGAGTTACCTGTAAGGCATCAGAGGTTTTAGAGTTTGGTCATGGAATATGTTGTGCTAAAGCTCATCTGCTTGCAGCCATGCTGAGATTTTTTGGGATACCGGCTGGATTTTGTTATCAGAAACTTTGTTCAAGTCAGGATGTTGATAAGAAATTCTTGCACGGCTTAAACGCTGTATATTTAAAAGATTTAAACCGATGGATAAGATTAGATGCAAGAGGTAATAAGCCGGGTCTGGATGCTCAGTTTTCCATATACGAAGAAAAGATTGCAAAGCCCGTTAGAAAAGAGCTTGGGGAAGAAGATAATCCCGTAATATTCATAGAGCCCAATCCGACTGTTGTTGAAATATTAAAGAAAAGTAATAACATGAAAGAATTATGGATGCAGTGGGAACTTGCGCTGAGAGACTTGTTTAGCACAAGGAATTAATTTGGGATTTGTGCAGTCGCGGTTTTTTATATCCAGCCGTTGGATTCAAGAAATTCAATAGCTTCTACAGTTCCGTCTCCAAATGAGGCTTCTGTCACGTAATTGGCAGCTTCCTTTATTTTTTCATCTCCGTTTCCGACAGCAATCCCGAAACCTGAAGCCTCAAACATCTCTACGTCGTTTGCTGAGTCTCCTATTGCTACAAAATCTTCAGCTTCAAGCCCCATCATACTTGCAAGTTTCTGGAGTCCTACACCTTTGTTAATTCTGATGCTCTTGATGTGGATAGCATATTTGGTATCAACCATTTCGACATCAAAGTTTTGAGTTTTTAGAAGGGCTCTGGCTTTTTTAAGGTCAAAATCTCTCCTGAGTGCAATCTCGGTTTTTCGGTATAAAGGGTCAAGTTTGGTGAACTTGAAATGCTCGGAAAGAAAAGAATAGGCTTTCTCGCATTCTTCCAGGCTTTCCTCAAAAGTGCCTTGCAAATCGAAGCGGACAGTAATAGCCCCTCCGTTTTCTGCGATTACAGCCCCATCCAGGCCAATAAGCTTTGATGCAGTTCTTGCATAACATAAAGTATTTCCTGTGGCAAGCACGACCGGGACTTTAAGAGAACGGATTTTTTTGACGGCTCCCAGATGCAGTTCTCTTTTCTCGCAGGTGATTGTGCCGTCGATGTCAACAACAATGGCTTTGAATTTCATTAAAAAAGATTGGGAATGGATAGATAAAACGTTTCCCTATCCATGAATATATACCCATCCGGATTTGGTTTTCAGAATCGTATTGAGTTACCGGTCTACATTTTAATATACCCTATCGTTAACTGGGTCTGTTGTCAGATATTATTTCTTATTTTGCTCTTGAGTAATCTAAGCCACGCAATACTTAGAGTTCCCACAATAAACACAATCAGCAAGTCGTCACCGTGCAGCAGTGAGAAGCGGAACAGACTTCTTAAAGCCGGCACATACAGAACCAGAAGAAGGCCTGACAGCGCTCCTACGAGCACATACCTTAACGCTTTGTTTTCCGACTTTAACGTTTTGATTAGGCTCTGTGACCAGGAAAGATTTGCCACAATTAAAGTAAGGTTGGCAATTACGAGCGTAGCGAATGTAAGTGTGCGTGCTTCGACTTCACCCTTGCCCATATATAATGCGTACAGGAAAACGACAATTACTCCTGCAAGCATGCTTGTGCCCTGCAACAGGCTCAGGGCTAGACCTTTTCTTCCAAACATTCTTTCCTGCAAATTTCGAGGTGGCCTATTCATTATGTTTTTCTCTTCAGGTTCAGCCTCAAAGACTGTTGAACAGGCCGGGTCAATTATCAGCTCAAGGAACGCTATATGGGCAGGTAAAAGGACCAGAGGCAAATTAAACAATATAGGGAACAAGGCTAGCCCTGCAATAGGCATGTGGACTGAGAATATGTAACCTATTGCTTTCTTGAGGTTATCGAAAATCCTCCTGCCCAGCCTGACAGCTGCAACTATGGATAAGAAATCATCGTTCAGAAGGACAATTGATGCAGACTCGCGGGCTACATCCGTACCCCTTTCTCCCATTGCAATCCCGATGTGAGCGGATTTCAAGGCAGGTGCATCATTTACCCCATCGCCTGTCATTGCAACAACTTCACCGTTTAATTTTAAGGCATTTACAATTGTCAGTTTTTGTTCAGGCACAACCCGGGCGAAAATATTTGTTGTTTTGATTTTCTCTGCAAGCTCAGTCCTTGCTCCATGCTGGCAAGCTCAGGGCCGGTAATGTACTTATCCGGATCTTTTAAACCGATCTGTCTTGCGATATGCTGGGCTGTACCGGGATAATCTCCCGTAATCATAATGACTCTTAATCCGGCTGTATAGCATTCCTTTACTGATTGGGCAACCTCTGGCCGGACCGGGTCGACAAAACCAAGCAATCCTATAAATTCAAATTCGAAATCATGCTGTTTTTCAGGCAAAGAGTCATCCTGAAAACTGGCTTTAGCCACCCCTAGAAGCCTCAACCCTTTGTCTGCCATCTTCTGGACCTGGGACAGCAATTCCTCTTTTTCGGCCTCATTGAGATGGCATAACTCGAAAATAGCTTCAGGTGCGCCTTTTGTAGCGACAACATGTTTCCGGTGGTCGTTAGATTCCCATACATTTGATAGTGCAAGTAAGTTTTTTGAGAGAGGATATTCCCGGATTAGTTTCCATTCGCGGTGTATGTCCTCATGGTCTGGAAGGAATTTTTCAGTGCTTTTTTTGATCTCTTTCTCCAGCGGATCAAAGGGATCCTGCTGACTTGCCAGATAGCCGAATTCAAGCAGCTCATGGAACTTCTCAAGCAGGCACTCATTTTTATCGATCTCACAGGATTCATTTCCTGAATATATGGAGCTTAAGATCATCCTGTTCAGTGTCAAAGTCCCTGTTTTATCCACGCAGAGCACTGTCGAAGAGCCAAGAGTCTCAATAGCAGGCATGCGCCGTACCAGAACATTCCTTTTGGACATGCGCCATGCGCCCATACTAAGGAATATAAGCAAAACCACTGAAAACTCTTCAGGGAGAAGAGCCATGCTCAAACTCAGTCCTGCCAGTAATCCGTGCAGCCAATCTCCTCTGGTTAATCCGTAGACTACTACTACAAGGGCACAGAGAATTCCTCCGACAATAGCAAAATTCTTTACAATTAAGGCTGTCTCTTTCTTTAGCAGAGAGTCTTCTTCGGCAATCGTCCCCAGAGCTTTTCCGATCTTGCCCATCTCGGTGTGTATCCCTGCTGCACTTACCTGAGCTACTCCGTGGCCCTGAATCACCAGTGTCCCGGAATATACAAACGGCAGATCGTCTCCTCCGGGCTGTCCGGGCTGCAAGGACTGGGTTAAGCCGGTAGATTCGGATTTTCTAACTGCCAGCGATTCACCTGTGAGCAACGATTCGTCTACCAGAAGATTAGTACAGGAAAGCACGACTCCATCTGCAGGAATACGGTCTCCCTCTCTTAAAATCAGAATGTCGCCTTTAACGACTTCCCGCCCTGGAATTCTCTTCTGTTCCCCGTCTCTTATCACAAGAGCCCTTGGGCTTGAGAGATTTTTTAAAGCCTCTAATGCTCTTTCGGTCTTTCTCTCCTGGTTAAATGTTATACCCACAACCACAAAAACGAACACTAGCAGTATCAGAGCATCTTTTACTTCTCCGAGGAACAGATAAATCAGACCTGCACCTAAAAGAAGAAGCAACATAGGTTCTTTAAGAACATTCAGTAAGATGGAAAAAAGGCTCTGTTTCTTTTGGGACGGCAATTCGTTATAGCCTTCATTCTTAAGTATTTCAGCGGCTTCTGCATCTGAATGTCCAGTTATATTTTCTGGATCGAATGTTGTTTCCATTTTTTTATACCTGCTGTAATATCCCACTATACTCATCGTGCTTTAAAATTTCGAAATTTTTGCCGGGGAATATGGATACATTGTAAGGAAATTCTCAAAAATAAATTCCAGGGAGTATAATTATCTCAACTCTACTATAACTCTGTTATTATAGTCCTTAAATCAGTGAATTTACACTGGAAATCTAAAAGATACCCCCTTCTCTGTTTGTTTTCCATATAAAGTCTACGTTGGATCCGGGTAGTGAGGTTGGAGGAATACCACGAATCCTGGATTAAGCGAGGAATCATGATAAGTTGCATCTGTTCAACTGGGAGATTATTTTCCACCAATACAAAACAGCGAAGAGCCAGCTATGTTGAAAACCAGGAAAACCGTGAAGAAAAAGAAGCAAATCAGCCCAGGAAAAGAAGGAGCACCCCATCAAATGAAAATGCCTGATTTTGAATGAATACATTATACCGAGAGCGCTGGCGCGAACATACTTCTCTGCTTGCAGAGGGTGCGCCGGCGCAACTTTGATTGGAATTACCCCGGTATAGTATCCTATTCAGGAACAAAAATTCCAGACTTTAGAGCTGGATGAGTATAGTTACCGTCCACTTATTTTATTTTTACTGATCCGTGAGTCCTGCTGTAGTAACTGCGACAATAGCTTCTCCTTCAGGCAGGTTAGGAGAGTCAACCAGACGGATGATTCTTTTTTCTCCCTTGGATTTCCGCAGGTAGAGCCTGAAGGTTGCCGTGTGCCCCACAATATGCCCTCCGACAGGCCTTGTGGGGTCACCAAAGAAGGCATCGGGTTTTGACATGACCTGGTTTGTCACAATTATACAGGCATTGAATAAGTCCCCGAAACGAAGCAGGCCGTGCATGTGCTTATTGAGTTTCTGCTGTCTGTCTGCAAGAGTTCCCCTTCCGACGTATTCAGCCCTGAAATGAGCCATAAGAGAGTCAACGATCAGCAGGCGAACGGGTTTGCCCATTTCCCTGAGCTCGTTTGCCAGGTCTGTTGCGGAGTCCACAAGAAGTATCTGGTGATTGGAATTGTATGCTCTGGCAACATGGATATTCTGGAGAAATTCCTCAGGGTCAAGTTCCATGCCGTATTTCTCGGAAAGCCCTTTTACCATCTGGGTAATTCTTTCAGGTCTGAAGGTATTTTCAGTGTCGATTATGATAACCGAACCATTCAGGCCTCCGTGTTCCCTGTCCATCTGGACATTGACTGCAAGCTGGTGGGCCAGCTGGGTCTTTCCGGAACCGAATTCTCCGTAAAGTTCGGTAATAGCCTGGGTTTCTATGCCCCCACCCATCATTTCATTAAATTCCGTACAACCGGTGGTCAGCTTGCCTACTAATTTCCGCCTTTCAAGCACGACGTCTCCGGTCTCAAAGCCTCCAATATCAGCAGCCTGCCTTGCAGCATTGATGATTTTTGCAGCAGTTGATTCCCCGATCTCGGCTGTATTTGCAAGTTCAGCAGGAGAGGCTACCGCCACTGCTTCAATGGTATTAAATCCGGCTTCTTTGAGTTTTTCTGCAGTTGCAGGGCCAACTCCGGGCAACTCTTCGAGTGATATTTCGCTCATTACAAATTACTCCTAAGATGCACATGTTTGTATAAGGTGCATAACAGTTGCTTCACTATAGTTTTGCAGGTATATATAATTAGAGAGGGCGGGGTGAAAGTATTTGAAGAAATAGAAAAAACGCATTCATAAGGCTCAAAACATAGCAAAAATAAAGGAAAAGAGGGTCTTTTTTGTGGGTTTAAGTTCACATAAAAAGGAAAAATGTAAAAAGAAAAGAACAAAGGAAAGCTTCCAAAAAACCGGAAAAAACCAAAACTTCTTTTTACTTAGTAGATTATCACCCATCATGCCAAAGGTCGCAGTCGGTGGTACGTTTCAGTATTTTCATGACGGACACGCCAAACTGATTGAAAAAGCATTTAAGATAGCAGAAGATGGAAAAGTCCATATAGGGCTTACCTCGGACGAGATGCTGCATAAAAACCACAGCATCGATACCTATGAAAACAGGAGAAAACGGCTGCTGAAGTACATAAAAGAGATGGGATTCCCAGACGACAGATATGAAGTTACAAGGCTGAATGACCCCTGCGGCCCTACTATCGAAGAGGAATTCGATTATATTGTTGTCTCTCCTGAGACTTACCCGGTTGCCCTTAAAATCAACCGCGTCAGGGAAGAAAAAGGAAAGAAGCCTCTGGAAATAGTATACGTTGAATATGTAATGGCTGACGATGGAATCCCGATTTCGTCAACCAGGATTGCAAAGGGAGAAATTGACAGGCACGGCAGACTGAAAAAGAACATTGAACATTAAAACAATTCCAGTCCAGGATTATTTTGATTTTAACTAGCTATAAATCAGGACCGAACCGTAAAGTGATAATATGCCCAGAGAATTTACGCAGAAAGATATTGAGATTTTTAACAAGCTTGCTCCTGAAGCCGGGGGAAAGTTAATTTCCAGAGAAGTAGGACACCAATATCCCTTTATCCTGCGCCCGGTCTCACACAAGTTTGCCGAATCGCCTGAAGACTTCAGGAAAAGACTGGAGAGGCTGAACCCTGAGGAACTCGATTACCTTGTAGAACTTGCCCTGGAAGGAAAGGAAGACGTTCAATCTCTGGACGAAGACCTTGAAGAGCTGGTTGCAGTAGTTACCGAAAAGCTGTCTCCTGAGAGGGCAAAGCAGCTAAAGGACTTCGTGGGAATCTTCTGAAAAGGATACAGGATATTTAAAAAATGCCCCCGAAAAAACTGCTTTTCGGAACTGCAGGGATTCCGAGAAGCACAAAAGGAAACAACAGTATCTCGGGAATCGAGAGGGTCAGGGAACTTGGCCTCGATTGTATGGAACTTGAGTTTGTCCAGGGAGTGCGCATGGGCGAAAAAGGGGCTGGAAATGTCCTGGAAGCTGCAGAAAAGAGAAATATAGCCCTGAGTGTCCATGCACCTTATTATATCAACCTGAATTCTTCGGAAGAAGAAAAACTCAAGGCAAGTCTGGAGAGGATCTATCAGGCCGCCAGAATAGGCAGCCTCTGCGGAGCTGAGTCCATCGTATTACATGCGGCTTTTTACCAGAAAAGCAGCAAACAGGACACCTATGAGAGAGTATCAAGAGCTCTGGAAGAGCTTACTGGACAGTTAAGGGACGAAGGAATTCCTGCAGTCCTGCGCCCTGAGACTATGGGCAAGCGTACGCAGTTCGGAACCCTTGAAGAAGTGCTTGCCCTGAGTGCTGAAATTGAAGGGGTTATGCCCTGCCTGGACTTTTCCCATATGCATGCAAGGGAAGGAAAGGAAAATTCCTATTCCGAGTTTATGACAATTCTCTCTAAAGTAGAGGAAACCCTTGGAAAAGAAGGGCTTTCAAATATGCATATGCATATCTCGGGAATAGAATATGATAAAAATGGGGAAAGAAAGCACCTGACTTTAAAAGAATCCGATTTTAATTACCCCGAACTTTTAAGAGCGATTAAAGAATTCGAAATTGGAGGGCTCGTGATATGCGAAAGCCCTGTCCTGGAAGAAGACGCACTTCTGCTCAGGAAGACTTACGGTGAGTTAGAGATATAATCTCAATAATCCAATTATGTCCTCAATAATCCAATTAGAATCTCAAACTCCTTATTAAGTCATACCAGGAGTTTCGGGACTGTCATCGGTCTCTTCAAGCCACTTGCAGCCTTCTTCTCTATTGGCTACTCCAACAGTGAATTCTATCCCGCTTTTTTCCACATACTCCCTTATCCTCTTCAGGGCATGGTCCACCATACCGCCTGCTGTAAGGATAAGGCAACGCTTTCCACAAAGAGCCATCAGGATGGATTTGTCTATAACGCCTGAAGTAACGTCCAGGTGGACCCCGTCATACTCGGCAAGGGTCTTACTTTTCTTGCCCATTGCTCCTACAAAGACAACTTCTCCTTCCTTCAGAATCTGGTTCACCTCTGACAGGGAATAGATGTCAGTATCATAAAGTAACACTCCGCCGGCTTTAATCCCTTTACGCTTCAGTTCAACAATAGCCCTCCCACCGGAATGGATATGCAGAACTGTGGCGTTAATAGCCTCGTAAGGAGATTGAGTCGCATATTCCCCATACATAACTCCAATGTTCAGGCTATCTCCTTCTCTGACTCTCGGAGGGACATCAACCCACATAAGGTCCAGGGGTTTTAAAGTATTGACAAGTTCAGGTATGGTTTTTGGAGAGTTTTTACCGTACGCAAGCCCTCGTCTTTCGATTTCGTGATAAATCTCAAGGGTGGTGGGCTGGCGGAGGCTTGCTTTTTTAAGAAGCTCCTGTTCTTTGAAGACCTCTGCGGGTGTTCCCTGCCCTATAAGTTTACTGTTTGACATGAGATATACATAGTCAGACCAGCGGTATGCCAGGTCCACGTCATGCGTAGAGATGATGATGGTGCTTCCGAAGTGGTTAAATTCGTTTAGCAGGTCCATTATTTCATCTGCGCCAACCGGATCAAGGTTTGAGAGGGGTTCGTCCAGGATAATTACTTCGGGTTCCATCGCCATAATCCCGGCAATTGCAACTCTCTTTTTCTGCCCTCCGCTGAGGTGATGGGGGGGCTTATCCTTCAAGCGGGAGAGACCTACCTGCTCAAGGGCTTGCTGCACGCGAGCATCGACCCTTTCTTTTGAATAACCCAGGTTTGCCGGCCCGAAAGCTACATCCTGGTACACTGTGGGGGCAAAGATCTGGTCATCGGAATTCTGAAAAACAATTCCTACGGATTTCCGGATTTCCCGGAGGGACTTTGAATCGTATTTAATGGGAACTCCATGGAAAAGGACCTCGCCTTCAGCTGGCTTTAAAGTCCCGTTAAGGAGGAGAAAAAGCGTGGACTTTCCTGAGCCGTTTTGCCCGACAAAGGCTACCTTTTTTCCTTTTTTGATTTCGATGTTCAGGTCCTGAACAGCTGCAGTCCCGTCCGGGTATTTGTATTTAAGGCCCCTGGTCTCAAGAATGATCATGATCTGTTACCTCAAACAATGGATATGTTTTTTGTAAAATAAAATAGTGCAAGAGTCGAAAGAAAGTAGGCAGAGGTCAAAAGCAATTCTGTTGCTCTTACAGGCCTGTGAACCTCGAAAAGAGTCATTTTTCCGTCATAGCACCTGGAATTCATGGCCAGGAAGAGTTTGTCTCCCTGCTCCCAGGACCTTATAAAAAGTGTGCTCCCGAGCATTCCTATGGAATTGAGGGATCGCCTGAAGTTGGAATACCCTAACCTGACCGTCTGCGCGTACTTAATGCAAAGGGCCATATCCAGGAAAACAAAAATGTACCTGTAGATCAGCATTGAAAGCTCTATAAGGGATTCAGGAAGCCTGGAAGCTTTGAGCACGGCAAAGAGCTCTATCATGGGGGTTGTCAGCGCAAGAAAGTAAAGGCAGCACATCCCGCTTAAGGACCTTGAAAGCACCAGGAGGGCAAGTTCAAGCCCGTCTGCCCTTATCGAGAGAGGATACCCTATGAGTTCGAAGGATAGCAGTTCCTGCCCCGAACCTGAGAAAAAAGCAATGATGATCACACCTGTGAATGCAAAACCTACCGGAGCAAGCAGAAGTTTCAGGTATAATTTTAAAGGAGCCCTGCCGAAGGCAACTGTTGTAAAGCTCATACAGAGGGCTATGAAAAGAGGGGTGATAGGGGACGTGGAAGAGACTCCGACAAGCAGCCCGAAAAGAACTATTGCCAGTTTCAACCAGTTGTTTCGGTGCCTGAGAGGGCTCATAAGGGCATAGTCATCAAGAATATTGGTCATAAGGTAACCCGCAGATAAGTGGATGAAAACTAAAAATTAAAGGTTAAAAATAAAAGGCAAAAGATAAAAACTTTCCTACCTCAAAGGGAGGAAAGCAAACATGGAAGAAAAAGAGATTATAGAGAATGTCCATCGCTTTCTGACTTTTTCCCTTTGTACCCAAGCTCATTTTCATAGTTTTTTTTGGCCCTGTAATAACCAAAGAAGTATCCGAGAATCCCTGCACCTATGGCTGCCTGAAGGCCGAAAAGCAGGCTTTCAATTTCTCCGCTTGGAGGCTCCCAGATAGGTTCTGCAATTGGTTTGTAGGTCCCGCCAGTGATGTCATTTATCACGCCTTCAGCTTCTCCGTCAGCCCCTCCGTACTCCGCATCCGTGGTTGAAGACATGTAAAAGAACTGCGCTGCAAAGATCAGGAGAAT
Source organism: uncultured Methanosarcinaceae archaeon (assembly GCA_963721455.1). Lineage (GTDB taxonomy): Archaea > Halobacteriota > Methanosarcinia > Methanosarcinales > Methanosarcinaceae > Methanosarcina. The sequence goes on from CAVRJG010000053.1 coordinate 157,438, forward strand.
GGCAAGTACGATAATTTCCAGTTTCCTGCTCACGCGGAAGTCCCCCTCAGTTTCCGCACAACTGCCTCTTCAAGGACTTTCATTTCCACGAGGATATCACTCTTGACATTAACTACATACTTAAAGAGCAGGGCACTGACAGCGCCTTCCATGATCGCAAGGGGCAGCTGAGTCACTGCAAAGATAGCCGCAAATCTGGTAAATGAGGCAAGGACTCCTCCGGAAGCCGCCGGGAAAGCCAGGGCAAGTTCCACAGAGGTAGTTACATAAGTAGCCCAATCCCCAAAGGCTGTAGCGAGAAAGACGACAAGATAGAAGTTAAGCCTTGCTTTCATCCCTGCTTTATATATAAAATACGACACAAAAGGGCCCACAATACCCATGGAAAAGACATTTGCTCCAAGGGTTGTCAGGCCGCCATGTGCGAGGAAAAGAGCCTGGTAGATGAGCACGATGGTCCCGAGAACGGCGGAAATCGCAGGCCCGAAGATGATCGCAGAAACACCGGTTCCTGTAGGATGAGAGCAACTTCCGGTTACCGAAGGTAGTTTCAGGGAGGACAGCACAAAAATAAACGCACCTGCAACAGCCAGAAGAGGCAATATCTCGCGTTTTTCTTTTACCAGTCCATTCAATTTATGGATTCCGTACATTATCACCGGAATAGATACTGCAAACCAGATCTGCCACCAGGGCGTCGGTAAAAAGCCTTCCATTATATGCATTGGGTCACCGTCGGGATATCAAGTAAATATTAATGAGCTTAAGACAAGTTAAATTGCGTTATTCCTTACATAAAGGTTACGGTGAAGAGGAAGCAGGCGCATGAGAGCCTATAAAATTAATTTAGAGGTGACAATATTTGTAAGATAAAAAGAATCTGGAGCAGAACAAGCAAACATGAATAATATTAAGTATAAATCGGAAAAAATATCCTCTGCTTTTTTGATTATGCAATCTAGCTCTGTCCAGTAAAACCAAAGCAAGAAGCTCAGTAATAAATTATCGTATTTATATTTCATGCGTCATCGGTTAAGCATTAAGTAATCACTTCTGTATGTGTTTTTATAATAATAATCCATTTGTATTCGGTTAAGGAATCTGTTAACCTTAAAATGACTACTGCAATCATCTATTCATCTCGATTTACATTTATAGGTTTACAGAAACGGCAACGAAAATAACACATTTCTTATCGATCGTATCTTAACCGAATACAAATGTATATTCCTAGTCGTCATAACAAATACTTCACAAAAACATACCCTTGAAAATAAAGCCAAAATTTGAACATTGACGACATACTAATTATTTTTGGTTAACAATTACAATAAAAAACAATTACAATCAAAGTTGCGCTGGCGCACCCCGCTGCAAGCAACGGGGTATGTTCGCGCCACCGCTGTGGTTTTAGTGGTTATTAAAAATCGAATATTCTCATTTGCTGATATGCTTCTTTTTCTTCCTCGTTTCCCTGATTTTCAACATAGTTTTTGATAATATCGGAAGTTGTTCCGTCTCCTACAGTTCCGATATATCCTCCATCACTCCAGAGTTCACCACCCCAAAGCTGTTTTTTAATCTCAGGATATTGCTTAAAAATATGTCTTGCTGTAATGCTTTTTATTATCTGCATTACTCTTGAAGGAGAATACTTCGGCTCAGCACCAACAAAAAGATGGACATGATCACCATCACCACCAATTGCATCAAATTCAAAGCAGTACCTTTCACCAATCTCAAAACAGACGGTTTTCAAAAAAGTAATCAGTTCTGTCTCTAAAAGAAGCTTTTTCCGATACTTAATACAAAAAACCATGTGGTATCTTATTTTATAGACACAATGATTTGCATGTCGGAGTTCCATTTACAGTACAAATGTAACTAAAAATATAAAGCGATTATTTAACAACGGTTATCGGGGAAGTTTTCCATCCCCGCAGCAAGCTGCGGGGTATTCGACTGAAATAAAAAACAATTACAATAAAAAACAATTATAATAAAAAAACAATTATAATAAAAAAACAATTACAATAAAAAACAATTACAATAAAAAACAATTACAATAAAAAACAATTATAATAAAAAAACAATTACAATAAAAAACAATTACAATAAAAAACAATTACAATAAAAAACAATTATAATAAAAAAACAATTACAATAAAAAACAATTACAATAAAAAACAATTACAATAAAAAACAATTATAATAAAAAAACAATTGCAGTATAACGTATTTGCTCGTGTTCCTTTGTTCATTTTTGAAGACTAATTATAATGACTCTGTAGAAATTCTCTCTGAACTTGTTTTCACTAGGCTCAATTTGAACCTAGAAACTTGACGCTACAAGCCCATTTCAAAATACCTGTTATATTACAGTACTCAAAAATTTGACTTTGAATTAATAGAAAGATTGGCACGCTACTCAGTTATCAAATTCAAAATCAAGGGATGCTCATTTTGTAGTCAAAATCTGCATCATATTTTGTGTAGTCAGAAGTAAGCTCTTCGCCTTGTTGTATATCTCTTGCAGCGAAAGTTATTCCTTCGTTCTCTTCTTCGGGAGATTCATCTATGCAATTAGGATTATCGGAGTGATTAAAAAAACGAGCATCATCAAGACATAGAATATATTTATTTGTATCCGAATTAAGATATGCGTATTTCAAAAAACATTCTTTCGTTATCTCCGGCAGTTTAGCAAGTTCATTTTTATCAATTTTAATATCAAATCCAGAGTGAAATTTCCATATTATAGTTCCTTTTGGAATAAATTGATTAGCGAAAAGACCAATACCATTTATCTTACTTGGCCCTATTTTTGTTTTTATTAACAGCATAAAGAAAGGTGGGAATTAAAATATTTGAGTATTTCGATAATAATGGTAGTATTTATAAAAACCAAACAATATTTCTGGCTCTTCGCTGTTTCGAGTGGGTAATTTACATCAATTTCTAACTATGGAATTAGCATGCATAAAATTTAAAAACGTTTGTTGTTGAAAATCACAGTCAAGCTCGATGTTTTTCATTTTGGCCGGACAATTGTCTAACTAAGCAATTATTTTCAACCCATACAAAACAGCGAAGAACCAAAAAGTAAATCTGGTTATTGACGCAAGCAGGGTTTAACCCCATATAAAGTTAAATTGTGTATAAAATAGAAAAAACAAAAGTAAAGGGAAAAGATTAAAAAAATAAAAATGGAGGTTATAATCAAATATGGAGCCCGTTTTTAAAGGCCTGGAAGACAGGCAAAAAACAACAGATTAAAGCAATGGAGATCAACTAAATTTGCTTTAGCAATTAAATATTGTACCCTGGATTATATAAAAGTATCTATTTTCCCCCATATAAAATAACTTTTTGAAGATGGGTTTAGAAATGCAGATTATAAAAAAAATAAATGGAACTTGTAAAGAAAAATGTACTCAATTACCTGGAAACTCAAAATCGATTGTAAAAAAGACCAGATCAATTGTTGAAAAAGGCTGTCAGGTAAGCAAGTACAAAATAACGCCCGAATTTCCCAAGAAAAACCAGAACCGAAAAAGATCTGAAAGGAAGCTGCATAAGTCCTGCAACCATTGTAATTGCGTCTCCGATCCCTGGTACCCAGGTGAAAAGAAGGGTATAAACCCCGTATTTTTTAAAAAGCCTTTCACTTTTCTCAAGCTTTTCATGGGAAGGAGAGAGGTATTTCTCAAGCACCGGCCGCCCTTTTAGTCCAAGATAATAAGTTGTACAGGACCCGAGATAATTACCTGAGGTCGCCACCATAACAACAGCAAAAGGATTAAAACCCTGGTAGATGAGAGCGACTACCAGCGCTTCGGACCCGAAAGGCAGGACCGTGGAAGCCAGAAAACTCAGGACAAAGAGGTTCAGGTAACCGTAATTAACAATAAAATAACCCAAAAATTCAAGCATTGTATTCATACCATCGTAATTCAGTATTTTAAGCTGCATCTCAGGCATTAATTGCCCGGAATTTACGCTTAATTCGTTCTTTACATTCCTGCCAGCTTTACTTTTAATTAACTCTTTTTACATTCCTGCCCACTATCGTATTTATATTATTTCATTCCTGAGTTAGATGAGCGTGAAAAATGTAAAATTTTACACATAAGCATATAGTTTCCGTGAAATGTTTCTGAAGAATAAGATCAGAGCGATCTTAGCTACAAATTCTTGTTAAAGCAAAAAAGGAATCCGATTAAAAAAGGAATCCGATTAAGAAATAAGAGAAAAAAGATTTGAGAGCCGGAAATCAGGATTGGGATTTCCGGTTCCTGCCACGGCAGAAATACTAAAATCGGGTTCACGTTTTAGTATAAACATTATACAGCTTTCAGTACGAAAGCCAGAAGTTTCGGTTAGTTCCTCCTTTTCCGGAGAACGACAAACGCTGTGGCAAGTATTCCAAGAGTTGCCATCCCGCTGAAGAAAGGAGCTTTTTTCGTCACCTCATAATTTTTGCTCAGGCCTCCTACCTCAATTTTGTATGTTCCTGCTTTATTTTCAGTATGGGAGAATTCGACCAGCGTACTCTCACCCGTATTCAGGCTTATGTTCTTTGAATCAACTGATTCGTTATTAACCAGCAGTTCCACTTTCGATTCTCCTGCAACGTTTCCGCTATTCGTAGCGTCTACCCTGACATTTACTGCGGTTCCGGCTTCAACTGAAGCAGGCTGTATCGTGAGGTTCGAGAATGTGAACTGTGCTACCTTTTCAGCCACCTCGATCAGGGTTTTCCCTTCTTCATAACCTGTTTTTGTAGCATTTACCATATACGTCCCCGGAGCAGTAACCCAGTAAGATGTGATGCCTTCTGCGCTGGTCTGTTGATCAATCTTCTTTCCGCCGAAAAAGACATCCGCTCCGGAAACAGACTCATTGTTCACGGAGTCAGTAACCTTTATTTTTATCTGGTCTCCTTCCCGGATGGTTTTCGGAGAGACTGAAAGCTGAAGTTTCAGGACACCCTGTTTTACGACATCAACTTTTTTACTTCCTGAGACGTAACCTGCCTTGCTTGCAGATACAGTAAAGCTTCCTTCCCTGCCAGGTGTGTAGGTGAGGTTCCCGCCGTCTCCGGTGGTCCCTATGCTCTCATTTCCAAAGGAGACTTCAACGTCCCCGACTGAAACATTTCTCGCCTTAACCAGGATTTCGGTCTGCTTCCCGGCTACAAGGACATCGGGCATTTCGATATCCAGCTGATCGCCTTTACTGGTTTCGATTTCAACGAAGGGATAAAAGCGCAGCACTGAAGCATCGGCTACCCTGAATTTGACTTTGCCCATCAGGTCAACAACGTCACCTTTTGAAAGGGAGATTGAGTCCGTATTTTTCATTGTGAGTCCTGAACTGGAAATCGAGCTTATCTCCATTTCACCAAAGGAGTCGCCCTGAGAAACTTTCAGGTAATCTTCCGAAATCTGGAAAATCCCCTCTATAAACACGGCATCAGTTTCCCGGGAACGGAAGACAGTACTTACATGGACTGCAATCGCCGGGACAGCTTCAGCCCCCCCGATATCTGTTTCGTAGATATAGTCCCCGTTCTGGGGAATTATTCCAGAATCGAGCAGCTTCCCATCCTTATAAAGCTCGAAGAGCACCCTCTCCCCGTTAACATCGACCTCTGCTGCCTTAAGGGAATAGCCGTTTTCGAGAGCTACGGAAGAGCCTGTAAACAGGGACTTTTTGTTATCGTCGTCAATAAGAACTTTTGAAAGAATGTTATCCGAAAGCACACTTATACTTTTTGAGTTCCCAAAAGTGTTTTCAGGATATCCTGCAAAATATTTCTCTGCCATGAAGCCGAGAACTTCATACTTCCCCCAGCCATTATGCTCAAATTCAACAAGTGCAGGTTTTGTGGAATAAACGAGCATTTTGTCATCAATAGTCCTGTCATTGAGCTTTTCAATGGCAAGGCTTTCAGTGAAGACATTTTCGTCGATGTTGTAATAGAAACCTTCGAAGTTGAAAGGTGTCCAGACAGAAGTATTAAACTTTTCATCATGGACAGTTCCCCTTAACTCATAGATTCCGGGTTCTGAGGTCTCGACTATCGGGGCAAAGCGAAGTTCGCTTGCATCAGCCACAATAAAACTGAGTTTACCCATGATATCGACCGTGTCGCCCCTGCCAAGAGAGATGGAATCGCTATTTCTCATCCTTATGCCTGAGCTTGAAATGGAACTTACTTCCATTTCTCCAAATTCGTCTCCATTTTTAATTTCCAGGTACTTATCCGAAATCTGGAAAATCCCTTCCACAAAAACGGCGTTGGTCTCTCTGCCACTGAAGATCTGGGCGAAATGGACTGCAATTATGGGCACATCTTCTGCACTCCCGAGTCCGGTTTTATACACATAATCGCTGTTAGAAGACAGGAAAGCATCATCTACTATATTGCCGTCCTTTTTAAGCTGCACCCAGACGGTATTTCCGTTAATATCAACTTCAACGATATTCAGGGAATATCCTTCTTCAAGAATGAGGGACGAACCCGTGTACAGGGATTTCTTTTCGTCGGTATCTGTCAACACCTTTGAAAGCTGCCCCTCAGAAATAACGCTGATATTTTTATTTGCAAATCCGGAGTTTCCCGTATACCCTGCAAAGTAGCGCTCTGCCATAAACCCTATAATCTGGTATGAACCCCAATCGCCGCGTTCAAAATCGGTTTGTATGGGTTTTGTTTCATACTGCAGGTTCTTCTCTTCAATTGTCCGGCTGCCCGCAGTAAGCTGAACTTTCATGTTCTCTGAGCCTTCTCCGGTATCCAGATCATAATAAAAGCCCGAATACGTTTGAGGCGTCCAGATGTAAGTAAAGTTCTGGTTTGCATTTTCATCCCAGATGCGGTTGCCTGTTGAATTTGAAGCCTGGGCTGCCGCAGTTACGCAAAGCAAACCGAGCACAATAAATAGAGATAAAATCTTCATGTAACTTTTAATCCCCAAATTAAACCTCCTTTTAAACTTTATGACGCGGGAGTGCAATCTTCAGGCTTCCGAAAAGAAAAATAGAAACAAAAATAGTTTCCCGAACATCCGAAATATGTCCTGAACCCGAATACCCCCGTTTACCTGCAGATATTAAAGGTATTCAACTATATTCGTTTTCTAATATCTCAGGCATCAAATAAAAAATTTTTGGATATTGAATAAAAAAGTTTTCCGGGTGATTCCGGGAATAGAGAAATTAAAAACAGTGAAAAAGGAATTATATACCTTAAAAACTGAAAAAAGGCTTTTAGAAGCTTTTTGTAGAACATAAACCGATGAACATGTAGCGGTTGTCAGGATGACAATCCAGTACAACCAGACAAACATTTTTATCACAACCGGCTTTTGGTAGATTTGAGATAAAGGTCGGAAATAAATTTACGGAAAACTCCTTTTCCTTGATAGGCATACTTGAGACCCACAAATTATAAGTTTGAAGAGACAACTTCTGACGTTTATAACCAGGAATACTAACTGGAATTACCAAGAATTACCGTAATCGAGATCTATTCTGCAGAGTAAAAATATGGAGCAGCCCCTGGCATGGAAACGTATACAGGCATTCCCGAAGATTTAAAGCTTGAAGTCCTTGAGAGAATAAAACCCACTGAACCCGAAAGAGAAAAACTCCTGGAGATTCAGGAAGAACTCGCCTCAGAGGTAAAAGCAGCAGCAGAAAAACTTGGCGTATCAGGCGTGCTTGTAAAAATGGTAGGTTCCGCTGCCAGAGGCACCTGGCTTTCAGGCACCCACGACATTGACACCTTTATAAGCTTCCCGGAAGAGACGCCCAGAAAGGAACTGGAAACCCTGGGCATGGCAATTGCCAGGGAAGTGGCAAGGCTTGCGGAACATGCCGAAGACCGCCATGCTGAACACCCCTACCTCAATATTGTATTCAAAGGCTTTGACGTGGACCTTGTCCCGTGTTTCAGGGTTGCTTCAGCTTCACATATCAAATCCGCAGTTGACAGGACCCCGTTTCACAACGATTTTGTCAAACCCCGCATAAAAGGGTGCGAAGATGAGGTACTGCTTCTGAAGCAGTTTATGCGCGGATGCGGAGTCTACGGCTCGGAATTGAGGACTCAGGGCTTTTCAGGCTACCTGACCGAACTCCTGATTATTCACTACGGTTCCTTCGAAAAGACAGTCCGTGCAGCCCGCTCCTGGAAGCCTGGAGAGAAAATAGATATTATGCAGCATTCGGAAATAGAGCACGAAGAGCCCCTGGTCACGGTGGACCCGACCGATCCCAGGCGGAACGTTGCAGCAGCCCTTTCCCTTGACAAATTCTGCATGTTTATAGACCACTGCCGGGAATTTCTGAAAAGCCCGGAACTCAGATTCTTTTTCCCTGCATCCCTCCTGCCCCTCCGGGACAGAGAAATCCTGGAAAAGCTTGAAAGCAGAAAAAGCGCACAGTTTGCAATCGTCTTCAAAACCCCGGATGTAGTCGAAGATGTGCTCTACCCGCAGCTGTATAAGATGGAGCAGGCGGTAGCTGCCCTTTTAAGTGAATATAATTTTTCGGTGATTAAAACCGGGGTCTGGTCAGGGAAAATCGAGACCGTAATTATGCTGGAACTGATCTCAGGTACCCTTCCCAACGTCAAAAAACATATTGGCCCCCCTGTCTGGGTCAGGACACATGCCGAGAAGTTCAAGGAGAAATATGAAGGGGCAGACGGCGTTTTCGGAGGTTATATCGAAAACGGAAAATATGTCTTTGAAATCAGGCGCAAATATCCCACCGCAAAAGGGCTTCTCGAAAACCAGCTTATGAGCTGCTCCCTTGGAAAACAAGTACATCAGAGCGTGAATGAGGGCTTTGAGCTTATAGAAAATGCCGGGATTTGCAGGTTAAAAGATCCTGATTTCAGGGTTTTCTTGAGGAAATGGATGTAAGAGAGATTACTGTAGAATAAGCTCATTCACCTCATATGAACCTGTTTTTTAATTTTAGCTGTGTATAAAGATTAAAACGTACACAGCGCAGAAATTTGGACTTATAACTTTTCGCTGGATCGTTCAGAGATAGACCCCGATAAGATAGTTCATGAAAATGGTAGGTGTATTGCCTTACGAATAAGTGAGTGAGAACAATGTGTCCAACACGGCACGCCGGAATCTTTGTATGCGGGGTAGGGTTTGAGGTCGTGGATCATGTATCCACCTCCGCATCCTGAATGGACTTTAGCGTACGTCCGTCAGCGGTTTTCCACTCGGTACGGCCGTTTGCCGCTCTTCCGAGAACCACGCCAGCTGCCGTCGAAGGGGAATTAAAGGTATAGTCCTGTGTCATTTCATAGTAATGGCCGTTGTCAACAAAGACACCCTGCTCAACCAGTGAACGGCGCATGTCACTCAGGTAGGCATGAATTGATTTTGTTTCACTTTTAACTGCTTGCGAACCTGTTCGCACGACAAAACCTGTGGTTGCCTCGTACCCTTTGCTCTTTATACCCTTGGCGTTCAATGTGAATTCGAGAGTGGTTTGTGTGGGTGCAGGGGCTGCTTCAAAAAATCCATATCCCAGCACTGGCAAGGCAGAGCAGGATATCTGCAAGAAAACCTTCAGCTTCAGCTATATCTGCTTCTGACAGGGAAGGCGGTTGTGGAGTGTTGGCATTGTCGAGCACACATCTTTTTGCAGTTTTTGCCAGGTCGATAAGTCGGTATTCAAGAAACTGGATGTGAGCCTTATTCAGGTTTTGATCCTTGCTTGTGAAACCAGCTGCCTGAGTCCAGAAATCTTTATTTTTCGCGTGCTGATCCAGCCTCGGGCCAATTGGATCGCCTTCTCCCACATACACGCGGGGAAGCTGAGACTTTTCATCTGGTCCGACCAGAATATACACCCCCGTACTTCCCAGCTCAGCACGTGAACGGGTCTCAGCAAATAGTGATCTTGGAATCACAAGCCCTCTGCCAGTCCAGTTAGACTTCTCCACAGTCTTGACGCCGTCCGGATCTCCGCCTGGGAGAAATAGGCGCACCGAGAAGGCCCTGGGTCTTTCCCTGTTATTGATCATCGTATGTCCTCCAGCCTGGCCCGTGCGGTCTTGATGGCGCGGTGCAGCCTTTCAGCCAGCAGTTCGCGGGGCGGCAGTTCTGTCAGATATTCAGCCACATGGATTCCTGAACGGTTCAGTTCCAGTAGCTCGATTTGTTCCTGTTTCTTTCCGGCGCAGAGGATGATCCCGAGAGGAGATTCTTCCCCTGGCTGTCTCTCATATTTGTCCAGCCAGCGCAGATAGAGCTCCATCTGGCCTTTGTATTCGGCCTTGAAATTTCCAAGCTTCAGATCGATAGCAATCAGCCTGTGCAGGGAGCGGTGATCGAAAAGAAGGTCAATATAAAAATCGTCATCATCAATCTGGATGCGCCGCTGTCTGGCTACAAAGGCAAATCCTGCACCAAGTTCCAGCAAAAAAGCTTCCAGTTCGCGCAGAATGGCGTCTTCCAGATCCTTTTCCAGATAACGGTCTTTCAAGCCAAGGAAATCGAGGACGTAGGGATCGCGGAAAACCAGTTCCGGACTCAATCTGTCCTGCTCGCGCAGGGTGGCAAGTTCGTGTTGAATTACCTCTTCCGGCTTACGAGAAATGGCTGTCCTCTCATACAGCATAGAATCAATGCGTTCTTGAAGTATACGGGTGCTCCAGCGTTCGATTCGGCACATCTCGGTATAGAACTCGCGTTTGAGCGGATCTTCGATAGGGATAAGCACCCTGAAATGAGTCCAGCTTAATTGTCGCCGCACTGAGGCGACAATTTTCTCATCCGGGAAAGCCTCTGCGAACTGAATCATCCGGCGCAGGTTTTTCCTCGAAACCCCTACCAAACTCTTTTGCCAATTCTCGCCCCAGCGAGGCGACAATTTCCTGCCCATATTCTGCCCTTTCTCCTCTCAGAATTTCTTCATGGATGCGCTTACCAATATTCCAGTAGAGCATCGTCAGCCCGGCGTTAAAGGCAGTCGCCACCGCCGAACGAGTTTCTTCGATCATTTGACGAACATCGTTCACCAGCAGAGAGCTATTTAAAGCCTGCCCAATTTCCTGCTTGTCCTTGCGGATCATTGCTCTGTCCCTCCAGAGCAGCATACCTGCATCAGTTCCGCACCAAACCGCCAGTGGTCTCGCGTATTGTCTTGGTTAAGAGCTATTGCCGCAACGCCAATCTTTTCGAGTGCCGAAACTTTGCTCAAGTGCTTTGAGATCTTCTTGCCATGAACAACTAAGACAAGAATCCGTTTCCAATTTTCAAGTTCACCATTGCTAGCTGCCACTACGATTTGGCCAACGGCTTTGTAAAGCTTCTGTTCCGGTTGGCAAGAAGATTCCCCTTCTACTTCAGCGATAATGTAGAGCCTTTTTTCTGAGTTGAATGCTACAATATCACGATCACCTTCAATTATCGGAAAATTATGTGAATAATACCAGTTTTCTCGACTGCCACCTATGGTCACACCAAGTTTCATGAATTCCTTTCGTACACTTGAAGCGTCCTCTACCATCTGGTGCTGGCGTTCCTGGGCCTCTGGATTTACGCGATTTCCTCCAGTGCGGCCTTCTTCTGATGGGTCAATATCCACAAAAACCGTCCACCCTTTATCAGGGGAGCAGTAGCGACGTATAAACTCAAGCTTGACCCTGGGCTGAAACATCACAAACGACTCCTGGTTAACCATTCGTTTTCTTCAATGGAGGATATAGTGAAATGGTAGATACTCATGTTTTAGCCTCAATTTTTCCAGAATCTGTTTCACATCTTTTTCCCGTTAATCGGTTTAAATGAAATACCAAACCTTCTCCATAATTTTGAGGTACTTCCCCGCTGAATCCATAACTACCGCTCACTTCCTTATTTTCATTAAAAGCAGATGATTGAGGGGTCAAGAAACTTTTCGATTAGCTTACCGATCGCGTCGGCCTTGGAAAGACGTGGGATCTGGTTTCGGAATTCAAAATTGTCAAGAATATCCTGGACATTAGGGGAAAAGCCGTCGAGATAAGCTTCGAAGTCGGCTTTGAGCTGCTGCTGACTTGAACGGGAACGCAGGTCTCGTAGGGTGAACTTGGAAGTGTTATAGAAAGCCTGACCTGCAGCCTCGCGTAAAGCCTGATCCTGGTTTGTTATGTCTGCCCTGTCGAGAGTTGTCTTCATATCGAGAACAGCCTGTTTTGTAGGTTCAAGTACTACGTCCAATCGTCTCAGGACAGTCATCGGCAGGATTACGTCACGGTACTTGCCACGAACGTAGAGGTCGCGGAGTATGTCGTCTGCGATTCCCCAGATGAAGTTAATGATCCAGTTTAAGTTATTTTCACTCATTTTGTAGCCTTGAAGTGTATGCTCAATCTATATTTTCAATGAGAATTTAGTTTAACCTTTGATCTTACTGTTTGAGGATTTCTATTCAGGTATATCTAATAACCGTTTTAACTCTTGCTTTATTTTGCTGGTCGTATCCCATTAACTGGCTGAGATTTCGTCTTTGAATACTCTTACTCAGATGTGTCTGCTTTCTAAGATTACCTGTGTACACGAAATTGAAGCGTATACTAAGGAAGAACTTAAAAAATCACTAAAAACAGAAATTAATAAAGAGGAACAAAACCTTCAATCCTTTTCTGATAAAACAGATACTCCTGGGCATACCCGCAATAGGGCCCGAAATATTCCCTTCCCCAGTCTCCCATACAGCTCATGTTTGTGCAGGTTTCAAAGTAACTGTCATCTATGTGGTAATGCTGGATGATCTGCCTGATGTGGGTATCTACGGGAAAGGCTTCCATTTTCTCGAAAGCGAAAAGGAGAACGCAGTCAGCAACTTTTTCCCCTATGCCGCGAATCCTCATGAGGCGTTCCCTGGCATACCTGTATTCCAGGCGGAAAAGGACGTCAAGAGCCAGCTCTCCTGAAGCCACTTCTCTGGCTGCTTCTTTTATGCGTTCGGTTCTGAAGCCCATCTTGCATTTATCAAGCATTGGAAGGTCGGCATTTGCAAGGGTTTCAGGGTCCGGGAAACTGAAATATCCTTCTTCGAGTTCCTGCCCGAAAATCTGGCTGAGAAGGTAGATCCTTTTCTGGATCGTAGGGATGCTTGAAGCCGTTGCGAGCATATAAGAAATCAGGCATTCCCAGGGGTCCTGCCTTATCAACCGCAAGCCCCTGTATTTACTGATCGCCCTGTCTATCAGAAGGTCCCTGTTTATGCTTTCATAGATTGAAGGCAGGTCGTCGTCCAGGCGGAAATAACGAGAAAAAAACTCAGGCAGGAAGTTTCGAATCTATCATTAATTCTCCGCTGTCCTGCGAGAGCCGGATAACCTGGTCTCCGACAACTCCTGTCCACCAGTCTCCATCTTTTGCCCAGCGGAATACCTGCCCGCAGTCGAGAGTATAATTAAGGTCAAAAAGTTCGGGTTTAAGCCTGTACATCCAGCTCCAGCCCCCTCAGGAAAGTCCCTGCAGTTAACGTGTCCCCGAGCCCGACCGTGGTTAAAGGAGATCTGGAAAGCAGTGTAGGAATCATGCAGATAACATATCCTCCCCTAAAAGCATAAGCGCCCTGCCCGAAAGTTTCCCCATGAAATGTTTTAAGGAAAAGCTGAAGCTGCTCTCTTCCAAACAGGCTTTCCTGAAGCTTCGAAGCTTCCTCTTCCACAAACTCCCGCCCTTCAAGCCTGCCTGAAGCTGCATATGCTCCTGCACACCTGACTCCGAACCCCAGGGCTTCAAGCTTTTCTCCAGCTATCTTTTGCAGGATTGAGCTTTCCATATCTTCCAAATCCCCTGAGACCCGGAGATCTATAGAGCTTTCAGAGTTCGGTTTAGAATCAGGTTTAGATTCCGGTTTAGAATCAGGTTTAGATTCCGGTTTAGATGATTAATCCGGTTTAAACACGGTCAGCGCAAATTCCCTTGTATGGATAAGGAGCTTTTTGAGCCCGTACCGCGAAGCAAGCCTGCATGCCGCGTTTCCTGCAGCTTCCGCTTCCATGCGCAGAAGGCCTTCTGCAGGAATTCCGTGTAAATGATGAAGCATTGCGAGTTCGTCTTCGTTCATTCCCATGCTGTCGGAAATAGCTGCAAAATCCAGGAAGACCGAATTTGCAATCTCTTTGCTTGCAAAGTGCCCGAATTCCAGGTGAACCTGAAGTTTATCGTTTGCGGCTTTCCAGCGCCTGAGCTGGGAAAGGGAATTTTCAAGGACCGTTTTATAGCTGCTGCCGTCAGGATAGCTCTCAAGCAGAAGATGAAAACCCGATATGAGCACACCATCAATCTCGCAGGCATGCTGAAGGGCGTACCGCTCAAATGCAGGATTGACAAAGAGCCTGAGGTTTAAATGGTCGCAGGTTGCTATGAAGCGGTTTTCCCTGGGAACTCTGATCTCTGTCCCGTACAGGGAAAAAGTATCCCCCTCGGAAAAATCAAATACGAAATGTATAGGTTCCTGGCTGCCGGAAACGGTGCCCTTATTTTTTTCAGGTTCAGCCCCTGCATTTTCCGTTATCTGCATGGGAGCGCCTGGGAAGTAGATTGCTTTTTCTGAGAACAAAGAAAGTTGAGTTTTCGAGGGCACTGCAACATTCGGAATTACCCTGGAAGCCCCTAGCTGGGAAAGGGCATTTGCCATTATTCCGGCGTTTCCGCCCATTCTTACGAGGGATTTTTCAAAATAACGGGTTTTAAGAAATTCGAAAACGGACTGCTCAAAAACAAGCCACTCGGCTCCGCACCCGTTTTTCATGCAATAGGCAAGTCCTGCCACAAAATCAGATTCTGAAAGTATTTTTCCGGGGGGATTTTCTATTTTTTCAAGGATTTCAGCTGTCTCGAAGGTTTCCAGCAGTTCCGAAACCTCGGCTCCGCTGACCCTGTATACAGAGTCTATGTTGACATTATATCCGCAAAGTATATTCATCTGACCAGTTCCTGTATCCATGGAATGAGAAGCCTCAAGATCAAATGAGAGAGAATTTATTCTCCTGCCCGATTCTGCTTCATTCTCGCAAGCATGGCTGCGAAAGCTCCTGCCGAGATTGCATCCCCTATCCCGACTGTAGCTTTGGGCTTATCGACCACTTTGGAAGGAATAAGAACTGCATCATGGTCCGGCCCGTAGAGATATCCGTATTCGAACTCTTCAGGAGTACAGAGCTTTCTCCCTGTGCAGTAGAGCTGGAAGTTTTCCAGGTCTTCGAGTCCTTTACTTGAAACAGGAACCTCCAGCCCGGCTTCTGCTTCCGCAAGGTTCTCGATTTTTCCGTTGAGGGCTTTGGCAGCGGCCAGGGTTGAAGAAAATAGCAGGGAGTCCCTGTGTTCCTTAAGCGTAAGAGGGTGGCCTTTTGCCAGGATACAGATGTAAAAACCAAGAGAATGCACATGGACTCTTTCAAGCGAGAGGTCCTTTAAAAGCTGGACAGCTCCCTGGTAAAGAGACATTATCCCGTTTTCTTCTTTCCTGATTACGGAATAAGAGAGCTCCTCATGTCCCAGTACATTCAGGGCATTTGCAACCTCCACGGTATCAAGGCCCAGGGAATGGACATGTTTGGCAACAATTTCTGTCAGGATAGCCTTTCGTATAAGCCGGTTCTGGATGGATGTGAGTTCCACATGGATGCGGAGTTCAGGATTTAAGGATTTTAGTTTCTCAATAACTTTTACGGAGTTTGCAACATGGTCATTATATGTAGATCCGTCCTCGTATTGCTCCTTTATCATCTGGTAACCTGAAAGCATTGCCCCGTCAATCGGGAGAAGCGAGTCAAGTTGTTCGTAGACTTCCCTGTCCATATCCAGACGGAGCCATTTAGGGCGGGAGGAAATTATCAGGCGGTTATCTCTCGGCACCTTGAATTTGTTTCCATTGCAGGTTACTTCCAGGTCTTTGGAATACTCAAGGATCCAGTTGACTTTTGACTCGATTCCGGGTTTGAAGGCTCTCCTGCGGGCGCTTCAGAATGACCTTTCCGGCTTCCACCTTCGGGTGCAGAAGATTGTCAGAAGCTACAAAATACTCTGCCTGTTCTTCAGAAAGCCAGGGAATATATGCCACTACCTTTTTAAGTCCCAGGCGGGCAAGAAGGTTAGAAATGATCCCTGCCTGGCCGCCCATATGCGCATAGTCGAAACCCAGGTTCTCTTTTAGCCATTCATGGGTATCTGAGGTATGGGTAGGGATTTCGGCAGCTTTTCCCTCTCGCATTGAAATAAGCAGGCGAGCCATGAAATCCAGAGGGTCCTTTATTTCCCTCGGATATGTTTCAATCCTCCCTTGAATTTCAGCCTCGTTAAAAAGTCCTATAAGCCTGGACAGGTCTTTGTCTGTAAGGTGCTTGATAGCATCGATATTGCTGTTATAAGCTACAAACATACCTTCCAGATAGGGGAGGGCTTCTTTTACATTGTAAAAAGCATCGGTGTGGCGCTGTTCCCATTCTTGTATATCCACTTAATAAACCCCCTGGAAATATATATCTGAATCAAAAAATAATTATCAGAAATTAGGGGAAAATCCGGGTTTTGATTTTCCCGGAGTTATCTTGCTTATGTTCCCTCTATTTTCTTTTAAGTTCATTTTATTTAGCTTTGTTCAAATGCAGCCTGAAGTGAAGCTAGCCTGTATCTGATATCAAGGTGTGCGAATCCTGAATTAAGAGATATAAGCCCGCATTAAGTCGTATACTCGGCATTGATCCTGACGTAGTCATAAGTCAGGTCGCAACCCCACGCAGTTGCCTTTTCCTCCCCCATGTCAAGGTCAAGGGTAATGACGATTTCCTCATTTGCCATGATCTTTTTCAGAAGCGCAAGGTCAGAAGAACCGGAAATCTCGCCGGATTTTACAAGTTTGACCTCTTCTCCTCCTCCTGAAAAAGAAAGAGAAAGCCTTTCCTGCTCAAGTTCTGCACCTGAGTAACCTGCAGCAGCTACGACCCTGCCCCAGTTGGGGTCCTTTCCGAAGATTGCGGACTTGACCAGAGGAGAACGCACAATAGCTTTTGCAGCAAGCCTTGCATCCCCATATGTTTTTGCGCCCACTACCCTTGCTTCGATAAGTTTTGTAGCCCCTTCTCCATCTTTCGCCATTTTCTTTGCAAGGTCCGTAAGTACGTAAATCAGCCCTTCCTCAAAATCATCCAGGCAATCCATGCAGGGCTTGACTCCTGACTTGCAGGTGGAGGTGAGAAGTACCATGTCGTTCGTGCTTGTGTCCCCGTCCACCACAACCATATTGAAAGTTTTATCCACTGCTATTCTGAGAGCCGCATCCAGGACATCTGCAGGCACTTTTGCGTCGGTATATGCAAAACACAGCATAGTTCCCATATTTGGCTCGATCATCCCTGAACCTTTAGCAATTGCACCTATCCTGATCCCGCAGTCCATCTCAATAGCTACTTCTTTTACGGCCTTATCAGTGGTCATGATCGCCTTTGCAGCTTCGTGGCTGCACTCAGGGGAACTGCCCAGCCCTTCAAGGACTTCAGGAAGGTGTTCCCTGATCCAGGAGACATCAAGCCTTCTGCCAATTACTCCTGTTGAGGCAACAGCAACAGTATCAGCATCAAGGTCAAGCTTTTCGGCAAGCATTGATGCCATCTCCATAGCATCAAGAAAACCGTCATCCCCTGTAAAGGCATTGGCATTGCCACTGTTTGCGATTACAGCCGAAAGATGGTGCTGGGTTTCGATCACTTCTTTGCTCAGGGTAATCGGGGCTGCAGTCACCTTGTTCTTCGTAAAGACGCCTGCCGCAGGACCTTTCGCAAGAATGACCGTGATTCCCATTTTTCCAGCCTTAATCCCGTTTGCGGATACACCCCTTACCGCACAGATTCCACCTTCAATTTGCTTCATGAAAACTCTCCTTTTCCTTCAGAGCTTTGCAAGACCCTCAATAATATCGCCGCGAGTAACAATTCCTACAACGTGGTTGTTTTCAGTTACAGGAAGCCTGTTAATCCTGTGCCTGATCATATGCTCGGAGGCTTCTTCTACGGATGCTTCGGAAGGGATCGTGTGCACATCCTCTGTCATGATCTCTTTTATCCTTGTAGAACCCACATCAGAAAGCATCTTCTTTGTATCCTCCCAGCCAAGGAGTTCCCTGATAGGAACTTCTATAACCTCAAAGGGGCTTGGAAGCCAGAGTTCCCCTTTTTCGGGGAGTATCAGCAGTTTCAGCAGATCCGCTTCACTTATTATTCCCACAAGCTCTTCGCCTTCAAGAACAGGAGCACCACTGATACTGTTTTCCTTTAAGATTTTTGCAGCTTCCCGGACTGTATCGTCAGGCTTGCAGAAAACAACGTTAGGGTTCATGACATCTTTTACTTTCATCTGACTACCCCTTGAGATAAATTTTATTCTTTACTTTAATCCGTCACCAGTTATATGTTCTCGCCTATCCAGGTTTAAGGAGCTGCCGCAGGCAGCCAGAGCCCAAGTGTTTCATCCAGCCCGAACATGAGGTTCATATTCTGGATAGCCTGTCCTGATGCACCTTTTACCAGGTTATCGATTGCCGAGAGCACTACAACCCTGTTATTTTCTTTATCCGCTTCAAAGCTTATGTCGCAGAAGTTAGAGCCCCTGACTGCGGTAAGGGAAGGAACTCCTGAAGAAGGAAACCTGATAAACGGCCTGTCCCTGTAAAAGTCTTCATAAATAGTCTTTAAGTCGTCTGTGGAAAGAGGCTCCTTTGTAAAGAGGTGAGCCGTTGTAAAGATGCCCCTGATAGAAGGGATCACGTGAGGAGTAAAATTGATGTTTCGAAGCTTTCCGTCCAGCCTCGTCAGCTCCTGGATGATTTCAGCCCTGTGCCTGTGGGATGTGAGCTTGTACGGGAGGATATTTTCCGCAAGGTTCGGGTAATGGGAACTCTCAGTAGGTGAGATGCCAGCCCCTGAAATCCCGGTTTTGGAGTCAAAAATCGCAATGTCGATAATCCCTGCTGCTGCAAGGGGAGCTGCTGCAAGGATTGCACCGGTAGGAAAGCATCCGGGGTTTGCTACAAGGTCCTCTTCTGCAGCTTCCGGGTGAAGCTCTACAAGCCCGTAAGCTGCATCCCTTGGATCGCTGTGTTTCATCCCATAAATTTTTTCAAACTCTGACGTTTCAAGCCTGTAGTCCGCGCTAAGATCGATGACCTTCGTGCTGCCGTCAAGCAGTTCAGGGACATAATTCATGGCAGATCCGTGCGGCACTGCTAGAAAAACCACGTCACAGCGCTCCCTGATATCTTCAACATCAGGATTCCCATATTTGAGGTCCAGAAAACCTTCAAGATGCCTGTGAGTGCTTGTTACGGGCTTCCCTGCAAGATTTCGGGAGGTTGCCAGCTCCAGCTTAACATTTGGGTGGTTCACGAGCAAGCGCAGGAGTTCTCCTCCTGTGTATCCTGAAGCTCCTATTATTCCAGCCTTGATCATAAATATTCACTGCCTGTGTAATATCAATACAAGATAATTAAATTTGTTATAGGAAAATTAAATGAAAATTTATCCAGTCTCTGATCCATAGCTATGAAATATTCCCGGAAAAATGATTCAGTCAATATAACCATTCATCCTTTATCCTCCAATCTGTTTTTGCAATTACAGCTTCGGACGTAAATATTTACATTTAATTCACTCAAGATTCTATAACCACAGTCAGCAGAGATGACCTGTGCCCTTATATCCTTTATTCTGTATCTTCCGTTTTATTGCAATTCATCTTTTTGTTTGAGATTGACGAAGGAAATCAGGTAATTACCGGAGAAAGCGATTTTCATAACCAGTAAATTCTACGGGAATCTCATGTCAGGAAACAGGTCAATGCAGGTAGCCCGCTTTAATTGGGAAGCGGAAATTTGCTTTTCAGGCTTCAATAAACACGCTGAGAAGTCACTGAACACCTGGAGTATCTCATTAACCGGAACCCGACCTTTTCATCCGGGAATTCCAGTATGGGAAAATTCTGTCTGTTACCTTACTCCCCAGGTTAAAGATCACATTTTTAATATTTAGACAGTAGAAATTAAATTTTTAGATATATAAGTATATCCACACCGGCTTTACTCAGGCGCAGAGTGCTGGAAAAAGTTGCTGTTTACAGGTAAACTATTTCACCTTTAGAACAGCTTTTACTGTAAGAAAATTTTATTAGGTATAACCTCTGAAGTGACAGGAAGAAAAACATGAACAAAAAAAAGATAATTTACCTTGCAGGCCCCCTTTTCACCCATGCGGAACTCGAATACAACCGTAAACTGAAGGATATGCTTCTCAAGAAAGGTTTTTCAGTCTTTTTGCCCCAGGAAGACGCAGAAGATGCCGCAGATGAGCGCGAAAAACAAAATCAGGAGTGCATTTTCAGGAAATGCGTTGAAGGTGTGGACAATTCGGATATTGTAGTTGCGGTTCTTGACGGTGTGGATGTGGACTCAGGGACTGCCTGGGAGATCGGCTATGCCTACGCCAGAGGAAAACCCATCATAGGGCTTCGGACCGATTTCAGGTCCCTGTCGGACGGGATAGTTAACCTGATGGTTGAGATGGCAATAGTCGCCCTTGCCAGAGATGAAGAAGAACTGCTCAAAATAATGGAAAAATACCGGTAACTTTTGGTCTTTTATTCTGTTTTTCCAATCGCAGCTTACTCTTAAAGGGTAAGTTTCTAAGTTTCAAATAAAGAAAATGGAGGAAGTTGGCGCTTATATCCCCTAGGCTAAATACCTAGGGGTTTTACGCTTCTTTCTATCAAAAATCTTCCTGCCATTCACTTATACGAAAAAATGGGCTTTCGGACAATTAAAGACGTAAATTTTCATTCAATCTGTAATCAATCTTTCATCCCTTACATCCGGTTCTGAACCTGAGCTAGGAGGGGTTAACCTTACAATCATCTCATTGTAGTCTTCGTCTCCTCCTTCATACCAGCCTTCTGCCATTATGAAATAGTTGGTTCCTAAGTTAGGAATATTTACTTTAGCAACTATTATATGCGGGATGTTGTCAGTGTTCAATCGCTTTTCGCTGAAATAAAGTCCTCCAATACTCCTGCTCCAGCTTACAGGCTCATTAAACGATATTCCAAAGTCGTCAGAGGTTTGAGGGTCCTGGTCTCTTGTATCAAAGGTTTTAGAAGAACCTACTTTATCGGGGCCATTAAACATCTCAAATAATGCACCACATCCATTTGGATGATCACCGGGGTAATAAAAGCTCATCTCACTTTTATCTAAGTTACTGCTCTCCTCCATCAATATAGTTGCAGTATATTTTCCTCCTGGTATTATTTGTACATTCGATATCTGAGATGCACTTAATTTGTATTCAGGAATGAAGTTACTTATCATCTGAACTTCATAATCAGAAACATCTGGTGTGTCGTCTACTGGAGTTAAAGGTGATGTTTGTGCTACAGATCCTGGTATCGATACTATTGCAATCATGACAACGACTAGTGCCATGGCAATTGTACCGATTTTATTTATTTGTTTAATTTTCATATTAGTTACCTCTGTATCAATATATATTTTCGAGTTCATATTTACTTTTATATACTTGATTTAATTATATAGCGAATTTTTCCGAAATTCAGGTACATATGACCTTATATGCTAGTACTATATCCCGTAGGACTTACCACTCTATGTATAAAATCAAGTACATTAAACATTATGGAATTATATTTTGGACATTTAACGGTTTAATGCTACCTTTTTTCAGTTCATAAACGTAAGTCCTGCATAAGTCCCAATACTGACTTTTTACTATTATTCGGGGGATTTTGGATTCCAATCGCTTACTTCACATCCGATTGAATTCCAAACATTACAACTTATTAACATACATATAATTTGTATGACCAAAGTATCTAACAATTAACACTTTAATCAACTTTATAAAAATGATGGCAGTGTACCGAAAGTCCTATAAAATAACAATTATCAAGAAGTTATTGTATAGAAAATTCAAAGGAGTGATAAAGTAATAGCAATCGATGAGAATAAATTTGCTCAGTTAATCTATGACACAATGGTGCAGGCATTTACAGCAAGCCCCTCAGGACTACTATCATGCAAGCCAGCCGTGGACCCAGAAGGATTTGTCCTCCTGATGTGGCCAGTTGAGCCTGTTGATGTAAGCCTTTTTGCAAACCCCTGGAATCCAAACAATCCCGAAGGGTCCAGGCCAAGCGTCGAAAACTTTGCTGACCTTGTGAATACAGTTCCCAAAATGGGAGCCGTCTATGCAGACAGTACCCGGAATATGTATAATCTCTATGAACGCCTCTTAAAGGAAGAAGCAGTTGCTGTTGGCATTACATTTTTTCTCCATATATTGTTTAAGATAATTTATATTTTATATAATTTTTAAAGTTGTCTTTGACTCTAATTATTAAAGACCTTGGTCAGAAGACTTATATGTGGTCTGTCCTCATCTTTTTTGGGTGATATTATAACAACCGGGAATTCAGTAAACTCAGATAAAGAAGTTAATTCGACTTCCACCAAAAAAGAATATATTGTTGAACCTTGGACAGATAATCCTCTTAGCACTTGTGTAAATAATTTAATACCTGCAAAGTCAATCAATTCCATCAAAAAAGGGCAGACCATAATTCATAGTGTGAACGTAGGTTCTGGGGCAAAATCTCTTGAAGTGGATTTGAACTGGGGAGATAAAAATGATGCGCTGAAACTTAGTAGCTATACCCCTTCAGCAAGCAATCTTGGAACCTACCGTGATAATTCTGACGGAAGTGTAAATGGTAGGATACACATTAGTATATCTCCATCTAATGGATATATGCAACAGGGAACCTGGAAGTTCAAGGTATACGGAGAAAAGGTCAGCGGAGGAGAGGATTACACGTTTAATGTATATCAGCATTAAACTTCGAAAAAAGCTTATCCTCTGTTTATTATTTTTTCTGTTAACAACAACAGCCGTGGCTACAGAATATACTGTAAAGTCATTTCCAAGTGATCAAGCCGGAGCCTCAATTAACGGAGAAAAGGTGATAAAGCTAGAAGACACCGTTATACCCTATTGGCAGTTTCTGTTATGGCTGGCCACAGTGTATGTCTCAACGGCAGTTGACTTACTTTACCCTAAAAAGCTAGTTTTAACAATAGCCGGATATCGGATTGTAAACCCTGGAAATGTACTTGACAACCCCAGCCGTTTTAGAGTATATGCCTATATCAAAACCAAACCTGGAGCATATATTAGTGAGATTGTAGAAAAAATAGGCTTAGACAGGGAAACAGTAAAATATCACGTAAAAACCCTTGAAGCTCAGAACAAAATCGAAGTCTATAAAAAAGGTGGGAAGACAAGATTCTTCGAAAATAATTTTACTTATAGTCAAGAAGAAATGAAAGTTATTTCTGCTCTTCAAAACGTAACGAATCAAAGAATAATTTCAGAAATACTTGCTGGTAAGTGTAATACAAATATAGCTCTTGCACGTGAACTTGGAGTTTCCAGGGCTACAGTCAGCTGGTATATGAAAAATCTCAGAGAAGTTGACCTTATAATGGAAACAAAAGAAGGAAGACAAACAATTTACAGAATAAATCATGTATATAAACTCCTTGTTGAAAAGTATATTCAGTATTTACAGGATTCTTACAATAACAAGTGTATGTAAAGTTATGCTTGTGCATACATCTTGGCAGTTGGCGGATTTTTCTGCAAAATCATAAATATCAATAAGTTCTCAGGTAGAAAATTTAAGTAAAAATCTCATCTTTTTATAATAATTTGAGAACTAAATACAAAACTTCTATTATACGAAAGTACAGTTTCTAAAAAATCTGCGTTCTGCTCAAGTGCATTTGCGGTCCTTGACGGCGTGGACGTAGACTCGGGGAACTGCCTGGGAGATCGGCTATGCCTACGCAAAAGGAAAACCTGTCATAGGGCTTCGGACCGATTTCAGGTCCCTGTCGGACGGGATAGTTAACCTGATGATTGAGATGGCTATAGTCGCCCTTGCCAGAGATGAAGAAGAACTGCTCAAAATAAGGGAAAAAATATCGGTAACTTCTTGTCGGTTCTGGACCGTGTTTATCCACACGCAACTTATTCTTTGAGGTAATTTAATTTCTTTACGGATATGCTTATAATTTAATTTTAAGTGATATAGCCTGTTAACTGGGTTATAAAAATAGCATTTATGTTTGTAAAGTTTTTAAAACTTCTTTTTTTAATTGAATGTATAATTATATCTCAATAGAGATAAGTCTGAGAACATATTCAATTACAGAAGCCATAATATGTAATGATTATTAAGTAAAAAAATATTGATATGGAATGCCAGACATAATAACTAGTGGAGGTTAAAAAAATGACCTTTTTGAAAGGATACAATTTTACGAAAGTGAAAACTTCACACGGGCCTGACATGTACGTATCCAGATATGGGAAACTGGTAAGAGTCGTTCCATGCAGTCCCAATGTGAAGTTATCCGAAAGATACACCAGCGACTTGATCCGCCAGATCGAGTCCATGGAATAAATGATAAAAAATTTTTCCGACTTTTTCTTTTTGATTCGGACTTATTTTGGTGAAAGCCTTTTTTCAGACCGAAGCTTTTTCGGCCGGACATTTTTTAAACTTTTTTCTTTCTATATATACCTTTCTTTTTTCTGAACTTTTTATATACAGTCTTTTGAACTGGTACTTTCAGATTCATCAGATCGTAACAAGATTCGGTTTATGAAACTCCGTAACATTCGAGTTAGGAAGCTCTGTAACATTCGAGTTATGAAGATATACTTCTTATTAACTTTACATCGGTAAAAGAACCTTAAAAACAGGACCTGATACATTGATCCGAAATTACAGGGAAACAGATCTCAAAGAGATGGTAAGAATCTGGTACGATGCCTCTGTCATTGCTCATTCCTTCATGCCTGCTTCTTTCTGGGCTTCAAAAAAAAGCATTATGAAGGAAAGGTACCTCCCGCTTGCCGAAAATTTTGTTTTTGAGGAGGAAGGCAGGATTACAGGATTTATTTCCGTTGTTGGAGAAAGAGTCTGCGCCCTCTTCGTAGCGCCGGAAATGCAGGGCAAAGGGATCGGGAGGACTCTCCTCGAATACGCAAAAAACCTGACCGGAAAGCTCTCCCTCAAAGTCTACAGAGAAAACGAAAATGCTTTTCGTTTTTATAAGAAATGTGGGTTTGTGGCAGCCGGAGAAGAGGTTGATGAATATACAGGTTGCTTGCAGGTTTTGATGGAGTGGAACGAATGAGAAGCCCATTGCGGGATAGAACCTATAGTTTCCGAAGGCATCCATTTCTACAAGATAGAGACAAGATAGAGAATAGTGTAAAACTTCATTTTGAAATCTGAGAAACAAAGCTTAAGCATATGCTGAATATAATGAGTATTAAGGAAGGTAAAGAATAAACGGAGAGCACAGCCATGAATCCTGAAACTGGGAATAGATTCACTGAAGAGGGAGAAGACTCACTTTTCCGGCACCTTGAGCCTGATACACCTGAAGTAATGGAAATAAAAAGCCTGCAAGGAGAGGAATATGAATACAGCGATTATCTGGGAACAATTGAATATTCTATTGCCAGGCATTTTTATAAGGATGACAGAAAAATAAAGGACAAAGATGCAGTATCAGCATTGAAGAATATCAGAAAAAACTACGACAAAAATATCTCTTTTTTTAAGCGGAACCTTGAAAAAGAAATTACCGAAAACCTGATCGAACTCCTTGAAGAAGAGCCAATAACCCATCACGAGTTCGAACTTGTAATTGACTACGTTTTAGACGTTATCGACAACAGGTCCTGGATGGAAGATGAGCAGGCGTACCTGAAGTGGGCCACTTATGTTATGGGACTTTTCACGGAAGAAGAGAGTCAAGAATATGAAAGAAACGTCAAAAAGCTTGCCGCTAAACTGGGTCTGTCCAGCAAACACGCGGATCTAATGCTCTTGAAAGGGGACGAGGACGATTATTTTGAATTTGTAGAAAATTACGGAGACGATGAAGGAGAAGGGCTGACTGAAGAAGAGCTGATAGCTGAAATGGAAACAAAGTTCCTTTCATTGACAGATGCCGAAAAATTTGATTTCCTGCTGGAAAACGGCCCGGATTTTTATGAGTTAGTGGGACTTTATATCTCAGAGCTGTCAGAAAAAGGCGAATTTGAAAAGATTCAGGAACTGTACAGAAAGCTTGTTGAAAAATATGATGATTTCATTTACCTGTATGTTTTCATGGGAGGAGCCTACGTCGAGATAGACCCTGCTCTTGCAAAATTCTATTTTGAAAACGCCCTGAAAAGCCTGGATAAACTCGATGACCTTTCGGACTCCACTAAAGAAGTATTAAGAGGCAATCTCCTCGACCTGATTAATAAAATAAACTGACTGTGCCCAGGCAGAATTTCCGGTAGAAATCCCGTAATCGCCAGATCTTCCATGCCATAATTTAGATTGATGACTCCATTTCAGCTGGCAGAACAAATCTAAAAAGGGATGGGAAAAGAAGATTCAGCAAATCGAAAAACGGAACAGCCATAATAGCTGTCTTTAACGTGTACTTAACAGCCGTCACAATATTAAAAACGGTTCGTGACACTTTTTATCGGTGTTTAAAAGCGTAATTTTGTTAAGGTTAGCTGTAGTTAAGATTGCTTCATATTTGTTTTTATATTTTGCACATTAAATAAATATAAAGATTCAATCGGGGAAAAGCGGGAGCCGTTCAGTGACAGCACTCAAAGATTCAGGTGCAGTATGCAAGGATGCGGATGGAGAGAAAAATGTAGAAGATTTACCGACTTTAGAAGATGTACCGGATGTAGAAGGCACACCAGGCATAGAAATTGTACCTGAAGATTTCAAAGCCATCCGGAACCCCATTCTGCGCTATGCACTGCTCCTGTTTCCGTGGCTGATCCTGCTCATCATAATTTATATACTGGCAAATTACCCGCTTATTGCAGGAGTGGTGATGTATACCTCAGGAATGCTGGCAGCAGCCCTGAGCCTTTTTGCTTTTTCCGTACTTATAAAAATGATACCGGAAACTTTCCGTAACCTCTGGCGCCGGAAGATTGTCGTGGGGGCTTACCCTTGGGATTCATTTCAAAAAATTCCCTGTGAGAAGGGGTCCGAAATAGCAGCCCCTGAAACTGGGCGGCTTGAAGAAAGATTCCGCCAATTCATGCAGGAACTGCAAAAAATGCTGAACCACCCCTACCAGTGGGCTATGGGTGTAGCCTTTTCCCTGCTGGTGTTTACCTGGCATTGGAGTAATCCGATCGAGTTTTTTATTGCTTTTATCATAGGACTTATGGCCTGGAGGATGCTTATAACCTCCATCTATATCTGGAAACTAGGAAAAGAATTTCGCCTTGAGCCGCAGCTCGGGCATCCTGACAGGTCCGGCGGGCTCTCTCCCCTGGGTAATCTCTGCCTGTGGAATGCTTTTATAATCACCATACCGGCAATTCACCTGGGCGGCTGGTCTATCCTGAGAATTTTTACGGAAAAAGGGAGTCCCTTTTTCGAAATATCAGAAGAATATGCTCCCCTCTACCTGTGGCTGCTCTTAATTCTTGTGCCTTTTGCACTTGTAACTTTCTTCCTGCCTCTATTGAAAGTGCACTGGATCATGGAGGAATGGAGAAATCGGAAACAGGCACGATTGGATCAACTCGAACACTCCATTAACCAGCTGGAATCCAGGCTGCTGAATGAAGCGGAAAAGCTGGACCAGAAAGAGTTTGAAAGCATCCAGAAGGAGCTGGAGATGATGCAACAGGTTTACATGCGGAACGAGAAGCTCCCCGTATGGCCCTTCAACATGGGAATTATGCTAAAGCTCCTGGTTTCACAGACCGTACCTGTCCTGGGCATTATCTCCCAGGTAATGTCATTGATTAAACAGGTCACTAGCTGACAAAATAAGGAAAAAAGGAAAACAAGGGCACAATTTTTCCGTGCTTTCCTTGTTTTCCGTAGTTATATAGGCTTGAATGAGTTTTTCCGTGCCCTTTGTGGTTATAAACATGGAGTGAGTTAAACCACTGAAAGCACGGAAAACACGGAAGGAAAGAAACAAGGGCACAGATTTCCAGTGCCTTCCTTATCTTCAGTGGCTACGGTGCCTTGATTGGGTTTTTCCCTGCCCGCCTGTGTTTTTCGTAGTTATGAAACCTATAGTGATTTAAGTGTAAATATTTACATTTTAAATTATGTTAGTAGCATAGTTTGGCAATGTGCCAAGAATGATAATCATTGCCAATTAATCAGTTTTACTAATCGTGTAAATATTTGGTGGGCAGTGTCCCGGATTTGCTGTAAATTTGACGTCAAGTTTTTGTATACTGTACATGAAACAGATCTAATGATATCGAGTTTTTGATTCAAACTTTTTAAAATTTATAATTTTACAGAAAAATTGGCACATTGCCTATTCCTACGTGGTTCAGAATAACTGAGTTCAGGAAAGCATAGGTAAAAGAGAGACAGAAAAATGGAAAAGTTGAGGGGAGAATTTCGGGCTACGTATTATCTATTAGAACAAGAGAATACTTATTTGTGAAATTATCTGTTATTATCTATTAGTCCTTTTAGAAGTATTTAAAGAATTAAAGATTTCGGACATTATTAGAAAAACGGCAACGCACTACCCGACGTGAGAAGAAGATTCAATTGGGTTATGTTTTAGGGCGAGATTACATTAGAAGCGAGTAGAAATAATTCGAAAAAATTCTCCGACCCCCCAGCCAATGGTAAGAGAGCATGGGTATTCACCTGGGAAGTATCTTTTTACTAAGGCTAAGAGTTTAAAAAAGGCATCCGCCTGAAGGAAAACTCTTTGGAATTTATCTATTGTTACGAGTTCAAACCTGTCCAAGATCGTGCACTTTGACCTGGCGGCATCCCATCATCGAATACACACATGAAGGGCATTACACCGATTCAGATTCAGACATGAAAGGATGTGACAATATGGTCAATGAAAAGAAGACCACAGGCAAAGAGGAAATACAAATATCAGAAGAGGAGCAGCTGCATTCTGCAGAAGAAACCCCTGTTACTGAAGAATCTCCTGCTCCGGATGCAGACTCGAATAAACTCCCAAAAGAGAACTTTCCCATTGTGGGCATCGGTGCATCGGCTGGTGGACTGGCTGCTTTCGAAGCTTTCTTTTCAGCCATGCCTACAGACATCGAGCCCGACATGGCCTTTGTCCTGGTGCAGCACCTGGATCCGGTCCACAAGAGCATTCTCGCCGACCTGATCGGGCGCTATACACGGATGCCGGCTTACGAGGTTAAGGACGGGATGGCTGTCAAGCCTAACTGTGTCTACATCATCCCGCCTAACCGTGATATGATTTTTCAGAACGGCACGTTGCATTTGTTCGAACCTGCCGAACCGCGCGGCCATCGTCTACCGATTAATATATTATTCCGCTCCCTGGCCGAGGAAAAGAAAGAGCAGGCCATCGGAATTATACTCTCAGGTACCGGCAGCGACGGCACACTGGGGTTACGGGCTATCAAGGTAGAGGGCGGCATGGTGATAGTACAGGACCCCGAATCAAGCGAGTATGACGGTATGCCTCTCAGCGCCATTGAGACCGGTCTGGCAGATTACATCCTGAAACCGGCCGAGATGCCAGCCCAGCTCATTGCCTATGTTGCCCAGGCCTTTGGAAAAAGATCCCAACCGATCGCCAATGCAGAAGACTCGATGAAAAAGATATTTAATCTGCTGAGCACCCAGACAGGCCACGACTTTTCCCATTACAAAAAGAACACTATCGACCGCCGCATCAAGCGGCGTATGGCCGTCCATAATATTGATAATGTGAATGAGTATGTGCGCTATTTACAGCAAAAATCTGCAGAAGTGGAGGCACTCTTTCGCGACCTATTAATCGGCGTCACCAATTTCTTCCGTAATCCCGAGGATTTTAAGGTGCTCCAGGAAAAGGTCATCCCGCGTCTCTTTACAGGCAAGAACTCAGATTCAGTGATACGTGTGTGGGTGCCTAGCTGCTCCACAGGTGAGGAGGCTTATTCCATTGGCATCCTGATCCAGGAGCAAATGGAGGCGTTGATGCTAACTGCCAAGGTACAAATCTTCGGCACCGATATTGACAGCCGGGCTGTTTTACAGGCCCGCAGCGGCATCTATCCAGCAAGTATCTCCGCCGACGTCTCGTCTGAAAGGCTGAAGCGCTTCTTCACCCAGGATTCAGAAGGCAACTATCGTATCCGGAAAAATATTCGTAACATGGTGATCTTTTCCGAGCAGGACATTATCAAAGACCCGCCCTTTTCCAAGCTCGACCTGATCAGTTGTCGCAACGTGATGATCTATATGGATGGGGAACTGCAGAAGAAACTCATCCCTCTCTTCCACTACGCATTAAACCCGGGAGGATTTCTTTTCCTGGGTCCCTCCGAAACCGTGGGAGAGTTCACGAACCTTTTTGATACACTGGACCGCAAGTCGAAACTGTACCAAAGAAAAGATGATGTTAGCAGTAAACGTCCTTTCATGGAGAGATTTCTCCCACCAAAGCTGGAAAGTGCAGCCTTACGACCTTCAGGCAAGGCTCCTGCCGAAACGAAACCTCAACTTCGCGAGCTGACCGAACGGACAATGCTTCAATATTACGCCCCTGTCAGTGTGCTCGTCAACGAGCGCGGTGATATTCTCTACCTTCATGGGCGTACGGGCCTATACCTGGAACCAGCTCCGGGTGAGGCTGGTATGAATATACTGAAGATGGCACGAGAGGGATTGAAGCGGGAGTTGACCACAGCCCTGCACAAAGCCGTGGTAAGTAAAGAGCCGGTATTTAACCCCGGACTACGGGTCAAAACCAACGGCGATTTCACTACCGTTAATCTGGCGTTACGGCCTGTGCCGGTAGAAAATGACGTACCCGCCGGGCTAAACCTGTTCCTGATCACCTTTGAGAAAACGCCAGAACCGGATCAGAGCCAAACCGGAAAGACTCCCTCCATGGATGCTGGTGAAGGTGTCCCGGGGGGCGGAGTGGAAGTTGACGCGCGCATCCTGGCACTGGAGCAAGAACTCAAGATCAAGGAAGAACATCTCAAAGCCTCCTATGAGGAACTGGAGACCTCCAACGAGGAACTCAAGTCATCCAATGAAGAGATGCAGTCCATGAACGAGGAACTGCAATCAACCAACGAGGAGCTGGAGACTTCCAAGGAGGAATTGCAATCGGTCAATGAGGAATTGTCCACGGTCAATTCAGAACTGCAAAACAGGGTGTCTGAACTGTCTCAGGCCAATAACGATATGAGCAACCTGCTGGCAGGTACGGGTATAGGCACTATCTTTGTGGACCATCAACTGCGCATCATGCGCTTCACCCCTGCAGTCATGCAGGTGATCAACCTGATCCCGACCGACGTGGGACGGCCTGTTGGGCACATCATCTCAAACCTGCTGGGCTATGACCACCTTGTAGAGGACATAAAGGAGGTGCTGGACAGCCTGAAGCCCAAAGATATTGAAGTCCAGACCAAAGAAGAAGTATGGTACCTGATGCGAATCCGGCCCTATCGCACCCTTGAAAACGTTATCGCGGGAGCGGTGATCACTTTTACGGAGATTACCGAGATGAAAAGAGCGAAGCTTAAGGAGTCCGAAACCATGCGCCACCTGACGGCGGTGGTGAAAGATTCGAGCGATGCTATAACGTTGCAGGATATGGAGGGACACATCCTTGCATGGAATCCGAAGGCTGAGAAGATTTATGGCTGGAGCGAAGATGAGGCACTGGCGATGAACATTCGCAGCCTGGTTCCTGAGGACCGGAAAGAAGAAGAGTTGGCCACGTTGAAGAAGCTTAGCCGGGCTGAGGTTCTGGAACCTTACCATACCCAGCGACTCACCAAAGACGGCAGAGTGGTAGATGTGTGGCTAAATGCCACTTCACTGGTGAATGAAGCTGGTGAGGCATACGCCATTGCGACCACGGAACGGGAGATCAAACCGGAAAAATGGGAGAAGAAAGACCAGGAATAAAAAAGACCTGTCGGAACCGTGACTGATCTCAGTATAACGGCGGAGGAGACATCCCGGATAAAAACCATTCAGATCACGGAGAATCATAAATCGCTGTCGTTGAAGGTCGCGAGATGGGTACCCTACGAACTGAGGTGCATAAGGTCGAGTTAAGGTTTAAATGGACAAGTTTCTGGGAGCCCATTTTCTTTAACCGCCTGGCTATTGATTTTGTTACTCAGTTTTGCATGGGCTGGCAATTACACTTTTTTGACAACTCCAAATAAACATCAGTAGAGTAATTCTGGGCACGCCGGATAGTTGCCTTATACCAGATATAAGAATGCTGCATTATCAGAAGGCGATTATAATTGATTGAGCTGATCCCATACCCCATTTTTATTCTTATCCATCATGATTTTTTCAGGGTTGCTTTCAAGATAAGAATCTAGATCGGTCGTTAAAAACACGAGATTTAAAGAGGCAAATTTTGAGTTTTGCGATCGGTTTATTAATATCTTATTAACTAAATGTTATATATTAGATAAAGTAAACTCATAAGTTTAGTACAGTTTTAAAAGCAAACCAGATACACCTTACTCAGTTTATGAAGTGCCGATTTTTGCTGTGAGAAATATAAAATACAAAAAAATACAAAACGGGATTGTGGGGATGAGTCATTGATAATATCTGAAAACACGGACATCACCCAGTGTTTGGGGAAAAGTAGAAGGATTCTTGCGTTTACGATTTTTCAGTAACTGACTCCCAGAACAGCGAAGAGCCGAAATTGGAAAACGTTGGTGGAAGGGACCACATGCCAGGGAGAAAATGTGGAATGAGAGAAAGCCTGAGAAAGTCCGGCATTGATATTGTTGGAGATGTGCCCTGGGGAACGCACTTCTGCCAATTCTACCAGACAAAAAAAGATTTGATGGACATACTTGTTCCCTACTTCAAAGCAGGGCTGGAAAACAATGAATTTTGTATGTGGGTCACATCACAACCTTCGGAAGTAGAAAAGGCAAAAAAAGCCCTTCGAAAGGCTGTTCCTGATATTGATGTTTATCTGGAAAAAGGGCAAATCGAAATTATCCCTTACACCAGCTGGAGTGTAAAAGAGGGTAGTTTTGATTCGGAGAGAGTATTGAACGTCTGGGTTGAAAAACTCAACCAGACCCTGGAAAATGGCTATGACGGTTTGAGGTTGGGAAATTCTTTCCGGCTGGAAAAAAAGAATTGGAATGATTTTGCCGATTATGAGGAACAGCTAGACGATGTCATTGGCAATTACCAGATGATGGCTCTCTGTACTTATCCTCTCGACGGGTGCAACGCAACCGAGATAGTCGATATGGTCATTAACCACCAATTTGCTTTGGTCAAAAGGGAAGGAAAATGGGAACAGATCGAAAGTTTCAGGCGTAAAAAAGCAGAAGAGAAAATCCGGAACCTGGCAAGCATCGTGGAGTCATCAAACGATGCCATCATAACTGAATCCCTTGATGGCATTATTGCCAGCTGGAATAAAGGTGCAAGGCAAATCTATGGTTATTCAGCTAAAGAAATTATTGGAAAGCCCATATCCATCCTGGAGCCATCCATATTAATTGAAGAAACAAAAGAATTAGTTGAACTGATTGAACAGGGAGATAAAATTCACTATTATGAGACTTTACATTTAAGAAAGGATGGCACTATGATAAATGTATCACTAACTCTTTCCCCGGTTTTTGATACATCTGGAAAGCTGACCGCTATCTCAATTATCGCCAGAGATATAACCAAAAGTAAAAAAGCAGAAGAAAAACTCCAGAAAAGCGAGGAGAGATACAGGATTGTCACAGAGCAAACCGGACAGGTAGTATATGAATATGATCTAAGAACAGATAAGAGCAGCTGGGCAGGTGCCATAGAAGAGATTACAGGATATAGTTTTGGAGAATTCCAGAAGTTTGGGGAGAACTTCTGGATTAAGAATATTCACCTTACAGATACGAGTCGTCTGGATGAAAAATCCCTGAACGTGAGAAAGACCGGAGGCAGGTATAAGGAAGAATTAAAGTTGAGAAGAAAAGACGGGACTTACATTTATATAGAAAACAGCGGGATCTGGCTTACGGATCATGAGGGTCAGCCTTACAGGGCTCTCGGAGTACTGAAAGATATTACAGGTGCCAAGATTGCAGACATCCATCTCCAGAAAAGTGAGGAAAGATATCGCATAGCAGCCGAACAGACCGGGCAGGTTGTATTCGATTTCAAGCTCGACACACGTGAAGTCGAGTGGGCAGGAGCCATCCGGGAAGTAACAGGGTACGGTCCGGAAGAGTTTAAAAATTGTGACAAGTCGTTCTGGATAGAACATCTGCACCCAGAAGACAGGACCGGACTGCTTGAGAACCTGATGATGTTTTTTAAGAAAGGGGAGAAAATTCAGGCAGAATACAGGTTCAGGAAAAAAGATGGAAACTACATCTATATGGAGATCCGGGGAGTCTGGCTTAAAGATGAAGAAGGGAAGGTGTACAGAGCCATCGGGGTAATGAAAGATATTACGGAATGGAAACATGCGATAGAAAAGGTTGAAGCCAGTGAGAGGAAGTACCGCTCTGTTATACAGAATTTCAAGGGAATTGTTTTTCAAGCGGATGAGAATTTCATTCCCGTGTTTCTGCAAGGAGCCATTGAAGAGATCACCGGGTATAGTGAAGAAGAGTTAGTATCCCGGATGCAGTGGAAAGACATCATCCACCCCGATGACCTGCCTCTCTCCCTCAAAGAGGATGAAAAGGTTCGGAGTGCTCCGTCTACAGGTTACGGGGAAATTGACATCCGTCTGATACGCAAGGACGGAAGAATCAAGTGGGTGCATGGGATCTACCAGAAAGTTCAGGGAAAGGATGGAGAGCCAGAATACTATGAGGGTGCGATTTATGATGTGACTGAAAGAAAAGAGACCGAAAAGTTTCTTGCAAGTATCGAAACTGCCCGTAGAAAGGAGATCCACCACAGGATCAAAAATAACCTGCAGGTAATTTCCTCCCTTATCGACCTTCAGGCTGAAAAGTTCAAAAACAGAGAATGTGTCGACGATTCGGAGGTTTTGAAAGCCTTCAGGGAAAGCCAGGACA
This sequence comes from uncultured Methanosarcinaceae archaeon, assembly GCA_963721455.1. Lineage (GTDB taxonomy): Archaea > Halobacteriota > Methanosarcinia > Methanosarcinales > Methanosarcinaceae > Methanosarcina. Next base: position 192,653 of record CAVRJG010000053.1, read on the forward strand.
GAGTAATGTCCATTGCCCTGATCCATGAAGAACTGCACGAAGGCATAGGAAACGATACGCTGAATTTTTCACCATATCTGGAGAGGCTTGTTAAGAACCTTTTCCAGACATACAGATTTGGAAATGCCGATATTAGCTTAAACATGGACCTGGAAGAAAACATTTTCCTTAACATGGATAATGCAGTTCCATTAGGCATAATCATTAACGAACTCGTTTCAAACTCTCTCAAATACGCATTTACCGACAAGGATAATGGGAGAATTCAAATCAAGCTTTGTAGAGAAGAATCTCGAGAATGTAAAGATAATAGAGCAGGAAACAATAATGAGTGCTTAAAGGGCACCAGTTTTATTTTGGCAGTATCAGATAATGGGATCGGTGTGCCTGAAAGTTTTGATCTGGAAAATCCTGGCGGTCTTGGCATACAACTGGTGACCACTCTTATAGACCAATTAGGAGGCAAACTTGAACTAAAAAGAGACAACGGGACAGAATTCATTTTAAGGTTTACAGTAGTGTAAAAGAAGTAAGGGTAAAAAGAGTCGTGTCCGCACTTATTGATTATAGTACACTCATCAATTAAGTAGACTTTATAAACCTGGTTCTATGCTAATAATGGTGTTCAAAAGTGTACTTAGAGCCTATCCGAAAAGTCCTGCTGCTCTGAATGTTATCCATGCACATGCTAAGTGTAGCGTAGCAAGGTAATTCTCAATTTTCTTTTCCCATCTTATAAGCAGTCTTCTGAATCTGTTTATCCAGGAATGTGTCCTTTCTACAACCCATCTTCTTGCCCTAAAACCTGGTATCTCTATTCTTATGTTTTCCTCTCCACGGCTTTTGATATGGGCAGTATAACCATATTCTTTAACCAATTCTCTGATATCAGGAAAATCATATCCTTTATCCATACATATATTCTGAATTCCCTCGTCTGGAGAAGGTCTTTCAAAAATAATAGCACCTAAAGTCTCTTTTAAAAGCTTTTTATCGTGACGATTTGCTCCATCAACAGTTACTGAAAGTGGTATACCTTTACCATCTGTTAAAATGCTCCTTTTTGTACCTTTTCTGCCACGATCAGTTGGATTAGCTCCGGTCCCAGCTCCACCTAATGGTGCTTTTGTCATAGCACCGTCAATTGCTTGCCACTCCCACTCTAATCCATTTTTATTATCGTATTCCAGTAGACCAGCTTCCCACATTTTTTCAAATAATCCTGCTTTTTGCCATTCCTGAAATCGATCATGGACAGTGCTTGAAGCTCCATAAAATCGTGGCAAAGCTTTCCATTGGCAACCAGTACGAAGAAGATAAAAAATACCACTCAGTATTCTCTTATCATCTTTTCGAGGTCTTCCAGGCTTTTTTTTGGGTTTAGGGAGAGGTAATAATAGTTTGATTCATGTGGATTCGGTTAAGGTGCAAAACGCCAAAAAGTGTTATTTTTTATGTAATATATCTAAGAATTATGTTGGAAAATCGCTATACATGGTATTCGAAGTTGTGCATAAAATTCGTTAACCGATGACCAATGTAGTTTGATTTTATTCCAGAATTCTTCAGAGATCTCGTAGTCGTGTCCGTTTTTTCGTGTTGTCACTAATCAACATTACCCTAAAATGTAGTTATTCTACTTTTCGGATAGGCTCTTAATAAAAATAGAAATTTAAACGAACTAGGTAGCTTTGGATAGGCTCTCAAGTTCGTCTATTTTACTAATAGATTATTTACTTCTTTAAGTCTAAGCCTTGAGCTACAGCTGCGCCCAAGTTCTGGTCTGCCTGTCGCAGGTTATCTACTGCTCGCGTCTGGATCTCAGGTTTGGTTACATGGCTGAGATCGAACACCAGGTTGGAAACCAAGTGCTCCTTCTCAGTCTGGTTCAAGGAGCGGTATCTCTCTCCTGCCTGAGTAAAGTCATCCGTCTTGTAGATCTGCTCCCGCGTCATATTTCCTTCGACGTAAGGCTTATATGTCTCTCCTTCCTGGGAAACAGGTTTAGATCCTCCCTGGCTGCTGGGATAGTAATTGACGGAGCCATTGAACACCTGGTACTGCATGGCCCCATCGCGCTGGTTATTGTCTACTCCTGCCAGAGGTCTGTTGGTGGGCAACTCATTGAAGTTAGCCCCCAGGCGGTAGCGCTGTGTATCGGCGTAGGAGAATGTCCTGCCTTGAAGCATTTTGTCAGCAGAGAACTCGATTCCTGGAACCAGATTAGCTGGGCAGAAGGCTGCTTCCTCGACTTGAGTAAAGAAATTTTCGGGGTTGCGGTTAAGCACCATCTTGCCTACTGGTAGCAGGGGGAACTTGTCCTCCGGCCAGATCTTGGTGTCATCTAGAGGATCAAAGGTCTGATTCATCTCCTCGGAGATATTCATTGTTTGCACATAGAGCTCATACTCCGGGTAATCTCCCTTTTGAATGGCATTCCACAGATCTCTGGTGAGATAGTCTGGGTCTTCACCAGCTATCTTGGTAGCATTCTGGCGATCGAAATTATGCACTCCTAGCTTTGGTTTCCAGTGATATTTGACGTATATGGGTTGGCCTTCCTTGTTTACCCACACATACGTATTAACTCCAAATCCTTCCATCATCCTGTAGCTAGCTGGAGTCCCTCGATCTGAGAAGACCCATGTAAGCATATGAGTTGACTCCGGAGTAAGGGATATGAAATCCCAGAAGTTATTGTGTCCCGAAGACGACGATGGAGTATTGTTGTTGGGCTCAGCTTTTAGGGCATGAATAAAATCAGGGAACTTGACAGCGTCTCTGATAAAGAAGACGGGTATATCGTTACCTACCAGATCATAATTACCCTCTTCAGTGTAGAACTTAACCGCGAATCCCCGAACATCCCTCACTGTATCCGCGGAACCCTTACTTCCTGCTACTGTGGAGAAACGCACAAAGACGGGAGTCTGGTTATTAGAATCCTGCAGAAATTTAGCCTTAGTGTAATTGTCCATTGGCTCGTAAACCTGGAAGTAACCGAAGGCTCCGGCACCCTTAGCATGCACTACCCTCTCGGGAATGCGCTCCCGATCGAAGTGAGAGATCTTCTCAACGAACTGGAAGTCTTGCAAAAGAGTCGGACCGCGCTCGCCTACGGTAAGAGAATTATTGTCGTTGTTAATTGGATAACCCTGACTAGTGGTCATATTTTTGCTTATATTTGTCCCATTTCCTTCTGATGACTTAGCGAGAGATAAACCTGGTAGAAGAATCGCAAGAGTCATCAAAAGTGCTAAAATATATTTCAAATCTCTACGAGAAATATACAATGAAACTACCCCCCAATTATGGTTATATCATTATTCAAGCACATGATTATATAATTTTCGTTACTATATACCTGATTAAATATATGTATTTTTATATAACAACTGGCCATATCAGCATAGGAGGGAGTAATAATAAAGATCTAAGGATTTCTCCTCGGCAATAGACTTCGATGACTTTTTTCTTTGCGGATTTTCAGGTTATACTATTTAATATCTGTTTATTAGATGTAATAAATATATAACAGATACTTACTTTTAAAACGCCTGCTGATTCTAAAAACTGGACTAGAAAGCTGCTCCTGATTTAATTATTCAAAATGTGGATTTAAAGCCTGCTACGAGCATGTCCTTATCTTCTAGGGTATGAAAAAACTCCGGTTCCTTTGGCTTTAATCTTCGGGATGGCCATTGGGGATTTCAGCTTATCAGCATCAGGGCCGCCATACGAGAGATGAAAACTGTCACAAGTCCAGTTTCATATTTTTCATTTCACACGCCTAGCGTCCTAAATACCTATCCATATTCAAAACGATAGCCCTGGCCATTGTACGTGGCTTCTGGGTATATGTGCTTAGGTATGTGGAAGGGTACAAAGAAGCTACGCTTAATCCACTACAATGCCTTCGGCAGAAATGCTCACCCTACCAGTTTTCTTAATATCCTGAACCGAAGGATAGTCCAAATACTTATGACCCAAATTTCTGGGTGGAGATGGATTGCAATACCTGAAAAAATGAGTTAATATTACTATGTCAAGTTACTTTCCTCCATCTTTTAAACCTTCAAATGGAGAATCAATCTCAAGTTCTCACCGTTTTCAAAATCTTTAAGCTTCACCTCTTCATTTTCATTATCCCAGTCAGGTTCATAATCAGTATAATAAGTTTCAATTCTCTGTTTAATATCAATTTTTGTGATTCAACACTTGGACCGAATAATCCCGAGAGAGCATCTAAGAGCCTATCCGAAAAGTGTTGTGACCTACTGTAGCTTTTACAATAGGTAATATGCACTGCCGGAATGGATACTCTATATTTATAGACCTATAGTAACTTCACAACATGCCATTATTGACTTTTCGGATAGGCTCTTAATTCATCGGTTGGCTATAATTCAAACGAAAAGGTAAACTACTGAAAGCATGGAAAACACGGAATAAAGGAAACATGGGCACAATCTTTCCGTGTTTTCCGTGGTTATAGAGTCTGGATTGAGTTTTTCCGTGCCCATCGCTGTTTTTCATGTTTATAAAGTTTGAATTATAGTGTTTAAAAGTGTATTTAATTTGTGCGTTGACTATAATTGGCGTAAAGCTGATCCCAAAACTCAAAATTGCTTTTCTGAATCTCTTATTCAGAATAATCAATCGGGTTTCGGATCGTGAAAAAATTGTTCTGAAATGTTACTGACTTGAGAATAAAATTGGTTTTGGGATGAGCTCATACGATAAAACCTCCGGGTCTTAATGGAATTTTTCCTCAAAAACCTCGCCCTGCGGTTCTTTTTCCTTGAAAATCTGCCCTTCGAAACAGGAGACTTCGGCTCCTTTGAGCCAGGCGTCCGGAGAAAGGCCGGCTTTCAGACAGGTATGACTCAGAAAGTCGATAGAATCCATATTGTTTTCAGGAGCGACCTGAGGAAGCAGCAGTCCCTGGCAATAGCCCTGCTTTACAATAAGACCATGCCTTCCGATCTCTATACGGCCAGGAAGCTCTTTTGGAGGAGCATTGATCTTTTCAGGCGGGGTAAGAATTGTAACCTCAACAACTATATCATCCAGCTCATCTGCTCCGACAGGTGGGAAACGCGGGTCACGGGTTGCCGCAGAAATGGCAGAATCCATAATTGCTTCCTCAAGTGTGGAGTCAGGAAAAGGATGCCCTATACAACCCCTGAGGAGCCCGTTTTCCGTAAGTGTGACAAAAACACCCCTCTTCTCCCCGAAAACCGGCGAAAGCTCAAAACCGAGCTCCTGAGGTTCCGGAAGCCTTTCTTCAGATAGGAAAGATTCAATCGTCTTCCTTGCAAGTTTGACTGCAGTCCTGCCTTCGATGTCTGTAAGCATGTTTGAACCAACACCTCTATTTTATTATTCCAGCATGTGAATGTCAGCCAGTAGTATCAGCTACAGGTTAATGACAAGATGTGTATGGAAGCTATTATAACAGTATGTTTATCGGCGCTGGTTAAAGTAGATTTCCAGAACTTGATTTCTGAGGAGCCGGAAGATGAGAAAAATTATTTGAAAAAAGTTTTAAAATTTTGGCAGGAAAGGACTGCCGAATAGAAAGCTCACTATTGTGAACTGCCCCGAAGCTAAAGACTTCGGAGTCTCACGCTTCTTCCTATAAAGGCCGGAACTCTCGGGAACAGGACAATTAAAGTTTTTTAGCTTCCTGGTACTTTTTGGCCGCAGCCTTCAGAGCCTCAACGCCTGGAAGCTTTACCCCGGCAAGATAGTCAATGCATGCCCCTCCACCTGTGCTGATGTGGGAAAAACGGTGTTCAAGGCCTAGATGACCAACTTCTGCCGAGATATGCCCCCCGCCAACGATTGAAAACTCGGATTTGATCGCAGCTTTTATTATTTCGTGAGTTCCAAGGGCAAAATCATCAAGTTCGGAAACGCCCGCAGGGCCGTTTAAGACAACCGTTTTTGCATTCTCGATTTCATGGGTAAAGTCCACGATGGTTTCAAGCCCTATATCATTTATGGGAAGAGAATCTGAATCAAGTTCCGAAACCGGCGCTTCGACCCGCTTCTTATTATCGTTTAAAGCCACGTCCTGGGGGAGGCCCACCTTGTCTTTGAACTTCGCAAGCAGGCCTTTTGCCTTTTCGATCTGGGCTTCGTAACCCTGTGACTTGATGAAATCCAAATTGGTTTTTCCGATATTTACTCCGGATGCAGCAAGGGCCACGTTTGCTACTACCCCGGTCAGGAGTACCCGGTCAGCCCCTCCATTTGCAAGCACATTTTCCGCCACTCTAAGGGAGTCGTCCACTTTTGCCCCTCCGAGCACGAAAATAGCTGGCCTTTCCCCTCCTTTGACCCCTCTTTCCAGAGATACAATCTCTTTTTCCATTACCCTTCCGGCTCCAGACGGAAGAACTTCCGTAAACCCGACCACAGAGAGATGAGACCTGTGAGATACGGCAAAGGCATCGTTGAGGAAAATATCCACAAAAGGTGCCAGCTTTGTAACCGGATATGTGTTGGCCTGTTCTGCCGGAGACCTTTCGAGGCTTTCTTCGGAATAGAACCTTACATTTTCAAGCAGTATGACATCACCATTTTCCATCGAAGCAATCCGGGTCTTTGCATAAGTTCCGAAGATATCGTCAACATAGAGAACCTGCTTGCTCAGATATTTGGACATTAAGTTGGCATGAGGCTTCATCGTCGTGAAGTCTTTTTTCCCTGGCCTGCTCTGGTGCGCAAGCAAAACAACTTTTGCGTCCTCAAGATCCTTCAAGGTGGCAATATGGCTTCGGATCCGCATATCATCCAGAATATTACCCCGTGGATCCATAGGAGAGTTCAGGTCAACCCTTACAAGAACTGTCTTTCCATATGTGTCAAAATCATCGATTGTAAGAAAGTTTCTAGAAGTCATAACCTCAGCGCACCTTTGTGAATAAGATTTTATATATAGATTGAAGAATAAAATTTAAAAGACAAAATTTTAGGAAATTTTTCTTCATTATAATAGTGGTTATCTTGTTCATGGGATTTTTTCCATAAATAAGTTTGTCTGTGTTCAGGTCTCGTGAGATAGATTGTGAATTTTATATAAAAGTCAGAAGAAAAAAGACCAATCCATCCATATCACTTGAGAAATAGACCGCACTATCAGGACAAAATATTAAAGGAGGTAGAAAGCGACGACGTATGAAAAAGAAAACCTTAGAGACTTTGAAGAGAGGGTCAAAACAATGGTGGAAGCAGGATATACAACTGTTGGAAGAGAGATAATTAAATGCACGCGATGTCCGCTCCATAAAAGTGCAATCAGGAGAGTTATAGGGAAAGGATCCTGCAATCCGAAAGTTTTCTTCATAGGAGAGGCACCCGGAAAAAACGAAAACGAAACAGGGATTCCGTTCTACGGAAGGGCAGGAAAAAAGCTGGACAAGATGATCGAGTATATGGGGCTTTCTGAAAAGGATTGGATGGTGACAAACACTGTCAAATGCCACCCTCCGGAAAACAGAAAGCCCGGAATAAACGAGATTGAATGCTGCAAGCCCTTCCTTCTTGCACAGATAATTCTGCTTGACCCAAAAATTATAATTCTGCTTGGTAACACAGCCGAGAAGTCCTTTTGCCCTGGAAGAAAACTCGAATGGGGAGTCCCTGTAGAACACGAAGGAAGAACGATCCTGAAACTCTATCATCCTGCAGCCCTGATTTACACAGCTTCAAAGATAGAGACCCAGTATGCTTTCATTGACAAAAACAGGGAGCTGTGGAGCTGATCACTTCGAATGACCAGCCATGCTCTCCGCAAAAATAATAAAAATTATTGATTCATAAATTATAAATATCGAGATCCTTACTCTATTATTGGGGTTTGTATGGCGACCAGGGAACAAATACTAAATAATGACCAGGGTACCTGATGCCAGAATTGAACATTTAAAACGCAAATGCTTAATGCCTTATAGCAAATTCCCGAATCGCAAACAATATTTTATTATTCTAATATTTTATACCATATATTAGAGAAGAGGTTCTTTGGGAGGAGTAGTCATGTCAATGGTTAAAATGTCACCTGATGTACTTTCGTGTTCTGATGACAAGGGAAACATGGAAATTCAAATTAATCTGCCTGGAGTAAAGAAAGAGAATATCGAATTAAAGATGGTCGAGGAAGGCTTTTTCATAAGAGCAAAAAGAGAAGAAACCGGGGTCGAATACGCCGGAACTTATGCATTTTGCTGCGGGGTCGTCCCTGAGAAAGCTGTTGCGAAATACTGCGACGGAAAACTGTATGTGACAGTGCCTTACAGGGAGACTACGGAAACCGTGGACGTCAAAATTCAGTAAAATCCCGGAGTAATAAAAAAATTATCGATATTAATATTAGCATCTTGAATTGAATTTTGTAATTCAAAAAAACGGTAAGATGGAGGGAGAATGTATCCAGTAATCGATTATCACAAATGTACCGGAGCTCTTGCCTGCTATGAAGTTTGCCCTGCGGAAGTTTTTGAGATTGAGGAAATCGATCAGGTAAAAAAGGCAGTCGTAGCCCGCCCGGAAAATTGCATCGAGTGTGACCAGTGTGTAGAAGCCTGCCCGGAAGATGCTATCGAACTTGTTAAAGACTGAATTCAAACCCCAAAACGAGTGGTGAAAAAAATTGCACCCCAGGATTGACTACAATAAATGTGTTGGCTCACTTGAATGCTACGATATCTGCCCTGTGGATGTATTTGATACGGAAGAGACAGAAGAAGGGAAAAGGGCAGTAGTAGCACGTCCTGAAGACTGTATAGAATGTGAACAGTGCGTACAGGTCTGCCCGACCGACGCAATAGAACTGGTAGAGGATTAAAAATTATTCGGAAAAACTGAGCTTTAAAAAGCTGACAACAGGTTCCAATCATCAGTTTTTCAAAACCAGCCTCATATCAACGGCAAGAACGCCTTTTCCATCCTCAAAGACCATGAGAGGGTTGATTTCAAACTCTTCGACTTCCGGAAAATCGCAAACAAACCTCGAAACCCTAAGAATTGCATCCACAAGCGCATCAACGTCAGAAGGCTTTGCTCCCCTGACACCGGCAAGAAGCGGATAGGTTTTAATCCCTGTAATCATCTCCCTGGCTTCTCTTTCGTCAACTGGGGCTATTGCAAACCGGACATCTTTGAGAATTTCTACATAAACTCCGCCAAGCCCGAACATCAGCATGGGCCCGAAAGTCGGGTCGCGGGCCATCCCTATAATTACTTCTCTGCCGCCGGAGAGCATTTGCTGCAGCTGGACGCCCTCAAGGAATGCATCCGGCATTTTCCTCGGAATACTTTCCATCATGTCCTGATAGGCAGCCCTAACTTCAGCGGCATTTTGCAGGGAGAGTTTGATTCCTCCAACGTCGGATTTATGGGAAATCTGCGGAGAAACGATCTTCATTACAAGAGGGTAACCGATCTCTTCTGCGATGTTTATTGCTTCCTCTGCAGTTTTTGCAAAGGCAGTCTTCGCTGAAGGAATGCCATACGCTTTTAGAATGCCAGAGGACTCGAGGCCCAGTATCTGCCAATTCTTTGCTCTGGCAGCCTCAAAAACCCTGGCTGCTGCGGCCCGATCTGAACCGGACGCATGAGGGATAGTATCTACCTGTTTCATAATCATATGACATCTTAAGGACAGTTATTCTTTAAGGGTATTAATTTTGTGATAATGCAAATTCCAGCTTTGTAAGGCTGAAAAGGTAATTCTCTAAAGTACGGAAAAATGAAAAATTCGAAGGAAAAATAGTCGAAGATGAATTTCTAATATCAAAGATGGCTTCAATAAAAAATACTATTTAAATATTTTAATAAAGGATGCTGTTAACTTAAAAATTGAAAAAGGTAAAGGAAAAAATCCTCTACCTCAGATGTTTATGGAGTGTTTTAACTTCGCTTCGGTCTCACATATTTCCATTGTATCCCTTGCAATGGTAAGTTCTTCATTGGTCGGGATGACAAGTACCCTTATTTTAGAATCCGGAGTGGCGATATCGATTTCCTGGCCCCTGATTTTGTTCTTTTCCTGATCGATCTTTATGCCGAAGTTTTCAAGGCCGGAAAGGATTCTATTCCTGATGGTTGCGCTGTTTTCTCCGATGCCTGCGGTAAAGACAATTGCATCCGGGTAGTCGAGAACGGCTGAATACTCACCTATGACTTTCTTGACCTTGTATGAGAAGACTTCAAGGGCAAGTTCGGCTCTCTGGTTGCCATTGGAAGCTGCTTCGTCAAGTTCTCTGAAGTCGTTGCTGACTCCGGAGATTCCAAGCACACCGGATTTTTTGTTCATGAGGGTGTCGACTTCCCTGGTTGACAGTCCTTCTTTTTCCATCATGAAAGGAACGACTGCGGGGTCAATGGAACCGCACCTGGTACCCATCGCAACACCTTCAAGCGGGGTAAAGCCCATGGTGGTCTCAACAGATTTTCCACCTTTGACAGCAGTTATGCTTGAACCGTTCCCCATGTGGCAGGTGATGATCTTGGTTTCTTCTAAGGGCTTTCCGAGCATAGCTGCAGCCCTTCTGGAAACGTATAAGTGTGAGGTGCCGTGGAAACCGTATTTCCTGATTCCGTATTTTTCGTACATGCTGTATGGCAGAGCATATATGTAGGCATACTTGGGTATCGTTGTGTGGAACGTAGTGTCAAAAACGGCAACATTGGGGAGCCCAGGAATGAGCTCTTCGGCTGCTTCAATCCCCATCATGTTTGGTGGGTTGTGCAGAGGAGCGAGTTCAAAGCAGTCCTTGATAGCCTTTTCCACGTCTTTGTCGATTAAAACCGACCTGGTGAAAATTTCGCCTCCGTGAACGACCCTGTGCCCTATAGCGTTGATTTCAGACACGCTCTTAATGACGCCGTATTCCGGGTCGGTGAGGGTTTTAACGGCTGCTTGAAGAGCTACTATGTGGTTCGGATAGTCCTGGTGTTCTGCTTGATACTTCTTGCCGTCGAGCCTCTTCATTGTAATGATACCATCTTCGAAAGTTACTCTCTCGACGAGACCTGTTGCAAGCACCGATTCAGTAGCCATGTCAATTAGTTGATATTTGAGAGACGAGCTCCCGCAATTTATAACCAATACTTTCATCTGTAAACCCCAGTTCAATCGATTGCTTTCAAGTCACATTCATAGTTTTTGGTTGTTTTACGTTCATACTATAAGAAATTAATAAAAGCTTCCGAAATTTTGCGTAAGTATTGAAATTATTTTGTCCTGTGCTGCGGCCTGAACACAGGTAATTGCAACGGCACCGACAATATCTTCGTCGCTGCAGCCTCTGGACAGGTCATTAATTGGCTTGGCAAGACCCTGGGTGATAGGGCCATAGGCTTCGGCTTTGGCAAGTCTCTGGGCAATCTTGTATGCGATGTTTCCAGAGTTAAGGTCAGGGAAGATGAAGACATTGGCTTTGCCTGCAACAGGGCTTCCTGGAGCCTTTGAAGCTGCAACTTTGGGAACAATTGCTGCGTCTACCTGGAGTTCACCATCTATTGCGACATCAGGAGCGAGTTCCTGTGCACGCTTTGTAGCTGCGATAGTTGCTGCGGTCAGCGGGCTCTTGGCGCTTCCCTTGGTGGAGTAGGAGAGCATTGCAACCTTTGGCACGTCCTGGACCAGCAGTTCGAAGGTCTTTGCAGAACTCACTGCAATGTTTGCAAGGTCTTCTACGCTTGGCATTTCGACCATTCCAGAGTCAGCGAAGAGGAATGTCCCATTAGACCCGTATTCACAGTCAGGTACAGCGATGATGAAGAAAGCGGATGCAAGAGCTGAACCAGGTGCTGTTTTCACGATCTGAACTGCAGGTCTCAGGGTGTCTGAAGATGAGTGTGCAGCGCCTGATACCACACCATCGGCTTCACCGAGTTTGGCCATCATAACAGCGAAGTACACGTAATCACTCATGATTTCAGCTGCACTTTCAAGTGTGACGCCCTTATGCTTTCTCAGCTCGTAGAAAGCGTTAACATATTCGTCCTTCTTCTCATAAGTTTTAGGATTTACAATTCTTGCTTTTGACAGATCCAGATCTCCTGCAAGCGCCTTGATATCGGCTTCGTTGCCGACAAGGACAACATTTGCAATACCTCTTTGAAGTATCTTGGCAGCTGCCTGGAGAGTTCTTATATCTTCAGTTTCAGGTAAAGCTATTGTCTTGTTGAGTTTCTTCGCTCTTTCACTGATTTTGTCTAAAAAGGTTACCAATCAACCAACCTCCTATATAATTAGAGTAATTTAAGTTAGCTGGGTCTTGATATATAAATTTACGTAAAAAGCTTAGAGACATATATAATAATACAAAATATATATTTCCGCCCGCCAACATGTATCCGTGAACGAATATTTATTCTTGAATTTATGATTGCCTAGTATTATTTTTACGGCAGACATGCGATACTTAAAACAAATATTACTGAATATAAATGACAAATTAATATAAAAGAATTCCGGAATGAGTTCAATGAGAATATTAGGAATTTAAGGATGCCTGCAAAATGGCCATGATTTTAAAAAAATGATCGGGTTAGTCATTGAAATTGCAAAGCAGAGAGGTTTTGAAAACGAGAAGGTTTTTAGCTCCATCTCAGAAGTTTGCCCCCGCAAAGTCTGCGGAGCCTGCAGGGAAAATGATGAAGCTGCTTGCAAATATCAGAGCGCTGATGGAGGTGAGGGACGAGTGGTATGAGGAGAAGGGGCGAAAAACACATGAGGGGAGGCGGAATAAAAATTTGGGAAAAATAAGACAGGGTAACCTTACCAGCCGTATCCAGACCTTCATTGTGACGCTCGTTTACGAGCGGTCTTTCCCGCGTAAAATAGAAAGAATTAATTTATATGGTTTCAATAAGGGAGCTGTTCCATAAGTAAAAAGAAAATGTTTATGCCAACTGGGATATGATGGTTATTTCAGAATTAGCTTTAGGCTATCTTACTAACCTGATATATGATTCTTCCAAGAACATCCCTAAAGAAATTTTTGATACTTACTCGAAAGTATATGATAAGACAATTGAAGAGTTCTCAAATAAGAATTATAAATTGAATGGAATACAAATTAATACATTTTTTTATCAGAAAAACGTGGAAACGGCAATCAAAAAATATCTGAAAAACCCGGAAAAGCTTGATTGTGCAAATATTTTAATCCACGAGTTTTTTGAATTGTTCAGTGAGGAAAATTTCTCCCACGAAGATGCAGACTTAATCTTAAACACTTTTTTTGAAATTATGGATGCAGAAATCGAGAAATATCCTGAGCTTATAATCTTTTTTGACCATTACTTAGCAAAAAGAACAGATAAAACAGTTCAAGAGACAAACCAAGGAGTTAAAGAGTTATCTCAAGAATTCCAAGAAATATCCCAAAAAGTTCAGGAAATACACAAAGTCATAAATGGCGGTAGAGAAAATCAAGATAAAAAAGAGTTAGACATCGACTTCAGAGAATCATTAAAAAAACATCTGAATAAAATAATAGATGAAGATGGAAAAAACGAAATCAGTGAAGTCTATACAGAACTCTCAGCCAAAGAAGTTTTACCAGTAACTCTCAAATTCCATGATTCGGAAAGCGATAGACCACAAGAATTTGAGGTTCTTGAGCTTGTTGAAAAAGAAGAGAAGCTGATCATTTTCGGGGAGTCAGGCTCAGGAAAAACAACTACACTTAGATGGTTGAATTACATCTTTGCTAAAAGTTACCTTGAGGGAAAAAACGAAAATGTTCCCTTGTACATTGAATTAAATTCTTACATAAGTGAAGAGCGGTTCATAAAGAAGCCGTTTGACGCATACGTCACTATGAAAGCAGAAGGAAAAGGAATCTCAGAGGACACTCTAAAAACGATATTGAAAGGGAAAGCAATTATTCTTCTCGACGGCTTTGACTTACTCTCACCTACCGATGAGTTCCATCCCTATGATAAGATTTCAAATTTCATTACTGATTACAACAATTGCAGGTTTGTTATTTCTTCAAGACCAAGCTTTTTTGAGAGCATAAAAAGCAATTTCAAAGTCTCTGAATTGGAAAAACTAACCGACGAAAAAATAGAGATATTCATAAATCACTATGTTCCAGATGAAGAACTCGCAAATATTCTCAAAGACAAAATCCTTAGCAATCAACAGTTAAAATCCATACTCTCAAACCCGATGATGCTTTACATCGCCATCAAAGTTGCTATGGGAAGAAAAGACAAGTCCGATGACTTACTTCCTTCAAACCGTTCTGACTTGTACGAAGCTTTTATTTCTACTCTTTTCAGTCATCAGGACGAAAAAGGAAAACATCTCCACGCAGACAGAATACAAATTGAGAATGCTCTTACTGATATCTATTTCAATCTTCAATCCAAAAATGAAGTTTCATGCAAATATTCTGAAGCCTTCAAATTTGTCAAAAAAAGCTCTGAAGATCCTATATTTAAAAAAATTAGCCCACAGTTAATTCTTGAAGACTGCCTCAAACTGGGAATACTGTATAAAAATGATAATTACGTATCATATGGAATCCATCAGTCTTTTCAGGAATATTTTGCAGCTATAAAGCTAAAAGAGCTTTTTGAAAGTGGATATGATGTATCAGAGGCTTTTAGTCATCCAAAGTGGGAAGAAGTCGTGATATTCACCTCTGAAATGCTAGATTCGGATTTTATTGACGAATTTATTGACTCAATGCTTTCAAAAGGCGAGCTTTTCCTGGCTTCAAAGTGTGTAAATAAAGCAAGTGAAAAAGTAAAGGAAAAATTGTGTTCTTTGCTTGCAGATAAAATGGATTCCCGGTATAAATCAGAAAAGATGAGTTCTATTGAAAGTCTGGGAAGAATTGGAACCACTGGAATTAGTATAATTGTTAAAGCACTGAAAGATAAAGATTCAGATGTGCGGGGGAGGGCGGCAGAGGCACTTGAAAATATCAAATCGGATACAGCCGTGCAGCTGCTAATAAACGCACTGAAAGATGAAGATTCAGATGTGCGGGGGAGGGCGGCAGAGGCACTTGGAAATATCAAATCGGATACAGCCGTGCAGCCGCTAATAAACGCACTGAAAGATGAAGATTCAGATGTGCGGGGGAGTGCGGCACAGGCACTTGGAAATATCAAATCGGATACAGCCGTGCAGCCGCTAATAAACGCACTGAAAGATGAAGATTCAGATGTGCGGGGGAGTGCGGCAGATGCACTTGGAAATATCAAATCGGATACAGCCGTGCAGTCGCTAATAAACGCACTGAAAGATGAAGATTCAGATGTGCAGTGGAGGGCGGCACAGGCACTTGGAAATATCAAATCGGATACAGCCGTGCAGCCGCTAATAAACGCACTGAAAGATAAAGATTCAGATGTGCGGTGGAGTGCGGCACAGGCACTTGGAAATATCAAATCGGATATAGCCGTGCAGCCTCTAATAAACGCACTGAAAGATAAAGATTCAGATGTGCGGGGGAGGGTGGCAGATGCACTTGGAAATATCAAATCGGATACAGCCGTGCAGCCGCTAATCAATGCACTGAAAGATAAAGATTCAGATGTGCGGAGGAGGGCGGCAGAGGCACTTGGAAATATTTGTACTGTTAAAAATAAAAAGCAGCTGGAAGATCTACTGGGATCAGATCATGAATTTTCAGTTAACACGGCATTTGAAATCCTCTATGAAATCGAAAAAGAAGAAAAATCGAAAATTATTTTGTTCAAAGATGAAAAATTCTCACGAATCTAATTTTGTATCCATTCATTCCAGCAATTCCGTATCCTCATGCGAATAAGCCGGCGCACAGCAGCAGAGAATTTTCAGCAGCTTTTTTAAAACATCCTCATTTTTCAACCAGTTTCCCGAAGAAATAACCGGGCTTCGCAGAGACGATTTCCACATCAGCATACTGGCCGGGCTTGAGATTCGAGCCGCTTATGACAACCGGGCGGTAAGAGTCCGTGCGGGTGAGGACGTCTCCCATTTCAGTATATTTCGAGACAAAAGCTCTGCCTTTCCAGCCGATCATTGCCTTCTTGGACCCAAGCTTGACCTGCTCGCAGACCTTGTGCAATTCATGGGAGCGCTGCACGGAAATCCGGGAGTCCAGGTTTCGGAAGGAAAAAGCTTTCGTGTGTGGGCGGGGAGAGTATCTTGAGATATTTACTTTTTCAGGGCGGTATTTCTGTACCCATTCGATGGTTTCCTGAGAATCGTCGTCGGTTTCATCACAAAAACCAACGATTATGTCGGTGAAGAGGGAGATGTCTTCGAAACGGGCACGGAATTTCGTTATGATCATGTCCACTGAATCCATTTTGTGCAGGCGGTTCATTCTCTTCAGGACAGAATGGGAAGCGGACTGGATAGGAAGGTGGAGAAGTTTGAAGATTTTGTCGGAATCAAAAGCGTCTACAAGGTCATCGAGAATCGGAAGGACAGAGAAGGGATTCATCATTCCGACCCTGACCTTGAAGTCGCCGGGAATTTCCGAGATCAGGCGCAGAAGGGCGGGGAGTTTGAAACCTGTGTCCATTCCATACTGGCTGTCGTCCTGCGAAGTGAGCCAGATTTCCCTGCAGCCATCTGCGACTGCTGAGCGGATATCTTCGACTATCTCATCCGGCGGAAAAGAGCGCAGTTTGCCTCTTGCATGCTTTACAATGCAGTAGGAGCAGGCGAAGTTGCAGCCCTGGGAGATCTGGCAGATGTGAATATTGGGGTTGGAGCGCTCGCGTGGGACGTTCAGGAAACCCAGGGGTTCGGAAGTCCGGAATTCAAGGCGTCCTTCTCCTTGCAATCGTCCTTCCTTTTTTCTCTGCTCGATTGAGGAAAGAAGGTCGCCAAGGCGGGAAACCGCGTTTACCCCAAGGATATGGGCTTCGGGATTTGCGTGAAGGATATCTTCAAGCTGGACTTCGGGCATGCAGCCGGAAACGATCACCTGTATGCCGCGCTCACCCATCCTGCGGATCTTATAGAGAATCTTTTGCTCTGTAGTGTATTTGACTGTGCAGGAGTTGCAGACATAGACCTCTGCCTGATCGGCAGTATCAGGGCCCAGCAGTTCATGCCCGAGCCTCTCGACGCTTGCCTTCATTATCTCGGCTGATGCCTGGCTTGCAGAACAGCCAAAACTTTCAAGATAGACCTTCATACTCTGACTCTAAACTCTATATTTTTTTAATTCTGTAATTCTTTTTAATTCTGTACTTTTTTGAAACTTAACCCGCATTTACTTGACCCGCGTTTAACCTGATCGACGCTTATCCGTGTTTCAAAAAAGAACGAAAAAGAAAAAAGATAAAAGGGGGTTTACAGGTAGAGAGGAGTCTCCCGCTTATCCTTGATATAAATACTGTCTGTGAACCTGACAGCCCCGGATGCTCCCATGGAAACCGTGTGTACCCTTGCATCTCCGCCGCCGAAAAGGCTGACTTCCCGCAGAAAATGGCCGGGAGTTACGGCTGTTGCCGAGAAGATCACGTCTTTGCCAGGCACAAGCTTGTCGGTATCGAGGAGATCGTTAAGGTTCTGAAGGGTAATACCCATTTTCTCGAGCCTTGGCATTTTTTCTTCGATTTCTTCATCGATCTTATCCTGAGCCTTTCCGTTTGCAACCGTTGGAAGAACAAGCCTGGCAATGATCTTTCCACCAAGAATCTTGATCGCAGCTGCCGTTAAAACAGCTTCTCCGGAACCACCTGCACCCATTACCACATGGATGCCTGACCCGCGGATTGCAGTTGCAACACCGGGCATAAGGTCTCCGTCGGTGACCAGCCTTACACGGGCGCCTGCTTCCCGAATCTCGGTTATCTTCTGGGCATGCCGTGGACGGTCAAGGATTACAACGACAAGCTCCTCAATATTTCTTCCGAGAGCTTTTGCAACGATCTTCAGGTTGTGCCTGACAGGGGCATCCAGAGCGATTTTTTCATCAGGATGATCTTCTTCGTAACGTACCACATCTGGCCCGACAACGATTTTGTCCATGTAGATATCAGGGCCGTGGAAAATTCCACCCCTTTCGGCCATAGCCATGACCGCAACCGAACCAGGGTAGCCATCTGCAGTAAGGTTTGTTCCTTCGAGCGGATCGACTGCAATATCAACCTCCAGGTCTCCCTTTCCTGTTCCTACCTGCTCCCCAATGTAAAGCATGGGAGCTTCGTCCCTTTCTCCTTCCCCTATCTTGATTATGCCTTTCATATTAAGCCTGTTCAGCGTCCTCCGCATGGAGGCGACAGCCACCTGGTCGGCAAAACTTTTGTTCCCGCGCCCCATCTGGTAGGCTGCGGCAATGGCAGCAGCTTCTGTTACCTGAATAAGCCGGGGCAATAACTCACACTCAATAGGCCCTGCGCACTCAATCATCTCTTCTACTGTCTTTGGATGAGGTATGATAATCAACTCCCATTTTCTGCTTACTGATAATCTTCTTCCTGATAATGAAATTCATTTTCGGTGATTTCTTTTACCTGTTTATGTGATTTCTTAACACAATCGTAATTAATGAATGTATTGCCAGGCAGGAAACAAATATTTATCTCATAAAACGTTTATCGCAGAAAGCTCTGTAAATAAAAAGCTTTCATACAGGCTTCAAAATAGAGAATAAAGATAAGAAATATAAAAGAATGACTAAAAAACATGATTTAAAGCTTGACTTAAAGTTTGACTTAAAGCGTAACTTAAAGCGTGACTCAAAAACAACAGTTTCTGCTCGATTTATTCTTCAAGGGGAAACACCCGTGAAAATTCACTGCCTTCACCACCTGAAAAACGAGACCCTGGGAAATATAGGAACCTGGATTACTCAAAAAGGATATACGTTTACAAAAACCCTGCTCTCTGAAGAACCTCTTTTCCCTGACCCTGAGGAATTTGATTTGCTTCTGATAATGGGCGGCACGATGAGTGTTTACCAGGAAGATGAGTATTCCTGGCTACAGCCTGAAAAGGAATTTGTAAGAAGAACGATAGAAGCAGGCAAACCCATACTTGGAAGTTGTTTTGGGGCACAGATGATTGCCGAAGTACTGGGCGGAAAAGTTACAAAAAACCGGTTTAAGGAAATAGGCTGGCATACTGTCAGATCCGTGGAAGGAAAAAACCTGAACGATAGCATAAGTTCAGAACTTCCGCCCTGCATGTTTCCTGAATTCACAGCTTTTATGTGGCACGGGGACATGTTTGAAATTCCCGCCGGCGCACTGAGACTTTTTGAGAGTGAAGCCTGCCCGAATCAGGGTTTCATTTACAATGGAAACGTTCTCGGTCTGCAGTTTCATCCTGAAGCCGACAGGCAATGGATAAGAAACCTTATCAAGGATTCGGGGCATGAGCTTGCTGAAGGAAAGTATGTCCAGTCCGAAAAGGAAATCTGCGGGCAGCAAAGCTTTTTTGGGGGCTCGAAGGGTCTGGCTTTTTCTCTGATGGACTGGTTTGAAAAAAATGTAAAAGAGAAAGTTAAGGTGTAAAAGAGAAAGTTAAGGTGTAAAAGAGAAAGTTAAGGTGCAAAAGAGAAGTAAGGCGCAAAAGAGAAAGCTGAAGAGGAATTTGGGATAAACTTCAGTTTCCCTTTTATTTTAAATAGTCTGCCAGCGCCACTCTTTCAATAACGAGTTCAGGAATATGTTCTTCGCCTGATGCTTCAATTTCTGCATCAGTAATCCCGAACACGGAAAGGATTCCCCGCCTTTTGGCATCGGAATAAGCAAGCAGCTCAGTACAGGATTTTTCCTCTATTAATTCTCTGATGGCAGAGAGAGCCAGAACCAGATTGTCCATTTTTCCAAGCAGCACGAATACTACACTGTTTTCCCCTTCACGCAGCCCTATAGAAAAACTCCTCTCAATCTGCCTTTCACCGGCTGCATAGCGCATGATCTCGATTCCTGGATCTTTTGCTATATTCTTGCCTGCAGCAACTGCCCGAAGAGCC
The DNA here is from genome assembly GCA_963721455.1 of uncultured Methanosarcinaceae archaeon. Classification (GTDB taxonomy): domain Archaea; phylum Halobacteriota; class Methanosarcinia; order Methanosarcinales; family Methanosarcinaceae; genus Methanosarcina. The sequence continues at coordinate 212,617 of CAVRJG010000053.1, forward strand.
TTTCCTATTGCAAAATGAAGGTGTCTTTCTCCTGCTATCAGGTCCGCGTTTAAGCCCTGGACAATGACTTCGTTTTCGGAAGCTATAGAACTTACTGTTTTTAGAAAGCCGGAAAGATTCGGGATACTTACAGTTCCGCAGATTACCTGGATTTCCCTTTGCATTTCCATACTCCTGCCATAACGCGGGCTTTACAATAAGGATTTCGGTTGTGGAAAAATTAGTGAGTAAAGACTCATAAAATCTGAGAACCCTTATTCTTTCGAATACACGTCACTCTATTTAGTGAGATAGTTAATAATTCAATCTATATGTTATAGTATTATCAGGATTAACTTTGCTCTAACCTAACTAATTAGTGCCATTCATTTTTGTACATGGATCTTGGGTACTCTAAGCTCGAATACCAGGTTCCAAGCAGAATGAGAGGACGACGTATACTTTAGTGTATTGCTATATTAAACAAATATGCGCTTTTTTCTATGTCTCTGCGGAATTTGAGAAACATTTATAGAAAAATAATATTATTAAAGATATATTAGCAAAATATTGACTAAATAATTTCGGGTTTTAATTAATATTAGTTTCTTATTTATATTTCTCTAGTCATTATATTTCTTAGATCATAAAATAATAGTAATACAATTTGAAATCACTTTCATCGGCACCAGTCATCAGCACATAAAATGAAGATTGAAAAAGTTACCAGTACTTTATACTCTTCCAGAGATGAATCTGGATGGTTAACTGGAAAAAACAAAACTTATTTGATGCATCTGGCGATTGGAAGTGAATCAAAAATCAACAGCCTTCAAATTGTATCAAACTAAATAATAATTGGGAGTGTGGACAAATGGGAAAACAAATATATGACAGAACGAAGAAGATCCTGAGTATTTCTATCCTGGTCTTGCTTGTAATGTCAATGATGGTCGCGGTAGTGAGCGCACAGCGAGATGGCGATCGAGACCGAGATCGAGATCGAGATGGCGATCGAGATCGAAACTGGCGAGATGGCGATCATGGCGGTCGGAATTGCAGGTGGGTCTGTGACGACTGGGAGAAACAGCGGTTCTGTAGAGACTGGGGCCATAAAGGGTGTAGAGACTGGGGCTGGAGATGGGTCTGTAGAGACTGGGAATGGAGATGTTGGGGGCGGAAAATGTAAGAACTGTCCATGAATGAAGGAAGATAAACATAAAGACAGAGGCAGTAAGACATTAATTTTGAAAAATCTAATGTATTAACGTCTTTCATAATGGGACTTACGCCCTTGAGAAGCAATATAAGGCACGTGCAGATTTACCACAGGATTTGGTAGACGAGCATGATTCATGCTCTTGTTTCTCAGTCACATTGCGTAAGTCCTATAAATATTTGCATCTTAAAAACTAAATTAAATATTTGGCAGCAGGCATTTACCCTTTAAATTCTCTATTTTTCTATTAATTAACTGTCTGGTTTACTTATATTCAACGTTTTTTGCTGTTCCTTTTTGATCGCCTTCTTCAATCACCTTGACAAATGCCTGTCTGACAGATTTTCTTTTCCTGACCAGAAAATTGCCTTGTGGTATTTCCAAACTCCTGCCATAACACGGGCTTTACAATAAGGATTTCGGTTGTAGGAGAAGAAACAAAAAAGAGGGAAAATAAAAGAAAAGCCGAGAATTTTCAAAAAGGGCTCTGAATTACCAAACATTTGAGAACCACCTCAACACCGTTAACCCCAGCACTACCATAAAAAGAAGAATCAAGAGGTTGAGGATGATCTGGCCGACTTTTGTTCGAATTGCCCCCAGTTCATACATCCAGATTCCCATATATAAATATGAATGAGACGGCATATATCCATTTGGAAATTTTCATACATAATTAAAGATTTGTTTTTGAAGCTTGAAGGAAAAATTAAATATTCTATTCGTTGTTGGATTCATTTCCCATCAATTTTTATTCATTTTCCATCCATTTGTGATTCATTTCCCTTTTTGATTTGTTTACTGTCACTGCTCTTTTATCACTATTTTCTGGTCGCTTTCATCGACTACCCTGACAAAATGCCTGTCTGAAAGATCCTCTTTTCCTGACCAGAAAATTGCCTTGTGGTACTTCCAGACATTCGGATCGAGTTCAAGAATTCCTACATGAACCACGAGTTCAAAAACAAACCAGTAGCCTGCAAGCAGATGTATTAAACGGATTAGCCCTAAAGCATCAATACCAAGCAAAGGCGCAAAGTACCAGGCGACAGAGGTAATCCATTCTGCAATGGGAAGCCCGAAAAGGGTCCAGTTGATATTGTAAAGCACTATCCCTGTAATCGCGATCAGGAAGATTGCCGTGCTTTCGAAAATAATCAAAAGCTTGAGCATGGGGTGAAGTTTTGTAACATAATGTCCCTTACGCTCGTCATAAATTGTGAAAGCCGGATACCTGCCTTTTCCGAAAAAATTCTTGACTATATCAATAAGGCGTTCTGCATCATCTTTTCCAAAAAGGTAAGATTCCCTGAAATGCCCTATCCGGTCTCTGACACTGCATCTTTCTCCTTTGCAGGAAAAAATATTGTAAGGGACCAGAATCCAGTTTGCGACCAGGAAAAAGGGCACAGCAATAATATGCAGGGTCCGAGCTGTATGAAATTCCATGAAATCCCAGCCAAAATAGATTTTGAACCCTGTGATAAGAAGGGTCAACATGGCGACAAGATGCACCAGGTGAGTAACTCTCTCAAGCCAGGTATAACGTTCAACAATTATTCTCCCGGAAGCGGGTTTTTCAGCAGATCGTACCATTTCCAGCCTCCTTTAAAGCACCCTTATATTATAATCCGGATTCTTTCCGGTTTTGTCAATGGTATGAACCGCACATGCCAGACAGGGATCATAAGAGCGGGCTGTGTGCAGGATTCCGAGAGGATTGGAATAATCCACTCCAAGTGCATTTTCGGCAGCTGAAATTTTAGTGCCTATGAGAGCCTGCTCAACAGGGCTTGGAATTTCCTGTGAATTCCTGGGAGCAAGGTTCCAGGTACTCGGAACCACAGCCTGATAAAGGGTTACCATTGAATCCGGCCCTGTGGCAATCCAGTGACCCAGTGCCCCTCGCGGAGCTTCCCATAAGCCCATTCCTGTGGAACTCTTTGCCATGGAAAGATCGGTATGCACCGCAACCTTTCCGCCTGCCTGAAGATCCTGTGTGAGCCATTTCATGAGTTCTGGAATCACTACAAGAATTTCCTGCATCCTTGCAATCATGCGGGTGTAGTTATTGACTGGATAGTAGCCGTTATCCTGAAAAGTTTTTACCAATCCCGTAACAAGGGGCTCTCCCATAATCATCATACGAGCAAGGGGGCCGACCTCACACGGAATCCCAGCATAATGAGGGGCTTTTGCCCATGAATAGCGGCTCTCCGATCCTTTCGTATAGTCGATCTTTTCAGGGTCCCCTTCTGGAACCGTAACCCCATTCCAGGGAGGACGGTCTTTTTCCTCGTCAATGTAGAAGGAGTGACTAACGCTTTCTGAAATCTTCCTGTAGTCGAATTTTTCAAGCCTGAAATACCCGTTCATATAACCGGAAGGCATAACCCTGCTGTCCGCAGGACTTGTGGGATCATATCCATCCCCTTTCTCAGGCTTGAAGAAAACTCCGTAAGAAAGAAAACCGATCTTATCGGGATCTTTGTAAGTCCCTGCACGGTCCATTTTCATACTGATAGGCAGACCAAGAAGTTTTTCTCCTATCAGCTCCGAGCCGAAAGCCGCAAAGAGCGGGACGTCTCCCCAGCCTGCAGAGTGTGAGAAATCCTTGCTGGTAAGGGATTTATTCAGAAGTTCCTGCAGGTGTCCAATGACGAAATTAACAGCCTTTTGTGGGGAAGAAGCCCTGTAAGTATTTTCAATCCAGGTATTGGGAGAGACCCCAAGAGTAAATGCTTCAATGAATTCCATCGTCTTCGAGACATAACTTACAATTTGCCCGATATCGGCAACCGTCGGAGAATAAACTACTCCCCCAACATGCTGAAGAACCGGATGAGGCATCTTGCCAGCTATCAAGGAAATGGCGTCGTGCAAGCGGCGAAATTCCACTATAGCGCCTAGATAGGACGAGCCAGCCGGATAACTGATACCGTTAAGCTGATAAATCAAAGGTGCAAAACGCCCTTGGAGTTCTTTCCATACTGCATTTCCAACATCCCCGTATTTTGCCAGGATATCACGGTAAGCCGGGTTTGCAAGATCAGGACCCCAGAGTAAGTAGATATGGGCTGCATGGCTGGCGATGTAATTCAGGCTCTGGTGAACATTTCGCATTAAAAGACCGTTTTTGGGGACCTCACCTGCAACCCCGAAAAGTTCATCGAGGGCATTTGCTGCAGCTATGCCGTGGCTAACCGGGCAAACTCCACAGATCCTCTGGGACAGAAGTGCCGCATCCCTGGGATCCTGGTGCTCTAGGAGACGTTCAAAACCCCTTAACTGCAAGCCACTACTCTGGGCGTCAGTAATTACGCCTTCCCCATCGACTTCGGTATTGATTCTGTAATGTCCTTCAATTCTCGTAAGAGGATCAACAGTAACCTGTACCATTATTTTTCACCTCCGGTTTCCTCTGGAGTGCTTTCTTCGGCAAAGCCTTCCTCGTCCTCAGGTCTTTTCATGACAGTTCTCCTGACAGCATGAGCCCCTGCAGCAAGTAACGCGCCCCCTATTGCCACTCCCGCTATAGTAGTGATATTCGTACCTAAAATTCCTGTTTTTTCAATTTCCACGAAAAAGGGCCTGGTACTATCTGGGAAGCCCGGCTGAACGCAGCCAATACAGGGAGAGCCTGCCTGAGGGCAGTAATTGAGATGGCCGTTCCAGTTGCGAGTAGCACAGTCTGCATGGGTATAAGGCCCCTTACATCCCAGTTTCCAGAGGCACTTAGGTCCACCTACTGTCAGCTCAAATTCTCCACGGTCATAGTATCCGCGACGAGAACAGTTATCATGAATAACATGGTCAGGCGGGAAGAAAACCTTTGGACGTTTCCAGTGATCCAGCATATAAGGCAAATCATCAGGTACCTTTATTTTTCCCAAAACAACTGCGCCTATTGTCAAAAAAACCCAGTCTGGATGAGTAGGGCAACCAGTAAGATTAATTACAGGCTTTTCGATGCCAAGGAGATTTAAAATCCCCTTTGAGGAATCTTCCATAGTAAAGGCAACCCCACGGGGGTCCATAAGTTCAACTATATCACTCTTAGCAGAGTTCACTCCACCATTAGTCGCACAATTCCCAATTGCAACAATTGCCGAGGCATTTTTCGCAGCTTTCGCGTAAATCTCTTTATAGGTCTTGCCTCCCAACATGAGATATTTCCCGGAACCTTGAGGTCCGTTCGCAACTGCTCCTTCGGAAACTAGAACGTAACCATTTTCCCTTTCCAAGATCTCATCCAGCAGAATCTCGGAGTTAAGCTCACTAGTATTTGCAAGCTTTCCATCTACGAAAATTCCTTGCTGCATCATTAAAACTTCATGATAGAGAAGTTTGAGATTATACTCCTGAAGGAATTCGATGATATCAGGAGATCCTCCGTCCAGCATTGATATGGTACAGCCACTATCCATTACTCCGTGAAGCCATACTACTTTAGTTTCCGAAAATTCAAGGGCTTTTGCCAGATCGCTTTTATATGTTTGTAAAAACAGTGAAGCTCCCAGTACCCCAACAGCCTTTATAAAAGTCCGTCGATCCATCTTCATAAAATCGAGATTTTTAAACTTTTCAAGTAAGCCGTCATCAATCGTCCCAGTTCCCCCTGATCGCAAATACTTCTATATACAGACATATATAAGATTGAGCCCAATATATTAAAAGACTATCATAAACCCTATCGGTCTGCTTTGCAAATAACCTTTGAGTGCTACAGAAACAGGCATTGTCAGATATGCAGCTTTCTTTAGAGATACAATGAAAGTTTATTATTAACGCCCAAATCTAACTAATTTTTAAATAAATATGTGTTCTATAAAAATTGATATATTTTGACACCCTTCTTTATTTATCGAAATTTTAAGGCTATAGCATGTTAATAGTGAAGGCTTTATATTTTGAGGAAAGAAAACTATGCAGCAAAATATGGGGTACAAAGTATGACTATTGGGGACGATCACGATTTAGAATCGCCGAGATTTGCAGGCGATGAGGTTTTGGAGGCTTGCTATGACAATGAAAGATTCCTTCGCAGAGGCGATAGTGGATCTGCAGTAGAGAAAGTTCAACAGGCTCTGATGGATGCGGGATTTCCTTTGCCAAGAGGTGGAGCTGATAGCTTTTTCGGGGAAGAAACTGAGTCAGCTGTCAAAAACTACCAGCGAGCACGCGGACTGAGTGCTGATGGTGTAATAGGGCCGATTACTATAGGGAATCTGGACGCAGAATTCTCCACAGGAGTAACAGAGCCTTCAGTTCCACCATCACCGGAACCACAAGTATCGAAGGTTCCAACTCCACTAAACCCGGAATCTCCGGTTCGACCAGCACGGGCATCTCCTGTTGAGCCACAAAGGGCACCACCGGTTCCAGAAGTACATGCACCGCCGGTTCCAAAAGTACACGCACCTCCAGTTCCAGAAGTACACGCACCTCCAGTTCCAATTCCACCGGTATCGGAACCTCCAATTTTAGCAACACAGACAGTTCCGCCTGAACAAACACCGGTTCATGTAACTAAGCCCATAACTCCACCTGTGACTACACCACCCAAGTCGATTGATAGTCAAGGGCGCAAATTTCATTCCGCTGGGACATGGAGAGGGAATAGCTCCTTCGAAGTCCAGGCTGGAAAATCAATACGTTTTGAAATAAGTAATCCTAATGTCAGTGAATCAAGCATCCGGATAAAGACAAATACAAGGGAAGTCAGAGAATCTGTACTTCTGCCTGAATATATTGTCGATTTTGAATTCTCTATAAGAGGTGAAGGGCCTTTTACCTGGAAATTTGATATTGAAACAGGCAGCGAGGAATCTTTGTTTAATTGGAAACTTTATAGCAACTGGGTGCCGGGAAAATCCGAGTAACCAGTAAATCAGGACGAGAATTGCAAAGGAATAGCTAAGATATTAAAAGGAAAACGTAAGATAATAAAAGAAAAGATCGGACGATAAAAAGAAAAAAATAAGATTAAATTGGGGAAGAGATTTCTTCCCTTATGAGTTTTATAGCTTTTTCCACACCCTCTAGGACTTCAGGACTTATTTCCTGCGTAGCTTCAGTGACTATTGTTCCTATTTCGATTCCAATTACCACAATTTCCGGGAGGGTTTGGATCTCTTCTCCAATCCTTAATACATCTGTAATTGTGAGATCGTGAGCAGAGACAAGGTTTAGGGGTTCAGCAAATTTTATCAGGTCCTTACCTTCTATGCGGTGCACGGAACCTGGCGGGCTGTCTGCCAGAACTGCATCTACTATAATGACCTTCCTGGCGCCATCAAGAAGATTTAAAAGATCAAGCCCGCAGACCCCTGCGTCCTCGATATCAAGATCTTTGAGGTCTTTAAGTTCGGTTTTGTGAAGAGCCTCAAGGACTTTGAGGCCAACACCATCGTTTCCCATTAACGGGCTTCCGCATCCCAGGATACGGACAGGAGCATGTAATATAGACATATTCTCACCTAATTAAAAAGCGTATAGATTTTTTGAACATGCCTATACTACCTTTTCCAGTTAAGATTTTTCTTTAATAATTTTTTAGTAGTTTTTAGTGCTTGCCTTTCTTACTATCAAACCTTGAATATTTCTCTACAAACTCTGAATAGTGAGTGTCTGAGAGGTCTTCCTTTCCAGTCACGAAGATAGCTTTGTAGTACTTCCAGACATGAGGGTCAAACTCCAGAATACCGACATGTACTACCAGTTCAAAGATAAACCAGTAGGTCATCAGCAGGTGAAGAACCCTGAAGAACTGCAGGGAAGTCATGTCGAATACAGGTGCAATAAGGGCTCCTGCAGACAGGATCCACGAGCCTATAGGAAGACCGAAAAGCGACCAGTCAAGCTTGTAAAGGACAATGCCTGAAATCGCAATAAGGACGAGGGCTAAACCTTCAAGCGGAATCAGGATCTTCATTAAGGGGTGAAGTTTAGTCTCGTAGTGACCTTTTTCTTCATCATAGATAGTAAACGCCGGGTATTTTTTGCCTTTGCTGAAGAAATTACCAATTATACCGCCCAGACGCGCTGCATCTTTAGGACCAAAAATATAATGGTTTATGAAGTGGGTTATTTTTCCCGTAAACCCGTGACCTTCGGAGAAGATGTTGTAAGGGATAAGGATCCAGTTCACTGCAAGCAGGAACGGAACCGCTATCATGTGGAGAGCGCGGGCGTTATGGAAACTCATAAAGTCCCATCCCGCGTATATCTTTAACCCTGTGATGATGAGCACCAGCATCGCTATGGCATGGACGGTATGAGCTATCCTGTCAGTAACGGTATAGCGCTCAACAACCATTGTAGGGTTGTCCTTAGCTTTCATTATAGGTCATCTCCTTGTACTATACTTATACTATTCTTAGAGTATTTGGAGCGTTTTTCCCGGTCAGGTCAATGGTGTGGACTGCACAGGAAATGCAAGGATCATAGGACCTACCCATATGGAAGATGCCAAATGGATTGGTATAATCGACAGCTCCGACTGTGTTAATTTTTGAACCAATGAGAGACTGTTCGAGCGGACCAGGGATGCCATTGCTGTCTCTTGGGGACATTAACCAGGTACCCGGAACTATGGCCTGATAGTTGGCAACCTTTCCGTTGCTATCAGTGGAGATCCAGTGACCAAGGGCTCCACGAGGTGCTTCCCACAGGCCCATACCCTGGGAGTTCTTAGCCTTTTCAAAGTTCAGAGGCACGGAAATCTTGCCGCCTGGCTGATAGTCAACTGTTACCCAGTTAAGAAGTTCATATGCGAGAATTGCCATTTCCTGCATACGAGCCAACATTCTGGTGTAGACATTAGCTGCAGAGTAGCCTTTCGCATTGAAGGCCTGAGCTAGGCCGGTTACGAGCGGCTCTTTTATATTTAGCATGCGTGCAAGAGGCCCGACTTCACCTGGAATTCCCTCGTATCTCGGAGCCTTGTCCCAGCTGTACTGGCTATCCGAACCTCCTGTGAAGACAATTTTATTTGGATCCGTAAACGGAACGGTTTCACCTTTTGTTGGTGCGAAGTCGTTGGCACTGTTCTGGTAGAAGGAGTGAGCAGTACTCTCCGTAACCTTGTCCGGATTAAATTCCTGATATTCGAGTTTTCCTGATACCACACCTGAGGTGAAAATACGGTCTCCTGCTGGACTCCTCGGGTCGTATCCGTCTTTGGGCTTGTAGTATCCACCATATGAAATGAAGCAGATCTTTGAGGGGTCCTTGTACCCACCGATTGTATCATGTTTAAGGCTTGCTGGAAGGCCAAGCAGAGTTTCGCCTACAAGTTCTGAACCAAAAGCTGCATAGAATTCCACATCTCCCCAACCTGCGTCTTTGGAGAAGTCATTGGAAGCAAGGGATTTGTCAACAAGTCCCTGGAGGTGTCCCTTCACAAAGCTTACCGCTTTGTCTGGAGAGCTTGCCTTATAAGTATTTTCGATCCAGGTATCGAATGGAACTTTCAGAGTATGTTTGGATACGAAGTCCATGACCTGCAGATAGTAAGTGGAAAGTTTGGTTATATCTGCGACATTAGCCGGGTAGGTATATCCACCTGGATAAAGGGTTGAAACGCCAGGCATTCTACCGCCAATAAGTGCAATAGCCTCCTGAAGGCGTTTCTTTTCAGGAATTGCTGCAAGATAGGAACTTCCCACAGGTACAGGCACGCCATCCATCTTGTAGCTGATTGGGGCAAACCTTCCAACCATCTCTTTCCAGACTGCGTTTCCGGCGTCTCCCAGTGTTGTAAGGACATTTCTATACGCTGGGTTTGCAAGGTCAGGGCCAAAGAGGATATATATATGAGTTGCATGGCTTGCAACCATGTTCAGGCCCTGGACAATGTTCCTCATTACAAGAGCATCTTTGGGAACTTGATCAGCCACGCCATAAAGATCGTCAAGAGCATTTGTGGCTGTCATTCCATGAGCAATAGGGCAGACACCACAAATTCTCTGGGTAAGAAAAGCTGCGTCTCTTGGATCCTGGTTCTGCAGAATGCGTTCAAAACCCCTGAACATAAGGGAAGATGACTGGGCATCGGTAATAACACCGTTAGCATCTACTTCAGTGGATATGCGTTGGTGGCCTTCAATTCTCGTTAAGGGATCAACTGTAACGTTTACCATTTTTCACTCACTCTCCTTTCATTCTCCTTACAGCATGTACGCCTGCTGCAACTGCAGCTGCTCCGACTGCAACTTTGGCTACTGTGTCAATGTTTGTTCCGGCAATTCCGACATCTTCACGTTCAACATACAGGGGTCTTGACGTATCTGGGAAGCCCGGCTCGACACAGGCAATACAGGGGCCGCCTGCCTGAGGACACAGGCTGACTGAGCCGTTCCACCTGCGGATTCCACAGTCTGCATGGGCGTAAGGACCTTTGCATCCAAGTTTATAAAGGCACGCTGGCCCGCCAACCTCAGTATCGAGCTCTCCGCGGTCATAGTATCCGCGGCGGGGACAGTTTTCGTGCACCGTATGGTCTGGAGGGAAGAAGACTTTTGGCCTGCCGTAATCGTCCAGAACAGCCGGAAGATCGTCAGGGACTTTTATCTTTCCAAGAATTACCGCGCCCACGGTAAGAAGTATCCAATCAGGATGAGCAGGACAACCCGGAATGTTGATTACGGGCTTATCGATGCCAAGTTCTTTAAGCATGCCTCCTTTTTTATCCTTTGTAAAGCCTACTCCCATGTAATCCGTGTCCTTGGCAACATCGCTGGCTGCATTGGTAATTCCTCCCCAGGTGGCACAGGCCCCGACTGCAACGATAGCTACGGCATTCTTTGCAGCCTCTGCAAGGGTTTCCTTGAAAGTCTTGTTTCCAATAACCAGGTAGCGTCCGGAACCATCCGGACCGTTCGGAATTGCGCCTTCAATGACCAGGATATACTTACCTTCTTTGTAAAGTTCTTCAAGGAGGATCTCGGAGTTAAGCTCGGAGGTGTTTACAAGCTTACCATCATTCCAGATTCCCTGCTGTGCACAAATAGTCTCATGGAAAGCAAGATTGACATTGAGCTTTTGTAGTGCCTGTACAATGTCAGGATTGCCTGCATTTAAGACCGATTCGGAGCAGCCAGTGCATTCAGAGCCGTGCAGCCAGATAATCTTGGTCTCTGCAAATTCAATACCCCTTACCAGGTCAGCTTTGTAGGTATTCAAGAATGTAACTGCACCAAGTGCACCTACAGCTTTCATGAAGGTGCGTCGATCCATTTTTAAAAAGTCCACACTCTCCAGTGTACGGACAAGGTTTGTCATTCCAGTACTCATCTCTACCACATCTTAATTTTACCCGAAATTATACATCCGAAAGAAAATATAGAATAAATGTTCACCGAAATTATATAAATGTATACATAAATTTACCACTAATGTTTTTCAATGTGGGAATAGTATTTAAGGTTTTTTACACGATCCGATAAATATATTAATTGGCTGGATTGAAGGCTATATAATAGAAGGAAATATATAATGAGCTCTCTAAATTAATAATGTATTTTAATGTACGAAATTGAGCAATGTTGTACATATATAGTGAATTGATGAGCTTGGAAGGAGAAAAAAGAGTTAAAAGAATCAAGTTAATTTCGAAAGTTTCAAGTTAATTTCGAAAGTTAACAGCTCCCGGTAAAGTATGAATTTATACTTAGAAATTTGCTTGTATTATGAGAAAACGCATAAAAATAAGATGAAATGCAGAAAGGTTTTGGAAAGCAAAGACAGAATCGTTTGCTTGGAAGGGATAATTCAGTCGATTTGATTCATTTTAACCGGACTTTATTTTCGCCATAACAGGTCGCTGCATCTCTATCAGCCCCTGTTTGCAACCTCTAGCAGCCCATATATTCTGCCTTTGCTAAAAAGCGGACATTTTAGTCCTGTATTTTCTCTGTTAACTCCTTTCGCAATGCTTTTGGAGAGAGTTTAAGAAAAAACTCAAACCAAAAAGAAGTGTTAAAAAGCTTATTTTTTTGCGTGAAGATATTGAATAAATAATACTTACGTACAAATTGTTTCATACATTTTAAAATTTAGATAACTCAGATTCAGATAGAGGAATTTCAGGACATTTTCTACAACACCTCTAAAGTAAATTCTAAATTAAGCCAGGAAACATCTTTAAATTATACAAGCGAAATGAAAAAACAAAAAGAATATAAAATAGAACCATAGAATTGCGAAAAACAATTTTTGCCAATATATTTATTTCAAAACGTAGAATCCGGTTCTTGCTCATGATACCTCCATTTTTCTGTTTGCGGCAAGTGGAGAAAGAAAAAAAAGAGTAGTTAAAAGAGCAGTCGAAAAATAAAAACAGGCAAGGGGATGAAGGCTGTTTAACCGGTTAAGGAAGTAAAACTGGAGAGTTCTTTTGCTCGGTTGAGACCTGTAAATATATATACCGCACAAATATATATCTCTTGTAAAATAATTCCTGTAAAAAACCTAATACGGAAATTGGTCTCACGAAAAGTTAATCCTCATAAATTAATAAGATTTCGAAAGAAAACAGTTAGAGGTAATATGTGTATAGCTATTCCTGGAAAAATAAAATCCATCGTAAATGAGAACACTGCGACGATCGATATGGGTGGAATCTGCAGAGACGTGAACATGGACCTTATGGGAGGCGCCAATGAATCCATGATAGGAAAACACTTCCTTGTCCATGTTGGATACGCAATAGCTGAAATATCGGAAGAAGAAAGTGAAGAAACAATGCACCTTCTCAGACAGATCGCGGGACTCGAAGACATAGATACCTTCGAAAATGAATCTCCCTGAAAGCGGACGCTGATAAAAATGGAAAACGGCAATTCTCCTTCAAAGCCAGCGGTTCCTGAACTTGAAAAAAAGCTCCTGGAAAGAATTAGAGGCTCGAAGATACCGCTTCGCATAATGCATGTCTGTGGAACGCACGAGCGGACCATAGCAAAATATGGACTAAGAAGTGTACTTCCGGAAAATATCGAGGTAATAAGCGGTCCCGGATGCCCTGTTTGCGTTACTCCTGAAGAAGATGTTAATATTGCAATCGCCCTTGCGAAAAGTGGAGCTACTGTAGTCACTTTCGGAGACATGATGCGGGTTCCGGGTTCGGCAGAAAGTTTGCTGGATGCAAAGTCTGAAGGGGCAAACGTAAGGATGGTCTATAGCATTGACGATGCAATTGCCCTTGCGGAAAAGAAGCCAGAACTCGAAGTAGTCTTTTTTGGAATAGGCTTTGAGACCACGGTTCCTGCAAACGCGGCTGCTCTTTTAAGAAATACACCCGAAAACTTCAGCCTCCTGGCCTCCCAGAAGCAAACTCCTCCTGCAATCGAGCTCCTTGCCAGGGATGCAGACGTTGATGCCTTTATAGCTCCCGGGCATGTGGCAACCATAATAGGCACAAAACCTTTTGAACCCCTTGCAGAAAAAGGCTTTCCTGTTGTCGTAAGCGGGTTTGAGGCCAGGGATATTCTCCTTGGAATAAACCTTTTACAGGCGCAGGCAGAGGAAGGAATCTCAAGAGTAGACAATGGCTACCCGAGAGCTGTAAAACCGGAGGGGAACCAGATTGCTCTTAAAATAATGGAGACAGTGTTCGAAACTTCGGATTCTGAGTGGAGAGGCATCGGAAAAATAGAAAATTCAGGGCTTGCGCTCAGGAAAGAGTTTGAGGGAAAAGACGCAGCAACGAAGCACGAAGATCTATATGCCTCTGCTCTCGAGGATGTCCGAAAGAAAGCCGGGAGAAAAGACAAAAATCGCTGCATCTGCGCAGCCATCCTTACAGGAAAAGCAAAGCCTTCCCAATGCCCGAATTTCGGGAAGGACTGCACCCCGAGAAGTCCTGCAGGCCCCTGTATGGTAAGCCAGGAAGGCATGTGTTACAACTGGTTCAGGTACTCAAGAGAAGGAGGCAACAGGCGTGCATGAATTATCCATTGCGTATGAAATTTTAGACCAGGTAATAGCCACTGCCACGGCCCATGGAGCCTCGGAAGTTAAGCACGTGACCCTTCAGATGGGAAGATTAAGTCATACAAATCCGGAACAACTTAGCTTCTGTTTCAAGGTCATTGCAGAGGACAGTATTGCCAAAGATGCGGATTTTGTTGTAGAAATGATGCCCCCCGTCCCTTGAATGCGAGTGCGGATACACGGGAACCGTGGACGAAAAACAGATACGAGAAAGTAGTGAACTCAAAAGCGAGCTCCTTGCTTATGTAGCTGCTATGAAATGCCCTATCTGCGGAGAGCAGGCCCGTATCACGGGCGGCAGAGAACTGATCATTAAAAGCATAGAGATTGAAACGGAAAACGAAAATTGAATCGCAGATAGTAAAATAAGAAGTAATTCCCCCGAGTGATGTTTATGTTAATGCATGTAATCCATATGGGACACGATGTCTTCAAAGCAAACGATAAACTTGCTGAAAAAAATAGAAAGAAACTTGACAAACATCAGGTCTTCGCAATAAATGTTATGGGAGCAATAGGGTCAGGGAAGACCACTCTGATAGAGGAGGCAATCAAGCACCTCAAAGAGAAATATAAAATAGCTGTGATCGCAGGGGACGTGATCGCAGAAATGGATGCTTCCCGTTTCAGAAAACTCGGAGTGCCCACAATTCCTGCAAATACGGGAAAAGAGTGCCATCTGGACGCAAAGCTGGTGGAAAATGCCCTGAATGAAATCGATCTTGAAAATACCGATCTCCTGATGATTGAAAACGTAGGCAACCTGATCTGCCCTGTGGACTTCAAACTTGGGGAACACCTGAGGGTTGTAATCGTGAGCGTTACTGAAGGAGACGACATCATCCTCAAACACCCCATGATTTTCAAAACTGCAGAACTTGCAATCATAAACAAAGTTGACATTGCACATGCAGTCGATGTTAATGCCGAGAAAATGAGAGATGATATCCTTTCCTTAAACCCCGATGTGCCAGTTATCCTGACTTCGAAGCATGACTGGGAAAGTCTTGAGACCTGGATTAGTTTCATCGAGCTTGGACTTCAAAAAGCGCAGAGTAATTAAGGTCGATTTGAAAGAATAAGGGCGATTTAATAGAGTCTAAAAGCGGACAAAAGGAACCTTAGATGAAACCCGATACCATTTCTCTTGAGCACGGTGCAGGCGGCGAGGTCATGCAGGCACTTATAGGCGAGATAATCCTTAAAAACTTCCGCAATAAAAGTGCAGGTTCGATTGGGCTTGAAAGCCTTGACGACGGGTCCACGGTCAGGCTTGAGAATTTTAATTCTGCATCCGAACTCGTACTGACCACTGACAGTCATGTGATAACGCCTGCCTTTTTCCCGGATACCAATATAGGAAGGCTTGCAGTTGCAGGCACTATCAATGACCTTACGGTTATGGGAGCAAAGCCGCTTGCCCTTACATGTGCGGTCGTAGTCCCTGAAGGTTTTTCGCTGAAGGAGTTTGAGGAAATAATCAAAACAATGGATGAGACAGCCGCAGAAGTTGGCGTACCCATAATCACAGGCGACACAAAGACCATGGAAAAGACGGCTCTCGATTCGATCATCCTGAACACTGCCGGCCTGGGCATTACAGATAACCCGGTCAGGGATTCAGGACTTAAATCTGGAGACAAAATCATTGTCACGGGCACTATTGGCGATCACGGGATCTCTCTTATGGCCCACAGAGAAGGTTTTGACTTCGATACCGACCTGGTCTCGGACTCAGCCCCGCTCTGGAAACTCATAGAGCCTCTCCTGAAGCTCAGAACCCCGCAGGGAGAGCCTGTAATTACGGCAATGAAAGACCCGACACGCGGGGGGCTTGCAAACTCTCTGAACGAGATGGCAGCAAAATCCAGAGCAGGCATCCTTATTGAAGAAGACTGGATTCCTTTCAAGCCTGCAGTTTCCGCAGCCTGCGAGATTCTGGGCCTTGATCCCCTTGAGGTTGCAAACGAAGGAAAAGCAGTTATCGGAGTAAAAACCGGCTTTGAAGAAGAGGTTCTTTCGATTCTCAGACAGCAC
Organism: uncultured Methanosarcinaceae archaeon; assembly: GCA_963721455.1. Lineage (GTDB taxonomy): Archaea > Halobacteriota > Methanosarcinia > Methanosarcinales > Methanosarcinaceae > Methanosarcina. The sequence continues at coordinate 228,845 of CAVRJG010000053.1, forward strand.
CCTTACGGCAAAAATGCTGCCGTTATAGGAGAAGTTACCGCAGACAACAAAGGAGAAGTAATCCTCAGGAACCGCTTTGGAGGCATGCGTTATGTAGATGTGCCTGCTGGAGACCCGATTCCCAGAGTTTGTTAGTCGCGACTTGACGATGCGCGGTCCTTCTCGCTACGCCCGAGAGGACTTCTTATCATCTTTTCTCTTTTAATTTCGGCATTTCTTTGTCATTATTTCTCACCATCTTTGACCAGGTTTTGGAATTGAAACCGGATGAATCAAAAAGGATGGAGCATTATGAAAATTGTGAAATATAAAAGGAAAAAAATCTTTTTCTGAGGAGAGAAGTTTTCCGGAAAATAAGAAGCCATGAATGTGAAAAAACCAAAAACACATTACTGCTGATATTCACTGCATTTCTTTTGCCTGCCTTAAGATTCCCAAAATATCTCTTTTGCTATTTTGTACAGGATAAGGATATGCCCTGTTTTAGCAAATATAATTCATTTTCATTTGTATTCGGTTAACGAATTTTATGCACAACTTTGAATACCATGTGTAGCGATTTTCCGACATAATTCGTAGATATTTGCATAGAAAATAACACTATTTAGGCGTTTCGTATCTTAACCGAATACTAATGAAGATCAATTAAGCTAAAAGGAAATAAATTATGGCTAAAAGATTTATTGTGAGTTGAGAGCACCGGTTAATATTTCCATGCAGGCAGCCCTGGATTCAGATGTGGCAAAGCTTCCTGGCTTCAAGATCGACCAGGACTATGAACCTATTCCTGTTAGCCCATCGAAGGAGATGGTTGAGAGCATGGAAACTGCAAATGAAAAGGTATTTTTGATCCGGGGCATCGTTGAAGACGAAAAAGAGGAAGAGCTGAAGTCGCTTCCTGATGTGCTCAAAGTCTGGAGCGAGGCTCGAATAGGGCCTTTTTGAGAATTTCTGTTTTCCTTTTCATGTCTGCTTTAATCCTTTTTTGTATTCCGGTATATTTCCATAGTAAGGGTTTTTTGGAGGCAGATGTATCTAATAGCACAGCATCTGATTATTAAGGTATGTCAGTGCTCTTTCAGGCCTTATCAGGCATGTATGAGCAAATAAGATATGAGACGCAGAGCTGGAAAAGACGGAGAAATATTAATGATAATGGATTTTAAAGGCAAAAGCCCGAAAATTTCAGAGACTGCTTTTATTGCGGATTCTGCAGATGTGATAGGGGATATTGAGGTTGGAGATTTTTCAAGTGTATGGTTTAATGCAGTTATTCGGGGAGATCGAAATAAGATAAAAATAGGGAATCGGACAAGCGTTCAGGATAATGTGGTAATTCATGCAAATCCGGAAAATGGGGTTGAGATTGGGAATGATGTAAGTGTGGGACACGGAGCTGTGCTTCACGGGTGCAGAATAGGAAGTAATGTGCTGATAGGAATGAATTCTACAATATTGAATGGGACTGAGATAGGGGAAAATTCCATCGTAGGCGCAAATGCACTTGTTCCTGAGGGCAAGAAATTTCCTGAGAATAGCCTGATTATCGGAGTTCCCGGAAGGGTAAAGAGAGAACTGGAGGAATCAGAAATTGAAGCCATAGCAGAAAACGCTGCAGAATATGTAGAATTTGTCAGGGAATATAGAGAAGAAATGAAATCCACACATAAGAATATTTCTTAAATTTATTCACATAAATTATATTATACCAAACCTGGATATTTACAGTAACAGATGCATATAAGATGGTAAAAAACAAAATGAAGAAATTGAAAAGGAGACAAACGAAGTTTCTGTATAAGATGATACACGTTATGTATATACGTAAACTAAGGAATAAAAAATATATAACTTCAAGTATTTATGTTCCTTATATAATTCTGGTAATACTCTATTACAGACAAAAACGGAACTGAATTAAATGCTACGCAAAAAATATTCGGAAGAAATTGAAAAGCAAATGAAAGTATTTTAGTATCCTCTTCAAATTTGATGGATTTTCAATCACAGGAAAAATATAATAGTTGCTCCATTTACCCTTATCATATTTTGGAGTAAAAAGATGGAACTCGAAGCTTTAAAACAATTGCTGGCATCTTTGGATATCAATCCTGATGAAATTGAGGATAAAAGGTATGCTACAGCTTTTCGCATTTTGTTTGCTATCATTGAAAAACAGAACGAGGAGATAGAATTTCTCAAGGCAGAGAACCAAAAGCTTCGAAATGAAATCAATTTACTCAAAGGTGAACAAACCAAACCTAAGATTCGTGGCTCTAAAAAGAATGAAGATATTTCTTCTGAGAAAGAGAGACGAAAAAGAGAGCATCCATAGGACAAAGAATCTAAATCAAAACTGGACAAAATAGAGGTTCATCGAATTGAAACATGTAAAGTTGATAGATCCGTTTTACCCAGTGACGCATATCCTAAAGGTTATAGGGACGTAATAATTCAGGATATATCCATAAAGCCTGTGAACACCAACTACAGGATAGAGATATTTTATTCTCCTTCTGAGCATAAAACATATTCAGGAGAATTACCACATGGTATCAAAGGTGAATTTGGTCCTGGAATCAAATCTCTGATAATCACACTTAACCATGTTGCTAATGTTTCAGAGCCCAAAATACATGAATTTCTGGAAAATATTGGTGTTTATATATCCAAAGCCACAATTTCTCGAATTTTGACAAAAGATACTGATATCTTCCATCAGGAGAAAGCTGAGATTTTTCTGGAAGGTCTTAAGGCTTCGCCTTATCAGCAGATTGATGATACAGGTGCAAGAGTCAATGGTAAAAATCACTATACTCAAATTCTTTGTAATCCTTATTGTGCTGCTTATTTTACAGTTCCCAACAAGAGTCGAGAAAATATTTTAGATGTACTTCTATGTGGAAAAGAAAAAACGTACTGCTTTAATGATGAAGCATTTGATTTGATGAAAACGTTTAATGTTTCCCAAATCTGGATGGAAAAGCTCTCTTCTTTTAAAAACAAAATATTCAGTGACGAAGAAATGCGTCGAAAACTGGATTGTGTTTTTTCACTCAAAGGGTATAAAACTACTAAGAAGAAAGTTCTTGAAGCCGGTGCAATTGCGGCATATCATCAAAGTACAGACATACCTGTGGTTACCATACTTCTAAGTGATGATGCACCTCAATTCAGGCAAGTTGCATCACATCATGCTCTTTGTTGGATTCATGATGGGAGAAACTACAAGAAATTGAGGCCAATAGTACCATATTATAAGGAAAAGCTGAAAGCTTTTCTGGATAGGTACTGGGACTTTTATGGGGAACTCGTTAAGTTTCGAGAAAAACCAGATTCAGAGGTAGCGAAGCAATTATCCATTAAGTTTGATCAGTTGTTTTCGATTATAACAGGATACGAACAGTTGGATGAAAGAATCAGTAAGACGAAAGAGAAAAAGGAACATCTATTAAAGGTACTGGTTTTGCCAGAGGTTCCGCTGCATAACAATGCAGCGGAACTAGCGGCGAGAGCAAAGGTCAGAAAAAGAGATGTGAGCCTTCAAACCATAACAGATGAAGGGACAAAGGCAAACGACACATTTATGACGATTGTTCAGACTGCAAAGAAACTGAGTATAAGTGCGTATCAGTACATATGTGATAGAGTGAGCAATACATTTGAGATGCCATCTCTGGCTCAACTCATTAGAGAAAAAAGCTCATGGAGTTGAAAGTCAAAGCTTTCCACTCAATTTGAAGAGGATACGTATTTTATGATTCTTTGAACGAGAAAGACAAAAGAAAATATGCAGCCATAGAAGCAATGAAATTAGGTCACGGGGGACAAAAATATATAAGTAGTGTGCTGGGCTGCCATTTTCAGACTGTCATGGCTGGAATTGATGAAATCACCAATGGTACAGAAACACCAGAATGTAGGATTCGAAAGCCTGGAGGAGGTAAAAAGAAAATCATCGACATGGTGGAAAATATTGATGAAGTTTTCTTTGAGATCTTAAAAGACCATACGGCTGGAAGTCCTATGGACGAAGGAATAAAATGGACAAACCTGAATCTTACCGAAATTTCAAAGGCTTTTAAATCCAGAGGTATGAATATATCACCCTATGTAGTAAAGCAGCTTTTGGAAAAACATGGTTTTGTGAAGAGAAAAATGCAAAAAACAGTCACTATGAAAGACTGTAAAGACAGAAACGAGCAATTTGAGAGAATTAAAGAGTTGAAAGAAGAGTACTTTGAAAGCGAGAATCCGATTATCAGTATAGATGTGAAAAAAAGGAATTCTTAGGCAATTTCTACCGGGATGGAAAAATTTATTGTACGGAAACGGTAAAGGTTTATGATCACGACTTCAATACATTTTCAGATGGTATTGTAATTCCACATGGCATATACGATCTCAAACGTAACAAAGGATACATCACCTTGGGAACCAGTAAGGATACAAGCGAGTTTTGTTGTGACTGCATTAAATACTGGTGGGAAAACTACGGTAAGGAAGATTACCGCAAGGCATGTAGCATCTTAATATTAGCTGATGGCGGCGGAAGCAACTCAAGTAGGCATTATATTTTCAAGGAAGACTTACAAAAGCTGGTAAATGAAATTGGGATTGGAATCAGAATGGCTCACTATCCACCATATACTTCGAAATACAATCCAATAGAACACAGGTTATTCTGCCATGTTACAAGTGCCTGCAAAGGTGCTGTTTTTACCAGTCTTGATGTGGTTAAAAGTCTCATTGATAAGACTTCAACATCCAAGGGACTAAAAGTGTTTTCAGCTATCAAAAACAAAGTTTATGCCACAGGAAGAAAAGTAAGTGAAAACTTCAAAGAAAACATGAAAATTGTCTTTGATAATTATTTGGGGAAATGGAATTATAGAGCCATTCCCGAAGTGAAAACTTGAACTTATATTTCAATTATTCCTAAAATATAAATCAACTTCTCTTTTTTCATCAAAGTTTTCGTATTTTTCCAGAGTAATAAGTATTTATTGTGAAGGTGCAATTCGAACGCATGAACTCCTGGCAGAATATCCTTCAAAATATCCACCTTGACCGGGGTAACTGCGGGAAAACCGAACGATTCTGCGCCGTTTTAAGTCATTCTACAAGGGGAGTAAAAGGGTCAAGACCATGGGGAAGAAACCCCAGTAAAAGCTGGGTACGTTATAAAAGCACCAGCCAGGAAAAGGTGCTCTAAATATAACCAAAAACACCAGATGCCACTGTTAAATATTTATTTATATGTTAAAGTGTAATCTAACGTGTTTAATGTTTTATGCGACCAATTTTGCAGTTAAACCACATAAATAAAATACAGAGGTGAATGACTTGCATAAGAAACATGAAACAAAAGCCGAAGCTGATAAAGCAGCTAAGATGACAAAGACAGAAGTCAAGAAGATCCCGAAGAGAGATGAGAAGATTAGCTATAAGCCGCGTTATGTCCCCGGATCCTGGAAAGGAACCAAAGGAACTTCAATAAGTGAGAAAGTTAGCTACACGCCTCGTTATATTCCTGGCTTCTGGAAAGGGACAACACAGAATCCGAAGATAGGTCAGAAGGTTAGCTACAAGCAACGTTATATCCCCGGATCCTGGAAAGGAACAACAGGGGATTCTAAAATAAGTGGAAAGGTTGGCTACAAGCCGCGTTATATCCCCGGATCCTGGAAAGGTACAACAGAGAATCTGAAGATAGGTCAGAAGGTTAGCTACAAGCAACGTTATATCCCCGGATCCTGGAAAGGAACAACAGAGGATTCTAAAATAAGTGGAAAGGTTGGCTACAAGCCGCGTTATATCCCCGGATCCTGGAAAGGAACCATCGAAACTCGGAAGATAGGTAAGAGGGTTAGCTACAAGCAACGTTATGTACCCGGATCCTGGAAAGGAACAACAGAGGATTCTAAAATAAGTGGAAAGGTTGGCTACAAGCCGCGTTATATCCCCGGATCCTGGAAAGGAACCATCGAAACTCGGAAGATAGTTGAGAAGGTTAGCTACAAGCCAAGATATGTACCCGGATCCTGGAAAGGAAAAAAGGAGAATTTGAATAGGACTTACTCACTTGGGAAGCAAAATAAAGCATTTGCAGGCAGACCGTAAATATTGGGATTCAGACTGTTTGAAGTTTCATGC
>CAVRJG010000054.1:0-239214 GCA_963721455.1 uncultured Methanosarcinaceae archaeon
CGGGTTGTAGGTGCGCACCATATCCACGGTAACGCCCTTCGACAACATAGGCGTAATGACCATGAAGATGATAAGCATCACAAGCATCACGTCCACCATGGGTGTGACGTTGATGTCTGCCACCGGCCCGCCCAGGTGCTTGTCTCGCTTCTTAGTCTTTTCCATTGCTACTCTCCATCGCGACCAGCGGGACCCGAACAGAGCGGATCTTCGAGTCAGGTGCTGACACCCTCATGAGAGTGCCAGCACCCAAAACGATTCAACCCGCCGGATCCTCGTATCGATTCAGTCCAGCGTTCCGCCGCTACTTACGGGCAGCGGCCTTCTGGGAGCGCTTAATGAAGTAGTCGATCAATTCCGAACTGGAGTTGCCCATCTCCACGTCGAAGCCTTCAATCTTCTGCGTAAAGAAGTTGAACATCCAGACTGCCGGAATAGCCACGAAAAGGCCGATAGCCGTGGTCACCAGAGCTTCGGAAATACCGCCCGCGACAGCGCCGATACCGGTCGCTTTCTCGGTAGCGATACCTTTGAAAGCGTTGATGATGCCGACGACCGTTCCGAACAGACCGACGAAGGGGGCCGTCGAACCGATGGTTGCCAGGCCGGAAACGCCGCGCTTCAGTTCGGCGCGCACGATCGCTTCGGCGCGTTCCAGGGCGCGCTTGGAGGCTTCTACTTCTTCACCCGGAATATCCGGACTCATCTGATGAGCCTGGAATTCCTGCAAGCCGGCTACCACCACTTTGGCCAGGTGGCTCTTCTTGTAGCGGTCCGCAATCTTCACCGCTTCGTCCAACTTGCCTTCGCGCAGCGCGCCGGCCACAGCCGGAGCGAATTGCCGGGACTGCTTGCGAGCGGCCGAATAGGCCAGCAAGCGGTCAATCATCACGCCAATCGACCATGCCGACATGAGGAACAGAGCAATGACGACGGCCTTGGCCAAGGGGCCCATCTGAGCCCAAAGGGAACGTGGATCCCAACCTACCGTCGCGGCTTCCTGCAACAACAAAAGGGACCAAACCTGCAATTGTAAAAACATGCTTTTTCTCTCCTGCGAGTTGAATTCGTCTTAGACGAAACCCTTCTTCTTCCTCTTCCAAAGACCTTCAAGGCCGTAAATCCGCTCTGGTCCGGACCTGTCCGGTCTCCCGAATCCGCGGGTGACCCCGCGGCAAGGCACTACTGGCTCAACGTGAAGTTCACGTCGATCTGCGTCACCACTTCTACCGGCTCTCCGTTCAGGAGGGTCGGCTGGTACACCCACTGTTTCACGGCTTCCATAGCGGAAGGCGTCAGCAGCGGATGGCCGCTAATCAACTGCAGACTCTGGATCGTGCCGTCCTTGGAGATGATAGCGGTAAACCGCACCACACCCTGAATACGAGCCTGCTTGGCCAACGGCGGATACACCGGCTTGGGCTGCCGGACAATCCTGGCCGCCTGCACGTTGCCGCCGACTCGGATGCGCTGTGGCGCAGCCTGCTTAACTTCTACCTTCTTGACCTCCGGCGGAGGCGGAGGAGGCGCTGCCTGCGGAATCGAGCCGATTACACCGCCCAAAATCCCGCCAACCGCACCACCGGAACCGCCACCAGGAATACCGCCAACCACACCACCGCCACCAGCCGACGGAGGCGGCAATTCCTCTTCCTTAATGATGGCGATGTCCTTCGGAACCGCCTTCGGCGCCATCAAACGCCCCGCGTCGAACTGCCGCGGGATGATTTTGACCATCTTCACCGGTGCGGCAGCGGGCGGCGGGGGAGGAGGCGGAGGGGGAGGAGGCGCCACTAGAAAACTCGTCAACTGAGTCTTCGGCAGCACCTCAAAATGAATCAAAGGAATCAGGACGGCAACCACAACGATGACGCACTGGACGATAAACGACACAATTACCGTCCAGGACCGGTTGGTTTTACCGACCTCGTCGAGAAGAACCTGCTCAAACATACCCCGTGTCCTTTCCAAATATCCGCCCACGCCCGCGCCCGGGCAGTGAGCGGTTCATCTCTTCCCGATAGCCGGCGAGTTACCGGCCACCAGTCTTTCAAACTGCGGAGCGGACCGCAGGGTGCGCTCCCGATCCTTCCAAACTCACCGTGCCAACTTCGGCGAGCTCTTCTTCGCCGCGGATTGCGGCCGAACAGCCACCGGCACCTGCGGCGCCTTTTTCCTACCTTCCCGGTAATTGTGCCAGAACAACACGATCGGACTTGCAATGAAAACCGAGGAATAGGTCCCGATGATAATACCGATTACCAGCGCAAAGGCGAAGCCGTTCAGCACCGCCCCGCCGAACAGGAACAGAGAAATACACGTCAGAAACGTCAAACCGGACGTCAACACTGTCCTGCTGAGCGTCTGGTTGATGCTCTTGTTCATGAGCGACTCGAGCGGCTCCCGGCGCATCAGTTTGAGATTTTCCCGGATCCGGTCGAAAATCACGATCGTATCGTTCATCGAGTAGCCGACCAGGGTCAGCAACGCGGCGATCACCGTCAGCGAGATCTCCTTGTTGAAGACCGAGAACAGACCAATGGTGATGATCGTATCGTGGAACACGGCGATCACGGCAGCCGCTCCGTATATCCATTCAAATCGAAAGGCTATATATACCAGCATTCCACCCAGCGCGTAAAGTGTCGCCATGATGGCCTGCGTTCGCAGGTCGGCGCCCACCTTCGGCCCGACCACCTCGCGGGACCTCACTGTGAAGGCATTCTTCCCGAAAGTCTGGTCCAAAGTCTCCAGGATCGTGCGCTGGCTGGCATCCAGACTGCGCTCGTCCTTCAACTCGGTTCCGATACTGACTTCGTTCTGGCTGGCGGCGTCGGTGAAGCTCTGAACGCTGATTTCGCCGGGAACTTTCTTTTCGAGGGCCGCGCGAATCTTCTCGACTGAAGGCGGTGAGTTGAACTTCAGGCGGATGAGCGAGCCACCCTTAAAATCAATACCGTACCGAGGCCCCCCCTTGATCATCAGGCTGGCAAGACCGGCCACCGTGAGCACAAGCGACAGGAAGATAAAGGGCCACTTCTTTCCCAAGAAGTCATAATTGGTGTTGCTGAATATCTGCATTGCGAGCCGTCTTACCGGTGCTCTTCTGACTTAGACACCGATCTCGGGAAACTTGTTCCCGCCTCGATTCCAAAAAATTTCGTGGGGCCCAGCCGATCTCACCCGGGGACCCCGCCACACTCAAATGCTCAACGTGGTGAGCTGCCGCGCACGCGACAACTCCCAATCGAATATCACCTTGGACACGAAAACCGCTGTAAACACGTTGGCGAAAAGGCCGATGACCAGGGTCACCGCAAAGCCTTTGACGGGTCCGGTGCCGAACAGAAACAGGAAGCAGCAGGAAACGATGGTCGTCACGTGCGTGTCGACAATTGTCCACCAAGCCTTGCTGAAACCGGCATCCACAGCCGATATCACTGCCTTGCCCGACCGCAACTCCTCGCGGATGCGCTCGAAAATCAGCACATTGCTGTCCACCGCCATACCGATAGTCAGGATGACGCCAGCGATGCCAGGCAACGTGAGTACAGCGTGGAAGTAGGCGAGCGCGGCCACCAGGATGACCGTATTGAGAATCAGCGCCATCACGGCGTTGACCCCGGCGCGCTTGTAGTAGACGAGCATCACCATGATCACCGCCACCAAACCGACCAGGCCCGCGGTCACACCTTCACGAATGGAATCGGCGCCCAGCGACGGACCGACGGTGCGCTCCTCCAGATAGAGGATGCCGGCAGGCAGCGAACCGGACCGCAGCACCAGGGAGAGGTCGGCCGACTCCTGTTCGCTGCCCAACCCGGTAATGCGTCCACTATCGTCGATGCGCGACTGAATGGTCGCCACACTGTAGATCCGATTATCCAGGATAACAGCCAGTCGATTTCCGATGTTGGACTCCGTGAAGCGGCCAAAGCGGCGGCCGCCATCCTGGGTCAGGGTGAAATTAGTTTCCCACTTTCCGAATTCGTCCCGTCCGGGACGCGCATTTCTCAACGCAGTACCCGTAATTACAGGCGTGCGCGAAACCAGGTACCACCCCTCGCCCTGATCGCGGCGCGGCGTCATCTGCACAAGTTTCGTGTTGAGGGGCAGCACGCCGCCATGTTTGGCCAGGGCGGCTTCCCGCGAGGTGAAGGGGCCGTCTTTGACTTCGACAATCTCCAATACGGCCGCCGTACCCATGATCTGTTTGACGCGCGCCGGATCGTCCACGCCCGGTAGTCTGCACCAGGATTTCAAATTCCGCGTCGGCGCGCCCGTGCTGCTGCACCACCGGTTCGGTCAACCCCAGGGCGTTGATGCGGTTCTCGATCGTCCGAATGGAGCGTTCGACGGTGTCGCGCTTGATGGCCATCAGTTCGGTGGGGCGCATGTTCATGCGGTAGTCGGTGGACGACACCGGCGTCAGCACCCAATTCTGAAACCGATCGGAGACGATTCCGCGCAGATCGCCGGAACGCTGTACCGGCACGCCCTTGATGTTGATCTGGATGCTGTCGGCATCCTCGATCCGCTGCGGGTCGTTGCGGTCCATACCCCCGTACTCGATATTCGCCTTCTTAAACTCCTCTTTCAGGCGATCGATGGTCTGGTCGGCCTCACTCTTCAGCGCGTCCTGCACCTGGACCTGCAGGATCAGGTGGCTGCCGCCGCGCAGATCGAGGCCCAGCCGTATGTTGTGCTGAATGTTGGCCTTCAACTCGGCGCCAGACTTCGGGATTCCTATAATGCCATAAACACAAAGCAGGATTGTGGCAACAATGATGACCGTTTTCGTGGTCAGGTTTTTGCTCATGCGATGACCTTAAATACTCCGCTACTTCTTCGGTTCTCCGGTGACCAGGCTCGACACCGCGCTGCGGGCCACCTGGAGTTTTATGTTGTCGGGTTTCACACGCAGCACCAGAGTGTCGTCTTCGGCGATCGACACGATGGTCCCGACGATGCCGCCGCTAGTCAGCACGACGTTGCCGTTTTCGAGGCTCTGCAGCATCTTCTGCTGTTGCTTCTTCTGCCTTTGCATGGGCAGGAAGAGCAGAAAGTAGAAGATCGCGAAGATGAGAATAATGGGGAGAAACCCCAGGAGCGAGTTTGGGGAACCTGCCTGAATCAGCACACTCAACAGCACTTTAGGCCTCACTGGAAGGAACAAGGAGAAATGAGAACAACCTATTCTGCCTCGATCGGCGCGGAGCGCAATACTTCCAACTAGTTGGGAACCACCCAATACATAGCGTGCCTGATCGGGCACTAAGATGTCAACTCGGAGTTCACCTGCCGGGCGCGGGCCTGCTCCAGGCAGGCGGCGAAACGGCCCTCGACAATGGCCACCCGCATCTCCCGCATGATAGCCAGATAGCGCGCAATGTTGTGCCAGGTGGCCAGAACGGCATACAAAATCTCGCCGGCCAGGAACAGGTGGCGCAGGTACGCCCGCGAGTACTGGCGGCAGGTGTAACAGCCGCAAGCCTCATCCACGGGCCGGGGATCCTCCCGGTAGCGCGCCTGCTTGATGACCACCCGTCCGGCCGCGGTGAACAGGCAGCCGTTGCGGGCGTTCCGCGAGGGCAGCACGCAATCCATCATGTCCACGCCGCGAGCCACGTACTCCGGCAATTCCTCCGGCATCCCAACCCCCATGGCGTAGCGGGGCCGGTTCCGGGGCAGGGCCGGCTCTACCACCTCCACCATCTCCCAACTAAGGGGTCGCGGCTCGCCCACCGAGAGCCCTCCGATGGCGTAGCCGTCAGCGTCCAGCTCCACCAGCCGGCGGGCGCATTCGACGCGCAGGTCCGGGAACACCGACCCCTGCACGATCGGAAACAGCGCGCCGGCCGCCGTTTCGCCGCCCGATCGCTCCAGCGCAGCGGAGTAGTGGCGCCAGGCCGCGCCTGCCCACCGCACCGTCCGCTCCATCGAGGTGCGGGCGTACTGAGGGCTCACCGGGTATTCCGGACATTCGTCGAGCATCATCATGACGTCGCTGCCGAGGGCCATCTGCACGTCCACGGTCGATTCCGGCGTGAAGCTGTGCGCATCCCCATTTAAGTGGGAGCGAAACATCACGCCCTCTTCGGTGATCTTCCGAAGGCCGCTCAGGCTGAAAACCTGGAAGCCGCCGGAATCGGTCAGAATCGCCCTGGGCCACGACATGAAGCGGTGCAGCCCGCCCATCCTGCGGATCAGTTCGTGCCCCGGCCGCAGGAACAGGTGGTAGGTGTTCGCCAGCAGAATCCGGGTGTCCAGTTCGTCGGCTAAAGCCTGCTGGGTCAACCCTTTCACGGTAGCCTGCGTACCCACCGGCATGAAGACCGGTGTCTCTATAACACCGTGCGGCGTGTGAAGCAGCCCGGCCCGGGCACGGGTCTTTGGGCACTCGGCCACGATTTCCAGTCGAACCTGGGGCACAGAACCATCTTCGCAACTTCGGCAATCTAGCGGGCGCGGCAGGACGGGAGGCGGTTCCCCCATCCATAGCAGAGGGCGTGTGAGTTTCTGTCCTTCAGGGGGCGGGACCTCTATGGACAGACCCGTGGCTCGCGTTTACAGCTTACGGATGGATGATATGCTGGGGGCAGCGCGAGGGGGCTCCATGTCACAGACAGCTTCGGTGGGAATCAAGGCGGCCGGCGAATTAGACACCAGCTTGAACCGGGATCTATTCCTCCGCAGCCTGATCCGGGAACTGGCCGGCACGCTGCAGGACGTGGTAGGCCTAAAGAAGCATCCGGATTCATCAGCGTCGTCGGGCAAACCATCGGTGACCAGATCAACCGTTCATACCGGGAGGCATACGGCAGCACCGCCTGCAATCGCGACCAGGTTCCCCAGGTTTTAGTAGACCTGAAGCGCCGCATTCAGGGGAACTTCTACATCATCGCGGAGGATGACACCAAAATCGTGCTGGGCAACCGCGCCTGCCCGTTTGGAGACAAGGTATTCGATCGCCCGTCCATGTGCATGATGACTTCGAACGTCTTCGGCGTTATCGCCGCGGAGAAACCTGGGCTACGCCAAGGTGGAACTGCAGCAAACCATAGCCGCCGGACACACCGGCTGCCGGGTAGTGGTCTATCTGAAGCCGACGCGGGAGTCGGAAAGGGCTGAAGGAAGAGAGTATTTCCAGTCGGAATGACGAAGGAGTCCTTTGAGCAGTGGGCGGACCTGTTTTCGGAACCGCTGCTGCTGACGTCGCGACAGGGCCTGGTCGAGGCATCCAACAGGGCGGCCGCGGAATTTCGCGCCGCGCGATACCCTGGTAAACGTCCTGTCACGGAGTTGGTAACTGATTCTGCCGAGGAAGTCCAGCGATATTTGCGTCAGTGCGCCCGCTCCCGGGAGTTCATGCCCGGTTCCTTGCACTGGCTCCGGCCGGGAGCCGCGCCAGTCGCCTGCCGCTGCGACGCGGCGCTGGTGCGCGGAGAAACAGCGCATCTTCTGATCCGCTGCCGTCCGAAGCTGGAGACCATCGACGAAAGACGTCCGAATCGCTGTAACAGGTGCATTATCTGGAAAAAAGGAGTGTTGGGTTGAAAAAATTTGAAAAAATTAGTTTTTTAAAGAGCCGCAATGGCTCTTGATTTCTCTTTTTAATTTTTGGTTATCTTACTGTTTAGCTTACTATGTTTTTATCCTGTTTGTTTTCGGGAGACTTACAACAGATTTTTCTCGGAAATTGAAAATTCCATACATTTATTCAGGCATCTCTTGATAGAATAATAAATATTACTTGAAAAAAGGAGGAAAAATTGTCCGTCAAAAAAGATAAAGTATTATTTAAAAAAAGAACGGTAAGAGCAAACTTATTTTTTTAAATAAACATTAATTTTCCGCAAAAAGCAGTTTTTCAATGCCCTGCCTTGAGCAATTTGCAGACATCTTCTACTTCGGTTCTGAAATCGTCCTGGGTGATCCCATAAAGGCCTGCAAGGTACATGGCACCACCAGCACCTGCACCTTCCTTGATTGTGCCTGTTTCGTACCTGTGAAGCCCTTTAAGAGCGGACTTTCCAAATCCAGGGTCTGCAACGTAGACCACAGATACGCCCAGGGTTCTGGTAAGTTCGGCAAAGTTTGCGGATTTATCTTCTACGACATACCGGGTAGTAGCGATTGATAATTTTTCCGTATTGAAACCCAGATGTTTGATCAGGGCATACACTGCTGCCATTTGAGTCCCTCCGGCAAGGACAACACTGATTTCCGTGCCTTGAAAGCCTGCAACAAGGCCTACGACAGCAGGCATCATCGGGTCTCCCATGCAGGCAATAGCTTTCATGGGGTCGTCTTTCAGGCAGCCAAAGGTCAGGCCTGATGCTCTCATGCCTTCTTCGATAACCTGTTTCTTCAGTTCAAGGGGATTTTCATCTGCACTGCTGCTGACGTTTCCGTTATATCCAAGCGCCATTAAAACCCCCATTGCAGTTGTTGTGCCGCCTGGAATGCTTTCCCCGATAACTACATGGTCTACCTGGTTTCTGAGCCTTTTGGCCAGCAACTTTGCCCGCTCGTAGATCCCATTCACATCCCTTACTGCTATCGGTTCTCTAATATCTTCTCCAGGTTTTGCTTTCAGGTCAATCCACGGGACCTCTGGAGTTATAATGAGGCCTGAATTAATGAAATGGTAGGGAACATCCGTAAGTTTCAGTGCCGAACGGGTCATAATTGCAGGAGTAGGAGTATCATAAGGGGGAGTCATTGGGAGAACTGGTACGCTGATAATATCTCCTGTTTCCATAAGTTCTGCATCTCCCGCAGGCGTATAATCCGTAAGTTCAGCCGTTTTTCCTGCGGCTGAGAGCTTCGGGATATGCGCGGTCTTAGTATTGGAAAGCACGCATAAAAACATCGGTTTTCTGGGTTTTTTAGTTACTTCCGGTTCGATCCAGGCCATATCATATCTCCTTTATGGAATAAAATGCAAGATAATCCCGGGCTTATTTGTCTCAGGATTGGACTCCGCACGACCGTTGGATTTCTTATAGCTATCAAGGCTGAAATAAATGAATGCAATTCTTCCCGAAATCCAATGAGAATTCTTCAACTTACTATTTAATATTTATCCACAAACAAATATAATTTGATATTACTCAACTTAACTTTACTTTATCTCTCTTTCGTTTCGGACTCGGACACTTAATCTTGGCTGAGTTTCTAATAAATATCAGTTGAGTAAACTCTCAGATATAACTAAATCCCTGGTAATTTTGTTTTCAGGTTCTATCTGATTGTAAAATAACCTGCTTAATAAAAACAAAAAGAGAAAAAACAAGAAATTGAGATTTTCCCTCGGATGTTCTCAATTTCGATATTTACTGCGGTTTCTACTTTTTTCGGCCAGTTATGCAAAGCCAGGAACAATCCCGATGCAATCTGGCTTTCAGTATATTCCCGAAAGAATGAGTCTTTTATATATTTAATACGTTCTTGCCACGTACACACGGGTTTCGGTTTCTCCCTCGCATATAGGGCATTTTTCTTTCCTGTCCTTTTTCTGCTCCAGGGGAATTCCGAGGATTCCTGCACCTATCCGGTCTTCCATGATAAGTCCGCATTCTTTCTTGCCACACCAGGGAATTGTTGCAATGCCTTCCTGGATTTTTTCCTTTACCTCTTCAAGTTCGGTACAGTCAAATATGCGGTTTTCAAGTTCTGCTTTCGCTTTTTGGTAAAGGTTTTCACGGATTGCCTCAAATCTTGAGCTCACTCCGGCCTCAATCTCAGGGAGTGGAATCTGTTCTTTTTCCCCTGTATCTCTCCTGACAGCCACAGCAACGTTATTTTCAAGGTCCCTGGGTCCGATTTCAAGCCTAAGGGGCACTCCTTTCATTTCCCATTTGTAGTACTTTGCTCCGGGGCGGAGGTCACTTGCATCGATTTCAACTCTCATCCCGGCTTTCTTCAGGCGTTCCTGGACATCCATGCAGGCTGCGAGCACCTCTTCTGCTCCTTTCTTGAAGATGATCGGAATAATTACCGCCTGCACAGGCGCGATCTCCGGAGGCAAAACCAGTCCTTTGTCGTCTCCGTGAATGGAAATCGTAGCTGCAATACATCTCTCTGAGATCCCGTAACAGGTCTGGTGGGCATAACGCTGCTCCCCGTCAGGGGCTTCGTACTTAATATCAAATGTCTTTGCAAAATTGTCCCCAAGGTGATGGACAGTGCCTATCTGCAGGGTCTTCCCGTCAGGCATAACGGCATCCAGGGCATCGGTGTAGTCTGCGCCCGGGAATTTATCCCAGTCAGGTCTCCTTGAGCGGAGTACCGGAACTCCAAGTCTGCGGTATATTTCAGTATAGAGCCTGACAGCCTCCTTAACCTGGGCTTCCGCATCTTCCCAGGTGGCATGCACTGTATGGGCCTCTTTGAAGGAAGTAATTTCTCTGAGTCTTATGAGAGGGCGGGTATGTTTTGTTTCGTAGCGGAAAGTATTCACTATCTGATAGATTTTAATCGGAAAATCAGCATGGGATCTGATCCATATTTTGTACATCGGGTAAATGGCAGTCTCACTTGTTGGGCGAAGAGCCAGAGGGACATCAAGAAGGTCTTTTCCTCCATGGGTTACCCAGTACACTTCGTCCTCAAAGCCTTTGATATGCTCGGCTTCTTTCATGAACTCATTTTCGGGAATAAGCAGAGGGAAGAGAGCTTCCTGGTGTCCGCTGTTGTCAAGAATTTCCCTTATAATATTATAGGTGTTTCTCCGGATTGCAAAGCCGAAGGGGTACCAGACATAGAGCCCTTTTACAGGATAGCGGACGTCCATTATTTCGGCCATCCACAGGAGTTCGTTATACCATTCGCTGAATTCCTCTTTTGGGGGGAGTGCTGCTTCTTTTTCGCTTTCTGCCATACCTTCACCGTATTATCGCAATCTGAAATAACTCTTAAATTCTTAAATTGATCAAATAAACTCTTATTGATCAAATTTTGAGAGGCACGCGCGAATTCCAGCATCACGCCTTCAGTGCCAATCATAATCTCTTTGATGAAACACACAGTTCTATGGGCTAATTTAAGGGCCTACTCTCAGACAGGTACAATATTCTACAGCCCTGTTTTTCTCCGGGAATTCTACAGGAAGGCCTTCCTGGCTGCCACATTTTGAGATACGGTGTCTGAACAGGAAACTGCCTGCATAGCCCACAATATGCCTGCCTTATTGGAATAAAAGTTAATAACTATATGGGAACTATGCCCCTGGAATTTGTCAGGCTGTTGAAAAATCGGAAAAAAGAATTAATCTCCTCCGAGGGGCTGAACATTGTCTGAAATATCGTGTGCAAGTTCGGATTTGTCAACATCGAAAATTATCATGCCGGTATTTAGCTCCTCAGCCTCTTCTTTAGAGAGCCTGGTAGCAGTGGCCTTTTTTGAAATGATCGCACTGTTTCCCAGGGGGTCTTCGATAATGACTGTAATTTTTCTCTTGCCTTCCACAACTTCTTCGAGCATACACAGGAGTTCCTGGCTGAGGGCGAATTTCTCTTCTTCCTCCTGTACCCACTTACTTGCTGTCATAAGAACACTTTGGACCCGCTGCAGCACGCCTTCGATATTCGTTATGTACGATTCCGAAACCGTGCCAGGCTCGATAGTGACCCCTATTTCAGGGATGCGGATTGTTCCTGAGGTTGAACGGATGACTCTTGCATTCAGGTCTTCCAGGGTTTCAACTGACAGCTCATAGCGCATGGGCTCCTTGCTGGAGAGGATCATAGTATCTGCAAAACGGAAACTGCACTGGCATTTTGCACTAATGTACATGATCTCCCCAAAATAGGGGATATTATCTCTCTGCCAGTTCATTATCAATTCATTGTGACATAACGGACAGGGGATTTTTGTCTCAAAACTTTCCTGCTTAAAATAACTCTGATTCAATATTTTCCACCAATGATTTTTGATCTGTCGATTTTAATGCCTGTAGGTGTTACAATTACAGTATTTCCTTTGACACCCGCGATATCCCCGTGGACGTCAACAATAACATCTTTCAGCTCTTTTAAAACCCTGTCCCTCAATAGGTCATCGCCCTTGATGTTTGAAATGTCTACCATCAGAATATTTCCGTTGTAAATCTCCTGTTTGAGTTGGGATATCTGGTTGATATTTGAGACTTCTGCAATCTTTACATAAGTTTCTGCAGGTTCATCCTCGAGAACTTCCTCATATTTGCTGAGGTCAATTTCAGTATAATCATCGGGACTGGTTGAACTTTTTACATTGCCGCCAAGGAGTTTGTCTATGAATTTTGCCATATATGCGCACCTGTTTTATTTTTTTAAATTTAAATAGTACTGACCTATATTGAAATCTATATTAATTAATTTTGTTGTTATAGAGCTGATCCTGATTTTTCTTTCTGTTTCAGGAAGTTCTCGTTCCCTGCCCGCAGGGTTCGTTTAATGAAAATATGTCCTGTTTTTAGGGAACTTTTAGAGTTCCATGTTCCAGAGTTTATCTCCTACATAGGTTATTGACTTTATAGCTTTACCTGAATTGGCTTCGACCATCTGTGGACCTTCCATAAGGGCTTTTCCGATTGCAAGAGGTTTCCGATGGGTCTCTTCCACGATGATTACGAGGTCTCCTTCTTTTATTTCGGGGTCAGCCTCCACGACCCCAGGAGCCATTATATCCGCCCCGTTTGAAACAAAACGGATAGCTCCTTTATCGACAGCTACAACACGCTTTTGAAGTCCCATCTCAAGAGCTCCGCGGACCGTAGGAAAAAGATGCCCTTCTACTTCAAAAAGTAGAGGCTTGCCGTCCACAAGGATGAGGGAATATTCCTCCAGGGTAATTTTTTCCAGGGTTTTGTTTTCCAGCTCTGCCATCTCTTCGCCGAAGGTGGATACGATGTCTTTCAACATCTTGTTCTTGGCATTTTTCCTCAGCTGAACTCTTGATTTTATTTTCAATTAATCACCAGATTTCGAAATGTTATGTTTATTTATAGCATAGGGGTTTTGTGCCTTTTAAAGCTTATGTGGGACTTTGAGGGTTCCTGAAACAGAATTTTTCTGCTATATTTTTACTCAAGCCATTTTTACTCAAGCTTTACAAAGAACATTACAAGAAGCACCAGTGCACTTCCGAAAAATACGGTCTCATAACCGAAGGGTTTGAGAAATAAACTCCCAAAAACCGGGCCCAGCCCGAGACCTGCATAAATTCCGGTATTAAAAAGCCCCATTGCAAAGCCGCTGGAGCTGATTCTGGAAACGGCCGTAATCATCCCTACGACCGCAGCCCCCCCTCCTGCCCCGATAAGGAAGAAAGCCAGTAGGGGCATCTTTACGGAGAGGAAGATACCTGCTGCTGCAAGGATTATTCCTGCTCTTACTATGTTTTTAGAATTGATGTCTGCCCTGCCTGCGATCAGGGAACTCAGCATTGCAGCCAGATAAGAAGCTGAGATTGCCAGCCCAAGTTCAGGCTTTGTCAGAAAGCCAGCGCTGTAGTCTGGATAGTTTGCAGTTAACAGGCCTGTGGTCCCATAGAGGATAGCCGAGATTCCCCATATCTTCCCGAAACTACTTTTATACATGGTTTTCCTGGCTTTTCTCAGGTGACTTTTGAGTTCGGAAAGCAAAGAGGTATCCAGCGCATTTTTTACAGAATTTTCACTATTTGAAAGAGCAAATCTTTCCTTTTTTCTCTCCGAAGAAAGCAGTTCTTTTGTTCCCGACAGAAGAAATATACAGGAAAGGCCTGCCAGAAGGGTGAAGATGACTATTGCGGTTTTAATTCCCAGTCCGGCAAGTACTCCTGAGAACAAAACGCCCGCCGCCAGCCCGGCGTTTAGCAGAAAGTTAAATTCCCCAAGGCTGCGCTGGCTGTCTTCCCATTCTGCAAGCATGGAGAAAGCTGCAGGAAAAAAAGCCCCGCAGCCTACGCCTTCTAAGAACCTGGAAATTCCAAGAATCCACAGGCTGTCAGAAGAAGAAATAAGAAAGCCCGAAAAGGCGGTCAGCAGCACTCCAAATCCTACTACCTTCAGGTTCCCTATCCTGTCTGCCAGGATTCCAAGGGGCACAAGAGAAAGAAAGGCTCCCATAAAATATCCGGAAAAGAGAAGGTTTGATACAGTAGAATCTCCGCTGCTTCCTCCTGCAAGTTCTGGAAGAACGGGAATTACTGCATTGGAGAGTCCCTGGATAGCAAAAACTGAAGAATAGAGTGTGAGTTTTTTGAAGTTCATAGGCTTTTCGATTTTATTTGTTTGGCCTTATAATGACTCAGTTCCAAAATCTAGTGATAAAGTGAATGTAACATCACTACGATTCTGTACTCGATGCTTACTTCCCTGGTTTCTGAAAATTATTCTGAATATCAAGAAATTCCGTGAGATAAGTATCTTACGCTGTCCAGCTGCAGGGAAATTATTGATATAATACCTGACTAAAAGCTTATCTGGTGGCTATTTTTCATTCTTTCAATATAAGGGCTCCTGCCAGGATACAGCCGTTTGCTATAAACAATTTTTCGAAACTCAGAAAGCCTGTAAAAAGCCCTGCCGCAATCGGGGCGAGAGAAAGCCCTGCATAGATAGTTGTGTTAAAAAGCCCCATTACAAGGCCCCTATCCGCATTCATTCTGGTAACAGCCAGGGCAAAGCCCACGGTTGCAATCCCGGACCCCCCACCAAGGCTTGAGAATCCCAGTAAAGGGTATTTTATTGCAAAAAGGGCTCCCAGGATGGAAAATACTATTCCGGTTCGAATTAATGTTTTCTCCTTTACTTTGAAATGCCCTGCAAGGAGGGAGGTAATCATTGCACAGACATAGAGGCTGGCAATAGAGCTCCCAAGCTGGACTTTCGTTAGAGTGCCCAGGCTGTAGTCAGGATAGTAGGCTACAAGCACTCCGATGGTTCCGTTGAGCAGGAAGGAACTGAGCCAGATCCCTGAGTTGCTATAACTCAGGAGTCCCGTAATTTCTCTGTAATAATTCCTAAAAAGGTTTCCGGGGGAACCTGGCAATGCACCTGGCTTCCCTGTGCTCTGCGGGTGAATCAGTCCTTTGTGTCCGGGAAGAAGGTATATGGCCAAAAGGAAAGCCATAGCTGTAAAAATAAGGATTGCCCCTTTAAGGTAGGCATCCGCCAGCAACCCTGAGAGCAGGGCTCCTGCTGCCAATCCGGCGTTGAAAAGAAAAGTAAATTCTCCTATGTAGCGCCCTGGATCCGTGCACTTTGATAATATCGCAAAAGCAGCCGGGAAAAAAGCTCCACAGGCAGAACCTTCTATAAACCTTGAAATCATAAGAATCCAGAGGTTTTCGGAGAGGATGATGATCAACCCTGAAATGGCTGTCAGAACAATGCCAAGCTCTATGAACCTTATATTTCCGAACCTGTCAGCCAGAATCCCGAAGGGAAGCATTGTTCCCAGGGCTCCGAGGAAGTAGGCGGAAAAGAGCAGGCTTGAAGCAAGCCCTCCGACGGAGCTGGGGTTCAGGTCCGCAAGCTCCGGAAGGATAGGGATAACAGCATTAGAGAGCCCCATAATTGTAAAAGCTGCTCCGTAAATTAAAAGCCTGTCAGGGTTCATAGCACTAAAAACCCGTAATTAAGTATATAGTTTCTTATTTCAGCAGTTTCCTGGAATCCGCTTGCCAGAGCTTAAAATTCCCGGGGTAAATCCTTACAGGCTTCTTTAGCAATTTGCAGGATTTTTATCCATGGTACAGTTGTATAATATGCGTATTCATAAAATTATATCGGGCTGCTACTGCAATATAACGACTTTATTATAATAAATCGGATAGAATGCATAGCTATTTATATAATTAATTTGAATAAGGGTAATTGTAAGATGTGAGCGGGAAACTTTTTTCACATACCATACCCCCCACTCCCCATATGACCCCCCACTCCCCAACCCGCTCACAATCTTCTACTTACAATCTAATTCCTAACAATCTAATTCTTTTTCTTACTTTTTTAGCCTCTTAGTTCACTGCTTCTTTAGAATTTAAGTTCTATTCATTGGTCATCGGTTAACGAATTTTATGCACAACTTTGAATACCACGTATAGCCATTTTCCAACATAATTCTTAGATATATTACATAAAAAATAACACTTTTTGGTGTTTTGCACCTTAACCGAATCCACATGAAGAGTTCTTTAACCCCTCTTTACGCAGGCATAAGACATTTCATCTGGCAACAGAGCATGAAGAGTTATACCATGTTGCTTTTATAAGTATACCAAATTTAAGTTAACTCACTGATCCATTCTTTTGCTTTTTCAATTTCATTATTACTGAATACTTTTATAGGCATTGGCATAAAGAGCTTGTATAAATTAACGCCATCCCTTATCCAGTGAACATCAGAAACAACCGCAACTTTCTCGAATGAGAATGTATGCCACGTGACTTTCGCATCCTCTAGGAAAGCTCCTAGTTCATAATGTGTGTAGTCCTTGTTCAACTGATAAAGCATGCGAATTTTCTTGTAATTTTTAAGCTTCTCATTAATTGAAGGAATTAATACAGTATCGTAGTCTTCTGCTGTTATATTTCCACTACCAACAATGCCAATAACATTGTCAGGCAAACCCTTCATAAGTTCCATCATTTTGTTCCTACTCCTTTTTATTCAACACACAGAGTCGTAATAGCAATTCCGGTATCATAAGCTATGAATAAATGTCGTAAACGTTGGCAGAAGATACACTCTTTTAATGCAGCATAAAAACATATCTACTGTTTTTGCTCTTCGTCTGTGTTATCAGTACATTTTATGTTATGCAAGCTACACTTATCTTTGTAATGACAAATTAAATAGCCTACAAATAAGCCTTTAACAAAACCAATTAAACCGACGCCCACAACAACACTAAAAGCTATTTTTCCAACTGTTTTGCACACTCTTTTAACTCCATTCATAGATAAACCTCTATCTTTTCATTTTCGATTTTGTTTTTCTTCAATTGTTTATATTCTCAATATTATGTCACCAGCTGTGCAAGTACATTTTGTATGCTTGAGCTTTGAGTTCCTAACCGATGACCAATACATTAATATTCTATTTCTTTTACCTTCATTCTGTTTTTTTATCTTTATCTGTTCTTTTACCTTCATTCTCGATGAAGGGGAAGGTCATAATTAGAAAAAAATTATTTTTAATTTTGATCAGTTTAATACGCTGTCGCTACTGCTCTTGTTCCATGTCCAAAAAGTTTACGGAGACCTCAATGACTCAGACCATTATTGGGGGACCTTTAAGTAAAAAAAGGCCTCACAACATTTGCTGTTGTAAGGCTTGATTTCATATTCTTGTTAATCATTAGCTGATTTTTCCATTACTCTTTTGTTGGGATTCTCATTCCGTAGAATGAACGCCACACAAAGAATAATGCAATCAAAAGGAATATGCCGCCTACATAGGGAGCCACGTTTCTGAATGACTCGGAGATAGCGATTTCCATGGCTAATAAACCAAACAGGGTGGTGAACTTGATGATCGGATTCAAGGCCACTGATGAGGTATCTTTATAAGGATCGCCCACTGTATCGCCCACTATTGTTGCTTCGTGTAAAGCTGTGCCTTTTTCCTGCAGGTCTACTTCCACGACTTTTTTGGCATTATCCCAGCATCCACCGGCATTGGCCATGAAGACAGCCTGAAATAATCCGAATACCGCGATGGAGATTAGATAAGAGACAAAAAGCGCCACGGATTGGTTTCCATTTACAGGAGCGGAGAGGAAGGAAAATGCCAGGGTAAAGGAGAATATGGCGACAAATATGTTGAACATACCCTGTTGTGCATACTGGGTGCAGATCTTTACCACTTCTTTTGACTGTTCGGTGGATGCCTTCTGATTTGCATTTTCATCGAGTTGGATGTTCTCCTTGATATATTCAACCGCCCTGTAGGCTCCAGTGGTTACGGCCTGTATTGATGCCCCGGTAAACCAGTAGATTACAGAACCACCGGCTAATAATCCTAAGATGGTATATGGATTGAGCAGGGTTAGAATTTCTTCCGGTTGCACTCCCAGGACGTTCTTAATAACCAGGATCAGCGAGAAGATCATGGTTGTGGCACCAACCACAGCTGTACCTATCAGGACTGGTTTGGCTGTGGCCTTAAAGGTATTTCCTGCTCCATCGTTGGCTTCCAGGTAGTGTTTGGCTTTCACAAAATCCGGTTTGAAGCCGAACTCTTTCTGGATCTGTTTCTCTATGTTGGGAATGGTTTCTATAAGTGACAGCTCGTAAATGGACTGCGCATTATCTGTTACCGGTCCATAGCTGTCAACTGCTATGGTAACCGGGCCCATGCCCAGCATTCCAAATGCCACAAGCCCGAATGCAAAGATGGAAGGGTAGATCATTATCCCGCTCAAACCATATCCACTGGCGTAATAAGCAACGAACATCAGTGCAAAGAACACCATCCCGATCCAGAATGCGCTGAAGTTCCCTGCAACCAGTCCTGACAGAATGTTCAGAGAAGGACCTCCTTCCCGGGAAGCTTTGACAACTTCGGCTACGTGCAGCGAGTTAGGGCTGGTAAATATTTTGGTGAATTCGGGAATTAAAGCAGCTCCAAGGGTACCACAGCTTATTATTACTGACAGCACAAGCCAGAGCTTCTGCAATTGGACAGGCACTCCGGAGCTCGGGCCTAACAGGAAATAGCTTACAGCAAAGGTTACCATGATGGAAAGAATGGAAGTAATCCATACCAGGCTGGTCAGGGGCTGTTCAAAATCGAAATCTTCTTTGCTGCCGAATCTTGCCTGGCTTAAAGCTTTGTTGATGTAGAAAGAACCTACTGAGGTAATTATCATAAGTACGCGCATGACAAAGATCCAGGTAAGCAGGATTCCTGTCAGTGCAGGCTGCACAGCCAGAACGATGAAGGAAACCAGGGCCACGCCGGTTACACCATAGGTCTCGAATCCATCTGCAGTTGGTCCTACGCTGTCACCTGCATTATCTCCCGTGCAGTCGGCAATAACTCCGGGATTACGCGGGTCGTCTTCTTTTATCCCAAAGGCTATTTTCATCAGGTCGGAACCAATATCGGCTATCTTGGTGAATATCCCGCCGGCGATACGTAAGGCACTGGCTCCCAGGGATTCTCCTACCGCAAAGCCTATGAAGCTTGCCCCGGCCAACTCCCTGGGAACAAACAGCAATATGATTAACATCATTATTAGCTCAACGCAGACCAGAAGCACTCCTATGCTCATTCCTGCATCGAGAGCAATGTTTAACAGTTTCAGGGGTTTTGTTTCCAGGGAAGCGAATGCTGTTCTGCTGTTGGCCAGGGTGTTCATTCGAATGCCGTACCAGGCGACAACGTAGGAACCCATGATTCCTATTACAGTCCAGGCAAGGATAAGCAGTACTCCGCTAAGAGGTGTTTTTTGCAGGAAACCAAAATAAAAGGCTATGCAGGTGCCGATAAAAGCAAATAATATGCACAGTAATTTACCCTGCTGGATAAGATAGGTTTTGCAGGTCTCGTAAATTGTGTCGGCCACATCCAGCATAGACTGATGGGCCCTGATTTTTTTTACCTTTATGAACTGGTAAAAGCCGAATAGCATACCTAATATACAGACCATGATGCCGTAGAGCAGTAAATTATTTTGCCCCTGACTCAAATTCGGAATCTTAAGATTTGCTTCACTGGCAGCTGCTATTGCCGGTGTTAGCAACAGCATAGCCAGGCTAAGCAGGCCTTCGACCATTGCCTTGCCCATTCTATTTTTAATTATAATCTCCATTTAGCCGATCACTTCTCTCATAATATTTTTAAAAATAATTGAAAGCGATATTGTTCCATCCTTCCGGTTTAAGAACGGAATAACTTTAATTTTATTCTAAAGTATTATTACAAATTATTAAAATTTCACTTTCACCGAAACGTAAATAATGATTTTTGTTTAAACTATGATTTATGCAGTTGAATTAAGAAATCAATAACATGAAACATGAAATTTACGAAACAAGATACTAGTGATTCCGTCTATGTACTTGTTTTTTCCCTCAAGTGCGTCTAAGTTCTATAAATTTTTTACCATTCTCCAGCCAATCTTATGGTAATCCCTTTCTTTCCAATAATATTACATGTTTTTCCATCTGCATATCATAAACAAAGTAGCGGTTTACAGGCCAACGCATATGCAGTATAAAAACGAAGAACTGAGACCTAACAGGACTTGCTTGAGATTTAATCTTAAAAGTCTAAGTTTTTGTAGGTATCGTTCTGCTTTTATCAGCCAAGTTTCTATCGACTATTAAAGAAATCAATAAATTAATGACCGAAAAACCAATTATGTTTATAATTTTCAGGCATCTGTGTGTTCAATTGATAAGGTAAAAAGTTACGGTATTCCACTACCTGACCATAAAAACAGGGCTTTTTGCCCTGAATTCATAATTAGAGTTGTTTAAAGAGCACACCGGGGCAAAAAAAAGGATGAATCTAAATTAATTTATGTAATTAAATGGATAATTATTTATCAAGTAGATTTATATAACATAATTTTAACTATGTGTATACTGATATTGAAAAATTATGTATCATCACCAGCTGAAAGGGCAGTTACTGTAAATTTCCAATTAGTAATTGGATGTCAGTTATATAAAGGCTCACTCAATTATTTTCACAAGGAGCACTTCGGAGTATTGAACACCCAAAAATATTTTTCATATTTTCTTCCAGAGGATGGTTATATTTATGAATGTCTTAATCTACCTTGCACCAATATGTGCCTTTATTGGTCTGATTTTTGCAGGTATGTCCTATAAAAATGTCCAAAAAGAAGGCGAAGGAAATGATGCCATTAAAAAAATTACTGCTTTAATTCGCCACGGAGCCATGGTTTACCTCAACAGGCAATACCGTGCAATCGCTATCTTCGTCGTTTTATTTGCAGTTATAATTGCATTAATTCTTCCAAATGGATCTCTCACAGCATTATGTTTTGTTTTTGGCGCAGTGCTATCCGCAACAGCCGGGTATGCAGGTATGCTTACAGCTACCATTGCGAATGGCAGGACAACAAATGCTGCCACAAGAGGCATTGGTCCTGCTTTTAGAGTTTCATTTGCATCAGGCACTGTCACGGGGATGAGCGTTGTAGGTCTCGGTTTGCTTGGGTTGTCTGCCTCGTTTATATTTATTGCAAATACTTTTACAAACCTTGATTTAACTACAGTTATGAATATCGTTGCAGGCTTTTCACTCGGGGCTTCGTCTATTGCTCTCTTTGCCCGCGTCGGTGGCGGAATATTTACCAAAGCTGCTGATGTCGGTGCTGACCTCGTGGGCAAGATCGAAGCCGGAATCCCGGAAGACGACCCGAGAAATCCTGCTGTAATTGCCGACAATGTCGGAGATAACGTCGGAGACATTGCAGGCATGGGGGCCGATCTCTACGAATCATATGTCGGTTCGATCGTTGCAACAATGCTTCTTGCAGCATCAACATCAGCAACAACTTTTCCCGGAGTTTCGGTTATGAACGTTATTATGGTTCCACTGCTAATTTCGGCTGTTGGAATTCTTGCATCCGTTGTCGGTACATTTTTTGTCCGTACAAACAAGACCGAGTCTTCCGCAATCCATATGGCATTTAATATGGGGTTGATTGCTGCAATCTTTCTTACAGTCGTTGCCTCATACATCGTTACATCTCAGCTTCTCGGAGCATACGGATTGAAGGTTTTCTTTGCAACTGTTGCAGGGCTTATCTCCGGTTTCCTTATCGGACAGATCACAGAGTACTACACATCATATGATAAAAAGCCGACTCGCATGGTTGCAGATTCCTGTGTAACCGGTTCAGCTACCAATATTATCACAGGTTTTGCAAAGGGAATGGAATCAACTTTCTGGCCTGTTATCATCATCAGCGCTACGATCTATATTTCGTACCAGCTTTCAGGCCTCTACGGTATAGCTATTGCAGCCGTGGGAATGCTTGCAACGCTTGGGATCTCACTGTCGGTAGATGCATACGGTCCTGTAGCTGACAATGCAGGAGGCATTGCGGAGATGTCCCACCAGAAGAAAGAAGTTCGCCAGATAACCGATACTCTTGACGCAGTAGGAAATACGACTGCAGCTATGGGCAAAGGTTTTGCGATCGGCTCCGCAGCTCTAACTGCACTTGCTCTCTTCTCTTCATATGGTATTGCAGTAAATCTCACTGTTATCGATGTTATGAACCCGAACGTATTCATCGGGCTTACCCTTGGTGCAATGCTCCCTTTCCTTTTCTCGTCAATGACAATTCTGGCTGTCGGAAATGCAGCAGGTGAAGTTGTGGTTGAGGTGAGGAGACAGTTTAAAGAGATCGCAGGTCTAATGGAGGGCAAAGCTGATCCTGATTACGACAAATGTATTGCAATCTCGACGCACTCCGCTCTGAAAGAGATGATCGCACCCGGTGTACTCGCAGTTATTTCACCTCTTATAGTCGGACTCATACTCGGTCCCGGTGCACTTGGCGGACTCCTCGCAGGTTCTGTGGTTTCAGGTTTCATGCTTGCAATTACAATGTCTAACGCAGGCGGCGCGTGGGACAACGCGAAAAAGTTTATTGAAACCGGAACTTTCGGTGGGAAGGGTTCAGATGCTCATAAGGCAGGTGTCACAGGCGATACTGTGGGAGATCCTTTCAAGGATACAGCAGGTCCGGCAATCAACATTCTCATAAAGCTCATGAGCATTGTGGCGGTCGTGTTTGCACCCTTGTTTATAGTCTGATATCCATCTTTTCCTACTTTTCTTATTTTTTTCACAGTGGTGTCCGGTTTCCGAATTTTTTCCATGACAATTGTTTGATTTCTGCGGCAGGCACTGCAGTCCTTTAAGTAAGCCTCCTGTTCATAGATGCAATAAATTATTTACTATAGTTGTTCACATGCTATGGGTATTTAATTTATTTTACATCTAAAAGGAATACGCTTTCCTATTTGAAGATCGTATTTTAAAAACTTTTCGTTTTTTTGCGGTTCAACACCAGGTGCTCAGATCCGACTCATGGGTAAAAACAGGAAAAATGGGATAATTAAATCGGCAAAAATCCATAGTTTCGGACGTAAATTTCTACATTGATTTACTCAACACTCTATAACCACCACGGAAATCACTGAAAAACCGTAACCTCGTAAATTAGTCCTTTCAATTAGTCCTCTCGAGCTCAGCGAGAAGGACCGCGCACTGCAGAGCCGCAACTCTGCCGAGAAGGACCGCGCACTGCAGAGCCGCAACTCTGCCGAGGAGGACCGCGCACTGCAGAGCCGCAACTCTGCCGAGAAAGACAGCGTACTGTTGCGATTACATCGCAACTCCCAGAAAATCTACGATTTCCTGTGATCCCGAGGCACAATTCGGGTGGTGGTTCACCTTTTCGTCTGAGATTGGTAAGGAGATTGGGCAATTAACCATATTTTCTGTGCTTTCCCGGTCAAAGCAGAAGATCGACAGGTGAAAGCTGAAACAGGTAAGGGGAGATCAATTGACTCCCCTTACCTGCAATAACTGGAACTCGATCTCGTCCGGAACTGTGGCCAGGAACACAAATGTATTGTACCCGAGTTTCTGAACTTCTTTGATTGCATTTGCCTGCACTTCGTTCAAATCTCTTGAGTCGCTTACAATGCAGAAAGATTTTCGGTTTCCCGTGTTGACAAGGAAATTAAAGACACTTCCGTGAGTATTCAGGAATGCAACCAGATTTTTAAGTTCATCCCAGGTATTGCACATGTGAATGTTCTTGGATCCCATATTTTCCACATACCAATCCCTGCTCACATAGGAGTAGGATGCATACTGCTCACTCAGTTCATCGTAAGCTTTTTGGATTCTGTTAACATCCTTCCTGAGGTTTACCCATTTCCAGCTCTGTGTTGTGAAATAGCGGGCTGCCACTATCTCAAAAATGGCCTGCTTATCTTCATTTTCGAGTCTCATTCTTTCACGTCTCTATTTTGTCTGCCTTTCTTGTGCTCAGAACACATCGTCCTGGGCATAACTTCTGTTAAAGTGCAGGGCAAGTTCGGCTTTTTCCAGTTCTCTTCCCAGGTATGCAGCATGGTCCAGGCGGGAGACTATTTTCAGTTCAAGCAGTGTGTCCATAACTTCCCTGGCATTTTTTCCCACTACTGAAGCTTTTTCGTGTTCGGCTACAATCGATCCGCCATTTCCGCTTATGCTGTCCGGGACTATCCGGATGCGGATCGGGCCTGCAGGGTCTACACGCCAGCTTTTCGAGGATCTGGCTTGAATTGCATTCTGCGGAAGAGGTAAATCAGGCCGCCTGCGTTTTTCCTTAATACAAAGCAGGTCAAGCCCAAGGTCTTTTGGAGAGCTTTCCCTTATGCTGGAGAGCTGCATCATCTCGGAAGCCCTTTTCAGTTCCCGGATGGAGCCCTGTGCCTTGTCACTGAACTCGGGGGTAAAAAGGATGCTCGCTCCAGCTTCTGCTCCTATTCCGCAGAGTGTGGCATTGACTCCTATGGTATCAACATCCATAAGTTCCGTAACGTTGCCAGCTCCGTAAAATACCGGAATCTCAGGGTACATCCTGTGAAACTCGTGATAGCGTACAATGGATTCGGTTATATTGTGGCCTACAGGGTCAAGAACAGGGTCGGCTATAATTTTCTCAATTCCAAGCCTGCGGGCAGCTTCGATGTTTCTGACAAGGCTTTCCAGACTTTTTTCCTCATCCGGTATTACGACGGCTGCAATCCCTGCCCTGGCAACAATCGGGCCTGCAGTTTCAATATTCGTATTGTTCAGACTCAGGACAATGTCTGCTCCTGCTTCGATTCCTTCATTTATCAGTTCGGGGTCAAGAGTGTCTATACTTATCGGGGCTTCTGTAACGGCTTTTGCAAAAGATACGGCTCTTCGAACCTGCTCCGGCCGGGTATTAAGGGTAGCCCCTAGATCGATAATATCTGCTCCACGGGCGATAAAAGCTTCGATTCTTAGTTGAAGCGTCCCGGTATCCATTTCCATGGCCCCTACGATTTCCCCCATAACCTTCATGCGAGCCTTTCCTCCGATTTTTACGCTTCTGAGTGTAAGGGGCGAGGGGGCTTCTTCTTCGGTTTTCCTTATGAGTTCATAAGCCAGCTCCTTTCGAACATCAGCGAGTAGTTCACAGGCCGGGACTTTTTCGGAAAACTCTATTTTTTCAGCAAATGGGAGTACAAAACCAAGGTCATAAGCATGCTTTGGCCCAAGCCGGATTTTACATCTCAATTCTTCAGAAGCTTTTGAAAAATCTCCTGTTACAAGCCCTGGAAGAAGGATAAGATCGTAATCTTTCGAAAAACCTGCTTCTTGAAATATTTTGATAAGCTTTTTAGGGGTGATAAAGGCGGCAATGTCAATATCTGCTACGAGGATGTCGGCTTTTTCTCCAATTGCTTTCCTGACGGTATTTTCCGCAAGCCGCCCTGTTGCAACCAAAATTTTCATGTTTTTTAGATAGAAGCGCTAATAAAAAAGAGTATCTGTTTGAAACACGTCGGTTAAAAAAATTATCAGGTGATGAAAAGCCCGAACTTTTCAGCTTTGAGGGTACGGGCTTTTTTCTGAGCCTGATTTAATTTATAAAGTCAATAATTGACTCTTCATGCTTCTTTCTAAGAGGTCCTGACGTATCTCTTAATCGACCTGCAGGTGTCATTTTTCCGAACCTTCTTTCCTGGAGGGCATCAGCTTCGGCTCTGGACTCCAGGATTCCAGCTCCCGCCTGAGGGCCCAGGATCTGGGCAGACTGCACACCTGTCATGATTGCCATTACCCTGACCTTGCCTTCATAATCATCCCTGATCCGTGCGCCCCAGATGACATTTGCATTTGGGGAAAGTTCGTAGGTAAGCATGGAGGCGATCTCTTCGGCTTCTTTCAAGCTCAGGTCAGGCCCGCCGGTTACATGGACAAGGCTTCCGGTTGCACCCTTGTAATCGACATCAAGCAGGGGGTGGTTCAGGGCAGTCCGCACTACTTCAGTGCTCTTGTCCTGGCTTTTCGACTCGCCTACGAGCATGACCGCAACTCCGCCACAGCTCATGATGGTCCTGATGTCGGCATAGTCAAGGTTTATCAGAGAAGGCACTGTAATTGTCTCTGTAATTCCTTTTACGGTTTCGGCAATCAGCTGGTCCATTACGGAAAAGGCCTGGTCAATAGGAAGGTTTGGCACATAGTTAAGCAGCCTGTTATTGTCCAGGACAATTACGGTATCTGCTGCCCGGCGCAGGTCTTCAAGTCCTTCTTCAGCTTTGAAGATGCGGGCCCTTTCGACCCTGAAGGGGCTGGAGACCATTCCTACAACGATAGCTCCCTGTTCCTTTGCCACTTCGGCAACTACAGGGGCAACGCCCGTTCCGGTACCTCCACCGAGGCCTGCGGTGATGAAAACCAGGTCAACGTCTTTTAACACTTCTTCAAGGGTGCCCCTTGCAAGTTCCGCAGCTTTCTTTCCCGTCTCG
The DNA here is from genome assembly GCA_963721455.1 of uncultured Methanosarcinaceae archaeon. Lineage (GTDB taxonomy): Archaea > Halobacteriota > Methanosarcinia > Methanosarcinales > Methanosarcinaceae > Methanosarcina. The sequence goes on from CAVRJG010000054.1 coordinate 26,528, forward strand.
GGGTAACCGCCTGCTCCCAGTCCCCGTGTGAGAGTTTTTCCCACGAGGATCTTCTTGTCAGCCCTCACATTGTCAAGGTGCTGCTTATCGGTATTGATACAAACCGTTTCCGCACCTTCGATCCCTATATTATAGAGCCGGTTTACAGTGTTATTCCCTGCGCCCCCGCATCCTACAATCATGATTCTTGGCTGCCCGAATTCTTCGAAGTCTTCATCAGAGGAGGAATTCTTCCGATATTCCTTCTCTTTTTCGCTGAATTTCATTGCTTCCTGTACTATTGATTGCAATTCATCCCCTCAACTGGATTTGTGTCTAATAGTTATGTTTGACTCCCCACCCTTAACATCGGGGGTCACCTGTCTGTCAATACTTTTGAGTGGAGTTATGAGGTAACTTTCAAAACTCACTAAAAATTTTTATCCGACATCTTTAATAAGTTGACACTCTACGGGACTTAAATATTTCGGACATATTTAAGCAAAATTCTCAAGTTGTATATTAAGTTTAAATATGTCGCCCATAAATCTCATATATTCACTCTTTTATTTACTTTATCACTTAATTCTTAAAGATGAAGGGTGAGGGACTATCAAAACGTTTATATATAGTAACCTAACATTTTATTGAATGTATTATTTTCTCAGGAAAGTTCTCCTGATTATGTAAGTCAGGGCAATTTTTCTATCTCATTTTCTCTATTCTTTTGATGCCATGCCCGACTTCAAGTGTTAACAGCGTCATTCCTGTAATCCGTTTTTGTTAAAACTTTCGGGTCGGAATTCTTACAATTTAATGAGACTGTTTATATTATTACTTTTAAGTAGAATTCTCCTCTTAAAAACTGTTTCGGTATTATTCAAAAATTTCGGGGCTCTTGCTTAACTTTTTGAGTAAATAAATTATAACTCGATCTAAATATTTACACATTTATGATTCGCGGACAATAGTTTCTCCACTCTCTCCTCAATTTTATTTGGTCAGAAATTTTGAAATTAATTCTTTCAGTTTTCGGCATGGAGATTTGTGCATTTGTTACGAAAAAATGTGTTAAAACCATATCCTGTTCGGGGCTTTTCGGGAAAGGTTTAAGCTTTAAAGCCTCTTTTACCTTATTCTAGCAACTTTAATCCAAAATTATTCAGTTCTTAATCTTGGAGTCAGAAACGTGTTAAAGGCACTAATTTTCGATATGGACGGCATTCTTGTGGACTCTATGCCCTTCCATGCAGCAGCCTGGAAAAAAGCTTTTCTTGATATGGGTATGGAAATCCAGGACAGGGACATTTATGCAATCGAAGGTTCAAATCCCAGGACCGGCCTTCCTCTGCTCATCCGAAAAGCCAGGGGAGAGCCAGAAGCATATGATTTTGAAACTATCACCTCAATCTACAGGCAGGAGTTCAAAAGAATTTTTGAGCTAAAGGCTTTCGATGGAATGAAGGAGTGCCTTGAAGTGCTTAAAACGCGCTTCCTGCTCTCGGTAGTATCAGGTTCGGACCGTTTTATTGTTCACGGCATCGTGGACCAGCTTTTCCCCGGAATATTCGATACTGTGGTCACAGGAGACGATATTACGAACTCAAAGCCTCATCCTGACCCCTTTTTGAAAGCCGTTGAACTTCTAAAGGTCCGGCGGGAAGAATGTGTGATCATTGAAAACGCCATACTGGGCGTAGAAGCTGCAAAAAAAGCCGAAATTTACTGCATAGGGGTCCCCACATATGTGGAGCCCTGGCAGCTCGACAGGGCAGATCTTGTGGTAGGCGATCACAAAAAATTAATGGAACATCTTCTAAGTCTTGAGCCTGCCCTCAGGTTCGGGATATAAAAAAATTTATTCTTTTCTTCTAAAAAGAGATTTGTGGCCCCTGAGGGTCACAGTAACCTTATGGTTTCCAGGTTTGTGAGAGCGCGGGTCTCAATCTTCAGCTTTTTATAAATCGAACTTGCCAGGTCAACACAGGCCTTCTCGTCTCCATGTTCGGTAAACACTCTTTCTGGGCGGGGCTGCATTCTCTTGATGTAATCCATAAGCTGCCTCCTGTCTGAGTGGCCTGAGAAACCGTCAACCACCTGAACTTCAATATTCATTTTCAGGATATCGGTACTCCCATTCTTTCCTGTCATCGGAATTTCTTTCCATCCTTTCTGGATCCTGCGCCCGACGGTCCCATCGGCCTGATATCCTACAAACACAAGGGTGTTGCGCGGATCATCGGCAAAGGCTTTGAAGTAATCCATAACCGGCCCTCCGTTCATCATGCCCGAGGTAGAAAGAATTACACAGGGATGAGGGTTCTGTATGATCTTCTGGCGTGTTTCGTGAGAATCAACGGGTTTGAAACACTCGGACAGGAAGGGATTCTGGCCTTTCTGAAAGATTAACTTCCTCAGGTCGTTATTCAGGTACTCGGGATGTGTAGCGTGGATTGCTGTCGCTTCCCAGATCATTCCGTCAAGGTAGACCGGAACTTCAGGAATCAGCCCTTTTCTTATGGATTCTTCAAGAACTATCATAACTTCCTGGCTTCGGCCAACTGCAAAAGCCGGAATAAGGGCAATTCCTCCCCTTTCCACAGTATTCTTAACTACCATCTGAAGGTGCCTTTCAGCGTCCTTAAGTGCAGGCTGGAAAGCGTTGGAATTCCCGTAAGTGGCTTCACTGATGACGGTTTCAACTCTAGGGAACTTATTGACAGCAGGATCAAAAAGCCTGGTTTTCTCATACTTGTAGTCTCCCGTAAAGACTACATTATGAAGCCCGTCCCCAATATGGAAATGGGAAATAGCTGATCCCAGTATATGGCCCGCGTTGTGGAAGGTCAGTTTGATGTCAGGGGCAATATCCGTGACTTCCTCATAGTCCAGAGGGATCGTGTGTTTGAGGGTCTTTGCTACCATTCCTGACTCGTAGGGAATCTTCTTCCCTTCTTTTGCTGCGACATCGATATAGTCGAGCTGGAGCAGCACCATCAGGTCCCTTGTGGGGGGCGTGCAGTATACTGGCCCTTCATACCCATATTTGAAAAGCAGAGGAACAAGCCCCTGGTGATCCAGATGGGCATGAGTAACTATCACGGCATCAATCTGGTTTAGAGGAAAAACTTCAGGAACATAAAGATAAGGAGTCATGTTCTCGTCGGAACCAACATTGACTCCGCAATCAATCAGGATTCTGGATTCGGGAGTCGAGAGCAGGAAACAGCTCCTTCCGACTTCTTTGCATCCCCCAAGCGATGTAACCCTTACCCACTGGTCTTTTGAAGTACACTCTTTGTGAATTTTCCTCCCCACGGATTTAAGGATTTCTTTTCTTTCCTTGAGGTTGTTCCTCATAAATTCCCTGATATTTTTTACGGTACGGGATTTGATAGGAGGAGTCCGAACAACCTTCGGAATCCAGCCGATTTGCTTTGTGATCTCCCTGAGGGTCGCTCCGTGCTTTCCTATCACAAGGCCCGGCTTTTCAGCTTCAATAATTACTTCTCCGGAATCGGGGTCAAAATAGTAGCTCGAGATTACGGATTCTTTTGGAACAACTTCTTCGATTATAGAAATAGAGTCTTCAGGAGTTGCAAGCACCCTCGGGTCCGGGCGCATGGCGATCCGCGTCCTGAGTTCTTTTGCCAGGGTGCGAATGATGTTCCCATCGTCTGCGAATTTGCGGGGTTCTTCAGTGTATAGCACAAGTTGAGGCCCCTCAAATTCCACGTCGGTAATTGTAACTCCTTCGGGTAGATTTTTCTCAATTTTATGTTTGAGGTCTAATAGCACGTCTTCAATAGGCATTAAGAATCTTCCTGTTTGTCAAAAAATGAAAAAGTATGTGGATATTAAAAAAATAATAAGTTGAAAAAGATGTTAGTTTAATGTTAAATTAAAAAACCAACAATTTAAATTATTTAGTTTAATAAAGCCCTTCTGGATTTTACCTCTTCAGGGTCCAGCCTTGTGAACGCCTCCTTAGTAATTACCACTACATCGATATATTCGCCCGACGCTGAATCCCTTTTAATTGCATTGTGGACCGCCCGGATAGCGAGGTCAAGGCCTTCTTTTACAGTCATATTTTCCTTGTACTGGTCTTCAAGCACCCCATATGCCATGGGAGAACCGGATCCAGTAGCCGAGATCCTTGTCTCTTCTATGCTTCCACCGAGGGCATCCAGTGAGTAGACAGCAGGCCCGTTCTTGTCAACTCCACCTATAAGGAGCTGGACCATCATAGGATAGTAGCGGTTAGCATTTAAGAAATTTGACATCAAGGTTGCAATTCCTTTCATTGTCATGGATTCGTTCCTGCGCATCTTGTAGAGCTGTGATTCTACATTTACGAGCCGCACAAGCTGCTGGGCATCCCCTACCGAACCGGCAATAGTCATTCCTACAAGGTCATCGATCTGGTAAACTTTCTTTGCAGTTTTACTTGCGATGAAATTCCCCATTGTGGCTCTCTGTTCGCTTGCGAGCACGATACCATCGGTACAAACTACCCCTACGGTAGTTGTGCCCTTAAAATATTTGTCATTATCCATAAACATACCCTCATAATAAGTTAAAAATGAGAAAATGTCGCTAAAAAAAAATGTTTTAGTGAGGTGAGCATTTTTAGCTTAAATCGCAGGATTTAGCAATCCATTATCTCATTATTAATATCGCTATATATAAATTTTTCTCCTTTATTTCCCTAAATGCATCTGCATTTAAGTTTGAAGGAGAATTTGGCAAAATAACTTTTTCTATTTTTCCTTTACAGGATATCCAGATTTCCTGATACCCCGAGAAACCCGGAATTTAACGGAAAAGCCCTTCGACTTCTTCAGCGAGTTTATTTACCCTCTGAATCACCTTTTCTGATACTTCTTTCTTACGCATGAGTGCAGTTCTCTCATATATGGTGATCCTGTCCGTTCCCTTAACAAGGTTGTCTGCATGGGCAACTATTTTTTCCTCAAGGCTCCGCGGGAAATAATCATCCTCAGGAAGCCCTAATGTTCTGGCTTCTTCTTTTGAGACTCCTGCTCCTATATGTCTTTTTATTATTTCGGAAATCCCTTGCTCTATTCCTCTGGCTTTAGCCAGCCTGTATCCTTCTACCGCATGAGTGATATCATGAGTTCGACATCTCCCAAAATCATGTAGAAGAGCCCCGACTTCGACCAGTTCCGGATTTACGTCATGCCCTGCTGCCTTTGCTTTATTTGCAATCTCAACTGCGAGAGAGGCAACCTCTTTACAGTGCTCAATCACATTAGGAGCGCATCCTGTTTCTTCAAGCAGCTTTATTGCTTCGGCTCGGGTGGTCAAGGCAGGTCCCTTTACATTGATGAATTCAGAGCATCCACGCGTTTTTTCAGGACTTCCACAAAGCGGGAATTGTCGTAGTAGACCAGGTCTTCTCCGCACATGGGGCAGAGAAACTCGGTCTCCGTTGCTTCGTTAAATAGGAGGCGAACACAGCTCTGCGGGCATACATAGAAAACGTTATTTTCTTCAAAGTCGAGGCGGGTCCTGAGGTTTCTGACCAATCTCTTCTTTTCCTTCATAAGCTGGTGCTCTATGTCAGAAAAGTTAAGGTGCCAGAGATATGTCAACCATCCGCTGTTTGAATCTCTCTCCCTGCGGCAGACTGCAAATTTATTTTCATAAAGTATGAAGAGATTTCTTCTCACAGTGTTCAGCAGAACCCCGCTCTTTGCTGCAACTTCCTCATCAGTAACCTCGCCTTCGGGCATTTCTTCTATCATTTTGAGCCCGTCTTCCCCTACAAGGCTCATGAGATATCCTCTAATTACCTTGTCATTTAAATCGACCAACGTGTTCACCTCAAATCCCTATCTGAATTGCACATATTAGTATTAAAGTTTACATTCCGTTTTCCGGAAGCTTTCTATAACTGGAAAAATTATATTTTCGGCAACCTGAATTTTATACCTTTTCAACAGGGCTCAGGCATTCCTGCTGTTTCTTCGCTCGATTTTCAATAAAAGTCTTTATCCGATTTGCCCCTCTTTCAAGCGACAGGACTGCCTCTTCCCTGGTAGAGGTGCATGCGAACAGGGAAGTAAGAGGGCCGTCAGGCTCTGCAACAGTTCCCTGGAATGGAATGTCAGCGCCCTTTTCCCTGAGAATGAAGTCCATGAGCTTTCTGTCTATAAATAGCTCTCTATCCGAGTACATTACCCCCCTTGCAGCAAAACATTTAGCGTCGGGTTTTTCAGGAAGTTCGCCTCTAAAGCAGCCGGCATGGGCCTCAAAAAGGTTAATGCTCATCGCCTTCTCGACAGTATCAAGGCTTCCCTGGAACCTGGGGTTTATCTCAAGTACTACAGGCCCTTTTTCCGAAACCAGGAAGTCCACTCCATTTGAGCCCATGAGCTTGAATTCGAGCACCAGCTCTTCAGCAAAAGTTTCCATTTGCTCTGCCTGCTCTGTCCTGAAAGGAGTTATATTTCCGCAATAGGCAAAGGGCAGCCGCGAAAGCCAGGGTATTCCTATCAACTGTTCATTCACAGCCACCGAAAGAGCTTCATTCTTTGTAGAAAGCAAAGAGACGCTTGAAGGTGTTCCTTCCAGGAAGTCCTGTATAACGATCGTCTCTTCCGTAGATTCCGGATCCAGCCTGGATAGCTCATCGAGGACAGCTAAAAGCTCCTTTCTGCTCCCTGCCACCCGGTTAAAAATTCCCCCTCCTCCTGAGGCTGGCTTAACCATAACCGGATATTCGATTGCATCTAATTCTTCTGGAGAATAACAGCATGGGTGAGGAATTCCAAGGGCCTCAAGCCTTTTTGAAAGGTACAGCTTGTTTGAAGCCTTCTGCATGGCGTCCGGACTGCTGGCAAGCACAGGGCAGGAAAAACTATTGTGGTCAAGCATTTCCAGCCCTGAGCCGGGAACAAGGGCATCAAACTCCACTCCGAATGCAGCCATTTGAGCTTTTATCCGGGTAACATCGAGCTGATGCAGTTCCTTTACAGTCCTGCACTCTAGAAGAGCCGATGCGAATGAGCATTCTTGCAGGTCAAGATCACGGAAAGCATCTATAGAGCAGACCGTATAGCCAGCTCTGCTTGCGGAGCAGACAACATTTCTTGTATTAAATCCGATTACAAGGATATTCTGCATATTTCCTCTGTCTGGATTTATCACTTTGCCTGCGGAATTTCGGAATGTGCCAGCGCAAAGATTCCATACGGGGTTTTCAGGACAGGGATTTCGCTTCCTGCTTCAGCATTGAGTGACACCGGTTTCTTTATGGCAACAGTTTCATAGGTTTCAGGGTCGAGTACCAGAATTGCGTTTTCTTCGATTGAAACCAGTACTGTCAGAACCGTATTCCCTCTATCGGCCACTTTCTCTGCACCTTTCAATTCCTCAGGAGTTGAGATGAATCTGGAACCATCCTCAAGAGAAATCCCATTGACTTTTTTTCCTGAACTCTTGATCTGGATGACCTTTCCTCTGAACCTGATCACATCTCCTGGCCTGAACTCTGGAAGACGTATGGCAAAAGTAATCCTGTACAGGTTTTTTCCGTCTTTCACCCCTACAAGGGTAGGGGATTCGGAAAAGCTGCCCCCCAGTTCGGAGGTGATTAACCTGCAGACCTGCCTGCTGGCGTTCATGGAACCCATGTAAAGGTCGATTCCTTCCTTCTGTTCAAGGAACTCGCTTATAAACGCGAGGCGGTCTCCTTTTTTCTTCATGCTCTCCATGGCTTCCCTGGCAATGGCAGAGCAGCGCCTTCTCTCCTCTTCAGTAGGTAACCTGCCTGCTGCCCTTATCTGGATAATTGCTTCAAAATACCCCCCGGACTCCCGGCTGCACATATCGCAGGCTGTCCGCTGAATCCTTACTTCGGTCTCAGCTTCTGCATGGACAGTTTCTTCTCTGACCACTGCATCGACCTCTGCCCTCACCATATATATGTAGGGAGTAATTTCCCTGGGCTCGAGATAGACCTCCACATCCCCGGCTTCACTGTGGATGAATAGGGCATTTTCTACGGCTTTTAGCATCACATCTTCGACACTACCAACATCTTCCCACCGGCTTCTATGAAAGTATGCTCCGCAATTTGAACATATCCTTACATGGAGGACAAGGGGCAGTTCGATGAGTTTGAAGGCTTCAAAAAAGCAGTCCCTGCAAACGGAGTCAAAGAGGTTATCGCATTCTCTGCCGCATCTTGGGCATGTAATGGAATTCATCTGTAATCCTTACTGATAGTCTTCTTGGAGTAGTGAATTTTTAAAATTTTCAGGAAGTAAAATTCCTGCAGTATAAACTTGAGCAGTTCACCTGTTAAGTACGCTCATGCTATTTAAAAATAGCTGGATTTGCTAATTTTATCTGTGAGTATCCAAGTCCCCTGATTTTCTGGAATGCAAAATCAACAAAAACATATATGCCAATTTCAAACGGATTTTTAAAAATATATAGTTTAGGCATCTGTTAAATGAGTATTTGCCTTATATAAATATTTCCCGCCCGAATTGCCCGAGTTTCGCTTCGGGAGCACGAAGTCCTTTTCGCTGCGCTCAAGAGGACGAATTTACAAAAATCATATATTTCTGTGCCTCCAGTTGTATGTGCAGTCTCTTCACTTGATTACTAACTAAATTTACTACTGTGTTCTCGAATTTAGTGATAAACACAAAATTAAAACTCCTAAATTTTGAGACTGACTAGGCTTTGTTGTAAAAATGTTATCTGTTTATTAATCCCTAACCATCAAATAATCTTTATAACGTGGGTGTGTATAGGTAATCATATAAAGTGTAATTTATTTTTGTAACTTTAACCCATATGACGTGATAACATAGATTATATTTTTGAATTTATTTCAATAGCAATTATCCTCATAGTGCTTTGGTTTACTATTTTGGAGTACTTTGGGGATGTACACACGTTGAAGAATATGGTAAAGCAGATTGTTATATCGCTAGTATTTTCTTTATTATCGTGTACTTGTTACCGCCGTGTGCATTAACACTTCTTATTGAAGAAAATTATACACACTTCCTCCATTTATTATATTTCTCCGAATTCTCAAGTTTTAACCAAATAGCTTCAAGTTTTAACCAAACAATTGACGCAAATTGGTTTGTTATCATATGTGTTATCATAGGCATAGGTTTGCAAATAATTATGTTAAAGTCCGTTAGCCAGAATAATAAACGATACGAGTCGCGATATAACCTGGAAGCTTGTGAAAATCAACATGATGGACTATTAATAGACTTTATAAGAGGCATAATTTCTGATTTTCATTTTCACGCAGATAATAGTATTTTACAAAAAACTTTTCTACATGAAAACAGTATTTGGAGATCATGTCGAACATATTTTACTTTTTCTCATTTCATGTCTCGTAATTTTTATTAATTATATTTTTTATAAAATTGAAGTGCCCCATGCAATTATTTTGTTGTCTTGTGGCATTGCTTTCTTAACTTTTGCAAATATTGTTTTTTCTGTTGGACACAGCGAAGCTTATTATCACACAGCTAGAATATATTTGAAAAACGGGGAAATTATTAAAGGAACTATTTTGAAATTTGGAAATTATGTCTCTTTATTAGCAGATGATAAAAAATATTTAGTTTTAATTAATAGAGATGATATAAGTTATATTGAAGAAATCGGACTTACGCAGTTGAACTGAGAAACTGGTAGCATAAAATTTCAAAATGTTTAATTCATATATTTATATCGGAAATGCAAGGAAGCCAAGTCTATTAAAAAATCAGAGTTTTTTGCAAGGCTTAAAGCCACCTTAATAAAAAATAGGAACTGCAATTTAAAAAAAGAAAAAAAGTTCCGTGTCAAAAGACACGGATATGCCGTTTTCAATTCACATTTGGACTTATTTTTTGGGTGGCCAATTCTTCTCGATCCAGCCGGGGATACGGCCGGAGTCCATTGGGCCCACCATGACTTTTGCACCAAGTGTATCTTCGAGGTCACCCTGCAGACGGGCTGAGAGACCTGGGATGATAAGGGTGTTGTGGTTTGTGTCCCTCTTGAGGTCGAAACCAGCCTTTTCAAAGGCGTCCTTTACCTTGGCAGAATTCAGCTGACCACCGGCAGCAGCAGCTTCCACACCAATACCATCGGTGTCAACTGCAAGCAGCCAGCATACGATGCCATTTGCTGAGATATCGCTTTCTACTGTGTAGTAGGTAAGGGCGAAGTTGGTGGTGAAGAACACCGGAGAGTCTTTGTCCGGGGCTCCAACCTTGTACATACCTCCATCCACGGAGACAGGAGTCCTCGGGTCGGTGTATATGGTCTCTGCTAGGTGCATTTCAGGCAGGGCGGCATATGGCTCCAGGCTGTGGAGGACCATGATGTCGCCGTATCTGATGGTGAAGATTGAGGCCATAACGGTTTCCCAGTAGGAGGCACTGACAGGGTCTGCAATTCCTGCCATCCAGGCTGTGAGTGGGAGAGCCATGATCGGGTATGCGATCTCGGTGTCGCCCATAATGCCTGCTCTCCTGATTTTCAGGAAGTTGGTGAAGGTGTCCTTCAGGCCTTTGCCGCTCGGGTAGGTTCCAGGGTCAAGCACAATGTCCTTGATGCCTGCTTCTGCGAAAGTCTTTGCAAGGGTCTTAAGAGCATCGAGGTCATTGAAGGCTGAAACTACCACAGGTACATTGTACTCAAGGGCTAGTTCTCCTACTTCTTTCCAGTTGTCCTTGTTTGCAGCGTAGAGAAGAGGGTTCTTATCCTTAGCTACTTCAAGTCCTGCTTTAAGGACTGCAGGATTAAAGGAACAGAGGATCATAGGCAAACCTACTTCGGCTACCTTCTTGACTGCAGCAGCGAACTTTGCCGGGTCGTTGGAAGCGGCCCTGATTGCCACACCGTCAAGAACAAGGTTGCGTCCCACATAGAACTTCTTGTAGTCAGCAATCTTATTTACCCTCTCAATAAGGGCAGCTTCTTCCATGTTGTCTGAAACATCGAAGAACATCTTTGTCTTATTGAAGAAGGTGAGCTTGTGGCGGTACAGGACATCGTCCCCACCGATATTTGCTGCCCTTTCGCCTACTCCTATGGTAACCTGGCGGATTTCAGGGGCAAGGAGACGATCGAGTTCTGCAAGTTTCTTTGCATACTTCTTTTCCTTGACTAGCGGGGGACAATTTTCAGTCTTGCCGGATCTGTCGATCAGCTTGGAAGCAAATGCCATACATGTAGGCTCACCACATTCTCCACAGTTGGTCTGTGGGAGGTACTTGTAAGCTTCTAATGGGCTGTTTATTTTCATGTTTTACACCTCCGATCCGATCCAGTTGGCAATGTCAACAGGTTCTGCCTCAACTAAACCGAAGAGGGACTGGGTTATATGCTTCAGAACAGCAACCGATGTCGGGTGCATCATCATGAAGAGATCGTTCCCTGCAATTGCAAGAGATAGACCTGTAACGATTTCCCAGATAGGACCTCTGTATTCTCTCGGGCCCCAGTCAGAGTCCTGTTTCAATGGAGAGCCAACCATCCATGATTCACGGGCACCCCATGCATTTGTGGTACCTGAGGACATCGGGAAAGTCAGTTCGTCATCACCCATAAGGGCTGCAAGACGGATACGCTCCATGTTGGTGTAGGCGTAGTCGAGACCATACCCGAGGGCTGCAGTTGTTGGGTCCATGATGATTCTGTCTCTGGGCACATTGCACTGCTTCATGAGTTTCCTGTTAAGCTCCTTCTGGGCGTTCATGTCCAGCTGGGTCCAGGAAAGCACGTCGTGGTCGTATTTTAATGCGGCTTCTGCAATCTTGGCGTAGTCAAGATTCAGGCTGGCAGATGCAAGGAGACAGCGTTCGCCTTCCGAAACTTCTGCTGCTTTTGAAAGAACTTCGGGGTCCTTCTGTGGGTTCCCGGAACCGCCTATTGCGATTGGCACGTCTACAGCCTGCAGAACTTCTTCTACGGTCTTGGCTGCGTCCTTGGCTGATGTGTCCTTGACGAGAGGGTCGGTTGAAATCAGGTGGATGGTAATCATGTCAGCGTTGAACTTGTCAACGTTCTTCTTTGCCCATTCTCCCGGGCTGTCCATGACTTCATCATAGTTCTCCTTGACAGATTTTGCAAGCCCGATACGCATGTCGAATACGTCAATAGTTACCTGGTTCCTGTGTGGCATCGGAGCGTCAAAGTAGAACGGAAGGGCTTTTTCGCCACCAAGCATGACCTGCTTGCCACGGGTTCCACCGTCTGCAGAGGTATTGCCTATGGGGACTTCCTGGATCTGAGTTGTCCATTCTGCAATGTTTGCAACATCGAATTTGGCAGGAATGAGATCCTTAAGTTTCGGGGCTGCCAGAGCAGGGGAAATTGCAGGAGATGCGGCACCAGCTGCGGGGGCACCCATGCCTACAGGGTAGCCGAACATGCCAGCAAGTCTTCCGAAGTGCTGTGCAAGTACTGCACTCTCCTGTCCGAGGATAGCAGCAAGCATCGGGTCAAAGCCTCCTCCGCCGAGTCCACTGAGATCAATCTCAATGTCCCCTTCTATAGTTACACCTTCAAGGGACAATATATCCATACCCTTAAACATGTCTGTCATTTCTGATAACTTAACTTTCTTTGCCATGTAAACCTCACCTTTTCTGTAAGTTTTCCATTTTGATGAGTGACTGTGTAAGTAAATGATGTAATACAGAGTGATGTAATACAGATTTATTTCCGAATATTTTCCCTGAGATAAACAGAGACCGGGGCAGAAATAGATCCTGCTCCGTTAGTTTATGATGATTTCTAATTCCGTCTCATGCCCTGAAAAAGGGCACAGGGACCCGGTTTTCTTTTCCGGTATGGTTCTCTGCAATATCCACACGTCCAAATGGAAGCTAAGGTTTTAGAGCCCCAGTTTTTGTACGATATTTTTGATTTCTACTGCAGCAATCGAGTCATCCGAGATTTCGAAGAGGGGTATGCCTTTTATATCCATTTCCTCGATTTTCGGGTCGAGCGGTATCATACCTATCATGTTAAGTTTCAGGTCCCCGGCCAGTTTTACAAGCTCTTCACGGTTGGCTTCTGTAACCTTGTTTGCAATAACGTGAATTCTACCAACATTTGAGTCCAGCTCATTCACAAGTTCATGAATTCTTTCAGCAGTCCTGAATCCCCTTCGAGAGGCGTCGGTTACGACAATAAGGTCATCGATATCCCGGATAATTTTCCGGCTGAAATGCTCAAGCCCGGCCTCCGCATCAATGACAACCACATCATAATTTATGATCAGTTTGTCCATGATGCCTCTGAGGAGGTTATTTACATAACAGTAACAGCCTGAACCTTCGGGCCGGCCCATAACCAGGAGGTCATATCCATCCTTCTCTTCGATGATCTCATAGACTCTGCTCTTAAGTATGGACTCCTTATTCATATCGGGGTTATCAGGCCTCGGTTTGATGATCTCAGCCTGCAGGAACTCCTTAGCATCCCCGATTGTTTTTACGTTCTCACAGCCAAGGGTTTCGGGCAGGTTAGTGTCTGCATCTGCATCAACTGCCAGTGTAAACGTCCCTTTTTTGGAAAGGTAGCGGATCAGAAGAGCCGCTACCGCTGTTTTACCAGTCCCACCTTTTCCCGTTATTGCAATTACTTTCGTCACAGAATACCCCTTTGGATTGTTTTTCGGTTTTAGACTATTGCCTGTCGTCACTCAATTATTTTTATTCCTTCTTCTCACTGATGACCATTCTTTCAATGGATATCTTTGCCTTCTTGAAGGTGATCTTTATTCCACCAGCTTTACCAGCAGACATCATTGGCATTGAAGCCATTGCAGGCATCTGGAAACCGGCTGCAGGCATCATCATTGGAGCTGCAGCAGCAGCTACTTCCTCTTCTTCTTCCTCTTCTTCCTCTTCTTCTTCCGCAGCTGCCCAGGTGGCGACAATCGGGTGGTTCTTGTCCTGGAGGAAGGCTTTCAGAGACTGGATGTCAGTTGCATCTTTCTCGGTTGCAATCTTGTCCTTGAGGTCAGCAGGGATGGTTTCGTCGATCTTTTCCTTGAGCATCGAGGGGAGCCAGACAACTCTGTTCCAGCCGCCGTCAGCCTGGATGAACTTAGGGGAATAGAAGTAGGCGACACCGATACCGAGGAAACCTACGATCTGCTTTCCACCGCCTGTCTGACCGGCCATAGTGGAGAAACCAATACCGTTAGGGGCCATTCCCTGGTATTCTCTGTTAACCCAGCCGATACCATCGACTTCAGGAATGTAGAACCCGACTACTTCAAAGCAGCCGCAGGATGTGTGTGGGGAGCTGAAGAAGGAGTGGAGTTTAATCTTGTCGAATTCGCCGGCGGAGAGTTTCTTGGCAATATCGTTCACACCGGAGTATTCACCGGTACTGGCATCGAGAAGCTTACCTTTCTCAATTGCGAACTGTGGGCCTTCAGGGTCTACTTTTGCTGCTGCGCGGCCGTCGAACCAGTTGATCGCACCGCAGAGGGAAACTCTGTCCGGGGAAACCACACAGACGTTGGTCGGAGCAAAGGACTGGCAGAGTGTGCATCCGTAGAAGACATCCACATCTTCGTCGCGCAGGTCTTTTGTCCTTAAATCTCTTGCCTTGAAGATCTCCTTTGCGGTTACGAGCTGCTTCTCGACTTCTTCCTTGTCGGTGTAGAAGGTCACCTGCATCTTCTCGATAAAGGGAAGTTCTGTCTTGAAGAGCATCATGACGGCTTTTCCGAAGGGTTCAAAAGAGTCCATCTTTGCAGCTGTGTCCTTGGAAACTCTCATCCAGACATCGTACCTCTGGTTCAGGTGCATGATGCCCTGGCAGTAGTTGATGAAGTCGTGGACACGCCTTTCAACTACAGATTCGAGGTCAGCCTCTACAAGTTCTCCGCCGATGTTGAAGATCATTGCCCATGGGTAGGTCTTGCCCTCTTCCATATCTTTGAGGTCAGGACCAATGATTGTAACCTTGTCATCTTCAATTGCATCCATGTCTGCTGCTCTGACGAGCTCGAGCCCGAGGGATTTCGGGCCGCCGAGTTCGACGAACATTCCTTCCTTTCTTACTCTTTCCCCTTCATACATTGGGGAAATCTCAAATGGGAATTCTGCCATTGTGTTTTGCCTCCTAATCAAGTTTATAAAAGGTCAATTATCTCATCCAGTGCTTCAATCTGGTCTGCCCTGCTAATGTTTCCGAAGGACATTGTTGCGTTCTGGATGTATTTGTTGTCTATTGAAATCGATTTTACGTCACTGAAGTTTTTAGTTGCAGACAGTACCTGGTTGATATAATACCTCATGTGGCCCAGGAGAATGATTGTGTCATAGTTCCCGTTGCCGTCAAGCCCTGGCCAGTTAGGGTCTGTCAGGTAAAAGCCAAGCTGGTGGAGGTTGATGTATTTGGCATTAACATCTTTGTCCACAAAACCCGGCATTGAGGTTCCGGTTGCTGCAATAGGGATGTTTTTTGCCTTTGCAATCTTCACTGCGCGGTCCAGAACATCGGGGTTGAGGACTCCGGTTCCTACCACTAAAAGCGGCCTCTTTGCCTTTGAAATCAGCTTGGCGGCAATTTCCGGGCTGATGGCTCTTGAAGTCTTTACACCGTAGGTGGTAAACAGCTTTGTATTCTTGGTAGTGTCAACCATCTTCAGGCCTCCTTGCAAAGTCTCTTAAGGTTAGTCGGCTGTGCAGAGACATCGAACTTGATCTTCGGGCCGGAAATGATTTTCTTCTTCTTCCAGTCTATTTCCCATCCATGCTCAGATTCAAGTTTCTTCAGGAGCATTTCACGCTTGGCGAGTGGGATGTCAGCTTCATTCCGGACAAATTTCCACCAGTCATCGGGTATGATACCAAGGAACTTCTCGCTGAGCTCTATCCAGTGGGTCAACTTAATGGACCTGCCCATGCTGTTGTCGGACGGACGGATACAGTTCTTTGCCATCATTATACAGGCTTCCTGCCAGGTCTCTGCAGTGGTTATAAGGAATTCCGGAGCAGGTGGGATTGCCATTTCAGAACCGTTTCTGCTGTCGTAAACCTTCCACTTGGAATCGTCGTAGGTCTTGGCGATCAGGGCTCTCCTGTACTTTCCGCTGTGGGGTCCGAGCACTGCTGGGATACCGTACATGTTACATCCGGTACCTATGGCAGCTGCCTTCTGGGAGTATGCACCCCATGCAAGCCCTACTGCACCGACACGGGTCAGAGTGTAGTCAGCAATTTCAGCGAGGTTGCCTGAAAGGTTCCTGCCTGCAAAGATTGCAGCGACCTTGTGGGCTGTACCTGAGATGTGAGCGTTCGAGACACAGGACCCGGTATTAAGGATGTTACCTTTTTCGAACCTTCCGGGGTACCTCTCGTAGAGAGTCTTGCCGTCAGCATCCTTGTACATACCGATGTCCATTGCAGAACATCCGGAAACTGCAAGCAGGTAGTTCCTGCCGAGAAGCTCTTCTGCGATGTTGTAAACGTCCTTGGAGCCTGCAGGGTAGTTGGAACATCCGATAATTGCGATAACACCAGGAGTGGTACCCATAACCAGGTTCAGACCTTCTGCCCTGATCTCGGCATCGCTTACCTGACCTCTTCCAGCTCTTACAAGGCCCTTCTCTTCGGCAATTGCCTTCTGGGCAGCCTTCTCAATGAGGTTCAGGACAGGTATCTCCTTGTTGCAGACCTGTTCACACCTGCGGCAGCCTACACAAAGGTCGTGCAGTTCTTCCAGGGCAGAGTAGTCTCCTCCCTTAGCTATTGCGATTGCTTCTGGGATTTCCAGTTCTTCGGGGCATGCCAGTGCACATTCTCCACATTCCACACACTTGGAGACTAGATCTTTCATTTCTTCGTCTGTGGGGATGGCTGTGATTCCTTCTGCATCGCGGATCGGGGCCATCGCTAGAGCGACCTTGGGCACAAGTTCTCCGAGTTTTTCATAATCCAGCATCACACAGCCAGGGATCTTGCCACTTACCAGGTCTTCTACGATTGCATCTACATCATCATTGGTCCTGTCTGGCAGGCCGTACATGATCTTTTCATTAGATGCGATGACCGGGATCTTAAGCTTCTGGCCTTCGACTACGAGGTCAGCTCTTACGCACTGTTCATCAAGAACGATTACATCAGGAATTCCGGAGCGTACTACCTTTAACTCCTTTGAAATGGTACCGACGATCTTTGCATAGGGGGCTTTCCTGTCTTCCCTCTTGTACCTGGTCATATCGAATGCGGTACAGCAGAGACCTCCGATTTCCATCTTGTCAGTCAGGTCATGGTCTTCCATATAGTCCATGATGTAAGTGACACCGGCAACGTTGTGCCCGATGGCGATGATGACTGGCTTTGAGGCATCAATGGTTCCCATGCCGACTTCCACAAGCGGGACGTCAGGGTCAGATTTAGGGAAACCAAGGGCAGTAACCTGAGCGATATCGGAAACTTCCATACCAACATGGTCCAGAATTCCGGCAAGCATCGACTTGTTATCGTAGTCAATTGCTGCTCCTTCCTGTCCTGCGTGTATGGTTGCAAGCAACTGGCCCAGCTCTTCTTCAACATATTCCATTATGGGTTTGAGGTCGCCGAGGGTCTTCGGCTGCAGGCCTGTGACAAGCTGAATGTTGGGGGCAATTACGTTTGAAGCTCCCATGTTGATCGGCATGTCTTCCCCAAAAAGGTCAATTATATGATTGAGCAGGTGGCGGCCGTGGGCGCTGTGGCAGGCACAGCCCGTGATGCAGCGCAGGAAGAACTCTCTTGCAGTCTGACCTTTCATGTCAATACCGCAGGCACCTCTCTTGTTCCCTTCCAGGTTACATGGTCCGAAGGTACAGTAGCAGCACTGGTCACACATGGGGGTGTAGACAGGCTCGTAGCGATCGAACAGTGTAAAACTCCAGTCCCTTAATGTAGCAATTGAAGGGAAGGGAGTTGGACCCATCGGGCCTTGTTCTTCTTTTGCTTCTTTAGCAGCCTCCTTTGCTGCCCCTACAATATTATTAATAGTGATCTGAACAGACTCCAGATCTTCTATAGAAAAACTCCCGGTAGTTAGTTTGCTCATTTGAGCTTTTCCTCCTAAATTTGTTTAAAATTAACTTCGCCTAGACGATTGCGATTTTATAATGTATGGCATATTCTTCATGATTATACATTATGTATATTGCCGTCTGCTTTAAAGTTACAACCGTTTAATAACGTTTTTTTTGGTAAAACGTTTATAAGCTATTTTTTCAAATACTAAACGTCATACCAACAATTTTTCAAATAGAACCGTTTTTATCGGGGCTATTTTCCCTGCAAAAGTCGTTTTTAGGGCCTTATTTCTCTTCCATGTCCTTTTTTACGCCCTATATCTCAAAAAAACCGTTTTTGCCAACGATTGAGACCTTAATCTTGAGCAGAGGTCGCTACCGATGGATAATAAACACTAATTAAATGTCTAAACGTATCAAATCTATATAACATTTTCTAATTTGTAACACGCTATTTCGAGAAGGGTAAAATGGAATATTCGCAATCAACCAACTTTAAAAATTTATTGAAATTAATTGTATAACCGGTATATTGATGTCTCAAGACGCTGTTTTTTAAGTGAAATATTTTAAGGTACCTGTACTTTCTTTCCCAGTAATATTAATTGTTATTAATTATGCTTTTTTTTCACATTTAAAACAAAAAATTCTATAAATATTTGTTACTGGCTGCTGTACGGATCCTTACATATAAATTATATTTCCCGTGAATATATTATTTAAAAAAATATTTGGAATTTTATATTTTTCCTTCTAATAAATAAATCAAAAATTATTTATATCTTTAATATCCGCGGGCAAGTTTACACAGTAAACGCTGTAAACCGTTTTCGCGTTTTTTTCAGGAAAGAGATAAATATGATTTTCTCATTTGAATATTGATTGATGTATTTTCCAATTTGAATAATATCTATTGAAATTTAAAATACATTTAATCTACTCTTGAACATATCAATTATATTCTCATCAAGAGTTGTTTGTACTCTATACTGAGTTTAAAGATCCGGATTTATTTCACTGGAGATCCGGAATGAAGACAAATTGATTTATTCAAAGAGAGACTTCTGAAAACAGAATATCTATAATTAAGGTAAGATTCTAATCCAGGGTATTTGGAAATTTATGTAGGCCTCCGTGCTTACAATTAGTAACTTTACTTCACTAAGGATTTGTAACGAAATAACTTAGGCACATAGACAATTTAGTTAAAGTTAAATCATCTATCTTGCTCGTGAAAGTTATTTAATACATTCTTAAAAACTGCCTATGTTATTTCGTGGTGGGTCCTAATTGCAATGTATTATATGTTCCAGGTGTTCAGTCAGTATTTTAACCCTCAAGTATACAGTTATACACAGGTTAGAGGGATTCAAATGTGTACAATATAATTTGTTATGCGGAACTTTGTACTCAAACATTATAAATAAGGACTTATTGGGTGCATATACGCCGAAGACCAAACCATTGATATCACTGCATATTAACATCACTTTAATCTGGTTTGCAGGTGAGGTGTTCTAATTGCCTCAATATTCAGGTAGTTTTATTAATTAAACTGGAGAGTAATTGGAAACATGTTTGACCTTAACTTATCTTATATCTATGGGGGCGGAACAGGTGGCAGATAAAGGTTATATTTTCACAAGCCCTTCGATAGTAATCATTGTCCTCTGCATAATTTCTTACTTTATAGAAACAATTCCCGGCATAGGGTCTATTTATGGAAACGCCTTTCAGTTTGACCCCCATTTCCTTTTTACAAGGCCATGGACGCTTATCACATACATCTTTCTGCACATCGGTTTATGGCATCTTTTCTTCAATATGCTCGTCCTGTACTTCTTCGGGACTGCACTTGAGAGTCGGGCCGGGAACAAACAGCTTCTGGCAATTTTTTTCACCGCCGGAATTCTATCCGCAATAGGGTATACTTTTTTAAGCGGGCCTATTTTCAATATCGCACCTGGCCCCATGGTTGGCGCAAGCGGGGCGATTTACGGGGTCTTTGCAGCCCTTACAATGCTTGAGCCGGAACACCGCGTCTATGTCTACTTTATTCCAATGAGGCTAAAACATGCCCTCGTGCTTTTTGCTCTCTTTGATTTTCTTATGGTTGGTTCCTCGGACATGATAGCCCATACAGCCCACCTCTGCGGGCTCTTTGTCGGGCTCTACATGGGTCTTCGCATGAAGAATATCGAGGAGAAGAATGTAAAATCCAGGTACATCGGCAGGTGGTGAGTCTGGAAGGGGGGAACCTTCTCCAGGATACATATTATTATCCAAGACCCGAGCCCGGAGAGAAAATCCCTATCCAGGTCTTAAATTTCAGGAGATTATTTGCAGCATGGTTCCCGGGGTTGAAAAAGACCCTCTACTTTGAAAAACTGCCTGAAAATGAGAACCTGAAAAGGGTAAGGGAAATTATTCTTCTCCAGGTCTACGACTGGCTCGCGGGAAGGGAAGGGCTAATAGAACTTACTGATTTTGAATTTGAGCAATTTATGAGGGTCTATGAAGCTTTCCTGCAAAATCTCGGGGAAATTCAATATATTAGGCGCAAAAAAGGGCGAAAGACGGAAAATATCTTTGAACTCGTGGAATCTTCATATGTCGTCCGGGAAGTAAAAAAAGGGCCCTTTTCCGATAAATTATAATTATATAAATTATATATTATGTTTTATAGTTCGGGGTTTTTATCCGACCCGATATTTTTCCCGTTCATTGCGCAGGAAGGATCTCCGTTTTTTCAGGCAAGCCCTTAAAAGGAAAAAGTTACAAACTGTAATTGCCTGAATATGCAAATGTTTTACTACAGAAAAGCAGATATTAGATATCATCGGATTGTTATTCAAATTGCGGCATCAGGATCCAATTTCAGTAATCCGGAACTGCAAACTTCGAACATGCTGCCGACTGATGGCTGAAGCATAGACTCTGCACCGGCGGATTGGAGGGCTGCTGGAAGTGTCGCTTCCCTCTTGAGTTGATGCCGCATTATCATGCGGCGCATGAAAATATATAAGATTGCAGGTTCCGTGAACTGCAAGATCACAGAGGACATTGATAATGAAACCTGTAAAAAGCGGAATTGACTCCATATCCAAATACCTCCGCTCGAAAAAAGAAGTTGGCAGGAGGAAAATAGGGCTTCTAGTGGATGGTCCGAACATCCTCAGAAAAGAATTTGATGTAAATCTGGAGGAGATAAGGGACGTCCTGAAAGACTATGGAAATATCAAAATCGGGCGCGTTTTCCTTAATCAGTACGCCTCTGATAAACTTGTGGAAGCCATCGAAAACCATGGGCTTGAGCCCATAATCTGTTCCAGCGATGTTGATGTGCGCCTCGCGGTAGAGGGCATGGAGCTGGTATATAACCCTAACATTGACACTCTTGCGATCGTGACCAGGGACGCGGACTTCAAGCCGCTTCTGAACAAAGCAAATGAACATGGCAAAGAGACTATTATCTTCGGTGTTGAACCTGGTTTTTCCACAGCGCTCAAGAATTCCGCAGACTATGTTATTCTTCTGAAGAAGGATCGGATGAGCAGTTACGACGAGTCAGGCGGGGCAGGAACCGGTGAAAAAAAAATTGATGCACCTGAATATCAGGACAGCTTGTGTGAAGAATCCGTTGAAAAGACCTGATTTATAGAACGAAGCGTGAAACCCGTTAAGTCTTTTGATTTAGCGGGTAGTTCACACCTGTTCTTTTATGATATTCCTTCCCCACTTTTTTAAGGATAATCGACATCTACGCCCAGGATCTCTTTTTCTCCTGCAAAAACGTCCCGTGCTATCTCGGCACAGCCTATTGCAGCATGCCACTTCCCGAGACACCGGCATTCCTGCCCCACATGTGCACGGATTTTTTTCTGCACGTATTCTACTTCGCCCACCGAGCCCGCAAGAAATATTTCTCCGGTTATCCCATAGTCCTTGAGAAGGAGCTGCATTGAAGCTATTTCCATAGACGCAAACAGGGCAATAGTATCCAGAGCAAGGAGAGCCAAGCTTTCTCCTTTTTCGGCAGCACTGAGTAATTCTTCCCTATCTTTATATTGGGTCATTTTCAGGGCCCCTGCCTCTATAAAAGCCTGGTTTGCGGTCAGGTGCCCGTTGTCCACATCCCTTATAGCTTGCAGGTCAAGAGGGCCATGGTGAATGCCCGGGGCAAATATGCAGGCATCGATTGCACCAATTACCTTTCCGTCAGCAACGGCAAGGGTAACAGTATTTGAACTTATATCGGAAACAACGAAATCCTTATAGCCAAGACACACGATGTGGTAAGCAATTCCCAGCTTTTCCGGGCTTGTAAGATGGGAAAACACCTTCATTCTGGAATCCACTTTGCTTTCCATATGAAGGCCAGGGATTGCTATCGCAGGAATTCCAGAGTATCGGATAGCGTCAAAAACTCTTGTGCCTCCCCCTGTCTTTTTTCCAGCTCCTTCAGTGCTTTTGAGCCCTCTTCCTTCCAGGTTCTTTATGTCCTTAATTGTGGAAAAGCCGTCTCCCATTGAGTATGTCAGCGCAACGAGGTCAATGGTTTCACGCCGGACTCCGAATTTCTCTTCAAGAGATGCAAGGATCTCATTTTCTGACATGGCAGCTGCTTCAGCCCTCCCAAGCTCAAAGGTAAGGGTCCTGTCCTCTTTTATCAGAGCAAAACGCATTGCAGTTGTTCCATGGTCAATCCCTATAAATGTCAACTAGTTGTCTCTCCTTTAACGCCTCATAGGGCAGTTCTTAAGATCTCATTCAGCTCATTCATAATTCTATCTCCCTCTTCAGCGGTCCCAACTGTCGTCACCAGTCTGACTTCCTGGAAACTCCTGCCTTCAGAGAGCAATAGCCTCAAGTTTCCTCTCGCATCCGCACGCAGAACCTTTCCGGTCAGACTTCCTCCTGCAATGCCTTTTACAGAAATCACGGATGGAATTACCTTTTTTACCTCAGGGTGCTGGCTTACCAGTTTTACGAGCTTTTTTCCAGCCCTTCCCCCGATAATTGTCGTATGGACTCCACCAAGCTTATTCTTTGAGGAGCTTTGTGTGTTTTCCTGTAAGTTACTTTTATTTTCCGCCATTGTAGTCAAACCGGTAACCTATTCTCATGGCAACTTTCTCATTCTCTTATTTATTCTTTTTTATATTTATTATGTATATTTATTCATCCGGTTAGAATCTCAGGGAAGTCTTTCCGGCTATAAGGTGTCTTGTGAGGATTTTGCCCTGAAGCCAGAAGCTGTAAAAAGAAGCCGCTCCAGAATACCGAAAACACATATATGTGCCGAATTCTGGATCATTTCTTGTGTTTCCTTCAAAACTGCCTTCTTTCCGGAAACCCGTTTTTCCATTAAAATCAGATTTTTTCAAGTTCTTTCATGCCGATGAGCTTGATATTATCCTCTTCAAGCGTTTTTATTGCCTTTTCAATTTCGTTAACCCTGACGATTAAAAGGGCTTTCTGATCCTTAGTGACAAAAGCATATGCATAATCAAGGTTAATCTTGGCTTTCCCAAACACTTCCGCAATACGGGACATGCTACCAGGAACATCCTCCATTTCAATTCCCAGGACGCTGGTTTCGGAAACAGTAAACCCTGCATCATGGAGTACGCTGTGGGCATAATCGGACCTGTCCACAACCATCCGGATTATCCCGAAGTCTCCGGATTCGGCAATGGTAAATGCCCTGATGTTTATACCGGCACTTTTTAGTTTATTCGCAACATTTGCAAGTCGGCCAGGCTTATTTTCCGCAAAAAGGGAAATCTGCTTTATAACTTTATCTTCTATTCCAGCACCCATATCCTTACATCCCTTGTTCTTTTTCTTATTTTTCTTTTATTCTCGTTTTAATCTTTTTACTCAGAATATAATATAAGTTTCTATGTATATTTTAAGCTTACAGGTCTAAGATTGCCCTTACATCGATATGATTAATTTTATATCGGGCTCCGGTTTAAAGAGAAATTTAAAAGACATCGGAGCCAAAAAAAGAAAACCTGCAGGACAATGGCATTCTGCAGGTTCTGGCATTTCTATTATCGGGGTCTTCAAATCTTCCGATTATCGATGACTTTCTTTGATTTTCCTTCCGAACGGGGTAGAGAGCCGTGTTCCACCAGCTCCACTTCGACTGCAAGGTTCAGTACGCTTCTCAGAGCGCCTGAAACCTTCTTTTTAAGCGCCATCATGTCTGACATTTTGTCGCTGAAAGCAGACTCATGCATTTCTATCTGGACTTTGATGGAGTCAAGAGGCCCAATCCTTTCTACAATAATCATGAAATGGTTCCCTACTTCAGGGATTTTCATAAGTACCGATTCGACCTGTCCAGGGAATACATTGATACCGCGCACGATGATCATGTCATCCGAGCGCCCGCTGATGCGTGTAATCCTGGGGTGGGTTCTCCCGCACCTGCAGGGTTCCGAAAGCTTTCGTGTAAGGTCCCTTACCCTGTAACGAATAAGCGGTAGGGCTTCTTTAGTAAGAGTTGTGATTACGAGTTCGCCAGTCTCTCCGTCAGGGACAGGCTCTCCTGTTTCGGGGACCAGGATTTCCACCAGAAACTTATCTGCCCAGATATGGATCCCGCACTGCTCCGAACATTCGGTAAAAAGCGGGCCGCTCATTTCCGAAGTCCCGTAAATATCATAGGCTTTAATCCCGGATTCGTCTTCTATCCTTGTCTTGAGTTCCTCAGACCACGGTTCGGCCCCGAAAAATCCCATCTTTAGTTTCGTTTCGTTCCTGATGCTGATGCCTTCTTTTCTTGCGGTTTCGATCATATAAAGGAAGTAAGAAGGCGTGCAGGCTATGGCGGTCGTGCCAAGGTCTTTCATCAGTTCAAGCTGGCGTTCGGTATTCCCGGAGCTTGTGGGGAGTACGGTTGCACCCAGTTTTTCGCTTCCGTAGTGAGCACCGAGCCCACCCGTGAAAAGCCCGTACCCGTAACTGACCTGAAGAATATCATCTTTCCCCACTCCGACAGAAGTAAATCCCCTTGCAAGGGACTCAGCCCATTCATCTATGTCCTTTTGAGTGTACCCTACGACAATCGGTTTGCCTGTTGTACCCGAAGAGGCGTGAAATCGGACCAGTTTTGAGTTCGGGACGCAAAACATGCCTGTGGGATAAGTGTCTCTGAGATCCTGCTTAACTGTAAAAGGTAACTTTCTGACATCTTCGAGAGTTCGGATGTCTTCCGGCCTAACACCGTGTTCGTCAAACCTTTTTCTATAGAAAGGGGAGTTCTCATACACATAATGTACGAGGTGTTTCAATTTTTCTTCCTGCAGTTTTTTCAAATCCTCTACAGGCATTGTCTCTATTTCAGGATCCCAGTATGCTGGCATTTCGTTCACACTCTGTATGTCTTATATTATGGGCTTTCAGTCAGATGCCTAATATTTTCGGCGGATGTAGACTTCCGGCATATATGGTATGAAGATTAAGCTGGATTCTAATATAAATAATAGCTGTTAGGCTAAAAAGGTTTTTTATATCAACCTAAAAACCGGCTGCAGAACATGTAGTTGGTTCCCCGACAAACCATGTCTCAGAAGCTCTGTTTTAAAAATAACCAGGTAAATTTGCCCATAACAGGAAAATTATATAATTCTCATATTCCGAAAGTTTGTCAGGCACGCCGGGGTTTGAAATTATTATGAATTTTCGTTCTTTTTGAAAAATCACTCATCTTCAGGTTCTTTGATTTCATCTTCAAAAGAAATGTCTTTTGACGCTGCTCCAAGGGATGCTTCAAGAATCTTCTTTGTCCTTTCCCTGCATTTATTCAACACTTCTTGCATGTCTGCAATCACATCGATTCCTGCAGCCCCCGAATGCCCGCCGCCTGTGCCGTTGTATTCGTTACTTATATCTTCCATCAACTGGCCAAGGTTAACTCCGGCATTTACAGCGTCACGTTTCGCTCTTGCACTTATTCTGACGCTTTCACCTCTGGCTGTACCGACAAAAGCAATATCTGCCCCTATATTAACGAGCATGGAGGATGCAGACCCTCCGAAAGAGCTGACATGAGAAGATGCGATCAACATATCCTGCACTCTATCGAGTTCAATGCGGCTTGCTGCTTTCAGAATAGCTATACGCATGGAAATATCCTGTGGGGTAGCAGCCATAAGATCCAGCACTTCCCCGTATTCAACTCCGCTGGCCGCTATAATTTTTGCCACTGTCCGGAACGTATCCACTGATGCGTGTTTGAAATGCCCGGTATCTGTTACGATCCCGGTGAGCATCCCGATCCCCACTCTCCTGTTAATCGGTGCCCCCATTGCTTTTAAAATATCGTAGACTATTTCCACAGTAGAAGTAGTGTTCCGGTGCAGGTAAAATTCGGCATTTTCTGTTAGAGCAGTAGTCGTATGGTGATCGATCACGCAATAGCTGGTAAGCTCTATATCATTTAATTGCGCTTTTGTCGAAGTATCAACTACGACGACAAACCCGTAATTTGCAGGATCCGGTTTATCCACGACCGCTATCCCGAGCCTCTCGACCAGGACGGACGCAACGCGGTTACAACCGTCCACGAGGCCGACCGTACCCCCAATAGCTTCTGAAAGGGCAAAAGCACTGCTGACGGCATCCGGATCTGCATTCCGGTGGCACAAATATAATATGTTTCGATAGTCAAGGAGCCGGTTGAAAAACTCCGCTTCATCAACTTGCATTGTTCACTCTGGCTATCGTTTTTATAGGCATCGATTTTCCCGGATCCAATGATTCCGGGATTTCTAAATGATCTCTAATGTAACTTCTAGCAAAGCTGCATTTTATTTTCGATTCCGCATGTGGGAATGAAAAATAAATTTATTGTGCCCTGGGGCCCAGTGCCTGCTGGATTTGCTCCTGAAGCTGTTTAAAGCGAGATGTGAGCCTTTCTTCCTGCCTGGAAATGGACTGAAGCCTGAGCGACAGAGTTTCTTCCCTGTCTTTCAGTTTTGAAATGGACTCCTCTTTGCTCGTTTTTATTACCAGCTCTCCTACACTACGATAGATTATTGAATCGTCAGTAAGTCTTTCTAACTCATCAAGAGCCATCTTGGACTCTTTTTGCATAGCTTCAATCTGTGATTTTTGCATGGCCATAGCCTGGATTTGCTGCTGTATCTGCTGAAGCTGTGCTATCTGGTTCTGGATTTGAGGAGGTAATTCTGCAGTCATGTAATTTTCACCTGACTCCTCAATAAACCTGAAGGGATTTTAATGTTTCTGTCCTTGCAGCTTCCGAAAATCCCTCTTCGCCATCTAAAATTGATCTGAGGACTCCTGCCAAAAACTTAAACAACAAGTTAATCTTAATTAATCAACAGTATAATAATTATTAATATGGGGCGGAAGTGAATTAAATTGATCCTGAACCAGAGAATTTGAAAAAATTATTAGCAAAGGATAATCATAAAAATCGTTTAGTAAAAGATAATCATAAAAATCGTTTAGTAAAAGATAATCATAAATGGACAGTTATAATAAGTCTTATTTAACTCAATTTTGACTCTAAATTAACTGATATGCAGGAGATATTCGAAGATGGAAAAAGGCGGAAGTCTTAAAGAAATAAAATCCCTTCTTGAAAAATTCACAAATGCTCATGGAATTTCAGGCTTTGAAGACGATGTCCGGGAACTTCTTGAAAAGGAGATTGAACCCTATGTTGACACTATCCGCAAAGATAGCATGGGAAACCTTATAGCTGCCAAAAAGGGGGAAGGCCCTTCTATAATGCTGGCTGCCCACATGGACGAAATCGGGCTTATGGTCAGGTATATTGATGATAACGGTTTCCTCCGGTTTGTTGGGATAGGGGGATGGTTTGACCAGACCCTCCTTAACCAGAGAGTTGTAGTTCACGGCAAGAAGGGTTCCATTCCCGGAGTTATCGGGTCCAAGCCTCCCCACGTAATGAAAGAGGACGACAGGAAAAAGCCTGTGAAAATAGAAGACATGTTTATCGATATCGGAGCAAAAGACAGGGAGGATGCTGAGAACCTCGGAATTGAGATAGGTACGACAGCCTCAATTGACCGGGTGTTTGTGTCCCTGGCAAATGGAAAGGTCACTTCCAAGGCCTTTGATGACCGCGCAGGCATCGTAATCCTTATAGAAGTTATGAAACGGCTTTCTAAACATAAAATTGAAGCAAACATCTATGCCGTAGGTACTGTCCAGGAAGAAGTGGGACTGAAGGGCGCAAGAACCTGTGCTTTCGGGATTTGTCCAAATCTTGCTCTTGCCCTTGACACAACTATTCCGGGGGATCATCCGGGTATCAACAAAACCGATTCTTCTCTGGAAATCGGGAAAGGCCCTGTAATTACCGTAGCTGACGCATCCGGAAGAGGCCTTATAGCCCACCCGCAGGTTCTTAAGTGGCTGAAGGAAACTGCCGCTGAAAATAAGATTCCGTATCAACTGGGCGTTGGTTCCGGGGGCACCACTGATGCCACTTCAATCCATCTCTCAAAGGAAGGTATTCCTACAGGTACGGTTAGCATAGCCACCCGCTACATCCATTCCCCGGTTGAGGTTCTGGACACGGCAGATATTGAAGCATGCATTTCCCTGATTGTAAAAGCAATAGAAAACGTCGGCAAATATTTTTAAAGCCCGAGTTTCGCTTCGGGAGCACGAGGTCCTTTTCGCTTCGCTCAAGAGGACTAATTTAGAGGAATTGATATTTCGCTTCGCTCAAGAGGACTAAATTCTAAAGTTGCAGCATTTATACCAGAATTGCGCCTCGGCAGAGTTGCGGCTCTGCAGTGCGCTGTCCTTTTTTCCGTATTTCCGTAGTTCAACTCTACGTTTAAAAGTAGTGAAGAAATTGTGTTACTTTCCTTTAATCCAGAGTTAGAGACTTTATAAGTGGTAAATTTTTTCATTTTTCTAAAAATCAGATATATTGTTAACTGGAAACTAAAAATACTATGGTATACCTATTAAAGAAGAGTTTCAGAGACCCGTGGAGTAAATTCGAAGATTTTTCGGAGAACGTCTGGCTTCTGAGGACAAATATATGTAATATGTATAATTAAATAGGGTTCTGTAAAATAGGGCCAAATAATATAAAATAATGTTTATATAATTTTCGTATCAGCAGAAAGAATCTATCTTAATAAAAGAAAGACTGAGGGATTGTATTATTCGAAAATATCCGTTTTCTGGACACTACTTTAAGAGATGGTGAACAAACACCTGGTGTAGCCCTGACAAGGGAGAAGAAGCTCTTAATCTCCCGAGCCCTTGATGAGATGGGAGTCTCGGTAATTGAAGCCGGTTCTGCAATCACTTCCGAAGGTGAAAGGGAGTCTATCAAGGCTGTTGCAAACGCAGGGCTTGATGCCGAAATCTGCAGCTACTGCAGGATTGTAAAGATGGACGTTGACCATGCTCTGGAATGCGACGTCGATTCTATCCACCTTGTAGCACCTGTTTCGGATCTTCATATAAGGACGAAGCTCAAAAAGGATCGGGATGCGGTAAGACAGATTGCAGCCGAAGTAACGGAGTATGCCAAGGACCACGGCCTGATTGTGGAACTGAGCGGGGAAGATGCCTCGCGTGCAGACCTTGAATTCTTAAAGACCCTGTATGCGGACGGGATAGATGCCGGAGCCGACAGGCTATGTTTCTGCGATACTGTAGGCCTTCTGGTACCTGAAAGGACGACCGAGATTTTCCGGGACCTTTCTTCCTCCCTGAAAGCCCCGATCAGCATTCACTGCCACAATGACTTCGGTCTCGCAACTGCAAACACGGTTGCTGCCCTTGCGGCAGGGGCAAAGCAGGCCCATGTAACTATAAATGGGTTAGGGGAAAGAGCCGGAAACGCGGCTCTGGAAGAAGTGGTCATGAGCCTGGAATGGATCTACAAATATGACACGGGCATCAAGCACGAGATGATCTATCGGACTTCCAGGCTTGTAAGCCGTCTTACAGGCGTTCCCGTATCTCCCAATAAGGCTCTGGTGGGAGGAAATGCGTTTACCCATGAGGCAGGCATTCATGTCCATGGTCTTCTCGCCGACAAGGCAACCTACGAGCCGATGAGTCCCGAATACATCGGAAGGCAGCGCCAGATCGTACTCGGGAAACATGCAGGACGGAGTTCGATTACCCTTGCCTTAAAGGAAGTGGGGCTTGCGGCTGATGACGCCCAGACAGAGGAGATTTTCAACAGGGTTAAGCAGATGGGTGACCAGGGAAAACACGTAACCGATGCTGACCTGCAGACTATAGCGGAAACCGTGCTTGATATCTATAAAGAGCCTCTGGTAAAATTAGAAGAGTTTACCATTGTATCCGGAAACCGGGTGACTCCAACCGCTTCCATAAAGCTCAATGTTAAAGACAAGGTGATCGTACAGGCCGGAATAGGTAACGGGCCTGTAGATGCTGTAATCAACGCCATCAGAAGAGCTGTAAGTTCCTGTGCGGAAGATATCATCCTTGAAGAATATCACGTAGACTCAATCACCGGCGGAACCGACGCCCTTGTGGAAGTAAGGGTAAAACTTTCCAAGAACGGAAAGGTAATCACCGCAAGCGGAGCCAGAACGGACATCATCATGGCCTCTGTAGAAGCTGTGATGAACGGCATGAACCGACTTATCCGGGTCGAGTGAGTTTCAGAAAGGATAAAGCTTCAAAAGTTTCTCAGGGGGACTATCCCGCCCCCTCTTCTTTTCCTGGTGTAGAAATTTTTGAAACAATGGTTCTCTGGTATTCATTGAGTCCGGAGAAACCCTTATCCATATATAACATGATTGATTATGATGTATTCGCAAATTCATAACAAAAGCTTGTGAGTGTGAGAGATAAAAAAGTATTTCTGATAAACACACCTTACTGGAGGCGTACTCATCTTTCCAGGTGAGTCTCCAGTTAAATCAACATTTCATGAGATAAGAAGGAGTTAAATAATGACAACCGGGTCAACAGAAAAAGTTAATGGCGCAAGGGCTCTGATAAAGTGCCTGGAAGAAGAAGGGGTTGACACCATCTTCGGATATCCGGGAGGGCAGATCATTCCCTTCTATAACGAACTATATGATTCAAATCTGCGCCACATACTTGTACGCCACGAACAGGCAGCAGCTCATGCTGCGGACGGGTACGCCCGCGCTACTGGAAAGACCGGGGTCTGCGTTTCCACCTCAGGTCCCGGAGCAACTAACCTGGTAACAGGTATTGCTACCGCATATATGGACTCAGTACCCATTGTAGCCTTAACAGGTCAGGTTCCGAGGTTCCTGATCGGTAATGACGCTTTCCAGGAAGCAGATATTACGGGAATTACCCAGCCCATTACCAAGCACAACTACCTCGTACAGGATGCAAAAGAACTCCCGAGAATCGTAAAAGAAGCCTTCCATATAGCTTCTACCGGAAGGCCTGGCCCGGTATTAATTGACCTTCCAAAGGACGTACAGAACGCGGAGATTGACTTTTATTATCCTGACAAAGTAGAACTTAGAGGGTATAAGCCAACTTACAAAGGCAATATCCAGCAGATCAAACGAGCTGCCAAAGAAATCGCAAATTCCTCAATGCCTATAATTTACGCAGGCGGTGGGGTGATAAGTTCTAATGCCAGCGCCGAACTTGTGGAACTGGCCGAGACGATCAACGCTCCGGTTACGACTACCCTTATGGGGATAGGCTCAATTCCAACAGAGCATCCTCTATATGTCGGGATGCTTGGGATGCATGGGACCAAATACGCAAACTATGCAGTTCAGGAATCCGATCTTATTATTGCCGTGGGCGCAAGGTTTGATGACCGCGTGACCGGCAAGCTCGAATCCTTTGCTCCCAAAGCCAGGGTTATCCATATTGATGTCGACCCTGCCGAGATTTCCAAGAACGTAAAGGTTCACATTCCAATTGTCGGGGATGCAAAACAGGTACTCAAATCTCTGAATAAATATATTCAGCGCTGCAATTCCGGGGCATGGATTGAAAAAATAAACCAGTGGAAAAAGGAATATCCCCTTACCTACAGACAGGAATCGCAGGATGTCGTGATGCCTCAGTTTGTTATCGAGCAGATATCCGAAGCCTGCGAGGATGCAATTATCGTTACTGAAGTCGGGCAGCACCAGATGTGGGCCGCTCAGTTCTTCAAGTACAAAAAGCCCCGCACTTTCCTTACATCAGGTGGGCTCGGCACAATGGGCTACGGTTTCCCTGCAGCCATAGGAGCGAAGGTCGGCAGGCCGGATAAAACGGTTATCAACATTGCAGGAGACGGCTCTTTCCAGATGAACTCTCAGGAGCTTGCAACCGCGGTTCAGAACGATATCCCGGTTGTTTCCGTGATCCTGAATAACGGTTATCTGGGCATGGTCAGGCAGTGGCAGGAGCTGTTCTATGAAAGGCGGTATTCCTACACCTTAATCAAAGGCAGTGTTGACTTTGTTAAGCTGGCCGAAGCCTATGGAGCTCTTGGGCTGCGTGCGGAAAAGCCGTCCGAAGTCAGGCCTGCAATAGAAGAAGCAGTTAAGTCAGGCAGGCCCGCTGTTGTTGAAGTGATTGTTGAGTGCGAGGCAAATGTCTACCCTATGGTGCCGGCAGGAGCTGCAATCAATGAGATTCTTGACATGGAGGAACACGCAGATACTCCCTGCGCTATGCCTGATCTGCGCGCTGCAACAGCTGATAGAGTTCTCGACCTGGAGGAACACTGATGAAACACACGCTTGCAGTCCTTGTGGAAAATAAGTCCGGGGTTCTCTCCAGGGTGGCGTCACTCTTCTCAAGGCGCGGATACAATATCGACAGCCTGGCTGTGGGAGTTACGGAAGATCCTGAAATCTCCAGAATGACTATTGTCGTTCACGGAGATGACCATGTGCTTGAACAGGTCACAAAACAGCTGAATAAACTCATAGATGTGATCAAGGTCTCGGATATCGGGGGAGACGAAGCGGTAGAAAGGGAACTTGCCCTTATTAAAGTATCAGCTGATGTGGATACTAGATCCGAAATTATCCAGATTGCAGATATCTTCAGGGCAAGGATAGTGGACGTGGCTCCCAGGTCCATGACTGTCGAAGTAACCGGCGATGAAAGCAAAATTCAGGCAATCGAAAAACTTCTCCGGCAGTTTGGAATTAAGGAAATGGCCCGAACAGGCAAGATTGCTCTGGTCCGCGGCCCAAAGAAGGTTTAAATATTAAGGGCAGATTAAGAGAGGTAGCTGCTCAATTATTTTCTACAGATTGGGCAGCCGGAAGCCTTTTCAAACTCTGAAAGCCTTCTAAAAAGTAGGCATGGGTTTCCAGGCCTCTCCTAAATCTCAAAAAGCTGCCCCTATTCAAAGAAGCAACTTTTCGAAAATTAACTTAATTCTCGAAGCGGACGTATTCCATAGTAGGATACTTTTCGAAATATTAGAGGGAAATTCGCTCAAAAACTAAATAATTCATCAGGAGAATCGATTATGGCAACGATAATTTATGATAATGAAACCACTTTTGATGCACTTAAGGACAAAACCATCGCAGTAATGGGCTACGGAAGCCAGGGCCACGCTCACGCCCGTAACCTCCATGAGTCCGGGCTCAATGTTGTTGTGGGACTCAGGAACGGAAGCTCCAGCTGGGCAAAAGCCGAAGGTGACGGCCTGAAAGTACTGACTGTGGCAGAAGCTGCAAAAGCTGCAGATATTATCATGATCCTGCTTCCGGACGAAAAGCAGGCCTCGGTGTACTACTCCGAAATCGAGTCCAACCTGAAAGCTGGGAATGCCCTGGTTTTCGCTCACGGCTTCAATATCCATTATAACCAGATAGTGCCTCCGAAAGATGTTGACGTCTTCATGGTCGCTCCCAAAGGTCCGGGCCATATCGTAAGAAGAACCTATACAGAAGGTATCGGAGTGCCGGGCCTGATTGCAGTCTACCAGGACGCAACCGGAAATGCCAGGGAACTTGCCCTTTCCTATGCCAAGGGAATTGGTGCAACCAGGGCAGGCGTTTACGAGACTACTTTCCGTGAGGAAACCGAAACCGATCTTTTCGGGGAACAGGTTGACCTCTGCGGAGGGATCTCATCTCTCATCAAGACAGCTTTTGAGGTGCTTGTGGAAGCAGGGTACCAGCCCGAAATGGCATATTTCGAAACCTGTCACGAAGTCAAGCTCATTGTGGATCTTATCTACGAAGGAGGGCTTGAGAGAATGTGGCACTCCGTTTCCAATACCGCAGAATACGGCGGCATGACAGTCGGCCCGAGGATCATTAATGAGGAGTCCCGCGAAGCCATGTATGAAGCTCTGGAAAGGATTCAGAACGGTGAATTTGCCAAGGAATTCGTCCTCGAAGGCATGGTCAACCACCCAGTGCTCAAAGCCATGGAACGCCAGGAAAAGGAACACCCGCTTGAGATTGTCGGAAAGGAAATCAGGGCAAACATCCCCTGGCTCAACAAAAAGATTGACGACGACTGATTTTGCTGTGATTTACAGCCTGTGAACAAAAAGCTCATTAATCTGGAAATATAAAATCAATGCGGAGGGAAAATAATGCCAGTAACAGGAGAAACCAAAGTCATTGACACAATCCTTAACAGGCGGAGCGTCCGGGAGTTTACGGACAAACCTGTCAGCAAGGAAGATATCAACATAATCCTGAACGCAGGGCACTGGGCTCCTTCCGGATTGAACAACCAGCCCTGGCGCTTCATTGTTATCCAAAACAGGGAGACTATCCAGAAACTCTCGGAATGCACTCATTATTCCGGGATCGTAGCAGGGGCTCCCCTGCTTATTGCCACTTTTCTGGACAATGAAACTTCCTACAACAGGACAAAAGATATCGAGGCAATCGGGGCTGCAATCCAGAATATGCTCCTTACCTGCTGCGAACTGGACCTTGGCGGGGTCTGGCTTGGAGAAATCCTGAATCAAAAGGAGAAGGTCAATTCTATTCTGGGATGTCCTTCAAATCTTGAGCTAATGTGCGCTCTCGCAATCGGAGAACCGGTTCCCAAAGAGAGAACTTCAACACGCAAGCCTCTTTCCGAAATAGTATTTGATGAAAAGTACGGACAAAACTGGGAAGAGTAAACTGTATTTTACCGTATATTTATGGCTCTTCGCTGTTTCGAGTGGGTAATTTACATCCATTTCTAACTATGGAAGTAGCATGCATAAAATTTAAAAACGTTTGTTGTTGAAAATCACAGTCAAGCTCGATGTTTTTCATTTTGGCCGGACAACTGTCTAACTAAGCAATTATTTTCAACCCATACAAAACAGCGAAGAGCCATATTTATAATCTCATTAAGGATTAAATTTATAAGCTATTTAGCACTATTACCAGCCAGTTAACTGATTACAGCTTTATCTGCCAGTTAACCGATCATAACTTTTTCACAATGAAGGTCTGTGGTGTAGAGGATATCACTGGAGCCTCCGGAGCTCTTAACCTGGGTTCGATTCCCAGCAGACCTGTTACTGAAAACGTTTAGCAGGTTTACATAATGGCTCATGGATTAAATCGTCGCTTTCTGCGTGTGGGGAGAAGGAGATTATCTATAGTTCAGTTAATCCTTATAGCAGTGTTACTGTACTTCTTGCTACGGATCCTTTTGCCGCTTGTGTGGACGCTTATTTTAATCCTTGCTCTAATCCTACTATTAAAAGTAGTTCTGGAAAATATTTAATAAATTTTTTATGTGTGTTTCAGATATTTCTGAAATTCGGGATGTTGGAACGTTTTATCTGGAAACAGAAGTAAATTATTTAATAAATCCTTTGATTTTTTGATTGAGCTATATGGTTAAATTTGTGAATACTTTAGATCATCTTGATGAATTGAACATAACAGATTGTTAAAAAGTGTATAACATGTCGATAAAGAAACGGAGAAGAGGCACTGCAATTGTTGAAACTCCTGGGGGCATACTGGTAGTTTCTGGTAGAGGGGAAGTGTATATTTTACCGGGTGGTGGGGCTAACAAAGGAGAATCACGAACCGAAGCAGCTATTCGAGAGTTAAAAGAGGAAACTGGGTTAATTGCAACTGATGTCAGTTTTCTTTTCAGGCACGTAGGATGTGTACATAAATCATATTCAGGTGGATACTTTGAAGATCATCATACTGTATGTTTAATACGTGCAAGTGGTATTGCGAGACCATACAATGAAGTAAAATGCGTGGGGTATTATTCTTCAAATTCAGAAATTAAGATCTCTAGAACGACGAAAGAAATAATAGATCGATTTTACGAGTTTAAAAGGACGATGGCTTAAAATAATGAAATCGCATACTGTAAAGATTGTCTGTACAGAACCGGACTCAAAAAAGTAGAATAGTATAAATTAGTAATCGGTTAACGAATTTTATGCACAACTTTGAATGCAATGTATAACTTTAAAACTCATGGTGGACAGATAAAAGCACAGAACCCGGTAACCTTTGAAAATTGGTTCCTTGTATGCCTGAGAAAGTGCAAGAAAAAAGGAGCTGAATTTACTTTTCTGTGTCATGGATTGGTCCGGATCCAATGGCCGGGAAAGGATGCAATCTTTAGAACGGTTGAAGACTTCGAGAGGGAATACGAAAACGAGCATCTCTCTAAGTTCTAATCTTTCTTTTCCCGAAAGTGGTATATGTTGCGCTCCACTTAGAACAGAGAAGAGGTTATACAATGACTGAAACAAAACGCAGGCAGGGACAGAACGGCGCGAAGCCTAAAACCATATGCCCGAAGTGTGAAAAAGAATATCTCAAAACTGCTTTTGGTACTGAAATAAAAAAATTCGTGAGGGTAGGCCAATATTGTCCTAATCCTGCTTGTGATTATATGATTAAGGACTTTGTTGAGCTGGCAGACGATGAAGAAGAAAACGTGGATGAAGTCAAAGACTTTGCAGAAGCTTGTTGTGATCAGAAAAGCTTAAAAGAGCTTAAAGACGCTCTTGCAAGAGAAGCAGACGAAACCGATATGAAAACATGGGGCTTAACCGAAGCTCAGTGGCGAGAAGCTATCGAGGTTGCTATAATTGCAATGGAGAATAACCTCAGTGTAGATGAAGCAATCAAATGTATTTCTTAATCTAATTTCCTTTTATAGGGCATATGGAGATAAGAAAGCCGATGAAGAAGAAAACGAAACTACTTAAAACCCCACTAAAACCCTTTGCTGTTACGTTTTGGGCGTTTGTGGTTGTAACCATGGCCGTTATTGGGTTATTTTTGAGACGGAAGAAGGCGCACTAATAACACAGCAATTACTTTTTTATTTCCTTTTTAATTACTGAGTAAACTTTTTAAAGATCAACTCTCTAAATAACAGTATGTCCTTTGATTTGCTGCATACAAAGAGCTTGTAAAGAGGGTTATAAGACAAAAAGAGCAGGAATAAAATGATTAGCCGAAAAAAGTGTATTAAGAACCTAAATGAACTGATCGAAGTAATAGACAAAGAAACCAATGAGCTATGCGAAGGTTTCTATGTAGGTCACCCACAACAAGATATGTGGAGTGATGAAACGACCAGGGAATTTAAAAATTTGATTGGACCGTGCAAGGAAGTCAGGGAGAATGTGGGGAATTTAATTAATTATTTTTCTGATGAGTAAAAAACACAGTCTAAGTTGAACAAACGTTAATTTCAATGGTTCTGTTGCAAAAAATCTGGCTTTTTTACAAAATCAGTGAAAACCATCACAAATAGGAAAGTTAATCATTTTCATTAGAAATAAAATGACACATAAAGGTGAAAATTATAGTGTCAAATTGCAGAAATATTATTTTTGCAACGGAACCGTCTATTCTTATAAAAAGTTTCATCTTTTCTCTAATTAATTCGTAACTATTCAGGCAGCATTCTAAGGCTCCAAACTTTTTCCACGAGAAAGGTTCTATATCTAATTGATGATGTCAATTACAATTACAAACTTATGGATGAAATAAATTATAATTAGGAGTGGATAAAAATGGCAATTAAAGAAACTGATTTTAGTCGATTAAATGAAAAACTGGTTGATAATCCATCTGCAAAATTCTTCATTTGTATGCGGAACATTCCTGCGTATGTAAAGAATGAACTGATTATGGAATGCCCTGTACTCTCGCCTAGTAGCAAGCTGGCAAATAATTATAGACTAGGTTTAATAGATCCCTGTCAATTTTATACGAACTATTATAATGAACTGAAAAGTCCAATTTGTCAAGAATTAATGAAATCTATACTAAGTATATCTAAAAACTGCGATATTTATATTGTCAATATTAATAAAGACGCAAGATTATTACTCGTAGACATATTGAAGAATATAAAGTAAAAAGTAACTATCCAGCCCATAGAATACAACATCAATAGCCATCTTTATTAAGATTCGATTGACAAATTTCAGTGAGCGAGTTTTTTTACATTGTTGGCTATTGATTACTTTTTTTATTTTTCCATCAGTTAATAATCAAATGCATCTGCCGTGTCAAAACCGATATCAATAAGCTGTTTTTTATGGGCTGAATAGTTACGTAATTTTACTTGTTACTGAATAAGGGTTCCGTTGCAAAAAAATTATTAAATCGATACTATGAAATAAATAGAAATTTAAGAGTGTATGATATGCCAGTAAATGCCTTTAAATGGAAACACTTTGCAGGAGAAATCATCTTATTAAACGTAAGATGGTACTTAAAATATGCATTGAGTTATAAAAATTTAGAGGAAATAATGGCAGAAAGAGGAATAAAAGTCGACCATACAACAATCATGAGATGGGTACATGAATATTCACCTGAAATAGAAAAGAAGATAAGAAGGCAGTTAAGACCAACAAATGATTCATGGAGAGTTGATGAAACCTACATCAAAGTAAAAGGTAAATGGAAATATTTTTACCGAGCAGTTGACTCAAATGGAGATACAATTGATTTCATGTTAAGTGCAAAACGAAATCGAAAAGCAGCGAATAGATTCTTCAAAAAAGCTTTGAGCTCTAATCATAATCAAATTCCAAGAGTAATAACCGTTGATAAGAATCCAGCTTATCCACCTGCTATAAATGAACTGAAAAATGATAAAATATTACCTATAAACGTAGGAATTCGACAAATCAAGTATTTGAATAACATTATAGAACAAGATCATAGATCTATAAAACGAATCGTTAATCCAATGTTAGGATTTCAGTCTTTTCGATCTGCTAATAAAACTTTAAAAGGAATTGAAGCTATGAATATGATTAAAAAAGGACAAGTGAATGATCTAAATTATTCTGTTCTTAATGAAGTCAAATACATTAATCAATTATTTGGTATAATTTTATAATGTTGGTATATTTCCCTCGGATCTTTTGACTTTTATTCATTACTTATAGATTTACATATTTTTTTGAATTTTTTGAATTGTCAAGGCCGGTTTAATTTTCCCCATTTTGGCCGGTATAAATTTCCCCACCTTTTGATATAAAGTTTACTCAATTTTCCATAAACTTGTTAGAAATCACTGGTAGAGATTTACCGTTTTTATACCCTGTTTCTTCCTTTCTTTCAGCCTGTAACTTTCCCCTTTTATGTTAATGGTTGTACAATGATGGAGTATCCTATCAAGTACGGCAGCCGCTATTACATGGTCCTTGAATATCTCTCCCCACTCTCCATATGACTTATTCGATGTCAAGATTGTTGAACTCTTTTCGTAACGTCTGGATATCAGCTGAAATAAGCAGTGAGCTCCTTCATCATCAAATGGGAGATAGCCTATTTCATCAATTATCAGCACTTTAAATTTCATCAAGTCCCTGATCTTCTTTTCAAGCATTCCTTCTCTATTTGCTATTTTCAACCTCTCGATAAGGTTTCCTGTATTGGTAAAGTAGACAGAAATTCCTGCTTTTACCGCTTCAATCCCAAGAGCAATTGCAAGATGAGACTTTCCAACTCCAGGAGGACCGAGCAAAACAATATTCTCTGCATTATGAACAAATCTCAATGTTGCAAGGTCTTCTATGACTTTTTTATCAATAGAGGACTGAAACTCAAAATCGAATTCTTCAAGCATCTTTTTCACAGATATGTGAACAAAATGCATAGGTTATACCAAAATATCTTTCTAAATGTTGGTTTGTATTTTAGATATTGTAATTTAGGAATTTACAGAACTTTCACGACACTACCGAGTTTTTCAATTCCTCAAGATTTCTCTCACAAAAATTAATTAATCTTCGGTTTTCAGTTTCTTGAGCAATTTTGAGTGCATATTCATAATACTCAATTGCTTTTTCTGTCTCTCCCAAATAACTGTATGCTAATCCAAGATTTCCAAGTTCTATGCCTTCTCCTCGCCTGTTCTCTATTTTTTGATCAATTTTCAGTGCCTGTTCATAATATTCAATTGCTTTTTTTGTTTCTCCCAGCTCAATGTATGCGTTCCCCAGATTTCCAAGCCAAATTCCTTCATTTCGCCTATCTCTTATTTCTCGAGCAATTTTCAGTGCCTGTTTATAATATTCGGTTGCCTTCTTTACTTCTCCTAGCTCACTATATTCTATCCCCAAATTCCCAAGGTCTATACCTTCTCCTCGCTTATCCTTTATTTGTTTATGAATTTTGAGTGCTTGTTTATAATACCCGATTGCCTTTCTCAGCTCTCCCAAATAATAGTATGCGTTCCCCAAATTTCCAAGGCAACTTCCTTCTACTTGCTTGTCCCCTATTTCTTGAGCAATTTTCAGTGCCTGTTCATAATACTCAATTGCTTTTCTCAGCTCTCCCAGATTCTTATACTCTATCCCCAAATTTCCAAGGCAACTTCCTTCTACTTGCCTGTCCCCTATTTCTTGAGCAATTTTCAAGGCCTGCTCGCAATAATCAATTGCTTTTCTCAGCTCTCCTAGACCACTATATGCTAACCCCATACTTCCAAGGCAACTTCCTTCTCCTCGCTTGTCCCCTATTTCTTGATCTATTTTCAGTGCCTGTTCATAATACTCAATTGCTTTTCTCAGCTCTCCTAAACCACTATATGCTAACCCCAGATTTCCAAGGAAACCTCTTTCTACTTGCCTATCCTCTAGTCCTTGAAATATTTTGAGTGCTTGTTCATAATACTCAATTGCTTTTTCTGTCTCTCCCAAATTATTATATGTTACCCCAAGGTTTCCAAGTTGATTTCCTTCTCCTTGCCTATCCTCTAGTCCTTGAAATATTTTGAGTGCTTGTTCATAATACTCAATTGCTTTTTCTGTCTCTCCCAAATTATTATATGTTACCCCAAGGTTTCCAAGTTGATTTCCTTCTCCTTGCCTATCCTTTATTTGTTTATAAATTTTAAGTGCCAGTTCATAATACTCGATTGCTTTTTTTGTCTCTCCCAAATAATTGTATGCTACCCCAAGGTTTCCAAGTTGATTTCCTTCTCCTCGCCTGTACCCTGTTTCTTGATCAATTTTAAGTGCCTGTTCGTAAAATTCAATTGCTTTTCTTGGCTCGCCCAAATTCCTATATTCTATCCCCAGATTTCCAAGTTGATTTCCTTCTCCTCGCCTGTCCCCTATTTCTTGATCAATTTTGAGTGCTTGTTCATAATACTCAATTGCTTTTCTCGATTCACCCAAATCACTGTATGCTGACCCCAGATTTGCAAAGACCATACTTTCTACTCGCCTACTCCCTACTTCTCCATTAATTTTTACTGCATGCTCATAATATTTGATTGCTTCTTTTGTCTTTCCAAGATAACTGTATGCTACCCCGAGATTTCCTAGGTGAAGTTCTTCTCCTTGCTTGTCTCCCATTTCTTGAGCAATTTTAAGTGCCTGTTCATAACACGCAATAGCTTTTCTCGGCTCTCCCAGATTCTTATACGCTATCCCCAAATTTCCAAGGCAACTTCCTTCTCCTCGCCTGTCCCCTATTCCTTGAAATATTTTAAGTCCCTTTTCATGACACTCGATTGCTTTTTCTGTCTCTTCCAAATAACTGTATGCCACCCCGAGGTTTACAAGTTGAATTCCTTCTCCTTGCCCATCCTTGATCTCTTTATAAATTTTAATTGCCTGTTCATGATACTCGATTGCTTTTTTTGTTTTTCCTGAATAAAAGTATGATACCCCCAAATTTCCAATAATAGC
Organism: uncultured Methanosarcinaceae archaeon; assembly: GCA_963721455.1. GTDB lineage: Archaea > Halobacteriota > Methanosarcinia > Methanosarcinales > Methanosarcinaceae > Methanosarcina. The sequence goes on from CAVRJG010000054.1 coordinate 68,707, forward strand.
ACCACGACGTCCTTTGTTTTTCAGAAGAATTTCAGTCCCAAAATGATTTTCAGGCAGTAATTTTGAGTAGAGATCAATAAGTACTATGTAATTACCCCAGAGATCAAGATATTCATGCAGATCATTGTCAAATATGATGTTGAAAGCCTGGTCATATTCTTTGGCCATGCAAGCATGGTGGTGGGCTTCAATTAGAGCCTGAATATCTTCTTTTTTTGCAGGTTTTTCAGGAATAGGTAGGAAAAGGTAATAATTCATTGCAAGCTTATGAACTTCTTTTTTGTTTTCAAGGTCATCGTACGAGAACTCCTGTACCAGAGGATGAAGCCAATAATTTCCATTATGGTCCGTTTCGAGTAGAGACTTATCTCTCAGCCTTTTGTCAGCATTCCTTGGAGTATTTCCGGTAAACATTTCCCTGAGACCTTTCAATTTTACAGGCTCACGATAAACAGAGATACGCTCAAGGAATTCTTTTTCGTCTCCTGCCAATTTGTCGAATAGCTTTTTCGCCTTTTTGATTGTATTCTCTTTTTCTTCCTTATATATGCTCAAATCGCTAAGAATGTCAGCTACTCCATAATCCTTTACAAGCTTTACAAGTAGCTTCAGAGCGAAGGGATGACCATCCACACTTGTAGCCAATTCCTCCATCTTTTGATATCCAATTTTATCTAACCCGTTACTGGCAAGATACTCAACTGCAAAATTAATCTTCAAGCCCTTAACATCTTGTTTTTCATCCTCTGTTATGTCAATTAAATCTTCGCCATTTTTCAACTTGGGGAGAACTCTACTCGTTATAATTATCTTTGCCTGGTAAGTATTGTTATGTAAACAAATGAAAAATAGGTCTATATATTCGTCTTGGAAATAAATATCATCTAGTATAGTCTCGAGATTGTCAAAAATAAGCCATACAGGATCTCTTGCCTGCAATTCGTCAGTGAGTTTATCGATATCCTTTTTTTCTACTTCTCGTTTTTCCTCCCTGAATTTTGCAAGATTTGGACAATTCAAGTATGAAGCTAGTTTTTCCAGAATATCTCCTACTTTAGCATCTTTATTTTGCCTAAAATCAAACCAGAATGGAAGAGGAACATTTGCCGTTCTTATATCGACTATAGCTCTTGCTAGAGTTGTTTTTCCAACACCACCTATTCCCTTAAATAGTAAAATCCGATGATCCTGGAGATACATAAGAGCCTTATTTAAATCTTCAACTCGGTTTTGAGTGACAAACTTTTTTACTATAGGATCATAATAAGGAAGAGCAGAAGGGTTATAACTTTTTAATATTTTGCGATTCTCATTTTCCTTCCTTTTTTGTTCCAGAAAGTCCATCAGAATTACTAATACTTCACCCGAAGGTTCCTTTATCGTAATTTGGTAGATGTATTCTCCAATGGCTTGCTGGCCTGTGTTATCACCTATGGAGACATTACCGTCTGCAACTATTCCAGTATTGACTATTATGTTTCTATTATTTGGAAGCTGTTCGCCCATAATCTCAGACCTAGCTTACATTAATGTAATAAGAAAGCCCCAATTCCCAATATTGTAGCTATTTTTTTTGCAGGTTCGTAAAGCTCTGAAATATTTTCTATTGTTTTCCCCGCCCCTTTTACCATTTTAATGGCTTTTTCAAAACATTGTTTAATTTCTGATAGTTGGGGGTCTTCTTTTTTAACTTCTATAACAGCGGTGCTTATGTTGCCATTTACAGAATTTTGGTAATCAGGGTCAAGTCCAAGTTTATTAATTCCTTTTTGGAATTCAAGGAGATTTTCTCTAAGTTCTTTAAGATCAGGTTGGCTAATCGATTGAATTTGGTATTGAGTTATATTTTCTCCCACTGCAAATTGGCCACTGTTGTCACCAAAAGTCACATTTCCTCCGGCAACTATTCCCGAACCACCAGTAACCTTCCCTTCAGATTTGTTGTCTTCAATCATTATTTCCTCCTCTTGCGAAAATGCAATATTTTCCATACATAATAAATTGTTATTGTTCCAAAAAATGAGTGCAGTGTCAGCCATCAAACATTTAATAAGATTTCATAGTATTCTAGAAATATATAAAGATGTTCAAATCTAATATAATTAAAGATCTGATTTAAAAGAGGCTAACAAAAAGAAATAATCAAAAAACAGTGTATTAAACTCAATGCTAGAACTATTCCGCTTTGGTAGCAAAAATGCATAGGTTTTATGGTAAAACCTGTGTGAGATAAAAACATATCTGCGAATAGTTATTTTAGCCCATAATAAGCTAATATTGCCACCTTAATTAAATCAAGAGATATATCCAGGGTTTTGTCAACAGCACCGGATAATACTTTTCCTGATATGTTTGAAATCCAGTTCTTAACGTGTGAACCAATTTCTTTTGAATTTCCATCTTTACTATCATTTTGGATCGATGTTTTCAAAATCTCTACTTCAGTTGAAGGCACTCCAATTTTATTGAGATAATCTATTAAGCTCGTTAAATTATTTTTTTGCACATATTGATTCACAACTTGACAATTATGTAACTCATTACCAATAGAGCATTGTCCACCATAAACTGTAGTATTAAAAATTTTTGTCACTTCTCCTTCTGGTATTTTCTGAGTATCGCTAGATGGCTCTTTAATTTCAGGATATTTGTCCTGAAGCTCTAGTAAAAAATCCAATAAACGTGTCTTTATATCATCTAGAATCTGTTCATAAAATCCAACAGGAAAAACTCTATATGCATCTATACATTCAGCATTTTGATAGAAACTCTGTGAATAAATCTGTATTAGTTCAGACGGCCATCGAATTTTTAATTCTTTATCTCCTGTATTTATTGCACTTTCTAGTGTTTTTACACCGTTATATACATAATTTTTCGCAAGAGTTTCTCTTATTGATTCATCTTGAATATTAATAATGGATATTGGAATATTTTTAAACATACTGCTATAATTAATAAAATCTCCCCTATTAATAGCAAAAAATTTTCTATATTCAGGTAATTTGTCTTCACTGTCATAACCGTTTAATTCATTATCTGCCCATACCTTAATTTCTCTATTTTTCAATGCTGAAGCGAGAACTTTTGCTTTTCTTAATATGGATGAGAGCTCTCTATCTGGCTCAAGAATATCATTTTGCAAATTCAATATGAGATCCATAAAATCAGATCAATCTTAATGACTGTCTATTTAAAGAATTCGATGTTGAGAAAAGTACAGAAAATCATTAAAGACAAAATCTGCTTCTATTTTTTATGCATAGGTTTTTATGTAGAATCTATACATTTTTCTATTTGTTACAACATGCTTACATTCTTTGATATGCAAAATCATTTCAGGATACAACAAGAAAACGGCAAGTTAAATACTAAGCTTTTACCGAAAGCAATAGAGAAAAAAAACCCTGGTGGCGTTTTTGGTAAGAATATCAGTAAAAATAAATCTATATTGAATTTATAGTAAATACTTAATAGAGTAGACACTTTTTTAGATTGGTAATATGTCCGATTCGGATCTAGATGTTCAAGAGAAAATAGAGAAAGAATTATTTGAGGAGTATGACAAGGTTTTAGATAGAATCTTCTCACTAATTAAATTTATATTTGTGATATTCGGTTTTTATGCTATAATATTGTACGATATACATGGTAAACTGGATAAAAGCATATTCGTTAATGCACCCGATCCAGATATTTCAACCATTTCCATTTTATCTTCATTTCTAAGCATGATCTTAGCTATTGTTTATCTTTTTAGGAAATTAGTATCGGAACAAATATATAAATTTAAAGATGTTAATCATTTAATCCAATATCGAAAAGGAAACGAACTTAGAATCAACAACTTAGAACTTTTTTCAGAAATTAAAAAGATGAATAGCCGTTATAAATCAGCAATTTATTTAATTGGCTTATCTCTAGTTCTTTTCTGTTCTTACATTAGACCTGAGCTGTTTTACCCAATTTTAGGACTCATTATAGTTTCAGCTATCGAACTTGTATTGAAAATCGTGTCTAAGATCATCGAGTTCATAAAACTCTCTGTGTCGTGAGTATAAGCAATTGAATTAAAAGCATAATGGGATATTTTATAAAGTATGTGCCACTACCACTTTCTCATTTTATTCAATCATGCTGAAACTATGCTTTTCTAAACTCATTCGTTCCATTAGCTATAGGAATATGCAAGCTTCCGTCGATTAACCCAATATCAAATGCAAAAAAAGTATGAGATACAAATAGGGGCACTTTTTACATATCTTCTCTTAGCGTTTTTAATCACTCGAAAAGTATATGAAAATATGATTTAATGGTTTTTTAATTAAAAAAGAAACCAGAGTAATCTGGTTTCATTTTTCTTTCAAATACTCGTCAATTGCCTTTGCTGCTTTCTTGCCTGCACCCATTGCGCTGATAACGGTTGCTGCGCCTGTCACCACGTCTCCGCCTGCAAAGACTCCGCACTTGGAGGTTGCGCCGGTTTCTTCGTCTGCAACTACAGTGCCCCTTTTGTTCTGCTCAAGGCCTTCCGAGCCTTTGAAGATTATGGGGTTCGGGGATGTGCCTATGGCGATAATTACAACATCGGCGGGGATTGTGAATTCCGAGCCTTCTACAGCGACAGGGCTTCTCCTGCCTGACTTGTCAGGTTCTCCAAGTTCCATTTTGATGCATTCGACGGCTGTAACATTGAACTTCTCATCGCCGAGGATGCGGACAGGGTTTGTAAGGAGCCTGAAAATTATGCCTTCTTCTTTAGCGTGCTCGATTTCTTCCCTGCGGGCTGGCATCTCGTCTTCCCCGCGGCGGTAGACTATGCTGACCTCGTCGGCACCCAGGCGGAGTGCAGAGCGGGCGGAATCCATTGCTACGTTTCCGCCTCCAACCACGACAACGTGATTCCCGCGCCTGACTCTTGTGTCATATGCAGGGTCATAAGCTTTCATGAGATTTACGCGGGTCAGGAACTCGTTTGCGGAATATACGCCGTTGAAGTTTTCTCCCGGAATTCCCATAAAGCTTGGGAGGCCTGCGCCCGTGCCCAGGAAAACAGCGTCGAATTCATCGCAGAGTTCGTCTAAGGTCTTGATCCTGCCGATTATATAGTTGGGCCTGAACTCGACCCCTAGATTCTTGATATACTCTACTTCCTGTCGCACAATTTCTTTTGGCAGCCTAAACTCGGGGATGCCGTAACTCAGCACTCCGCCTGCTTTGTGCAGGGACTCAAAAACTGTAACTTTGTGGCCCAGCTTTGCGAGGTCTGCTGCGGCAGTAAGGCCTGCAGGCCCTGAGCCGACAACAGCTACCTTCTTTCCTGTGGGTTCGGGGATCTCAGAACCCTTTACACCTTTCTGGCGCTCATAGTCGGCGCAGAAACGTTCGAGCCTTCCGATTGCCACAGGCTGTCCCTTCTTTCCAAGTACGCAGAGAGCTTCGCACTGAGTTTCCTGAGGGCAGACGCGGCCGCAGATCGCAGGAAGGGCATTTGTGCCTTTAATTTTCTCGATCGCTCCTGCAAAATCTTCCTCGGAGACCAGTTTGATAAAGCCTGGAATATCCACATTCACAGGGCACCCTTCGACACACCTGGGGTCTTTACAGGAGAGACAGCGGGAAGCTTCGGCAAGAGCGTCTTCTTTCGTGTAGCTGAGAGTTACTTCGTTGAAATTCGTTCTGCGCTCGTCGGCAGGCTGCTCAGGCATCGGGGTTCTTTCTTTCTTTGCTTTTCCTGTATTTTCGTCGTCGTGTAATTCTTGCATTTTTCATCCCCTCCTTTTAGTGCAGTCCGCACCTGCATTCCTCTTCATACTTTTCCACGGCTTTTGTCTCTTCGCCGCGGTACATTGCAAGCCTGTTCATGAGTTCTACAAAGTCAACCTTCCGTGCGTCAAATTCAGGCCCGTCAACGCAGGTAAATTTCGTTTTTCCGTCAACTGTAACCCTGCAGCCGCCGCACATGCCTGTCCCGTCCACCATAATGGAGTTAAGACTGACCAGGATTTCAACATCATAGGGAAAAGCTACTCCAGCCCCGACTTTCATCATGATTGGCGGTCCGATGATTACAACCCTTGAAACCTTTTCGCCGCTGTCCAGAATCCTTTTCATGATATCGGTCACAAATCCGTGATGACCTTTTGACCCATCATCGGTTGCGATATACAGTTCGGTACTGGCTTTTCTCATTTCGTCTTCAAGGATGAGAATATCTTTGTTCCGGGCTCCTATAATGGAAATTACCCTGTTGCCTGCTTTAGTATAAGCCTTTGCCTGGGGGTAAATAGGGGCAATTCCTACTCCTCCTCCGACAAGAATAACAGTGCCGAGTTTCCTGATATCGGCAGGGGTCCCAAGAGGTCCGACAAAATCTTCCAGAGACTCGCCTGCAGAGAGCTTTGCAAGCTGTTTTGTAGTCTTTCCCATCTCCTGGAATATCACGGTTACCGTGCCTTTCTCTTTTTCAAAATCGGCAATCGTGAGGGGGATCCTCTCCCCCCTTTCATCAATTCTGAGGATTACGAACTGTCCGGCTTTCGCAGCTTTTGCCACGTCAGGGGCATCTATGACCATGCTGTGCACCGACGGAGCGATTTCTTCCTTTTTCAGTATTTTATATGCCATGGGATCACATTTTCCTGAGTAAAAGCGTATTTTTTGAGCAAATGAATCGGTAAATTTTGATGTAGCGGAGCTTTGCACGGGTTTTTTCACTCCCGGGCTTTTCCTCCTGGGCGTTCCCCTTATACTGATTAATGGGATATATATTCTCCCAAATAATTTTAATGATTTTGTCTGTCGGGATCATTTTTTGTTAAATTGTAAATGCCAACTCTTTGATACTTCTGTCTTAAAAAGAGCCTGAATATTCTTCAACTTTTTGACCATGGTTACAATAATTTAATAAATCAAGTGGGTATAATAAATTTAGGGGTAAACCCCGGAAGAGGTTCAATCAGGAGTCGGATTAGTGGAAAGGGGGGATAAAGCAGAGATAGTACAAACGATAGCCATATCTTATATAACCAGATCTTATAGCCATATCTGAACTTGAAAAATTAAATCTTTTGTCGGAAGGGAAATTCGTCTAATATATGATGTTATAGAGGACGGGATAGTTTCTTTCTGGCAGCCGAATTAAGAGTAAAACGTAACGGAAATGAGTTTTACACAATATATGGGGGTTAATTAAATGCCGGAAGAAAGAAGAGAAGGTCCAAAGGGAGAAAAACTGGAGGAAAAAGAAGGGGAAGAAGTAGCTGACGTCGATCCAATCCATCCGACTGAAGCGCGTGGCGGCAAGAAGAGATCGCTCCTTGATACCTGCAAATAATCTTATTATTTTTTTATTTTTTAGCCAGATCTTATAGCCAGATCTTAACTTAAAATTTTTGCCGGAAGGGAAAATTCGTCTACTATATAATGTCATAGGGGGCGGGATAATTCTTTCTGGCAGCCGGATTAAGGGGAAAACGTAACGGAAATAAGTTTTACACAATATATGGAGGTTAAATAAATGCCGGAAGAAAGAAGAGAAGGTCCAAAGGGAGAAAAACTGGAGGAAAAAGAAGGGGAAGAAGTAGCTGACGTCGATCCAATCCATCCGACTGAAGCGCGTGGCGGCAAGAAGAGATCGCTCCTTGATACCTGCAAATAACTAACCAGATTTGTAACTATTCAGCCTACCAAAACCAGTTGATTGATATTGATTTTAAAAAACAGAGAAGTCTGATTACTAACTGGTAAGAATTAAAAAAACGCAATCAATTGCCAACAATTAAATAAAATCAATTCACAAAAATTTGGCAATCGGATTTATAAAGATGGATATCGAGGTTGTTTTGCTTGGGCTGAATAGTTACCCCGATTTTTTATTTGGGCATGTTATTGGAAGAATATCATGTGCGTTTTCTTTATCTCTTTATTGTGCTTTATTTTCTCTATTGTTTCCACAAATTATATATGGGCATATGCGCATATATCAATATAATTATGCTTGAGAATAAAGTGAAATTTTTTAAAGCCCTTGCAGATGGGACCAGGCTTACTATCCTTTCTTATTTGCTGGAGCATAGTTACTGTGCCTGCGATTTTCCTTCCCTTACTGAAAAGGACCAGTCAACAGTTTCAAAGCACCTTAAGGTGCTCTTTGAAGCCGGGATTTTAAAATATGAAAAAAAGGGACGGAATATCATCTACACCATCAGGAATCAGGAAACCGAAAATCTGCTTGTGTCCCTTGGAATCAGGGAGATAAAACCCTGCTGCAACAGCCCGAAAGACTCCGGGGCTTTTTTCACGGATGAAATTACGCATAAAAAAGAACTTATTGATAAAAAAGAGGGTGATATAATGGATGCAGGTGAAAAGAAGGCTGTAATCAAAAAGAAATACGGAGAAATTGCATTGGCAGGCGGTTCCTGTTGTTTCGGCGGCTCCTGTTGCGATTCGAGTGCTACAGATCTGTCTAAATCGATTGGGTATTCTGAGGACGACCTCAGAGCTGTTCCAGACGCAAATCTGGGTCTTGGATGCGGCAACCCGACAGCTTTTGCAGAACTGAAACCCGGTGATGTTGTCCTTGATCTCGGCTCAGGAGCAGGATTTGACTGTTTCCTTGCGGCACAGAAAGTTGGAAGCTCAGGGAAAATAATCGGAGTTGACATGACGCAGATCATGCTCGAGAAAGCGCAGGTCAATGCCCTGAAATATGGCTATTCAAATGTCGAGTTCCGCCTCGGAGATATTGAAGCACTTCCGGTTGAGAGCAGGTCAATAGATGTCATAATCAGCAACTGCGTAATTAACCTGGCTCCGGACAAAGAAACGGTTTTCAGGGAAGCCTTCAGGGTTCTGAAGCCGGGAGGCAGGATGTATATTTCGGATATGGTTCTTCTGGCTGAGCTTCCTGAAGACCTGAAAAATGACAAAGACCTGCTGGCAGGCTGTGTTGCAGGTGCGCTGTTAAAAGAAGAGTATCTCAGGCTTTTGAAAAAGGCCGGGTTTTCAATTGAAATTCTCGATGAAGATTCGGATATAAGCAAAAGGCAGTATGGGGAGCTGCCTGTGGAGAGCTTGAAACTGAAGGCGTGGATATAAGACGGAGTTTCTTTTCAGTTTCTTTATTTTTACTTCTTTTTTATGAACGAACTGACTAACGTTTTCAAACATAATAAATTAAAAATATTGGTTGAAAATGATAGTCAGAAGAATATGAATTTGAAGATACGAACCCAAAATTAATACTTTCTGACTTTAATTATTTTTTGGGCAAAGATTATTTAATAACTCTCTTTGTATATACTCTAATCTCGTGTTTTTGAGCGTATCTATAACCTCTTTATTTCAAAATTGATCTATATACCCTGAATAAGATAATTTAAGATTACATCCGTTTACCGATATCTAAAGGAGATGACAGGCATAAAATCGATAATTCTTGCAGGTGGCTCAGGAACGCGACTCTGGCCTCTCAGCCGGGAAATGTATCCCAAGCAATTTTTAAAGTTTGGCAGTACATCTCTTTTCCAGGAAACCGTTCTCCGATGCCTTGAAGTTTCTGACATTTCAGAAATTTTTGTTGTAACGAACGAAGCTCAGAAATTTTTCGTAATCGGGCAGATCAAGGAAATAGGGTACTCGATCCCTGCCGAGAATGTTTTAATTGAACCCGAAGGCAAGAATACGCTTCCTGCAATCTTCTTCGGAATGAAAGAGATTGAGAAGAAATTTGGGCAATCTATAGTAGGAGTATTCTCTTCAGATCATGTCCTCGACAGAGCTGCAATGAAGACAATTTCTTCGGCTGAAGAGCTGGCTTCGGATTTCCTGGTCACCTTTGGGGTTGTACCTGATTTTCCTCATACCGGGTACGGTTATATTAAAATCTCAGAAGCCTGTGAGCCGGGTTACAGAGTTTCGGAATTTAGAGAAAAGCCGGATTTGGAAACTGCGGAAAAGTACATTCAAGAAGGCTGCCTCTGGAATAGTGGCATGTTTCTTTTCGAGACAGGGCTTTTCTTTGAGGAAGTTAAGAAACACGCACCGTCTGTTTTCGCATGTTTTGAGGACGGAAAGGACATTAATGAGATTTATGCAAATGTGGACAGGATTTCCATAGACTATGGAATAATGGAAAAGTCAGATAGAGTCGCAGTTGTAAAGCTGGACCAGAAATGGAGCGATCTTGGAAATTTTGCGGCAATCTACGATGAGTTCGAAAAAGACTCCGTAGGAAACGTAATCCACGAATGTGATCCTCTGCTGCTTAACTCTGATGGAAATCTCGTATTTTCAAAATGCGGTAAAATTGTTTCACTCATCGACGTTAAGGATATGGTCATTATCGATACCAGTGATGCTCTGTTAGTGTGCCCTAAATCCAGTAGCCAGAAGGTGAAGGATATTGTCTCCGTGCTTAAAGACAGAGACGACGAAAGGGCATATATAGGGCAGACAGTCTACCGGCCCTGGGGTTCGTATACCTTACTTGAAGTTTCTCCCGAGCATAAGATTAAAAATATCACTGTGCTTCCTGATCATAAGTTAAGCCTCCAGCTGCATTACCACAGGAGTGAACACTGGGTTGTTGTAAAAGGCATGGCATGTGTGGAAGTAAGCGGACAGCAGTTTTTCCTGAGACCCGGGGAAAGCACTTTTATCAGCGCAGGAGAGAAACACAGATTGTCCAACCCCGGGAAGATTCCGCTTGAGATTATTGAAGTACAGTTAGGAGAACTTGTGGACGAAGCAGATATTGTCAGGTTTGAAGATGTCTATGGGAGGAACTGATAAGTGTGAACGTAATAGACACGAAAATTAGCGACCTTTTTATACTTGAACCTAAAGTTTTTACGGATGACCGGGGCTATTTTTTTGAAAGCTATAATAAGACGACTCTGGATGACCTTTTAGGAAAAGAATACAAGTTTGTTCAGGACAATGAATCCAAATCGTCTTATGGAGTAATTCGTGGTCTCCATTATCAGTTAGCTCCTTACAGCCAGGCAAAACTTGTAAGAGTTCTGCAAGGGAAAGTATATGATGTTGCAGTAGATCTGAGGAAGGATTCCCCTACTTTTCGGGAATGGGTTGGGGTTGAACTTTCCGCTGAAAACAAAAGGCAGTTTTTAATTCCGAAAGGTTTTGCCCACGGTTTTTCCGTACTGAGCGAAACCGCCATCTTTGAATATAAATGCGATGAATACTACCATCCTGAGGCTGAAGCAGGAATTATCTACAATGATCCGTCACTGAATATTGACTGGAAAATAGAAAACTGAGAATGTAAAGAGCTTTCCGAAAGGATCTGCTACTCCCAAAATTAGAAGAAACTAAAATGAATTTTTAAAACTTAGGTAAAATTTTTATCCATTACTCGTAATTTACGGCATCGCATTATCTATTAAAGTTCCAAGTATTTATTAACACACCAAGGGGTGACCTAAATTGAAACTTCTGGTTACAGGGGGCTGCGGATTCATAGGCAGCAACTTTATTCGTTACATGCTCGAAAAGTATCCCGAATTATCAAATTGTAAACCTTGACAAATTAACTTATGCCGGAAATCCTGCCAATCTCAAGGATCTTGAAAATAACCCGAATTACTCTTTTGTGCAAGGAGACATCTGTGATTCTAGAGCTGTTAATGAAGTGATGAAAAAAGTCGATAGTGTTGTGCATTTCGCAGCCGAAAGTCATGTTGACCGTTCAATTGAGGATGGCTCTATTTTTGTCAGAACAAATGTATTAGGGACAAATACTCTTCTGCAAAGTGCGCTTGCATATAATATCAAGAAATTTATCCATATTTCAACTGATGAAGTATATGGCAGCATTAAAGAAGGTTCTTTTACTGAAAAGGACAATTTGAATCCTTCAAGCCCTTATTCTTCAAGCAAAGCAGGTTCCGATCTTCTTGCAATGTCCTACTATACAACCTACGGCCTGCCCGTTTGCATAACCCGATGCACGAACAACTTCGGGCCTTATCAGTATCCTGAAAAACTAATTCCGTTTTTTATCAGCAGATTGATGGAAGGGAAGAAGGTATCTGTCTACGGAACCGGTCTCAACATTCGTGACTGGATTTATGTTGAAGATCACTGTTCTGCAGTAGATTTTGTTCTTCACAACGGGACCAGTGGAGAAATATACAACATAGACGGCGGAAACGAACTTACAAACCTTGAAATTACTCAGCGCCTTCTTAAAATGCTTGGCAAAGATGAATCTTCAATCGAATATGTTGAAGACCGAAAAGGCCACGATTTCCGGTATTCCCTTGACGGCAGCAAACTTGAAAAAATGGGCTGGCAGCCTGAGTATGACTTTGACACTGCCCTTGAGCAAACAGTCCGATGGTATATTGAAAATCGATGGTGGTGGGAACCATTAAAACGCTAATTCTTGGTGCCGGCGGAATGCTCGGGTACGATCTTTGCAAAGTATTTCCAGATGCTGCGAAACTGACACATACAGATATTGACATAACAGACAGAGAGCTGGTACTGAAATCCATCCGAAAAATAAAACCCGAGCTCGTAATAAATGCAGCAGCCTATACCGATGTTGACGGCTGTGAGGACAGGCAGGAACTGGCACTTCAGGTTAATGGGTATGCGCCTGGATATATTGCTGAAGCTTGCAATGAAATAGCTGCAACACTTGTACATTTCAGCACAGATTACGTATTTGACGGGTCAAAAAAAGAATATACAGAGTCCGGCATTCCTCATCCGATTAATGTATATGGTAGCTCAAAACTTCTTGGTGAACAGAAAATTGCAAAAAACCTGGACGATTATAGAATTATCCGGATTTCCTGGCTTTTTGGTACGCACGGAAAAAACTTTGTAGAAACAATGCTGAGATTATCCGGTGAGATGGCTCAGGTCAGAGTTGTCAATGATCAATTTGGAAAACCCACCTATACTGTAGACCTCGCGAATAAGATTGCGGAGATTGCTGAACTTGAAGCCGGGATATACCATGTAACAAATGAGGGTGTATGTTCCTGGTACGAATTTGCATCTGCCGTCATAAATAATACTGTTCCCTGTACAAGTGAAGAATTTCCAAGGAAAGCCAGGCGTCCAAAATATTCGGTTCTTGTAAACACTAAAACCGGGCCTATGAGGCATTGGAAAGAAGCGCTTAAAGATTATCTGAAGGAGAGAAATGTATGAAAGGCGTAATACTCGCAGGCGGTACCGGCAGCAGGCTCTACCCCCTGACTAAAGTTACAAACAAGCATCTTTTGCCTGTCTATGATAAGCCAATGATCTTTTATCCAATCCAGACTCTCATTGGAGCAGGTATCAAAGAGATAATGATCGTATCCGGTCGAGGACATGCCGGACATTTTCTTGAGCTTCTGGGATCAGGTGCAGATCTCGGAGTTAGATTTACGTACGAAATTCAGGAAGACGCCGGAGGTATCGCACAGGCACTTTATCTGGCAAAGGATTTTGTTGATAATGATAACGTGACTGTTATTTTAGGGGACAATATCTTTCAGGACAAAGTGGATGATACTGTACGGCATTTTAACTATGGGGCTCAGATTTTTCTGAAAAGTGTGCCCGATGCTCAGAGGTTCGGTGTTGCCGAGATTGAAGTAAAAAATAAGAAAGTTATTTGTATTGAAGAAAAACCTCAGAACCCCAAATCCAACTATGCGGTTACAGGCCTGTATATCTATGATAAAAATGTGTTTAGTATAATAGAAACTTTAAAGCCTTCTGGCCGAGGAGAACTTGAAATAACGGATGTAAATAATCATTATATCCAACGTGGAGATATGAAGTATTCAATACTAAATGGCTATTGGAGTGATGCGGGTACTTTTGATAGTCTTTTAAAAGCAGGAAATTTAGTAAAAAACCAAAAATAATTAAGGTCAAGAAAATATTATTCCTGTAAGTTTTTAATGCTTTTTGATATCCCATTAAAATTACGGATTTAATTCTTCTTAATATTATCTCGCTTGATGTAGTAAAATTTTATCTTTTATAGATTAATCAGAATTCCTAGTTAAAGTGGAGTAAAAATGCCTAAAGTTGCATTGATCACAGGAATTACAGGTCAGGATGGGGCTTACTTAGCGGAGTTTCTCCTTAATAAAGAATACACTGTACATGGTATAAAGCGGAGATCTTCTTCATTTAATACTGCAAGAATCGATCATCTTTATAAAGATCCTCACGAAAGAAATGTAAATTTTTTCATGCATTATGGCGACCTTACGGATTCTACCAATCTTATCCGTATAATACAGGAAACCCAGCCGGATGAAATTTATAATCTGGCAGCTCAGAGCCATGTTCAGGTATCCTTCGAAACCCCGGAGTATACGGCAAATTCCGACGGGCTGGGAACACTGCGCCTTCTGGAAGCGATTCGAATTCTGGGCCTTGAGAAAAAAACAAAATTCTACCAGGCTTCAACAAGTGAACTTTACGGGAAGGCCCAGGAAATTCCCCAGAAAGAAACAACTCCTTTCTACCCGAGAAGCCCGTACGCAGCAGCTAAACTATACGCATACTGGATTACGGTAAACTACCGCGAAGCGTACGATATTTTTGCATGTAATGGTATTTTATTCAACCATGAATCTCCTATTCGGGGGGAGACATTCGTTACCAGAAAAATTACCATGGCAGCCACAAAGATAAAGCACGGACTTCAGGAGAAGCTTTACCTTGGAAACCTTGATGCAAAAAGAGATTGGGGATTTGCAAAAGACTATGTGGAAGCAATGTGGCTGATTCTCCAGCAGGAATATCCAGATGACTACGTAATTGCGACAGGAGAAACTCACTCAGTAAGGGAGTTTACGGAATTGGCGTTTAAGGAAGTAGGAATCGATATTTTGTGGAAAGGCGAAGATACCGAAGAAGTCGGAATAGATTCCAGTACAGGCAAAACCCTGGTAGAAATAGATCCCAGGTACTATAGGCCTACCGAAGTAGATTTACTGATGGGAGACCCCTCGAAAGCAAAGGAAAAACTTGGTTGGGAACCTAAAGTAAAATTGGAAGAACTGGTAAAAATTATGATAAAAGCCGATGAAAAGGCTGTAGAGCAAAATCACTCTTTTGAATGAAGTAAAGGTGGTTATTATGGATAAAAGGTCAAAAATTTACTTAGCTGGCCACAGAGGCCTTGTGGGTTCAGCCCTTAAAAGAAAGCTTGAGTCAAAGGGCTACGACAATCTTATTTCCCGCACCCATAGAGAGCTTGACCTGACAAATCAGCAGGCGGTCAACGAATTTTTCGAAAAGGAAAAGCCAGAATATGTCTTTTTAGCCGCCGCAAAGGTTGGTGGGATTCTTGCCAATAACACGTACCCAGCCGAATTCATCTACGAAAATCTTATGATTGAAGCAAATATTATTCATGCTTCGTATCGATACGGTGTAAAAAAATTACTTTTCCTGGGTTCTTCCTGCATTTACCCTAAACTCGCTCCCCAGCCTTTAAAAGAAAAATATCTATTAACCGGCCCCCTCGAAGAAACAAATGAAGCCTATGC
This sequence comes from uncultured Methanosarcinaceae archaeon, assembly GCA_963721455.1. Lineage (GTDB taxonomy): Archaea > Halobacteriota > Methanosarcinia > Methanosarcinales > Methanosarcinaceae > Methanosarcina. Next base: position 84,246 of record CAVRJG010000054.1, read on the forward strand.
AGTTGCAAAGATTGCAGGGATCAGGCTCTGCAAACACTACAACCAGCAATATGGGACTAACTTCGTCTCGGTAATGCCGACGAATCTTTACGGGCCGAATGATAATTTTGACCTTGAGACTTCGCATGTAATGCCTGCGCTGATCAGGAAATTTCATGAAGCTAAGGTGAAGAATGAGCCTGAAGTTGTAATATGGGGTACCGGAAAACCATTTAGGGAGTTTCTTCATGTAGATGATATGGCTGATGCATGTGTTTATTTGATGGAAAACTTTAATACGGATGACATTGGAGAATTTGTTAATATCGGGGTAGGTAAAGATATTACGATAGGTGAATTAGCTGAATTGATTAAAGAGATTGTTGGGTTTGAAGGTGCAATCAGGAAAGATATTTCAAAACCTGACGGTACTCCACAGAAGCTACTTGATATTACAAAATTGAGCTCACTTGGGTGGGAAGCTAAAATCTTATTGAAAGAAGGGATTGAGCAAACTTATGAGTGGTATCAAAGTCAAATTAAATGAAGAGTTTGCGAAATATACTGGCTGGGTAATGGAATTGAATGAAAGCCGTAGCTAAAAACAGGTAAATGTGTTCTGATATGACTGAGCATGCAACTGATTACGAACTGGTGATCCGTCCTAAATACGGACTTCTGGATCTTAACTGGCAGGAACTGAAAGAGTACAGGGAGCTTCTTTTTTTCCTTGCCCTTAGAGAAATCAAGATCAGGTATAAACAGACAATTATGGGAGCATCATGGGCATTATTGCAGCCTTTTTTTACTATGATAGTATTTACCCTGATCTTCGGCCGGCTTGCACAGATGCCTTCAGATGGAGTGCCCTACCCAATATTTTCATACTCCGGTCTTCTCCTCTGGACTTATTTTTCGAATGCTCTTTCTCAATCAAGCAATAGCCTTGTTGATAATGCCCCTCTCCTCTCAAAGGTTTACATGCCCCGGATATTCATACCTACTGCACCATGCCTTTCAGGCCTTCTTGATTACGTGATTGCTATTAGTATCCTTGTAGTTATGATGGTTTACTACCGGTTTGTGCCTGGAATTTCAATACTCCTGTTGCCGTTCATTGTACTTTTGACATTCATGCTTGCATCGGGGATTGGTTACTGGCTCTCATCCATCTGTGTGAAATACAGGGATGTGAAATACATTCTTCCTTTCTTCATTCAGCTGCTGATGTTTGTATCACCGGTTATATACCCTACAAATATTATGGGTGAGAACCTGAAGTGGTTGCTTTACCTGAACCCTCTGACAGGTTTAATAAGTGCTCACCGAGCATGCCTTCTCGGACACATTCCTGTGGATTTTGTCGGCCTTGGAATTTCGGCAGTGCTGACGATAGTGATTTTTGTGAGTGGAATACTGTACCTAAAGCGTACAGAGAAGTACTTTGCGGATTTGATTTAAATGACGGCGTCAAAAAAAGAAGAACCGATAATCGAAGTAAAACATCTCTCAAAACAGTACAACATCGGTGTTGACACGACGTCCAAGACACTCTCTGAAAGCTTTACTTCTGCTGTGAAGCATCCTTTAAAGACGCTAAAGGACTGCCGCAGGCCGAATAATACATTCTGGGCCCTTAAAGATGTAAATTTCGAGGTTGAGCGCGGTGAGGTTCTTGGTATCATCGGCAGGAATGGTGCAGGCAAAAGTACACTTCTTAAAATCCTATCACGTATTACCTACCCAACAGAAGGCGAAGTCAGGATGCGTGGCCGAGTTGGTAGCCTTCTTGAAGTCGGCACCGGTTTTCACCAAGAGCTTTCCGGCCGGGAGAATATCTATTTTAACGGTTCTATTCTTGGAATGAAGAAGAGAGAGATTGATGAGAAATTTGACGAAATCGTGAAGTTTTCAGGTGTCGAAAAGTTTCTGGATATACCAGTTAAACGCTATTCAAGTGGGATGCAGGTCCGGCTTGCCTTTTCGGTTGCAGCGAATCTTGACCCTGAGATTCTTGTGGTGGACGAGGTGCTTGCTGTAGGGGATGCAGCGTTTCAGAAGAAATGCTTGGGGAAGATGAGCGAGGTGGCTGAAGGGGGGCGGACGGTGCTGTTTGTCAGTCATAATATGGGGGCTGTGAGTCACCTGTGTCAAAAAGGAATAGTAATTGACAGTGGGAATGTCATATTTAATGGAACTTCCGAAAATGCAGTAGAACATTACAACCATTTGTTTATATCACAAAATAATAATAATAATACGGATCAATTGCCTCACATAATTTATCATGATCGAACTTCTTTAGATAATACAGATATCGCAATTACTTCAATCGAAATGTATGATCTGGATGGAAAACCAAAATCAATTGTATCAACATTCGATAATGTAATCTTTAAAATAAGATTCTATTCAAATGAATATATTCCAAAGGGATCTGTAGAGTTTCATTTGAATTTAGCTGATGGCTCTCCTCTACTAATATTATCCACACAACCTGATGGCACACTATCAATAGACATTATAAAAGGTGAAAATACGGTAGAATGTATTATATACAAACTTCCTTTGGCTGCAGGTGATTATATCGTTGGGGCAGGTTTAGCAATTCCAAATATAAAGTGGCTATGGCTGAATGAACAAATATGCAAACTTACAGTAGTGGAAAAAGATATTTATAATTCAGGCAAAGCTCCTAAATTGTCAAGATGCTTACTGGCTGTTGAGAATGAATGGAGAATGAACCCATGAGCAAATCCATGTGTCTCTAAATTCAATCGATTATTAAACATTAATTTCCAATTATTCTTCCCAACTTTAAAGCATATAATAATGACAACATAAAACACTGTCCATTGCCCACGGTTGCCACAGAAATTGGCGGCTTCAGAGCGGATCAAAAAATGGATCACAGAACTTTCAACTACCAGGTAATGCTGAAAAATGGCAGTGTAGAATTTCTGAGGATAAAACTTATGAAAACAATGCTTGTAATTCCAGATTATAAATTTGGAGCATATGGTTGGGAGAAAGAGAGATCTTACTTTAACAATTTTTCATATCGCGCTGAAGCTAAAGGGTGGAAACTGGTACAAATAAGAGATCATTTTTCTATCGATGAAATTGATTGTGTTTTTGCTTCGAATTATGCAAAATATATAGATAAAGTTCATAATTATAACATATATGATAAAATTATTAAAAATGATAAAATCAAAAAAATCTCAGCAATTTTTGAAGCGCCGTCAAGAAGACCTGATTTATGGGACTACACAAAATGGTTTGATTTTTGTATAAGCTTTAATAAAAAGCCAGAAAAACACTGCCAATGTGAGCATATTGAAAGCCCGTATCCCTACAATTTCTCTGAAAATAAATGTGATTACCTCGAATGGAACTCAAGAGATACTCTGGTATGGGTCTCTTCGAATAATTGGTTTAGAGGATCTGATTCTTTAAGTCAACGCCGGCTTCAGGATTTCAATTATTATTCTAAAAGATTGAGTGGCAAAATTGCTCTATATGGTAAAGGGTGGGATATAAAGAGCCCTTCGCTATACGGTCCTTTTCCTGTAATTGGGATATTCCATAATAGAAAAAATAAAAAATACTATAATAACATAAGTCAGTACTGGTTAGGCCAGGTTGAGAATAAATCGGAGACAATATCGAATTACAAATTTTGTTTTTCATATGAGAACACAGATGACTATCCGGGTTATGTCACTGAAAAAGTATTTGATGCTTGGATAGCTGGATGTATACCTGTTTATTGGGGTGACAGCGAGTTTGAAAAATTATATCAAGATTTACTAATATGTCCAAGGAAAATCGGGATAGAGAACTCAGTAGAAATAATGCGTGAATTGGATCAGGAAAAAGCATATTGTGTATATTCCAAGTTTAAATCAAAACTAGAAGATGGGGAATTCACCCGATATTCTCATGAATATTTCCAAGATAAAGTACTGGATACAGCCGAGTCATTGGTTTAAGCATTGTAAAATTAACGAATTAACAAAAATGTGGGAACTAGCATGTCAAAAACTACTATCATTTGTCTCACACCAGTAAAAAATGAGGCATGGATTCTGGATCGCTTTCTCAAATGTGCAAGTTTGTGGGCTGACCACATTATTATTGCAGACCAATTTTCTGATGATGGCTCGAGAGAAATAGCACAAAAATACTCCAAAGTAATTCTAATTAATAACCCAATGACAACTTATAATGAGTATGAAATGAGAGGTCTTCTATTCGATGAAGCAAGGAAGATACCCGGTCCACGTCTCTTGATTGCACTGGACGCAGATGAAATGCTCACGGCTAATTTTCTGGAAAGTCCAGAATGGCAAAAGATATTAAATGTGAAACCTGGAACAGTTATTGGGTTTAGATTGGTAAATATCAAACCGGATTTAACTTCTTATTGGTCACCAAATCCGATGTTTCTTTTTGGTTTTATGGACGATGGAAGCGAGTATCAAGGATCTAAAATTCATACTTTTAGGATTCCAATTCCAGATACCTCCTCGAGAATTATGCTTAATAAAATCAAGGTATTACATTATCAATTCACTGATTGGGATCGTATGGAAAGTAAACATCGATGGTATCAGTGCTGGGAACGGCTTAATAACCCTAAAAGACGACCAATAGATATTTATCGGCAATATCATCACATGTATGCTATTGCTTTAAATGACATCCAAAAATTACAGCCGGAATGGTTCTTAGGTTATAAACAGCAAGGTATTGATATGTTCAGTGTTAATCGCCAGGAGTTTTATCGATGGGATAAAGAAGTTTTAGTTTACTTTAATGAGTATGGTACTGCGAAATTTAGACGAGAGGCAATCTGGGATGTTAATTGGCTTGAAATTGCCACGAAAGTAAATCCAGATTCTTCGAAGATTGGCATATATGATCCACGCAATAGTATCGAAAAACATATTCATAGTTGGTTAAAAAAAACACAGCCACATGCTTCTAACTTAGATATAAAATTAATTCAGTTATTTTTAAGAATTTATGGATGGTAAATATACATTTGCTCACACTTAATCCTTCATGACAACTTTGTTTCAACTTTCATCTGCAAACTACTCTCTGTTGGCATCATCTTCTGGATCAAATACATGAACAGCTGCTTAGGGGAGCATTATGAATGTATCTGGGAATTATGAGTCGCAATTGGAGATGTGTAAAAGCAGGAAATATATGCGGAAAATTTCATCTTAAGGTAAGATTATGGGTCCGAAAGTTTCAGTAATAACAGTTTGCTATAATGCTGAAGAATTTATTGAAAACGCAATTAATAGTGTTTTGAATCAAATATATAAAAATATTGAATATATTATAATCGATGGCGCCTCAACGGATAATACAGTACTAATAATAAATAAATACAAGTCCAAGATAGCATTATTCTTAAGTGAACCGGATAACGGCATGTATGAAGCAATGAATAAAGGAATAACAGCTGCTACCGGCGACATATTATATTTTTTAAATTCAGACGACACTTTTTATGATGAATATGTTATAGAAAATATTGTTAAAGTATTTCAGAAAACTGGCGACGTTGATCTTATATACGGCCCTATAATTATTAAAAATTCTCTCACAAATGAGTCATTTATGAAACCGCATGATCATGTTACGAAATCTTTCTTTATTTATGATGCAATCTGTCAGCAAGGCATATTTTACAAGGCCGATGTTTTTAAAAAATGTGGTCAATTCGACACAACTTATAGAATTGTAGGTGATTATGAATGGGTCTTGAGAGCATTTTATAAATATAACATTCAAAGGCAATATTATGAGAATATAATAGCAATATTTAGAAATGGAGGAATGTCCAGTTCAGATGAATTTTATAGCCTTCACAATAAAGAACGACAAAAAGTTATGAAAGATTATTTTAACAAATTTACAATATTTAAATCTAATTTTATATTCTTCTCTGAAAGGGTGCTTAAGAAATTCGAGTGATTATTTTAAAAGCTCATCTCAAAATTACTTCTCTAAATCACATACTCTGGATAATTAATCAAGTTTCTTATCTAATGAAAATTAGTTCTGAGACTCTTACTAATTGAGAATGAAATAGTTTTGGGATGAATTCATATAATAATGGAACCGTAATCAAAAAAGAAGGTTAAAGGATATAAAGCAAATTTTACAGAAAATTGGACGTACTGCCCTTAGTCACTAATAATACCTTAATTTGACAGTATTCACTAATTGATATTGAAAATCTGTTCTATTTTTAGCTCAAATTAGTTTGACAGGAGGTTATGAATCCATCGAATTTTATAATAAATTCTAGGGAATAGTGCCCATTTTTGCTACTATTAAGCTATTGATTTTATCAAAATTCGCAAAAATATGATTTTTGACCCCGTTTTTCACGAACTTTATTGTAAGTGTCAAATTCTTTAAGCTTTTTTGATGAATTTTGTGGACTTATGTTTGATTTCCTCAAATTCATATCGCATCAGCGATATGAACAACTGAGCAATAAATCCTAAGAGAACAGCTCCATAAATGCTATTATCTGACCAAACCCTTAACGGCTTAATCTGTAATTCGTTTTTCAATGAGTTGAATATTTTCTCGATAGAGTCCTTCTCTCGATATATTTCTAATGCCTTCTCAAGTGTCAAATTCTTGTTTGATTTAAGGCAGAAAAATCCTTCTCTTCCATTAATTATCGAGTTTTTCAGAAGTTCTATTGCTTCATCATCACTAAGCTCTTCGAGCTTAGTTGTAAAAGAGTAGTCAATCTCAATCAACTCATTGTTGATTCTGAATTTCTTGGGAAGCTTTTTGTTTTTAACAATTATTTCTTGTATCTCTTTTGCTTCCTGTAACTTCTTAAGAACAGTTCTTGCCTTTGCTTCCAACTGTTTCTCTTGTAGTGATTCTGAGAAATAAAAATACTTAATGCTATTTGGCTTGACTATCTTAATCCCATAAATACTTTTTTCAGAATCTATTAGCTCTGCTTTATCTTTATCAAAATTCTCAATGATTTTATCGTCGCTTGCGTTCAGTTTCATGGAAGTAAGATATGTCATCTTATCTTCCTGTATTAGCTTAATGTTGTCAACTGTATTTGCACCTTTATCAAAGACAATAAGAGATCCTTTTTTGAGATTTCTCTTTACCTGGTTATAAGTCTCAGGAAAATGTTGCAGATCAAGAACGTTTCCTCTATTAACTGTAATTCCAATAGGGATGTTAATTGGTTTTCTGAGTTCACTGACTCCAACTGTTATCTGCAACTTATCAGGTCTATGATCCCTGCTATATCCGTACTTACCAAGCTTGGATTTAGTTCCGTGAAGAACTATACTAGTCCAGTCAAGGTTTATATCAGTCTCTCCAAAACCATAAACAGAAAACAGATTATCTAAGATCTCCGAGAGAATTATCTCCTTATTACGTCCGAGGATCTCAAGAGTCCTGTAAAGAACTTTTTCATGAAAACTCTTGAGGTTCAAAATCTCGAGAATTTCTTTCTGATTTAACCATTTACTAGCTTCCTTGATGCTAAAATTCTCGGTGAGCTTATAGCTCACCAAGCCAATTAATAAACTATTGAGATCTAAACCCTTTAGGACTTACGTACTTGAGATGAAAAATCAAGTACAATAGACGTTACAGATAAATGCATAATTTAGACGGTTGATGGTTCAATGCCATTGATTTCTCAGTTCAACCGCGTAAGTCCTACCCTTACTTTTATGCTTGCTAAAAACATCAGAAAAATTAAGTTTTTCATAAAAGTATTGAACAGCAAGCATCGATCCGATAGAAACACATTTATTCTTGTTAGGAATAATTGGGAATGCTCTTATTTTTGTTTTTATATTCATTGGACCGAATAAAACAAAAATAAGAGCACTTATTTTTATTTATCTGTCAAACTCAGGATAATACGCACAATATTTTTAAACTGTTTGGGTATCTTGCTAGAGTTTTCACAAAGCTTAGAATTGACAAACTAACTGAATCCCACTTTCCGCAGGTGCGACAAGAAGCTATACTATGAATTGCACCATTCGCTACCTCTTCCATTTGAGGTAATCCTACTGTGACATGCATAAATGGTAACATTTGTGTGTGAAGCTCACAGGACACTATCGAGAAATCAAGGAACCTGACTTTGGTAATCGGTTAGGATACGAATACTATGAAGAACATAAAGTGAACCATCGTAAGAATCGTGAAGTGGAATAAGCGAAAGCAGGCTGATACGCTTAACCAAAAGGTACAGAATCAGGCTGTAATGGGTCTGCGGACATTATGGCAAATGGACAAATGATTCTCGGTTTATAGATGGCTTCTAAGGTATTCACATTATTCGTAGTATGGAACTTGGTAAGCCCTAAATGCTCCCATTATGGGTAGGACTCCCGCGAGGGATAACGATGGCATTGAGGGTAGAGGATTCAGTAAAAAGCGAATGCCAATCTGTAATGGATTGGATAGAGGTTCAAACTTTGCCTCAATCCGAAAGGATGCAGACTTACTGATGGTGTTTTCTTGTGTGAATGGAAACAAACCTACAAATGTAAGATACTCAACGACACCAATAGGTGAGAGGCTTACAGACAATTATGTTAGTGGGCTGTTATCCGGAACACAAAATCAGTTATGCAAATAACTGGTGCCTGATACAGAAAGGGTTTGAAAACACTCGAGCCGTATGAAGGGAAACTTTCAAGTACGGTTCCTAGGGGAGAAAGGAGGAGTAATCCTCCCTACTTACCCGACTAAAGTTTCGTATATACATAATTATTCTTGCTATCAATTTCCGATTTAACATGAATTTATTGGGCTTCTATGAAGGAGTTAAGAATAGCTACATGTGTATTTAGAGACCAAAAACGGTAGTATTCAATTTCCACCAATTTTCATTTAGATTCTCTATCGTTTGAAAGACTTTATGAGTGCACAACAGTTACTTGAAAAAATTAATTTATAGTAAGAAGTTAAGTAATATCCAATTCAAATTGTATGGTTGAAAGTAAATTTCTCATATGTGACGAATAGTTGATAATTTGAATACATTTTAAAAACATACTCTGGAGATCTATTTAACTTTAGAACTGTGCAATAATGATATCATTCAATTCATTGGTTAAAGAATTCTCCCTTGAATTTGAAAGGGATACGTAAATTAGTTGACACACGAACTCCAGATTATATAAGGCTGAGAATAAGGCATGAGGTTACAATAGTTATGCATGATCAAAATCCAAAAGTAAGCGTAGTAATTCCAACTTATAATAGAGGTAATTTAATATCCCGAGCTATTCAGAGTGTTCTGGATCAAACTTACCAGGATTTTGAGATCATTATTGTTGATGACGGTTCGACAGATAATACTGAGGAAATCTTAAAAAATTTTGAGATCCCAAAAATAAAGTATATCCGACACGATGGAAACAAAGGAGCTTCAGCAGCAAGAAACACAGGGATTAAAGCATCTAAAGGAGAATATATAGCATTCCAAGACAGTGACGATGAGTGGTTTCCAGACAAGTTAGAACAACAAGTGAAAGTTTTCAATAATGCTCCCTCTAAAGTTGGAGTTGTTTATTCTGGGTTTTACCGAATAGAAGCTGATAAAAAGATATACATTCCAGATGATCATATAGCTCAAAAAGAGGGAAATATACATAATCAACTTCTCAAAGGAAATTTTATCGGAACACCAGCAGTTCTCATCAAGAAAGAGTGTTTCGAAAATGTGAAATATTTTGATGAAGAAATTCCTGCTTTAGAAGATTGGGATTTATGGATTGGAATTTCAAAATATTATTGTTTTAAATATATAAATAAGCCCTTACTACATTCCTATTATACGCCTAACAGCGTTAATCTCAACAAAAAAAGTCTGATTAAGGCAATTGAGACTATCATTGCAAACAATTTAAATGATTATACTAAAAATAATAAAATTCTATCAGAATATTATTTGGGCATTGGTGTAGATCTATGTTCAAATAACGATTTCAAAAACGGAAGAAACTATCTAGTAAAATCTGTAGAAGCAAACCATTTAAACATCAAAGCAATTTTACGCCTTTCGGTTTTACTTTTTGGCCAAAAGACCTATCTTAAGCTCAGTAATTATATATAAATAGTACGTGAAACCTGATTATTCAATTTAATGGAGACTCCAAACTTTTGAAAATCTCTATTGCTCTTTGTACCTACAACGGTGCTAAATTTTTACAGGAACAACTTGACAGTATAGCTCTTCAGACTCGAACCCCAGATGAAATGATTATTTGTGATGATCAATCAAAAGATAGTACATTAGAAATCTTAAAAAGCTTCTCATCTAAAGCTTCTTTCCCTGTTCAATTGTTTCTCAACGAAAAGAATTTGGGTTCTACCAAAAATTTTGAAAAGGCTATTGGATTATGTACGGGAGATATAATTTTCTTATCCGATCAGGATGACGTTTGGTGTCCTGATAAATTAGAGAAAATCGAAAAACTATTTTCGAGTTCTCCTTCTACAGCAGCTATTTTTACAGATGCAGAAGTAGTAGATGAAAATTTAAGACCTTTGGGATATACTATGTGGCAATCTATTAGATTTAATAAAAGAGAACAAAATTATTTTACTCACGGTAAATTCATAGAAGTATTGCTTAAACATAGTGTTGTAACTGGCTCAACAATGGCATTCCGTTCGGAGTTTAAGAAGTTACTTTTCCCTATTCCTGATATTTGGACTCATGATGGATGGATCGCGTTGCTAATTGCTTTTACATCAGATCTAAATATGATCTCAGAACCCCTTATCAAATATCGTCAACATCATATGCAACAATTAGGAGCTGGTGAAAAAGCATTAAATATATATAAAAAACATAGAATAACGGATCAGTTTAGATACCTAAATCTCAGCTTTTATAATATCCAGCTTGAATGTACTAGATATATGCTGGCATATGAACAGTTAGTTAATTCTCATTTCCCTTCCATAAAGATAAATGAAATCCCGCTTCTTAAGGCCCGAGTTGCTCATTATCGCATACGTACCAATTTGCCTGCTAGCAGAAGAAAAAGAATTCCGTTTATTTTAAAAGAACTATTGAACATGAATTATCACCGTTATTCTTACGGTTTTTATAGTTTTGGAGTGGATCTACTTCGCGAAAATAGTGCATCAAGTAAGTGAAATTATTTAGGAATCAAAATGAATCCAAAGGTCGCCATTATAATCCTCAACTGGAACGGTTGGGAAGACACTATAGAATGTCTAGAATCTGTTTATCGGGTTACATATCCTTTATATGATATTATTGTAGTTGATAATGGTTCGAAAGACGAGTCTATAAAAAAGATAAAAAGTTATGCTGAAGGAAAAATTCGGGTTGAATCCAAATTCTTCGATTTTTCTCAAGATAATAAACCGATATATGTGAAAGAGTATTTAAAGGATGAACTGGAATCATCAGCCTCAACAAAAGAAAATATTCTAAGTAATGTTCCAAGAAAAAACTTAATTCTTATAGAAAATGACGATAATTATGGTTTTGCTGAAGGTAACAATATTGGGATAAGATTTGCTTTAAATAAATTAAATTCTGATTTTGTGCTTTTACTTAATAACGATACAGTTGTAGATCCTCAGTTTCTGAATGAGCTAATTAATGTAGCAGAAAATGATTCACATATAGGGATTTTGGGACCGACTGTATATGAGTATAAAAGTCCTTGTAAAATTCAATCCGCCGGCACAAAAATATATCAGAGCATAGGCGAAGCGATTAACCGGACATCACGTGGAAATAAAGCTTCTGATGAACCTGAAGAAGTCGACAGTGTAATAGGTTGTGCGTTACTTGCGAGAAGCGAATTATTCCATAAAATAGGATATTTGAATAAAGATTACTTCGCATATTTAGAGGAAACCGAATGGTGTGTACGCGCTCATAAGGCATCTTATAGAATAGTTTACGTGCCAAAAGGGAAGATCTGGCACAAGGGTGGAGCTACAAGCAATAAGATAACTGGTTTTTACCTCTACCATTATACAAGAAACAAATTTTGGTTTATGAAAAAACACTCGACAAATAAACAGTATATTATTTTCTTAATTTATTTTTTCGGGTTTCGGATGTGGGTTGCTATTGTTGGTATTTTGTATCGTCAAAAAAACACGGGAATATTTCCATCCTTTATCTCTTTCCTAAAGGGAATTAGAGATGGGATGATGAATTGACTTTATAATCGAGTTTATCCCAAAAGCCATTTTACTCTATGAGCTCATCCCAAAACCAATTTTTGTTTTCACATCAAAAAGAGTTTCATAACCATTTTCATGATCAGAAACTCGATTGATCATTAGAAATTTGAAATTCAGAGACGCAATATTGAGTTTTGGGATCAGCTCTATAATCAATAAGAGTTTCCTGGTAAAATATTTGGTTATTATTTATGGACCACCTACTTAAATCGAAAAATTATTCTCTAATTTTGTAAGTACTGTTTCTCAATTCTGGATGAAACTTCGTTCCAATCCATTATCGATTTCAAACCATTTCCTTTCTCTCTTTTACCTTTCTCCAGGTCCCTTACTGCTTTCACAACTTTTTTTGCAGTAACAGGCATTTCAATCCCCACACAGGCTTTTCCGTCCACAAACTCCTCAAGGGCACTCCCTTTTGCCACTATACATGGAGTCCCTGCAGCCAGCGACTCAGCAACGGTTATCCCATATGCTTCATGGGAAGAGAACATGAGAAATATATCCGCATTTGCATAGCATTCAAGCAGCTCTTTCCTTGAAAGGTCTTTTAACCGTTCAACCCTTCTCTCCACTCCGAGGCTTTTTGCCATACTGCGAAGTTCTGCTTCGTATGGCCCTTTCCCCACGACCCTCAACCGGAAATCCTGAAGTTCAGGTAAACTCTGAATAATGTACTGTACTCCTTTATACTCTTCCAGGCGGCCCACATAGAGAAGAGTTTTCTCTCTCCCGGTTTTCTCTTCTGAACTTTTTCCCAGTTGCCTCAGATTTTCAAACTCTCTGAGGTTTATTCCGTTAGGGATTTTTACGGTTTTCGCGGCAACTTTAAAATCCGATTCTAAAAGTTTCTTTTCATACTCAGACACACATATCACGGAATCTGCCCTGGAAAATATCATCTTCCCGATAAGCCTGTACGGCTTATGTAGCAAGTTCCTGAATGCGGTATGGCCGCGCCGGTGATAATGGGGCGTAAATACAAATTTTCCGTCGCATCTGGCCAGCGATGCAAAGAATGCAGGAAGCGCATGATAGCTGTGTGCATGAATAACATCATAGTTATGTTTTTTAAGGTAAAAATAGATCTGGGGAGCAAAGTAATATGCATTTCCTGGTGCAAAAGATCCGAACCTGATGACCTTTACTCCATTTATCATATCTCTTTTATTTAATTTCCCGGTGGGATCTGTTGTTATAACCTCAACATCATGCCCTGCTTTAACCAGCCTTTCACTGATCTCTTTTACATGGGTTTCCACTCCCCCTATATCAGGGAAGTAACGGGGACAGATCTGGGCTATTTTCAAGGCCGAACCTCTTTTACATTGAAACTTATACGGAGTAATGCATTAGTTTAATATAAAGATAATGTGATAATTTAGGTAAATGACATCTAACAAAAGCATCTGCATAGTCGGGCCTTCGAAACGTTTTTTAAGTGGCATCAGTTATTATACTATCCGTCTGGCAAATGCCATGTCTGCGGAAAAATATGTCTCTGTTGTTTGCTTTCGACAGTTGCTTCCAACCTTTCTTTTCCCTGGAAAATCCCATGTAGGAAAAAACATTTCAGACCTGAATTTTTCACCCGGGATTCCTGTCTTTGACGGCATGGACTACAATAATCCGTTGACCTGGGTTCAAGCATACCGTTTTCTTAAAGTGCAAAAGCCGGATATCATAGTCTTGCAGTGGTGGACTTCTTCGGTTGCGCATATGCAGCTTCTGCTAAAAATATTTGCGGATCTTTTGCATAAACCAAAAATAATTGTAGAATTCCACGAAGTTGTGGATCCTTTTGAAGAATCAATACTTCCGATCCGTTTATATTCGAAAATGACGGGAAAATTGCTTCGTAAAAATCTTGATGCATATATCACTCATTCCGAATCGGATAAACAACTTGTTTCGGAAAGGTATTCTATTGCCCCTGAAAAAATCCATGTCATCCCACATGGCCTTTATGATCAGTATGGAGAACTGCTCGACATAAGAGCAGCAAGAAAAAACCTCTCAATAAACGATGAGTTTGTTATACTTTCTTTCGGTTTAATTCGAAAGTATAAGGGAATTCCCTACCTGATCAGGGCTTTTGAACAGTTTCCCTCTGAAATTCTTGAGAAAAGCAGGTTGTTGATTGTCGGGGAAATCTGGGAAGACCGCAAGGAATTACTTGATCAGATTAAGGCTTCTCCATTCAGTGATAGAATTACGCTGGTAGATGAATACGTTCCTGATGAGAAAGTAAACTTATATTTCAGCGCTGCAGATGTGGTAGTCCTGCCCTATCTGAGAGCTTCTCAGAGTGGAATTGCGCATATTGCCATGTCTTTTGGAAAACCTGTTGTTGTTTCCGAAGTAGGCGGCTTGAAAGAATCGATGGCTAACTATGAAGGAACTTTCTTTGTTCCTCCAGGGGACGTCGATTCTATAAGGAAAGCTATTCTCAGCCAGTTCGGAGAGAGGAAGCATTACGAGGCTCCTGACCAGAAATGGGATAAAATTATAAACTGTTATATTGAATTAATACAATCTATTTGATTTTCTTTTTCGTAATTCTCTATTAATTTATAAAGTTTACTTCTTAAAGGGGTTACTATGAGTTCTCAGGATCGTCCTGTATCATCATTCAAAGCTAAAATTAAATCCAGCTGGCCTTATACTCTGGCAGTTGCGATAATCGGTTTTGTAGCTCTATGGGTCAGAACACTTCCATCGGACACTGTGTTCTTGTCCAACGGGTTTGTAAAGTTCACGACCAATGACGCCTGGTACCATATGCGTACTTTAAACGTCCTTCTTGAAAATTACCCAAGCAGGATGTTTTTCAACCCAATGACCAACTATCCTTACGGGAGTTACATCCATTTCGGCCCATTGTTCGATCAGATGATGGCTCTTATTTCCCTTGTTCTCGGAATGGGCAATCCCGGTCCTGAACTGGTTAACACTGTAGGAGCCTATTTCCCTGCAGTCCTCGGAGCCCTTACTGTCATTCCGGTTTACTATCTGGGAAAATACCTCGGAGGCCATAAAGCCGGGATCCTGGCTGCGATTTTAATCGCGTTTGCTCCAGGGCAGTTTCTGTCCCGTTCGCTCATCGGCTTTACAGACCACCATGTTGCCGAGTCTCTATTCAGTACGCTTTTCATGATGTTTTTCATGCTTGCACTTATTTCCTCAAAGGAAAAAAGCCTGCGTTTTGAAGACGTATTTAATAAAAGATTTAATGTTGTGAAAGAGCCTCTGGTATATTCCGTTATGGCCGGCGTTATGTATTCTGCCTACCAGCTTTCATGGCCAGGAGCTTCTCTTTTCGAGTTCATTGTCCTTGCTTACGCCGTACTCCAGTACATTCTTGACAATTTCCGTAATGAGTCAAGTGATTACCTCGGGTTCACAGGTATAGTCACGTTTTTAGTAAGTGCAGTCCTTATACTTCCTTTTGTCCATTCTGATATGGGTTTTTCGCTTTATTACTATTCATGGTTCCACGTCTTTACCGCTCTTGGGGCAATGGCAGTTTTTGCGGCTTTGAGTTTCATTGAAAGGGAATTCAAAAGGAAGCAGGTAAAGGCTTATTATTACCCTCTGCTGATCTTCGGAATTGGCGCTCTTGGACTAATAGCAGCAAAAGTTGTATCTCCATCCCTTTATTCGCTGATCATAAATACTCCAAACACAGTTTTTGGAATTCAAACAGGAGGGCCTTCTACAATCCAGGAAGTTTCTTCTATATTTTACCAGGGCACAACCTTCACCCTATCGAAAGTTTTTGGAAATTTTACCGCTGCAGGATTCTGTGCTTCTCTGCTCGGAATATTTATTCTGGCTACAAACCTGTTCAGAAAACCGAGGCCTCAGGAAGTACTGGTTCTCGTCTGGAGTATTCTGATTTTGTTTGCTATTTACGGGCAGAATAGGTTTGCATACTACTATTCCATAAATGTCTCAGTCCTTAGTGCTTATTTAGGAGCTTTGTTCCTCGGATTTGTAAAATGGAACAGGCTCGAAGAAAGCTTCAAGGCTAATGTGAAATCGCTTGAAGACATTCCTGAATTCTTGAAATCCATCAAAATATCACAGGTCTTTGCGGTCCTGATTATATTAGTTGCGTTGATTCTTCCTGAGTACAATGCAGCAATGTTATATGCAAAAGGTGCAGGAAACGAGCCCAATGGACCGTGGATGGAAGCTACTGTGTGGCTGCGCTCAAACACTCCTGATCCTGGAATGGACTACAATGCCGTTTATGAAGCTCCCAGGAACGGAGAGCTCTTCAAGTATCCTGATACTGCATATGGTGTGATGTCCTGGTGGGATTACGGCCACTACATCGAGACAATCGGTCATCGGATGCCCAATGCAAATCCCTTCCAGGCAGGAATCGGAGGGCGCAGAGGAAGCATTAATGAAGAAAACCAGCCAGGCGCTGCAACCTTTTTCACAGCCCAATCCGAAGATGAAGCAAGTTCTGTGCTTGAAGCTATAGACCCTGCTCCTGACAAAGCCGGATCACGTTACATCATGTCTGATGAAAGGATGGCTACGGAAATATTCGGGGCGATGCCTGCGTGGACCCTTGATACCGAAGGGTACTATCAACCTTACTGGACAGGAAGGGAGTATCAGAACCTGCCTTCTGCTCGATACTACAATTCCATGGAGTCAAGGCTGCATATTCTTGACGGAAACGGCCTGAAACAGTACCGTATGGTCTACGAGACAGAAGCCTATCAAACTCAGGAAGTCGGGTATAAACAGGTTTATAATTTCCTTTTTAATGGCAATATCCCTGAGGTGAACACAGGTTATATCAAAATCTTCGAATACGTCAAAGGTGCAAAAATAACCGGCACTGCCCCCCCCAATGAAACCGTTAAAATAAGCGCGACAATCCTGACAGGCCAGGGAAGGACCTTTGACTACTTGCAGTCAACAACCTCGGATTCTGAAGGCAGGTATCAATTTACGGTGCCCTATTCAACAGACGGTCCGATCCCAGGCCAGACCCGGTTCGATACCGCACCTTCAGGCCCGTATGTATTGAGTTACGGAGACACGACAAAAGAAGTGAGGATAAGTGAAGAAGCAGTGTTGAACGGAGAATAAATAAAAGTCTAAAGCAGTCATGGGATGTGCAGTAGAGTTCACTCCTGCACGTCTACTTTTTCCTTTATCTTTTCTACTTTTATGCAGCTTATTTTTTGAGACTTTTTCAGGAGCCTGTTACCTTTGCAGAACATTTACTTATTTCTTTTATGTATTCGCCACTTACATATACTATTATATACTATTAAAAAAGTTATTTCATGCGTCTGGGACTTTCTCAGAACGGAATTGAAATATTGCCACGCCTTTTAGAAAACTTGTTATCGTTTCCGGGGTATGCGGCTTGAAAGAGCATGTGGCCAGGTACGAGAAACTTTTTTCCTTCAGGAAATATCGAGTCCTTTCGGAAAGCTGTCCTGACCGGCTCAGGACAAAAGAAAAATATATGAAGCTCCTTACCAGGAGCGGGATAGGGTCATAAATCATTGTATTGAATTGCTACGTCGAGTCAATATCATCTATTTGATTTTCTTCTCCCACAAATTATATATTTCATTGCAAAAATTTACCTCTCAAAGGGGATTATTATGAGTTCTCAGGATCGTCCTGTATCATCATTCAAAGCTAAAATTAAATCCAGCTGGCCTTATACTCTGGCAGTTGCGATAATCGGTTTTGTAGCTCTATGGGTCAGAACACTTCCATCGGACACTGTGTTCTTGTCCAACGGGTTTGTAAAGTTCACGACCAATGACGCCTGGTACCATATGCGTACTTTAAACGTCCTTCTTGAAAATTACCCAAGCAGGATGTTTTTCAACCCAATGACCAACTATCCTTACGGGAGTTACATCCATTTCGGCCCATTGTTCGATCAGATGATGGCTCTTATTTCCCTTGTTCTCGGAATGGGCAATCCCGGTCCTGAACTGGTTAACACTGTAGGAGCCTATTTCCCTGCAGTCCTCGGAGCCCTTACTGTCATTCCGGTTTACTATCTGGGAAAATACCTCGGAGGCCATAAAGCCGGGATCCTGGCTGCGATTTTAATCGCGTTTGCTCCAGGGCAGTTTCTGTCCCGTTCGCTCATCGGCTTTACAGACCACCATGTTGCCGAGTCTCTATTCAGTACGCTTTTCATGATGTTTTTCATGCTTGCACTTATTTCCTCAAAGGAAAAAAGCCTGCGTTTTGAAGACGTATTTAATAAAAGATTTAATGTTGTGAAAGAGCCTCTGGTATATTCCGTTATGGCCGGCGTTATGTATTCTGCCTACCAGCTTTCATGGCCAGGAGCTTCTCTTTTCGAGTTCATTGTCCTTGCTTACGCCGTACTCCAGTACATTCTTGACAATTTCCGTAATGAGTCAAGTGATTACCTCGGGTTCACAGGTATAGTCACGTTTTTAGTAAGTGCAGTCCTTATACTTCCCTTTGTCCATTCTGATATGGGTTTTTCGCTTTATTACTATTCATGGTTCCACGTCTTTACCGCTCTTGGGGCAATGGCAGTTTTTGCGGCTTTGAGTTTCATTGAAAGGGAATTCAAAAGGAAGCAGGTAAAGGCTTATTATTACCCTCTGCTGATCTTCGGAATTGGCGTTCTTGGACTAATAGCAGCAAAAGTTGTATCTCCATCCCTTTATTCGCTGATCATAAATACTCCAAACACAGTTTTTGGAATTCAAACAGGAGGGCCTTCTACAATTGGTGAAGTTTCTTCTATTTTTTACATTGGAAACGCCTTCACCCTATCGAAAGCTTTTAGTAATTTTACTGCTGCAGGCTTCTTTGCTTCTTTGCTTGGAATTTTTATTCTGGCTGCAAACCTGTTCAGAAAACCGAGGCCTCAGGAAGTACTGGTTCTCGTCTGGAGTGTTCTGATTTTGTTTGCTATTTACGGGCAGAATAGGTTTGCATACTACTATTCCATAAATGTCTCCGTCCTGAGTGCCTATCTGGGAGGACTGCTGCTTGAAAAAGTAAAATGGAACGAACTTGATGAGAAGTTTAAAAGTACTGTAAAGTCGCCTGCAGATATTCCACATATCTTTAAGTCCGTCAAAGTAGGGCAGGTCATTGCAGTTCTGGTTATAGTAATATTCCTGATTTATCCGGTATACGTATCTGCAATGCAACAGGCAACCGGTTCAAACGAACCCAATGGGCCGTGGATGGAAGCTACTGTGTGGCTGCGCTCAAACACTCCTGATCCTGGAATGGACTACAATGCCGTTTATGAAGCTCCCAGGGACGGAGAGCTCTTCAAGTATCCTGATACTGCATATGGTGTGATGTCCTGGTGGGATTACGGCCACTACATCGAGACAATCGGTCATCGGATGCCCAATGCAAATCCCTTCCAGGCAGGAATCGGAGGGCGCAGAGGAAGCATTGATGAAGAAAACCAGCCAGGCGCTGCAACCTTTTTCACAGCCCAATCCGAAGATGAAGCAAGTTCTGTGCTTGAAGCTATAGACCCTGCTCCTGACAAAGCCGGATCACGTTACATCATGTCTGATGAAAGGATGGCTACGGAAATATTCGGGGCGATGCCTGCGTGGACCCTTGATACCGAAGGGTACTATCAACCTTACTGGACAGGAAGGGAGTATCAGAACCTGCCTTCTGCTCGATACTACAATTCCATGGAGTCAAGGCTGCATATTCTTGACGGAAACGGCCTGAAACAGTACCGTATGGTCTACGAGACAGAAGCCTATCAAACTCAGGAAGTCGGGTATAAACAGGTTTATAATTTCCTTTTTAATGGCAATATCCCTGAGGTTGACACAGGTTATATCAAAATCTTCGAATATGTCAAAGGTGCAAAAATAACCGGAACTGCCCCCCCCAATGAAACCGTTAAAATAAGCGCTACAATCCTGACAGGCCAGGGAAGAACCTTTGACTACTTGCAGTCAACAACCTCGGATTCTGAAGGCAGGTATCAATTTACAGTGCCTTATTCAACAGACGGTCCGATTCCAGGCCAGACCCGGTTCGATACCGCACCTTCAGGCCCGTATGTATTGAGTTACGGAGACACGACAAAAGAAGTGAGGATAAGTGAAGAAGCAGTGTTAAAAGGAGAAGAAATCAAAATCTAAGACAACCGGGGAGTGCTATTCCCCATTCTCCTTGATGTTTATATTTTCTTCCTTATTTTTCTTATTTTTTGGGTTCTGTCTTTCCGAGCCTTTTGTTTGAGACGGAATTTGCAGAATATGCTTCATTTTCCCGCTACTTAGATATACTATTAAAAAAACCTATTTCGCAGGTGAAGTGCGATGGAAAACCCTATCATAGGCCGAGTCTGGAAATTCGGAGACGATATCGATACAGACGTGATCATTCCTGGAAAATACCTGCGGACCAAGGATATGCAGGTCTTTGCAGCTCATGCAATGGAAGGCATTGATCCTGAATTTGCAAAAAAGGTGAAATCGGGAGATATCATTGTAGCAGGCACCAATTTTGGCTGCGGCTCTTCAAGGGAACAGGCTCCCCTCGCTTTAAAATACGCAGGTGTAGCCTGCGTTGTCGCAAAGTCCTTTGCAAGGATCTTTTTCAGAAACGCAATCAATGTCGGCCTGCCTCTTATGGAATCCGATGTCGAGTGCCAGGAAGGAGATGAGGTTGAAGTCGATCTGCTCAAAGGCGAGGTTAGAGTTTCCGGAAAAGGCACTTTCAGGGGAAACAAACTGCCGGATTTCCTGCTCGAGATGCTTACTGATGGCGGGCTTGTAGCTCACAGGAAAAAAATTCAGAGCGAGCAGAAGAAATAACCTGATCCGGTAGATACGATAGCTAACTCAAAATTCAATAACCATTCAAAACAATCGATACCTATGATTTTTCCTGATGAATATAAGCATGTGGGCGTGACAAAATCCCTCTGCCCGGGCGCTGACGAGCCGATCTATTTTTTGACTGACTACCTGATTGCTGAAAGGGAAAATCCCCAGAAAGGCAGTTCCGAGTATGCGGTTTATCACGTGAGAAAAGGCGGAGAAGGGCTGCTTAGAAAGGCTGAAGCCCTCAAACTGATCGCCTCGGGAGAAGAGGTGGTCAAATATGACAGGGAACTGAACATAAAAGACCGCACACTTCTTATCGAAACCGCCGCAAAACTCTGTACCGGCAAAGTAAATACTGTAATTTTTACAGGTGCGGACAGGCACGTTACAATTGTTCATGACCCTGATCCGTCAAGCATTCTTGAAATAGAGATACTTGACGTTGCTCCCCCTTATCCTTCCTGGCTTTCCCTGGTTGTGAGAAGGCTTGAAGCCAGCGGAATTTTCGGCGACCTTCAGGTCAGATTTACTGAAAAGGTGATTGACCTCAGGCGTTTCGAAGGGAAAAATACCGTTTTTCCATGCAGTGCATCGGGACTGGAGGGAAAATGCCTGGATTCGGACGTGCTTACAGAAAATGGACATTTGCTTGTAGGGTGCGAGATTTCGAAGACCCTTTTTGAAATGCGCTTTCCTGAACTTGAGTACTCCTTCGTAAACATCTGTCCTTTCCACTCCGAAATAGTCGTGCCCTCAAGGCCTTTTATTACGCGCTGCTGCAGGTCTGAAAAATCCGGGCTTGTAAATCTCTCAGGTTTTGAAGGAGCTGTTGTCCACTGGGGAGCATCGGAGTACCAGGTTGCTGAAGCTATCCGACACCTTATAACCAAGCTCAGAAGGGGTTCAGAGGATCTTAACAGTCGGCCTTAAATATATCAGGGTAACTCTCAAAGCATATTATAAAGCATTTTAAGCTTATTTGAGGAACCTTTATGTGCTAGGGGCTCTATTAATCGAAAAATCCCATTTATAAAACGAAATTGGAGTAACTATTCAATGTTTTTACTGACTGATTTTCTTTTAGCGCTCGGGCTTTCAATGGATGCATTTGCAGTTTCCATGTCTAGCGGCACCACGATAAGGCCTTTCCGGCTCAATGATGCCCTGAAGCTGGCTTTCTTTTTCGGGGGGTTTCAGGCTTTCATGCCTGTGCTGGGCTGGCTTGGGGGAAGCGCGGTAAGCGGCTTTGTTTCGGACTATGCCCCCTGGATTGCCTTTGGGCTTCTGGCCCTTATCGGAGGCAAAATGATTTACGAGGCTCTTTACGGAAGCCCGGAAGGAAAGGTAAGCTCTCTTAATTATTCGGTGCTTCTGGTGCTTGCAGTCGCAACAAGTATAGACGCCCTTGCAGTGGGAATTAGCTTTGCATTTCTCAATACGCCTATTCTTGAGCCTGTAATTATTATAGGTTGTGTGACCTTTTTCATGTCTTTCTGCGGAGCAATCCTGGGATACAGGATAGGCCATTTCTTCGAGCACGAAGTCGAAATTCTGGGAGGCCTGATTCTTATCGGGCTTGGCTGTAAGATCCTTGCCGAACACCTGCTCTGGATCTGAAAAATCGCCTCAGAACCTGAAAAAGTTACGCCATATTCATATACCTCAAACTATAGATGCAGTCAGCATGAAACTGGCTGTAATCGAAGGTGATGGGATCGGCAGGGAAGTAATTCCCGTGGCTGTCAAAGTCCTTGATGCTTTCGGGCTTGATTTTGAAAAAGTGCCCCTTGAACTTGGCTATACGAGATGGGAACGAACAGGAACTGCAATGTCGGGCGCCGATATGGATGCCATAAAAGGGTGCGATGCAGTTCTTTTCGGGGCAGTCACCACCGTGCCGGACCCGAATTACAAAAGTGTGCTCCTCACCATCCGGAAGGAACTGGACCTGTATGCCAATATAAGGCCTGTAAAACCTCTTACCGGCATAATCGGTGTTACCGGGAGAAGCGATTTCGATTTTATTATTGTCAGGGAAAACACTGAAGGGCTGTACTCTGGGATTGAGGAAATAGGGCCTGACCTTTCCTGGACAAAAAGAGTCGTCACCCGGAAAGGTTCTGAACGGATTGCAGAATACGCCTGCAAGCTTGCAAAAAAAAGAAGGAATAAACTGACAATTGTCCATAAGTCCAATGTCCTGAAATCCGATAAGCTTTTCCTTGATGTCTGCAGGCAGACTGCCAGCACTAACGACGTGGAATATGGGGATATGCTGGTTGATTCAATGGCTTACAGTCTTATGATGCACCCTGAAAAGTATGACGTTGTGGTTACAACGAACCTTTTCGGAGATATTTTGAGCGACATGTGTGCAGCCCTTGTTGGAAGCCTTGGCCTTGTCCCGAGCGCCAATATAGGGGAAAAGTATGCTTTTTTCGAGCCAGTACACGGGAGCGCACCCGACATTGCAGGAAAGGGCATTGCAAACCCGCTTGCTGCGATTCTCTGCGTAAAGATGCTGCTGGAATGGATGGACGAACCGCGGTCTCTTGTTATCGATGAAGCAATAGCCCATGTGCTTCAAAAAAAGATTATCACTCCGGATCTGGGTGGTAAGGCCAGCACAATAGAAGTCGGAGATGCGGTTGCGGAATTTGTTGTGAATCATCTGTAAAAAAGTGTAACTGCACAGGATGGGTCCGTTTACTGCCTGGGGAGATATTTTATATTTTAAACCCATTTTATAATAAGGTGGAGTTATAATCTTACAAATAATTAACTGCACTGAACTTCTTAATGCGTTGCTAACGAATGAATGGGGGTTTCATTCTGCCTCAGTTTTTCGATGTCTCACTGCCTATTACGGAAGAAATGGTTGTATATCCTGGAAATCCGAGACCTTCTATCCAGAAGTATGCCTCTGTTCCGAAGAATAAGGTAAACGAGTCTATCCTGACTCTGGGAAGCCACACAGGTACTCACGTAGATTCCAGACTGCATATCCGAGAAGGGAAAGAAGGAGTCGAGGCCCTGCCTCTTGAAAGTTTTTATGGGAAATGCAGGGTTTTCGATCTGACCTATCTGGAAGACGAAATCCACAGTCAGGACCTTGAAGGGTTTAAAATAAGCCCTGGAGAGATAGTGCTTCTCAAGACCAGAAATTCGACCCTTGGATACATGAAATTCCTTGAAAACTACGTGCACCTTAAAATGGACGCAGCCGAATACCTTGTCAACGCCGGAATCAAAACTCTTGGATTTGATTACCTTAGCGTCAAAAAGCTTGACGGGGATGATGAGGTCCATGAACTGCTTGTCAACAACATGACTTTGTTTGAAGGCCTCAATCTTACAGGCATTCACGAAGGGGAATATACGTTCTTAGGCCTCCCTCTCCGTATAGATACCGCCGGAGCTCCGGCGAGAGTCATACTGGTTAGAGAGTAACCTGTTTTGGATAGGATGGATTTTCATCCTCCGCATGATAGCCTGAAAGAAAATCGTCCAGTCCTTTAATTTCCCTTTCCAGGTAGTTTCCTTTCAGACACATATCGTATTCTTCTGCCCGACAGTTGATGCAGTCGTCAGGCTTCCGGAAAGTGGCTACTACAGGGTTTCCCGGCTTCAGGGGTTTTACCTTGCCCCTTACTTTTACCACTCTCCCGAGGGATTCATGCCCGAAAGTAAACTCTTTTTCCTTCAGAAGGCTTTCCATGAAGCCCTTTGATTATTTTCCAATCAGTCCCCTCAGTCCCAACCGGTTTTACCTTTACAAGAGCTCCAGTCTCATTTATTCGAGGAATATTGATATCCTCGATATGAATGCTGTTCTCCTCCCCAGGGACAGCTGTGATTGCCCTCACGTCCTCCTCCGTAAAATTTTGTTTATATTTAGCAGAGCCTTTTGCAGTGGCTATACAATTACAATGCCTGAAGGTTATAAAAGACATACAACCGGAATATAATAGTCATAAAGAGGCGATTGTAAAATACAACAGTAAAAACGCATTCGAAAGCAGTAAAATCATAAAAATAACACTGTAAAAGGAGAACGTCCATAAAATGACAAATTATAGAATAATTATAGAACAAAGAAAGAACAAAGAAAGATCAAACGATTTAAAAAATCATAAAGGGCAGTAAAATATGTAACGGCAATGGATATCAAAAAAGAATTAGAAGGGCAGCTTTTTTGTCTCAAAGAGCCCTTCCGATTTGTATCTGCAGTTCAGCTCCTGCTTTCTTTTATGTTCAATACTTAATTGTCGGTTTCCCGGCTGTTGTATTAATCCTTTTTTCTTCCGGATTTACTCTTCCCTGCTCAATTCCGTCTGAGATATTTGCTCGTATTTTCTAAAAAATTCGAACTGCTCATAGTAATGGGCTCTTTCAACTATCTCTTTAAAAAACTCATCCATAATTAATTCCCCCTTCCCACGTAATATTTCTCTCTCAGATTTATAAATATTTGCCACTGGAAATGTGGATATTTAAAAAATGGCTATCGAGTATTAACTTCAAAAAAAACGCATTCGTTTACCGTGTGGAATCGGGACAGAATTTTTACAGGCTGAAAAGGGACTGGTTGAAAAGTGAGTTTTTCTTCCGCCTTTAATTTTCGTTTCCTTACTTCTAATCTTTCTTGAAATCTACTTTTCAATTACTTTTTCTTGAAACTTACTTCTCAACGCCCCAGTTCTTCAGAGATTTTGCAGCTTTTATTGCTTTTTAGTTTGCAGCTTTTTAGTTTGCAGCTTTTTGGTTTGCAGCTTTTAATTATCTGGACTCACTTATTTTTCAGGTTGGCAGTTAATAAATCCGGCATCAGATACTCATTGTTGAAGCTTTCATCTTGAGCGCCGGCATATCCCCAAAACGTCCGGAAAGGTTCATGTTTCTGAAACTTTCAAACTGTTCATAGTACCGGGCACGTTCGACCAATCCTTTGAATATCTCTTCCATTGTATTCACCTCTATTCCCAAAAACTACTTCAGTGCTTATTAATCTCAGCCTAGCAGGGTGAAAGTATTTTTTGTAGAATGTCAGGTAAAGGTTTCGGATCTATGCGGTTATCGAGGCTGAAAATTCTTCCAGAAACGTTTCAAGAAATAACGTATATCGAATGCAAAAAATGTTAAAAGGAAAAGAGCGTTAAAAGGAAAAAGGTGTTAAAAGGAGATATCATTGGTCATCGGTTAAGGAATTTTCTTGCCTGTAGGTCTCGATTTCGAAGCGAAAATTAATCCCAAATTTTGAGCACTGAAACTGAAATCGATATCCAACTCCAACTTTACATCAATGAATACTTTGAAAAACTTTGTGGAAATCGATGTAATTTGTCACGATTCCTCACTTAACCGAAGACGCATGAAGGAGATATACATAAAATTAATTTTACTGCTTTTTTGCAACGGCTGCAAGCTGTTCTCCAAGCTTTCTGCACCTCTCCAGTTCTTTTTCATATGGCCTGTACCTTACTTGCAGTCCGGGTTCAATCACCTCAATTCCTGCGCTTTTCAGTTCCTGTTCTACGATTTTTACTGCTCCCCCTCCCCAGCCGTAGGACCCGAATGCCATAGCTTTTTTCTTCTGGGGGCGCAGGCCTTTGAGGTATACCAGGAAGTCCCCAACCGTTGGAAAGAGTCCGTTGTTAAGGGTTGGTGAGCCCACTGCGAAGGATGCTGCATCAAGTATCTCTTTCATGATCTGGCTCCTGGTGTTTTTCCGGAGATGAAGCAGTTTTACCTCCACCCCGGCAGCCCGGACAGCTTCAACAATTTCGTTTGCCATTGCCTCTGTGCTGCCCCACATTGTGTCATATATCACAAGCACTTTTTCCCTTGCCTCGCCGTTGGCCCATGATCTGTATGCCTTAAGGATCTTCTGCAGGTCCTGTTTCCATATAATCCCATGAGAAGGAGCTATCTGCATGGGCTCTATTCCCAGCTCGTTCAGTACTTCCAGATAGCGGAGAAGTGGCATATGAAAAGGCATGAGTATATTTGCGTAATATTCGGCTGCGTCCGGAAGAACATCCCCAATTTCAAAATCATACCTCTTTGAGGTTGCTATATGCTGGCCGAAACCGTCGTTTGAAAAGAGTATCCTGTCTTCTTTCAGGAAAGTCTCCATACTGTCAGGCCAGTGCAGCATTGTAGCCTCCAGGAACATAAGGGTCTTACCTCCGAGGTCCAGCTGGTCGCCCGTCTTCACAATCTCAATGTCCCAGTTTTCACTGCCCGAGCCCTTGAAGTAGCCATTAAGGATATCGATGCCCCTTTTTGAGATGAGTATTTTAGCATCGGTTTGTTTTTTAAGCTCTGCCAGGGAACCAGAGTGGTCAAGTTCCATATGGTTTACTACAATGTAGTCGAGTTTTGAAGGGTCTATAATCTGACTGATGCGCCTGAGCATCTCCCCTGCAAAGGGAGACTTTACCGTATCTATAAGTGCAGTCTTTTCCCCAACAACCAGGTAGGAGTTGTAGGTTGTCCCTCCGGGAGTAGTAAACCCGTGAAAATCCCTTCCGTTCCAATCAATTGCTCCTACCCAGTATACTTTGCCGGAAAGTTCGACGGCTCCACCCGTTTCTTCTGTGCCCATACCCTCACAGTCCTCCCGGCTTTTCAGGTCTGCATCCGGAACCCGGTGATATTTTCGAGGTAACTGTCGAGAAGCTCATAGTGGCCCCTTTCGTATCTTGCCAGCATCTCGAAGAATGTTTTCTGATTTTCGTCTTCAGCTCTTTTTGCCAGTTCCGAATAGAAATCCTCGCTTTTTCTCTCGTGCCTCATGGCTGCAACAAGGATACCGGCATCTCCAAGAGTGATCTCACCCCTTTTTGTTCGAGCTATATCGAACTCAGGGGTGAAAGACTGACCACTCGGAATTTCCGTACTGATTACGGGCAGCTCTTTCTTATCACGGTATCTTTCAAGATATTCAAGATGACTTACTTCTTCATTTGCCAGATGCTCATAGAGTTCCTTAAATTTCGGGTTGTCCATTAAAGTTGCTTCATGCAGGTAGAAGTCCCTTGCTTCTTTCTCTCTCTCGATTGCCAGAGCTACGGCTTCTTCAATCCCTTTAAGATTTTTTACTTCCTCTACTACCTCTAGATATGCACTCCTCATACTTTACCTCCTCTGATATCTCA
Organism: uncultured Methanosarcinaceae archaeon; assembly: GCA_963721455.1. GTDB lineage: Archaea > Halobacteriota > Methanosarcinia > Methanosarcinales > Methanosarcinaceae > Methanosarcina. The sequence continues at coordinate 112,522 of CAVRJG010000054.1, forward strand.
TCTCTTCAGATTTCCCCGTTTTTAAAGTTTTTAGTTCCCGGTTTCTTTCTTAGTTTTGGGTTTCTTTTGTTCTTTCACTTTCAAGGTTATATCTTCAGAGGGCCGCTCAAGTCCAAATATATCATAGATCTCATAGGGACTGGCAAGCACTGTGATATTTTCCATTTGCGCAAGTTTTTCCGAGTTTGTAACATCTACTTCACGCATAGTGAGCTCAAAGGCTCTGCCACTGGGTGCAGCAGTTTTTACAGTTCCCCTTTTCTGGTCTACAGGCAGGATGAAAATAGGTGTTTTTCCTTTTGCAGTCTGAGAAACTGTATTTGTAACAAGGGTATCTGCAATCCCGTATACGATCTTTGCCACGGTATTGGCAGTTGTCGGGGCTATCAGCAGGAAATCGTAGTATCCCATCTGCAGCGGGCCTGCTATGAACGGGGAGTTGGGACCTGCATCTACCTTGAAGTTAGGGAAATCGTTCTGGATTTTGTCCCACAGGTGATACCATTTCATTACGGTCTCGCCCTCTTTGGACAGGAAAACCATTGTGTCAACACCTGTTTGATTCTTAATGTCCACCAGAACGCTATAGGTCTCAATCATCTGGTCTCCCGAACCTGTAATTCCCCATGCTATGCGTTTAATTTTCTTGTTTAACGGTCCTACCAAAGTAATTCACTCCTTTAATAGTTTGTATCTAAGTCATGGACTTATTTCTCGTCCTGATTAACCTGATTTCTGAAAATCCTGGTCTCCCAGAATTTACTGGTTATTTGCCTTCTTCTTTCGGCATTTCGGAAGCCTGGGCTTCAGGCTCCTCTATAGAGGCAGCTTTCTTAACCATCTGGGTTGTCTGGACAAGCTTTTTCAGGGTTTTTTTAAGGCTTCTCATACCTTCCGAATCCTCGGAAACCCCTTCTGCTCCTTTGTCCTTTGACCAGAACGTTCCTCCCAGATTTGCCCCAAAAGAGCCTCCTCCGACAGGGATCATTTCATTGATTACGTAAAAGTTCAGAATAGTTTGGATAGCCGGCTCCTGCCCGCCTATCCGGTCGCCTCCGTCTGCAATTCCCATCCCTACTTTGTTCAAAAAAACCTTTGGGTCTCTGGCAACGACAGCTCTGCAGCGGTCCATAATCGTTTTTGTCTGAGCACTTACGGTTCCCTGATATACAGGAGTACCTATAATCCAGGCATCTGCCCACATCATTTTATCGTACAGTTCGGCCGCAATATCGTCCTTGTGGATGCAGCCTTCCTTTTTTCTGACACAGAAGTCGCAGTGGATGCAAAAGTTCAGCTTCTTTCCTTTGGCGGAAAAGTAGTCGGTTTCTGCGCCATATTTGTCTCTTGCAATCTTCAGCGCTTCCTGGACCAGAAAATCGGTCGCCATATTCCTGGGACTTCCGGATATTCCGAGAATCTTTATCGGTTTGTCTTCGGTTTCTTGCATGTCCCCTCCGAATTACCTGTAAAAAGTTACGTATATACTCAATTATATCTGTATCCTCGTATGCCTTTCGGACACATAATTTTATGCCTGAATAGTTTTATACTCAAATTTTTTAATTTTTGCCCTGTACTCCTTAAGTCTTTTGTAAACGCTATCTTGAGAAGGCAATGAGAGCTCCTTTCAAAATCTCGAAGTTGAAGTTTTTCTTCTTCAGGGTAGATTGCCATACCAATCTCATGCATGTTGCCAGGTCACTTCACCGGAAAGCTCATTTATACGTTACTGAGGAGTCTACCTGTAATGAAGTTTCGAAAACTGGACTGATTTAAAGTTCGCTGACACGCTCGGTTCTACAGCAAAAAATAAGTCTGAGAACTTAACAAGCTTCCATTTTCTCACTATGAGGCTCTTGATAATTCTAAAAAATGCATCACAAAAAATAAATAAGTGTGCTTATTCTTTCAAAGCACGTCCATTTTATTCAAAGTACATTTATTTTATTTCAACAGCTTCAGGGCTTCCCTGCACGCAGCTACAGCCGGAGCTCCTGAGGTTATAAAGATAACATCCATAGTTTCCATGATTTCTTCCTTGGTTGCTCCGTGGTGCAGGGCGCTTTTCATCTGCGCTACAGTACAGGACTCACACTGTTTGGATGCCACAACCGCAAGAGCCATAAGGATCTTTGTCTTCGCGGGCAGTGCTCCATCAGATAACAGTTTTCCATCACAGCGCCTGTACTTCCCAAGAAACTCAGGATCAAGTTCCTCAAGAGTTTCCAGGATATGCGGCTTGAATCCCATCTTTTTTCCTATATTTTCCACTACTTCTTTATGTTCTGTCAATTTTTGGCCTCCTATTTTTTTGATTATTATTTATTGTTTGTTCTAATTCCCGGTAGCTCTAACCCAATAGATACATTCTCCAAAGTATTCCGGACAAGAAAGGTATTCTGCAACTCAAAGGCTATGTGCAAGCAGTGGAATTACACGCAGAAATCCTCTCCAAGAATAGAGTCGATGCACTCACGGCACATCATCCTGGGAAGATCTTTCTTTAGTGTCACATGGGGCAGTGGATATCCTCCTTTCATAGGGAACTCTACCTGTTTAATATGCTCCATACAGAGGCCTTTCCCGCAAACAATGCATATGCCCACGGCTTCATTATCCTTACTCTTTTCAAGGCAATCGTAACATTTTAGCATATGACCACCTTCAACATACCTCATTGAACAGGCAGTTTTCCTTCAGGGCTTCGTGGCAGGGCATGCAGACAATCCGTTTGATATGTTCAACGTCGGGCTTTAGCTCGATAGGATAGTCCCCTTCCCAGGCAGGCGTTTCCTCATGAATAAGGTGCTCTTTGCAAACCCCTCTCCCGCAGACAATGCAAATTGCAACAGCGTCCGTATTTTTACCTTCTCTGGCGCATTCATAACATTTCATTGTTCTCCCTCTAAATCAAAAAAGTATTTCTTTACCCTATTTCAGGTTTGAAAGTGCTATGTACGTAAATTTCTTAAATGAGACTCAGCTAACATTTCACTTCTCTTCTATAAGAGTCATGTCCTCTCCGCAACAAACAAGAGTTCCGCCTCCTACTTTTTCTACGACAACCTCGTTGCCGCAAATCTCGCAGCGGTATCTCTCCCCTTTAGCAGATACGCCCATAGCCAGTTCACCTCCTTTCACCGAATTTAGCTCTCAAGGCAGTTTATAAGGGCTTCCCTCATTTTTTGATTAACTTTCAGTTTTTATCAATACTTATATAATAACCATTCTTTGTATATAATGGTGAGGATTTTTTAAAAATAGTATGATTTTTCCTTATCGAAAGACATCTATTTATATTTATTATTTGTTTTTTGCCTGAGCTGTGCCGCCTTTTCTTTTCATATTTTCATTATCTTTTTGCTCATATCTACAGGTAATTGTTGCCGGAAATACCCGGAGATTTTCTGTACCGACCGTTTTTCAATATAAATCTTTTCCCGGTTTCAGTAAAACGATTCTTTTCAAAAAAGTTACCTTTTCTTTTTCCTGCTCCGGACCAGCGATATTTATAATGGGGCTTTAAAATGTCTTTTTCTAGAAAAGGTTTTTAAAGCTTGATTATTTCTTTTGAATGGATCAGTCTTGAAAAGCACTCCATTATGAAGGACAGATGAATAACAAATTTTATCAACCTGGTTATATACAATTCGTTTAATACAGTTAATTATATATAGATTCTTAAATACTGTTATGTGAATTTAGTTCAAGGTTCTAATTAATATCTATTGTGACGGATATTAATTATTATTCAAAAGAAATATATCTTTGGGGACAAAAACGGACCCATTTAACCTATAAACAGTAATCAGGAGTAATTTAAGATGAAGTTCGGAATCGAATTTGTGCCTAGCGATCCTGCCTTAAAGATCGCATATTACGCAAAGCTTTCAGAACAGCAGGGATTCGACTATGTCTGGATCACTGACCACTACAACAACCGTGATGTGTACTCTACTCTTACCGTTCTCGCTCTAAACACCAACAGTATCAAGATCGGTTCCGGTGTTACAAACTCCTATACAAGGAACCCCGCAATTACGGCGTCCAGCATTGCTTCAATTGCCGAAATTTCAGGCGGCAGAGCAATTCTCGGTCTCGGGCCCGGAGACAAGGCAACCTTCGATGCTATGGGCATTGCATGGGAAAAGCCTCTTGCAACGACCAAGGAAACAATCCAGGCAATCCGAGGTTTCCTCGCAGGCCAGAAAGTCTCCATGGATGGAGAAATGGTTAAGTTCGCAGGTGCCAAGCTTGCTTTCAATGCTGGAAACGTCCCGATCTACATGGGTGCCCAGGGCCCCAAGATGCTCGAGCTTGCCGGTGAGGTCGCAGACGGTGTCCTTATTAATGCTTCCCACCCGAAAGACTTCGAGGTTGCTGTCGAACAAATTAGGAAAGGAGCCGAAAAAGTTGGCCGTGATCCCAGCGAAGTCGATGTTACAGCATACGCCTGTTTCTCAATTGACAAGGACCCTGTAAAGGCTATCAACGCTGCAAAAGTAGTGGTTGCTTTCATCGTCGCAGGCTCTCCTGATCTTGTTCTCGAACGCCATGGAATTCCGGTCGAAACTAAGAGCCAGATCGGTGCAGCCATTGCCAAAGGAGACTTCGGAGCCCTTATGGGAGGACTTGTTACTCCACAGATGATTGAAGCCTTTGCAATCTGCGGAACTCCAGAGGACTGCATGAAGAGGATCAAGGACCTTGAAGCAATAGGAGTTACCCAGATTGTTGCCGGATCTCCGATCGGCCCTGACAAAGAAAAAGCAATAAAGCTTATAGGTAAAGAGATCATTGCAAAGATGTAATTTTATTACATCCTGCATAATATTTTTATCTTCCTATTATATTTTTAAAAACATCTTGTCTGTAAGGCAAGCACATCAAGGCATTGGAGGTAACTGATTGCCACCAAAGATTGCAGAAGTCATTGAACATGACGTATGCGCAGCCTGTGGAGCATGCGAGGCCGTATGTCCCATAGGGGCTGTTACCGTAAAGAAGGCGGCAGAAATTCGAGATCCGAATAATCTGAGCCTTTATGAGAAAGGGGCTGGATATCAGGTTTGTGAAGGTTGCTTAACCTGCAGCAGGGTCTGTCCGGTAGTAGACGGATTCATCGAGAACGAACTTGCAAATGTGCGCAAGTTTTTTGCCGCAAAGTCCAGAGACAGTACCGGTAGCCAGGATGGAGGAGTGACCAGCGGTATCCTTAAATCCCTTTTCAAGCAAGGCAAAATAGACTGCGCCATCGGAATTACCCGAAACGAGAAATGGGAACCTGAAGTAGTTTTACTGACAAGTGCGGAAGACGTCGAGAGGACAAGGGGAACCAAGTACACCTCCGACCCGGTTGTTGCAGCTCTCAGGGAAGCTTTCGAAAAGTATGACCGGATTGCAGTTGTAGGGGTGCCCTGCCAGGTTCATTCTGCACGGCTGATCCGGGATAATGTAAACGAAAAGATCGTGCTTATTATCGGCTTGCTCTGTATGGAAAGTTTCCATCATGAGGTTATGCTTGAAAAGATCATTCCCGATGTCCTTAAAGTCAAGATCGAAGACGTCAGGAAGATGGAGTTCACCAAAGGTAAATTCTGGGTCTACACCGATGACGGCGAGGTTCACTCAGTACCCATTAAGGATGTGGCCAAGTACGCCCGGAACCCCTGCCACCACTGCTGTGACTACACTTCGGTCTTTGCCGACATTTCGGTAGGTTCTGTTGGGGCTCCTGACGGGTGGAACTCGGTCTTTCTAAGGACAGATGTCGGAGAGAAATACTTTGATATGGTCCGCGACGAAATGGAAATCATGGAAGATCCCAAGCCGGGCCTCGAACTTGTAGGAAAGCTTATCGATATGAAGCGCAAAAACAATGCTGAACATTTTCTGGAAGTCTGTAAAGAGTTCAGCTTTGAGACAGGAATCCGTAATGAAACGATCTGAAATCAGAATATATCCAGAAAGATAACCCAAATACAATTAGAGGTTGGAACCCGGGATGATACGAGCTTTCTACATTGGACGTTTTCAACCGTATCATTTCGGGCACCATACCATAATTACGCGGATCGCAGAAGAGGTTGACGAACTGGTCGTAGGCATAGGAAGTGCCCAGAAAAGTCATGAAGCCACTGATCCGTTTACGGCAGGCGAAAGGGTGCTGATGCTATACAACGCGCTTGAAAATCTCCCTATCCGCCATTATGTTCTCCCTATCGAAGACGTCAGGTATAACTCTATCTGGGTCCACCATGTTGCGTCCCGAACGCCCAATTTTGAAGTAGTCTATTCGAACAATCCGCTGGTTATCCAGCTCTTCCGGGAAGCCGGGGTTTGCGTAAAAGAATCTCCTCTTTATGTTCGGGAAAGGTACTCAGGCACGGAAATCCGAAGACGTATGGTCGCAGGGGAAAAATGGGAACATCTTGTTCCAAAATCAATTGTGGAAGTAGTCAGGGAAATCGACGGAGTAACTCGCCTTAGGAATGTTTCTGCCAGTGATAGTAACTCTTCGTTGTAACATTTTTATAATGATTTTATAGTCTGTTTTCTTCCTCTAAATCTAGCCTCTCTTTATTCTTTAGTTCCCTTATTCTTTAGTTCCCTTATTCTTCAGTTCCTTTATTCTTTAGTTTCTCTACTTTTCATCTTTCTCTACTTTTCATCTTTCTCTACTTTTCATCTTTCTCTACTTTTCATCTTTCTCTACTTTTCATCTTTCTCTACTTATCACCTTTCTCTACCAAGCCATCAAATTCTTGAGATTCGCAGAGATGAATTTTATTGATAATTTTCGGATTTTCTAATAATCTAAATGCAGCTATTTTTCTTGCTATACGTTAGCATCAACTCATTATACATTTTTTAGAGAAGTGGGTGAACCAAACAATTTGATATATGTTTAAGAGAAAATTTCTTATAAAAGAAGGTACTATTTCTATTTGTGTACTCTTAAAACTTTTTCATACAAATATACGGTCATTTTCGATGTGTTTTGTGATAATGCGTTTCAACGTTTAACCTGAATTTGACTTTCCAGGTTAACTGCTGCAACGGATATTCTGATAAGACACGTTGATAAGTGCCTTTAATCCGAAGAAGTTATAGGTACATAAACTTTTAAGACATACAGTTTAATTTTCAACTGTTTGTTAAGAAATAGTACAGAAAGATCACTCAATCATATGAAAATATATCTCCCTGATAAATCGGGGGGTTTAATCCGGAAGAGTATATTTTCATTGTCAGTGAGAATTGGATTTAAAAACCAATAGCTTTGAAAATTTTTATGATTGAGTGTATACTATGGAGGAAATATTATGCGAAGAACTATATTCAAGACAATATGTGTTTTTACGCTGGTCTTCTTTGTCATGTCAATGACAGGAGCAGCAGCATGCAGTAAAGCTAAAGTAGATGCAAAAGATGATAAATTTGGTGTTGACCTTTGTAAAAAATCTAATTGTTTTAACGTACTGAAGAATGACAAGGGATGCGTCAAAGTTGTGACTACAGGAACTATCAAGACCGCAAAGGGCGGCCAGGTGAAGATGAAGAGTAACGGCAGTTTTTGCTATGTAAAGCCGGTTTCCTGTTCTAAAAACAGTGACAGCTTCACATACAAGACAGTAGGCAAGAACGGAAAATTCGACACTGCAAAAGTTACACTGAACTTCAAATGCACTGACTGCTTAAAGAAGTCTTCTTCAGGCAGTTGCTCTTCAGGTAGCTGCTCTTCAGGTAGCTGCTCTTCAGGTAGCTGCTCTTCAGGGTCTTGCTCCACCTGTAACTAAGCACTTTTAAGGGAAAAGGAAGTTTTAATCTTCCGGGGATCTGATCCCCATCTCCCTTACTACTTTTAAAAAATAATTAAGGAACCAGATCAATCCAGTCAATGGATCCGGGTTCATACTCCGACAACTTTTCTTCACTGCCGCTTAAAATGTAATCTATGATTTTTTCGATATCCTGTCCGGTTTCTTCAATTCTTTTTCCTGTCGTATCGACTTCAAAAACCTTTTTGCACCACTCAAAAGCTTCAACCAGGATTACGTCGAGAGCTTCGGCCTCAAAGTTTTCTCTTATTTTCTCTTCCGAATAGCCGCGTGTTTTCAGCCTCATTTTTAGTTCAGGCGGATATGCTCTGAGTATGATAACAATATCCGCAATGTAATGGGCAAGGTGACTTTCAAGAATTATTACCTCATTTTCCTTTCCATTAATTATCTCTGCAAGGTGCTCCCGGACAAGTTCCATATCTGCAATGACCGCATCCCTTTTCTCATCAATTTCGGTGTAAAGATGTTCCTCTTTGATCAGGTCATTAAGGTGGATTATCTTCCAGTGCCTTTTTCCTCCAATAAATTTACTTACTGAGGTTTTTCCAGTACCCGGTGTACCGGTGAGTCCTATTAACATGTAGAGGAAAATGAATTTATAGCAGTTATACTTAATGCAACCCTGAGGGAATCAGTACCGAATACTCAGGCCTATTGTCTCGTCTGCTTCTCAATCCAGGAAGTCTCACCTGCAGCTTTGATACTGCTTTTTTAGAGTCATATTTTACTAAAAAAGAACTCTTTTTTTAAGAATTAACTTTGCAAATTTTTCGGCTTTCCCCTCTACGGGTCATTTGCCGGGAGATGAATCCTGCTTCACGAAAACTAAAAATGTCAGGTCCAGAAAAAATCCCAGACCGAAATTTCCACAAAATGCTGGAGATGATCGCAACAATATATTTTTCTATCTGGATTTCTTTGTAATGTCAATCAGAACCATTTTATTCTTTCAAAGTCCCGACAACAGGATAATCCTTAAATATTTCAGGCCCATGTGGTGCCTCGTCCATTTCTTCAGTGAGGTCCTTCCCGGCATCGTGAAGCCCCTGGTGGGTACCTTCTTCCCATAGGTAACTGTCTGAGACATCATAGACCTGGCCTTGATAGGCAACATATACTTTCCCATTTTTACCGTTGTACTCTTCAAGTTCTTCAAGTGTGTATTCTTTCATTTTCCATATCTCCATTCTGATTTATAATAATTCGCTTGATTGGTGCCTGCAATTTCGGCTGCAGTCATACATTTAACATTTTTAACATTTCATTGATTTCAGTAGTCGGAAGCTGGCATTCATAGTTCTGGCAGACATATGCAGTAGCTTTTCCTTCTATGGGGACCTGCATTTTCGTATATGTTGCAAGATTTGTAATTTCGGGATCTTTTCCTTCTGGCCTGAATACCAGCACTTTATTAGGAATGAAATAAGTCCAGAGCTCTTCGAGCATATGTCCTGTATCCGGAGCTTCATGTTTTCCCGCGATTACCACTTCATATGCAGGACCCAACCCGAAGTCAAGAGCTGACAGGAACTGGGTATATCCTGATGGTATTTTTCTGATCAGTTTTGAAAAAGCGCGTTCCAGACCTTCAGCTATATCTTCCAGTTCAGGATTTGCAGTCATTCTGGAAAGCCGAAGAAGATTCAACATCTCAATGGAATTCCCGGATGGCATAGCTGCGTCCGCAAATTCTTTTTTCCTGAAGATAAGCGATTCACTGTCATCGGCGGTAAAGAAGAGCCCCCCATGAACAGGATCCCAGAAGTGCTCAAGAAGTTCCCTATTAAGGCAAAGAGCTGCTTTAAGATAGCGCAGTTCAAATCCGGCCTCGTAAAGCTCGAGGAGTCCGTGGATCAGGAAAGCATAGTCATCGGCAGCTCCGGAAATGCCAGCTACTCCGTCTCTATAGCGGTGAAGCAATCGCTTATCGGGACTGTAAAATCTCTTGAGGATGAAATCAGCGGCTTTCTCGGCTGCTTTCAAATACTTTTCCTCGCCAAAAGTCTGGAAACCTTTTGCAAGAGCTGCAATCATAAGCCCATTCCAGTCGGTCAGAACTTTATCGTCTCTTGCAGGCCTTTTACGTTCGTTTCTGGCTGCCATGAGCTTTTCTTTAGCCAGTTTTACCCGGCTCTCAATCTCGTCAGTGGGAATTTTCAGTTCGGCGGCGAGAGATCCAGGAGAGAGGGGCATATAAAGGAGGTTAGTTCCGGTTTTTTTGCCTCTTATTTCTTCTTCAAAGTTACCTCCTTCCTTCAGATTGAACACTTTTATGATCAGTTCGGAATCCGAAGGGCTAAGAACATTCCTGATCTCTTCTAAAGTCCAGAGATAATACGTTCCTTCTTCTCCTTCGACATCTGCATCTTCCCCACAGTAAAACCCACCTTCCGGAGACGTCAGATCTCTTAACACGTAATCAAGGATTCCCTCTGCCGCTTCTTTATATAGCTTTTTTCCGGTAACCTGATAGGTTTCTGTATATGCGGCTGCAATGAGTGCCTGGTCGTACAGCATTTTTTCAAAATGGGGGACAACCCACATTTTATCTGTGGAGTAGCGGTGGAAACCCGAACCCAGATGGTCATGGATTCCTCCCCTGTACATGTTATCCAGGGTATATTCTACCATATGGAGGGCTTCAGGGTTTCCGCTGCGCCTCCAGTAGCGGAGCAAAAAGAAGATTTTGTGCGGAGTAGGAAACTTTGGAGCTCTTTCAAAGCCGCCATATTCACTGTCAAACGAACTCAGCAGTTCGTCATAAGCTTCCTCCATTATTGCTTCCCCTATCCCCTCTCCTGCAGACTCTGAGATCATATTCTGGATAGTATATGTGATTTTTTCAGCCGAATCAAGCACTTCTTCATGCTGCCTGTCCCAGATCTCCTCTATTCTGGGCACGAGTTCTAGCATCCCTGTCTGGCTAAAACGGGATTTTTTCGGGATATAGGTTCCTGCAAAAAAGGGCTTCCTGTCCGGAGTCATGATAATATTCAGCGGCCAGCCGCCTCTTCCAAGAATAATCTGGCAGACCGTCATGTAAACGTTGTCAATGTCTGGCCGTTCTTCCCGATCTACCTTTATGCAAACAAAAGCCCTGTTCATGAGTCCTGCTACTTCTTCATCCTCAAAAGATTCATGTGCCATTACATGACACCAGTGGCAGGTAGAATAACCAATTGAGAGAAAAATAGGTTTATTTTCGTTCCTTGCTTTTTCAAAAGCCTCTTCTCCCCAGGGATACCAGTCCACAGGATTATATGCATGTTGCAGGAGATACGGGCTCTTTTCATTGATCAGGCGGTTAGATTTTCTCTGTTCCTTCCCCAGTAAAATCCCTCCGGCTTTTTTCAGGCTTCTATTTCTTGCCAGACAGGCACTCCGCCTTTCAGGACTTCCACTTTCCCGGAACCCTCCCTGGCCAGGATCCTGGCAGCTGTTATCGCCTGCACGCCTGAAAGACATACAATGGCGATTTCTCTTTCTCTCATGCTCTCAAATTCCAGTAATTTTAAATAATCCTGAAAATGGTCCTGCATCAAGTCTACAGGTGTGATGCTTTCCGATTCCTCTGTCTTTTGAATGCAGGCCTTACAGGGACGCGAATTTAACTCATTAATAGTGTCCATTCTAACTCCCCTCATCTAAACTCGCCAAATATTTAATTCCAAACGAATGGCCAACCTTGCAGCGGATTCGTTTATCTCTGGATGTAATGGTGATTTTTTTCTCAAGTTTCTGATGAATCCCCAAAACTGAAAAACTAGGTATAGCCAAATTTCCCCACTTTAAATATTCATCCCCTGAATATCAATATATCGGTATTTTGGCTGATCATTTTTCTAATATGATTAAAAAGTTAGAGAGGCAATTTTAGAAGCCGTGTGGGCAGAATACCTCTAGTTCGTAAACATTTATTTTAAGGCTCCTGCATGTTTCTTCACAAAAAACAATTTATTGAACTGACGTGGCATTATTTCTGTGCTATTTATCATAGCTGTAATTTACAGAATATCTCAGGAGATGCCCTGTTTTTTTACTGGCTGAATCTGTCCAAGGTCTTCTCGTTTTTCCCCCTGATTTCCGATCTCCAGGAAGCTTACCACCTCTGAAACCCTGCACGATTGTTCCTGTTTTTTTTCGGCTTTCCGAGCCTGATATACCCTGATAGAACGAAGAAGGTCGATTTTTCGGAATTCTGGCCAGAAAGGAGCACAGAAATAAGTAGCACATTCGCTTCCGTTAGCCTGCCAGGGAAGGAAATTAGAAACTCGTTCATCGCCGCCGGTGCGGATGATCAGATCCACATTCGGAACAGAGACTCCCGGGGCAGGATAGAGATGTTTAGAAATAAGATTTTCATCCACTTCTTCAAGGGAAAGTTTCCCGCTGGAAATACAGCCTGCAATGTCCCGGACAGCCTGAATTATGTCTTGCCTGCCTCCATAAGCAATGGCAACGTTCAGGTGAAATTCCCTGTAATTTTCTGTAGCTTCTTCTATCTTCTCAATTGACTCATTCAGGAAAGCAGGTAATTTTGACCTGTCTCCTATGGCGCGGACTTGCATTTCTTTTTCATGCGTCCTAGGGTCGGAATAAATTTTCAGGAACTTTTCGTTGATAAGATTAAAGAGACCGTCAACTTCTTCTTCGGAACGCTGGAAATTTTCCGTAGAAAAGGCATAAAGAGTAAGCTGTTTTACCCCTATCTCATAACACCACTCAATCACCCTTTCGGTAACTTCTGCTCCGATCGCATGCCCGACACTTCGGGCTTTTCCCAGCTGCCCCGCATACCTGCGGTTTCCGTCCATAATCACAGCTATATGATGCGGAATTTCGGAATTAAGAATTTCAATTTCGAGTCTCCGCTCATACTCAAGATAGAACATACTGAAGATGCGGTTTTTCAAAAAACGAAGTCCCGCCCGGAAGATTCCCCTGTTCCTAGGTACCATTTTTAGACTCTTTATGTGTTTTCCCTGAGAATATCCAGATCTCAGAACTGTCTGTGTAGATTTCTCTTAATAGAGTTTAATACCTTCTCTTGTTCAAGATATTAATATTTCTTTTGCTTACAAATCCTATATGCATGAAAAATCTACTTATATATTTATTATCCAGTTGCCCTGTTCTTTTGTCATATTTTGCATTGGTACAGCAGCAGTAAGCCAGTATATGCTACGGTAGCTTCCTCTCTAGCTGGGAACCTCAATTTAGGGACATAATGAAGCCTGTTAATGTTATTTGCAGGCTATTCCTGACAAATCCGTTCGATCTGCTCTGATTGATTATAAGATCCTTCATTTTTCTCATGATCTCATTAATTCCCATCCACGATCCAGCACCAATTTTTGACAACTTGAGCCTGGAAACACATGGAAAGGGTGTGCTGTGGGATGTCACGGCCAACTGCAGACCGGTTCCTATTCTAGAATTCTCTCCAATTTTGATCCCTTTATGCTTATATTCCGAATTAATAGAAACACAAAATCCTATTTTTATAGGAACTGTGCTTCTTGGGCACGTATATCTAATGGTCGGATTACTTTAGTATGCAGGCAATATATACCGACTTCTAATTTCAGCAAATACCTTGTTGACATTAAATAAGTATATTGAATTGTAACTATTCAGCCATACCTTTAGTAAAAGCAATTTTTCCTCTTTCCGAGGAAAAATTGGATATAAAATGAATCAATTCTCTCCTTGATGAAACGTGAAGAGATTCTTGCTTTGTGTGCTTCAAACCCTGAAGTTATTGCTTACATTGAGAGTCTTGAATCTCAAATTAAAGAAATCACTGAAAGATTAGTAACCTTAGAGGCTCGTTTGAATCAAAACAGCCAAAATAGCAGTAAACCTCCTTCAACCGATGTTTTTTGTAATGAAAAACCTAAACCTAAGGGTCTGCGAAAGAGTAGCGGCAAAAAAGCTGGTGGCCAAAAAGGTCATCCTGGAAAGACTCTTGAAATGGTTGAAAACCCTGATTAGATTATATTCAATTCACCGGACTGCTGCGAAAATTGTGGTCATCATCTTGAATATACTGAAATTCAGGACTATGAACGCAGACAAGAAGCTGAAATTCCTCCTGTTCAAATCATATTTACTGAACATCGTTGTGAAATCAAGAAGTGTCCTCACTGCGGGAAAGTTAACAAAGGCTCTTTTCCAGAGTCTATAAAATTCCCAATTCAATATGGTCCTCGTCTTTTAGCCTCAATTCTGTATTTTAGGAACTATCAATTGATTCCTTATGAAAGGACTTGTGATTTAGTAGAGGATGTCTACGGTATACGTATTAGCCCAGCTACCATAAAAAGAGCCGAAAAGGAATGTTTCCAGAAACTGGAACCTTTTGAAAAAGCTGCGATGGAACATCTATTAGCAGCCCATACTGCTTATTGTGACGAGACAGGGATGAGAGTTTTAGGGACGAAATGGTGGCTTCATGTTGTCTCAAACAGTCTGTGGACCTATTATTTCCCGCATCCTAAAAGAGGGACAGAAGCAATGGATGCTCTGGGATTCCTTCCGAAATACAATGGAGTAGCAGTTCATGATGGATTCGCTTCATACAACAAGTATGAATGTGAACATGCTCTGTGCAACGCTCATCTTAAACGGGAACTTACTGGAATTGAAGAGAATTTTGAGCAGCAATGGGCTAAAGAGATAAATGAACTCCTCAGTGAGATGAAAAAGTATACTGATGAATGCAGAGAGATGGAAATTTCAATAGATCCAGAAAAAGTAAGAGAATTCGAGAGAATATACGATGCAATAATTCAAGAAGGAATCGAAGAAAATCCACCTCCTGACATCTCTAAAGATATGGTGAAAAAGAAAGGAAGGCCAGCACAAACAAAAGCAAAGAATCTCCTTGATAGGTTCATAATACACAAGAAACCGATTCTGAGATTCCTAAATAACCTGAGAGTTTCGTTTGATAACAATCAAGCAGAGCGAGACATCAGAATGATGAAGCTACAACAGAAAATTTCGGGAACTTTCCGAAGCATAGAAGGAGCGGTAGCTTTCTGCAGAATTAGGGCATACATATCCTCAATTAAAAAGAATGGCATGAATGTCATGGATGCTATTCTAGCGGCGCTCAATGGAGCGCCGCTATTATCCTGAGAATTGCAGCATTTTGCTGAAAAAACATACTTTTTCATCAGTGGCTGAATAGTTACTTGAATTTTATCTATTCAGCCTGGGCAAAACAACCTCAATAGCCATCTTTCATAAGATTTAATGAACAAATTTATCTGAATTAGTTTCCATTAATTGTTGGCTATTGATTACGTTTTTTATTTTTTATTGGCTAGTAATCACATTTATCTGTGATGTCAAAATCAATATCAATCAACTGATTTTGGGTAGGCTGAATAGTTACATTGAATTTATCGATACCCGCCTTAACATTATATTGGACTCCTTTTTTGAGAACTATTTAACTAATAAAGGGGGCTGATCTGCCTATAATTTTTTGCTGGGTATTGATAAGTAGACACATTAGAGACGGGGAGGGGTATGAATTTCTCGGAGATGCTTCACCGAAGGTTCCGCGAGATTTCTACCTTTTATAAGAAGATGCATGGGCGGTTGTACAATTTACAAAATAGGTGGTAGTAATCTTATCGGCGTAGCTGGCGGATTCAAAGGACTTAAGCAGAATTTGAATAGAGAACACAAGGTTTCTTGTTTCACGAGAGATCTCTAAAATGACTAATATATGAAATATGGCAAACAAAACGGTACTCTGCTCGTGTATGTAAAAATATACAAAAAGTTTATTAATCAGATAGTCTATCTCTTAATTGGGTAAGAGGGTTATTAAGTGTTAATATTTAACAACCTCGATTTAACTCTTGATAAATTTCGCCAATTCTGCTCTTCAATATCAAATAACTAGACCTTCATCACTATGGACGAGTACGTGACTGCAGGCGATAAGCTTCTCAAGCGTTTTGTATTGATGCGCCACGACGTAGATAGATAGGTCATGGATGCGCTCAGAATCGCAAATGTAGAAGAGGAATTTGGTATACGGGCAACCTACTACTTCAGAACCAGTAATACATCTTTTATCTCTTGTTGGGACAATGGGAAATTTCATTGAACTCAATGAGACATATGGATTGTTATTTAATTATAATAATTCTGATAAAGCCCTGAACAAAGCGATCGAACTGGTCCAGAGTCCGAATGTCAAGAACGATTGGGGGAAAAAGAGAGAACAATTGCTAAAAGACAAATTTGATGTCACTTCGTTTATAGTAAAATTTGTGGAAAAATTATGTGACCAAAGGGGAAGTACCATGAGCTTGAATAGGAGTTTGTTCATTCTTGCACATCAAATTGGAGATAGAAAATTTTATCATGTATATAAGAAACTGTGCCAATCCCAATGGAAATCTTACCATGATCAAAAAGAGGTCCAGGAAAAACAGCTTAGACACATGATCATTTTTGCATATAAGAC
Source organism: uncultured Methanosarcinaceae archaeon (assembly GCA_963721455.1). Classification (GTDB taxonomy): domain Archaea; phylum Halobacteriota; class Methanosarcinia; order Methanosarcinales; family Methanosarcinaceae; genus Methanosarcina. The sequence continues at coordinate 128,860 of CAVRJG010000054.1, forward strand.
CGTTCCTTACTACCATAAATTGTTCAACCAATTGAAACTGGAACCTTCGGACATCAAGACGATTGAAGATCTTGAAAAGCTTCCCATCCTGACCAAAGATATTATTAGAAATAACTGGGAGGATTTCAAACCAGTTAATTTAGATTCAATGAAATACTCTGTATTTACAACAGGTGGATCCACAGGTAAGCCCTTCCAATTCAGACTGTTGAGGCATGATCGTTTTCTCTCTGGGGCCATGTTGTATCGTGGATGGGGATACGCAGATTATGAACTCGGGGACAAGATGGTATTACTAGCAGGCGCCTCTCTGGATGTAGGAATTGATTCTTTTATAGTCACGGAAGCTCATGAGATCTCAAGGAATATTCGGAAGCTATCTTCTTTTGATATGAGTACTGAGAATATGCGACAATATGCAAAAGTGATTAATTCTTTCAAACCTAAATTCATAAGAGGGTATGCTTCTTCTATTAATTTCTTTTCAAGTTTTGTTGGTCAGGAAAAAATTGAGATCACTGCTCCCCGAGCAATTTTTACTACTGCGGAAAAACTGATGCCACACATGCGGAAGAATATTGAAAACGTATTTGGGCGTGAAGTCTATGATACCTACGGCATGAACGACGGTGGTGTGAGTTCTTTCGAGTGCCCGGAGCATAATGGCCTGCATATTGACACTGAAAGAAGTATAATGGAAGTTGTGGATAATAATAATTTACAACTGGAGAATGGAGTTGGGGGGATACTGGCAACGAGCCTTCATAATTACGCAATGCCTTTCATCAGATATGATACAGGAGATCTCGGACACATTATCAATGATGTTTGTGGGTGTGGGCGTGGATCCAGGTTGTTAAAGGAAGTCATTGGAAGGCAGCAAGAAATGTTGCAAACTCCGGAAGGGAAGTTTATTCATGGCGAGTTTTTTACACATATTTTTTGGGAAATTAATGGAGTTAGGGAATTTCAAATCATTCAAAATAAATTAGAAACTATAACTTTAAATATGGTAGTGGAAAAAAATTTTGATGAGAAACAGCTGGACAGGATCAGGGAGATAATTAAAAGGAAGTCCGATGGGTGGGAAATAAAATTTAGATACGTTGATAAAATTGAAAGGACGACGTATGCTGGAAAATATAAGTTTGTAGTAAGTGAGTTATAATTATGAAATTTAAAAATTTACTGATAATATCCAACAATTTTCCAAATAGGGATGGAACATATGTTGGAGGAAATTTCGTGAAAGAACAAGTAAAGTATCTCAAAGAATATTTTGAGAATATATACGTAGTATCTCCAGTTGCTGTCGGAATGGAACTTTTGAGGAAGACGCGTCACGAGAATTATACATTTGATAATGTTCATGTCTATTTCCCAAAATATTTTAATTGTCCCTTATTTTTTAAATATGGTCGAGATATCTGGATATATTTCGAAGAAAAAGCCATAAAGAAATTAATTGAAGATGAGAGTTTAAGATTTGATTTAATTCATGCTCACTTTACATGGCGTGCAGGAGCAGTTGCTGTCAAGTTAAAGGAAAAATATAATGTTCCTGTGGTGATTACTGAACATACTTCTCAAACATTCACCAACGCTATAAAAAAGAAAAAATCTATATTTGTTCGATCATGGAACCTATGTGATGCAATAATTCGTGTCAGGAAAGGTGACATACCACTATTCAAAAGTGTTGGAATTCCTCTGGATAAAGTGCACTATATTCCAAATGCTTATAATGATGAAGCTTTTCTGGAGTTAGATTCAAAAAACTGCAGAAAGCAGCTAGGATTGCCTTTAGAGAAAAAAATAATATTGAATGTTGGAAATTTGTATGGTGAGGTAAAAGGACACAAATATCTCATCGAAGCTATGAACAAAGTTATAGAGCAGAGAAAAGATGTGCTGTGTTTCATAGTAGGAGGGGGAAAATTAGAGAATATGTTAAAAAAGCAAATTAGCTCTGCAGGTTTGGGGGATTATATAAAATTTGTTGGTAGTAAGCCATATGCTGAGGTCCCTCTGTGGATGAATGCTTGCGATGTGTTTGTCTTACCGAGTTTAAGAGAAAGTTTTGGTGTTGTTCAAATAGAAGCAATGGGTTGTGGAAAACCAGTTGTTGCGACTTATAATGGGGGAAGTGAAGAAATTATAACCTCTGAAGATTATGGGTTATTATGCGAACCAGCAAATTCAAATGAATTGGCGAAGAGTATTTTGTCTGCATTAAATACATCATGGGATACTAAAAGAATTAAAGAGTATTCTACTCGGTTTACTTGGGATACGGTCTCTAAGGAAATTATGAAGGTTTATTCTAAAATCGGCTCTGTAGAATCCTCAACAATGTAATTTATTTATATGACTTTTTGTTTATTTTGTAGATCTACAGTTTAAATTTCGTTTCTTTATCTTTTCAAAGGCCTAACCATGTTCCATCTAAAATTCAGCAAAAATGCAAAAAATATTCAATGGTCATTCATCAGTCTTGCTACATCCTCTTTTGCACACCTGCTACTTCGAGTCGTGCTAGGTAAGGAGCTAGGACCCTCAGGACTTGGCCTGTATACTCTAGTCTTCACAATCTACTTGTTTGGTATGCAGTTTGGAACATTCGGGATTAGTGCAGCTCTGACCAACTACATAGCCGAGTACTATGACGATCTTCCCAGGTTAAAGGAACTCGTCTCATCTGGTATTATCGGGTCCATTCTAAGCGGATCTATAATGGGGGTGTTTCTATACCTGCTTTCCAGTATTATCTCTATCCACCTTTTCCACAATCCTGAAATGGCAAACCTCTTAAGGATCACCGCATTATGTTTCCCATTTATATCCATGCAGAAGGCTGTCATTGGAACTCTGAATGGCTTGAAGGAAATGAAACGGTATGCTATTGTTAACACTACCCAGAACTTATTGGTGATGATAGTATCTTTTGTTCTGGTGATACTCCTGAATATGGATGTAAGGGGAGCTGTACTTGGCTTTGTTATTCCAACAATGCTGGTAGGCTTACTTTCTCTTACATTTATAAGAAACTTTTTCATGTCACCAACAAAACTTATGATTAAGGTCTTTAAAGATATCTCAAGGTTTGGATTCTATGTTGTTCTTGCAAACTCTATCGGAATGGTCAATACACAGGTCGACAGCCTAATGATCGGTTATTTCATGAACGAGACTGAAGTGGGGTACTATGCGGTTGCGATCCTCTTTCTGCAAGCAGTCACCTTATTGCCACAGGCAGTACAGGCAGTAACAACACCCACAATTGCAGCCTACTACAGAAAAGGGGATTTTAACAATATCCAACAACTCCTCAAAAACACCATATTCAAGACATCGGCGGCTATATTATGTATCTCACTTATTCTTGCAATCTTCGGCAAGTTTTTGATTACCTTTTTATTTACAGGAGAGTTTCTCCCTGCTTACTTACCCATGCTTATATTATTAATTGGGTATTTCATTTATTCAGTGTATATATCTATAGGCGGCTGCCTTTCTAGCGTTGGCAAAGTTCATATTTTGTTCAAGATTGATACAATATGCGCTGGCTTGAACCTACTCTTAAACCTCATACTAATACCACGATTCGGACTCATCGGAGCTGCAAGCGCCACGTCCCTATCATTGATTTTTACTACGTTAGTTAAGCTATCTTGTATAAGGCTATATACACAGGAAAAGCAAATCAAAATTAATGAATGCTTATGATATTATGAAGTAATATTAAAGGGTAAAATTTGATTAATTGTACTGAATGTTTAATTAAAGAGCTTATCCTAAAACTCAAAATTTGCTCTTGAACCTTGTATTTCGAATAATCGATCAAGTTCCTGATCATGAACATAAATTCGGTGTTAATAGCTTAGGACTACGCGGTTGAACTTAGAAATCAATGAGCTTGTTTCAAAACTACCTTCAACTTCTCTGAACCAATATTTCATAAGATCAATCAAGACTAAAGAACTAAATGGAATAAAGGTTTGCAATTAAAGGCATGGAGAGCCGGAGTTTTGAACTAGGCTCTGGAATAACTCATCATAAAGTATTTGGAAGATATAGAAGTTGTTAAATCACTAAATTCCTCAAAGAACTAAAGTCGATCTATGCCAGAGCCTCATCGACGCATTGTAGTATAATGCTACTGTTGAACCATTATAGGGGAACTTCCATTGAGAGATGCCATAAAGATCCTGATATTACTGCTGTTTGTAGGGGGTTTATGTATGCTGTTCTCATACATTGCAATCCTTTATAACCCCATATCGACAGGTGATTTGTTTGTATCGCATGAAGCAGCTTACGATGTCGGTATTTCAAAACAATCTGGAAATATTGTTGCAGAAGATTATAATGGAAAAACAATAGCATCAGGGATCTCCAATCTTGACGATGAATCTGTTATTCAAAAAGCATTTGATTCAATTACTGATGAGGGTATAATCTATTTTGATAACAGTAAATATAGTATATCAAGACCTATAACATCAATTGGTAAAAATATTGAAATAAAAGGAAATGATACAGAGTTCAATATTAATACAGGAAGCAGTGAACCTGGATTTTCTTTTAGTGGTGAATTAATAAAAATTACCCCTGTTTTGTATGATGCAAATAAAGGAAATAATGTAGTAAGTTTAAAAGACGCTTCAGGTACAAGTGACGGCGATTTAATAAAAATTTATAATGATATGTTGTGGTGTCCAGATGATTACCCAGCCCACAAAACTGGAGAAATGTACACAGTCGAAAGTGTGTCCCGGAAACAATTTAAAATTAAATTCTAACCTCCTAAGGGATTATACTACTAAATTAAATTCAGAAGCACGAATTTATAGGCCTGTAACCATAAAAATTGATGGTTGTACATTTCTAGGTACGGGTTCAAAAGAAGAAGTAAGGGGTGTAAAGTTAGAGTTTTGCAAAAATTCAAAAATATCAAATTGTTATTTTGACAACAATGGGATGGCTGCAATATCTCTCTACACATGTTACGGTGTTGACGTTAGTAAAAATATAATATTGAATTCAAATATGCCAGGTTATGGATATGGTGTTTCAATTGCTAATGCTTGCACAGATATAACTATTCAAGATAATGATATCCAAACATGTAGACACTGCATAACATCTGGTCGTTCGGACAATTATGGGGAAAATAGGGATATATACATATCAAACAATACTTTACATAACGGTACAAACGCCGTCATAGATTCGCATCAGTCAACAATAAATTACAAAGTTACGAACAATAAAATATATTGCGGCTCACAGTGTGCATTCCTTGATGGCACTGCGTATTCCATATTTGCAAATAATGAAGTTTATGAAGCCTACGGTGAAAACAGTAATAGTGCTATTTTTAAAAGGGGTCATATTGCTGATTCCAGGAAAATAATAACTGGAAATTATGTAGAATGTGCCTCTCTAATTTCTGAAAGTAATGGAAATATAAGTGAATTAACCGTCTCAAATAACAATGTTATAGGTACGAAGACAGCTGACGTAATATTACTTGATGACATGAATATTAAAAAAGTTGTTATCACTAACAATTCAGTAACTTCCGGAAGATCAGGGATACACATTACTGGAGGTAACATAACAAACATTAGTATATCAGACAACACTATTGAAAACGTACAAAGAACAGGAATCTTGATTGATACCTCTGACACCATTTTAAATCTCTCCAACAACACAATAAACAATGCAAGTAGAGAAGAAACAGGTTATAGTGCCATTGATCTGTATAATGTAAAATATGCAAGTATCCATGGTAATAAAATATCCGATAGCTACGGTCAAACAAAGTACGGAGTATGTGAAGACCCAGACTGTGATTATAATTCCATCTATAGTAATTGGATAGAAAATATGAACTCAGGCGTCATTTATATTCAGGGAACTCACTCGACAGAAAAAAACAATGGTGTCAGAAATAGCCAATTCCCCGCTTCCTCAGCTATCGATCAAAAGGTTACCGATGGTGGGATCAGAATCTGATCCTTATAAGAGGTTCCTTTAGTTCTATCGATCCGTTGGAAATGTGACCGCTTGCACAATCAAGCACTATATTTAAGGAGTCGCAGAGGACACCGAAAGCAGAGTTTCAATCGCGTGGATTAAGGAAATCTGGGCAAAGGAAACCCGGTGATTTCTGAGAAACCAGCGTGTGGCCCGGAGCCTACTCTCTCCGTCAGGGTGAGATGGTCGCACGCAATTTGATTACTCCAATAGTTTCTGCAAATCTATGCGAATCATATTCTGCTCCAGGTCGAATAACGATTCTTAATAGAAGACCCTCCGAAGTTACAGCTGCATGAATCTTTATTCCGTTTCTCTTTTGAATCTATTATACTCGACACTTTCTCCCCTTTTTGTTTCTACAAAACTGCTATCTACTGCAACAATGCCAGGGGAGATCTGTCCTCGCTCCGACCTTCCGCAGATGTCTTCAAGAAAATAACATCTCTCTTGCTATCGTTTTTGGATGTTTGCTCTAAAATTTGCAATTATTATCTCAACTGAAGCTTCCTGAAATATAAGTTAGAAGCTTTCAATGAAGATACAAGATTGAAAAGTGTAGGACATTTCAAAAAAACATGTTTGAATAAGCAGGGCAATTTTCAGAAAAACGATAGCAGAAAAAATTGTGAAAATTGAACGGACATCTGCGGAAGTCAGCTCGCTGATAAGAATCATCTTTGGGATAATTTACAATCATATCCCAAATACCTTCTTCAGATCACCGTTTTAAATGTCTCCATAAAGTTACGTAAGACCCGTATTTGTTGGGCATATCTCTCCATTGACAACCTGTGACAATAACATAAAGAATACCGTTGATAATCTGACGATCATTTACTCTCTTTCTCCCATCCTCAGGTTGGGGAGGAAGGTGTGAGCGAATATAAGCCCATTGAGCATCACTAAGTTCTTCTAAATGTATGTTATTTCCCTATCTAAAGTAGAATCAAATGATGAGCTGGTTTCAAAATTCCGACTATTCATGTTTTTGACCAAAAGCAGGTGTTCAATTTAGTTCTAATGATCTTGATTATCTTCTCAGAAATATTGGTTCAGAGGGATTGGAGGTATTTTTGAAACAAGCTTGAGATATAACTTTGAAACAGGCTCAGTGAGTAAAGTTATTATAAAAGTAACTCCTTTGATGTATAAAATAATTTGATATACATAGTTTGTTTAATTGCTTATAATCATTTACTAAAAACATAAGGGAAGGTATTGCTTCATTAGTTGGTTGATATTTCATCTTAGAATACACTTTGTTCACTTGCACCTGTTGTATAAGCTTACTTATGTACGGGTACACAACTCGGAAAATGGAAGCAGATGCGAGTATGCGAATTGTTTTGAAAAATATCAACTTATTATTGAGGGACCACTTAAGGGGAACATTTGATGTTATTTAAAGAAATAGCACCAATAATCATATTATTGACTTTAATCATTTCGGCGCCAATTGCTGTAAAAATTAAACGTTCTAACCTCTTAACTATTGATGGGATGTTTGCAATTTTTGGAACGATATTGGGATTACTAATATCCTTCTTGAACTTGATATACAGTAATAATTACCTTATCTCATTGGGGCCTCTCCTTACAATTGCATCCCTTTTGTACTTGAGATTTAGAACTAAATTATTGGCAGACGACATAGACCTAAACCTTAACCTTAGTAATCGGGCACTAAAGATTATTCAAATTATTTACTGGATTTGCATTTTAGTAGCATTGATAAGTTATTATCAGGCAGAGCCATACTATCGCCCTATAATATTCTTTGTCAGCGTATCAATGGCTGTAGGATCTTTAGGGCTAGAGATTTTGTCACGTACCTATGAAGAAGATGTCCTACTCTATACTTTATTTTCTAAGATACTCATATTATCCCTTATCCTGAGATTAAGTGCTTATTTTATATCCCCCTACCCTGTTGGTATAGATCCGTGGAAACATGCCGACTTGATAAAAGACATTTCCATCTACGGAACCAGTTATTTGCCCAAACATTCATATTACAGCAATTATCCTTTGATGCATATCTATGCATCCATTTTAAGTCTCCTGGGAAACCTGACCACAAAAGGTGCAATGTCTATCATAGGAGTGGTGCTTACAGTTAGTACTATTTTTGTATATACATTTGTCAAAAAAATTACGAATAGTGTTCAACTTGCATTATTCTCAATGTTACTTATAAATTTTTCAGACTTCCATATTCAATGGAGCATTCAATTACTTGCTATGAGTTTTGGAATTGCCATCTATACGATGATTGTCTATCTTTTAATTGAGCAAAAGGAGAAAATAAACACTCTATTCAAAATATTCTCAATGTTAGCCATATTCGTTATCACATGGACCCACACAATATCAACATTTATTTATATTGTCTCACTGATCTCATTATGTGCTGGATCTTATATATATGAACGTATGTATGCCACTAAAAACAACTCCGCCAGATTGAGAGCAGATCTTTTTCTTTGTATATTTTCTATACTAATATTGATCTATCACTGGTCGGATCCAAGATATCCCTTTCTTGAAGGAACAGTAAATGGACTGGGAAATTCATTTTTATCTGAGGCAAAATTCTTAGGGCGGAGCGCGATTCCGGGTGCAGGAGACTCCTTGTCCTCGATTCTTGACATTCTTGGGTTCCTCATTTTCATTTTTTTTGGGGTTATTGGAAGCCTTCACAGCTTATCAAAAGGACATCAAACTAGAACTAAAGTGTCCTTAATCTTCATGCTTGTTGTACTATTCTCAATCTTTTTTACCTTTCCTGTAATGGGAATCAGAAATATCGTGCCATTCAGATGGCCAGCGTTTATATACACGACTTTTGTATTGTTTTCTGGGATTGGAATCTTCAAAATAACCAGCACTATCAAAGGCAGACTTTTCAAAGCTGTTTTTATCTCTATATTACTTATAATATTTTCATTTTTTATGATAACGAATTCTTTTGTAGATGTGGATTCTCCTATTTATGGAAAAAATCTCACTCACAAAATGATCTGGACTGAATCTGAAGTCGAAATGTGTAGAAATATTAACAATTCTTATGACGATCTTATTCTAACAGATGCCATGACAGTCGATAATATATTCCAAACATATTTATCTAGAGGTAAAGTAGCAGAGTATGCAGTTACTCCAGCAGGAACTTTAAATTGGGAGCGTATGGGAGACAAAATGTTAATTTGGAGAAAAATCAGTTTAGATAGGCCTATAAAAGTTCAATATTCTCCTAAAATGTTACTTGGACCTTTTTTTAAATACAACCTCGACAACAAATGTCATGTGATATATGACAGTGGATATGCGAAGGCGTACTTAGGCATTAACAGAATATAAATTTTAACAGACATACCCTGGGAATAAGACCTTACTTTCGGCAGATAACTTGTTTTTCCTGATGTCTTTAGTGATAGCGTTTTGTTGGAAAACACATTACCCCCATACTAAACATTATTGCAAAAATAGTTTTGTTGTTTACATGTCTCATGAGATTCGAACCATATGTTAACCGCTCAGGACTCTACATTTATTTGCATAATGTTTATAAAACGCAGTCACTTAATATATTCTAATTCTAATGTCGACCTGGCGAAAACTCAGAATCAATTTCCCTGTGTTCAGACCATATGCCCGAATCTATGTGAATTTCCCCTGTGTTAACATTCAAGATAAATTTTATTACTTGGGGAGTGCGGAGGGTCACGAATACCCCTTTTGGGTGGGGTGGCCGCATGCAATTTGATTTTAAGTTAATCAAAGCATCCTGAAACAAGATTCAAGACCGTAGTTACTCCACGCTTCTTCGGCATCTCAGCAGGACAGATAAGCAATTCGAAATTTTCACCTAAAAATAGACCGCAATAAAAGTGGCTCAGTAATTTTCAAGCACGGAGCCGACAATGTTTTTGTAATTCTCTTTCAGGGAATAGACGTTGTGATCCCCGGTGACATTTATGCTCAGGATCCCGAGCCTTGTGTTCATAAGCCCTACCATAGCTGACACTCCCCGGTAGCTTACCTCGAAATTTCCTTTATCCAGGTAATCGTAAACTTCACCGGTGGTGAACTTGTCTCCGGTCAGGAAGAGGTTGAGCACAACCTTGCGTATCCCGTTTTCATCCCTGCCGAGATACTTTATCAATCTCGCTCTTACCCTTTCTTCCGCAGTTTGCAGTTTCGGACACCTCAGTTAATGATAATTGAATTACATTGATCCAGCATTATATTACTCACTATTCTTCTACGTTATAAAATGTGCGACCTCCGAGCAAGGGCGCTAAGAAACGAATACCCTATATCCTTATCGTTTATATATTTTAGGATTGCTTTTTTGAATTATTTATATAATGTATGAATTTAATGTAACTATTCAGGTATCAAAAAGTGACCCTATTGATCTCGATTAAGGTAATTCAGAGAACCCAAATTATTTGTCCGCAAAGGACTTAAAAACATTATCGTTTGACAGCAGTTAAATAAAATAGATTCATATAAATTACACGGAGAAAATCTGATAAATTGAGGTTATTAATCACGATTAATAGTGCTCGAATAGTTACAATTTAATGTTAATACAAGGTTTTTCAGCATGCTGTTAACGGTGATGAATAATCTACGTTTTCAACGGATTAAAATTTCCCGCTCTCAATGTTTAATAAAGTTTGAGGATTGTGAACCGTGTTGAAAAAGGAGGAATTGTTTATATAGGATTTAAGTTCACAACACTTGAGCATAAACGACAATGCATATCGCAGGGAAAAGCGGGGGTGCCACCATTGGGCTGTATTCCAGCAACTCCAGAGTCATTTTCCTACCTCCCTCAAGCCCGGGTAAGGGGCAGGAGTTCTTCTCGATAATATCCTGCAGGGCTTCATTCAGTAAATTCTTTAGTATATGGAGAATATGAAATTTATATACGGAAATATAGTAGATATACGTGAACTGTATGTGCAATAAGAATTTAACAATACCTTTCCCCATTTCTCTTGAACATATTCCTTACCTGTGGGAACGGAGTGATGTTCTTATTCTTCTTGTTGACCTGGATAATTATGATACATTTAATACGGACTGCCTCGGCAGGATAGAAATGGAACACCTTGAGGGTTTACAGACCAGTTATTTCAAGAAAAGATACACCGTCTCCAGAACGGTTCTGAAACATATCCTGTGCAGTATCCTTAACGAACGATCCACCTCCGATATATCCACATATAAAGACGGCCATGGGAGAGTCTGCATCCATAACCACAATGAACTGTACATATGTATATCATATACTGAAAGCATTGCAGCCTTTGCAATATCAAAGATTGAGGTCGGTATTGATATCGAGCTTGGAAGAACACTGGCTCTTAAAAATACTCTAAAATACCTGCGTGAAAAACCTTCATTCACGGACGAACCTTTAAGTAAAACCGATCTTTTAAAAACATGGACTTTGAAAGAAGCCTATTATAAGTTTTCCAATAAAAACATGCTTCCTAATTTAAATAAAGACCTGGATCTCAGCAGTGTCAGCCATTCGAGTTATGTTTTAGACAATAAATACATCTTTTCTGTCATTACTCGCTCGGATTCCCATATTATCAATATAAATCGCCTTCAGAAGATCGACTGAAACTGGGACTGAATATGTTCGATAAAATCTAAGGTTTAAAATGGCGTCTGAAGTGGAAATATAAACGATTGTAATAATAAATACCCAAAAGGAACATCGACCACTTAAGTAGTTCAGGCAACTTTTGAAAGCTGTCACATTAAATCCTGTGAATATCCGGCGAAACCTCATGTATTTATTTTTCTGTATATTGCAATTTTTTGCATCCTGTAATATCTTTTCTCGACCTTATTTGTGTGCGGGTAATTAAATCGGTCACACTATTTCTTCCGTGAGGTAGCTAAATTTGTATCATCCGAGTGCACTAAATTGATTTTACTCAAAATTTTCCATTTTTGTCAGAACGTTTTTGTTAGCGGAAAAGTTTCTCAAATTATTTATATAGTTGTATTACGTATTTAGCAGTGGGGATTTCACGTTATTATGGACAGTGATGTGTGTTACACACAATCGATGGTCCACTAAACGAAAACAAAGGGGATAACAATACATGGAACAGATAAAGAATGATATAGTCGATTATTTGAAAGCTAATTCTTTTATGGACAATAACACCAACTTGAAAGATAATGATTCTCTCACTCAGGACGGCATTATAGATTCCATTGGTCTGCTTGAACTTATGGACTATATCTGTGATAAATATTCTATTGTGATTCCTGAAGATATGCTGACACCGGAAAATTTTGACTCGTTGCAGGGAATTACTAATATGATAACCAAACTGGCGAAGTGAATAATATGCGAATTGATGCGTATATCACAGAATACGCCAGAAATGCTCCTCAAAACATTGCCCTGGAAGAGGGTAAAAGTTCGATTACCTATAGCTGCCTTGATAAGGATATAAATGCCATTGCTTTACCTTTGATGGATTTTAAGCATTGCAGATTTGCAATACTTGCAGAGTCAGGCATACAGTATATAAAGATCCTCATGGCGGTTTATCGGTCAGTTAATATCGCAATCCCTCTGCCAATAGAATTTCCTAAATTCAGTCTTGAAAGAATCCTTGATGCTGCCCATATCAATAATATCATTACAACCGATACGCAGTATTCAAGATTCGGGGACGATTTTTTTGAGCATTTTGGAACCGTAGTCGTTGTTTCCGGTGATACTTCCGTGGAGATTCTGCATAAGAAGATCGGAACCGAGTCAAATAATCCGGAACTGCGGCTGGTTCTGTACACTTCCGGCACAACAGGCACTCCAAAAGGGGTAATGTTAAGCGACAGAAACCTGGTAGCAAACGCAACGTCAATAATAGAGGTACTTGGCATAACCTCCAGAGATAAAGCAGCACTGATAATATCACCACACCACGCTTTTGGAAATTCCATAATTAATTCCCACCTGATGGCCGGCGGCTCCATCAGAATTGGAAACATGAATTTTATAGACTCGGTTTTCAACCTTATAAGAGCAGGCGTATCCATATTCTATGGAGTGCCCAGTACTTACCGTATACTCCTCAGGTATCCAGATAGATTCAAAAAAGCTTTTACTAACGTCAGAACCGCTGCGTCCGCAGGCGGAGGTATGGATCGGGAAATTGTAAAAGATATTAGAGAGTTTACCACCAATATGGAAATTCTGCCAATGTATGGGCAGACTGAAGCCACAGCAAGGCTTGCCTACCTGCCAGCAGAAGACGTGGATAAATTCATTGACACTATAGGAAAAGCGATTCCAGGGGTCATGCTGGATGTCTTCGATTCCGAGTCCAGGTCAGTAGAACCTAATATAACTGGCGAACTGGTTGCCAGAGGGGATAACATTCTGTTAGGTTATCTGGACGATGAAATTGCCACCGAGAAGAGGATTATAAACGGGTGGCTGCATACCGGGGATCTCGCACAGAAATTGCCAAATGGGTATATCAGACTGCTGGGACGCAAGGATGATCTTATTAAAATCGGTGATCATCGAGTGAACCCGAGAGAAATTGAGAGAAATATAGAAGAAAATAACGAGGTCTCGAAGGTTTTTGTTGTACCTGTAGACCATGAGCTTATGGGAACCGCGATTAGCCTCCTGATCATACCTGCAGAAGGAACTAAAATCGAAAATTTGTTTGCATTCTGCCGGAAGAGCCTGCCAGGTTACCTCTGCCCAAGAGAAATACTATTCATCGATCATCTGCCCTTGAGCGAGAACGGGAAAATATCCAATCGATCTATCATAGAGGAATATAAACATGTCAAAGCTAGTATGTAAAAAGTGTGTTCTGGATTCGGACATTCCAGGTATACAGATTAATGAGGAAAGTGGTCTCTGCCATTTCTGCGAGACATATGCTCCTCTTTCTTCACAGGAAAAGAACGAGTATCTGACCAAAATTGAAGAACTTTTTGAACAATACAGGGGAAAGGGTAAGTACGACGTTATTTATGCACTTTCCGGTGGAAAAGACTCATCATACACGCTTTACAAACTCAAAAAAGACTATCCTTTCCTGAAGGTGCTGGCTGTCCAGTTCGATAACGGGTTCACTTCCGAAGGCGCAATAAAAAACGCAAAAAAGATGTGCAAGATCACAGGCTCCGATTATTACCAGCTGACAATGGAAACGGAAATACTTTACGATACATTCAGAAAAGCAGCCGAATCGTACGATGCATTTCCCAAGTTTGCTAAATACCGGGCAAGTGACATCTGTAATGTCTGTATCACTATCATCAAACAGAAACTGATCGAACAGGCAATTATTCAGAAAGCACCTTTTATTGTATTTGCTTTCACAGCCGGCCAGTCCCCAAATCCCATTATTAACCTTTCGCCCAATTTTATACAGTGGTCCAGGAACCTATTTAAAAAACAGCTTGAAAAAATAGACGTCGAAGATAAAGATGAGATATTCCTCCTAAAAAGTAAGGTTATTGAAAATATGGGGGAAACTGCTCTAAGTATCCTGCATCCACTGTGTTTATGGGAGTATAGCGAAGATAAAGTGCTGGAGGCACTTCTGGAAATCGGATGGGAACAACCTGGTATCAATGACAGTAATTCAACCAATTGTACATTGAACTCTTTTGCCTGCTATAATCACCTGGAAAAATATGGATTCCACCCATATGCCTTTGATACAGCAGGGCTTGTCCGAAGCGGAGAAATGTCGAGGGAAGAAGGATTCGAAAAAATCAACCAGGAACTGTCACAGCCATTGATAGAAGAAGCTGCACAGAAGCTTAAATTGAATGTAACGAATTCTAAAAAAATGGCAACTGTTCGGATTTGATCCTTATATAATCAGTCTAATCATGGGGGAAATACTATGCAGGTAGTGAAAGAACTGAATGTGCCGATAATGGAAGAACTGAACAGAGACATCGAAAATTTAGCCTTGAATATCAGGGGTTTTATCAAAAATCAGATTGTAGGTTTTAAGAAAAAAGGAGCAGTTTTAGGTGTTTCAGGTGGGATTGATTCAGCTGTAGCTCTTACCCTTTGCGTACAGGAGCTTGGAAAAGAAAACGTGTACGGAATCCTCCTGCCTGAAAAAGAATCGGCTCCTTCCAGTAAAACTCTGGGTGCAGAAATCTGCGAAAGCCTGGGTGTGGAATATGAGGAGGTTCCCATATCTCCAATCCTGGAATCACTTAACATTTACGAGAAGAAAGAACAGATCATAAAAAGAACCTGCCCAGAATATGATGCCAGAATACACAAAACGTCACTGGTACTGCCTGATTTCCTTGACCAGGGACTTTTGAATGTTCCTTCTATTCGGCTGATAAAAGATGGGGAGGCGGTCGCAAAGTACAGGTTGAAGGCAAATGACTATCTGGAACTGATCGGGTTGCAGGGGGTCAAGCAGCGGTCCAGAATGGTAATTCAGTATATGTACGCTGAAAAGATGAATTACGTGGTGTGCGGGACAACCAACAAGACCGAACTGATCCTCGGGCAGTTCGTAAAATATGGGGACGGAGGTGTAGATCTCGAACCTCTGGCTGACTGTTATAAGACCCAGATCTATGCTCTGGGTAAATACTTGCATATCAATGAAGAGATTATGACGCGCCCTCCAAGTGCTGATACATGGAGCCATTATACTACTGATGAAGAGTTTTACTGGCGCATGCCCATTCAAACAATGGATCAGTTGCTATATTCTCAGGAACATCATTTACCCTTGCAGGTAATTGAAAAGAACACCGGGCTTTCCAGAGACAAGGTCGAAAAAGCTCAAAAACACATTAATAGAATAAGAAATACCACCGAATACGTTCGGGCTGCTCCTCCCGTTTACTATCTTAACAGATAAGCTGGAGAAAGATAAATGCCTGGGGGCAAAGTCGTAATAATCCCAAACCTCAGATTGGAGGAGTTACGGCTTTGCCTGTAGCAAAAAATCTGATCCTAAACTGCATAGATTACTGCGGTAGATAGGCGGCAGATGATGTAATTATAATTAACATAAATTTATTCAATGTATAAAATGTGTGATTATGGACACCAGGGTTTCTATTGTTCGCTGTAGCGATTATTCAAATGCAAAAGACGCGATAAGAGAGTCGCTTAACCTTATAGGCGGCCTTGAGAAGATTATAGCTCCTGGCAACCGCGTATTGCTCAAACCCAATGTACTTGCTATTCGACCGCCAGAGGATGCTGTCACAACCCATCCGGCAGTAGTAGCAGCAATGTGTGAACTGGTTTCAGAGGCGGGCGGCATTCCAATTATAGGCGACGGCTCCGGCATTGTAAAACCCGGATCTACTACCACTTCGCAGGCATTTAAAGCATCCGGAATTGAGAATGCTGCTTCCGGTTGCGGGGCAGAACTCATTAATTTTGAGACCTCAGGTTTTGTTGAGGTTGATGTTCCAGGCGCCAGGCAGTTCTCGCGGCTTCATATCTCAAGAGCAGTACTTGAGGCAGATGTAATAATTTCGCTTCCAAAGCTCAAGACCCATGAACTCACGCTATATACAGGTGCTGTCAAAAATTTCTTTGGCACCGTGCCTCAGAAAAACCGAAAACAAGCTCACTTCCTGGAAGATCGTGGCCGTTTCGGAGAAGCAGTTGTTGATATATATTCTGTCGTCAAACCTCAGCTCGCTGTTATGGACGGTGTGGTCGGAATGGAAGGGAATGGCCCGGCCAACGGTACACCTGTTTTTGCAGGCGTGATTATGGCAAGTTATGACTGCGTAGCCCTGGATATCGTGGCCTCTGAGCTCATAGGAATTGATCCTTTGAAGGTTCCTACAAATAAAGCTGCACTCTCAAGGGGGTTCGGAACCGAACATCCTGAGATTACAGGGGTGCCTCTGGACGAGGTAAAGGTCAGATTCAAAAGGCCAGAAGGTGGAATCACTGCCTTCGTACCGTCTTTTCTTATGAGGGTCCTTCGAAGGCAGTTAACTGTAAAACCCGTTATCAACACCTCAAGCTGTGCGCTTTGCAAAGCATGTGTTTTGAACTGTTCGGCACATGCCATTGAAGAAGCAGGTAGTGCACTCAAAATCAACGAGGAAAAATGCATCCAGTGTTATTGTTGCCGAGAACTTTGCCCTAACGATGCTGTAGAAATTAAAAAATCACTGCTTCTAAAGCTTATAACCAGAAGTAAAAGCTAACAGAAGAGTTGTCTGGAAGTTCGTTTATTCAGCATGCTGGAAATCAGTGTATTCAGCATATTATCAATGTCAAAATTAATTAAGCACGAACTGTAGAAATTTATTTATTAGTTAAAGCACAATTAAAAAGTAGTACAAAATAATTTAACAGTAAAATGGGGGGTATTAGCATGACTACTGTAGTGTCTACCAGAGATCAAGTAACCTTTCGTGAAGTTGCGGACCATTACCACAGTAATATATTTCTGTTTGGCATGAAATATTTAAAAAACTGGATTCTGGAACGGCTTGCTTCAAGCGCTCCTGTCCCGTCCTGGAGAGCTAAATTACACAGGATGCGGGGTGTAAATCTCGGAAAGAATGTATATGTTGGCTATGACGTAATTTTTGATCGGATTCACCCTGAATTAATTACAGTAGGGGATTATGCTGAAATCGGCGATCGGTGCATACTATCTGCACATTCGAGAGGGAGTTTGACTACAAGACAGGCATATCCGAGAACTACGGATCCCATAAAAATCGGACGCGGAGCTCTTGTGAATTCGGGATGTATAATCACACAGGGTGTCGAAATCGGGGAAAACTCAATAATAGGCATCGGATCCGTAGTTACTCGCGATATCTCTCCAAATAGTCTTGCTCTGGGCTACCCTGCCAGAGTTGTTAAAAAGCTTGAAGGTGTAGGCGAGCTTCAAACCTGATTTTAACACCTTCATGATTATTTTTCGGATTTATATTTGAATTCAAAGCCAAATTGATTCAAGGCAAACAATGCCATCATTATTATACAGCAAATAAAAAAAACCGATACAAAAGATACTATCAGGTAGTGAAATAGCCCGGTTTCCTGAAAACTTATATCCATCATTGAAAATACACTGATATCTTTATCGTATAATGGATAAAGGTACTCGCAGCCGCCTTCACTAATATCATCCAGCAATAGGTGTGAAAGGAGAGCAGCCTCTGCAAAAAGGCCAAGGTATATTGCCCTGCCAGGCTCCCTGAATATAGCATATCCTGTAATTGTCCCGAACAGGATTGCAGGAAAACTGAATAGAATAGAATGTGTTGGAACCGGGCCAATAGAGCAATGTTCCATAGTACCGTTTACGAATAAATTGTAAACAATCATGATATCCGGGAATAAAGCACATAAACTGCCTACGGACAGCAGCAATAGTAAAGGCATTGAACTCTTGAAAGAGAGTTCCCTCCGAAAAAGTAATCTGAGAGCAGCATAGACTGCTACTGCGTTGATACACAACACAAAGAATAATACATGTACAACCGGATAGGGCATAAGAAAGCACTTCTAATTATTTTCTAAACATAAAGAACTATTTGAATCTCAGAAATAAACTTGTTTCTAAACTATATAACATTTTTTACAAACATCGACTGGGGAAAATATTACCTGAGAAAATCTGATTAAACTGACCTTACACAGATGTCTTCAAAAAATAACCTTTTTCATGCTATCGTTTTCAGGTAATAACCTAAAAATCTGAAATCATTATCTCGATTCTTACCCAAAAAAACAGAAGTGAAAACTCGTTAGTTGAATCACAAAGTCTAAAGATGTGAGAGATTTAAGAGATACAGATTACAATAATTCAATATGATTTTGACAAAAAAGATGTCATTAAAAATTGTGAAAATTGAAAAGACCTGTCGGGTAAGTAGGGAGGATTACTCCTCCTTTCTCCCCTAGGAACCGTACTTGAAAGTTTCCCTTCATACGGCTCGAGTGTTTTCAAACCCTTTCTGTATCAGGCACCAGTTATTTGCATAACTGATTTTGTGTTCCGGATAACAGCCCACTAACATAATTGTCTGTAAGCCTCTCACCTATTGGTGTCGTTGAGTATCTTACATTTGTAGGTTTGTTTCCATTCACACAAGAAAACACCATCAGTAAGTCTGCATCCTTTCGGATTGAGGCAAAGTTTGAACCTCTATCCAATCCATTACAGATTGGCATTCGCTTTTTACTGAATCCTCTACCCTCAATGCCATCGTTATCCCTCGCGGGAGTCCTACCCATAATGGGAGCATTTAGGGCTTACCAAGTTCCATACTACGAATAATGTGAATACCTTAGAAGCCATCTATAAACCGAGAATCATTTGTCCATTTGCCATAATGTCCGCAGACCCATTACAGCCTGATTCTGTACCTTTTGGTTAAGCGTATCAGCCTGCTTTCGCTTATTCCACTTCACGATTCTTACGATGGTTCACTTTATGTTCTTCATAGTATTCGTATCCTAACCGATTACCAAAGTCAGGTTCCTTGATTTCTCGATAGTGTCCTGTGAGCTTCACACACAAATGTTACCATTTATGCATGTCACAGTAGGATTACCTCAAATGGAAGAGGTAGCGAATGGTGCAATTCATAGTATAGCTTCTTGTCGCACCTGCGGAAAGTGGGATTAAACTTCAAATGTGCCTGATAAATTCTGGAAAGGATTTTCCCTGCCAGTTTATTTACTTCGGACACTGCCTTAAAGAGGGATCAGTTCGACGAGCATTCCGTCTTCAAATGGATATCTTTCAATAATGAGAAGCTTGGATCCAGAAGGTTCCAATTCTTCCTTAATTTCCTCTTTCAGCTCTTCAAGTGCCCACCAGGCGATTTCGATTTTCCCGTCTTTCACTTCAAACAATTCTGATGGGATTTCCATGTTCTGCAGGGTTTCTTCTGCAAGTTTCTGGTTCCCACCCTCAATTATCCCATATACGAGAGTGCCGTCTTCCGTGATTTCATCAAATTCTCTAGCCGTATTCTTTGCGATCCGCTGAAACCTTTTGCGGAGCTGGACTGCATCCTTGTAGGTTGAGGAGCAAAAATGCGTTCTTTTACATGCCGAAAAGGCCGTCTCGGCGTATTTACAGGACCCGGCAGCCGCACTGGCCGTGTCTGATTCAAGGCAAAAGCCGTTTTTCAGGAGAGCTTTTGAGTTATTATCGGAAAATTCCAGTTCATTCAGGTTAAGGAAAACACCCACTTCTTCTGCAAAATCTGCAACTTTTTCCGCTCCTTCAAGGGCAGGAATCTCAATTCCGGTTTCAATTCCCAGCTCTTTTGCATTTTGCAGGGCATCTGCATACGGGCTGTGCTTGAGATCTTTCCAGCTTTCCTGTGGCGGGTGTAAACGGATTTCGTCAAGGCCTGCATCTGCGAGTTTTTCAAGGACCTGCCTATCAGGAGCCAGAGAAGTATAAAGATGGATGTGGTGTTCTTTTCCGAAAGAAGCCTTTAGCATCTGGATATAATGAAGCACTCTTTCGATTTTCAGGAGGGGTTCGCCGCCTGTAATCCCTGTCCCGAGAGCATTCATAATCCCAGCTTCCTTCAGTAAATCCTCATCGTTTTTTATAGCCCTTTCATTCGCAAAAACAAGGTCTTTTCCACGCCTTTCATCGGAAAGCGGGCAGTAAAAACAACTTTTAGGACAAAGGCCCGTTACAAAGAGTACCATTTTGGCGCCCTCCTGGCAGAGCCTGCAACCTTCAGAAAGGTAACTGCAAAAAGAGCCAGTCTCGTCTTCAGTGAACTTTTCCATACCTGAACCTGCATATTCTTTTTTTATATATAAGGCTTGTTTTCGGATATCCATACACTCAGCATGAGAATAACTTTATGAAAAAGGAATTTTTCCTATCTGGAAACTGATATATCCTGAAGGTGCCAAAGGTTCACTGATGTCAGAAAAAACCGGATACGTTGTGGTTTTCGGCTGTAAAAGGTGCGGAAAATGCAAGAATGTCTGTCCAGTGGACGCAATTTACGAGGAAAACGAGCTTGCCAAAATCGACCCGAAAAAATGTACTCTCTGTATGAAATGCATAGATGAATGTACGAACAGATCCATTATCTATATGGAATAAGGTGTTTAACATGGAAAAAATTCCGGTTCATGGAAAAATTATAGACATTACAACCCCGATTTCCCCTTTTACACGGGTTTTTCCCGGGGACCCGATACCTGCAATTGAGAGGGTCTGTACTCTTGAAAAGGAAGGTTGTGCGGTATCCAGGTTAAGTTTCGGAAGCCATACCGGTACCCATGTTGATGCCCCTTCTCACATTCTGGACAACGGCATGACTGTTGACAAACTCGAACTCAAAAACCTTATGGGAATGGCACTTATCCTCGATTTTTCTTCACTGTCAGGTTCAATTACTGCCGATATTCTTGAAAAGGCCTTCCAGAATGCAGGAGCTCCTGAAAATATCTCAATTCTCCTTCTGAAAACAGAAGGCTTTTCCCGAAAACAAAAAAGCACAGATAATGTTAGTTCTTCAGGCGGGGAATCAGGTTCTCATAGCATGGAATCCGAGGAAGAAGAATTTGACCCTGTATACCTTGACGAAAGTGGAGCAGCATGGATTGTCGGAGAAGGATTCAAAGCCATCGGAATTGACGGCTTTTCCGTGGATGATCTTCATTCCGAAAGTCTGCCTGCCCACCACGTACTTCTTTCAGGTAACGTGAACATAGTAGAATGCCTTGAGCTCGGCTCAGTAAAAGCAGGGACCTATTTCTTCCTGTGCCTGCCCCTGAAAATCGAGGATTGTGACGGCTCGCCTGCAAGAGCTTTATTAATTTCCGATCCCTGATTTCCGATCCCTGATTTCCTGCCCCTGGCTCTTATTTCTGATTTTTCACCGTTGATTTCTAATTCCTGAACTTTTTATTATCTTTCAGAAGTGAGACATGGTGTATCTTATCCCATTCTGCGTGACCATCTCGAATATGAACTCTCCTGAAACCGGGTACTCTATTACCACTCCCGTCTTTTCAAGAGATAACCGTGTTTGATTGGTCTCCTTACTTCCCTCAGGCGTCCATCTTCCTTCTGAGTTACGCTCGCCTTTTATAAAGTGAACCGGCTTTCCTTCAAGAAACAATCGTTTCTTAACCCCGTTTTTATACTGGTAGATAATGGTATTGTTTTCGAGGGTCCAGTCAGAGTCGCTCAGTTGCCCATTGCATTCCGGGTCCGGGTCCACTCCGAAGCTAATGTACCTGACTGAAGCAGGAAGGGAAAATTCAAGGGCACACATGCTGCCTGCAGGGCTGAAACTTTCAGCAGAGTTCCGGGCATACCCTTCCTGGATTGAAAGGATCGACAGCGAAGCGGCTTCTGTCTGGGCTTTAATTTGTGCATCTTCCAGAACAGGACTCGCTGTATGCCAGGCCTGGGCCGCTAGAATTAAAACTGCTGCAAGTAGCCCGAGATATACAACGAGTTTTAGCGGGATAGTATCTGCAGCCGCGGTGTCGGAGACGAGATCTCTCATAGTAATTAAAATGTGCTACATACTAAATAATTTTAATTTAACTGGCAACAACTAACTTTTAGTAATTACGAACTAAAAGGAAAACTTGAAGGATAAAGAACAGATTAAAGGATAAATAAGAGATTACTAAAGGATAAGAAATTAAAAGTTAAAGAAAAACTTGAATAAAGTGCAGATTAAAGGACCGATTAGGCTTGAGTAAGGCACAAATTAAGACTCGAATAAAATAATTATTAAAAAACAAGAGAAGTTAAATAAGACACAACAAAGACTGGATACACTTGGAGGGTTTGGGATAAACGAAGAATCTGAAGAAAACCTGTTATGTATACCTTTTTCGGAAGAACAGCTTTCTGAAATAAAGAAGTATGCGGCTCTGAATGAAATGGAAGTTGAAGAATTCATAAAAAACGTTTGTCTGACTCACTGTCTCCAGCAAATGGAATGCCTCTACGGGCCGAGTCCAGAAGCACCTGAGGCTGCAGGAGGGGCTGCAAAATCGGAAAGTGGGCCAAAAATTGAGCCACGGAAAGTTGAAATTAAAAGCAAAAAAACAGGCTCAACCTCAAAAGATCTACTTGATGGCCCGTTGATCTTGGACCAGCAGTGTATTATGGATCTATTTACAATCAAACGAGAGTTCGGCCATACCTCGAATAACAAGATAATTACTGCCGCCCTGAAGCTGGGTTTAAATCAGCTCAGTGTGGCTCTTGGTATGCTCAAACATAAACTGGATGAATAAAGTGAAAAAAAGAAAAGGTTATAAGTATTCTTTTGCAAGCAGTTTTCTGCGGATGCAGGTCCAGTATCACTATCAGGTTTTTTAAGTTTTACTCTTAAACCATTCCAGAAACCTATCAATGGCCCTGCGCCGATGGGAAACCTTGTTTTTCTCGGCATCTCCGAGTTCCCCGAAGGTCATGCCCTGGTATTCGAAGATAGGGTCGTACCCAAAACCACCTGTGCCTCTCTCTTCATATGTTATCTTCCCTTCCACAGTACCAGGGAAAACCAGAGGCTCTTTTCCGGGTTCGCAGTATCCGATTACGGTCTTAAAATAAGCTGCCCTGTCTTCCTCTCCTTTCATCAGTTTGAGCACTTTCGGGTTTCCGAGTTTGTCCTCTACAAAACGAGAGTAAGGGCCTGGAAAGCCATTTAAGGCTTTTATGAAAATTCCGGAGTCGTCTACCATTACAGGCATGTTCAGTTTGTTTGCAACATGCTGTGCCCCATAGGCTGCAATTGGTTCAAGCTCATCTTCCTGAAGTTCGGGGTAGCCGTTTTTGTCCTGGATTGCTTCAATTCCGAAAGTTTTGAGGATATCCCTTACCTCGGCAAACTTGCCCTTATTTCCCGTAACGAACACGATTTTATGCATAACGAGCCCTCTTTTTTATCTCTTCAACGCGCTTGAGTACATCCTCTGAATCTATAAAAGTACTTTGATACCCTTTTTTGAAAGCTTCGGTAAGGGCTTCATAATAGCGGTGGGTACTCTCAAAGGTCTGGAAAAGCACATGGACATCTACACCTCTGGCTTCCAGGCCTTTGTCGAAATAAGCAAGTCCGAAGTCAAGGAGATAAAGCCTCTTTCCTGCAAGCAGAAGATTTGAGGTGGTCAGGTCCCCGTGTATTATGCCCGAACTGTGGAGTTTTCCGATAAGTTCTCCCACCTTTTCGGATATTTCAGGGGTAATCAGGTATTTTATAGGAATCCCATCGATATACTGCATTTTTAGCTTGAAATCTTCCACATCGTAGATAATCGGCGTGGAAACCCCACTGCGCCGGGCTTCAGACATCAGGCGGGCTTCTGTCCGGTTTCTTTCTGTCCTGATCTTCTCGTCAATCTCTTTATGCCTGTAAGCCTTCGGGACTCTTTCCTTAATAAGCACTTTCTTTCCTTCATGCCCTTCTTCCAGGTAAACAACAGCCTCGGCCCCGTTATCCAGCATTTCTCCAATCCTGAGTGAAGTTTCAGGGGAGATCTCAGGGACTTTTTTCATTTCTTCTTCCCTGACCCAGGTCACTTTTACATCATCAGTCCTGAAACTCGGGTTTACGCGGGACTCTTCAAGCGAGAGAGTGTTTCCCGACTTGTACATCAGAAGCCCGGTGTATGCGATCATTGTCCCGTTGTCTCCCATGAAGCGTTTTTCGGGCACATAGAACTTTGCGCCTCTGGCCTCGCACATGCCATTTAACATCTCCCGAAGCCTTGTGTTTGCCCCTACTCCTCCTGCCAGCAGAATTTCTTTTTTTCCTGTGTGGGCAAGGGCGCGTTCTGCAACTTCCACAACCATTGCAAAAGCCGTTTCCTGGTAAGAATAGCAGACATCCTCAAGAGAAGCTTTCTTCAGGGCTTCGCTGGATGCCGTGGAAAGCCCGGAAAAGGAAAGGTCCATTCCTTTTATCACATAAGGAAGTGGGATATACTTCTTTGCGTTCTTTGCATATGCCTCGATCTTTGGTCCTCCCGGGTGCGGCAGGCCAGCTCCCCGAGCAAATTTATCAAGGGCGTTTCCAAGCCCGATATCCAGGGTTTCCCCAAAGACTCTGTACCGTCCCCCCATATAGGAAATAACCTGGGAATTAGCCCCGCTTACGTAAAGAACAACAGGGTCCTTTGCCAACGTTCTCCAGATCCCGATTTCTATATGTGCGATGCAGTGGTTGACCCCTATCAGCGGGACGCCCAGGGAAAGGGAAAGCATCCTGGCTGCCGTTGCAACCGTCCTCAGGCACGGCCCAAGCCCAGGCCCCTGGGAAAAAGCTATTCCATCGATATCTGAAGGCTCAACTTCTTTTTCTTTTGCCTCTGCAAGGAGCCTTTTGATAACGCTAGCTGCATATTTTGCATGGTGTTGGGCTGCTTCCCTGGGGTGAATCCCTCCGGTTTCTGGTCTATAGGTCTCTGTGACCTCGGCAATAATCTCTGTCTCGGTTACGATTGCGGCACTCAGGTTCCAGGCAGTACCTTCGATTCCAAGGATGAACGTGTTTTTCAAGGCTTACGGTCTCCTTCCAGTCCTTTTTGCTGTCACTGCCTTCGATAATACAGGATAGGTCTTATATACGTTTGCATCCCGAGTTGCGCTTCGGGAGCACGCGGTCCGTTTCACTCGCTTCGCTCGCTCAAGCGGACTAATTTATGGGACCGAAATTTCCGTATCTTTCCGCGCAGTCTGTTCCCTAAGCTTCAGTAAAGGTAATAACTGCAAATTTTCGAATAATTCTCCAAAAACGATAACCGGAAAAATGTTATTTTTTGAAAACATCTGCGGGAAGTCAGTATAAATACGGGCGCAGAAGATAGTTACTGATTTGATTTTCACTAATTTGCCGGCTCCTTTAAACTCAAGCCTGAGCAGTTTATGAGCTCATCCCAAAACCAATTTTATTTCCACATCAATAAAAGTATTAGAATTATTTTCAGAATCAGAACTTGAGCAATTATTCCAAATTCGAGTTTCAGAAAAGCAATTTTGAGTTTTGGGATCAGCTCTATAATAAAAATATATTCAATGGAAAATTAGCCTTCTTGGCTCAGCTAAATATCTTCATTGTAATTCAGCCCTCTTGAGCGAACGAAGTGAGCGAAAAGGGCACCGTGCTGTTGCGATTACATCGCAATTCCCAGAAAATCTCTGATTTCCTGTGATCCCGAAGCGGAACTCGGGAGTGAAAGGAACCACAGGAAATTTCCTGCGGTTCGGGTTGAAAAATAAGTTATATTAATTCTTGAAGTGGATTACTTCTTGAATTCGGTATAGCCGCACTTTCCGCAAGCAAGGCGGGTTTTGTGTTCGGCAAGAAATACACCGGGTCCGCATCTGGGACAGAACTGTTTGAGTCTGGTTACGGAGTCGCCCTGGACTTTGTAGTAATCTTTTACTGCCATGTATATGCACCTCTATAAGGCTTATGCCTCTTCTCCCTCAGGTTTTTCTCCCGGGGTCGGGTTTCTCTTCAGGACGTATTCCAGTTCTACTTCTTTCATGCGGTTTGCATCTTCGTAGAGTTTGGCATAGCCCTTGCCTTCCTGCATACCATATTCGGTTTTGATCCTCTGGATTACCAGCAGTTCAAGAGGGGCATTCAACATTGCAGCGAGTTTATTCCTGATGTCACTTCTGGACGGAGTCGAACCTTCATATTTCACTATGAAATCCAGTTCCCTTCTGTTTAAAAGTGCATTTTTCTTATCTTTAAGGATCTTTATGTCCATTTAAAATTCTCCGTATCTTATCCAATTCATAATTCTGATTTTTGCTGACGAGCTTCTCAAAGAGAGTCCTTATCTCCTCTCTTTTTTCTTCAGTGACCTTCACAAGGACCACGCCTTCATCGGGCTGTCCGTACAGGACGACAGCATCGAGAGGGGCCAGAAGGATCACAGGAAGGGTTGCCAGGTCCTCTTCTCCCCTTACAAAAATCCGGAGAGGCTTTTCGGAGGCAAACGCTTCGCAAAGGGTTTTAATCAACTCATCGGTAATAATCCCTGCAGGGTTGTCCACAGATACTTCTTCGTAGACCTTGTCCATATTCCGAGCCGACACATGTGTGGATACCGGTTTCCTTTTGGTGCGGTTGTCCACAATACAGATGTCCGGAAAAATGCCGGCTTCGAGCAGGTGGAAGGTAGTAACATCCCCTACGGATATAAGTTTTGTGGAGCCTGTAAGCTCCCCTACAAACTTTTCTATAGTATCCCTGCCCTTCCCCCTGTAGAGTGTACCGAGGGGTTTTTTCATAAGTGGACGAAGTTCTCTCGGAAGCTCGATATGAACACTCAACTCAGCGCACCTTCAGAGCAAATTTATCCGAAATGTCAACTCCAAGCTTTTTTGCTATTTCTGAGCGTTCAGCATCCAGGATAATTACAAGCCCATTCCATTCCTCTGCAAGATCCGAAGTCCCGCAGATCGGGCAGTTTTGCCCTTCCAGGACTCTCATGCAGTGCCGACATGCTTTTTCTGCCATTGTAAATCCTCTTCTTTATTTTTCGTTCAGGCAGTTTCTTCAGTTCCAACTTCGTGAGGCTGCTTCTTTTTGCGGACTTCTTCGAGCCACTGCAACTTTCCCAGAGCAGTCTGACGCATGGTAAGGCCTATTTTGCTTTCTTTGGGCTCCCGTTCGTTAATGCTTACAGCAACAACCCGGGCTCTTACATGGTCCCCTTCGGCAATGGACTTGCCTCCGGTTTTTGCCACAAGCCTCGCGTTCTTGGCATCGTATGACATAAAATCATCAGTGATCTGGCTGACGTGAAGTAATCCGTCCATCGGCCCCATTCCTACGAAAACTCCGAAACCGACGGCTTCGACAACTTCGCCTTCTATAATTTCCTGGAGCTCAGGCACAAACATTACCGCTTCGAATGTCACATCGTAGTATACTGCCCCGTCTCCTACGAGGATGTGCCCTTCCCCTATCTCGTCGATCTTGCAAATCGCAACGAGGGAACCAAGTTTTTTGTCAACCTGCCCCTCAAGTTTTTCTCTTAACGCGTTTTTAACAGTAGGCATCACTTCTTCCCCTAAAAGGGTAGGAGGGATACGGACCGTATCAACGAGTTTCATCATTTTATACATCTACTAATCACCCGTAAACACAATCAATTGCAATGCTGCCCGGAAAAATCCTGTGGGTCTTTCAGACAAGGTCCAGTCTGTTTTTCTGGCGCAGGGATACGGTCTGGACTCCTTTTTCGGCAAGCCTGCGCTTCAACCCTATGTCATTTGTTAGAACAGCTGCTCCCATTTCTTTTGCTAGCCTGAGAATAACATCATCCGCAGGCCCTGTGGCAGCTATGCGCTCGCACCTGTCCATCATGGATCTGGCGACCTTTGCAGCTGTTTTGTCTGAACCTTTTTCCCGCTTTATGAGTTTTTCTATCTCGAATACTACAGCTTCAGGCACAAAAAATTCGTTAAATCCCAGCCTTCTCAGTTCTTCGAAAATATCCACTCCGAACTGGACAGGGATCATGAACCCGTTAGTATCGATTATAACTTTCAACTCTTTATTACCCCTACCCCAATGAGCCGCCAGCGAGAGTCAATTCTCCTGCTGATAGCAACCCTTGACCCGATGGCTGCGCTGATCGGGCGCTTGAGCGCCACCTGTGCTTCATTTTTCCGGGCACTTGTGACCACTCCTACAGTCGTTGCGGTTCCTATGTTGAGCATAAGAGGTTCACTGGTCTTGATTTCGTTGATCTTTTCTTCCCTTGTAACTCCCACAACCCTGTCGAGCAGGTGTAACTCCATGACAAACTGGTGCCGGGTCTCAGGAAGGGTGCCGGGTGCGCCTGCAATCTGTCCTGTTAAAGAATCGCCTTTTGTCAGGGTAGGGTCAAGATAAGTTCCGACAGCCAGAAGCCCTCCTGGTGTTGCTTCTTCTACCTTTGTCGCGCCTGCATAGATAGATGAAACAGTTGTCAGAATGGGAACCCACCTTGTACTGCCTTCGGTTGTAACCTTAATTCCCGGCCTTATCTCCAGCTCGTCTCCAGGGTGAAGTACCCCTTCTGTCAGGGTGCCTCCGATAACTCCTCCGCGGATTTCATCGATTGAAGCTCCTGGCCTGTTGATGTCAAAAGAACGCGCAATCAACATGCTGGCAGGCTTGTCCACTTTGTGGACAGGAGCAGGAATCTGGGTTTCCAGAGCATCGATAAGGACATCGATGTTGATGTTCTGCTGGGCAGAGATCGGGATAATGGGTGCGTTTTCTGCGACCGTGCCTTTGACAAATTCCTTTATCTGGTGGTAGTGCTCGATAAGGCGCTCTCTGGATACAAGGTCGATCTTGTTTTGCACTATAACAATATTTTCAATCCCTATTATATCCAGAGCCATCAGGTGTTCTTTTGTCTGGGGCTGCGGGCAGTCTTCGTTTGCGGCAATTACCAGCACTGCCCCGTCCATAATTGCGGCTCCCGAGAGCATGGTCGCCATCAGGGTCTCGTGCCCTGGGGCGTCCACAAAGGACACAGTCCTGTGTTCTTCCGTCTTTTCTCCGCAGTTAGGGCAGGTCTTTTCCACAGTGTAACACTGAGGAGCAGGGCATTTAGGGCACTTCATGAATGGGGAGTCTGCATACCCCAGCCTGATAGAAATCCCTCTTTTTACTTCTTCACTATGCGTATCTGTCCACACGCCTGATAAGGCTTTAACAAGTGTGGTTTTTCCATGGTCGACATGGCCTACCATGCCGATATTAACACAAGGTTGACTCAATTTGTAATTTCCTCCAGTAAAGTGAAACTAATCCGATATAAGGCAGGTTTTTATCCGAAATATGTACCATAAGAATTTTGCATTGCTTTTTTCCAGCGGATCCGCAGATTCCAACCCTGAACTTATATGATCTATAATTTGTAATGTAACTTATAAATTAAAGCGGGATTTTTGCTGGGTGCGGGCTTTAAAATGAACCCGGAATCCTTCCCTGGTCTACAGAGTAGATTCCGGATTACCGCAATTGGAAACCCGGGCAAGTTATATCATTAAATTTTTTTTATCGCAGTTTGAATCTTGCAGATTCCTGCGATACTTTTAAAGTTTACGGTATCCTGCATAATTCATATCTACTAATGCCGGAAAGCCTTAATAAATTTATGTGACGATCATGTCGAGTTTCTCGAGTTCCAGGGCGCGCCTGATCTCAAGGGCCAGCCTTCTTCCAGTACTCATTGGTCTTCTCCAGAGTGAGTTGCCGTAAGAATGGCCGACTGACATGTGCACATTGGTCCCGCCGCCTACTCTTGGGGCCACATCATAAATATAGAAGTTAAGGTCCTTGTCCACACAGGTCTGCAGGCAGAAAGGCCCGATAATGCCGGGAGCATAATGTTCCTGGGTAGCTTTTACATACTTTTCTCCCATTTCAAACACTTTCTCAAGAAGGGACTCGCGAAGGGTTGCAGAGTTGTGTCCGCAGACCGTGTATTCAGGAGTTAGCTGGTGTTCGGCCAGGGCCATTTGCTGCGGGGCAGGAAGCCTTACGTGGCCATCAAGGCTGGTCTCAAAACGCCAGTCAACGCCAAGAAGTTCCAGCTTACTCATTTCAGGCTCGATTGGAGAGTAAAACATATCAAGGTTGAACACAGGGCCTATGATATAACGCTCTATTCTGGCGTTTTCAAGGGCGTCTCGTGTAATAACTCCCTGCTTTATGAGGGCTTCGGATTTCTCCAGATATTCCCTGTAACTTGAAGCGGTAAAAAATCCCCTTTCCAGTGTCTTTACAGCATGCGGGAGCTTGACCATCACCAGTTCGTTAATATCCTTCGGGGATTCGACTTTTTCAGGGAAAGGAAGCCCGGCTTTTTCCAGAATCCAGTAATAACTCTGCTGCTCACTGCGTTCTTCGCTTCGAAGAAGATTCCTGCTTCCTACAAGAGGCACCTTGAAATTATCTTCTATCTCATCTATACTGCAGTAAGAGGTAAATGAACGGTTAGGGATGAAAAGCACATTTTCATCAACCAGTTTCTGCTGGTTTTCGGGCAGGAGGATTTCGTTATACTTTTTAAAAACAACGGCCTCATCGACGATTCCCCTTTTTACTTTCCCGTAAGGGTCTCTCTGGGCTCTGAAATATTCGCTATATGTCTTTTCTCTGCCAGCCTGGCAGACAGCAAGGGTCCTGAATTCTTCTTCAACTGCCCCGTCGCAGACGTCGAGCCCTGAATGAGAGGCTATAGTCCCTACCTTTATCTTATCGGCTTGTGTATAGTAACCTTCAACGATTTCCTTAATTTCTTTCCTGTCGATCATATCTGATGGTCCTTGGCTTTGGAAGTGTTTCCTTTCAGTGAAATGGTGATAGGTATGATTTTTTCAAACCTGATATTCGAGTGGAGATTTCCCGAAGTACAGGCCTGGCGATTATCGTCAGGCGTTATGAAATGGAAGTCTGGATAGGGTTTTTTCCCATTAACGGCTTTACCTATTAAAACCCTTTCTAATAGAAGTAATCATTTATATAATGAAGGGTAGACCAGAAAAGGTATCTGAACCTTTTCCGGTTATCTCGGGGGTTCTTCAAGGTCCTGAAATTAGACTCAGGATGAGGGGGGTAATAAAAGTCTCGATTACTGCTGCAAGGAAAAGAAGAGGCAGGATCCAGCGGAAATAGAACTTGAGCCCGTCCTTAAACTCCCTTTTAATCTGTGTCGGCCTGCCTATAAGGGCGGAAAATACCTGGTGTCCGAGTCGAAGTCCTATACTTGCGGACAGGAAAACCATAGGCAACTCCAGGATCCCGTGTGGGAGAAGGGCAAGAACAATGAAAGGCAGTCCTTTTTGTTGTGCTACGAGATTCGAGATCACTCCCACGATATATCCGTTAAAAGCGATAATTAGTATTGAAAGAACTCCCAGCGCCAGCCCGAGTACCAGAGAAAGCAGGCTTACGAAGGCGTTGTTAAGAAAGATCACAAACAGAATAGAAATAGGATTCATTTCCTGGAGCGGCCCGAAGCGGGAATCAAAACTTTTCATCAGGTTATCAGCCATATCAGGGAAACTTGCAACTGAGACATAGCCTGCAATGAGGGATGCGAAGAATACAAAGGTCATGAAAAGGAAATAAGGCCAGATAAAGTGCACGTACCCGGTAAACCCTTTTTTTGAGTTTTTTCCGGCATCTGACCAGGTTTTTACTTCCGTGTTTCCGGTAAGAAAGTCTTTCTCCTCTCTAGCGTATCTTCTAGTTTCCGTCTCCCCTTCAGGAGTTTCTGTCTGTACTCCCGCTTTTTTCTCCTTTAAATTAGAATCTTCCTCTCTTTCCATACTTTCCCCCACCAGTGATTTTCATCTCGTTTGATCAATCCGAACTGCAGGCGCCTGTATATATCGGTTTTGTCTCAGATTCCCAGCATCATCCGGATCGTGTTCCGGGTTGCAGGAGAAAGCCCAAGGATCAAAATGACCATTTTAATTAGCATTTTCAGGTCCACGGAACGTTCATCATCCTCAAACTGAGTGTCAAGCATGTAAAGAACCCCTATGAAGATAATAAGTTTCAATGGATACATAACCAATGCGGTGCCAGTAAGCTCGATAAGATAAGAGGGCACTACATGTTTTTCAAAGTATCCCAGCATATCTACTCCTATGTACGTTGAAGAAGCATCCATCAGATGGGCCATCAGGATGGAGAGGTTAAGGGGATCGGTAAATATCGAGGATTTGAA
This sequence comes from uncultured Methanosarcinaceae archaeon, assembly GCA_963721455.1. Taxonomy (GTDB): domain Archaea; phylum Halobacteriota; class Methanosarcinia; order Methanosarcinales; family Methanosarcinaceae; genus Methanosarcina. The sequence continues at coordinate 161,666 of CAVRJG010000054.1, forward strand.
ATGACGGGCAACAAGGTAAAAGGCAAAGGTCAGGCCTGTTCCTGCCCCCAGTACGAATAAGGGGACTTGAGCGGCTACTATGTTCTCGAAATGCAGGAGGGTGATGAGGTTTGCGAAGAACCATACAAGTCCGAAGCCTGCAAAGATGACATGAAAATCCTTTACCAGCTTGGCTCTCTGCAGCCGGATGGAAAGCCAGAGGCAGCCTACAGTTACCGCAAAAACCAAAAAGTAAATATTGGGAGTTATGAGAAGATAGGTTAATGGCGAGTGAATTATGCCTGCAGGAGAATCCTCAAGTACGCGCAGGGAAGAGCCCGCAAGCACGAAAGGCAGTACAGAAGCAATAAAGCGCGGTGTGATTTTTACCTTCAGTTTCTCGAGAAGCCTGAAAACCCCGAATATACAAATACCCAGTACCACTGCCCATGTAAAGGTGTTTACGGGATTATACCCTTCGTCACTCCTTATGGGGTCAAGATAATAGGTATTGATAAACTGTGATATTTTATCTATTGAAAAACTCATCTTATCACTCATTCAAAATGGCAATATCCTAATACAATTAATACTTACTGTGTATAAGTCGAACTTATTTCCTCAATCAAGAAGGTAGTATTCTATCTCTAGCGTGCGGTGTTCGTTTTAATGGCAGATATTTCTTTCCGGAAGGTTTTATCTCAATAAAGGCTAACAGTATTATAAAGGTTAATAATAAAGGTTAATATTAATATATTACTTCATTTTTATAATTATCTGTATAACTCCTAACATCATGCGCACACATACTATAATGGTGTATAATGGTGTAAGCATGGAGAATGACCCTGAATGAATTCTAAGAAAAAGAGTCTGATAAATCAATCTTGAAGATGTGCCATACTGGAACTGATCAAGAATTAAGTTAATGAATTAAGTTAATGAATTAAGTTAATGAATTAGTTATGTACCTGATATGCTGTAGTCTGCTGATAATCGAAACCTGACGGTGTGAAGTGCAATCCGGGGATTGGGCGGTCTGTCATAAAGATTGATATATGTTAATCTCCCAGTAAGCAAATAACCTTCAACAGCTGGATTATGTGTGACTTCTTGTGTATATTCGGGTTTACAAAAGCCAATTTACCATCTATCATGATCAAATACATATGCGGGTATGAAATTGACTATCAACAAAAACAGCGCAAAATGGATGCAGCTTCCCAGAGATGTGCTCATCGGGCACGGCGTGCTTGAGGAAGTTGGATATGTCTGCAGGGACCTGAAACTGAAAGGAAATGCGCTGATCGTGACCGGAAGCACTACGCGGGATATTGCAGGCAGGAGAGTTCGTGACCTCCTTGAAAGTGCGGGCAGCAGCGTGGAAACAGTTCTAACGTGCAAAGCTACGATGGAGGAGGTTGATAAGGTCATGGAAAAAGCCCTTGAAATAGAAGCGACTTTTCTCCTCGGGGTTGGAAGCGGCAGGTCTATTGACCTTGCGAAGCTTGCTTCGACCCGGCTGGAACTTCCTTTTATCAGCGTGCCTACTGCAGCTTCTCATGATGGTATTGCATCTTCCCGCGCCTCAATTGTGGACAATGGAAAGAGTACGTCTGTACAGGCGCAGGCTCCGATTGCAGTCATAGCAGACACGGAAATTATCTCCTCGGCTCCTTTCCGTTTCCTTGCAGCCGGCTGTGGAGATATAATTTCCAATTACACGGCAGTAATGGACTGGGAACTTGCAAGCAGGCTCAGGAATGAATATTTTGGGGAATATGCTGCAGCCCTCTCCCGTATGGCTGCCAGGGTAATGATTGAGTATGCAGATTCGATCAAGCCCCAGCACGAGACGTCGGCAAGGCTTGTAGTAAAAGCTCTTTTGTCGAACGGGATTGCAATGAGTATTGCAGGCTCTTCAAGACCTGCTTCAGGTTCGGAACATATGTTCAGCCATGCCCTTGACAGGATAGCCCCAAAACCCGCGCTCCACGGGGAACAATGCGGGGTTGGCACGATTATGATGATGTACCTCCACGGGGGAAACTGGCAGGAAATCAGGGACGCCTTAAAAAAGATCGGGGCTCCTGTAACTGCAGAAGAACTGGGTATAGAAGATAAATATATAATTGAAGCCCTGTTACATGCACACAGCATTCGCCCTGAACGTTATACAATTCTCGGGAGCGGCCTTACCCCCTCGGCTGCTGAGAAAGTTGCCAGAATCACAAAGGTCATAAGTTGAAAAGTTATTCTTGTTCAGGCTGAAGTAGAAAATCAGTGTTTGTTTAAAGTACAGAGCTCAAGGCTGCAGTTAAGATTCCATTTAAGAATCCAGTGGCTCACATCCGGTTAAAGGGAGCTCGGTTAATCCGGAATCACTTAATTTCCAATTAAAAAGTATTATTCCAAATCGAATCCAGTATTGAATTTCAAATTATTTCGGGATAAGCTCCGGGCATCCCTGAGAAACGGGGCACAGGCCCGAAAACAATCAAATGGAAGAGTTATTATGACAGAAAGCGATACCAAAATAACACTTATCGGATCACGGCTTGCAAGGGAAGGGCTGGAATTCATATTCAAAGGTGAGATGCCCGAATGCAAAAAATGCCGGCTAAAGAACACCTGCCTTAATCTTGAACCAGGACGCAGGTACAGGGTCGAGAGAATCAGGAACAATGATCTCCATGAATGTTTCCTGCATGATAGCGGTGTACTGGCCGTGGACGTTAGCAGGGCTCCTATCCTGACCACAATAGAGTCAAGAAAGGCAGTTGATGGGGCAAAAATTATGTATGAGCCTCCAAAGTGCGGCAAGAGGGAGTGCGGGGTGTATGAGGTCTGCCACCCTGAAGGGCTTTCGAAGGGAGACAAATGCAAAATTGTAGAGGTCCTCGAAAGCCTTGATTCCAAGTGCGAAGCCAACTATTCCCTGAAAAAAGTGAAATTGGCCTGGTAAATGTAAAACAAACATATTTTAGTAATAGTAAGATTGATTATTAATAAATACTAAAGGTTTAAGTGGTGTTATAAGTGCCTGAAAAGGAAATGAACCAGGTCCCCTATGAATTTTATACCCAAAAGCGCTGGGAAAACTGGCTAGGAAGGGCAAAAGAGAGCGGTTTCCAGATCAAGGAATCGGAAGAAGAAGCCGGAAAGGAAAGTGCCATCTTCGTCAATATGGTTGACGATGTTATCCTTGCCTGCCTGAAATTCACCGTACGCTTTGAGAAAGGTATGCTCTCCAGAGAAAAAGCTCTGGAGATTCTGGCGGAGATCCGGGACATCGTACTTTCCGAGGTCGAACCGATTTCCGAAGATATCGACCTTATGATAGACTCGATCCAGACCTCTCTTATGGGAGCGATTGTCGCCTTTGAATGCTATATTCTGGGTGACTACGACGAGGGGGCAAATATTGAAGAACTTGTAAAAGCAGCCATTGACGCTGAATCCTCGGACAACCTTGAACTTGCCCTCGATTATACTGCACAGTGCGGTGCAATCGTGCTAAAAGGGAAAAGCCTGCCTGAAGAGGTTATGGCCGAACTTCCCTACGGCATTGTTGCAGAATGGCTTGACGGGATTGATTCCATCTCGGCTGCAATGGTAGGAAGCGATAGTTACAAGGAATTTGACGAAGAAGATGAAGAGGACGCTGCCTAAACAAATCCTCTGCAAACGAAGGATTCCTTTTCCAGTTTTTCTGGAATGTGGAAGTCCTTTTAAATTTATAAAAATTAAATCTTAGTTTAAATATTAAATAAATTTCAGTTTAAATATTAAATGTTCGGTTCAAAAATCAGGTATTAGCTCAAAAATTAATTAAAAAATTAAATAATATTAAAAAGCTTGTCCAATGTTTTCAAGCTTTCTCGAAGCATGTCCTGGATTCTTGCTTTTCAACCAGTTTCTTCTGCCCGGATTCCTGCTTTTCAATCACTTTTTCGTATACTTCGAGAGTTTTTTCAGCTATTGTTTTCCAGTTATATTTCTTTTTGAGAAGGTCGTTTCCTTTTTCTCCCATTCGGTTATGGCCAAGCCCTTCAAGGACATAATTGAGACCCCAGGCAATAGAAGAGGATTCTTTATGAGCAACAACTCCTGTCTTGAAATTCTCCACAAGAGCGACTGCATCGCTTGCAACTACCGGTTTCTTTGCATCCCAGGCTTCAAGCACCACGATTCCGAAGGGCTCATTCCGGCTGGGCACGCACACAAGGTCGCAGGCATTGAACCAGTCTATTACAGTGTCATCCGGGGCATATCCAAGGAAGTTGCATGAATTTCCGATCCCAAGTTTCTGGGCCTGATTTTCACACTGAGAGCGCATGTCCCCTTCTCCTATGAGCACAAACTGGGCATTCCTTTTTTTCAGGACTTTTGCCGCAGCTTCCACCAGCAGGTCAGGCCCTTTCTGATAGGACATCCTTCCCGTGAAAAGCACTACTGGAAGGCATGGGTGGATGCCGTAGTGCTTTTTCACATTTCCAGGGTCGATTTGTCTTTTTATTTTTCCCACGTTTATGCCGTTAGGAATTTCCCATAGCTTGTAATCGGGAATTTTGTAGATATGCTGGACTTCTTCCTTTAATACTGTCGAGGTCGTAATCACATCAGAAGATTCGTATCCTCCGAGCCATTCCCTGTGCGCTATTTCCTTTGCTTCCCACCAGTCCCCATGGCGGTTCCCATTGCGTCCCCATTCAGTGCTGTGGAAGGTTAGCACAAAAGGCAGCCCAAACTGGGCTTTAATCCTGCAGAGAACATTTACCGGATGCCAGTCATGCCCATGAAGAACATCAAATTTTCCTACACTTTTTCTCACGTCCAGAAACCGGCAGTACATACCTTCGCACATCCGGTTCATCTGTTCTATTATTCCCCCGTTTTGATCACAGGCAATCCTGTGATAATGGACTCCATTGATTATCTCATCGTTGTTTTCACGGCCTCGTGTAAACAGGTGGACCTCATGTCCCTCTGCCGCAAGAGCATCAGAGAGTTCGGATACATGGGGTGAGATTCCTCCTACACGTATCGAATACAAACTTTCCCAGGTAAACATTCCTATTCGAATCTTTTTCATAGGCTCACTTATTCCTTTTTGTCAAAATTGGAATTAAGGACATCAGTAACTAAGAATGCAGGCTTCCCCTTGCCTTTTATAATAATTGCATCCTCCAGTTTACTGAATTCAGCTATATTTCAGTTATATTACCCTGCAGTTTACTGAATTCAGATCGCGACAGTCCTGCTATAACCCTGCGTATGCCCCTTAAGCCTTTAATTGACTATATAATGGTAAAGGAGTATAACCTTGATTTACGTGATATGAAGGCGGCTTTCGCATTAAGGATACCGTTTCTATACTTCCTTAACTTCATTCCTTTTTAATGGTAGATAAACATATCTGTGAATTTTTTCTTACGTTTTTGACTGGAAATCATGAAATCTTCGTCCTCTCCTTAGCTTATTTCTCAGACAGGGCTCATTTTCCGGGCATAGGGTCTCCCCTCAGGTAAGAGGCTGCCCTTTCCGGGGAAACCGTAGTGATATAAGTTCCTGTATTCAGTTCAAAACCCGCATTAATGGTAAGTCTCGGAAGCAGCCGAAGGTTCAGGTGATATTCGGGAGTTTCGAAAAGCTGGTAAAACATATGATTGAAAGGCAGGTTTCCAAAGACTCTCCCATAACTTTTGAGGACATCTCTTAAAATGTCTCCGAGGGCAAAAAGAATTTTGTCATTGCAATCTCCAAGAAAACTGACATGTTTCTTGGGAAGAACCCATACTTCAAATGGCCCCACTGAATAATAAGGAGTAAAAGCTATGCATTCGCTGTTCTCAAATATCAGGCGGGACGACGTTTTTTCCATATCAAAAATGGCACAGTATGGGCATCTTTCTTTTTCCCTGATAACCTTCAATTCCCTCCCCAGCGGAGGAGGACAAAACGGCAGGGCAAGGAGCTGGCTGTGAGGGTGGTTAATGGAAGCCCCTGCTGCTTTTCCGGAATTTTTGAACAGGGAGACGTAAAGTATTTTTTCACGGGTTATGTAGTTGCATGTACGGTCTCTATAGACGTGCATGAGCCCTGAGAGTTCAGGATTGGAAAAATCCTCCAGTCTTCTCCCATGCAAAGGCGACTCTACGATAACTTCATGAAAGCCGTACCCTGGTTCAGCCCGCATGCCAATTTCCGGATGCTCTAGAGGATCCGGGGCAGGCGAGAGGGCAGGGTAAAGGTTCGGAAAGCAGCGAAAATCCCAGTTGCGTATCCTTTTTTCGGAAGTGTCGGCAAAGATTTTCCCATTTTTATATACTGCAGTGGCAAGGGGAGTTTTTTCCTCTTCCCCCCTGCAAAAAATGCAGTTTTCAGGGCCGCTTTTCCCGGAATCTTCAACTGCGCCTGCAAAATCCGAAGGCCTTTTAGCTCTTTCTTCTGCAATTATGCAGTACTCGGAAAGAAAATAATGTTTTCTGATTTCTGGCATTTCAGGAAAACCTCATTATATTTCTCTTCCATTTTCTCCTCTTTCGTTATCTTTTCTTCCTTCCCCTCTTTTTCCTGACTAACCCTTTTTCGGACACTTTTTAGTATTCTTTTACCCTTTGCCTGCGGCATTTTACTGCTTGCAGAAGCGAGCCCCGCTTATCAGTTCATAATACTGTTCAGTAGGAGCTTTCCAGTCCATATCTTTTGCCAGGAGAAAGGCTTCCTTGCAGAGGAGTTTGTACTTTACCCTGTCATCTATGAAATTCCGTGTAAAGTAGCTGACTGCCAGGGCATATTCAAGGACTGTCTCATAATAGGAGAGGTCTATGTTGTCCACGACTATCACTCCTCCGAGTACATCTATAAGGGATTCGATTGTCTTTATGGCGTCACTGAAACCGCAGACACGGCTGACAACGCTTGGGGTTCCCTCTTTTCCGGCTTCAAGCCCTGTGAGCAGGAAGGGGTCATAACGCGAGGGAAAAATGCCTGCACAGCAACCTGCCATAAATTCCCCAACTTCCATACCGAGCCCTCCATCGGATGTTGAGAGAATCTGCGGATACAGAAGTGCTGCAACCGAGCGCTTTCCTCTTACCATTTTCGAAAAATCAAGTCCTTTCTCCTCGATCATCTGCTGAATCCTGAGTTCGTTTCCCACAAGTATTTCTTTTGGCAGGTTGACAGGAAATCCTGCAGGAAGGTTTGTTTTTTGTCCTTCTGCGGTAACAAGGAAACAGATTACCCTGGTTCCTTCTTGCATATGCCCTTCCAGAATACTGTTCTTTATTATATGCTCAAGAGCGACAAGGGAATCGAGAAGGTCCGGATACCCTTTATTTTCTATTTCTATGCGGGAGATTGTGAAAATCGGGATTATCTTTTCGGGTTCTATCCTTTCCCCTCCGTGATATTTGTACAGGTTTTCGGAAAGGAACTTTCTGATCCGTTCAAGGCATCTTTCTTTCAGGTTCCAGTCTATTTTATCGGATTCTATAGTTATTCCGTTTCTGATCACAATCCCGTTAATCCCGTAAAACAGCCTGGCTTCCTGCCGGGTCGACTCCCCTACTGCGGTAATCGTATCAGCATATGATGCAAGGGCTTCGAGGGCAGCCAGGTTTTCAGGCACTCCGGGAGGCCATGTACTGTCATTCTTCCTCCTTTTTTGAATGGAATTGTATCCGGCAGTCCTTCCGGGCAGAGTCGCATGCAGGGTTGCAACAGTACTTACCGGAATTCCAAGTTTTTTTAGCCTGGCTAACGCATAAAACACCCCGAATTCATGGCAGTGCAGGGAGACACCAGGGCAGGGGCTGAAATCCTGAATTGAGGTTGTTTCTCCGGTTTCGGCACTTTCCGAAGCCGAACTTACAAGGAGCCGGATAAGCTCGGAAATTGCATAGGAAAGGGAAAGGTAATGGGTATATTCCGGACCATTTGAGATACTCTCATATTTCAGGGAATCAAGCCCAAGGTGTTCGTAGGCTTCAGCTTTGATCCTGCTTTCGAGTGTCATCTCTTTTCCCATGTATGTTGAGCGTATCTTCCCGAAATCAGAGGTTTGAAACTGCAGGTAGCCTACTCTGGTTTTCCCTACCAGTTTTTCTCCTGTAAACACTTTGATGCCTGACTTTTCAAGGGATTCCAGGCTTTTTTGAAGCTCCCCTCCAATATTTAGCGGGCTAAACCCCTCCATACTCGTAATCCGGTTCAGCCCCCGGTTCCAGTCCGCACCCCTGTGCCCGTAATAAGGACCCGCAACAAGAATCTCTTTCTCTTCTTTTGTATCCAATATGCCGGAATCTAAAAGAGCCGCAAGGGTATGTGCCTCTTCATGAATGACATTCCAGATTCCGCCCATTTTGTTTGATTTAGGGCCTGCTTCTTCCCCGGCGATTATGACCAAATGCTTTCCCAAATCCTAATCCCCCAATGTATTTTTGCCATTCAGTTCTGTATTTATATTTTAATTCGCCTGTGAATATTAAAACTTATCAATCGAAAAAGAAACTTGTAAGGGACTGTAAGAGATACAGAAGAATACGTTGAAATTCGTGGCGGGCAGTCTGCTGAAAATTATTGAAAAAAGAAAAGGCTTGAAAGCCAGAGAGTAAGTGCGGGAAAAGGAATTTTTCAGGCACCGGCATCAAGTACCGAAGTCTTTGTTTTCGCATAGCAGCTTTCCACAAGCTTCATGGTTCCTTCGAGGTCAGTAATCTCAAACTCAAAGAGTCTGGAAAATTCCCTGACGCAGGCTTCGAAATCTTTCTCATAGGCAAGGCCTGTGTTTATCCTTGCAACTCTTTTGTATCCGGCATGATCAAAGACGAATTTCGACATGCTGATATCATCCGGGTCCTGGTTCAAGCCTGCGGTCCTTATCATTTCCCTCCAGTTTACAGCCCACATCGGAGTCAGGAAAAAGGTGCCTACTCCCCTGCAGCTTTTCAGGGCTTTGAGGTACTGTCCCCTGCCTCCGAGCACGGCACCTATGCAGTCGTCCACGATTTCCCCGTCTTCTTCTTTGAGGATGCAGACCTTACAGTCCAGGGCTTTAAAATCCTCTTCAATTTTCCCGAGCACATTTCCGCAAAGCCCGTAAAAGAGCAGGATTCCGTCCGAGCGCGGAGCCATTGCCTCCACTTTTGAATAAACCGTCCTTTTAAGGTTTTCAGGGATTGCATGCAGGGCAAGTTCAAGCATGTATATGTTCAGAGTGAGGCCTTTTTCTTCCTGCTTTTCCGGGATCTCTTCAAGCGGCAGGGCTGTGTATGGAATTCCTGCTTCTGCCATTTTTCTCGTGATGCCTACACAATCTTGGTTTTCCACTACAAGCACTTTTTCAATTTCAGGGTCGTTTTCAAGCAGGTGAATTATCTCGTCTTCGAACATCCTGCATCCGATAATACTAATTACTGGCATGCGCAATTCCTCCTATTTTTCCATGGAAGCTGAGGGGAGTCCCGGGTTCTCGTGCAATATTCAATTCATTTGATCTATTATTACAATATCCGATTTATTTTTTATATAATAAAACGTATTAAAATGTAAATATGTTCCCTTCCGTAGTGAACTACCCCTCCCTGCCTGATGGCGAGGAAGGGGCTTCCTACGAGTATTTACGTCATCTGAGGATTGGATTCTAAGAATCTAATCGACATCGGTAAACCTGTTTGTCGTAGGTTCTCAGCGAATTGCTGAAAGCTTGTCCACAAAGCATTCTGTAATAGGAAATTATACATGATATTGATTGCACTATTTTGATCTCTATCAATATAATTTCCACAATTACATTCCATATTTCTTTTCCATAATGGCATCTCATGGAGTTTTCCACAGACATAACACATTTTGGAAGTATAGCTTTCATCAATTTTTGTTACTCTTTTACCTATAAGTTCAGCTTTATAGGTCAAAAATTCGATGAAGCGGGATAGGTATCCCTGATTTTGAGTTACCTCTATTCATAGCTCTTTTCTTTTTACCTTTAAGTTTTTTGGATTGAGCCATATTCTTAACTGCAAGTTTTCCAATAATTATGGTATTAGCTTTAGTATTGTTAACCATTTTTTTGGAAAGTTTATGTTGGAAATCTTTAAGTTGATTAGATTTTTTCTTTTCCATTTTCCTGTAATTACTATGAAGCTGTAGCCATTTCCTACTTTTCTTTTTGCAATGATCCCTTCGGGATTTGATTTTATCCATTTTTGGTTGCCAGTACTTATCAGGTCTTGGAGTCATTACCTCATGGATTTTTCCTTTAAGGTTGATACAGGTTACTATTTTTGTGATCCCTGCATCTATAGCCTGATAATTACCATTATCAACATATTCAGGAGTAGCTACTTCATAAGTTACAGAAATATAGAAATTTCCTTTTGCATGATATGGATCATCATTATAGATTTCCACTTGCTTGATATTAGGAAATACTTTAGCAATTTCAAAATAAAGAGGAATATCACTAACATTATGGGAAAAACTAATTCTTCCATTAGTGATTTTGAAACCACTTTGGTTATAAGGAATTGTTTTGAAAAAGTTTCTACTTCGGAAATTCGGAGGTCTTGCAGTAACATCTCCATTTTTCCTTAGACCAAAAAAAGACTTATAATTAGCATCAAGTTTTTTGAGAACACCTTGTAGAGTTTTGGAATACACTATCTTGTATTCAGGATTCTTTTTCTTGAACTCTGAAAGTTTGTTCTGTTGATCTACATACTTGATGCTTTTTCTATCGTTTTTCCATGCATCTTTTCTTTCAGCTAAGGCTAGATTATACAAAGAACAACATCTATCCGAAAGTTCCCAAAGGACTTTCAGTTGTTCTTCGGTTGGATATATCTTAACCTTGGCTGTTAGACGCATATTAGTATATAAATACTTATTATAAATATAAATAGATTTTCTGAATTAAAAAACGTTAATAGTTTATAAGTTAATCAAAATATCTGCTACTGTGCGAGGCTTCGCTTTCATCTCCCACCTGTCGGGCTGATGCCCTCCGAGGAAGGGGACTTCCCGCTTGCGCCTCCGCACTCCCAAAGTTAAAATATAGACTTCAATATAAGGTTATTTTGATATGCCTGCGTTAGTACTTTTTTCATTTTTATTCTATGGCCTGCTTTGTCGGTTCAAAAGGCCTGTGTTATCTGATCATGGTTTAACGGTTGTGGCTGCGGAATAATTTTCTTCAGATCAGGGCCTGGTAGTAACCTTTTTTGGTTCGGGTGCAAAAAATCTGACTTTATTGAAAAATCAGTGAAAAACATCATAATTAGGAAATTTAATCAATTTTATAAAGGCGAAAATAGTACATGAAGGTTAAAATATGGTATCAAACTAAGTAAATATTATTTTTGCAACAGAACCGATGAAAGTCGCCACTCCACCTATAGGGTCGACAATGACAAAGATAGATATGAATGTATAGATAAGAAACCCGAGGTTTTCGGCTATCACTTTATTTCTCCCGCCGTTTTTCCATGCATTTACTTATACATATAATTTATTCTGTAATAATATTTACCGATAGGTGGATAAACCATTGATCAAATCTGAAAAAGCGAGCACATCCCTGGGATATGGAAAAAATACAGAGATTCCTCTGCTTACAGTTTTCAGTAACTCAACCCTGCAAACTAGAGTTGACTTTTAAAAAGATAAAAATAAAGAAATAATATGTACCTACAGAGCACCAAAAATAGTCGGAAACAGAAAAGAATATCAAGAAGCCTTACGGCTTCTTTTACTCTTCTTTCTTCGCCTGCTCAATATAAATCGCAGGCCTCAGAGGTTCTGCAAACCTGGACTTCTTCTCAGGGTCGTAGGCAGGAGAATCGGCACTGTGGATCTCAACAGGGCAGCCGATTTCTTTTTCCAGGAAGGAAGCTGACTCTTGCAGGAGAACCTGCTCATCGAGGCCAGGACCGGCAAAGATTTCGTACCTGTCTGCCCCCCCGCTTTTGAACTCCGGAACAATCTTCTGCACGAACTTCGGGATATCCTTGCTGAAACGTTTCAGGTCAGGGTTTGCCATCAGCGTTTTAATAAGGGTGCCTACATCGAGGGAAGCTTCGAGCTGCATTTCGCAGGCGCACTTAACGGCTGCGGCTTTCCAGGCAGGGGCTGTGTAGAGGTGAACCTTCTGCGGGGTCATCTTTGTTACCCTTATGATCTCCTCAACGTCTTCCAGGGTTCCCTTGACCATTTCTTCGGCAAGTTCTGCGCCATCGTCTATCAGGTCTTCATTATAGAGCGGGTACTGAGCAAGGGAGATCTTGTCTTCGTGCCCCATAGCTTCCCAGATTTCCTCACAGAGGTGCGGGGTAAAGGGAGTCATAAGCCTGACCCAGTTGTCCAGCACATAGTAGGGCAGGGACTCTCCGCCTCTTCTCTGATACCATTTGACATCGTTTATGAGCAGGAAGAAAGAATTCTGGATAGCTTCCCTGGTCTGGATAGCGTCAAGGGCAATATTAGTCTCCCTGATATGGTTCTGCATTCTCGAAAGCATCCAGCGGTCGATCTGCTTTAGCTCCGTGCTCAGGTTTGCACGTTTTCCACTCTCGATAACATCCTTTGCAAACGAGTAAAACCTGTCCACCTGCCGCCTGGCAGAATCAATTCCTGCTTTATGCCAGTCTGCGTCTTGAGTCTGTTCGGCTGTGGAAAGGATGTACAACCTTGTTATATCTGCACCATACTCGCTGACTGCGCTTTCAAGGGTCAGGATCGGGCCTTTGGACTTGCTCATCTTCTGTCCCTCAAGGGAGACAAAGCCGTTTACTGCAAGGGCTCTTGGCCAGTTTTCTTCCTCAAAAAGGGCTACATGGTGGAAGAGGAAGAAAAGCAGGTGGTTCGGGACAAGGTCCTTTCCGGAAGAACGCAGGTCAACCGGATACCAGTACATGAAATGACTGCGGATTTCCTCCAGAAGTCCCGCATCAAGGCCAGTATCCGCAGAAACTGCATTGGAATCACCTTTCCCTAGCAGGACATAGTCGAAGAATGACAGGGTAAGCTGCTCAAGAGCAAGGTCACCCTTTTCGATGAACCTGGCAATAATGTAATAGCTCATGTAAATTGTCGAATCCCCGAGGGACTCAATCAACCATTCCTTATCACAGGGAAGGCGGGTTCCAAGGCCTTTTCTGCGGGCGCAGGCTTTATCCTTAAGCCAGTCAACCTTATTCTCGAATTCGACCCTGTACTCTGCAGGGATAATCCGCATCTGGCTGAGGCATCTGTAAACCTTTGCTTTCCATTCAGGGTTTGAATAATTAAGGAACCACTGGCCTTTCACCATATTTACGACACATGGCGTGCCACAGCGGCAAACTATAGGCTCGCTGAATTCGTAGAAGTTCTCTCCTGCGTTTGAGCTAATGAAGTCCTTTGTGAGGATATCCTTAATCTTGGAGACAGCATGTCCTTCGTATTTTCCTGTAATCTCCTTAAGGACTCCTCCGTGGAACTCTCTCCTGTACACGATCTTTGTGGCTTCCTCTGCCCTGGGGTCTTTCTGGCTTGTTACCCCCATATTTTCCACGATTTCTTTTGCAGGGAATTCCCCAAACTCAGGCACTTTTATAAGGGAAATAAGTTCGATTTTCCTGAGGTCTTCGGTTATCCCGTACTCGCTCAGATCAGCGTCATAAAGGTCGCGGAGGGCCAGGTAGTCAAAGGGGGCATGTGCAGGCACGCTCATAACTATTCCGCTTCCGTTTTCAGGCCTGACAAAGGATGCAGGAAGGGAGATTACTTCGTCGTCTGTTACCGGGTTTGTGAGTTGGATCCCTATTATGGATTTTGCAGGTACATCCTCGATATACTCAACTGTCCGGTCCGTAAAAGTGAGTTTTCTGAAAGCTTCCTTGCTGACAACCCAGAACTCTTCGTTTCCGTCCTTTTCGACTCTTGCCTTTACGTAATCCACGTCCGGGTTGACCCACAGGTTAGTTACTCCGTATGTCGTTTCCGGCCTGAGAGTGGCACAGGGGAGAACGAGGTCTTTATACCTGAACTTTATCAGCGTATATTCGATAATCGTAGCTTCTTCCCCGTACAGGATGTCGTGGTCCTCCACAGGGTTATTGTCATTCGGACACCATTTTACCGGATGGGAGCCCTTCACGATCAGGCCCTTTTCTTCAAGCCGGATATACTGCCACTCAATGAACTTTTTGTAAGTTGGGTCAGTTGTCGTGAACTTGCGCCTCCAATCAATGGAGTACCCTATCATACGCATGGCTTTCTCGGCTTCATGCTTGAAATAGTCAACAATTTTTTCAGGAGTATCGAGCGTTGGCAGGATATCCCCTGGAATCCCATGCAGCCGTTCATAGACGTCCATTGTCTGGGGGTCCCGGCTTGCAATCAATTCGGCAAGCCCGACAATAGGCGTGCCTGTCACATGAAAGCCCATAGGGTAAAGCACGTTGTACCCGAGCATCCGCTTGTGCCTTGCCACAACATCGCCTATTGTAAAGGTCCGGGTATGTCCTGCATGCAGATTCCCGTTCAGGTAGGGGTAGGGGATCGTTATGAAAAACTTTTCCCGCTTATCGGGCTCAGCCTGGAAAATCCCGCTCTCAGTCCATTTTTTCTGCCATTTCGTTTCGATCTCGTGAGGCTTATAGTCCTGCTCCATTCATGTTCACGCCCATCGATTATTTTGATGTTAAAAGAATCTGAATACAATCGTAAGAATATGAATAATAACAGTAAACGGTTTCAGGAAACAAATAAGCTATCTCAAGAAACCTTAAACGATTGAAGGGTACCGGAACCGGATTATATCGACTTTTCAACGGTTTACGGTACCGGCACTAACTAAAATACTTATCTTTCGACCTATCTCTGTAATCGAATTTCTAATAAAATCTGTCTTTCAGGTTTTATTTCGCCTTTCCGAAGATAGCTTCCCGGATGGATTCTATATTGGCATCCACAACAGTCGGTTCCTCGCAGATATCAATCACAGCCTGCGGGTCTTTAAGCAGGTGCCCTGTGGTGATGCAGACAACGGTTTCGTCCCTGCTTATAATGCCCATATCAACAAGTTTCTTAAGCCCTGCGACCGAGGCTGCACTTGCAGGTTCGACACCTATGCCTTCAAGCCTGGCTAGATCCTTCTGGGCTGAAAGAATTTCTTCGTCAGTGACAGATTCCGCAGTCCCTCCGGATTCCCGGATTGCGCTCAGGGCTTTTTTCGCGTTAACAGGGTTTCCGATCCTGATTGCTGTTGCAACTGTTTCAGGTTTCTCTTCAGGAGTGATCTCCGGAGCCCCGCTCTTTATGGCTTTTACGATGGGGCAGGAGCCTTCTGCCTGAATTCCGGTCATCTTAGGGAGAGAATCGGTTATGCCGAGTATCTTAAACTCCCTGAAACCCTTATAAATAGCAGTAATATTCCCTGCGTTTCCTACGGGCAGGACAATCCTGTCAGGCACCCTGAAGCCGAGCTGGTCTGCAATCTCAAAGCCGATAGTTTTCTGGCCTTCCAGCCTGTAAGGGTTGATCGAGTTCAGGAGATAGATCTTTTCCTGGGAGCAGAGCGTACGCACAAGGGTAAGTGCGTCGTCAAAATTTCCGCGGATGCTGAGAACTTTTGCGCCGTGCATCAGGGCCTGGGCAATTTTTCCCAGAGCTACTTTTCCTGCAGGCAGCAGCACGATCACAGGAATTCCGGCTTTTGCCCCATAGATTGCAAGGGCTGCAGAAGTGTTTCCTGTAGATGCACAGGCAACGGTACTCATGCCCAGTTCGAGCGCTTTCGTGACCCCGACTGTCATCCCCCTGTCCTTAAAAGAACCTGTCGGGTTCATACCTTCGTGCTTCACATAGAGCTCTTTAATCCCTATTTTTTCAGCAAGGCGGTCGCATTTATAAAGGGGCGTCCCACCTTCCCTGATAGTTACAGGCTCCCTTTCTACAGGAAGAAGTTTTGCGTACTTCCAGACCGAGGGGCATTCGGTCTTCAGTTTTTCCATGTCAATTTTAATTGAGGAATAGTCATAAATAACATCAAGCAGCCCGTCACATTTGCTGCATGTATAGATTACTTCATCTTTGGAATACTCTGCACCGCACTCGATACATTTGAGATAATACATTAAATGTCTCCTGTGTCTGATAATTTTGAATTATTCGGATGCCGGGTTTCAAGCCACGCCCGTTTCAGGTTAGTAAAACCCGGACTTCCGTTCAGCATAATCTGGATTTCGGATTAGTATAATATTAGAGTTTAATAATATTTTGTATCCTTAACACTCTACTTACTTTTAAATTATACTGTTTTTTAAAATTGTACTATTTTCAGGCTTTATTCTTTATAATATTCCGTCAGCAGCGGTTATACAGTGCAAGCCCAGGATTTTCAGAAGGTTATGAAGTACTAAGGATATTACAACTGGTGACATTTTTTGGAAGCACTGACGCAGAGTTAAGACCGGAAGGGCAGAGGTAAAGGTACCAGGTTTTAAAAGATGACGAGAAGTTAAGGTATTTCTAAAGGTTCAGTTTTTCAGCCTGCTTTCAATCCAGCTGATATTCTGTGACTTCCTTGCTGAGGAAATAACCAAGAACTGTTCTTATCAACACGACCGTACCCAGCAGGAGCAGTTCTTCCTGAGAGGGATTCAGTACGGTTTCCAGGACATCGGCTGCAATGAAAAACTCAAGCCCGAAGACAATCTTGTTTGTAAGCTCTTTTCTTACTTGCTGGTAGCTGTAATGTTTCTTCAAAACTTCAATGAGGATAACCCCTGAAATTGACCTTAGTCCACCGTATATTATGAGGAGAGAGCCCACAATATTGAACAGAAGTGAGAACGCGTTGATAAACAAGCCTTCAAAAAATTCGAATATCCTTTTACCACCCCCTTAAAAGCCAGACCGTGAAATCCGGAAAAAACTCCCGATTAGCATTTATTTCTTTGGAATATATATTCTTCCTGTATTTACCCTTCAAATCCTATTCAGGAAATAAATTCGATGGAGATAAAACTTGTTTTTTGCGGAAACATAGTTATATAGCAGAGCTTTAAGAGAAAATAGGATATTAACTAAGTTAAACGAGCATAAAAAAGAAACTCGGAAGGAAAAGATTTAGTTTTGTCTCCTTCCGGGCCGAGTTAACTGATAAGGCTTACCGAGTTACCTGATCAGGCTTAGAGTGATCGTCTTCCGGACAGAATGTTTTTCCGAACGGTTTATTTCTTTTTCGGACTTTCCGGCTGCAGAGCCGGAATTTTTCCGTGTACTATTCCATAAGCTTCGACAGCTTTCGGGGCTCCGAGAAGGAGTTTTCTAACCCTGTTATAGACACTGGGGAACTTCTGGGGGTCAAGTTCTGCAAGAAGGCCTGCAAGGATTTTTACCAGTGGGGTATGGTACTTTGCCTCCATCAGGTCTATATTTGCAAAGGCGTTGAGCATATTGACTGTACTGTATTCGTTCACAGGAGCCAGTTTTCGCAGGATTTCCGCCAAAAGAGCCCTGCCTTCTTCGGTCTGGAGGGATTTTTTGCGGTTGCGGGCAAAACTTCCGTAAAGGGCACGCTGGTCGTTTGTCTGCTCAATCCTGAAAGCGTCTGACCTTTCCATTTCCCTGACCAGTTCGACTGCATCAACGCTGCTGTTACTCCCTATTACTGCAAGGAAGGCTTCCCAGGCAACGAGATTTTGTTTTGATTCGGCTTCAAAAATCCTCAGGACTTCAATTTTGTCAGGCGCCGAGCTGTTCAGGTATGCAGCAAATGCGCTCAGCCTGTCAGTTGCACAGGTCGCAGTCTCAAACTGCTGTTTTATCATGGCATGAATGTCGGGAGTGTCAAGAGTTGCAAGGATGCCCAGGCAGACATTTTTAGCCTGCCTGCTCTTGATTACCCTGGCGATCTCTTCCAGAGCTCGCATCCCTTTGAGCCGAGGAATTTTCAAAGAAGCGGTAGGCGGAAACAACGGAATTCATGTATTTCCAGGCAACTGCCTTCAAGAGCTTCTGTTTTACCTCATAAAGCGCCTGGTATCTGTGGGCAAACTCATCGTCTTCGACTGACTCAAAGATGGTCAGGAACTGCCCTCCTGCCCTTTCGAGAAGCTGCCGATCGTTCAAAAGCCTGTAGAAAAGTTCGACGAAGTCTTCAGAAGGCCTTGATTCGGGATTTTTAAGAAGCCTGAGCTTTTCCCTGTCAACCAGGGTATAGAAAGCTGTAAACCTGCCTATGGTGTCTCTGTCTTTTCTTACCTGCATCAGGAGCTCGTCCTGACCCGCCCTGTAGATGAGTTTCCCGTAAAAAGAATAGCCTCTGTTAAGGGAGAGGAAGGCAGGCATGTCCACGTTTTCAACCGTAATCTCAGCAGTTTCCCCGCTGACCCTTTCCAGGACTTCCGCAAGGTCATTTCCGTTTTCGTCAACAAGGGCTGCCCTGAATGGGAATTCCCAGGGCTTTCCGCCTTCCGGAACTTTCTGCTTGAGGAGGAAGGTGAACTTCCTGGCAGCTCTGTCGTATTCGGCTGAAACCTCTACTACAGGAAATTTCATCTGTTTCAGCCAGGTTTCGGACATTTCCTTTAAGGGCTGCCCGCTTTCTTCTTCCATGGCTTCAATCCAGTCCTGAGTAGCTGCGTTGGAATGCCTGAACTTTTTGAAGTAACGGTCAAGGCCCCGGACAAATGTATCCTTTCCTATCAGGGACTCGACCATGCGCACATATTCCGGGGCTTTTACGTAGGTGACTGCAGTGATCAGGTCATTCGGGTCATTGAAGCCGTCAGGAATAATTGGCATGGAAGCTGCCCCGGAATCCAGGGCAAAAGTTCCTGAAGCCGGCGCGAGCAGCTCAAGCACCCTGCCGAGCCTCTGGTAGTCCTCGCCAAAGAGGAAGGCATGGTACTGTTCTTCCACATGCACTGTCACAGCTTCATTCAACCAGATCTCAAATGGGCTTTTTCCGGTGACTTCAGACCCATTCTGGTTGTGGTGGTATTCGTGCACCTTGACCCGAATCATATATTCAAGAGCCGGGTCTGTCGTCTGCGGGAAAGGCATTATCCGGTTTGTGGTAATCGTGGTATTTCCCACGTTTTCCATGCCCCCGAAGTCCGAGTTCTGCATCCCTATTTCCCTGTACACGGTCCCTGTATACCTGTATCCGGGACTGAGGGATCCGGGCAAGCCCGGCAAGCGTATCCCTGACTTTTCCGAGTTCTTCCAGCGTGGACTCAGGTTTTGCTTCAAGTTTCATTTTCTCTCGCTTGCGGACAAGCTCAAGGATTTCCTTCCTGACAGGCAGCTTCCCCTCATCGAACTGCTCAGGCCCTGTGAAGAGGTAAACCCACATGACTGAGTCATGCAGGACATCAAGGGCTTTTTCGGCAGCCGCTGCGTTTGAATCAGGCGGCACGAGCAGTTCCAGCATGAAGGTGCCCCCGTCAGGATACTCAAATTCCCTGGTGAAAGTAGCATAAGTCCCCACCCCAAGGAAAAAGAGATACGTAGCCATTGGCGTGACCGAGTTGTCATAGACGATTTTGTCCCGCCCGGGCTTTACGGTGTGCCTCTCAACCACAACATCCCCGTTTGTGATCAGGTTCGTGTACCGGGAGTCTGCAATGATGGCAGTCTTATAAGTGCATTTTGCGGCCATATCGTCAATGCAAGGCACAATCCTCTGGAACCCCCACTGCTGGCACTGCGTGATCTGCTGAGGAGGAGCCCCTGCCGGCGTTTCGTCATAGTAAAGCCCCTCAAGGATATTTTTGGTCGGCCTGCAAACCGTATCCGTAATAACCGCAACCTCAGTATGCGGCGGAATTACTTCCCTGAAATTAATCTCAAGAATCGCATCGTCCTTCCTGTATCTGTTAGAAACCTCATACTGTATGCAGCTCACAGCCCGGATCTCAAGGTCCCTGCAGTTCAACTCCAGCTTCTCGATAGGAGCATCCCTGGTTTTAACCCTGAGCACGGACTTCACATTCGTCCTGTCCTCATAAACATCAAACACCAGGTCCATATGCAAAACGTCAACAGTAAGTTCCCCGAAATCTTCAGGATAATATTTGTAAAGCCTATTCTTCATAAAAAGGTCACCGAGTAAAATTAATGAGAGTTATATTATGGGATAGAAATGGAAGGTATGAGATTTAAAGGTGTAGTTTTGAAAAGGAGAACTGTTTTTATTTACTGACTAATTTTCTTAACATGTTTCTCAAATTATAACCTGTTTTAATAAATTAATGTCAGATTGAAAAAAATTGAATAATAGCTTTTTTAGTTTTTCTAATAGAGTCTATTCGACACTCTTCTTGGGTTTTCTATATAATATTCATTTACAAACTCAAAAAAAGATAAAAGAGACAACTATTTATTACTCAAAAATAATTGAAACTTAAAATTATTTGCCAAGACTTTTGGATTAAGATGGTATAGATGAGCAAAATTGAAAGGACTATTGAATTTGTCAAAGAATTAGCCGAGAATTTTGGGGCGAAAAATGAAGATATTTTGAATGATTACATATTTCGGAATAACACAAAAGATGATGCTCTCAATCAGGGTGGAGCATTTTTTGGGTTAATTTCTCCGGAAGAAGAACCATCTGGTCCTTATCATGATTTTTCTCTAGTAATTTTCCCAGATAAAGAAGATAGACCTTGGTTAATTTCACTTATTGTTGGTTCTCTCGGATTTAAAAATGATTATGAACTTGCAGCTTTGCCTGGTGTGAGAAGATTATATTCTTCAATCATTAGTGAAGATGGCTTCTGTAATACCTCTTTTTTGGATATAGAATCCAGTTTGCCGAGGCAACTTACGTAAAAATTCCAAATTTAGAGAAAACTTTAAAAAATTATTCCAAACTCAAATTAGCTTGTGAGATTATTTGGGAACCTGAATCCGAGGAAGGCAGAAAAATCATAGCAAGATTCATTGCGGCTTATGCACGATTGAGAAACTTTCCCCGTAACACAGAACAAAGAAAAGCAGTCTCTAAAGCAATAGAAAAAGTCGCAAGATTTAAAGATATGAATGAGGAAAAAGAAGCATTGAGCCTTGTTTTGAAAAGAAGGTTTGTGATCATTCAAGGTGCGCCTGGGACTGGAAAAACGAGATTAGCAAAGATTATTGCACAAAAGCTTGATTCAGAAATATTCTTTACACAATTTCATGCAGAAACCAGTTACAGTGATTTTATCTATGGTATAAAACCTGACCTAGAAGCTGGAGAAGTTTCTTATGTAGAACAGAAGGGTATATTTTACAAATCTTTGAAAACAGCCGAGAGTAAACCTGAAAAAAATGTCGTTCTTATTGTGGATGAAATTAATAGGGCAAATTTATCTAATATTTTAGGTCCAATTTTCTACCTTTTTGAATATCAGTTAGATGATAATTCTGTAGAAATTGACATAGGAGGTGGGTACAGAATACACAACATCCCCTCGAATTATTATGTCGTCTGTACAATGAACACTGCAGATCGGAGTCTAGCTGTTGTTGATTTTGCTTTAAGACGAAGATTTGCATGGTATACATTAAAACCTCATATCATCGAACCAACAGGAAATAACAAATTTTTTAAAGACGATTTCTTGAAGTTTAACGATATATTCAATTGGTATGCAGGTAGTGAAGAACTGTCTTTACAACCCGGACAAGCCTATTTTATCGCTGAAAATGAAGAGAAAATGAAAGACCGGGTTAAATATGAATTGCTTCCTCTTATCAGAGAATACCTTGCAGAAGGTCTTTTAGTAAATGCAAAGGATGAGTTTGCCAAGTACTTCTACGACCGAATAGGCGAGGTATTATTTGAATGAAGTCTCAGGAAAACATCTTCCTTGAAGTTCCTTGCCTTACTGAAAAGTCACAATCTATTTCAGGACTATTTCTCGCAAAAAAATGGTTTAAGAAAGCTGATAAGAGATATTTATCTGAATACTTACAGAAATTCATTGATTATAACAAAGATTCTTTTGATTTTCTTCAAGTCACTCCTAAAATTGAGGGAAGCGGAAAGGGAGTTACTGTAAATTTTAAGTCAGATCGTTTTATTGGTGCGATTCCACTAAGATCGCCAGATACCGGCAAGCAGATGGGGGATTTTGTAGTTAAGCCCCGGTATACCTCTGCAACTGACCAGTTTTCAGAATATGTTGAAATTGTAAATCTACTGGAAAATGAAATACTTCCTGAATTCAAGCATTCAATTCCTCTTTTGTCGCAGAATAATATGAGACCTCCTCTCTATTTGGAGGCGATAAAGTTCGTAAACTTATTCGAAAAAGCAATAAAAACCAAATGGAACAAATTTCAAACAACTAAAAGAATATATAGATATCCAAAATCTCAGGTTGATTGGAAGGAATATGTTGAAAAAGAATTCGACCCTGCGAAAAGGTTGCTTTTTCCCTGTCATGACAATATTTTGAGCAAATTCCATAGTGAGTTCTTTGAATTAAAATACGTTTATGGCATTGCAAAGAGAGAAATTACTTCTTTTAAGACTCCTCTAAGTATTAAATATCAATATCGAGACACTTTGACGTATTTGGATAATGCATTATATGAGTTTCCTGAAAAACTGACAAATGAGCTTCAGATACATATTTCAGATCCAGTCATCATTAAAAAATTAAAGACTCAAGGGAATAAAATTCTGAAAGGAAACTTCGAAGAGATTACCTCATGGAGAATTGATTTTTCCCTTCTATTTGAAAAGTATGTCCAATTCATATTCAATCAAATTTCTTTGGAAATTGGAGCAACCCAGTTAAACAATTGCAAAATTAGACGTTCTTCGCATTTTAGCCCGCTTTGGAGCCTCAATTATTTAGAACCCGATATAATTTTGATGAAAAATAACTTGGATATCGTAATAGATGCAAAATACAAATCTCACCTCTTCAACTTAAAAAACACTAGCGAAGAGTTAAAAGAAGAACATAGAAAAGATTTGCATCAAGTACTTGCATATACTGCTTTTACTAAAAACAAGAATAAAGTTGGAATTTTATGCTATCCTTATAATGAACAATACATTTCAGAATTAGATTACATTTTCCCGTTTTCTAATACTAAAAGCAAGATCATTTTGTTGGGTATTCCCTTGAATAAATCTAAATTGAATGATCTGAAAAAATTAATTCTCACATATCTTTCTGAAATTGAGCGAGAATATTCAATCTAATAGGATGTCTTCGCTTTTTATTTTACCCAATTCTTTTTTTCATATCGCTCTGACGTTGCTTCGCTCGGAACAATAACGGTCAAAGATATTAATCTTTTTTCCGTTTTCTTTTTTTCAGATCTCAACCCAGCTCCCTAAACTATAATTTCCATTATTTTCCACAGCCCCGTTTTCCATTTATTGATCAGTTCATCACAGCCAAAAAATCAAAGTTACGCTGGCTCACCCCGCTGCAAGCAATGGAGTATGTTTGCGCCCCCGCTCCAAATTCCGTAAAGTAAGACAACAAAACGACACTGTTTGTTTCAGCAAAGTTTCATAACAAAAGACTAAGGGACAAATATCGTGTAATTCCCGAAGTAATAAAATAGAAAGGGTGAGATTTAATAAAATTTTTCAATCTCATGCTTTACTTCTTCAATAGAAAACTTTTGCCTTACAAGGG
Organism: uncultured Methanosarcinaceae archaeon; assembly: GCA_963721455.1. Classification (GTDB taxonomy): domain Archaea; phylum Halobacteriota; class Methanosarcinia; order Methanosarcinales; family Methanosarcinaceae; genus Methanosarcina. The sequence goes on from CAVRJG010000054.1 coordinate 185,293, forward strand.
GCTTTTCCCGGATAGCCGGCATCCTCTCCTCAAGTATATCTCTATCCTTTTTGTAAAAGATGCCGTTCGGGATTTTTTCTTCCCATTCAAGGGACCTTTCAAAGGCTTTTATGCGGTTGTAAGGGTCATACTCTTCCTCAAGCCTGTAGACTCTGTCCCGGTACCATTTAAAAGTGTTAACCTTGTTGAAAGTGACACACGGCTGAAGAATATCAAGAAGGGCAAAGCCTTTGTGTGTTATGGCAGCCTTCATAAGCTCTTTGAGATGCTCCTGGTCTCCTGCAAAACCCCGGGCTACGAAACTGCAGTCCTGGGAAATTGCCATAGCAAGAGGATTCATTGGCTCTGAAAGGACACCATAAGGCTGGATTTTCGTCTGGGTTCCCCGGGCTGTAGTAGGAGATGCCTGTCCCTTAGTCAGTCCATAGATCTGGTTATTATGCACGAACAGCGTAATATTCGGGTTCCTGCGGATTGCATGAAGGAAGTGGTTTCCTCCTTCCCCGTAACAGTCCCCGTCGCCTGCTACTGCGATTACGTGCAGGGAATGATTGGCAAGTTTTGCAGCCGTAGCCACAGGCAGGGTTCTTCCATGCAGCCCGTTAAATGTATGGCATTTAATGTAGTGGGGCAGTTTTCCAGCCTGTCCTATCCCCGAAACCACGAGGAGTTCCCACGGCTCAATGCCAAGTTCTACAAGTGCCTGCTTGATGGTCGAAAGGATCTGGAAATTTCCGCACCCCGGACACCAGGCCGGAACCTGTCCTTTGTAAGCTTCAGATGTAGGCATGCAGATCCTCCATCAGGTTTTCGATAGTAAAAGGCCTCCCGTCGTATCTGGTAATCTGGTGGGAGAATTCAAACCCTGTCTCTGCCCTTATAAGGCTTGCAAATTGCCCGCTTGCGTTATTTTCTATGCAGATAGTAAGGTCTGCATTTTCAAGAAGCTCAATATAATCAAACCTATCCCGCTCGGAAAGAGGGTAGATCTGGCTGAAATGCATCATAGCTACCTTCTTATCCTTAGAAATAACATCAACAACCTCTTTTATCACACCGTAAGTAGATCCATGCCCTACAAGCACTATTTTTGGAGAGGGGTCGCCGTATAAAAATGGAGCTTCGATTTCTTTCTTTATAAGCGGCAGTTTCTTCAGCAGTCTTTTCTGGACCATTTTGATGCGGGTTTCGGAGTCTTCTATAATGTGCCCTTCTTCGTCATGCTCGTCGCTGTCAGCTACGACCAGGTGTTTCCCGGCTTCTCCGGGGACCGCAAGAAGAGAGATTCCAGTATCTGAATATTTGTAACGTTCATACTTTTCCACACCTTCCAGATCCTTTTCCCTTATGCGGTAATCATTGTAGATCAGTTTCTCCAGATCGAAGTTTTCAAAAGTCCATTCGGAATCTGCAAGGTACTGGTCTGACTGGATAAACACAGGGATCTGGTATTTTTCCGCAAGTTCAAAAGCCCTGTTAGTGAGATAAAAAGCCTGTTTTGGGGTTCCTGGCTCGAAAATTACCCTCGGGAACTCTCCGTGCCCTGCATGAAGAACAAAAAGCAGATCTGCCTGTTCCGTGCGTGTGGGCAAACCCGTAGCCGGTCCAGGGCGCTGCATTTCCGCGATCACGAGAGGAGTTTCCGTAACTCCCGCCAGAGAAAGGCCTTCTACCATCAGGGCAAATCCGCCTCCAGAACTGCCTGTCATTGCCCTTACGCCTGCAAAAGAGGCTCCTATCGCCATATTAATGGCTGCAATTTCATCTTCAGCCTGCTCAACAACCAGGTTATACTCTTCTGCTCTGGAAGCCATGTAATCCAGAATTCCTGTCGAAGGCGTCATAGGATAACCGGAATAAAACTTACAGCCCGACATGAGAGCTCCCATCCCGATTGCGTGAGCCCCGTCTATAAGCATGAGCTTTCTGTCTTGAGGTTCACGGATTCCTCCAAAGACCTCGCAGCGGGTACAGTTTGTAAGAGCAGAATTATATCCGGCCTCGGCGCAGGCTATATTTTTCTGGATAACTTCGTCTCCTTTTTTCTTGAAAGCTTTTCTCAGGATATCCTTAAGGGCTTCCAGTCCGAGATCAAGCAGTCCAAGTACTGCCCCGGTTGCTACGGTATTTGCCATAATACTATTTTTTCCGACATCAAGGGCTATTTTCCTGAAAGGAATGTCTATGAATTGAGGCTCTTCAAACTTCTTTTTAGCAATTTGGGAATCGTAGAGAATAAATCCCTCATCTCTCACGCTCTTCCTGTGAATTTCGATTGTGCCCAGGTCAAGAGCTAGAAGAATATCGACCATCTCTCTGGAGGCAGATATCTTCTGGTCGGAAAAGCGGATCTGATAAAAGTTATGTCCCCCGCGTACCCTGGACATATAGTCCTGGTGCGTAAATACATAAAATCCTATTCTGGAAAAGACCTGTGAAAGAGCTCCTCCTACAGTCGCCAGCCCCTGTCCGGCCTCTCCCCCTATTCGAAGTGTATAGTCCAGAAACGAAACCCCCAATATTTTTCGTTATTTTCTTACTTTCGTTTAAGATCTTCAGTTTGTTAAGATCTCCGGCTTGCTCAGTTTGTCAGTTTGCTCAGTTTTCTCGGTTTGCCCACATTTTTGTCCTGTGAGCCTTAATTATATAAGCAAATGGATTCGCATATCAACCTCGAGTTACAGCTGCTTTAAAATGATTACAGCAAAACAGAAATAAGATTGGCCAATTTTCTTTATTCTGTTACCACTGCCCCTATTTAGCTATCTATTCTTTTCAGTCCCCTGAGGGGATATTATAATTAAACCTTAAATAATCTTGCTTATGCCCCTTATCTGGAAAAAGCCTGAGATACTCATTTCCGGGAAAAATGAATTTGGGAAAACTGAACAAAAAGAAAGGCTTGAATAAGCCGGAAATTCAGAGCTTTTAAAATAAATAAAGAATCTTTCCAAAAGAATACAACCTATCAAGGCAATTCCGAGTATCAATATATCCATCTGCAGTACGGTATATAGTATTAAAAAACAAAGCACTGAAGTAACCGCACAGGCCAGGATATCCACAGGATTGCTCAGGAAAGCCTCCGCCTTAAATTTATAAATTCACAATCAGATAAACATTTCCAATTGAGATAATAATTATATGATAATCCTAAAATACAATTTATATTTGACTATCTTCACAATTTTTTGTGCATTTCCACATTCCTATTAAAACTTCATACTCAGTAAAAACAGAGAGAGGACTGGAGAACAGGAAGGAGACAGTTATCTCTATTTTTTGGTTATGCAGAACTAAAACTGCCTGATTTTCAATACCCTTTAATTCCAGCAAAAAGGGAAAATGAAAGTTTTCCGGTAAAAAGACAAAGAGGAAGTATAGTCCCCATAAATGCTGCTTTGTATCAGGAAAGGGGACTTGTTTGCATGGAGGTAAAATTTAATTTTTTTGTCCTGAATGTACTGAAATAGAGATTTACTCGGAAGATATCACCCCCGAATTTTAGAATTTTCCACGGCCTAGCTGGGCATGAGCACGTGCCAGGTGTCCTGCAGCCTGGGCTCCTATGAGGGAAATTTCTCCTGCAAGCACAGCAGAAGCTACTATCTCTGCAAATTTCCGAGAGTTTGTTCCGGGAATATCTCCTGCACCTGCAACGCCAAGAATATTCAGGCAATCTCTCTGAGTCCCAAGGCCAGTACCTCCTCCGACTGTTCCCACAGGCAGGGCAGGCAGAGTAACAGAACAGTGAATTTCCTCATATTTTGTAAGTTCCATGCTCGTAATTGCAGTGCTCCCTTCAACAACATGAGCCGCATCCTGTCCACAGGCCAGGTAGATGGCAGCAATAACATTTGCAGCATGGGCATTGAAACCAAGTGCTCCTGCTCTTGCAGAACCTAGAAGGTTTTTGCTGTAGTTCACCTCAAACATGGACTCAGGCGTGCATTTCAGGGTTTCCCGGACGATTTCTTTCGGAATTGTGACTTCGGCTACAACAGTTTTTCCTCTTCCGAGAATTGTGCTTATGGAGGCCGGCTTTTTGTCGGTGCACATATTTCCTGAAAGTGCGATAGGATGTGCCCCGAATTCATCTTCTATCAGGTGAACTACTGCCTCTGTGGCTATTGTCACCATGTTCATGCCCATGGCATCTTTTGTATCGTAAGAAAACCTGAGGTACACATATGTGCCGGTTACGAAGGGTTTTACGGAAAGCAGTTTCCCAAAACGTGTCGTTTTTTCGGCAACTGTTTTCATCTGCTCGAAAATTTCAGGGCGTTTTACCCATTCATAGAATTTCTTGGCCCTATCAAGGCTATCAAGCTTGAAAACAGGCGCTCTGGTCATCTCGTCTTCAAAAATCCTTACATTTGCTCCCCCTGACTTCGTGATGACTGAACAACCCCGGTTTACACTGGCAACAAGCGCCCCTTCGGTTGTAGCAAGCGGGATGTAATAGTTGGAATTCGCATATTCTCCGTTTACCTTCAGAAGCCCGGCAACACCAAGAGGAACCTGAACCGCACCGATCATGTTTTCAATATTCTTCTTCGTTGTGGTTTCCACATCGAGGGAAAAGTTCTGGATATGCTCGAACTCAAGTTTTGCAAACTCCTGTATTGCAAGCCGTCTAAGTTTTACTGCTGTTGACGGGTCTGTAAATTCGTCAATCTTGCGAAAGGCTATATCGCCGTCCACGATTTTCTGTAAAAGAAGTTTATCTGCTTCATTTAGTTCATAGTCCTTTTGAAACATGAAACCACCTGCTTAAATTATTTTTTCCATATCCTTAAAATTAATTAACTAAAAGGTTAAAATATTCAATATTAGTGGAATGTATTATTTTATATAAAATCCATTTTTATCCTAATTATATGCATATTGGCATATAATTCATTCCTTGATGTGAGATTTCCGAGTATTTTGGAACTGTCAAAAAAATTAGCCGTGAATATAAAAAGCTTTGTTGGTTCACACAAACAATGAAAAAATATTTATAAACATTTTTTCATCAAATTTAAGATTTTACCGAGAAATTTTCAGGTACAGAGAAATTCAGCAGTCCAGTTCAAACTTAAAATTGTTAAAGTTCAAACTTAAAATCGTTAATTTAGAAGTCACTAATGGATTTGGAACTTATACAGGTAGGCCGAAAGTTGATTTAAGAGAGTATTGGAAAAAAGAGGAGATACCGAAGAGTATTGTTGGAAGATTGGTTGGGTATAACCGGAGACTGAAAAAGAAATGCTAAAATGGAAAAGGTAAGTTTTGTTGAAGAACATCAAGGGTTGAAGAACATCAAGAGCTGAAGAACATCAAGGGTTGAAAATGCCCGGGATTGGAAGATAGTCGGGTTGAAGTACGGTTAGGCTGAAGTGCAGTTAGGTTGAAGAAAACCTTATTTAAGAAAAGATCACAGCAAAATGGATCTAAACATTTAAAGCCAGTGTTTATCAAATACTGGACATAATTTTTAGAAGTCTCTCGGGCTCAGAAATTAATGATTAGCTGGTTTTCTTCGGTATATCTAAGAAAAAGTTCGGCCACATCTTTTGAACAGATAAAATCGATTCCCGGAATCAGTTCTTCTTTCTTAAGCCCGATCATATCCGAGGCAAGCTGGCAGCACCGGAACTCTACTCCCATCTCTATGCATTCCTGAACAGCTGCATTATACTTGGGTGATCCTCTTATTTTATCTTTCTTTGCAAGCAACACTCCCATAGGTCCCCATAGAATAACCAGCACGTTGAGTCCCTTACTCCGGTAATACTTCGCAAACTTGATAGTTTCCTGCGGGCTGGTGCTTTCGTACACCATATTTTTGAGCAGTAGTAGTACCTTTTCGACTTTTGTCATAAGAACTCCATGTCTAAACAATACATTTCTGAAACAGATTACCTGGATGTATATAAAGTTTCACATTGGAAATGAGAGTATACATTTTTTCACTTTATTTAAATAATTTTGTTCCTCAGTCCGGAAACCAGCAAAATCCGGATAATTACACCTGATTAGCTAACTCTATTGCAGTGTAAAGGCATGTAGTCACGTCATGACTCCCCGGATGGCCTGAGCTTTTTGAACTCAAAAATTTTTTAAAGTTGAAAGATTATTCTAAATCCTGAGTTTTCAAAACTCCGGCTTTGCAGAAATCTTCAATCTGAGCTAAAATGATTTATAACTTTTTAATTATGTTGTAAACTAAGAGTTTTATTTTTATTACTTATTATATCTGTGCAGCAGTAAGAAGAACTGCTTCATAAATAAACACGAAATCGGAGATAACTGCAAGAACATCTAGCTGACGAATATGGCAGTTTACAAACTCACTAAAAATAAAATTGCAGTTGATAATGAGAAAATTGATTTCACAGTTGGCGTGCGGGGTTAAAGTTGGGATCCGGATTTAAAGAAATAAGTACTCAAGATGTCCTTAAAAAGCTGGAAAAAATAGACAGTATTTGAATCATAGCTTATATTTTTATGAAAAAAGGTAAGCATGAGCTTACCTTACAATCACAACAACCGCACCTCTGACTTCAATCACGTCTACTTCCCTGCCGCCTGAGATTACTTCTTTTCTTATCTCAACGGCTTCGGACTCGATCTCGATCTGTTCGCCGTTTACAGTAACGGTTATTTTTCCCGAAGCTACCTGGGCTTCAACAGCAGCAGGGCCTTCTGCCTTGAGAGCTTTTACAACAGCGCCTGCATCTTTCCTGAAGCGGGGTCCGAGAATGCCCATATTTGGTTTAACTTCCACGGGCACATATTCAAAGGAAGGAGCACCTTTCATCAACTCAACTTCCGAGTTCGTGGCGCCTGCTACATCCCCTGTATCGATATCTGCACTGTAGATCTCGATCTTTTTCAGGGGAGCATTAAGGGCCATTCCCAGGTCAGACTTGTACCTGCGGACTTCACCTGTGATGTCCTTGATCAGTTCCCCTGCGGCTTCGGCTTCTTCGCTTATGAAGCTTTCATCGACTGCCGGCCAGGCCTGTGTATGGACGCTTTCATCGCTAAACCTGGAATACGCCTCTTCCGCAAAGAAAGGTGTGAAAGGAGCAAGCAGAAGCGAGAGAGTTTTTATTGTTCTGTAGAGAACATACTGGGCTGCTCTCCTGCCTTCAGGCTCATCACCGTAAAGCCTGCCTTTTACAAGTTCCAGATAGTTATCAGCAAGGATTTCCCAGGCGAAACCTCTTATGGCCTTGAAAGTCGAATCAAACTGGTACCTGTCAAGATCTTTCGTGGCAGTGTCCACAAGCCTGTTAAGCTTGCTCAGGAGCCACCTGTCAATTGTAAGGAGAGAATCAGTCGGGAATTTTTCAACATCTTCAGGCTCGAAGCCCTTCAGGTGAGACATTGAGAAGCGGTAGATGCTCCACATCTTCTGGAGGAAACGAGAAGCTGAAACTACATCCTTCCAGCGGAACATTACGTCCGAACCTGTGGAGCCGCCAACTGCACCCCACTGCCTGAAAGCATCAGCACTGTGCTGTATGGTTACTTCTTCGGGGGAAATAACGTTTCCAAGGGACTTGCTCATCTTATGCCCGTCAGGCCCGAGCACCATGCCGTTGACCATTATAGAATCCCAGGGTTTCTTGCCTTCAATGGCCAGGCTCCGCAGGATCGTATAGAAAGACCAGGTTCTGATGATGTCATGGCCCTGGGGACGGATCTGTGCAGGCAGGCGGAGTTCGTGCTCGCTTTCCCAGCCAGTGACATGCAATGCCGTAATCGAGGAGTCCATCCAGGTGTCCAGCACATCTGTTTCAGGTTCAAAATCAGTTGAACCGCAGGCACAGGCTTTCTTCGGGGCTGCCTCATTTGGGTCAATCGGAAGCCAGCTCTCTTCTGCGATCATGACTTCCCCGCACTGTTTGCAGTACCAGATAGGAATAGGGGTTGCAAAGATTCTCTGCCGGGAAATGCACCAGTCCCATTCCATAGTGTTTGTCCAGTTCTGGAGCCTGACTTTCATATACTCAGGATACCAGTTAATTTCGTCTGCAGCTTTCAGGATGCCCTGATGGTCGATCTTTACGAACCACTGGGGCCCGGAAAGGGTCTCTATGGGGGTGTCACAGCGCCAGCATAGCCCGACATTCTGCTCCAGGGGCTTCTGGTCATAAAGGAAACCTGCGGCTTTGAGGTCAGAAATGACAGCTTCTCTGCATTCGGTAATGCTCGTGCCTTCGTACTTGCCTGCCGCTTCTGTCATCTTGCCCTGTTTATCAATTGCTTTTACAAGGGGCAGCCCGTATTTCATCCACCAGCGTATGTCCTGCTTGTCCCCGAAAGTACAGATCATCACAGCGCCTGTACCGAATTCAGGCTCAACGGCTTCGTCAGCGATCAGAGTAACTTTTTGCCCGAAGATGGGCACTATAATCTCCTTGCCGATATACTGGCTGTAACGCTCATCTTTAGGGTTGACTGCCACTGCGACGCAGGCTGCAATCAGTTCTGGCCTTGTGGTTGCGATATCTACCTTGTCGAAGTGGACGAAATTAAGTTTCGTTTCCCCGGCATCATATTCGACTTCTGCAAAAGCAATGGCGGTTTCACAGCGGGGGCACCAGTTGACAGGATGGTCCTCGTGATAGATGTACCCATCATTGTACATTCTGACAAAAGACTTCTGTGTTTTTACAAAGTATGAGGGCTCCATGGTAACGAATTCGTTGCTCCAGTCCACCGAAAAGCCCAGGCGCAGCATTGTTTTGCGCATCTTATCGATATTTCCTGCAGTCAGTTCCCTGCACATTTTCCGAAACTCTGCACGAGAGACCTGGTTTTTCGTTATCCCGTGAGTTTCTTCAACCTTGACTTCGGTTGGCAGGCCATGACAGTCCCAGCCCTGGGGGAACATCACATTGTACCCGCGCATGCGTTTGTATCGGGCAACAAAGTCAATATAGCACCAGTTAAGCGCATTTCCGATGTGAAAATTGCCTGTAGGGTAAGGGGGTGGGGTGTCGATAATATATTGGGGTCGGGTATCTTCTCCCCAATTGAAGTGGTACATGGAGAGGTTCCACTTCTCCATCCACTTTTCCTCAACCTCATTTGCATTATATTCTTTTGGAATTTCCGATTCTGTCATAAAGACACTCCATGATTGGAAAATAGTATAAGAATTTCTTGGGGTTTTAGAGTGCTTGCGATTATTTAAATATATCTGGTTTTGAATGAAGTGGAAATCTCTTACCGTTCAATGACTATCCAATGTCTATCAGGAATATACATCTGGCTTTCATTGATTGCACTTTTATCCGCAGAACCGACTTGAAGGAATAAGAATTTTATAATCAGTTTAATGATGATCTCATGTTGTCAGAAGATGCATGTTGTCAGAAGAGAACAATTATTAAGAAAAATGTGGAGAAGTATTGAGAGGAATAGACATACTCTCAGTCTAAGAGAACGGTATAAAAGTGAAGTTCAACTTAGATTCAGCCTGGAAAAAATTGATTTCTTACTTTTTACTGCCTGATAGCTACCCTTTTCTCTCCCCTTTTCATGAATACTTCCATGCCTCGCGGATGTGCATTGCATTCATTCCCAGGCTCTGGGGCGGGTAAATATCGTTCTCGGGCGTATCGCCGATAGAGAGCACTTCCCAGGGTTCAAGCCCAAGCCGGTCAAGAGCCAGCTTGAAGAGACGAGTATCAGGTTTCTTGATACAGTGGTCCGAAGACATAATCGTGAAATTAAAGCGGTCATACAGGCCCAGGAAGAGCAGTTCCTGTTCCGTAAAAACTCTCTGAGCATTGGAGACAATGCACTTCGGAATATGTCTATATTTTTCAAGCAGGCGCAGACTTTGAGGGTAGGCCTCGAGTTTTCTTAAAGATGCGGTTCTGAATACCTTGGCCGTTTCAATCCCGAGCCAGTAGGGATCGATTTCTCTAAACGCATTTTCGGCACAGATCTCTGCAAAAATTTCTTCTATACGAATATCCGGGTGCTGCTGGCCTGAATTGCCCAACCTGCCTATGACCTTCCACCTGTATGCTTCCCTGAGCCGGTCGGGTTCTATCCTCACTCCCTGGTAAAGCAGCCATTTGCTTACCCTTTCGTTTGTTTCCTTGCTTCCTTCATCAGTTTTGATATCGATGAGAGTTTTATAACAGTCAAAGATTAAGCCTTTAATTTTTCCGTTTTGGAGCATAGGGATCCTCTTTTTATTTTTCGAAACCTTTATAAATTTTCGATTTTTTGCTATACTATTCTGCGATTACTATTGAGATTAATCTCTTGATATATAGGTTTTATGCAAATACCTATATTGTTCATAAATATCAGTATATAGTTTCCATTTCTATATAAGATTCTTTTAATATCAGCCAGAGCTGAAAAAAAATCACAAACTTTGATTATTCCAGAAAAACTACAAAGATTAGGAAAAAATTCTTAAAAAAAGAATACAAATATTCTAAATTTGCTAAAATAAATAACGTAAATATCCTGGATTTGCGTTTATTAAAAACGAAAAAAGAAGAAATAATCCGTTTTATGGCAATCAATCCGTCAGACCTAACTGTTTCCATGCTTCCTCAATATGCATGGAGCGCATTCCAAGCTTTCTCGCAGGTATTATCTCGTTTTCGTAAGAATCTCCTATTGACATGACACATTTGGGTTCGAATTCAAGGCCCATTCTTTTGAGCGCAGCCATAAAAAGCCTGAGGTCAGGTTTCTTGTACCCCACATCCGATGAAAAGATCACGAAATCGAAATAATCATACAGTCCCAGGAACCTGAGTTCCAGTTCGGAAAAGACTCTCTGCCCGTTGGAGATTATGCACTTGGGCACGTTTATATAATGTTCAATTAATCTTATGCTTTGAGGGAAGAGACGGAGTTTCCGTGTAGATGCTGCCCGAAAAACCCTTGATGCTTCTACTCCGAGGCTTTCTTCGTCGATAATCCAGATCGAATTTTCCTTGCAGATCTCTGCAAAAATTTCCTCTACCCTGACTTCAGGATATATTTCCCCGGAATGCTCCATTATACCCCTTACTTTAAACATGTAAGTGTCCCACAGTCTTTTCGGCTCTATTTTTACCCCCTCATAGGCAAGCCATGCGCTTACGACCTCATATGTTTCCAGATTATGTTCCTCAGTGTGGATATCAATAAGGGTCTGGTAACAGTCAAAGATAACTCCTTTTATATGGCAGCTCTCAAACGCCTCCTCCCCCTTTACGGGAGAATGACTCAGAAATGTGACCTTACCTTTTCCTGTTTCAGGTTCATAATTCTCCGACATGCTCTTGCCTCCAATATCCCCTTTACTTGATTACCTTTACTTGATTACCTTTAATTGCTACCTTTAATTGCCTTTTACCTTTAATTAATTGCTTTTAAGCATTCACTTGCTTCTTTGATAAGATAATTTCTATAGTTGCTCTGGTGAAGCCTCGCCGAACGGAGAAGTCCTATACTCATGAAAAAAGGCAAAACTCTGGTAACAGAGGTAAAATCCTTTTCATCCCTGCTGTACTCCCAGAGAAAGTTCCCTATATACGGTTCGGCCTTCCAGCCTCCCCCTTTATGCAATTCGAACTCATTTTTAAGTTCTGCACTGAGAATCCCGAGATCTCTTACAGGGTGCGCCTGGAACCAGGAGCTTTCAAAATCGAGTGCATACGGCTTACCTTTGCAAAATATATAATTAGACGGGGTAACATCCCTGTGAACCATACAACCGTATTCCCTGTCGAGCAAGGGACTGTACCACCATTGTCCAAGCAGCTTATTGAAATTCTCTCTTGTGTCATGATCCAGTTTCAGATGGTCCAGCACTTCATGATAGTTTCGGAATTCATTTTCCTTATTGTAGGAGGACTTCGTATTGTCGTGGAGCCTTCTGAGCATGTGCGCAACTGCAGCAAGCCTCTCGTAGAGTCTTTCTTCATGCTGGAAGTACCAGCTCAGAGATTTACCAGGTATATATTCAGTTACAAGGACACAATTGAACTTCTTATTGATTGCAAGGGGCTTTGCAACATTTATTACGGAAGCCGCCTTTTTCAGGTTCCGGTACTCATTCATCATGCCTTTGTAGGGATTGTAATCTTTCAGCCGTCCGGTAGGTTCGGCAAAAAATTTTGCCATTACGCTGAAGTGTTCGCCCTTGAACTGATATCTGCAGACAGTGTGAGAAGAGTTGTATTTAAAAACATTAACCGAACATTGCTTATTCTGAAGCCGGTACCCCACGACTTCTTCAACAAGCCAGTCCCTGAAAGGATCCCCTGGGCTTAAAGTATTAACATGGCGAAATGCCACCTCAAATTACCCCCATTTTCCAGAAATACTCCCACAATTGTATATTCTGCTCCGCAGCATATCTTTCATCTTGAGTTAATATTGTAATAAAGTAACCGCCAATTTTACGTTTTAATTTTACGTTTTGATTCTACAATACTGGCAGCAGTATACTATAGATTGGATATATTATATTGTTATTGGTGTTTAACTGTAAGGAGCTTATCCCCGTATCTCAAATTCAGGCCCGCCGACATCAGCTCTATTGTTGTATCCTCTTTCCTCCCAGTATCCCCTGTAAGGCGAGTCGCGGAGTTCAATTTTTACAATCCACTTCGCCCATTTGTACCCATATTTGCCTTCGGCTACAAGCTGAAGAGGAAAACCTCTCTCAGGAGGCAGGGTCACATCATTGAGCCTGTATGCGAGGATGATGTCTTTTTCTAACAGGTAATCTTTATCGAGAGAGGTAGAATACCCATCCGCACTATAAAAAATAACCGTTGTGGCCTTTTCCATAGCTCCGACTTCTTCAAAAAGGTCAGCCATTTTCACTCCAGTCCATTTTGCAGTAAAGCTCCAGCCTTCCACACAGTTCAGGTCCACGACTTTCGAAGTCTGAGGTAATCCGGTTATTTCTTCATAAGTAAGGTTTAGAGGGTTTTCCACAAGCCCATTGACCTGCAGCCTGTAGCTATCCCTGTCAATATACTGAGTCCCCTTAATTGCATTATTTCGCTGTTCCGTAATAGGAGTCAGTGATTTTCCCTGGTAAGAGAGATTTTCAGTCTGGTTGTCATAGGTTCCTGGTCCCTTCCTTTCTGAAACACAACCTGAATTAATAGCAAAAATAACACAAAAGATCAGAAGTAAAAGGATTAGTTTCATGTATTTATCCCCCTCAACTCACTTTTTTTTCATTATCGACTCTTTTTCCCCTTAAAATATTCATTCGGCGTGGATAAAGGGATATTTATAAAAGAAAATCCTGAAGTTATGACCTGGATGAAAACAGAATCAGACCTGAATGAAAACAGAATCAGTAAAGTGAAAAAAACAAACTGATATATAAATAAGAAGATAAATAAAAAAATAAAACTGAAAATCGAGAGGACTAAAATTAAACAAAGCCTGAAAAAGTTTCAGGCCTCATAATACCCGATTTCTTCTTTCGTAAGGTAACAGGCAGGATCGTCTGCCCAGGCATCTCCGTATACGGCTTCGGCTCGCACCCTAAAATTCCCGTTGCAAACGTCTAACCATTTGCATCTGGCACAGCGATCTCCGTGGGCCTTGATAAGGGATTTGCGGTTTTTGAGCCCTGCCATAAGCTCGTCACTCTCGTCGGTCCAGATTTCACTGAACGGACGTTCCCGTATATTTCCAAAGGAGTGATGTCTCCAGAACTGATCAGCATGTACCGAGCCGTCCCAGGATACGCATCCTATCCCGATTCCTGAAGAGTTTCCCTGGTTCATGGAGAGGAGTTCGAATACCTCTGCAGCCCTTTCCGGATTTTCCTCAAGAAGTTTCATATACAGGTAGGGGCCGTCGCAGTGGTTGTCCACGGTCAGGACTTCTGCAGGGAAACCTTTTTCGTGAAGTCTTCTTGTCCTCTCGAGTATCAGGTCTACAGCCTGCCTGGATTCCTCGAGGGAGAGATCTTCACTTACCATTTCCGAACCCCTGCCTGCATAAACCAGGTGATAGAAACATATTCTCGGAATTTTATCTTCTTCAAGAAGGTCAAAGATTGCAGGAATATCTTTGACGTTTTGCTTATTGATGGTAAAACGCAAGCCCACCTTTATGCCTTCTTCCTGGCAATTGTGGAGGCCCCTGAGAGCTGCATCGAATGCTCCCTTCATCCCCCGGAATCTGTCATTTGTCTCCCTTATCCCGTCCAGGGAAACTCCCACGTAAGAGAGCCCAACGTCCTTTAACTTTTTTGCCATGTCCCGGTCTATGAGCGTCCCGTTTGTAGAAATTACCGCTCTCAGCCCTTTTTCCCGGGCATAGGCAGCAAGTTCGGGAAGGTCTTTTCTCAGGGTCGGTTCCCCTCCGGAAAAAAGGATTACAGGACTTCCAAAATTTGCAAGGTCATCGATAAGAGCCTTGCCTTCCCCGGTAGAAAGCTCGTTTTCAAATTCCATATCCTTTGCCTGGGCATAACAATGGACGCATTTCAGGTTGCAGCGGCGGGTCATGTTCCAGACTACCACAGGTTTTTTGTCTTTTGAAAACTGCAGCAGGTGAGAGGGAAGCTTCTTTGATTCCCTTCCATAGCGGAGGGCGTCAGAAGGTTCCACGGTTCCGCAGTAGAGTTTTGAAATACCTATCATGTCGATCCTTCAAGTTTAAAATTGTTTTTCAAAATCTTAAGTATTGTTTTTTGAACCGATTTTTCAGGGCAGGCTTTTATTTATCGGTTTTATTGGCCTTTATCGGTTTTTATCGGTTCTTAAAACAAATCCAGTTAAACGCCAGTGATCTCTTCAGGGAAAGTCTTTCAGCGCAATTCCTCAAAGCCGGTTTTTCATGGCTTTTAATAGCGCTTCGAAAGTGAACTCGTCGGGAATTACGTTTGCATTGACTCCATGTTTCTTCAGGGTATTTCCTGTCGGAGTTCCTATTGCACCTACAACTGCCCTGTTAAGGGTCTCTTTTATGGTTTCTCCTGCTCCCAGCTGTTCCGCATGTTTCATAAAGCCTTTAACCATCATTGAACTTGTAAAGGCAAAAGCGTCCACTTCCCCTGCAAGGGTGCGTTCTATCAGCTCTTTTTGAATAGCTCCCTCGGGAATACTGAGAGTATACACATGAGTCTCATAAACTGTAGCTCCGCATCTTTCGAGCCCTTCTATCAAGACTTTGGCTCCAAAGGCGCTCCTTGCAAGGTCCACTGTTTTCCCATTTACTTCGGGGCAGAGAGCCTCTACAATTCCCTCGGAGCTGTAGTCCCCTGGCAAAAAGGGGTTGTCAATTCCTATTTTTATGAGTTCTTTTTCCGTATTAGGACCAATTGCGATTACCCTGCTTTTATTCAGCGCTGTGATAAAGTTTTCTTTTTCAGTTTCAGAGAGTTTGTCCAGGGTAAAAGTTATTCCGTTTGCGCTGGTAAAGACAACGTAGTTAGACGTTCCGGCAAGGACTCTCTGTACGAAGGGCTCAAAACCTTCATCTTTCATGCCCTCAAGCTTTATCATAGGGACATATATTGGTTTAAAACCATAATCCCGGGCAAGTGCCTCCGATTTTTCCCTGTAACTTTCAGGCCTCATAATTGCAAGGACTGGTGTTTTTGCCTTCTTCTGTTCTCCTGTCATATCCTGATCCCTTCGCGTCCGTTAAAATTCAGTCCCTGTGTGCTGCTCCCCAAGGATGTTATGAAGATTGACCACGTCTCCTACGACTGTGATGGCAGGAGCCTTCACTTTTCGCTCTTCTGCCAGGTTGGCAATGTTTTCAAGGGTTCCTACTGTTACCCGCTGGTCAGGCCGGGTTCCTTTCTCTATGACCGCAACCGGGGTTTTTGGATTCTTGCCGTGCTTCATGAGCTCTTCGGTATTTCGCCTGAGCATCTTTACGCCCATAAAGATCACAAGAGTTCCCTCGAATTTTGCCAGGGTCTCCCAATCAAGTCCGCTCTCCTCCTTTGTGGGGTCCTCGTGTCCGGTTATGAAAGTGACCATAGATGTGCTTTCCCTGTGGGTTACCGGAATTCCCGCATAAGCAGGCACTGCAATTGCAGAAGTTATCCCTGGCACGATTTCGAATTCGATGCCTTCTGCTACAAGCACCTCGGCTTCTTCGCCTCCCCTTCCGAATACATAGGGGTCCCCACCTTTCAGCCGGACCACATTCTTGCCTTCTTTTGCTTTCTGCACAAGCACTTCATTGATTTCGGACTGGGTCATCGTGTGGTTGCCAGCATATTTCCCAACATCGATTTTTTCCGCATTTTCCGGCATGGATCCCAGGATAGCTTTTCCCGGAAGCTGGTCGAAGACGATGACTTCTGCACTGTCTATGAGCCGGCGGGCTTTCAGGGTAAGGAGTTCGGGGTCTCCGGGACCCGAACCCACAAGGTAAACTTTTCCGTAATTTCCTGACATGTGAAGAGGTTCCTTTATGATTTTTGGATAGAAATGTGTAATCTGGAGAAGGTTAACGAGTTTTTAGAATATATAATATGCTGAAAATAGAGCCAAAAGTTGTGCATTTGTGTTTGCACTCTGTAAATCCAAACCCTCTGTATTCTTTTTATTTTTACAATCTGAAAATTTCCAGTCTTTTGGTTTTCATTAGCTGAGAATCTGGAAGTTCGTGAGTATATTATCAGGTGCATTTTATCAGGAGCATTTTTCAGAAATCCTGTTTCGAAAGTTATATGGATTTCTTAGATGCAATTATATATTTGTATTTTTATTAAATATACTGAAATATATTTGGTATGCATATAATTTGGTATTCATCGGAGCTCCGACATGTGAGCAAGAATTCCAAAATAAATTGGGAGTGGGAAATATTGAGCGAACTTGAACTTCTGCCGCTCCATAAGCTTGGAGCCTGGGAAGATGAACAGAATTCCGGGGTAATAAATTTCGGGATTTTTTTACCAGGAATCTCGAAAAAATGGGGAAATAAGCTATGGGTGAAGGTTATTCATGAAAAGGATCAGTTCCTTCAGGATATACCACCCAAGAACTTTGAAATGGAACATTCAGAGGACCTCGAAT
Source organism: uncultured Methanosarcinaceae archaeon (assembly GCA_963721455.1). Classification (GTDB taxonomy): domain Archaea; phylum Halobacteriota; class Methanosarcinia; order Methanosarcinales; family Methanosarcinaceae; genus Methanosarcina. The sequence continues at coordinate 202,326 of CAVRJG010000054.1, forward strand.
ATGGGGATTACTGGTCTAGAACAATAAATATCGAATCTAAAGATAAGCCAGAACCAGATTCTGCATGGGGGACCCCCGGAAAATATGTCTATCGATATTGTCTTAAAAACTCAAACAAACAAGATCCTATTGACTGGATTATCGATCCCTTTGCTAGAGAATTCGGGGTAGGAAAATTATCCGCTTTCACCCTGGGGTACGAACATTATGAATGGGACAAACATGAGCTGGCATGGAAAACACCTTCAATAAATGATATTGTCCTCTACGAACTCATGATCAATGAGTTTGCGGCTGATATAGAGGGAACGATTGGCCACCTGGATTACCTTGCAGATCTTGGAATAAATTGTATAGAGCTGATGCCTCTTTCCAACGTTGAGAAGAGGGTGGACTGGGGGTTTGAGCCAATCGGGTATTTCGGTGTGGATGAACGTTTCGGAAATAGCAAGGACATGCAAAAGTTGATTGATGAGGCCCACCAGAGAGACCTCGCAGTCATAGTGGATTCCGTCTATGCCCACACCAGTGAACTTTTTCCGTATTACTATGTTTACAATAAACTTGAATACCCTCAAGATAAAAACCCCTTTATGGGTCCGTTCGCTAAAAATGAATATGGGATAAGTACGGACTTCAACCATAAATTTACCAGCGACTTCTTTTTGACAGTCAACAACCACTGGCTTGACTGTTATCATATAGACGGTTTTAGATATGACTACGTGCCCGGGTACTGGCTGGAAGATTCAGAAAATGGCTACACGAAACTGGTAAAGGATACGTACCATCTGGTCAAAGCAAAAAAAGGTTCTCCCGATCACTGGCAACGGTTTTTTAACGGCAAGTCCATAAATCTCATCCAGTGTGCCGAACAGCTTGAAAAACCTGTAGAAATCCTGAATAAAACCTACAGTAACTGCACCTGGCAAAACGGAACCCTGAATGTGGCCAGGGAAGTAGCTGGTAATCCTGGCAAGTTGACTGACTTAGGCTGTCTTTTTGGTCTAATTAATTTTCCGCCGGCAGAAGTTCAGAACAACGGGGATAATATCACAAAAACTGCACTCCAATATATAGAAAACCACGATCATTCCCGGTTTATCTGTAATTTTGGAACAACTGCCAGTGATAATGAACTTTTGAAGGAAGGCGATCGCGCCCTCTGGTATAAGGTACAGCCTTACCTTATAGGCATGTTCACAGCAAAGGGCATTCCCATGTTATGGCAGGGGCAGGAATTCGGAGAAAATTACTGGCTTCCCCAGGAAGGGTGGGGAAGAGTGCTTTTGTACAGACCTGTGCGCTGGGATTATTTTTACACTTCTGAAGGCATGCCCCTGATCCACCTCGTCAGGAAACTGGTTAAGATTCGAAGAAATAACCCTCAGTTTACCAGAGGAGATCATTTCTTTTACAACGATTATTCTCAATATCAGTCCCGGCATGTCATGCTGTTTTCCCGGACACATGGGAAAGTTTTCAGCCTGGTAGCATTAAACTTCGGAGACGTGGATCAGGTGGTGCCTTTCAAGTTCCCATCTGGAGGCAATTACAGGGAAGAACTTCACGGCCAGGATAATTTAAAGGTAGTTTCTGCGGGGGAGGAATTGCAGCTTATCGTTCCCAGCAACTATGGGAGGATCTGGACATTGGAAGTTTGATACATATGCTGACACAAACATCTTTCTGAAGGCGGAGGTTCAAGTTAAACAGCTTGAATTCATGATGGGTTTCTCCTGTGCTTTTCGGGTGGTAATCAATAAATACCTCTTGAGTATTAGTGAGTTCAGTATGCTTCGCATAATTTTTCTTGGTACTGGAGGCTCTTTGCCTACCCGCAACAGAAATCCATCCGCGGTAATGGTCAACCGGGAAGGAGAGCTTATCCTGTTTGACTGCGGAGAAGGCACCCAGCAGCAGATGATGCGGGCAAAGACAGGGATGATGAGCCTGTCCTCTATTTTTGTCAGTCATTTCCATGCGGACCATTTCCTGGGAATTCCTGGCCTGATCCAGACAATGTCTTTCATGGGCAGAAAAGAGCCTCTTATGATCTACGGCCCGGAGGGAACAGGAGAATTTACTGAACTCTTTAAAGCTCTTGGCTATTTCAACCTTAAATACGAGGTTCGGGGCGTCCAGCTGAATCCCGGAGATATTGTGGAAGGAGACGATTATGTAATCCGGGCTTTAAAGACCGAACACAGTATTCCGAGTCTCGGATATGCCCTTGTAGAAAATCCTCGCCCAGGGCGTTTCAACAGGGAAAGAGCAGTCGAACTGGGCATTCCGCCTGGTCCTCTTTTCGCAAAACTTCAAAAAGGAAACCCTGTAGAAGTGAATGGAATACTCGTAAAACCCGAAGATGTAATGGGAGCCCTGAGGCCTGGAAGGACTGTTGTATATAGCGGGGATACCAGGCCCTGCGAGTCCGTCCTCGAAGCCAGCAGGGGTGCAGATGTGCTGATTCATGACGGCAGCTTTGCCAACGAGATGGCAGACTGGGCGGAAGAGTCTAAACATTCGACCGCAGGGGAAGTTGCAGCCCTCGCAAAAGAAGCCGGGGTCAGGAAACTGATCCTTACCCATATTAGTTCTCGTTATACAGATGATGCTGAGCCCATCCTGACAGATTCGAAAGAAATATTTGAAGACGTGATTGTAGCCGAAGACCTGATGGAAATTGAAATCCCGTACAGGAAGGAATGAGCCTTTTGATTTAGATATAAAAAGAAGAGACGGACTATTCTGAAAAAGAAGCTTTCAAAGAGGATTCTAAAAATTCAGAACTCCCTTAAAGAGAGTTATAGAAGTTATTGAGATCTTCTACCTGAAAATTGCAGCAGAAAAGAATAGGTAGCAGAAATAATCTGCATTATTAATCTCTGCATTATTAATCTGCATTATTAATCTGCATTATAATAGAATCGGATTAACTCAAACAAGAGTCCAATCCAGCTTTTTGTCTTCGGCATCGTAGAGTGTAACTCTCATTGTTTTGTCTTCTACCTCATAGACAGGCTTGATACCTAAATAGAGAGTGTCGCCGTGGCTAATATTGAGTTCGCCATTCACTCTTCCGAAGTATACCCTGCCTTTAGTACCGTTTTCTTCTACTGTTATACCTTTCCAGACCAGGTTCTGGATTACGTTTATAACTCTACACTCAAACCGGTCGACTTCACGTATATCATTCATGGGAATCCCTTTTAATGCTTAGTTCGTATCTCATTAAGACCTTATTCAAATACATTTCTGTTAGACAATAACGATTTTTATACATAAAACTATTCCCGGTTTTTCAGGGAAAGAAGAAAGGCATGTGAAAGCACGACACTTTTAAAATTAGTGCTTTAAGAACCAGGTGCTTCCTCATTAAGAAGTGTATATTTTGAGAGGCCTTCAATTTAATATTTTTCTTAATCTCTATTTATTTTGAGTAAACAAACGTAGGTGGCCCATCAGTAATAGGTTGATATTTTTCAGAACATTCACATACCTGCTTTCTGCACCTTATTTTCCGCGCCATGTACGTTTATTCTTTGATTACTGCATGTATGCTCTTGCGAAATAGCTTCTTATTATGAGCAGGATATGCAAGTCCGCTTTTTTAGAGAAATGTTTGATTATCCCACAGCAGAGTAAAAGACACCTGGAAACTGAGTAAGGATTTAATTATCCTTAACAGCTTCCACCAGTTGACAGCTTTACCGGTACAAATTTCCACAACCAACTGCTTCGTAAATGATTTTATTAACGGTCGTCATCCAGCTTCTAATCATAAACTTTTCCATAAGATTGATGTTTATCTCTTTAGCGTGGTCGCTTTCCAACTGGGAAATTATAATTAACCCATGCAAAACAACGAAGAGCCCTGCTTTTCTTTATTAGGTGGATTGCGCTCTGGCTTGCTTCTCCAGAAGGCTCGGCTCTACAGCAATAGGGAACTTTTTTCTAAGCTCACCTGTGTGCAGAAAGCCAGAATATACACAACGCGGAAAATGAGGACGGAATGCGAGTATGTGTATATTCTGGAAAAATATCAATTTATATCTGGTTTTTACAGCTTAAACATAGAGTTCAGAAGGATCTTGAGGGAGTCCTGTTTTGCCAAGTTTTGCAAGGGCTTTTTCGAAATCCTTACCTGTTACTATTTCCCTGTCTTCGATAATTGCCTGGTGGAGGGCTGTCTTCAAAATCTTTTCCACAAGGTCCCTGCCCGAAAGTCCTTTTGTTTTATTTGCAAGAGCCTGGAAATCGTAGTCTTCTACAGGCAAGGGGAAGGTTTTCACATTTGATTCGAATATCCTGAGAACCTCTTCTTCTCCAGGGAGAACAAATTCGATCTCTTCTTCAAACCTGCTTCTTACAGCAGAGTCCAGGGAATGAATCCGGTTTGTGGAGCAGATAGTACATACTCCATCGCGTTCCACTATACCATCCATTTCGGTCAGAAGAGCGTTTACGATCTCACTTACGTCTCCTCTTAACTCCTGGAATTTCCTGTCCAGGGCTATGGCATCAAGTTCGTCAATGAAAATGATACATGGAGCCATTTCTTCTGCCCGGTCGTAGAGCTGGTGGATCTGGCGGGCTCCATCCCCCACGAATTCCCCTATAAGCTGGGTGGCTTTTACAGGAATGATGGGCACATCGGTTTTGTTTGCAAGGGCTTTTGCAAGCATTGTTTTTCCGGTGCCTGAGGGCCCGTAAAAGAGAATATTTCTTGGTGCCCATTTCCCGAAACGTTCGGGCTCTTCGAGGAAGCGTTCGATCAGCCTGCACTTTTGCTTTGCAAGTTCCTGCCCGACTACGTCTTCAAACATAACGCTGCTCTTTATTTCCGTAGACGAGGGAAGGCCGTTTTCCTCCTCAGTTACGATAATTGAGGTTGAGTTTCCTATCATGGATTCTGCAGGTTCCACATCTATAATTCGGTAAGCAAAATCCGGAAACATCCGTCGGTCAAAGAGATAATCTCCTTTGCGGGCAACACACCCATTCCACTGTTCCCTAGCATAGAATTCAAAAACATCCCTATTTTCAATAACAGGATATTCGTCCATCATGCCGCTTAACGGATAACCTTCAGGCTTCAGAATAAGAAGCTCGGAAGTAGACTTCACAAACTCGGTATTGTTTTCATGAGTCTTTTTCGCGTTCACTCTTTGTGAGACTGGTCGCACTTTGTAATCAACTCGAATACTTTTTAATCAACTCGAATACTTTTCTATACCACTATAGTAATCCGAAGAGCTAATAAAATTAACCCTATAAACCAATCAGGATATTCGACTGCGAAAGGCTCACCTTATTCGTGGAGCTAAGAAAATGACCTTCTGAAACATTGCTATCAAGGCATTCTAGAGGCAGCCATCTGTCAGGTCTGTTCTCAGGGCCTCAGGTAATTATTATATATTCAGATATTCAATTTACCAGTGTATATGTCCTGAGAGACATTATATGAGTGCAAAATATTTATATGGGTGTAAAATAGTTATGTAAGTGTAAAATATTTGTATGAGTAGACAGATAAATGATTTATTATTTGAAATATGCTTGAATCACCGGTTATGTAAAATAACAGGTTTTCTAAAGGTTCTAATGTTGGAATTTTAAGATTGTGGCCCTTTGTGATGCGCATGAAGGTCTGATTTGAAAGAGAAAGCTAATATATTAGATAAATAATATAAAACTCTCAATTATTGAATTAAGATTATTTTCAAGCATCGTTTGAAAATTTATGGCTAATGTCTGGTAAATTACCTGGCTAATATATTTATGTATCAATTCCTAAAATTGTACAGTAATGTTACGTTGGTAATATAGCAGACTAACGACTTAAGAATCTCAGTACTAGATAATGTAGTTTCAGAGCATGATTTTTATGTTTACTATGGAGAACACGGAAGGTTTCGACCAGAAAACTCTTGATAAGATGAACGCTGAAGTCAAGAAAACTATGAGCAAGCACGATCCGAAGTCAAAAGAATACAAAAAAATATTTGAACAGATTGAAGATCAGGTCTTCGACAAATACTGTTCCGAGGTGTTCAGGCCCTCTCTCAAACTTTGATAATTTACCGTTCCGTAAATACTGCGCCGGTAAATTTTTATTTTTATTTTTTTACTTAGCTTTTAATTTTCATCTGATTTAATTCCTTTAATTTTGTCCTGTTTTGGGTTTAACCCGTATCGATAACTTTTTTATATTCCTGCTTCTTATTCTCAATTATGGTTCCTTGCATCAAAATCAAGGCTTTGAGTTTTTTCCTTCTCGTTATGCTTTTGTTTGCCCCGATGGCAGGTGCAGCCTCAAATGCAGGCGATATCCAGAAAGCCGACCTATTTGAAGCCCTTAAGAATTCTACCGCTGAGAATGATCTCTTTACAGAACTGAGTGCAAAAGCCGAGCTTTATAACCAGAATTTCGATAAAGTTCCCGCAATCCTCAAGAGGCTTGTAGCAAGTGAGGAAATTGCCGGGAAAATTAAACTTGAGAACGGTGAGATGCTTTACGTGACTTTACTAATGAGAGGAGGAAAAATAGGGGATTTTTACAGATATGACACTCCTAACGATCCGAACTCAAAGTTTGGGCCTTCCATAAAAGTGGAAACTGATGAGAAAACCGTAAGAAAAGTGCTTGATTCGAAAGAGCCCTTAAAGGAAGCCGTAAAAAACATGAATGACGGCTCTTTAAAGGTTGAGACTGAAGGGTTCTTCCGGGACACCGTGCTCTGGACTTTAAAGCATCTTTATTCATGAACTCAATAAAAAAGATTTAATTTGAAATGCCCTTCCCTTCTTATTTTTCGGGGAAAGGGTTCTTACCTTATTTTTTTCAGAATTTCAATGTCAGGATCAATGCTTGACAACCTCTCCGGGATGCGTAGATCTTCCCTTTTCCATTATCACACCGATATTTATACTTGTATTGATACCGGTATGCACGTCATCCCCCATAATCACTCCGAGTTTTCTTCTGCCCGAGTCAAGAATCCTCCCTTTCATCATTACTTTTATATTTTTCCCGTCATGCCGGAGGTTTGCAACTTTCGTGCCCGCCCCGAAATTACAGCGGCTCCCGATGATGCTGTCCCCTACATAACTCAGGTGTCCCACATGGGTATCTTGCATAATAATTGAATTCTTGATTTCCACGGCATTTCCTACCCTGGCATGGTTCCCGATTGCAGTGTAAGGGCGGATGAAGCAGTTAGGCCCTATATCGCAATTTTCTCCTATTACCACAGGGCCTTCAATATAAGAACCGTTCCTGATAAGGGTGCCTTTTCCAATTACAACCTCACCTTTTATAGTTGCATTCGGTTCTACCGTGCCTTCGCACCTACCCTTAAGGTCTTTCAGGAGGCTTTCATTTGCTTTCAGAAGGTCCCATGGGTATCCTATATCTATCCACCTGCCTTCAAGGGGGCTGTAGCCTACAGCTGCTCCGCTGTCGATCAACATCTGGATGGAATCCGTAATCTCTAATTCCTTTCGCACCGATTTCTGAGTCCTGTCAATAAAGTCAAATATGGATTGCCTGAAAAGATATATTCCGGCATTTGCAAGGTTAGTGGGAGGATTTTTAGGTTTCTCTATTATCCTGATCACTTTATTATTTTCGGTCTCAATAACTCCGAAATCAGAAGGGTTCTCCACCTCTTTTACGCAGATGACAACTTCTTCTGTCCTTGAAAGCAGGGCTTTTAAGTCCTCCTGTCCGATAAGCATGTCCCCGTTAAGTACAAGGAATGCCCCCTCTACATGTCCCCTTGCATACTCTATTGCATTTGCAGTCCCTAACTGGTCCTTCTGCTGCACGTATTCTATGCTTACTCCCCATCTGCTCCCGTCCCCAAAATACTCTCTGATCTTCTCTTCCAGATAACCTGTGATGAAGACAAACCCCTCAATGCCTGCTTGTATGGCTGAGTTAAGGATATGTTCGAGTATGGGTTTGTTTGCGACCTGGAGCATGACTTTAGGACAGCCAGAAGTCAGAGGCTCCATCCTTGTGCCTTTGCCTGCCACAAGGACAACCGCTTTCATTTAAGCGCCTCCTTTACTATCTTTTCAGCCATCTCAAAAATCTCATCAACGTTCTTCCGGGCTTCAGCCGTAATTCTCACTTTTGCCTCTGTGCCCGAGGGGCGGACAAGTACCCAGCCATTTTCCATTTCCACGCGGATGCCATCGATATCAAGGACTTTTCCCAGGGGCTCGAGTTTAACCTTTACTTTTTCCATAAACTCTGCCTTTTTTTCGTTTGCACAGGGGAGAGCCCCTCTTTTTGTGGCATATCTGGGAAGCTCTTCTCGAAGCTCACTTAATTTCTTGTCCTTCACAATCTCAACAAGTCTTGCGGCTGCATAAATCCCGTCCGGACAGTAGGAAATCTTCGGGAAAATCCAGCTTCCTGAAGGCTCACCTCCGTAGATAGCTCCGCATTGTTTTATGCCTTCTGCGACATAGACGTCCCCAACCCTTGTCCTCACAATTTCCGAACCCTTAAGGAAATCGTCAACCATCATCGAGGTGTCCACAGGCACGACAACTGTCCCTTTATTGCCTCTGCATTCAAAGAGCCCGAAAATTGCAAGCAACTCGTCTCCTGACACGAAATTGCCTTTCTCGTCTACTGCCATCATCCTGTCTGCATCACCATCGTGCGCTATTCCCAGATCGGCTCCGAAATCCACAACAGCTTTTTTGAGCATGGAAAGGTTTTCATCGGTCGGCTCCGGATTTCTCGCAGGGAAGTGGCCGTCAGGCTGGGCATTCAGGGTTATTACCTCACAGCCCAGTTCCTGGAGGAGATAAGGGCTGATCGTCCCTCCTGCCCCGCATCCGCAGTCCAGTACTATTCTCAGACTGGAACTTCCGACGAACTTTTTGATCATATTCATATGGGCCCGAATAGCATTCCCGTCTTCTTCGAATTTGCCGATCAGGTTCCAGGGAACTCTGGAAAAGCTCTTGTCTTCAATAGCTTTTTCAATCTCATCCTGCTGCGCCGAGTCAAAAGCCATGCCGTCAGGATTCCAGAGTTTGATCCCTACATATTCAGAAGGGTTGTGGGAGGCTGTGACCATTACGCCACATTCGTATTCTCTGGCTGCGTATGCCAGGGTTGGGGTGGTAACAAGGCCTATCTCTGTAACAGCACAGCCTGCTGCGGTCAGTCCTGCGATCAGGGCATGCTCGATCATCGGGGCCGAAACTCTTGGGTCCCTCCCGATAACTGCAGTCTTTTTCCGGCTTCCCAATACAAGCCCTACATTAAGTGCAAGTTCGGGCGTGATTTCTTTGTTTGCTATCCCTCTTATTCCTGAAGATCCGAAGAGTTTCATATATCCCACTCCGAAGTTTCCTGAAGTGTATTTTCTCGAATTCTCTCGAGTTCTCAATTTATAAATATTCAGTTTTTCCATTATTCCACAGTGACGCTTTTCGCAAGGTTGCGTGGTTTATCAATAGAGCAACCCCGAGCAAGAGCAGTATAGTAAGCAAGCAACTGGAGAACTACAACACTGAGCAGCGGAGAAAGCAGTTCGCTGCTCTGAGGAACCGTGAGGATAACGTCTGCATATTTTCCGATCTCTGTGTCTTTGTTATCGGCCACTGCGATAACGATAGCGTCCCTTGCTTTTACTTCTTTTATATTGCTCAGCACCTTTTCATAAGTCTGCCCTTTTGTCGCAATGACAACCACAGGCGTTCCTTTTTCAAGAAGGGCAATTGGACCGTGCTTAAGCTCGCCTGCGGCAAAACCCTCTGCATGCAAATATGAAATTTCCTTCAGCTTGAGGGCTCCTTCAAGGGCAATTGGAAAGTTCAGGTGCCTGCCGAGGAAGAAGTAACTCTTTGAGTGAGCAAAATTCTCTGCACATTCCTTTATTGCTTCTTTCTGGTTAAGGATCTGCTGAATCTGGCCCGGCACTTTCCGGAGGTCCGTAATGAACCCTTTAACATAATTCGGGCTTAGTTTGCCTCTGGAGAGGGCAAATTTTACGGCAAGCAGATAGAGAAGTGTAAGCTGGGTACTGAAAGTCTTGGTCGCCGCAACTCCTATCTCGGGCCCTGCTCTGGTATAGAGCACACTGTTAGCTTCTCTTGTAATGGTGCTTCCTACAACATTTGTGATTGCAAGGGTAGGGCAGTTGTAGGACATGATTTCCCTCACGGCTGCGAGGGTATCTGCAGTCTCTCCTGACTGGGTGATTGCAATGGCAAGAGTCCCCTCATTCATAACCGGGCTTCTGTACCTGTACTCCGAGCAGATATCTATGTCGCAGTGAATTCCTGCCAGCTGCTCAAAAAGGTATTTTCCAAGCAGCCCTGCATGCCAGGAAGTTCCGCAAGCCAGGATCTGAACCCTTGAAAGTTTCCTTATTTCCTCCTCACTCAGGTTCAGTTCTTTGAGATTTATGGTTCCTTCAAGCTCCGAAACCTTGCCTGCGAGGGTATTATGAATTGCGCTTACCTGCTCGTGAATCTCTTTAAGCATGAAGTGTTCGTAACCGGCTTTTTCAGCAGCTTCAAAGTCCCATTCTATTTTTTCGATCTTCTTTTCCCTGACATTTCCCTCTCTGTCAAAGATCTCTACACCAGAAGGAGTCAGAACTGCTGTATCAAAATCGTCTACGAAGATAACATCTCTCGTATAATTCAAAAAAGCAGTTACATCCGATGCGGCAAAGTTTTCCCCCTTTCCAAGGCCTATAACAAGGGGGCTATCTTTCCTGGCAAGCACGAGTTTTCCAGGTTCATCAGCACTTAAAATTGCAACAGCGTAAGAGCCCTCAATTTCCTTCAGGGCTTTCCGGAGGCCGGCAAGGAGTTCGCACTTTGCTTCTTTTCCATCGGGCTTTTCGTATATGTGCTTGTACAGAAGATGTGCGATCACTTCTGTATCTGTCTCGGACTTGAATTGATATCCCTCGGAAGTAAGCTGCTCTTTCAATGCCATGTAGTTTTCGATAATCCCGTTATGCACAACCGAAATCTTACATGGATTTCCAGAGTTGTGCGGGTGGGCATTTTCCGTGCTTGGCCGTCCATGGGTTGCCCAGCGGGTATGACCTATTCCTACGTTTCCGCCAATTCCTTTAGGGAGTACGGCTTCGAGGTTTACAATTTTTCCTACTGATTTGTAAGTATCGAGTCCGCTGCCCAGAACCGTAATACCAGCAGAGTCATATCCGCGGTACTCGAGCTTTTTGAGTGATTCTATAATGACAGCTGCAGCAGAATTCTCCCCTGCATATCCTACGATTCCACACATTTTTTCACCCATTTTGAGATTAAAGGACCACAGAATGACGGGACAGGTCCCTGTATATGGTATTCCCAGATTCCACCTGGCAGTCGACAGCTACCGTTACTCCAGCTTTCATAAGTACGCTGTTTCCGATCCGGTTATCGTCTCCAAAGATAGTACCGAGTTTGGGGGCTCGATGAAGAATTCCATTCATAATGATCGACATGCCTTCTTTTTCTTCAACAAAGAAACCTGAGCCAATTGTATTATTGCTTCCGATTATGGAATTGGAGATCTGCCCATGCGAGTATATCCTGCAGTCGTTCATTATTATACTGTTCTGGATCTCGGTAAATGACCTGATCGATACATTGTCTCCTATTGTTGTGGAGGGCAGGAGAACAACATTGGGACCAATGTCGCAATTGTCTCCTATGACGACAGGACCTACAATGTAGGTTCCCGAACGAATCCTGGTATTTTTCCCTATTGCCACCTTTCCCCGAATTACAACTCCTTCTTCCACTTCTCCTTCAAGCTTCAGATTCCTGGCGGAATTTAACACTATAGCATTTGCTTTTAACAGATCCCAGGCATGTACAGCATCCAGCCATTTTGATTCTGTCGGGACGGAAGTAACTGTTTTTCCCTCGTCTATCATAAGCTGCAGAGTATCAGTTATTGCATACTCTCCATTTTCGGATATCGGGGTCTTTTCGATGGTTTCAAAGACCTGCGGTGTAAAAATGTAAATTCCGGTATTTACAATACGGCTCAGGTCTCCAGGCCTTTTTTCCAAAATCCTTGTAACTCTATTTCTTTCTTTAAGAACCACGCCGTAACCTGCCGTATCTTCCATCCTTACTGTTAGAAGGCTAGCGTCCCCTTCATAATTATTAAGAAGATCCGCTATGGTTTTCGGTTCCACAAGGTTGTCTCCGTTCAGCACTAGAAATTCAGAGTCTTCGGGGTCGATCAATTTCTTTGCCTGTTCGATTGCATGTGCGGTGCCAAGCTGAGCTTTCTGTTCTACGTATTTTATCTTTACTCCGAAGTTCAGCCCGTCTTCAAAATAGTCCATTATTCGTTCTTTTTCATATCCGACAATCAATATAATCTCGGTTATTCCATTTTTTTCAAGCGAACCTATGACATGCTCCAGAATGGGCCTGTTGGCGATAGGAAGCATTACTTTTGAACGAGTCAGAGTAAGAGGTCTGCAGCGCAGCCCTTCTCCTGCTGCAAGGATAATAGCTTTCATAGATTTAAAGAACCTTTTTTAGAATTTATACATTACCTTCAAAAGTCTCAGCCGGACAATTTGATCTAAATATATGTAGGATGTTATGCGTGTATAAGGGATAGCCAACAATAAAAAAGTAATCTCTGTATAATTCAGAAATCAGTTTATCCATACAAGGTAAACAGCTCAGAACATAAGCCGGATAAGCTCCGAAATTACGTTTCCCTCCTACTTTTCCAGCTTTTTTCCAGCAAATCCGAAGACTATGAGGACAGAAGTATTAGAAGCCAAATGAAAATCGTATTATTCAAGCCTTTTCGAGACTGGAAGCTTGCGGACCTGAGCCCTAGCTCAGGAAAGAAGACATGCACTTTAGATATTTGTATACAGTTCCCATCTGATGGAATTCTATTTCAGGTCGTATCTTTTACAGGGCATCTCTATTCTTTTTGGAGAGTCTAAAAAGGTATTTATTTTATAACTCAGAGAGGTATTTCCTGCTTTTTATGCCTTATACGTCTTAACAATTGAAGTTAGGGCAACTTCTTAAAGATTGATTTATGTCGAGATTTTGATTAACTGTTGAACATTTAAGATGTAGTTGCGGCAACTCCCAGAAAACATTAATATAATTATTAGAGTCTTACTGAGTACTTCATAGCTTTATGTAAAGCCGCCAAGTAAAAAAATTTAAATAGTGTTGGCGCATTTAAACATGTTTATTTTTTAAATAAAAATTTTGTACTTCAAGAATTATAATACCAGTTCAGATATACGGATTCCTTAGCAAATGCGCTTAATAGTCAATACCAAAATTAGTTGATTAACTTCAAACGAAGGTCAACTACCGCAAGTACGGAGAAGTTATGCCCGCGTTTCCTTTATTCCGGGTTGTAGGTGCTTTGCACGGTTGTAGAGTCTTGAGTAAATTAAGTGTAAATATTTACGTCCGAAACTATAGTTATCTTCAATTGTGGAAAGGTCCGCCGCCATTTCTGAAGGAAGCTATTACAGTTGCACTTTCTGGAAGAATATCCCTATAAATTATTATCAGGACGCTGGTAACTTGCGGGAAGCCTATTTACTCACTTGTTTTTATTCCGCCGCAGCTTCGGCCTGTTCTGGAAGGATGCTTTTAAGGCCAATCCTGAAAACCCGCATTCATATATTCGATTTCTCTCATGATGCCTTATAAAAACGCTGGAAAATTATAACATATTTATATATTTTCTCCGCTTTTGTTTTCGGGGACTTTATAAAAAGTTGAAACACAAGAAGTTATAACTAGTGTCGAGTCAACAATAAAATGTCGTAAATTTTATATTGTATATTATTCATAAAGAATCCTAGATGATTACTTATGAATAGATACACTGTGACACTTACCAAAGATGAACGTGAAGCTCTTTGTGAACTTACCTCAAAGGGCAAACATAACTCACAAAAAATCCTCAATGCTCTGATCTTACTTAATTGTGATAAAAGTGAATGGAATGTTAACCATTCAACCAATGAAGAAATCTCACGTATCCTGAATATTAGTATGAGAAAAATTGACCGTGTTAAAAAACGATTTGTTGAAGAAGGTCTTGAAGTTGCTCTCAACGGGGAAAAAAGAGATCGTATTTATGCTAAAAAAGTTGATGGTGATTTTGAAGCCCATTTAGTTGCCCTTAGTTGCAGTGAACCCCCTGAAGGTTTTGCAAGGTGGTCTTTGAGATTGTTAGCTGATCAGGCTGTAGAGCTTGGCTATATCGAGAATATTTCTCATGAAACAGTTCGTCGTACTTTAGAAAAAACGAAATCAAACCATGGCAAAGGAAAGGATGGGTAATTCCCCCGGAACAAAACAGTAGCTTTGTTGCAAATATGGAAATGGTTCTGGATGTTTATAAGCGTCCATTTGATCCACGAAATCCTGTTATATGTATGGACGAATCCCCAAAACAACTGATTGCAGAAACCAGGATTCCTGTTCCCGGTTCACCGGGGAAACCAGCCAGATATGATTATGAATACAAACGTTGTGGAATGTGCAATATATTCCTTGCCTGTGAACCATTGGCAGGAAAACGAATGGTGAAAATTACTGAAAGAAAAACCAAGCGAGATTGGGCTTGTTTTCTGGAAGAAATTGCACTTCAACAGGAAAACACAGATAAAATTACACTGGTAATGGACAATCTAAACACGCATATTCCAGGATCTCTCTATGAAGTATTTCCACCAGCGAAGGCAAAGGCATTGTGGATAGGTTTGAGTTTGTGTACACCCCAAAACATGGAAGCTGGCTGAATATGGCAGAGATTGAATTGAATGTACTTACAGGTCAATGTTTAAAAAGGAGAATGGATAACATCGAGGCTGTTAGGAAAGAAGTATTAGCCTGGCAAAAGTTCAGAAACAACAAAAATGCAAAGGTTAATTGGCAATTCACAGACAGAAGATGCAAGGATAAAATTATCACGTCAAATTTATCAGACACTAGATGGATTGACGCGACACTAGTATCGATAGTAAATTTAGGCAATATATCAAAAAGATCATTAATGGGGTCAAAGGGTCGCTATTATTCTGGGGATTTAAATGAAATTTTTTGTTATTGTGCTTTTGCTGCTCGCAGCCTCGCTTCTGGGAAGTGGCTGTACGGAAAATGTTCCGGACGAACAAAATTCTGCACAGGCTCAGGGAACAGTTGTAATAGGAACAAAACTATTTCAGGAGTCCTATATTACCGCTCATATGATTTCACTTTTGCTTGAAGAGAAAGGATACAAAACGGAGGTAAAAGAAAATCTTGGGGGCACGCTTGTAAATTATGAAGCCCTGAAAAAAGGGGATATTCAGGCCTATGTTGAGTACACAGGGACCATATATAGCCAGATTTTAAAAAGGCCGCCCCTTGAGAAATGGGATCCTGAGATAGTGTACAATGAGTCCGAAAAGGGTATGCTTGATAGGGACGGGATTGTAATTGCAGCTCGCCTGGGCTTTGAGGACGCCTATGCCATAGCCATTGACAGGAACTGGGCTGAGGCTCACGGAGTTACCAGGATTAGCGACCTTACCCCTTATGCACCTGATATGATAATGGGAACTGATCCCGAATTTGCTACAAGAGAAGACGGGCTTCCACAGATAACCAGGGTCTATGGATTCACATTTAAGAACTATAATTCTATGGCTCCAGGTATCATGTATGAAGCCATCAAGAATAAAGAGGTAGATGCGATCAGTGCCTATACTACAGACACCCGCAACGACCTTTACGGGCTAAAAGTACTTGAAGACGACAAGAACGCACTTCCTCCCTATGATGCGGTTGTTCTTGTTTCTAAGGACTTTGCGCAAAAAAACCCGAAGGCTATGGAAGCCCTGGCACAGCTTAATGGCAGGATTGATCAGGACACTATGAGACGCCTCAATTCGGAATACGATCTCAATGGGAGAGAAGCAAGAGATATTGCCCACGACTTCCTGGTAGAAGAGGGTTTGGTTTCGGCCTGAGCCCTTTCCGGCCTGAATAAGGCGTATGCACATGATATCCAGAAAACTTTTTGACCGGATTGAATCCGTCCGGCTTGAAAATGTCACAAAGAAGTATGGAGAGAATTTTGCCGTCAAAAACCTGAACCTTGAGATTCAGGGGGGAGAGCTCCTCATTCTTATTGGGAAAAGCGGTTCCGGAAAGACAACTGCCCTGCGGATGATTAACCGCTTGATAGAGCCTGATTCGGGAAGTATCTCAGTAAATGGGATAGATGTGAGTGAGTTTGACCCGATCCGGCTCAGGCGGAATATCGGCTATGTAATTCAGAACATCGGGCTTCTCCCTCACCTGAGGGTCTCAGGGAACATAGGGCTCATTCTGAAACTTGAGGGCTGGAAGGAAGACAAAATTCGGGAGAGGGTACAGGATCTGCTAAATCTCGTCTCTCTACCTCCGCAGATTTTTATGGACCGGTATCCTCACGAGCTGAGCGGAGGTCAGCAGCAGAGGGTCGGGCTTGCCAGAGCTATGGCCATGAATCCGCCGCTATTTCTGATGGATGAACCCTTTGGGGCGCTTGATCCGCTCCTTCGGGCGCAGCTCCAGGATGAGTTTTACAAGATCAAAAAGGAACTTGGAAGAACCATTGTCTTCGTTACGCATGACATCAACGAAGCTTTCAGGCTTGGCGACAGAATTGCGATCATGGATAACGCCGAACTTGTCCAGGTGGGAACGCCTGAAGAACTGATATTCTCGCCTGCCAGTGACCTCGTTGCCCAGATTGTTGACTCAAAAAGAAAATACAGGCATATCGATGCTCTGAAGGTGAGGGATATGGTGCAGCCCCTTGACAAAAGATACATTCTTGATCCCGGCCTGCCTGCAGCGTCAGCCCTTGACCGTATGTCCAGGGAAGGGCTTGAAATTGCTATTGTTTTCAGGAACCCGGAGAGTGCAGGGCGCGTCTACTTAAACGATGTCCTGAAAGCCGCATCCTCGGGAAAAAGCCTTAAAGAAATCTCAAAGCCTCTGCCATCATTTTCTCCTGAAACTTCACTTCTAGAGGCCCTCGCACGACTCAAGGCAGAGGAGGAATTAATAGGGCTTGTCCTTGAAGGTAATGAACCTCCGAAAATCCTGTTTTCGGACAGGGTTCTCCAGAATCTGATTTAAGCTTGACCTTGAGTCTGGAAAGGTGATCAACTGACAATTCGGGGCTTTAATGAAGTTTTTGCGGAAATCACGAGGGTCTGGACCTCTCAATTGCTCTCTTTGCGTACACTTGAGCATCTGTATATGTTTGCGATTGCTCTTTTCTTCTCTATTCTTGTCGGCGTGCTTGTAGGAGTTTTGACCTACAGGAACCAGAGACTTGCAGATTCGGTCCTTAACGGCTTAAATATCGTAGAGACGATTCCTGATGTTGCGCTCCTCGTGCTCCTGCTTCCGGTATTCGGAATAGGGGCAGAGCCAACAATTGTGGCGTCAATCCTCTATTCCATCCTTCCGATTGCCCGGAATACCCATACAGGCCTTTCTAACGTGCCCAGGGAATACATTGAAATTGCGGAGGCTCTGGGGCTGACACAACGGGAAGTTCTGTTTAAAGTCCGTTTCCCTTTATCTCTTCCTCTAATTGCCGGAGGCATCAGGATTGCAGTGGTGTTTACAATGGGAGTCGTAACTCTCGGAGGGCTGATTGCTGCAGGCGGCCTTGGAGCAGCCCTTCAAAACGGAATCCAGCTCTATGATATGGGAACAATCCTTGTGACAGGCGCCTGGGTAGGGCTGCTTGCGGTATTTCTGGACGGGATTGCAGGTATGGTAGAAAACATTCTTAAAGCGAGGTACGGGAAATGGTCTTAGCTGGCGGAATTTTGCAGGCTACGCTTGAACATCTTTTACTCGCCTACACCGCTCTTGCTCTGGGAATTCTTGTTGCGGTTCCACTGATCTTCTTTTCCCTATATAACGCAAAGTTTGCTTCGCTAGTCATGAGGTTTTCAAATCTTGTCCAGGCAGTCCCCAGTTTTGCGGTTGTAGCTGTGGTAGTGCCTCTTATAGGAATTGGCTTTACTCCTGCGGTTATTGCTATAATGCTAAGGGTACTGCTTCCTGTCATCAAAAATACCTATATAGGAATCTTCAATGTAGACCCGGCACTTATCGAATCCTCAAGAGGGATCGGGCTGACTGAGCTCCAGATCATCCGACACGTAAGGCTTCCAAATGCATATCCGGCTATATTTGCCGGAATAAAATTTGCCGCAATCCTCGCAAACAGCATTGCGGTCCTGACGGCTCTTATAGGAGGGGGAGGCCTGGGATCCATGATTTTCGAAGGACTTACAAATTTCAACACTGCCAGAGTCCTTGCAGGAACCCTGCCTGTTATAGGCATAGCCCTTTTCCTGGATTTCTCCTTCACCAGGATAGAAAGACGGCTAACTCCGGAATATCTTCGAAAATGAACTGGTATGTTACACTGTTGAACAGGTGAATGCTATTTCTGAACATCCTGCCAATTAATTCTTAAATTCAAGCCCTGAGGGATAGGAAAACTCAAAATAACATCCTGGTCAAGCCCTTCCAGCAAATACCTGGGGATATCTCTCAAGGCTCTCAGCAGGATACCGTATGAGTAGACAAACCCGTATGAGTAGACAAACAGGATATTTTTCGTAAAAAAATTTAAGTATAGCTTGAGAATATAATGTCTATCAAAAAAATCTTTAAATGAAAAGTTGAAATAATTTTGAAGTGAAAATCAAGCCGGAAGCGGGTATTATTTCTTTGGGAAATATGAAAGCAGCCTGGAAAAATAAATATTCCCTGCAAGAAGAGTGAATTAGAGGCCAATTCTTTTTAGGGTTTTATCATCCCTAAAACCAACTATTCAGGCATGATTTCTTCCCTGAGATCAAATACTTTCACTCCGCTTTCCTCAGGTTTATATCATGTGGCGTTGTACTTTAGAACGCCTCTCTATACTATAAAGATAACCAAGAGGCTTGAGGTAGAAAGAATGAAACAAACTGCAGAATCTATCAGAGACCGATTTTTAAAGCTTGGCATCGATGTGCCCCTGGAGGACATCGAAAGCAGACTCGACGAACTGATCACGAAATTCAAAGTTCCTTCCAACGAAGCCCAGCGCAGCGTGACCAATTACTTTTTGAAGAAACATTCCATTCCTAAAAATGAATTTTACGTGAGGCAGGCTGAACCCCAACTTACCAAGATTGTGGGCATCTCGGAAGACGGGCAGTGGGCAAACCTTAAGGCAAAGGTTGTCCAGCTCTGGGAAAATACTCACGAGTCCATATCTCAGGTAGGGCTCCTGGGGGATGAAACAGGAATCATAAAGTTTACCGAATGGAAAAATGCTGAACTGCCTAAGCTTGAGCAGGGAGAGAGTTACCTCTTCAGGAGTGTTGTTGTCGGAGAGTACAATGGCAGGTTCCAGGTTCAGATTAACAAGAACAGTTCAGTAGAAAAGCTGGATGAACCCATCGAGGTAGGGGGCGGGGATTTCGCGCCGACTGCAAGAGAAGCAGAACTCAGGAATATTGCCGATCTTGTGGGAGGCCAGTGGGCTACAGTCAGAGGAAAAGTAGTCCAGCTCTGGGAAAACTCCCATGAATCGATTGAGCAGGCAGGGCTTTTAGGGGACCAGACAGGTGTTATCAAATTCACTAACTGGGCCAGTTCCGAACTTCCGGATATGGAAGAGGGCAAGAGCTACATGCTGAAAAATGTAGTTGTCAATGAATGGAGCGGCAAGGCTCAGATCCAGCTTAACAGGTCAAGTTCCATAGAAGAACTTGATGAAGATATCGAGGTCCGAACATCTACTTTCACATACTTCGGAGCAATGGTGGACATTCAAACCGGCTCAGGCCTTATAAAGCGCTGCCCCGAGTGTAAGAGGGCTCTGGTCAAAGGTGCCTGTGCAGAACACGGGAAAGTAAAGGGAGAATACGACCTCAGGATAAAAGCGGTCCTGGATTCGGGAACCTCAACTCAGGATGCCCTGATTAACAGGGAGCTTACTGAAAAGCTTGTGGGGCTTTCCCTCGATACTGCAATTGCAATGGCCGCAGATGCCCTTGACCCCGGAGTTGTGCTGGATAAATTGAAACACGAGCTGTTGGGCAGGTACTATACTGTCAGCGGGCACAAGCTTGACCGCTATATCCTTGTGGATTCGATTACTCCAAGGACTTCTCTGGACAGAGAGCTTCTTGATGAAATGCTTACTGAACTGGAGGTGGAATAAATGGCAGGCTTTTTCAGGGAAGCGGCTCGCAGGGTCTTTGCCCAGGAACTGAAAGATTCGAACCTGACCTCAAGGGACGAAAGTGACCAGTATGCACCACAGTATGTCCTGACGCCGACAGGAGCTAAAGTAAACCGCATCTTCCTTGTAGGCACACTTATCGAAAAGGAAGATATCGGCACCGACTCCGAATACTGGAGGGGAAGGGTTTCAGATCCAACAGGTTCCTTCCTGGTCTATGCCGGACAGTACCAGCCCGAAGCAGCCCAGTTCCTTGCAGACTGCGAACTGCCAGCTTTTGTGGCAGTCGTGGGCAAAACCAGCACCTATACAACAGATGACGGGAATGTGTTGACCTCTATACGCCCCGAATCCATCCAGCAGGTAGACGGACTTGCCCGGGACCTCTGGGTACTCGATACCGCAAAGCAGACTCTTGAGAGGATAAGGGCAATTGAGGCAGAGGAAGACCCGAACTCGAAACTTGCAAAAGAACACTACTCTACTGACACGGATTTCTACCGTGAAATGGTTAAAAAGGCTCTTGAGTCCCTCAAAGAAAGGGAATGAAATCAAAAGGAATCGGACCATAGTCGAAATCGGGGCAAGATGCCCCTTAATTCTTTTTAATTTGAAAAATCAGCCTTTTATTTTCTCGGGAATTTTTGTTTCTATTTTTCTCCTTCTTTCTCCTTCTTTCGATAATCTTATTTTCTTCTTGCCCCGATATTCTTATTTTCTTTTTGCCGCCTCTATGCCTGATTGAGTTTTTTGAATTTCTATTGCATTAAGCAAATATATTTAATCATACTGGTCTCAAACAAGAAGAAGCAAAATATAGATAAATAAACGAAACATGATATAAAATGAGTAATATATGTTTGAATGGGAATTAATGCTAAAATGGCTAGTAAATTGAGATGTGAGATGATCCTGTGAAAACCTATCTTCTGGTCTGGTTCAGCAGCGAAGGAACCCGTCCATCAGAGATTAATCGAAGACTGACGTCTCTGGGTTTCGAACCCATGCAGGGTAGCTACGATTTTGTATATAACTGGAATAGCAACGTTAGTGTAGAGAAGGTTCTCGAGTTCGGGGATAAGGTATACTTGAGCCTTCAGGGCACAGGTGTAATGTTCAAACTGGAGACAATGTGAACTGGTAGAGCTCGCAAAAATAGAGCCCCTGAGATCCCGCTTAACAAGGCAGGTGCCGGAACTCAGGCAATAAATAAACCGGCATTCAAAGCTATTATTCAGGCGTAATTCAGGTTATTATTCATTTTAAGGCCTATCCCTGTAAGCCCGGGTGCTCAGGCCTTTTTTTCATTCAGGTCTTCTTCCGGCTTGCGTTTTTCCAGGGCATCCCGGAACTTTATATATCCGCAGGTGTCTCCTTCAAGAGTAATTATCCTGCCGCGAATATTCCCTTTTTCGATTATCAGTTCCACAACACTCGGATTTGACATCCTGGGTTTGGTAGGAGAGCCCGGACAAACAAGCACGACATCTCTTTTCTCTATCAAAGGCCGGTGCAGGTGCCCGAAAATCAGGATGTCTACTTCCATTTCTTTTGCGAGGTAACCCTGTGCAGTCGTATCAGTTACCGAAAGTCCTCCTTCATGCACCACTCCGATTTTTACCCCTTCAACTTCGAATTTCAGCCTCTCGGGAAGGAGCTGCTTGAGCTCGAAAGCGTCATCATTTCCGAAAACGGCTTTCAACTTGCCGCTGGCATTGAAAGCCTGATAGGCCTCCACAGTACTGAAGTCCCCTGCATGAACGATAAGGTCACATTCTTCAAGGAGTGTTTGAAGTTGCGGGGGAATTTCCCCGGTTTTCAGGTGAGTGTCGGAAAGTGCAATCAGCTTCATGGAAAATCTCCTGATTATTATAATAAAATATGTCCTCTAAAGATAAAAATATGCAGTTAAACGCGGCAAACCTGAAATCGCGGGCAACTGACAGTTATTCTCGAAAAGATAGTCATTCTGGAAAAATTCTGAAAAAATTATCCGGTAACTGACACTCGTTTTGGAAAAATAAAAGCTTCTGACTCCAAACCCGCGGGTTCGGAATCCGTAATTAAGAAGGTGAACAACTCCTCCCTAAATTCGTCACCTTACGGCTCAGGATTTTGAGGAGGGGAACTTCCAGCCTTATTGTTAAAAGTCAGAAAGAATTACTCGAGTGTAAGGTCTACGAGTTCGTACTCAAGATTCTCGGTTTCCAACCTGTTAAGGAGAGAAGCAACCTGCTCGTCCACTGAAACCACAAGGGATGATAGCCCGTGGTAGGCAGCCTCGATAACTGACTCATTGGTTCCGAACATAACATTCGGGCTTATGCCGATCTTGCGCAGAGCGATAAGCGCTTCCACACCGATGGCTGCTATATAGGGTTTAGAGCTTGCCAGTGGTTTCAGGCGCTCGAGATCCACCTTTCTTGACCCTCCGCGCTCAATCCTGGGAACCTTGCAGATTGTAATTGTCGCATTTTCCAGGTCGATCAGGCCTTTGAGGCTGGTTACTCCTACATCGTCCCCTGCGGCTGCATCGGATATGACATTGCCTGATGCACCTGTCTGTTCCGTGCTGCTTACGTACAGGAGCCCTTTTTCCATTTTCAGGTAAACCTGCTGGCCTTCTTTTAGATCCTCTTTTGTGATGGCTGTCCAGGTTGAAACATGGCTGATTATATCCTCCATAACAAAGCGGGCGTAACGCTTCATATCTACGGCGTTTTCAAGAACCCATTCCACGCCTTCTTTTGTGATCCTGTACCTGACGCGGCCCTCAGTGACAATCAGCCCATCATTTACAAGCTCCTTGATATATTCCGAAACTGCCTGGGGGGTTATTCCGATTTTTGCGGCAATTTCCTTTTGCCTGACATTGGGCTGGTGGGCTGCAACTTCAATAAGGACCTGAAACTTGGTTACTCCACTTTTAGTCTGGAGGATTTTAATCATCAATCGTAATTCTCCTCAACATCTTCAATTAACTTTAACCTCTGCCCCATTACCGAAAGCCTTTCAGACCGTCTGGCAACAGCACAGATATAGAATGGGTTTTTATTAAGGGCACGCGTGAGGTTGCTCATAGAGGTATTGCCTTCTTCGACCAGCCTTTCCAGTTCGTCCATGGCATCTTTGACCTCCTCGTATGGCTTGAAGGTCAGCATGATGATATCGCTAAGGTCTTCAAAAGAACACTGAAAGTTAACCTGAACCTTGGAATAGGAACTGTGGTATTCTTTGGAGGGTTTTTGTCCTGCCTCGGGAACTCTCCACTGGCTCTCAAGGAGTCCGGCTTTTTTCAGGATATGAAGGCTTTTTGATGAGTCTGTACCCATGAATTCGTCTATTTCTGTTCTGGTCATCCATTTGTTTGAAAGTGCATCGAATATCTTTTTGTGAGTTCTTGACCCAAAAGTCCTGAGTAATGGTACTAAATAGGAAGGATCGTTAATTATTCGAGTTCGTTTACCCATTTATTCCTCTCCTTCTCGTCTTATGTTATAAGCTTTCAAATATAATAAAGATTTGTAATGTGATTACTCGTTATAACCGATATCAAGCCCTTCAGGCCCTTCCCAGTTAAAAACGGGGGCAATGCGCTTCAGTTCACGACATTTTTCATGCAGGGCATGGGCAACGATCGGAAGAGCAATAGTAGCATCCACGAAAACCTGGACTTTTTTTGCCTGGGGTGCGATCTTCCCCCAGGAAACAGCTTCGTCAAAAGTACAGCCTGAAAGCCCCCCCCAGTGCGGAGAGTCGGAGGTATACTGGATTGCATAATCATGCCCTCCGACATCTATTCCAAGGATAGAAGCTATTACTTCAGTCTGCTGGATAAAATTCTTTGGAACTCCGCCTCCAACATAGACAACTCCGGTTTTTCCGGATTTTTCCACAATCTGTGTGATCTCATCAACATCTTTTATCTGGTCGATCTCAAGTTTCAATCCTCTTCTTCTTGCAATGGTAAGCCCGATACCTATCGAACTGTCAGAAAGTGCAGGAACAAAGACCGGGATATTCTGCCTGTATGCACTCACCACTATAGAATCCTCTGATGCTCCGCGCCTTACAAGTTCCTTTCCCAGCAGGTGAATGAACTCCCTTGATGAACAGGAAATTTCTCCGATTTCCTCTGCAAAATCCGCAATGAGGTTATCTGCGTTCCTGAACTCTTCTTCTACTGCAAAGACATCGTATATTCTGTCCACGCCGTGCTCGAAGAGTTTTTCGTCGTCAGCAAGATGGGAACCCACATAATGCTTCTTACCGAGGGCCTCGTGGGCATCATGAAACAGGTTCGCCCCTGTGCTTACAAGGCAGTCTATCATCCTCTGCCGGATCATATAAGAAATAATCCTGCGCATGCCAGCAGGAACCATAGCTCCGGATAAGCCCATGAGTACTGTCACATTTTTTTCATTTAGCATGTTGTGCCAGGCCTGAACGGACTCGGCCAGTTTCCGCCCCTGGAAGCCGGTTTTGAGCATTCCATCCATCAATTCGCTTATAGACCTGTCCTTTACATCTATTGGTACGGTTGGGTTATCTGTGAATACATTAAGATGCATACCATTCTCCAAATAAGCAGATAATGATAGTTTTGCCTGTAACTCCTGATGCCTGCGGCATTCGGCAACAGACGATAAGAAACGCAAATAGCGTTCTAAATGATTATATAATTTTTATTAAATATCAATATATGTGGACTCTTTCACTGGATGATTTGGCAAAGATGAATTATTCCTGAGAGAAAATAATTTGCCGGTTCAAGGGATTTGAACCGGAAAGTAAAGAATATGAAATTGACAGATACTGATCAGTTTTAATATCCTCAAAGTAATGTCCTTAGATAATCTCGGAAATAAATGTGAGAATACTTGTTAAATATTCAGATAACAAAAACTGCTGCGGATATCACGGTCATCCAGTTCCCATGTTCGTCTACGAAAGATGATCCGGGGACGCTGAAGGTCCTGAGAGGTGTTTCATTTGCCCAGGTAGTATACATGCTTCTGGCAAGTTTCACTGCATGTTCCCCTACGTACTGTTCGGTTTCTCCAAAAGCGTGGAACTCAGAGATGTAGCCGTGTTTATCTGTAATTTGTGGGAATGCGCATCCCACCGACGTGCTGAGCATCCTTCTTGGTTCATTGGAAGAAATTCTCGACATCACGCAAAATATCTCTCCGGGAATCAATTCTTTTAAACTTTCTTCTCTGGACACAATCTCACAATTGGGAGGCAGGATAGAACTTACAGTGACAAGATTAAATTTTTCAATACCTGCTTTCCGGAGTGCAACTTCAAATGATTCAAGATATTCGGGGTGTGTACCAACTCCACTTGTAAAGAATACTTGCCTGGGAATTAATTTCGTAATCATCTTTGCATCCTTGTGAAATAATAAATTTAAGCTTAATCCAGATGGCAATTATCATTTTTAAGTGTTGCCCTTAAATTTTGCTGGAAAGAAGCTCAATTCCTATTTATTTAGGTAATAATGAATATAAGAGGATCACATCCATCACATTATGCTGGAGGTTTTCCTTCTATGAGATTTTTCGTTTATATTTTTCAGGCTGTACTTTATTAATTTTTTATTTAGATAGTTTTATAAATCCCTTTAATTTAAATTTATCAGTTGCTTTCTAATCTTTTTGACCCCGTCTCTTTCAAAAGCTATCTCATAAGCTTTATATTATGCAGGATAATTACATCGTGTATTACTTCCTGCAATTTTCTTGCTTACCTCTCTCAGGACAGGGGATAATCATGTCTTTTTCAAAGTTTGCTGAAAAAGAAGGGCATGTTTGTCCAATTGCCCTGGCGGAAACGACGTTCTTTCTGGCTTGAGGCCTGAAGAATCAACTAACAACAATAAAACTCGATGTCGGTATAGATGGAAGAAAAGCTCAACTTAAAACTTCTGGAACTACTTGAGGGCAGGCAGCTCTCGATCAGCGGGCTTTCCCGAGAACTGACAGCCGGAGGCATAAACGAGCACAGACTGGTCCTTACCGGCTATCTCAGGGCGCTCAGGGACCTTAAAATACTGGACGAAGTCGAAGTCCCCCCTTCCAAAATTTATGCTTTGCCTGAAAAAATCAAGGAGCCTTTATCCGAAAAAATCAAGGACCCCAGGTTTCCGGAACTTTCGTATTCGGAAGACCTTTATTCTATTTTCAGAACACAGCTCCTTAAAATTGACCTTGACATGCGGATTCCTGTCGGGGTATATGTAGTCTCCAGGCTGTTTGAAAGGCCCTGCTTCCGCAGAGAGTTGAAGCTTATAGGGATAACTCAAAAACACCTTGACCAATACCTGGAAAAACCCGGTATAGTCTGTGAGGCGCCGGATGCACACCTGAAGAAAGCCAGAGCCGATATTACAAAGATTGAGATCCCTCCCGATGATCCTGCATATGAAATACGGGAAAATAGGGAAGAAGTAACCAGGCTTGCGAACGAAGTGCTTGCAGGGCTGATAAAACACAGGATTGACCTTGAGGGCCTGGTAGCAAAAAGCAAGCAAACTACCCTCCTTCCCTGAAAAAGTTTTCATTTCTTTTAAATTCTGAAATTATTAAGCTAATCAGGACTCAAACCTTTTGCTGGTGGTTCGAAAATGAAAGTTGCCTGTGTCCAGATGGATGTGTTGCACTGCAGGAAACAGGAAAATCTTGAAAATGCCCTCTATATGGCTCTCGAAGCCGTGATAAAAGGAGCCGAACTTATTGTTTTTCCCGAGGTTTTCTCCACAGGCTTTTGCTATGAAAACTTCGACCACGCAGCAGAAAACCTTCCTTCCCCAACCCTTGAGAACCTGGCGTGTTTTTCCGAAGCCAATGACTGTGTTCTCATAGGTTCCATAATCGAAAAAACGGCTTCGGAAAAAGAAGTTTCTGGTGCCGGGATTTCTACTCACTCTAATAATTCCGTTCTTTATCATAATCTCGGCTTCTGTTTTGAGTCAGGAACTCTTGCAGGTACTTATCGAAAGACTCACCTCTTCAAGAATGAGAATCAGTACTTTTCGAGGGGTAACTCAATTGAACCCATTTACCTTAAAAAACAAAATCTGAAAATTGGCCTTGAGATCTGCTATGAACTCCGCTTCCCCGAAGTTGCAAGAAAACTTGCCCTTGCCGGTTCCGATCTCCTTGTAACGACAGCAGCTTTTCCCAATCCCAGGTCCGAACACTGGAAAAACCTTGCAAAGGCAAGGGCGATCGAAAACCAGATCCCGCACATTGCCTGCAACCGCACAGGCTCTGCTCCTGACTGCACGTACTTTGGAAACTCAATGATAATCGATGCCTGGGGCGAGGTAAAGGCCCACGCAGGCGACAAAGAGTGCGTGATTGTCTGGGATATTGACCTGTCGGGAAAAGAGGAGATTCGAAAGGATATTCCTGTTTTTGAGGATAGGAGAAGTGAGCTTTATTTTTGAGGATAGGAGACTGAGCTTTATTCTTGACGGTTAATGCATTATTTTAGAATTCTTGATTCAAGAATCTCCTCGCATTGTAAGTATGATAACGAAACAAAATAAGCATCAATTTAGGTCCAATTTTTACTCGTTCCGGGGAAAAATTGTGTAGTTTTCACAAGGCCACCCCAATAGTTACAGGTAAGTACCTGAGGCTACTATTTATTTACTTAAATATATTTATATAAGAAACTTCCCTATATTGTTAAGAATATAAGAATGTTTAAATGTGTAAATGTTATGGCTTTTTATGTTCAAACGTTAGAAAGTTGGGTTGTTATAATATTTATATTTTCGAATGTTTTGATGTCTAAAGGTAGTGTATCGAAAGTTCTGTAAATTCCAATTGCCTATGTTTTTCTAATGCTTTTTTTGCATTTGATACGTACTAGCAGGCAGGAACCTCGGTATTCATATAAACTATAGACCATCTATATTTACAAACACATAAGGGCCTGCGTATGATATTGATTTTCTGGATACTTTTTAATATTTTCTGGAATCCCCAATAAATTTACCATTAATTTCGCTAGTAATTGGCTGTAATCAATCAAAAACCCAGAAAAAATTAAAAAGACTCATAATTCATCATAGATACGATAATTATCTATTTGCACGGGGCTTAAAATGGACGAGATTGAAGTTAGAGAATTAGTGCCATCCGAATACAAAGATTGGGATTTGCTTGTAGATAAAGCTCAACCTGGTACACTCTTTCACACCAGCCAATGGCTGGAAATTTGCAGGGATGTCCTTGCCAGGGATCTCAGGATCTATGGTTGTTTCAGAAACAGCGAGCTTGTGGGAGGGTGTCCCCTTTTTGTAAAAAATATTAAGGGAATCTTGAAAGTGGCAACTTCAACATGTGATATGACTAGCTACAGTGGGCCTCTTATAAAAGAGGGTGCCAGCCCCAAAGCGAGCAAGAGAGTACAGGAAACTCACGAAATCCTTAACGCTCTGAGGGAATTCCTCTGCAAGCAGGGATTTGACAGTATTCACCTGACATTTTCTCCAGGGTTTGAGGATATAAGACCGTTTACGTGGAACGGATGGGATTCCACTGTGCATTATACTCATTATCTGAACCTGAAAGAAAATGTAGATAATAACATTTCACGAAGGATCCGAAGGGAACTTCAAATTGCAACTGAGGCAGGACTTAAAACAAGGGCATGGAATGATCCTGAAACATATTACCATCTGCTTTCAATGGTCTACGAAAAACAGAATTTAGCACCTCCCCTGCCCAGAGAGTTCTTCGAAAGAGTATTTAAGCTAATTCAGGAAAAAGATATTGGTTATATGTTTGTCTCAGAGACTCCTGAGGGCGAAGCTGTTGCAGCTCACTTGAATCTGTACGGAAAGAAATGCACTGTAATCTGGACTTCAGCTCTGAACCCGGATTTTGGCCGTTTGGGCCCTAATGCTCTTCTGTATTATAATGAATTTCTTGACCTGAAGTCCCGAAATTTCGAGTACATGAACGTAATGGCAGCAAATACTCCTAGATTTGCGGATTTTATTATGAGCTTTTCTCCTGAGCTAATTCCCTATTATAGTGTGACCCTGGAGAGCAAAAAATATTCAATCGCGAAAACCTTATACAAAACCACGCATCAGGAAACTTACTGATAGAAGAAAGGAGGATTTTTATTAACAATACAAGAGTAGGAATTTTCCCGAAATTACTTCTCTTTTCTACCTTTTTTAATTGTCTTTTTTCCGGATTGAAAGTCTGCTTCTACTTCTGCATAAGGCTGTATTGTAGGATTAAGATTTACTTGGTAAACTTTTGGGAGATGATTTTTTTATAATATATAGGACTTACGCACTTATGATACAAAATCAAGTTCTGTAGGCGTCATAGTTAAAATTTGAATTTTCGGAAGTTGTGAGTTTACTGCTATTGGTTTTGTACTTAAAGTGCGTAAGTCCTAATATATATTTCCTTAGCTCCCAAATTTTAAGCGCATACGCCTAATTCTACAGTCTAATAGGTCAGATGATTGTGATTTCAAAATTAGAGCCTACCGTTCATGTGCTTAAGTTTAAGCACATACTTCTATATCATGAAAAGCTTATGCACTTAAAAAAGCGGAACTTAGGGTATATAGTGATATATATATACTTATATATAACTGGGATGCCTTTAAATTTTGATGCTTCTTTTTGGACATATAGGTGTTACACTGGGGGTATTTTTTGGACTGTCATTTTTTATACCACAATTAAGGACCATTCTAGATCCAACATATCTGGTCATTGGATCACTCCTTCCAGACTTAATAGATAAACCTCTAGGAATGATACTCTTTTCTTCTACCATTGCAAACGGACGGACGATAGCTCATACATTGTTATTTTCTTTTATCCTCTTTCTGACAGGTTTATACTTATATGATAAAAGAGGAGATCTCAAAGTTCTTATCCTTGCATCATGTTCTATTTTTCACCTTATGGAAGATCAGATGTGGTCATCGCCTCGAACTTTATTTTGGCCTCTCCTAGGATGGCGTTTCCGCAAAAATCCGCATCATACTGGACTAAAATACTTATTAATACTTTTTAAAAGATCTTTTAGAGAATTATAAAAAAGACGATACTTATCATTTGTCATATGTTAACGAATTTTATGAGAATTTTTATTATTTTATGGATTTCTGACGATGGTAGTCAACTGCCAATGGAATCAACCCCAAATTTTGATGATCCTGGAAGATATTATAAAGTATCTCACTGTATGATATTACTATTCGGTTTTAATAAAAGCTTACGTTATTGATGTGGATTCTTGAAGAATCAAGTTAAAGACGAGTCAAATCGGGAATAAACCATTAGATTTCATGATAAAATCTGATAGTGAAAAATAGAAAGTAATATCAAATCTCTATCGTCAGTGAAAACAATAAAGACAGAAGCTTTGTCAGTATAACCATTGACTCTGCATCCTGTTTCTTTGTAGTTAAAGAAAAGGATACAGAATCAATTATATTTTAAAGAACTTCCAGTACGCTGCCATTTTATTCAATTATTTCTATTTTTTCTTTCTTGACAAAGGGCTTACTGATTTTTTCCGGCATCCAGGCAGGTCTATTTTTGGGGGCTTTGACAATTTTTTTCCATGCCTTGAAAACGTGCATCTTCTTTGTCCCACGTTCCCTGAGTCGGATAGTATCCGGTTTTGTTTTGGTCCCGTCGCCCCGGTTTGCAGCTTTCAGAGCAGCCTGACGAGGCTGTTTTCCAGTGAAAACTCCGTGCTCATTTCCGTCTTCGTCCCGTAAAACGAAATTTCTCATGTCGGATATAAAGGTCACCTCATAAATTATTTGCTAGAAACTGATTGATTTTTTAAGTATATAAAATCTTTCTTATGATGTTGCCGATAGTGGTTGGTTTATGAAAAATTCCCATTATCAAGAGGATTTATTAGATTTTGCCGATGTGTTTCTTATGATTTTTTTGCATTTACCAGGGCGGTAGTCGGAGTAAACAAGTATATTCCTACATACTATGGAACAATCTGGTATAGAGACGCACAGGCAAAAATCTTGAAATTTTCATTTTTGGAGTGGAACTTCAGGTAATAAAAGAGATTATCCACAAACCAATTTTATTTTCAATATTGAAAGGAATTACTGAAATATTTTATTATACTTTTTATTTTGGGATAGCAACGTTTTACCTTAAAATGTTGCTGATTTTTAGTAACCACGTAGTTCTTGTCTACTTGCAGCTATTGCTCCAAATAATAATGTTATAAAAACTGAATCGCGGAATGTCGAGAATGTCAAATTTTTTATTTTTGAAAAATATAGAATTGCTGCTGCAAATGTTATTATAAATATGAAGATTCCTAACATCACATTCATATTGATTCAATATGTTAAACATATAAATTAACATTTTCTGTGAAGCTTCCTTTCCTAATTTTGACAGCTATTTTACCTTAAAGTGTTGCTATAAATTTTTATAGTTTTTTTGCGTCGACTCTATTCCGGTTTCCGAAGATTCGGACAAGAAGCTACATTTTTCGCTATATCTTTTATATTTTGCATTACAACTTAAACACTAATTTTTGATTTGTTTTGTCATTTGAAATAAATTTAGAATATACATGGTTATTTATAAAGGTAATATACTAGTATGTCATGCAGGATATTTGGGGAATCTAAATTTATAACTTGCCTGCATAAAAAGATCATATGGGATATTTGAGGAAGCTAAATTCATAACCCATTTGAATAAAAATATACAGAGGTAAAAACATGAGTGAAACAGACAAAAATATTGCGCCAGAAGCTGCAGGCAAAACTAATGCAGCACTAAAAGATGAGAAAGTATCAAATCCAGATGTCAAAATAGAGACATCTAAATAATAGGTTTTGACCGTGAGTTATTGATTAAATCTGAAAAATCAGGCACAATTTTCATGTTTAGAAAAAATGTAGAGATTTTTGCTTACGTTTTTCAATAACTCATCCCAACGACCCGATTTTGGTAATTGCCGTTACCAAAGGTCCGAGTAGTAATCATACAAAACTGACAAGTGCCGTTATTTTATTTTGATCTGGAATTTCTGAGATTGATCACAAAAAACGAGTATGGTCTCTGCATTTGAAAAAAAAGTAGAGAGCTTATTATACTCACTGTTTTCAGTAACTTGCGGATACAACCAATTGTAGATACGTTTGTTTAAAATAAATTTATTTATGGAGTTGATAATTATGGTAAGTAGAGATAATTCAAATTTTTTGTCAGCCAGCACACTAAAAGGAGATAGGGTTGTCAATAGAGCTGGTGAGGATCTAGGACAGGTCGAAGATTTTATGATTGACTTGAAAAATGGAAGGATAGCATATGCAGTGCTTTCTTTTGGAGGGTTCCTGGGTATGGGCAATAGACTATTTGCTATCCCTTGGCAAGCCCTTAAACTGGAGCTGTATGAGCACGCTTTCATCCTTGATATCGATAGAGAAGTCCTGGAAAATGCAGAAGGCTTTGAGAAGGGCAAATGGCCTTTAACTTGTGAGGAACTATCCAGAGTGTATATTTACTACGGATATCAACCTTACTGGAAGAAAGGAGTGTTGGAGCAAACGGGAATTCCAGAAGAGATATCAGCAGAGAAGCTGGGATCGCTTCAGTGAGTTGTGAAAATCGTAAACACAAGACTCTTCTACATTTTCCCAAAAATGAGAGGTATACTTGTTTCTGATAGGACTTATGCAGTTAAGGTACAAAATAAAGAACGAGGATATCTGTCATAAATATTATTATTTAGATCGTTTGGAGTCTCAGGATACTTATTTCCCAGTTCAACTGCGTAAGTTATACCATAATATAATAGTTAATTTATCGGTTAAAATAACCACAGGGGGAATGAAACATAATTGATTTGATAGGACTTGCAGTAGCCCTTTTAGTATTAGCATTGATTGCGTATGTATTGGGCGCACGGGGAATTGCCGGGTTCTCTATGGAGATTGCTAGGTGGCTCGTCATAATCTTTGTTATACTCGCTATTATTTCGTTTTTTTATGGGCACATTTAACGTTTAATCGATGAATATATGATAAAATAACCCCAAAATGCGATTCTCAAGATATTGAGAATTCGTTTAAGGCGACTGGCAGTGAAACAAAGACAATTGAAAAGCATTGCTTTTACTACAAACGATTCCGTGATGATCAAGAGAATGCGTTGTAAAAAGCATAACGAAATCTAAATCAAAATTCGATGTTTTCGATATTGAGATATTAGCGATGAAAATAAATAAATTTGTCAGACATCTGTGGAAGGTAAATAGTTATTGGAGATTATCCACTTATAAATCGATCCTCTATTATTATCTTGTTTATTTTAAATCCATTTTTATTTAATTAGGCAAATTCATGCAGTTGGCCCAAATAGTCTAATTGCATATGAGGTAAAGAATGAAAATGAAATTGATAGTTTCTTTGTTAGTTTTATTCCTGGTTTTTCCTCTGGGATTCACGCAAGCGCAGACTGGAGAAAATAATACGACACGTAATATGACCGGAAACATGAGTAACATGATTGGGAATATGACATGTAACATGACTGGTATGGGTAACATGACTGGAAACATGACTAACATGACCGATATGGGTAACATGACTGGGAATATGACATGTAACATGACTGGTGTCATGACTGGACATGGGTAATATGACCGATATGGGTAACATGACTGGGAATATGACATGTAACATGACTGGTGTCATGACTGGTATGGGTAACATGACCGATATGGGTAACATGACCGGGAATATGACAGTAACATGACTGGAAACATGAGTAACATGACCGATATGGGTAACATG
The DNA here is from genome assembly GCA_963721455.1 of uncultured Methanosarcinaceae archaeon. GTDB lineage: Archaea > Halobacteriota > Methanosarcinia > Methanosarcinales > Methanosarcinaceae > Methanosarcina. The sequence goes on from CAVRJG010000054.1 coordinate 236,473, forward strand.
ACTGGGAATATGACATGTAACATGACTGGTCTCATGACTGGAACATGACCGGTAACATGACCGGAAATATGACCAGTAACATGACCGGAAATATGACATGTAATATGACTGGGACCATTACTGGAACCATGGCTGAAAATATGGGTGATATGACCAGAAACATGGGTAACATGACCGATATGGGTAACATGACTTGGAATATGAGTAACATGATTGAAGTCATGACCGGAAACATAGTCGGTAGGGGTAATATAACTGGAAATATGACCTGTAATATGACTGGAATCATGACTGGAACCATGGCTGGAAATATGGGTAATATGACCGGAGATATGAGTGATATGGCCGGTAACGTAACAGACGGAAATATGAGTAATATGACCAAACGATAAAACGATAATAACTACATCGATGACAGTAACAACGGTATCGATGACGATAACAGCAGACAATAATAAAGATTAAAAAGAGACTTTAGAAAAGGGAAGTACCATGAAAACAAGCACTCAGGACCAAGTGGAAGGTAAGCTTCACAAAGTGAAAGGCGGGATTAAGGATATTATAGGGAAGCTGACCAAGGATCAAGAGTTGGAAGCCGACGGTAGCATTGAAAAGATCGAAGGCGAGGCACAAGAAAAGGTAGGAAAAATTAAGAAGGCATTTGGGAAGTAAAAGAGTGGCGTATCATGCGCCTGCACCCAGCCGTCTAATTCCTAATATGTCACAACGCTCGGGTTGTCAATTTGGTAGATCTTTCTTGGGTAAACATACTGGCTAATTAAGCAATTACACTGACCCTGCATAACTGATATTTTGGGACCGTGGCTACCTATTCTCAACCGTGGGCTGCATATTTTTGACATTTTTGGCATTTTTTGACTATCCCTTTGAATATAACCTATAGTCACCATTTTAAATAATGCGACATTTTGTGTGTAAATATATGTCTCTCCCAAAACTCATCCAGTTCTTCTTTTAATACTTTAATATTTTTGAATGATTTTATTGATGTTAACTCTTCTCTTGTCGTTTTCCAACAATATTCTGTTGGGTTCCTATCTGGAGTAGCTGGAGGGAAAAATAGTATTTGCAACCAATGTTTATTATTTTGTAGCCCCTTCCTTATTTCCTTATTCAGAGAAGGCTTGTAATTCCTTCCTTTCCTTTATCCCATAGTTTACAGTTCCCCCCACCAAAAGTACAGCTAAAGAGCAGTACTTTTGAACAGAACTCTTCGTATATCTGTGCAAATCTTCCATAGAGTACGCTTTCTTCGCCAATTTGAATATATCTTCTATGATTGATCTTACAGATCTGAATTCTTTCCATTCGCTTATTAGTTCTTTAAATTTTGCAATTATTTCTTTGTAGAATTTTATTTCTTTTTCAGTATTTCTTCTTGAATCAAATATTTTCAGAGGATATCTCAGCATATTGAAAAGTTTCTTAAAATTACAGTTTTTCCTTGGGAATATTAGAGGTACTACCTTAAACTCTCTTACAGATATAACGTAGTTTTCATAGGAATAGTATCCTCTATCAGCATAGATAATGTCTCCTGCTTTTATTATTCTCCTTCTTTTGAGTTCTTTGAGTATTTCTGGATAAATTTTAGGTTCTGATACATTTGCTTCATTAATCAGAAACGCTAGAGGTTTCAATGTTTGAGATTCAAGTGCAAGAGTCAGTTTCATGCCAATGAAGAAACCTCTGTGTGTTGAGTGTCCCCACTTGTATTCTTTATTTTCCAGGCTTTCTTTGGTAATCTTTTTAGCATGCCAGTTCAGGTTGAGATTTATGTCTGTACTGTCAATAATAATGCCTTTTGACCCACTTTTTCTCATAGGGCATAAATCATTCAATAATTCAAAAACAAAAGCAGTAAACTGTTCTGGTTCATACTTGCTAAGAATACCATAAATTTCCTTTTGAGTGGGTATGGAACTGATTTTTAAAAAGGTTCTCAAGCTTTCTCTTTCTTCTAATTCTCTGATAGCATAGGAGATTTCGCAGGAAAAAAACAGGCTCAGAAGGACAATTTTAATCGCAGGCACTGATTTTTGGAGGGGCAGGATGCCCCTCTTTGTAAGGATTTGTCTGCAAGATCTCAAATCAAAAACATTTAATATTTCGGACAACAATTTCCATTTGAAATCTTCGTTTAGTGGAATAAGCGGAGCTTTCATAATATATCGCCAGAGGAGGATGGTACGTCCTCCTCAATAAAATTTACGGTTTATTTTTACTTTAATTTTAATTTTGGTAAAAAATATGATGTACTTTTTTTGGGGAAACTACCAATATCCTTAATTAATGGAATAAAAGAGAAATAGTCTTCAGTTTGATGGTGAATTTAAGAGGACCCTATATTTTGATAAAATTCCTTTACCTTTGAGGATCTATGCCATGTAGCCCTGTCCAGTATGAAGAAATATCCTTGTCCCTATATCTCTTTGAAACTTGATTAATGATTTTAAATAAGAGTCTGTATTCTGTGTACTTCCTAAATCGTACCAATAAAACTCTCCATTTTCAGTGTAGAATCCCCCAATATTGATTTTGGCTTTTGAACCACCTGTAAATTTAATAGGCTTTGAGCCTTTGATTGCCCAACATCTTGATCTATTTGAATCCACACAAAAACTGCTCTCGTCGTGAGTGACGAATAAATGGTTAGGGTTTAGTAATCTTTTTTGAACTTCGGCTATAAATTCGTTTGTGAATGCCTCATTCCGCTTTTTT
>CAVRJG010000055.1:0-11894 GCA_963721455.1 uncultured Methanosarcinaceae archaeon
TTGGGCAGTGTGCCTAATTTTCTGTAAAATCTACTCTCTACCCCTTCGTCTTCTTTTTTGATTACTGTTCCATTACTATATACTTGTTTCCTGTGATCCAGTCTTCATTTATATCAATTAGTATTGAGACTACAAGTCTCAATACTGAGTCCTGGTTAGGAAATGCTCCAACTACCTTGCTTCTTCTTTTGAGTTCCTTGTTAGTCCTTTCCATCATATTTGTTGTCCTTATTTTTTTCCAGTGTTTTTCTGGAAACTGCATATAGTTCATTACATCATACTGAAAACTTTCAAGGGTATCAGCTGCGCTTTTATACCCCATACTGTCCAGTTCCCTAATCAGGTGATTCAAGTTCTGACGGTCGACTAATGCTTCTTTTATCTTCTCAGCCACTTCTTTCTGCTTCTTTTTTGGCACCTTCTTGAGAACTTGTCTTGTCAGATGTACATGACACATCTGCCAACTTGATCCAATAAAGGATTCTCTTACTGCTTTCTGTATTCCTTTATGACCATCAGAAACGATTAACTTGACACCTCTTAACCCTCTTTCTTTCAGATCCTCGAATAGATCTTCCCAGAACATAGAAGCTTCACTGTCTGCCAATCTTGTTCCAAGTATCTCTCGGTAACCGTCATCCCTGATTCCAGCAACTACGAAGAGAGCTTTGTTTTCATAATGAAGCCCATCTCTTACCTTGAAATAAGTCGCATCAATAAACAAGTAAGGAATTTCATGTTCTATTCGTTTTGAGAGGAATTCTTCAACCTTTTCATCCAGTTCTTTAGTAATCCTGGAAACAGAAGAGGCTGAGATTTCACCTACTCCTAAAGCGATCATGATCTTTTCCACCCTACGGGTGGAAACACCCTGAAGGTAAGATTCCGCTATAGCGGTTAAGATGGCCTTTTCAACTCTCGAATACTTCTCAAACACCTGGGTTTCAAAGGGAAACTCACGGAATTGAGGCTTTAATAATTCGAGTTTCCCATGCTTGGTCAGGAGAGTTCGGGGTTTGTAGCCATTTCTACTGGCTTTACGGGAATCAGTCCGCTCATAACGTTGTGCACCAGCTTGGAGGAGGGCTTCCTCCTCCATTGCAAGGTTTAAAAACCAGGTAATTAGCTGGCGAATTCCATCTTCCTGATCGACAAGATAATCTTTTATGAGTGAGAACAAATTAACCATTGACTCTGCATCCTGTTTTTTTGTGGTGAAAAGAAAAGGATACAGAGTCAATCATATTTTACAGAACTTTCGGTACACTGCCGTTTTGGGATGAGCTACTAATAAAATCTCCTTAATAAGATCTCCTTTAATAAGATCTCCTTTAATAATATAATTTAATGGACGTGTACTGGTATGCCTCATATAATGGAACTGCTGGGAAAAACAAGAGTAGTTATAAAAGACGGTAAGGTTGTGGAAGTCGGGACTCCAGACGTTGAATGGTGCCCTCTTTTTGCCAAGCTAAGAGGGGTTCAGGATATCACTTCCGAAGAAGTAAAAAAGAATATGGAATCCCGAATAAACGATTTAGGGATGTTTACTGACAGGCGCAAGCTCCTCGAACTTGACACTTATGTGGCTTTCGGCGCCTCCGAAATAATGATGTCAGGCTTACGCAGTGGTTTTCTTGAGACAACCGTAACTGCCTGCGACGGTGCAGGAACTGTTATTGCCAGTAACCCTGCTCTTGTCCAGGGTATCGGAGGCAGGATGTCAGGCCTTATCGAAACCGAGCCCATCGAAAGCACTATAAATGGCATTCAGGAACTCGGCGGAACCGTACTCGACCCTTCAACCGCTGCCATCGACCCTGTCGGCGGAGTAAGAAAGGCCGCAGAAACCGGCTACAAAAAGATTGCAGTAACCGTAGCTGATTCAAAGACCGCAAAAAACCTGAGAAAACTCGAACCTGAACTCGGGCTTGACCTGATAGTGATTGCAGTACATGTAACAGGCGTCAGCAGGGAAGAAGCTCAGGGACTTCTGGAAAACTCGGATATAGTAATCAGCTGTGCCTCCAGATATATAAGGGAACTTGCAAAGCCCCTTGTCCAGGTGGCGGCTGCGATCCCGCTTTTTGCCCTCACACAGAAAGGAAAAGAACTTGTAATTGAAAGGGCAAAGGACATAAAAAGTCCTATCTTAATCAATACCATGAAACTGCCTGTGGTGCCTGAGCACAAGCAGCCGAGGGAATTGAAATAAACATTAGTTTATCTTTTTTTATTAAGAAAGAAATCATTGAATTTTTGATAGGAGTAAAAAATCAAAGTTGTGTTAATTGAACACAAATCAAGATATCAGAAGAGCAAAACCCCCTATAGATATAATTCCTCTTTTTGGTCTTACAAAGAAACGAAAAGAACTTACGATTGAAGAGCAAAAGAGATAGAAAATCCGATTTTGATTAATGTGGTAGAGCTGCCTTTACTGCCTGAGCACAAGCAGCCTGGATGTTAGATTTAGGAGCAGTAGCTTATCAACTTTTACTTATCTGTTATAGAATATTCTTTTTGAAATTTCATATCATATAACAGGCTCTGAAATTTAATATGCCCCATATTTTTCGGTTGTCGGTTATAATGACAAGCTACTGCTGAGAGGACTGGTTTATGCCGACTACTTTTCTTTTTTTACTGGCCTGGATGGTTTTACATCCCTCTTTGCAGACTTATCTGCCGGAGCCTTTGCCTGCGGTTTTCCACAAGCAGCCCCGGCTTTAGGACTGTCGCCAATTGTAGAGTTTTTTGTCATATTGAAACACCTCTGTTTTGGTATTTTATATAAGTATTTAATTACACTGTCTTAAACTTATATATATGTTACCAACCCAAACATTCACCTATCTAAAAAACTCTTATGGAATCGACTTATCAATTTCTACTTCAACTCATCAATCTCGAGTCTTAGTACTATAAGCTCATACAACTTAATTTCAAAAAATAGGTTATTTAGGGAATAAACCAATTCAGATTTTCTCAGCACAGGCAATGAATTCTATTTTTTGCCCCTGAGCTTTCCCAATAATCCAGAAAAATCGGATTCCTTCTCAGACTTTGTTCCTTCCTGCTGCTGCTTCGTTTCTATTTTTTCGAGTCTGCTCTCCACTATATATTCTCCAATCGGAGTGATAAAACCAACCAGAATTCCCAACCCTATAAAAATATAAAAAATAGTAAAAATCTTTCCCAGATCGGTTTTTGGAGTAAGATCTCCATATCCCACAGTCGTAAGGGTGATAACCGAAAAATAGAGCGAATCAAGCCATCTCCAGCCCTCAACTCTGTGGTAAAAAAAAGTCCCCACAGTAAGAGTCAATACAACAAGATACAGGAGGGATCGGAATTTCTGGTCTTTAAGCATCTTTCTGAGCACTCTCAAAAATGCAAGCACAGTTAAGATAAACGGAATCGTAGTCTTCCCCCCTCTGAAAAGTTGCATCTCCTACCTCTCAGTCTGCCTTAGAGAGCAAAAACAAAGCTCCCCAGAGCTGCATCTCTGCTGACGAAAAATAGGATCATCACCTTTCCCCCATTAGATATTTTCAATCAATGGTTAAAAAGACATCTATGCGAGTAAACTCTAGATTCCAGTCCTCCTGAACACATCAAGGAAAAACTCACTGGCACTTCTGAAAATAATCAAAAAAATAATAGTAAGTCCTCTTCAGCGAAAAGAAAGCTTACCTTCTTATAAAAAGTAGTTTGCTTGAGTGAAGCTGATTGTTAGCTTTATAAATTAGCTTTTTTGATCAAGAGAAAATCAATGTTACTCTCTCATAAATTAGTCCGCTTGAGCGAGCAGAGCGAGTGAAACGGACCCCGTGCTGTTGCGATTACATCGCAACTCCCAGAAAATCTCCGATTTCCTGTGATCCCGAAGCGGAACTCGGGAAGCGGAACTCGGGCGAGGCGCAATTCGGATGTTAAAAAAGTGAGCTTTCAATCCGGTCCCACTTCCTGAAGCTCTGTCCGAGCAGGTAAAGGGCAAGAGGGACCAGCAGGAGGTCTGCAAGCACGTAATAAAGGCCAAACATCGACAGGATAACATTGACCAGCAGGAGCGGCACGACCGAGATTACATAAAGCGCAAAGGTCTTGCCGTTGTAGAGATTTATGGAAGGGGAAAGTCCTGTCAGGTAAACAAGTATCGAAACCATGTAAAGCGAAATTGAAAGAAAGAGCAGCAAGGACGGGAGCAGGGCTGCAGGTTCTTTTTTAAGGGCAAGCAGGGCAAGAAGTATAAATGGAACCAGATTGAGGAAAAGGTAGCTATTCAGCTTGCTCTTTATCATATCCGAGACTCTGAGAGGAAAGAAAGCATAAGAGGCAAAGATATCGTATTCTGTAAGCCAGTTATACATTGAGGAAGAAAGCACTCCCATAACAAGGGAAAACAGGGTTAGAGTATTCAAAGCCGGGATAACTTTTCCCAGGGCTGAAAGGAGCATCCATATAAGAGCCACAGGGAGCAGGAAAGAGAAAATAATTTTTCCGAGCCCTCCTTCACTCCTTTTCATGTCAAGGGAATCCTTTGCAACGAAAGCTGCATACCTGTACGAGCCAAGGTACCCGCATAATCTGGAAAATGAGTTTGTATAGTTCTTTTTCACCTGGGGGAAGTCTACCTTCAGGAAGATAAGGGATAAAGCAGAAGGGACGGTTATAAGAACAAAGGAAAACAGGAACTGGCTTTTTGAAGGAATAAGGAAAAAAGAAAGGCTCGGCAGCCTATAAAAGACATTTGAGCCCAGGTTTCCGGAAATAAAGAGCAGGAAAATGGATACAGCCAGCAAACCTGCAAGCAGCAGCTTTCCGGAATGTGCATAAACAGTAGACAGGAAAAAGACCAGAGAAAGCCCTATCATGAAAGAAAGGGAAAGGGTCAAAAGAAGAATAAGAAGGGTAGCAGGAAAATGGAAATTGCCTGAAGGGACAATTTCTGCAGCAAGAGCGAAACCTGCAATGAAAGGCAGCACATAAAGGACAAAGTAATATACGATATCTTTTACAAGGAAGTTTGCAAACACTAATCTCTGGGAAACAGGAAGCGTCCTTGAAGAATATGCTATCAGGCTTGCCTGCCCGAAGCGCCTGTTCATGAACTCACGCCCCATAAGCCCGAAGGCTCCGACCATGCATCCCACAAGCAAAAAAAGGTAATGCATTCCGAGAGCTATCTGGGCATCGGTAAAGATCTCCCTGAAAATCGGCAGAACCATGCTTACGAAAAAAGTGAACAGAAAGATAGATACAGGAAAAAGGGCAAATCCTCCGCTTCCGAAGAGGTTTGAGTGCATCCGCCATTCTTCTTTAATCATGCTTTTGAATATATCAAACATAAAATCCCTGCTATTTTTTATTCTTGCTTTTGTGCCCACGTACTACATGTTACGCGTATCTTATGCAGGACTCACGCCGATTTTATTATGCGTGTGCAGGTGTGCTCAACCCAGCGCCTGAATTCCCCGGCCTGCTTACCAGTTCCAGGAAGAATTCCTCAAAGTTTCTGCCCTGAAGGGCGGGATCGTCCAGGCGACCTGTATGGACCAGTTTTCCTTTGTAAATTATTCCAATGCTGGTACAGATTTGTTTTGCAATTTCGAGGATATGTGTGGAAATGAAGATTGTTCCCCCGTTTTTCACGTAGCCTGCGAGAAAATCCTTTACTTTTCTCTGCATTACAGGGTCCAGGTTGATGAGAGGTTCGTCGATAATGGCAAGCTCGGGCTCATGCAGGAAGGCCTGGGCAAACATCAATTTCTGCCTTGTGCCTCTTGAAAGGTCTTTACATAGTGAATGTTTCTGGTCCTCGAAATCGAAGAATTCGAACCATTTTTCGCAGATTTTCTCATAGTGTTCCATTTTCCTGATCTTTGCAACGAAATGGAGGTATTCTTCTGCAGTCAAAAAACTCGGTGGGGTTTCCTGCTCTGGAATGACGCCTACCAGCTCACGGACCCGAATGGGATCTTCGAGCACATCCACTCCATGTACTGTGAGAAAGCCGGACGTGGGCTTTATTTGACCGGTAAGCATTTTAATCATGGTCGTTTTTCCCGAGCCGTTCGGGCCCAGAAGACCGAAGAGTTCGCCTTTCCCGATAGAAAGGGAGACATCGTCTACTGCTTTTGTACTTCCATAAAATTTAGAAAGGTTCTTTACTTCAATCATGTTTAAGGCTCCTGCGAAAGCCGGTACTATTTAAACAAATAAATTTGCAGATTCTTTTAATATTTTTTATATGTTGCCGGTGTTTAACTTTTGCTTTTAGCTTACTTTTTTCCACTCATGTAAAAAATTCAGTGCTTATAAGAATCATCTATAAATATATAAAACAGTCCCCTATGGAATATCGAATTTAAACGTCAAAAATTTAAATGCCTGTTATGTTTCTGTTTCCAGCGGATTCATAAAAAAGTTATAAAAGAATTTGTTTCACAAGCCTGCCGATAAAGCAAAATTAGAAACCAGGTTCCATCCTTTCAGAACTTCCCATTTTCAGAACCGCGCCTTTAGTTTCCGGAGATTTCCTGGAGAAAAGCTATTACTTGCCGGGCTCAGAGCATTGATTTCACTTACAGTCTCGTTCAAGGAAAGCATAAAATCAGCTCTTATTCTGAAAATAAGCTCTTCCGGCTGAACACAGCAAAAAAGAGTTGGTTCACCTTCAATTATTCGCACATACCCTTTTTTCTCCATCCCTCTGAGGGTTCCGTAGATTTTGGCTCTCGGAACTCCGGAATTTTCAGCAATCTCACTGGCTCGCGCCTGTTTAAGGTAGACAAGCGCTGAGTAGATCTTGGCTTCATTGCCGGTAAAACCCAGTTTCTGAAGGTTTTGTATAAGCTTAAGAGTCATTTCAACTTCCTCCCTTCACTCCCATTCTCTTTAGATATATTTAGCCCGTCGATCTGCAATCTTTCTTAAAATCCTCACCATTGTCTCGAGGCTCTGTGCATAATCCTTGACATCCTTCTCATCTACAAGCTCAAGGAGTTCATCGGCAATCTCATTAGAATAATTATAACAATCTAACCCCCTATCTGTAAGGGAAACAAGTACTTTCCGTCGGTCTTCAGGATCAGTTTTCCGAAACACCATCCCCTTCTTCTCCAGATCATCAACCATCCGGGTGAGGCTGCTTTTTTCCATTCCGGTGTACTTCCCGATGGTTGAGGGCATGATTTCACCTTCCATGCCTATGATCTTGATCACCATGGGCTGATTCTTGCTCAGTTCCTTAAACTTGCCAATAATTTTTTTCTGAAAAGTCTGTTCAAAAATCAAATTATCAAGAGCATCCCTTTCCATCGAAAGAAGAATTATCTTCTTCACCGTTGCTTCATCCATTTTTGTTCACTGTCCACTTTTATACCGAATAAGCACCTTTTTTCAAGGCCAATAATTTTTGGAAAATATATGAATTATGAATATAATATTGATTTTTCAATAATAAGAAATTATATAATTGATTTTTCAATGGTTGATAAATCAATAATTGATATATCAACTATATTTGATTATATTTAAATTTAACGAAATTTCTCGCTTTGCCTAAAAATAGAGGATGAGCTAATTAACATGGAAATACGTACTATAAGGAAGCAAAGGAGGTTCAGAAAATGGGCATATTGAGAAAGATTTTAGGCAAAGAAGAAACTGAAACAAAAAAGGAATCTAAAAAGGCTAGCGATGATGCAAATAGAGAGAAAACGAGGACACCTTCGCCGGTAAAAACATCAATCATTGATAAAGTTAGATCACAAAAGGAACAGAGTGCGAAGAAGGCACCAAAGGTTAAAGCTGAACGTGCAGCACAAAAAGCCGCTCAAAAATCAGCACAAAAATCAGCACAGAAAACAGTAAAGCGCAGATAATTTGTTTCTTTTCTGGCTCTGTAGAAATTCTTTGAATTAACGAATTTCCATTAATTTGAACTGAATTGCCTGATATATTTGTTACTTATTTATTTTCAGCATCTTGCAGCTGATTTAAATAGGTTTTCTACAACGCCATAAATTGAAGCATATATAATGTGAAAAATGAGACTCGGAACACAAGTATGGGAATATACTAGGGAAAATACCAACTTATTATTAATGGACCGTCAGAAATCCTAAAAAGCATAAAATTTGAACCTGGAAAATGATCTTCCAGGCCATACCATTAACTACTCAAAGGCACAGGACTGTGTCCTACCTTAACCGTGTATTCAATCGTTTTTGTAGCTATGTCAATTTACAGGGTAATGTTACTGTGCTGGTCCCTTCCCTATAAACTGCCCAATGACAAGAGGGAAATCTCCTACTTTCACCGAGGCTATAACAGTGTTGTTTGTTGTGTCAATTACAGAGACAGTTCCTTCTGCGTTCACCACATATGCTTTTGTTCCATCTGGGGTGACTGCAACTCCAGAAGGATAGGCCCCTACAGGCACTGTGGCTTTAACAGTGTTGTCCATTGTGTCAATTACAGAGGTAGTGTTGCTAAATAAATTCGCTACATATGCTTTTTGTCCATCCGGACTGACTGCAACTCCCCAGGGCCCGGTTCCTACAGGCACAGTGGCTATAACACTGTTGTTCATTGTGTCAATTACAGAAGTTGTGTTGCTAAAGAGGTTCGCCACATATACTTTATTCCCATCTGGACTGACGGCAACTCCAATAGGACCATTTCCTACAGGTATCGTGGCTACAACAGTATTGTTTGAGGTGTCAATTACAGAGAGATTACTGTTGTAAGTCATGTTCTCAATATAGGCTGAGCTTGCCACGTATACCGTTGTTCCCGTCGGGTTAACTGCAACACCAGCGGGATAGACTCCTACAGGCACTGTGGCTGTAACAGTATTGTTTGAGGTGTCAATTACAGAAATATTACTGTTACCGTAGTTCGCCACATATACCTTTGTTCCATCCGGACTGACTGCAACTCCAGATGGATTGGTTCCTACTTTCACCGTATCTATAACAGTGTTTTTTGTTGTGTCAATTACAGAGACATCGTTACTGTTATTGTTCGCCACGTACACCTTTGATCCATCCGGACTGACTGCAACTCCCCATGGACTGGTTCCTACAGGCACGGTGGCTGTAACATTATTGTTTGCTATGTCAATTACAGAAGTAGTATTGTTGCCCATGTTAGTAATATATGCAAATGGCGCCGCGCCTGCAATATTCACAAGCATTAAAAGCGTCAGCGTTATCATGCATAAAATTTTCATGGGAGTATTCCCCCGGCATTTTTTGTCAAGTGTCATTTCTTTCATTTTAAGACCCCTCGTATGATGTTTTGTATTATAATAACATACATATATTGAAAAACAAATAGATAAAATATACTATTAAAAGAAAAACATTAATATAAAAAGTGGATCTTAGTAGTCGACATAAACCAGTCCTCTCAGCAGTAGCTTATCACTATAACCGACAACCGAAAAATATGGGGCATATTAAATTTCAGAGCCTGTTATATGATATGAAATTTCAAAAAGAATATTATATAACAGATAAGTAAAAGTTGATAAGCTACTGCTCCTAAATCTAACATCCAGGCTGCTTGTGCTCAGGCAGTAAAGGCAGCTCTACCACACTAATCAAAATCGGATTTTCTATCTCTTTTGCTCTTCAATCGTAAGTTCTTTTCGTTTCTTTGTAAGACCAAAAAGAGGAAATTATATCTATAGGGGGTTTGCTCTTCTGATATCTTGATTTGTGTTCAATTAACACAACTTTGATTTTTTACTCCTATCAAAAATTCAATAATTTCATTCTTAATAAAAAAAGATAAACTAATGTTTATTTCAATTCCCTCGGCTGCTTATGCTCAGGCACCACAGGCAGTTTCATGGTGTTGATTAAGATAGGACTTTTTATGTCCTTTGCCCTTTCAATTACAAGTTCTTTTCCTTTCTGTGTGAGGGCAAAAAGCGGGATCGCAGCCGCCACCTGGACAAGGGGCTTTGCAAGTTCCCTTATATATCTGGAGGCACAGCTGATTACTATATCCGAGTTTGCAAGAAGTCCCTCAACTTCTTCCCTGCTGACGCCTGTTACATGTACTGCAATCACTATCAGGTCAAGCCCGAGTTAGGTTCGAGTTTTCTCAGGTTTTTTGCGGTCTTTGAATCAGCTACGGTTACTGCAATCTTTTTGTAGCCGGTTTCTGCGGCCTTTCTTACTCCGTCGACAGGGTCGATGGGAGCGGTTGAAGGGTCGAGTACGGTTCCGCCGAGTTCCTGAATGCCATTTATAGTGCTTTCGATGGGCTCGGTTTCGATAAGGCCTGACATCCTGCCTCCGATACCCTGGACAAGAGCAGGGTTACTGGCAATAACAGTTCCTGCACCGTCGCAGGCAGTTACGGTTGTCTCAAGAAAACCACTGCGTAAGCCTGACATCATTATTTCGGAGGCGCCGAAAGCCACATAGGTGTCAAGTTCGAGGAGCTTGCGCCTGTCAGTAAACATCCCTAAATCGCTTATTCGGGATTCCATATTCTTTTTTACTTCTTCGGAAATGATATCCTGGATCCCTCTTAGCTTGGCAAAAAGAGGGCACCATTCAACGTCTGGAGTCCCGACTTCCACAACCTTACCGTCTTTTATAACTACTCTTGTTTTTCCCAGCAGTTCCATTATATGAGGCATACCAGTACACGTCCATTAAATTATATTATTAGAGGAGATCTTATTAAAGGAGATCTTATTAAAGGAGATTTTATTAGTAGCTCATCCCAAAACCAATTTTGTTCCCGTATTAATAAGAGTTTTCATACCTATTTTCATGATCAGAAACTCGATTGATTATTCCAAATTAGAGATTCAAAGAAGCAATTTTGAGTTTTGGGATAAGCTCTAGATTACATTTTCAAGTAAGCTCTGCGAGAAAATTAAGGGAGTTAAAATTCACGTTCTTTGACGTTACTTTTTTTATAAATTATGGCATGTGGTTATATATTTATATTGTTGTAATAATAACTTTGTTATACCTCAAATGAGGGGGGGAATTATGGAAACAATTTATGATAGAGCCTATCCCAAAAGTAATATTATGTTGAAATTATAAATTTACATTTATGATTCCGTGAAATCGATGACGTTCTATGGAAATCAATTGAGCCTTATCTTCCTCCTAAGAACTACATACAGGAAGGCCACGTGCAAATATGAGGAAGCTAATGAACGGTATTTTGTACGTCGTTATGACGGGTTGTACGTGGAAAGACGTTCCTCGTCACTATGGATCTAAGTCAACGGTTCATAGATTTCATCTTTATTTGTGTGAACATGGTACCTATCAGAAGATTTTCAATGAACTTTTAAACAAAGGTTACGACTTGAACAAAATAGATCTCTCTTATTGCTTTACAGATACAAAGGATATTCCGGCTAAAAAAGGGGGAATATCGGCTACGATGGACACAAAAAGATAAAAGGAATAAAATTAAGCGTTTTAGTAGACTTACAGGGTCTACCTCTCTCTATTATCGTTGTTCCTGCAAATATGAATGATTCAACACTTTATATACCTACACTTAAAAATTTCAACATAAAGAGACCTGTAGGAAGGCCTGTCAACAGGCCTTCCAAAGTAACAGCTGATGGAATGTATGATACAGCTAAAATTAGAAAATATAACAGGAGAAGAGGAATAAAGTCCAATATACCAGTAAATAGAAGAAATCGGAAGAAAAAGAAGAGAGGAAGACCAATAAAGGTTGATCAGGAAGAATATAAAAAGAAAAGCATAGTAGAAAGGTTCTTTAGCTGGATAGAGTCATGCAAGAAAGTATTTCCAAGATATGAAATTAAAGAGACATCATATTTAGGAGTTGTAATGGTAGCAGCAATAATTAGATTAAATGAAGTTTTGGGA
>CAVRJG010000056.1:0-113969 GCA_963721455.1 uncultured Methanosarcinaceae archaeon
TGCATCAAGTTCAAAGTTTCGATATGTGTGCGGCCAAACAGTGGATTCGTCTCCCCACATCCAATTGATGTGGATATTTAGAACTCCTTTTGGCCCATCAGCAAGTCGCGCAATTCTATAGCAACCGGCTGCTGTGGTAGAATTTGGTAGAGGCTCAGGAGAGAGCTCTAGCGCAGTGACGAAGTAGGTCTCAGGCTCGCGGAAATCGGAGAATACTTGATCGCTCAGGCATGGTGGGAATGACTTGGTCGCCGTACCCTCCAGTAACACAGGAATGATCGTGTTTTTCTTTTTCTCTGGCACCTCTCATTCGTGTGTTGATTTGTGCACATTCTGCAGCTACCACGGTTCCACTTTTCGGGTCTTCATTATCGTACTTCTTGCGGTAGGCTGCAGTTCCCACTACAATAATGCGATCCACTTTCTCCAGCCTGTCAATAAAACGGCCAATACTGCTTCCAGGAGGGTTGTGCCACTTATCCAACATAACCCTGATGCCAGCCTTCTGCAAATCTGTTGCCAGGCTACGTTCCACCCACAGCTCTTGCTTTGAATTGCCCCACGAATAACTGATGAAACATTCTGGCAAGATAATCTCTTGATCTGTCACATATGATTTCAGGCGAAAGAGCACTTTTTCAAAGCGAGAACGCTGATCTGCTGCTCGACGGTTTGCTCTCACTTCCTCAACCTGTTTCTTGGTAAGATAAATAGGCTGGTTAGCTTTTGGTAGTATGATCTTCTCACCACATCGATTGCAGAAAGCAAGTTCTTCACCACTGGACATAAGCTCGCGGATCACCGCTCGGTTGAGAGTGTGCTCCTTAGAGCATAAGACTGGTTCATAACGCTGTACCGTAAGATTACGACGGGCCAGAAAGCTCTCAAACAATCCCTGAAACAGCATCTTCACTGAAGTGGGAGTGTTCGTTCCGGAATACAATACAAAGTCCAGTTCCCCAGCACGCTCTTCTTCTAGGCGGAAGCCGCACACATGACCTGTTCCGACCTCATAGCGGGCATGGTTCTGCCACTGGTTTTTGCGAGTGAAGTTCTGCGTATAACCCATAAGAACTACCAGTGACGCGTATACGTTTTCTATGGCACCGCTCACCGTGTAGGCTACACCATCTTCAGTGAGCATTTCATCTCTTATTAACGGTTTTTTCAAGTTGATGAGTTCAGGAAATACTAGGTAGGCACGATTATTCAGTGGATCAGTTTCGCGAAAGCAGATATTGTGTTCAAGGAATAAGACTGCGCCTGAATCCAGTAGGATGCCCTGCTCGGCCTCAGTGAGCTTCTTCAGCTCGGGAAACTTATATTCACCCAATAACAGTCGTTGCTCCTCAATTGAACCGAGTCCTTCCGGATTACTACGGGCCTTTAGCACAAAGGAGGCCGCTAGATTGTTAAGCAGCTCTGGTGCGAGCAAAATACGCGTCTCTCCCTGCGAGGTCTTCAGCCGCGTTACATATCCGTGATTCTCAAGATGTCCTACTGCAGTTAGCATCTCGGCATCGCTGAATTTCCACTTACGATCCTTCTTTTCCAAACGTTGACGAAGTTCCTTCGGCGTCAGAATCATTTTCCTGACGGCGACTTTTTTCTTTCAAGTCAAGGACGAAATTCTTGATTCGCTTGAATGTCTCAGTGGTAACAGTTGCCGTTTTATCATCCCAAGGAATCATGTTCTGCATATTCTGGACTAATTCTTCAATTCCTTCTCCAGACTTTGCACTAGTGAGCAGATATGACCTGACTCCCCGGTTTTGCAAAAAGCATCCAACTCTTCCTTTGTTAGCCTTGGCGTGCCACGGTCTGAACGTGCAGCAACCAAAACTGTAGGTGTTCCGCTGGAAGGTTGGGCCTCAACCTTTAGTTGTTTCAACCAGAATTCAACTCCATTTAGAGGATCGTCGTTACGTGGTCGGATCGAAGAGCACGAGCGCCAGATCCGCATCATCAAGGAATAGTGCGTGGATGAGCCGGTAGTCAGGTTGCCCAGCAAGATCCCACAGCACTGCTTCACATTGCGCACCGTCGTGCCGTTGCTTGCAGAGCTGGTTCAGCAGCCAGAACTGTTGCCCATGCGTGGAAGAGTGCTCCTTGAACTCCCCGTGGGCCAATCGCCAACCCAATCCAGTCTTACCCACCCCAGAATCGCCCACTAGCAAGACTTTGGCGCTAGTATAAGTTATCGTCGGCGTGATAGACTGATTGAGGAGTAGGGTAAGATCCAGTTCCCATATGTGAATGACCCGATCGCGTTCTTCTTCTGGCGTGTTGGGGTCTGAACTGACTGTAGCAAGAAGTGGGAGGTGTAGATTGAAGGCAAGACTGGGAGGCCAAAATATTGAAGCTGGTTCAGTGATAATTCCCAAGCACATACCTGTACTACTGTTCCAGAGACGAATCGTGTCGTCGCTAGACTTAGAAGCCAATACCTCTGCGATAGGAAGGAAAGAAACCGATTGAGTGCAACCTGTGTGCGCTTCTAGGTTGCGAAGTAACTGTCCGCTAGCCGAATCCCACTGCTTGATTGTGTTATCCAGACTGGCAGTAGCAAGGGTGTGGCCTGTCGGATCAAAAACAACACTTGTAATGCAGTCTTTATGTCCTTTTAGAGTATGTAGCAACCGACCGTCAGTTGCATCCAGAGCTTAACTGCTCCGCTATAATCACCACTGGCCAAGGTTCGACCAGCCGGGGTCAAAGATGACACTTGTGACCAGGGTTTGATGCCCTCCCAGTGTGCGTAGCAGCTTGCCACTGATGGTCTCCCACAGCTGGATCGTTTCATCATAACTTGCACTGGCTAAGATATGACCTGTCGGGTCAAAGGCGGCGCTTTCTACCGAGTCTTGATGCCCTTTCAGGGTGGGTAGGCTTACCACTGACGACATCCCATAGCTTGATTTTATCATCCTGACCTCCGCTGGCCAGGACACATCCAGTTGGATCAAAGGTGACGCTATTGACGACGCTGTTGTGCCCTTTTAGCGTGTGCAGACACTTCCCAGTCTTAGTATCCCACAATTTGATCGTCTGATCCTCTGACGGTGAAGCTATAGTCACCATTTTAAATAATGCGACATTTTGTGTGTAAATATATGTCTCTCCCAAAACTCATCCAGTTCTTTTTTCAATACTTTAATATTTTTGAATGATTTTATTGATGTTAACTCTTCTCTTGTCGTTTTCCAACAATATTCTGTTGGGTTCTTATCTGGAATAGCTGGAGGGAAAAATAGTATTTGCAACCAATGTTTATTATTTTGATAAAATTCCTTTACCTTTGAGGATCTATGCCATGTAGCCCTGTCCAGTAGAAGAAATATCCTTGTCCCTATATCTCTTTGAAACTTGATTAATGATTTTAAATAAGAGTCTGTATTCTGTGTACTTCCTAAATCGTACCAATAAAACTCTCCATTTTCAGTGTAGAATCCCCCAATATTGATTTTGGCTTTTGAACCACCTGTAAATTTAATAGGCTTTGAGCCTTTGATTGCCCAACATCTTGATCTATTTGAATCCACACAAAAACTGCTCTCATCGTGAGTGACGAATAAATGGTTAGGGTTTAGTAATCTTTTTTTGAACTTCGGCTATAAATTCGTTTGTGAATGCCTCATTCCGTTTTTTTGATCTAGGTCTACATGTAATTTTACTTAACCCTAAATTTTTAATAATTTGTCTCATTCTTGATTTGGAATAAGATATTCCGAATTTCTCTCTGACATATTGAACTGCATCCTTTGTTTGCCAACCGCGATAATAGCCGTCATCTGTTGGTATTGGCTCTGAAAATGCTTTGCTTAACTCAGATACTTGTTCTGCTGTTAAAAAAGACTTTACTCCTCGACCAGGTTTACATTTAAGACTAGACAAACCTTCTTTTTCAGCTCGTTTTACCCATCGGTGAACCGTTGAACGGTGGACTGAAAATTCTTCTGCAATTTTAGCCGGACTCAAACCATTTTTAACCAATAATAGGGCTTGAAGTCTAATCTGCTCATTTTTGTTGCAGGAACGACATATAGCCGTGGCAATATCAGAAGTAGTAAACATTTCCAAACTCATAACTAAATTAATATACTTATTATAAATATATAAATGTTGCATTATATGGGGAGGTGACTATATATTTAGTCCCTTCATCACTTCTGCCGGACACAAACAAATCAGGGAATTTCTAGAGCAATTCAGCGATGAGATTATCGGAAGACTACAATTAAAGGGAAAAGTTAAACACAAATATGTCGACTATCAATGTGGGATATGGCTAGCGATTTTTAACAGCACACACAAATCACCAATGTCTACAGCAATACAGCTTTTTTTCTATTTTAAAGATGGAAAGATTAGTTACGGTGTTTATCGTTACCCGAATAATTATTTAAAAGGACCAATAGAAAGAGACTCCGACACCTTTGATTTTGAATCATCAATTTCTCTTTTTGAAGAAAATAAAGGACTGATCTTGAGAGACGACCCTGACACAGAAGATATATTAACTGCGCCGCCAGCAGGTGAAAATAAACCAGAGATATTAACTATTCCAGCAGGTAATAAACTGTATAAAATATCGCATGGGGACTTTAAAGCTAAAAAGCATGCAAATATTCTTAATACGTTTAAACAAAATCACTGGGTTGGCCTTCACGAAAAGACCGGAAAATTGCAGGGTGAGCGATTTAAAAACAACCTGCGGCTGGGTGACTACTTATATATCACTGTAGGTGCTGATGAACTTTTTGCGATAGCTAAAATCAAATCCGATTCATGGAAATATGTTCCAGAGGGTATTGTATTTGAGAGTGGTTGGATCTACCGAGAAGTAGAATACGTTAAATATGCAATAAAGACAGACCCTTATGAGTTAAAAGAGCATAAAAAGCATTTCTATCCCAGCGCAAACAGTACTTTATCTGAGATTACCCCTAAAAACCTCAAAGAAGCAAATGAGAATCTTTTCAAGCCTTATTTTGGAGTTGAGTTCGTTTTAGATGGAGGAAACACACCGAAAGTTCTGGAAAAGTCTCCCTGTAACATTATATTATATGGGCCGCCTGGTACTGGGAAGACGTACAATACAATTGATTTAGCAGTTAAAATTATCACTGGAAAGAGTACGAGTCATGAAGAAGATAAAAAAGTGTTTGATGATTTAAGAAAAGAAGGACAGATTGAGTTTATTACTTTTCATCAGAACTACAGCTATGAAGACTTCATGATTGGCATTAGGCCTGACCTGGGTGAAGCTTCAACCTTGAAATTCAGGCGCACAGAAGGCATATTCCACAAGATGTGCAAAAAAGCAGAGCAGAATTTTCTGCAATCACAGAATCAAACAGAAGTTCCCTTGAAGAGATATGTGCTCATCATTGACGAAATCAATAGAGCCAATATATCAAAAGTATTTGGTGAACTCATTACGCTGTTGGAAGAAGATAAACGTCTGGGAGCTAAAAACGAGCTTAGAGTCAGTATTCCCGGTGAAGAAACAGATTTTGGAATCCCGCCCAATGTTTATGTCATCGGAACCATGAATACTGCCGACAAATCGATAGCAATGATTGATATCGCATTGAGAAGGCGCTTTGAATTTAGTGGTTACTTCCCTGATTATAGCAAGGTAGACGAACTCAGCGGAGATATTCTGAAGCATATAAATAAACAAATCTACGAGCGTAAAAAGTCTGCTGATTACTTAATTGGTCACGGGTATTTCATGAACGGTGGCGAACCTCCGGAAACTTTGGAAGTGCTTCAAAACAAAGTTATACCCTTGTTAATGGAGTATTTTTCTGGCAAGACCGATGTTGTCGAAGAAATCTTCAAAGGAAGTGAATGGTCAGTAAAATACGATACTGAGAAATATGGCTGGGAAATCGAACAGCAAATAACACAGTAATCATGAATACCATATTCGAATATGGCGAGCAATTTACGGTTGATGACCGTAAAGGTCTTGAATCGTATTTACTCTCTTTATGGAAAGAACATAAAGAAATTTGGCCAGCCAAGCGTGAAAATGGAAGTCCTGATCCCGATCCTGATTTAGGTTCAGATTCCGATTCAGATTCAAAATATCAGCCTTTCCTGAGTTTTGACGGGAAAATAGCCAGAGCAAGGAATTACATCGGGTTCATTCATTTTGAAAACTCTAATATGGAAATATACCCCAAGGTTTTTCAAAAACTTTTCGAAATGAACTTGAAATAAGCAAAGAGCTAATGCATCGCCATTTGTTTTACTGGTTCAGTTATTGCAAAAGAGTAAAGTTCCCATTTAACCAGGCATTTCTTGATAAGCTTGAACTAGAATTACCGGAACTGATCATGTATTTATTCGCAAGACAGATACATGAAGTCATCAGTACTCGGCCTTTTTCTGCTTATGAAGAAGTACAGGAAGCTCTGTTTACACCCAGAGGGAGAATTAATTTTGACCGTTATGCAACCAGAATGTCTTACGGCAGTTATCACTTAATTGATTGTGACTATGAGCCATTCATATTTGATAATTCTTTGAATCGTATAATCAAATATTGTACCCGGTTACTGCTCTCTAAAACCGGGATCATTGAAACACAAAGGACATTGAATGAAATCATATTCATGCTGGAGGATGTGGATGACCAGGTGTGTTTTACTCAACAGCTCCAGACCCTCCGAATACCTTCAATATATAGCGATTACGAAGAAGTAATCCAGATATGTCGCATGATATTGGAAAATCAGGTTTATTCTCACGCAGAGTATGAAATGAAAAACTGGAGCTTATTATTCCCGATGGAATACATTTTTGAAGATTTTATAGCCGGCTATATTCAAAAACACTTTAGTGATATATTCAAGGTAGAAACGCAGAAATCAGATCTTTACCTGCATACTAATCCCAACACGTTTAATCTTCAACATGATATCTTGCTCACAAACAAGAAAACTGGGGAGCAGATAATTGTTGACACTAAGTATAAACCCAGATGGAACCTGGAAAAGAGCGATTCAAAGAAGGGAATAGCTCAATCCGATATGTATCAAATGATCAGCTATGCCTACAGGCGACGAACAGATAAAGTACTGCTTATCTATCCAAATACTTCTGATAAATTGGCAGATGATTCTATGTTCTTGATAAATAAAGGTACTAAGGATGAAACTATCAAAATCAAAGCCATAGATGTACCTTTTTGGTCACTTTACGGCCACTCATATGTCGAAGAAAATCTAAAAGTCAAGTTAAGAGATATTCTTTGGTGATTTCTGAACTGTGATTTGTAAATGTGATTACTTCTATTGCCGATGAGAAAACTTAGGGTGCAATTGAGGGTGCAATTGAGGGTGTAATTGAGGGTGCAATTGAGGGTGCAATTGAGGGTGTAATTGAGGGTGCAATTGAGGGTGCAATTGAAGGAGCAAGTGAGAGAGCAAAAATGCAAACTACAGAATCAAAGGATATCACCGGCTGGTTAAATGATACCTTAAATGATACTGTAAAATTACTCCCCAAGCTACCCCCAAGCTACCGCGCAAGTTACCGCGCAAGTTACCCTGTAAGCTGGCAATAGGCGTTGAAAATCAATTTTCGTAAGGAAACAAAAACCAAAAATATTATTCTCAAACCCAAGGATTCAAACCATGTCTGAAAATACCTCATCCATCGTTTCCAAAGTCTGGAGCTTCTGCAACGTCCTGAGGGACGGGGGCGTGAGCTATGGCGATTATCTGGAACAGTTGACTTATCTCATATTCCTGAAAATGGCTGAAGAGTACAGGAAGCCGCCGTACAATAGGGATGTTGGTATCCCGGAGGAATATACCTGGGATAGATTGAAACAGCAGCGAGGGGCGGAACTCGATATCCACTACAAGAAGCTGCTGGAAGAGCTTGGGAAAAAGCCGGGGATGCTCGGGCAGATCTTCCTCAAAGCCCAGAACAAGGTCAGTGATCCGGCCATGCTGTACAAGGTCATTGATATGATCGACAAGGAAAGCTGGGTCATGATGGGTGTGGATACAAAGGGAGAGATCTACGAAGGGCTCCTGCAGAAGAATGCCGAGGACACAAAAAGCGGAGCAGGCCAGTACTTCACCCCCAGGCCGCTCATCAGGGCAATGGTTCAGTGCCTCCAGCCCGAACCCATGAAAACGATAGGAGATCCCTGCTGTGGCACAGGCGGGTTTTTTTTAGCAGCCTATGACTTCCTTACATCACACCACCGGCTGGACCGGGAGCAGAGCCGCTTCCTGAAAAACAAAACCTTTGGCGGGAACGAAATCGTTGCAGGAACCAGACGGCTTGCCCTGATGAACATGTTCCTGCACAACATCGGGGAAATAGACGGAGAGCCCATGATATCAAATTCCGATGCTCTCATAGCCGATCCGGGTTACCGTTACGATTACATCCTCACCAACCCGCCTTTCGGAAAAAAGAGCAGCATGACCTTCACCAACGAAGAAGGCGAGCAGGAAAAAGAAGATCTCACTTACAACCGTCAGGACTTCTGGACAACCACAAGCAACAAGCAACTAAACTTTGTGCAGCACATCCATACAATCCTCAAAACCGGCGGGCAGGCAGCAGCAGTATTGCCTGACAATTTCCTGTTTGAAGGCGGAGCAGGAGAGACCATTCGCAAAAAACTTCTTGAAGCCACAGACCTGCAAACAATACTGCGCCTGCCGACAGGTATCTTTTATGCAAATGGCGTAAAGGCAAACGTGCTCTTCTTTGAAGCTAAACCCGCAGCCAAAGAACCCTGGACCAGAGAAGTGTGGATCTACGACTACCGCACCAATGTCCATCACACATTGAAAAAGAACCCGATGAAGTTTTCAGATCTTGAAGAATTCATTAAATGCTACAACCCCGATAATCGAATCAGCCGTAAAGAGGCATGGAGTGAAGAATCTCCCGAAGGCAGATTCAGGAAATTCAGCTATGATGAAATTATAGCAAGGGACAAAACGAATCTGGATGTATTCTGGCTCAAAGACAAAAGCCTTGCTGATCTGGACAACCTTCCGGACCCTGATATTCTTGCAAATGAGATAATTGAGAATATGGAAGCTTCACTGGCAAGTTTCAAGGAAATTATGGTCACAATTAATGGAGAAAATGAGGAGAATTAAAAAATAAATTCCACATATGTCTACAGATTAAAGAATATTCTTGATATTCTTTTTATCATCGCCAAATCCAAAAATTCAGATGTTTTTCAATAAAAGTTTTTCAATAAAATATTGTGGTGGATATCCACCACTCACCTTACTGTGACATATGCCGCCTTGGTTCTGGTTGTCGCTCCTGCTTCGTTCATGAATGTCAGGTTAATGGTGTTTTTCTGGCATCCTGAATGTGTGCACTGCAGTTACTGCGTGGTGTGAATTCCAATCAATGCTGGTAATGGTTCAAACAAACAGTAGTAGTCTGTTGGATTGACAGTTGTCGTACTCGTAAACTGAACTTTAAGAGGAGCTACACCAGATCTTACATTAGCATCGGAAGTTACGGTCGGTTTTTCGGGTTAGTCTGCAAGGTTGCATAAATAGATATCATTGCCACCCGCGCCATCAACATAGTTCTTGTCTATTCCCCATACAACAGTGTTATCGTATACTTCTGGTGTCGTATAAACATCTTTAGGATATTTATATATTAGTGTGCTTTGTCCTGTAGATATGTTATACACGTATACTCCAGGTTTGCCTTCATAATCATCAACACATTTATTATATACAATTTTATCATTTTGTATGGCAATATGTGTCCCTGTACTGGCGCCGTATTCTTTTCCATTTGGATCAGTGTCAAGTTGATGTGTGACGTCTATGATTTTCTTTGTTGACGTATCATACATCGCAATATATCCCTGATGATTATATACGTCAGACCAGATGACTTTAGTGTCCCATATATGCGGTATGTTTGGATCTCCATATGAATTGACAGTTACTTTTTCCTTCGTATTGATGTCATACATTCTGATAGTTATATCCATTTCTGGATCTTCTGAATTAGAGTAATACACCACTTTTGTGTCATATATGTCGGGATTACTACCGTTTCCGATTTTAGTCTGTGTGGATGTAGACATGTCCCTCAGATACACACTATCATTTGCACTCCAGACGATTTTGTTGTCGTAAATAGCAGGTTTGCTATATTGGTCTACATTCTGCGTGATGTAACTTTTTGTGGCTGTTGGTATATCGTACACCGCTAGCCTTGGTGTTCCACTGCTTTCATCATGCCACACTAACTTGTTGTCGTAAATATCTGGACTGGATGCTCCAGAAGAGCTAACCGTAGTGTCTGTTCTGTCGGTAAGGTTGTATAGATGAATTACAACTCCATTTGTCCATACTACATTGTTACCATAAACAGCAGGATCATATCCTGTGCCAATTTTCGTAACTGGAACCGCTGAAGTTGCGGCTGAGATTAAAATCAAAAAAACAAAACCCAGGAATGCTGAAGCTAAAGCTATTGAACATAGCTTCCCCTTATTTTTCATTTATTTTCCCCCAAGTATCTTTATTTTTCAAAGTTAACGTACAGTTTATAGTTCGGATATTTTTCAGATTCTGTAATAATATCTAAATCATCTGTTACTAAAGTCACATTAATCTTTGTGTTCTTTTAGTAATGTTAAAAATTCTTTTTTGTAATCATCTGTTACTAAAGTCACATTAATCCAAACTTGGACTATTTGCCCAACCAATGATGTGACAAATCAGTAAATAGATTAAGTAGATATTATATAATTTTACGAATAAAAGATTATCTAACCTTTATTACATCAATTTTTGTTATGAACTAAAATTACAGATTTCAATTCGATGTCAAAAATTGCTTTAAGACGAGAGGCTAATGGAAAAACTATCACTCAAACCGTTAAGGATCTTCTTAATGCATATAATCCTGATATCATCGATCTCAAAGCTTCCGAGATCAAACAACGCCAGCCGGAAATTTAGGAAGCCGATGCAAGGAAAAAAGCACAGAAGAATCTGATTGATATTGACAGGTCTACTTTTTCCGGCGAGCTGAACGAATATATTGAGAATGTCCGAATAGTCCATGAGCAGATAATTGATACCTTGAACCTTGACACCCTTCAAAGAGCCGAATGGGATAAAGACGCTGTAGTAAGGGCAGATGAGCTGATCAACGACTTTAAGGCATATCTGAGAGCTAACAAGACAGATCATAGCCTGAGAATTTTCTACAACCAGCCCTACCAGCGCAGGGAAGTTACCGTTACGATTACATCCTCACCAACCCGCCTTTCGGAAAAAAGAGCAGCATGACCTTCACCAACGAAGAAGGCGAGCAGGAAAAAGAAGATCTCACTTACAACCGTCAGGACTTCTGGACCACCACAAGCAACAAGCAGCTAAACTTTGTGCAGCACATCCATACAATCCTCAAAACCGGCGGGCAGGCAGCAGTAGTATTGCCTGACAATGTCCTGTTTGAAGGCGGAGCAGGAGAGACCATCCGCAAAAAGCTTCTTGAAACCACAGACCTGCACACAATACTGCGCCTGCCGACAGGTATCTTTTACGCAAATGGCGTAAAGGCAAACGTGCTCTTCTTTGAAGCTAAACCCGCAGCCAAAGAACCCTGGACCAGAGAAGTGTGGATCTACGACTACCGCACCAATGTCCATCACACATTGAAAAAGAACCCGATGAAGTTTTCAGATCTTGAAGAATTCATTAAATGCTACAACCCCGATAATCGAATCAGCCGTAAAGAGGCATGGAGTGAAGAATTTCCCGAAGGCGGGTTCCGGAAATTCAGCTATGATGAAATAGTGGCAAGGGACAAAACGAATCTGGATATTTTCTGGCTCAAAGACAAAAGTCTTGCTGACCTCGACAACCTTCCGGACCCTGATATTCTCGCAAACGAGATAATTGAGAATATGGAAGCTTCACTGGCAAGTTTCAAGGAAATTATGGTCACAATTAATGGTGAAAGCGAACAGTGATTAAAAGTAAATTTCACATAATGCTAAAAATTTAAGAATTTAGCCAATTATGGGAAACATATTCAAGAGAAATATCCAACCTCAGAAATGTCTGTAGCTGATCCCAAAACTCAAAATTGTGTATCTGAATTTCAAATTTTGAATAACCAACACAGTTTCCGATTATGAAAAGGGTTCTGAAATTCTTATTGACGTGAAAATAAAGTTGGTTTTGGGATGAGCTTATTAAAAAAGTCGTAAAAGAAGTTATGGAAATTAGAAGCAGATAATAAATAAAACGAAATTAAGAAAATCCTCGGGAAGGAATGAAGAAGCAGAAATAAAGCATTGCAGTTCAAACAATCTCTGCTACCTTTTTTGCAGATGCTTTAAACGCTTCTTTTGCCCCTGATTCGGTAAGCCCGGCTCCCATTGCAATTTTCAGCGCTGTTTCATCGGTGATCAGGTTTTCAGGGGCATGCGTGTCGGTGTTCACCACAAGAGTTGCCCCTATTTCGAGGGCAAGCCTGGCAACATGGCCGTTTGTCCTGTTGTGTCCGTTCCTGGCAGTAATCTCAAGAAAAACATTCTTCTCTGCCGCAGTCCGGACGTCTTCTTCGGAGACCAGGCCGGGGTGAGCAAGGATATCCACATATTCGCAGGCGACCGACGCTGCATTTGTCCCGGGTGCGACCGGTTCGTATATGGTTTCCCCGTGCACGACAACTATTTCCGCGCCCAGATCTTTTGCTTTCTTTGCAAGGGGAGCGATCTTTCTTGGGGGTACATGCGTCAGTTCAACGCCAGGCAAAACGCGGATATCCCATTCGTTTTCCAGGTACTTAGCCTTCTTTGCAGCTTCCAGGACATGTTCGAGATTGGTGTAATCAGCATGATCGGTAATTGCAATAGCCGTATAGCCGTGAACAACTGCCCGCCGGACAAGTTCGCTGGGGAGCAGCTCCCCGTCACTGAAAATTGTGTGAGTGTGAAGATCAATCAACCGGATCACCGTGTTTGAAACTCGTTTTATTCTTTACTGCTTATTTTTTCATCACTAAATTATATTTTTCATCGCTAGATTATATAGTTCACTTTATTAACTGAACTCTCTAATAAAATTATTCAGACGTCTCGGATTTCCCAAGCCTTTCTGCAACATCTGCAAAAGCGAAGTTCGGCTTGACATCTGTTATGCCGATCCTGACCTTTTCTCCTACCTCGACTTCCTTTACGAAGACAACGAACCCCTCAATCAGTACGGCTCCGTCCCCGCTTGACCCCAGCTTCTCAATATCCACAACGAATTCGTCTCCTTTGCGGAGCGGGGCTGTAAGGTATTTCTTTCCGATAACATAGATTTCCGCGCTCTGGGACCGCGACGCTTTCGGAGAATAAGCACCTGTTTTGACAAAGTTCTCCCTGACCTTTTGCAGGTAGTCGTTATACATGTCTCCCTGGAAGACTTTCACAACGAAATTCCCATTAGGCTTCAGGATCTTTTTCGCACATTCCAGTGCCGAGGTCGCAAGCTCGATTGACCGCGCATGGTCATAAGACCAGTTTCCTGACAGGTTGGGGGCTGCATCACAGAGCACCACATCAGCTCCTTTTGCCCCTACGATCTGGATAATCTTATTTATTGTCGAATCTGCGTTTATGTTGCCCTGAATGGTCTCGACTCCCTGGATAGGCTCGATTCTCTGTAAATCCACGCCAAGGACTTTTCCCCCCGACAGTTCCTTTGCAACCTGCAACCATCCGCCAGGAGCCGCGCCTAAATCCACAACCGAGTCTCCACGATTGATAACTCTATGTTTTTCATTGATCTGTTTGAGCTTGAAGGAAGCCCTGGAACGGTACCCGTCCACTTTTGCCTGATGATAATAATAGTCTCTTCTGTCTCTTGCCATTGCTTACCTTTCCTGCACTGAAAGCTGATATATATTACGCAAACGTTTTTTGCCAAATATCAGGGATTATAGTTTTAGATGAGAATATATAATTATTTATTAAATATATAATCTCGGTTATTTTTGAGTAGGGAGAAAGCACGGCTCTCATCAGCCTGACATTCAGCGGTATGACTCCAAGCTTTCCGAACTCTTGACTTTTTCGAGTATTCCTCAAAGCAGATATCTTCTGGAGCTTAAGACCGTTCTGAGGATCTCTTCACCGCCTGCTTTTTCGACCTTGATATCAGAAGGCTTTTCAATTATCTCAAGGTTGAGAGGCAGACGCCTCTGTATTTCCCTTATGAGTTGAAGATCTCCGCTCATAATAACACAGTCTATAAGGGAGTTTTCTTCGAGGACTTTATCCAGGGCTTCAAAGACTTTGTTCATATGATGGGCGATATCCTCTTCCCTGAGGCGTTCGAAGCGGCGCTGGCTAAAACCTCCCTTGCTGTGTTTTTCCTTGACGCTGCTGTGGACAAGCTCTTCGGTATCGAAGACTCTGGCATCCGGAGCAAAACCTATGAAAGACTCGCCCGCATGCAGGACAAGGACGAGCATGCGGTAGTCCCTATTCAAAATCTCTTCGAGGAAAGAAGTCTCAAAACTGTCCCGAAGCTGCCAGGATGGGGAAGTAACCGGGACAGGAGGGACTATGGCTTCACAGACCATGCGATGAAAGTCATAGAAAAGTACCATGCCAGTTTCCGGATCAAGCCTGTCAAGGAGATTGAGGGTCTCTTCTTCTACCAGATCAAGGACTTTTTCACTCAGCACGCCTGAGAGGCGAGTTCCAGGAGGCAGGTAAGCAGTCAAAAGGTCGTCTGCAGGAGTCCTGAAGGAACTGAGCTTGGAAAGGTAAGCCTGAACAGCCTGCGGGCTCAGGGTTTCAACTCCGCGAAATTCCAGTTTGCTCTGGGACTCAGCCCTGATTGTTTCGAGCTCGTGGGAGAGGGTTTGGGTTCGAACATATTCCTGATTTAAAAGGGCCTCAGCTTCCTGCCTGTCCGCAACGGCCTGCCTCGCAAGAGCCTCTTTCTTTTCAAGCTGGTTTTTTGCAGTCCGCAGGTCGAGTTCCAGTTTAATTATCAGGGAGTTGAGCCGGTCGATCTCAAGCTCGAGCTGTCCCTTTCCTGAGATTTTTCCTATGAATGTGCTCAAGCCCTTTTTCGCGTCTTTAGCGGTTTCTTCTATTACATTCTTTTTATAGGTCATTTGCCTTCCGTTCCTGTTTCAGATCTGTTCCCCACCTTAATTGAAATTTGTCACCTTAAACGAAATTTATCATATCCTTAATTGAAATTTAGCCCATATATGTACACTTCCTAATAAAAGATCCTCTTTTTGTCAATTTTAATCTCTCGCATTTCGAAAGTTTTAAGAATATCGTATTTAATGTCAATTTGCTTTCAGGAATTTTTCCTGAAAAGCAAGCCAATTTTCACACTTACTTAATTATTATAGATTACTCCGGTGCCTGAATGAAAACCCCATTGAAAGACTTTCAAAATCAGACGGGCCAGAAGTGCCCGAACCAGGAAAATCCCGGCCAGAAGGAACCGGATAGAGTAAATAATATGGATAAAGAAGACAGGCAAAATGCCGCCAGATCCATAGCTGAAAAATTTCATCCAACGCTCTGGATCCAGGGACAGAGGAGCTCTTCTCTTGCCGGAAAAACGATAGTTCTTGGCGTTACAGGGAGCATCGGAGCGGTCAGGGTAGTTGAACTTGCAAGAGAACTGATAAGAAACGGGGCTGATGTCCATCCTGTGATGACAGACGCTGCCAGGCATATCCTGCACCCTGATGCCCTGCACTATGCGACCGGAAACCCTGTAATTACCGAACTTGGAGGCAGGGTTGAGCATGTGGAGTTCTGCGGGCTCAAGGGCAGAGCCGATCTTCTCCTGATAGCCCCTGCAACGGCAAACACCATAGGAAAAATCGCATATGGAATAGACGATACCACTGTCACATCTTTTGCAACAACTGCCCTTGGCTCAGGCGTACGTTTAATGGTTGTGCCTGCGATGCACGAGTCAATGTACAGGCACCCGGCTGTAGCTGAAAATATCGTAAAATTGAGAAGCTGGGGAATCTCTATCGTAGGTCCCAAACTGGAAGAAGGGATCGCAAAAATTGCATCAAACGAAGAAATAGTGCTCGAAGTAGAAAGGGCTCTCGGAAGAAGGAGCCTTGAAAAACGAAAAGTAATTATCACAAGTGGTTCAACTGCCGAAAGCCTGGACCCGATCCGTATCCTCACGAACCGGGCTTCCGGGAAAACCGGAAGGGAACTTGCCCTTGAAGCTTACCGCAGTGGAGCTGATGTAACCCTGGTGCACAGGGACCGGCTGGGGCTTGCAGGAATCAGGGAAATTTTTGCAGAAAACGCCGCCGAAATGACAGATGCCGTACTCTCGGAACTGCAGAAAGGGTATGATGTCCTGATCAGCTCGGCAGCAATAGCCGACTATACAGCCGAACCTTCTCCCGAAAAGATCAAATCGGGAGGAGAACTTGTGTTGAGACTGAAACCGACCCGCAAACTGATAAAAGAATGCCGTGAAAAGTACCCTGACCTTGTGATCATAGGTTTCAAGGCTGAAACCGGAGTTGGAAGAGATGAGCTTCTCAGAAGGGCAACCTCAACCCTTGAAGGGTCAAAACTGGACCTCATTGCAGCAAATGATGTCGGAAAAGGTGGAATGGGCACAGAGGAAAATGAACTTTACCTGCTCGGAAGGGAAAAAGGTGAGCTCAGGCACGTAAGCGGAAATAAACGGAAACTTGCAGCCTGCATCCTTGAAGAGGTAACCGGGCTTTTAAAATAACAAAAATGCCATGAAGTTACAATCCCTATCTTGAAGTTGACGCTCGATAAGAGTATTAAGCTGTGAAGCTGTGTTCAGTGCTGAATATATCTGAATATCCTGCAAAGTATTCTGCAAAGTATTCTGCAAAACAGGCATGAACTTTGAAAAAATGATTGAAATTGTAAAAAGGCGTTTTCTATGTACACATATGAGAGTGAAGGAGCAGATTTTCTGGCAAAAGCCTATGCTCCGGGACACATTACAGGTTTTTTCCAGATCCACGAGCATGAAGACCCTCACCGTAAGGGTTCTACAGGCTGCGGAATTGTCCTTAACGGGGGAGTTACCACCGAAGTAAAGGTTGGGAAATCCGTGGAGAAAACCGAGATATTCCTTAATGGAAAAAGTGTTGAAGGCAGGACTACCCGGACAGTCGCAGATATGATGACTGATGTGCCTGTAAGGATTAAGAGCTGGGCAGAAATCCCAACCGGATGCGGGTTTGGAGCTTCGGGCGCGGGGGCTCTCGGGACAGCCTATGCCCTGAACAGGGCACTTTCCCTGAACCAGACCGTAAAAAGCCTGACCGAATATGCACATGTGGCAGAGGTTGTCAACCGCAGCGGACTTGGGGATATTGCTGCCCAGTCCAACGGCGGGGTAGTTATCAGACTGCAGCCCGGAGGGCCCGAATTCGGACTTGTGGACAGGATCCCGGCTCCCGAAGCCAGGGTTTTTTGCATCGTGCTTGGCGAGATTTCCACAGATTCTGTCCTGAGGGACGAAGCTGCAGCCGGGAGAATTAATAGCGCAGGAAAAGCAGCCATGTCCGAACTGCTTAAAAAGCCTACTCTTGAGAATTTCATGCAGCAGGCAAAAACATTTGCAAGTAAAACCGGCCTTATGAGCAGCAGGGCAAAAGATGTTATTGAAGCTGTAAACGCGAGCGGAGGGCTGGCTTCTCAGGCAATGCTCGGGGATACGGTCTTTGCAATTGCCCCCGACTGCCAGGAATTTCCTCTCTATGAAGCCCTGCAGGAATTCGGGCAGGTGCTGGAATACGGCATAAGCACCTGTGTGCCGAAATTGATGTACGATTGAGCCTCAGGGCGAAACTTTATTTACTTTTTTGAATATCAGGCAGGAGATAGAAATATTGGCAGAAAATTTGCTACATAAGGAAACCCCCATAGCTTAAATAGAATAGAAATAGAAAAGCTGGGGCCAAATAGACGACACGCAGTTCAGAGAATCATCTGAATACTCCAAAGAAATATAATCAGGCAAATATATTGAAAATCCTTTCCAGCTTTAAAGTAAATCCTTTCCAGACCTGAATAATAAAAAACGGGATGAAGAAATAAGTTAACAAGCAAAAAGGTAAGCGACAGACATGACCGAGATACCCCACGACCACCCAAGGTATGAGTCCCTGCTCGCCCGTGAAAAGGTTGTAGCCGGGGTAAAAATGGGAATTACAAGCGTACAGGGACTGATTGCCCAGGGAAGAGGCGAAAGCTTTGATTACCTTATAGGCGAGCGAAGCACAGAGTCTGCGCTGTATGCTGAAAGAGCTGCAGTTGCTGCCCTTCTTCTGGCAAAGAACCCGGTAATTTCCGTAAACGGCAATGTTGCAGCCTTAGCTCCTGAAAAAGTTGTTGCCCTCGCAGACATTACGGGAGCCAGGATTGAGGTGAATCTGTTTCACAGGACCGAGACCCGGGTTCACCTTATAATAGAACAACTGAAAGCCAGCGGGGCTTCCGAGGTGCTCGGGAAAAACCCGGATGCGAGCCTTGAACTCTCCCATGCCAGACGGCTTGTAGAAAGCAAGGGGATCTATACCGCAGATGTGGTGCTTGTTCCCCTGGAAGACGGAGACCGGTGCGAAAAGCTTGTAGAAATGGGCAAAACGGTCATAACAATTGACCTTAACCCTCTCTCACGGACCTCCAGGACAGCTACAATATCCATTGTGGACAACCTTACCCGGGCTCTCGAAAACATGGCAAGGTTTGCACGGGAGATGAAAAAGGAAAGGAAAGAGGAACTTGTAAAGCTCATTACTACTTATGATAACAAAAAAGTCCTCTCCGAAGCTATTTCCGAAATCCAGGAACATCTCAAGGCAATTACCGCTGAAATGGAATACTGAATATGGACCTGATAGAAAAAACCAGGGAATTTGCAGCCTCTTTTCTTGAAGGGGAGCCCAGTTCCCACGATATGTCCCATATCAACAGAGTAGAAGCCCTCTGCCTGGAAATCCGGAAAGAAGAAGGAGGAGATCCCCTGATACTCCAGCTCGCGGCCCTCCTCCACGATGTGGGCGTAATTAAGGAGCATGAAGAAGGAGGGGACCATGCCCTGTACAGTGCGGAAATAGCCTCCGAATTCCTTGGGAAAGCAGGGCTCGGAAAAGAGACTATTGAGGCCGTTACAGGCTGTATCCTGACCCATCGTTTCAGCGGAGAAAAAAGGCCGGAGACTGTCGAAGCCAGGATTTTACAGGATGCGGACCGGCTTGATGCCCTTGGAGCAGTAGGGATTTTCAGGGCTGTTTTTTCCATGGGAGCTCTCAGGATGCTCAAGCACATAACAGGAATAGATAAGGGGAGCTCAAAAAAGACGGTGTATGTTGAAGACCCTATTGAAGGCTTTAACGAATATATGCAATACAAACCTTTCACGATTCCTGAGAAGTTGAATACCGACACTTCAAAGAGGATTGCCGCAGAAAGGCTGAAAATCATGCGCCTTTACCTTGAAGCCCTGAACCTGGAGACCGGGACTAATGAACAGCGGCTCTAAGTGGTGAGCCGATTTTTGAGAATTTCGCGCAGAAAAATTCCAGATGCAATTGGAGTTAGACTACCTCAAAATTTACAAAACTTCCCCTTTTTACAGGGTTTTAGCGCAATTCTCAGGACAACTTTTTTTACGATAACCTCTTAATTCCAGTACTTCTTAATCAGTACTTCTTAATCAGTACTTCTTAATCAGTACTTCTTAATCAGTACTTCTTAATCAGTACTTCTTAATAATTCAGATTAATCTAACGAGTTTCAGTTCATTACCTGACGGATCTGATCATATGGCTGACATAATCATAAAAAATGCTTACATTTTAACGATGGACCCGGATGCAGGGGACCTCAAAAACGGGACCGTTGTCATTGAAGACGGAAGGATTACGGAAATCGGGGAAAAAACAAATGAAAGTGCCGAGACCGTGATCGATGCAAAACATTCGGTCGTAATGCCAGGGCTTGTAAATACACATACGCACGCAGCAATGACTCTTTTCCGGGGTTATGCTGACGACCTGCAGCTTGCAGATTGGCTTGAGGGGCATATCTGGCCTGCCGAAGCCCGGCTCACTGCAGAAGACGTTTATAAAGGTAGCCTGCTTGCCTGCCTGGAGATGATAAGGTCGGGAACTACTTCTTTTGCAGATATGTACTTCCATATGGATGAAACAGCAAAGGCTGTTGAGGTATCCGGGCTTCGAGCCTCGCTTTCCCATGGACTGATAGAACTATGGAATGAAGAAAAGGGAGAAGCCGACCTTAAGGAAGGCAGGCGCTTTGTCAGGGCCTGGCAGGGGGCAGCAAACGGCAGGATAAAAACGATGTACGGCCCCCATGCCCCGAATACGTGTTCAGAAGAGTTTCTTGCAAAGGTAAGGGAAGAAGCCAGCAGGGATGGGGCCGGAATCCATATCCATGTCCTTGAAACGGAAGCCGAACTGTTAGCGATGAAAGAAAGGTACGGGAAATGTTCCGTACACCTTCTGGAGGATATAGGATTTTTCGGCCCTGATGTGCTTGCCGCCCATTGTGTCTGGCTTTCGGACGGAGATATAGAGATTTTGAGGAAAAGAGGAGTCAATGTTTCCCATAATGCCGTTAGCAATATGAAACTGGCTTCCGGAATTGCGCCTGTGCAGAAGATGCTCGATAAAGGCATAAATGTCAGCCTTGGCACTGACGGCTGCGCGTCAAACAATAACCTTGACCTTTTTGAGGAGATGAAAACCGCTGCCCTTCTGCATAAAGTAAGCACTTCCAGCCCAACTGCTCTTCCTGCGCGGCAGGTACTTGAGATGGGCACGGTAAACGGTGCAAAAGCCCTTGACCCGGAAACAGGCATGTTAAAAGTCGGGAAAAAGGCAGACCTGATAATCCTGGATATGAAAAAGCCGCACCTTACCCCCTGTTTCGATGTCCCGTCCCATCTTGTGTATTCGGCAAAAGGAAGCGATGTCAGGACGACAATCGTAAACGGGAAAGTCCTGATGGACAATTACAGGGTTCTGGTACTGGATGAGCAGAAAGTGATGGAAGAAGCTCAAAAAGCCGCCGACGAGCTTGTAGCAAGGGTAAACGCCTGAAAAATCCGTATATGGGGAAATACTTTAAAATATGCAGTAAAAGTAAATACCTGAAACCCGGACGTAATACAGATTAATTTTATTTTTTTGTAATCAAAATAATAATTTGAGTAAACTCAAAGTAACAATTTGGGTAAATTCAAAAATAATCCGATTAATAGAATCGAATTCAGCCTGATAAAAAATCAAATTCAACCGCTTATCCGATATGATGGGATTACCATGACAGAAAAAGAACTCATAGAATCCGGAAACATGAAAATGGACTGGGCAAGAAATCATATGCCTGTACTTGCTATCGTCAGGGAAAAGTTTGAGGAAGAAAAACCCCTGAGAGGGCTGAAAGTAGGAATGGCCCTGCATGTGGAAGCAAAAACTGCAGTCCTTGTAGAGACTCTGGCTGCAGGCGGTGCAAAGGTATCCATTACCGGCTGCAATCCTCTCAGTACCCAGGACGATGTGGCCCTGGCACTCGATACCCGTGAGAACATACACTGTTTTGCAAAATACGGAGTAGGAAGCCAGGAATATTATGAAGCTATCGACAGGGTCCTGGATTTCGAGCCAGACATCACTATAGACGACGGGGCAGACCTTATATTTAAATTACACAAAGAAAGGACAGACCTGCTTCCGAATATCCTGGGAGGCTGTGAGGAAACAACCACAGGGATTCACAGGCTTCATGCGATGGAAAAGGAAGGAGCCCTGAAGATGCCTGTAGTCGCAGTAAACGACGCCAGGACCAAATATCTTTTTGACAACCGCTACGGGACAGGACAGTCAGCCTGGGACGGGATTAACAGGACCACAAATCTTCTGGTTGCAGGCAAAAACGTTGTTATTGCAGGCTATGGCTGGTGCGGGCGCGGGGTTGCAATGCGGGCTGCGGGCCTTGGGGCAAGTGTAATCGTTACCGAAATAGACCCCATAAGAGCCCTTGAAGCCAGAATGGACGGATACAGGGTCATGAAAATGGAAGAGGCTGCAAAGTTAGGGGATATGTTTGTGACCACCACCGGAAACCGCGATATCCTCACAGCCGAACATTTCCAGGTCATGCAGGACGGAGCAATCCTTGCAAACTCCGGGCACTTCAACGTGGAAATCGATATGGAAGCCCTTGCTTCCCTTGCAAAATCCGTCAAAACCGTCAGGAACAACATAAAAGAATACGATATCGGCAACCGGCGCATTAATGTCATAGCCGAGGGCAGGCTTGTTAACCTGGCTGCAGGCGACGGGCACCCTGCCGAGGTTATGGATATGAGCTTTGCAAATCAGGCTCTCTGTGTACGCTATATTGCCGAAAATAAGCTTCTGAACGGAGTCCACAAGGTACCGCAGGAACTCGATATGTATGTGGCAAAAATAAAACTTGAGTCAATGGGGATAAGCATTGATGAACTCACTTCCACGCAGGAATGCTATATGAACGGCTGGGAGTGCGGGACATAATTTAGAAAAGAAGCAGCAGAGAATATTTTCAGCAACCCTTAAACTCTTGATTCATTATAAGTGCAGTGAATATCGGATCTTTCCAGCTTCGGAAAGTGATAGTATTTACTGCACCTGATTTTTAATAATTTTGAATTTTTTTAATTATTTTGACGCAAGAAGTATAGCCTTTTTTCGTGAAATCGGGCTCAAATAGCCACTTTTATTTTTCCGAGGCTACATTAATACCATCTCTTATGTTGCTCTTGTACGCGCGTAGCGCGCCTGCCTGAAATGTGTGAAATAATTTTTTCTTTTTCATGTTCTTTTTATCCACGATTGACAAATTAACAATGTTTATATCATTTTGTGATGTGAGTTTATAGGAAGTCACCGTCTTCTAAATTAAGAACAACTTAGAGATGAGAACAATATGCCCGGATTTACAGAAGTAGAAAACCGTATCTATAACAAACCATATTTCAGATATTAAGTTATCTAGAAGCCTCACTTCAATTCGTGGGGTAATGGAAAGTATCTGGGCAAATGAAGCTCCTCGAATAGTGAAGGACTACACAGATCACGGTGAAGAGCACAGTAAAAGAGTTGCTTTTTTTGCAGAAAAACTACTCCAGTCTAATCCGGATGCAAACTTTTCTAAGCAGGAAATCTACTTGCTTCTCGCAGGCATTTATTTGCATGATATCGGAATGCAGTGCGATATTGCCAAATATCCTGAAATAAAGGAGAAGGCTGAAAGTCTAGGTGCGAAGTTCGACGAAGCGTTTACCGCAGAAACAACAAATGAATATACTGTGAAAGAGCAGAAAGAAATTCGCAAGAATCATCATCTTCTTTCACGCAGCCTGGA
This sequence comes from uncultured Methanosarcinaceae archaeon, assembly GCA_963721455.1. Lineage (GTDB taxonomy): Archaea > Halobacteriota > Methanosarcinia > Methanosarcinales > Methanosarcinaceae > Methanosarcina. The sequence goes on from CAVRJG010000056.1 coordinate 23,468, forward strand.
TTGACTACCTGTATGAAGGAAAAGATCCTGTGTTGTCTCATGGTATCAAAAGTGTACCTTATGATCTTGTGGATGATTTAATGGATGTATGTAAATTCCATTCTAAACTGTCAATTAATGATTGTCCTGATTATTTCAGTGGTTATCCTAATAGTCGCAAAAAAATGGTTGCTTCACTTCTGCGTTTTGCTGATGAACTCGACATAAACAGCACACGTGTTAAAATCGAAACTGTAAAGATTTTTTCCATAACCCCAGAAAACAGGGTTTACTGGTGGTTACACAACTATACTAAAATCGATTTTATTGATTCTAATAATGTCCGTCTTAAAGTTGATTTGCATCCTGAAGACTTTAATTCATATGGTTCTTTTGTGCGTGAAGACTATATTACCACCTTTAAAAGCAAAAATCAGCCTGTTTTAGATGTGCTCGTTGGACAAAAAATTCCTATTATAATTGATAATAGGTCTGATGTCGTGCTACATCCCCGCGCGGAGAAATTTCCTCCTGAAATAACTGCTGTTCTGGATGAAAAGATGCAGAAAAATGGCTTCTCTTCTAATTCTAAAATTCCGCCTACCAGTAAAGATTCGGGTTCCAGGCCCGTACAAATTTTGCCTCCTCAGCCTGAGCAGGAATCAAAAGCCACAATATCAAACGTTCCCTACTCAAGGAACCTTCGTTTTACAGGACGTGAAGATAAGTTAAAGCAAATCCATGAAGCTCTTCTTTCAGACAATTCAGTTGCTGTATCTCAACCCATTGCAGTGTGCGGACTCGGGGGTATTGGGAAAACACAAACTGCGGTTGAATATACATATCGTTATTGCGATGAATATGAATTTATTTTCTGGGTAAAAGCTGATTCTGAAGATTCGATATTCTCCAGTTATACCGAGATTGCAAAATTATTGAATTTACCTGTTAAAAATGACTCAGACCAGAACAATATTGTCTCAGCTGTATTAAATTGGTTTAGAACCCATGAGAACTGGTTACTTGTTTTCGACAATGCAGATGGCATTTCTTTTGTAAAGAATTATCTTCCTCCAGATCCCAAAGGGCATGTCCTCCTAACCTCAAGGTCACAGAGTTTTTGATACACTGGATATTACTAAATTGGTTGATATGGAGGCAATGACGCTTGACGAAGCTAAAAGTTTCCTTTTGAAGCGCACAGGACGTACTAATCTGAATCAATCCGAGCTTGAAGCTTTTGAAAAGCTTGTTCACGAGCTTGGCTGCCTCCCATTGGCTCTAGAACAAGCAGGAGCCTATATTTACGAAAATAACTCCAGTTTTAAAGACTACCTGATAAGCTATAGTAAACGTGGTCTGAAGTTATTAGAAAAATCTCATATTGATAAGAGCAAGTATCCAGAATCGATATCTACCACCTGGTTGATGAACTTCGAGGAGGTGAAGAAAAAATCTGAAAGTTTCAGCAGATGTTTTATTTGCAAGTGCTTTTCTCAATCCTCATGAGATTCCAGCCGAAATTATTTACAAAGGTGCGGACGAGTTAGGACCGTTAATTTCTGCCGCATTTGATGAGGTTGATACAGACCCTCTCGTTTTCGATGAAGTTCTCAAACCACTATGGCAGTACTCATTAATCAATCGTGAAACTGGCTGCCGTAATTACGATATTCACCGCCTTGTACAGGCTGTTCTTAGAGACGGAATGGAAAAGAGCGAACAGAAACTCTGGGCTGAACGTGTTGTTAAAGCTGTCAACCGCGCGTTTCCTGAAGTTGAGTATAAAAACTGGGAACTTTGCGATAAGCTTCTTCCACATGCTCAGACCTGTGCAGAATATATTGGATTGTGGGATATCGAGACTGAAGAGTCTGCAAAATTGCTAAACGCAACTGGCAGCTACCTGCATGAACGTGCACGTTTTAAGGAAAGCGAGTTGCTCTTGAAAAGTTCATTGGAAATTCGAAAGAAAGTTATGGAACCCGAACATTTTGATATCTCTAAGAGTTTCAATAATTTAGGAGAGTTATATAGTGATTTAGGTAGAGTACTTCGAAGCAGAATCATTATTGTTGCGTGCATTAGAGATTCGAGAAAATACATTAAATTCAGATGATCCAGCTATAGCAGAGAGTCTTAACAATTTAGCGGAACTTTATAGAATTTTGGGTAGGTATTCTGAAGCTGAACCACTACATGCGCGTGCATTAGAAGTTCGAGAAACTGTCTTAAAGTCAGATGATCCGGCTATAGCAGAGAGTCTCGACAACTTAGCTGGAGTTTATAGAGATTTGGGCAGGTATTCTGAAGCCGAACATCTTCGCATTCGTGCACTAGAAATTACAGAAAGAGCAATGGGACTTGAACATCCAGATGTAGGTAATCGCCTTAACAATCTGGCCGGAGTTTATAGAGATTTGGGAAAGTATTCTGAAGCTGAATCTCTTCGCATTCGTGCACTGAAAATTGCAGAAAGAGCAATGGGACCTGAACATCCAGATGTAGGTACTTGTCTTAACAATCTAGCTAGCAGTTTACAGTGATTTAGGAAGGTATTCTGAAGCCGAACGTCTTTGCATTCGTGCCTTAGAAATTACAGAAAAAACGTTGGGTCCTGAACATCCAGTTATGGGTAATCGCCTCAATAATCTAGCAGCAGTTTACAGCGATTTAGGAAGGTATTCTGAAGCTGAACATCTTTGCATATCGTGCCTTAGAAATTACAGAAAAAACGTTTGGTCATGAACATCCAAATGTAGGTACTTATCTTAAAAATATGGCAATTAATTTATCACAAACAACATAAGTATCTCAAGGCCAGACCTTATTATGAGCGAGCAATTAGAGTTATGGAAAAAACCAAAGGGGAAAATAGTTTTGAGCTTGCTAGCCTCTTAGAAAATTATGCTTCTTCGTTGAATAATATGAAGAAGGAACCCGGAAGCTACAAGAATATCTAATCGTGTTAAAGGGATACGTTCAAAAATTGAAAAAGGAAACAATAAGTGAGCTCAATTTATATATTTATAATAGAAGTAGCAGAGAATATTTTCAGCAACCCTTAAACTCTTGATTCATTATAAGTGCAGTTAAGTGCAGTGAATATTGGATTGCTTTCAATTTCCCGGATTGCTTTCAATTTTAGGAAAAGTAATTATATTTACTGCACATTATTTTTAACGATTTTGGATGAAAGAAAAATACTTTCAATGCTTATAGACAGTTTAGAAGCCAGCAATTCCTATTAAAGAGCATACCTGACGTATGATTCATTTTACAAAAATGCTTAAATGTGAATAAGGCTTCTGTATTTTATAGAAAATGGTAAAATTCATTTTTTTCACAAGGGAATTTACTGTAAAACCATAAACATAGGGAACCACAGTGCACTCTTGAAAGTCTAGCCACAAATTATTGTAGAATTTGCGTTTGAAAATAAGGATATCAAGAATACGAAATAATATCTGGAGGCTGAAAACGGTGGCATAGAAGAGGGCTAAAAAACTGGACGTTACAAGTCAAATATTTTGCTGCCAGTTCCTGAATTTGAAAAATGGAGAACAAATAATTGAGACCAGCTTTTCCTTTATCAAAAACATGCTAATACTATGTTAAATCCTGTTTTAGATATGGACAAGATTGGGATATTCCCTAGCGTTAAAGAATCTTTTTCCAGGCAAATCGACCCTCTGTTTTTATGAAAAAGAGATCACCAGACATACCCTGCTTGAAGTGACAATGATTTAATAAAAGTTTTCCCAGCCTCAGAAGTGATCAATTACTCACAGACGATTAAATATGAATTTTTAAAACGAGTTCTTGATGGTAGGAGAAGATGTGGAATGAGAGAAAAACTGAGAAAGTCTGGAATTGATATTATTGGAGATGTACCATGGGGAACGCACTTCTGCCAGTTCTACCAGACAAAAGAAGATTTGATGGACATACTTGTTCCCTACTTCAAAGCAGGGCTGGAAAATAACGAATTCTGTATGTGGGTCACATCAAAACCTCTAGACGTGGAAGAGGCAAAAGAAGCCCTTAGAAGGGCTGTTCCTGATATTGATGTTTACCTGGAGAAAGGGCAAATCGAAATTATTCCCTACAATTATTGGTATGTAAAAGAGGGTTTTTTCGATTCGGAGAGGGTCTTAAACGACTGGGTTGAAAAACTCAATCAGTCCCTTGCCAGTGGCTACGATGGATTGAGGTTGAGCGGAAACACTTTTTGGCTGGAAAAAGAAGATTGGAACGATTTCGTAGAATATGAGGAAGAAATAGACAAAATCATCGGCAGCTACCACATGATGGCTTTATGCACCTATTCTCTCGACAAATGCAGCGCAACCGAGATCCTCGACGTCGTCATCAACCATCAATTCGCTTTGATCAAAAAAGAAGGTAAATGGGAGCAGGTAGAAAGTTCCAGCCGGCAAAATATAATCGAGCGGAAGCGGGCTGAGGATGCACTTCGCGAGAGCGAGGCAAGGCTGCAGGTTATCATCGCAAACTCCCCGGATATTATTTTCGAGCAGGATCGTGATCTGCGCTACATCTGGGTATTCAATCCGACATTCCCCTATGTCGTTTCGGATGTGGTGGGCAAGACAGACGCAGAATTGCTATCGCCTGACCAGGCACAGTTACTTACGTCGATCAAGCGCCGTGTGCTCTATACGGGCATGCGCGAGCAGGCTGTTCTGCTGTTGACCCATGGCGGCGAATCACGATGGTTCGAAGCCCTCTACGAGCCGCGTTATGATGCAACTGGTAAGGTCATCGGAATACTCTCCTATACCCGTGACATCACAGAGCGTAAGCAAGCCGAAAAGGCACTGCAGGATAGCGAAAAACGTTTCCGCGCATTGGCTGAAAATTCTCCTGACGTGATTGCCCGCTTTGATAGACAAAATCGCCATATATATGCTAATCCTGCCGCGAAGGAGCCTTACGGTTATTCTCAGGAAGAAATCATTGGGAAAAAGAATAGTGAACTGGGAATGAACCCCGAACAGGTGAAATTCTGGCAGAGACACTATGAAAATGTTTTTGCCACAGGCAAACCCGAAACAATAGAATTCCAGTATACATCGCCTCAGGGAAAAGAATACTACTTTAATACACGAATAGTACCGGAGTTTGCTGACAGCGAAGTTACCTCTGTTCTTGCAATTTCCCGTGATATTGCTGAAATAAAGAAAGCAGAAGCCAAGCTGAAAGAAACACTCGACAATTTAGAAAATATAGTTAAAGAACGTACAGCAGAGCTTGAGAAAGCTTATAATTCGCTGAAAGAGACTGGAGAAGAACTTGCTGAAGCTCAGAGAATGGCTCATATTGGAAACTGGAAATGGAATATTGTAACTGATGAACTACACTGGTCTGATGAAGTTTATCATATTTTCGGACTTAGTCCTCAAGAATTCAGCGCAACTTCCGATGCATATTTTAATTATGTACATCCAGACGATAGAGACTATTTGATGAATGCTGTCAAGGAAGCTTTTAAGGGAGAACCGTATAGCATTGATAATCGGATTATCACAGCCAATGGGGAAGAACGAATAGTACATACAGAAGCTGAAATTACTTTTAATGAAGACAATATCCCTGTTTGCGCCAGGGGAACGGTTCAGGATATCACAGAGCGAAAGAAGGCAGAGGAAATGCTAAAAGAGAGCGAGGGCAAGTTGAAAGCTCTTTTTAATCTGCTGCCTGTAGGAGTTTCCATCACCGATAAAGAAAGAAATATCCTGGATGCAAACCTTGCCCTGGGAAGAATCCTGGGCATCTCCAGATCAGATTTGCTCAAAGGAAGACATGGAACCCGAAAATATCTCAGGTCAAACGGCACAGAGATGTCGGCTGAGGAGTTCCCCAGCGTAAGGGCTTTGAAAGAGAAAGGGTCGATTCAAAGTTCAGAGATAGGGATAATTAGGGAGGATGGCAGTACAATCTGGACGGATGTGAGTGCAACAGCTCTGCCTTTTTCCGATGGGCAAGTAGTTATTACCACCAGGGACATCACCGAAAATAAAAAAGCAGAAGAAAAACTTCAAACACTGGCAAACGTTGTTGAATCATCAGACGATGCCATTATAACCAAATCTCTTGATGGTATTATCACAAGCTGGAATAAGGGAGCAGAGCGAATTTATGGTTATTTCGCTGAAGAAGTCCTGGGAAGATCCGAATCCACATTTGAACCCTAATTTGACAGATTCTACTAATTAGTATAGTATTTTCACACAAAAAACGCGTTGCATCGGCACAGTACCTTTAGGAAAAATGAAAAACGTCAAAAATCAAAAAAAGTATGAAATAACTTTGAACCTTAGTTCCCAAATTTTAAGCGCATAATCTTCATATTCTTTTGGAGTTATCTCAATTCATGCGCAAATGCGCATGAGTTTGTCTTATTTTTACCTGCGATTGGAAAATTTTAAATACAATTATGCGCTTATTATATAAGCACATATGAAATCTACACTCCGCATCAAGAAAATAAATGGGATTGAGTACTGGTATGAAGATATTCCTTATTATGATAAGGAAAAGAAACAGATTCGTCATCGATCCAAATACATAGGTAGAAACGTAAATGGTAAACCTGTTCGAGTTCGAGATGCATTGAACTCTTCCGATGGGATTTCTTCCAATGATATTTCACCACCTTCCAGCAAACCCATAAATGCTTACAACTATGGTGAGTTTCTCCCGTTGCAGAAAATAACAGATGAACTCAAGATTGGAGAATATCTTGGCGATCTGTTCAATGAAAAAGACAGGAACATGATACTTGCAATGGCACTTAATCGTGTAATTCGTCCTACGGCTATGTATAACCTTAAAACGTGGTATGAGAATTCTGTTCTTTCCCTTGAGTGGCCTGAATTACCTTTGAAAAGTCAAAACATAAGCAATTTACTTGCTAAAGTAGGTGACAGCGACATTCCATCTATGTTTATGGGTAAAATGTTCAGAAGTATTGGGACAAAAAGCACATTAGTGTACGACCTTACCAGTTTCTCAAGCTACTCACAATTGATAAATCTCCTTGAATACGGATACAATAGAGATGACGATAATCTCCCTCAACTAAATCTCTCTATGATTGTGGATAAAGAAAAAGGAATTCCAGTGATGTATGACATCTATCCAGGAAGCATTGTTGACGTTACAACCCTCAAAAACACAATCAAAAAGATAGAAGCTTACGGAGTGGAGAAGTATACATTGGTAATGGACAGAGGATTCTTCAGTAAGGGTAACATTGAAGAACTACTCCATGAAAAAATTCCATTTATTATGCCAGCCACAATGACACTTAAAAGTGTCAAGGAGCTTATGAGTTCAGCGCAAAAAGACATTGAAAGTCCTGAATATCTTCACAAGTTTAACAAGAAACCGATATTTGTAAAACCAGTGACTCTTGAACAAAAGGAGTTTAAGATGGATGGATACTGTTTCTATGATCCGAAGAGAGAACTGAAAGAAAAGGACGCATTTTACTCTCGTCTTTATGATGTGAAGAAAAAACTAGAAGAAACAGCAATTCCAGGATGGAGAAACGCAGGAGAAGTATTCAAAGAGAAGGCAAAGGAAATGGCAAGTTTCTATTCTTGGGAAAAGATAGATGACCATTTCAGGATCAATATCAAGAAAAATGCAGTAACTCAGAGAATAAACAGAATGGGGAAGTTTTTCCTTTTTTACTATGGAGAACGTGACTGGATGGAATGTCTTACCGTCTACAGAGAAAGAGATATTGTTGAAAAAGGATTCAAAATAATGAAGAATGATATTCAGTCACTTCCACTAAATACAAGTAAAGATTCAACAACAAAGGGATTTATTTTTGTCTGTTTCATCGGACTGATACTTAGAATGAAGCTACTGAGTATGATGAGAGAAACAAAGATTATCGAGGATTATACAGTAGAAAGTTTACTCTTAGAGCTTGAAAAGATAAGAAAGGTAGAACTACAAAATGGAGAAGTAATGGTTACAGAACTTACAAGGAAACAAAAAGAAATTATGGAAAAATTGAATTTATGCGCTTAAAAAGGCGGAAGTTAGGTTTGAATTGTATAAAGAAAACAGAGGCATGAAGCCCATTTATACATTATAACATGTATGCTTCTGTCAAATTAGGGTTTGAACCGGATAATCTGAGAGGGGAGACAAAACGGTTAATTGAAAAGATTAAACAGGGAGAAAGGATTCACCACTACGAAACTTTACGGTTAAAAAAGGATGGTACAGTAATAAATATTTCAATAACTCTTTCACCGGTTTTTGACACATCTGGAAAGCTTGTGGCAATCTCAACCATTACCAGAGATATTACTGAGCGCAAGAAGGCAGAAGAAGCTCTCAGACTGTCAAATATGTATAATCGAAGCCTGATTGAATCCAGTTTGGACCCTCTAGTAACCATCGGAACTGATGGTAAAATTACGGATGTGAACGGTGCTACAGAACTGGTTACCGGATATTCCAGAAAAGAGTTGACTGGAACTGATTTTTCAGATTATTTCACTGAGCCTGAAAAAGCCAGAACAGGATACCAGCAGGTATTCATACATGGCGAAGTTCGGGATTATCCACTAGAAATTCGGCATAAGGATGGACACATAACTCCTGTTTTATATAATGCTTCAGTTTACAAAGACGAAGCTGGCAAAGTTATTGGTATTTTTGCTGCAGCACATGATATCACTGAGCGTAAAAAAGCAGAAGAATTTATGGCAAACCTCGAGACTGCCCGCCTGAAAGAAATCCATCATCGAATTAAGAACAACCTGCAGGTTATCTCTTCCCTTTTGGATCTTCAGGCTGAAAAGTTCAACAACAGAGAATGTTTAGAGGATTCAGAAGTGCTTGAAGCCTTCAGGGAAAGCCAGGACAGAGTAGCATCCATTGCCCTGATCCACGAAGAACTATATGAAGGTGAAGGAACCGATACTCTGAATTTTTCACTATACCTGCAGAAGCTTGTTGAAAACTTTTTCCAGACATACAGATTTGGAAATACATATAATACATATATCAGTTTAGACATGGATCTCGAGGAGAAAGTTCTCTTTGATATGGACACTGCAGTCCCATTAGGAATAATTGTTAATGAACTTGTCTCCAATTCCTTCAAATATGCATTTCCAGGGAGAGACAGAGGAGAAATCCAGATTAAACTCTCCAGGGAAGGAAATGGCCAATGTGAAAATAACGGTATAGGAAGCAAAATCGAAGTGTGTAAAAGTACCAGTTATACTCTGACCGTTTCAGATAATGGAGTGGGTATACCTCAAAGCGTTAATATAAAAGATTCCGATACTCTTGGCATACAATTGGTAACTATTCTGGCAGACCAGTTAGATGGCGAACTTGAATTAAAAAGAGATTCTGGAACCGAATTCGTTATAAGATTCGCAGTACAAGAAAAACAGTAAGAGATTTCTTTAAGGGAAGTTTTTTGGAAGTGTATTTGTCTCTTATTTAGCTCTTATTTATCTCTTATATTTTGAGACAGCTGACCCCAAAATACAATATGAAATACAAAAGCCACGGAAAATGAGTAAACACGTAATTTTTCCATGTTTCTCTGATGGGAAATTAAAGTGTGGATATTTATATTCAAAATTGCGTGGGATATTTATATTTGAAACTGTAAGTTCACTTATAAATTTCCAAAAATTACTTAATTTATAAGATTTACTTAAGTTCCCAGGAATTTAAACCTGCTTCTGATAAATAATGCTTTATTTTTGGAAAACGATGCTTTATTTTTGGAGAGGAGGTCTGGCGGGAAATCGGGGCGTTATTCAAAATCGGGGCAAAATTTTCCGTTTACCCGAATCTGTGGAGTAAATGACCTGTATTTTCAGGCTTACTTTTAAAAAAGTGAAAATTATTGTACATATATCTTTCCGGCAGAATAGGAAAAATATATGTATAAATTCAACACACAATAAAGAAATTTAGGTTACCCTCAAAGGAATTCCAGGATAAAAAGTCGCATCACCATAAACTATTTATAGAATAGCTATAATTAGAGGGTTGCACCGGTGTGAGAGGTGCTCCCTGATGCAGCGGGGCAGCAGGGTGAAATGCAAAAAATCTCCAGGGTGCGAAAAAACATAGATGGAGAAAACAACTGGGCCCGTAGCTCAGTCAGGCAGAGCGACTGGCTTTTAACCAGTCGGCCTAGGGTTCAAATCCCTACGGGCCCGCCATGTTCTTAATTATACTCGGCGGAAAGGCCATTCGCGGGAAATGTCTGGCCAAGTTTTTTGAATGCTTTATTTTTGGAGGAAAGGATTTGACAAAGTTCAGCCTGCTCGACCATGAGTCGGTCCCTAAACATGAAATCATGCCTGAGGGCGAGTTAAAGTCTGTTTTAAGCAAGTATTCCATTGAGAAGGAACAACTTCCGAAAATCAAAGTGCAGGATCCTGTTAGTAAAGAAATCGGAGCTGTTATCGGAGATGTAGTGAAAATCACAAGGAAAAGTCAAACTGCCGGGGAGGCAGCGTATTACAGACTTGTGATCGAGTAAGCGAAGGGGAGTAAACCGCTTGCATGATCTGATATTCTTCACGGAACATCTTTTTGAATTCCATGCACCATCGTACGGAAATATTCAACGACTGGACACAGATCTGAAGATCATAGCTTATTGATTTTCATTTTAATAAAGCAAAGAGGGTGCTATCATCGCGTTAGAAAGTAGTATACTGTCGCAGGCTTATTTTACACGGGACAAGATAGTGCAGCACCATATAGACTCGTTTAACAAGTTTATAGATTACGGGCTGCAAAAAATCATAGACGAACAGAGGATAATAGAGACTGACATTGAGGACACATACCTCAAACTCGGGAAGATCCGGGTAGAACATCCTGTAGTAAAGGAGGCAGACGGGGCAATCGAAAAGCTTTACCCCAACGAGGGAAGGCTTAGAAACCTCTCGTACTCAGGCCCTCTCTATCTTGAGATGAGCGTAGTAAAAGAGGGAATCGAGTCCGATGTAATTGAAGCAAAGATAGGGCAGCTTCCAATTATGATCAAGTCCAAAATCTGCAATCTTCTCGGACTCAGTGATACTGAAAAAGTTCGGTATGGGGAAGACCCTCTTGACCCAGGGGGATATTTCATTATCGGCGGCACCGAAAGGGTAGTCATGACCCTTGAAGACCTCGCCCCTAACAAGATTCTTGTAGAGTATGGCGAACGATATGGCGATTCCATTGAAGTTGCAAAAGTTTTCTCCCAGAAGCGAGGGTACAGGGCACTCGTAATCGTAGAAAGAGGCAGAAAGTCCCTTCTCGAGGTTTCCTTCCCTTCGATCTCAGGAAGAGTATTTTTTATTACCCTTATGAGGGCTCTTGGAATTGTAACTGATGAGGATATCGTAAACGCAGTTTCAAGTGATCCTGAAATTATCAAGTTCATGCTGGAAAACCTGGAAGAAGCCGAGGTCGAGACCCAGGAAGAAGCAATCGAAAAGATCGGTGCAAGGGTCGCTGCAGGGCAGGCCAAGGAATACCAGATAAAAAGAGCAAACTACGTCATTGACAGATACCTTTTCCCGCATCTTGGAAACGATATGAGGGACAGGATCTCGAAGGCTCACTTCCTGGCAAGAATGGCTGAGTCCTGTTTCGAGCTTGCACTTGGCAAGCGCTCTGAAGACGACAAAGACCACTATGCAAACAAAAGGCTGAAGCTCGCAGGAGACCTGATGGAAGATCTCTTCAGGGTATCTTTCAACAGGCTGGCAAGAGACATAAAATACCAGCTCGAGCGCGCAAACATGAGGAACAGGGAACTGAACGTCGCCACAATAGTAAGGGCAGACGTCCTGACTGACCGCCTTCAGCACCCTCTGGCAACCGGAAACTGGGTTGGGGGGAGAACAGGTGTGTCTCAACTCCTGGACAGAAACGACTATATTTCTACTCTTTCCCACCTGCGCCGTGTAATTTCTCCCCTTTCCCGCGCCCAGCCCCATTTTGAAGCTAGAGACCTGCATGCAACCCAGTGGGGAAGGCTCTGTCCTTCGGAAACCCCTGAAGGTCCGAATTGTGGCCTGGTGAAAAACTTTGCCGAGATGGTTGAGCTTTCCACAGGCATAGAAGAGACCGAAAGCATGAAGAAAATACTCTACAACCTGAATGTCGAGCGTGTGGTTGTAAAGGTGCCAGAAATCCCGGCTCGAATAAAAGAAATTTTACTCGACGAGTTCGGAGAAGAAATCGTTGAGGAGTTTGAAGAAACTCCGGAAGCCGAAACCAAATACAAAGATGAGGAATTCTACGATTATTCAGATATGAACGATGCCGAATCAACGTTCGGTGATTAAGGGGTCGATGCCAGATGACTAAAGCAAAAGTATTCATAAACGGGGAGCTTGTCGGAACCCATGATAACCCTACGGAACTCGCGAGCGAGCTCCGAAAAATGAGGCGGCAGGGGTTCATATCCAGACAGGTCAACATAGCTCTTAATGACAACACCAGGGAAATAATCATAAACTCCGACATGGGCAGAGCAAGAAGACCCCTCTTAGTAGTGGAAAACGGAGCGCTTCGTGTAACAGAAGAGCACATACGGAAACTGAAAAACAAAGAAATCAGCTATGAAGACATCGTAAAAGAAGGCTGTGTGGAGTATCTGGACGCCGAAGAGGAAGAAAATGCTTACATTGCCCTCTACGAAGCTGATATTACCACCAGGCATACTCACATGGAGATTGATCCTGAACTTATGCTTGGAATTTGCACAGGTATGGTTCCTTACCCGGAACACAATGCATCTCCGCGTAATACCATGGGCGCAGCCATGATCAAGCAGTGTATCGGAGTTTCTACAGCAAACCAGAAGCTCAGACCCGATACCCGTGCCCATGTTCTTCACTACCCACAGAAGGCGCTCACCAGGACAAGAACCTCTGAAGCAATAGGTTTTGATGAGAGGCCAGCAGGCCAGAACTTCGTGGTCGCAATCCTGTCCTATGAAGGGTATAACATTGAAGATGCCCTGATTTTCAACAATGGTTCAATCGAAAGAGGGCTTGGAAGAAGCCACTTCCTCAGAACCTTCGAGGGAGAAGAAAGAAGGTATCCGGGAGGGCAGGAAGACAAGTTCGAGATTCCCGACTCCGAGTTTCGTGGAGCCCGCAGTGCTGACGCATATGCGAACCTGGACATCGACGGGCTTGTAAACCCTGAAACCCCGGTTGGCCCTAACGACGTGCTGATCGGAAAGACCAGTCCCCCGAGGTTCCTTGAAGAACCGACCGACTTCGGGATTGCAGTAGAGCAGAGAAGAGAAAGCTCAATCACTATGCGGTCCAATGAGACAGGGATTGTGGATACTGTAATTCTAACAGAATCAATTAATGGAACCCGTCTTGCCAAAGTAAAGGTAAGAGATGAAAGGATTCCTGACATAGGGGACAAATTCGCTTCCAGGCACGGGCAAAAAGGAGTTATCGGGCTGAAAGTCCCGATTGCGGATATGCCTTTTACGGATTCCGGACTGACTCCGGACCTGATGATTAACCCGCACGCAATTCCTTCCCGTATGACTGTAGGGCACGTCCTGGAAATGATCGGCGGAAAAGTAGGTTCCATGGAAGGCAGAAGAGTAAACGCAACAGCCTTCTCCGGAGAAAAAGAAGACGACCTCAGGGAAGCCCTGAAAAAGCACGGCTTTGCCCATACCGGAAAAGAGATTTTCTATGATGGAGCAACAGGCAGGATGATCCCTGCAGATGTTTTCGTTGGTGTTATCCTTTACCAGAAACTGCACCACATGGTTACCTCCAAGATGCATGCCAGGTCTCGCGGGCCTGTACAGGTGCTTACCCGCCAGCCGACTGAAGGTCGAGCCAGAGAAGGTGGTCTCAGGTTCGGAGAAATGGAGCGTGATGTGCTGGTAGGGCACGGAGCTGCCATGTCGTTAAAAGAGAGGTTGCTGGACGAGTCGGACAAGGTTGTAGAACTTGTCTGCTCTCACTGCGGAATGATTGCAACGTATGACAAGCAGCGGAAAGTATCTTTCTGCTCCGCCTGCGGTGCTGACACGGATATTTACCCCGTAGAGATGAGCTACGCATTCAAGCTGCTGCTGGACGAAATCAAATCCCTGGGAGTTGCTCCAAGGCTTAATCTTGAAGATGCGGTGTGAGGTGGAAGATGGCAAATGTACCCCCTATTCCGAAAAGAATTTCTTCAATTAAATTCGGTTTACTGTCCCCAAAAGAAATCCGTAAGATGAGTTCAACGCCCATTATCACGGCTGACACTTACGATGACGACGGATTTCCAATTGATATGGGACTTATGGACACAAAACTCGGGGTTATTGACCCCGGGCTTCGCTGCAAGACCTGTTCCGGAAGGGCAGGTGAGTGCCCGGGACACTTCGGGCACATTGAACTTGTCGCCCCTGTAGTCCACGTTGGCTTTAACAAAGTAATCAGAAAACTCCTTCGGGCAACCTGTAGAAAGTGCAGCAAGATCCTGCTTGAACCTGCACAAAAACAGAAGTTCCTGGGCCAGCTTGTAGGCATCGGGGAAATCGGACATATGCCCGATGACCTTATCAACGAGGCTTATAAGGAAGCCAGTAAAGTAAAGGTCTGTCCTTACTGTAACGAGGAACAGCTCGATATCAAATTCGAAAAACCCACTGAATATCTCGAAAACGGGGAGAAATTGACCCCGACCGAGATAAGGGACCGTTTTGAGAATATCCCTGACGAGGACATAACAGTCATCGGAATGGACCCGAAGAATGCGAGGCCTGAGTGGATGATCCTTACCGTCCTTCCCGTGCCTCCTGTAACGGTTCGTCCTTCCATTACTCTTGAATCCGGGCAGCGCAGTGAAGATGACCTGACCCACAAGCTGGTAGATATCATCAGGATCAACCAGCGCTTCCAGGAAAACAGGGAAGCTGGCGCCCCTCAGCTCATTATTGAGGACCTCTGGGAACTCCTTCAGTATCACGTTACTACATTCTTTGACAACTCAGTCTCAGGGATACCTCCTGCAAGGCATAGGTCAGGCAGACCCTTAAAGACCCTTTCCCAGCGTTTAAAGGGTAAGGAAGGGCGTTTCAGAGGGAGCCTGTCTGGTAAACGTGTTAATTTCTCTGCCCGTACAGTAATTTCTCCTGATCCCAACCTGAGCATTAATGAGGTAGGGGTTCCGATGCCCATCGCACGGATCCTGACAATGCCATGCGTGGTAACGCCAAGGAATATAGAACAGCTTAAGGTTTATGTGCGCAATGGCGTGGATATCCATCCCGGAGCAAACTATGTACTGCGTTCTGACGACAGGCGCATAAAAGTTACCAATGTAAACAAAGACGACCTTGCCGAAAAGCTGGAGTTCGGATGGCTGGTGGAGCGCCAGTTGAAGGATGGAGATATTGTACTCTTTAACAGGCAGCCGTCCCTGCACAAGATGAGTATTATGGCTCATTCTGTTAAGGTGCTTCCAAACAAGACCTTCAGGCTGAACCCTGCAGTATGCCCTCCATACAACGCCGACTTTGACGGGGACGAAATGAACATGCACGCCCTTCAGACAGAAGAGTCCAGGGCTGAGGCAAAGATCCTCATGCGAGTTCAGGAAAATATTCTCTCCCCGCGTTTCGGAGGTCCCATTATAGGCGGGATCCATGACCACATTTCAGGGCTTTTCCTGCTGACCCGTCTCGAAAATCACATTTCCGGCCACGATGCTTACGACATCCTCCGGAAGAGCAGCGCCCGTACCCTGCCTACGCCTGCGGGTCACGATGAGGACGGAAAGCCCTACTGGACTGGAAAGCAGATCTTCAGCCAGATTCTGCCAAAAAACCTGAGTGTAGAGTTTACAGCCCAGGTCTGCTCGCACTGTGACACCTGCAAGAAAGAAGGGTGCCCGAACGATGCCTATGTGGTGATCCGGAATGGTGAACTCATTATGGGCACTATAGACGAAGCTGCGATAGGAGCATTTAAAGGCAAAATCCAGGACCGTATTATCAAGGAGATCGGTCCCGAAGCCGGAGCTAACTTCATAGACGACATGACCAAGCTTGCAATCAGAGCAATCATGCGGACAGGCCTGAGTTTCGGAATAGCTGACGAAGATATCCCGAGAGAAGCCAGGATCCAGATTAATGAAGTCCTCGGTAAAGCTGAAGAAGCCGTGCAGAACCTTATCAAATCTTATCAGAATAAAGAGCTTGAATCCCTCCCTGGCAGGACCCTTGATGAAACAATTGAAATGAGCATCATGCAGAAGCTCGGGAAGGCCAGAGACGAGACCGGTGGCATTGCAGACAGCCACATGGGGCTTGAGAATTCGGCAGTTATCATGGCCCGCTCCGGAGCCAGAGGTTCCATTCTGAACCTTACCCAGATGGCAGCCTGTGTTGGCCAGCAGGCAGTGCGTGGTGAACGTATCCGCAGAGGATATGCAGGCAGAACTCTGCCCCATTTCGAAGTGGGAGACCTCGGATCGGATGCCCATGGATTCGTGAAGGCAAGCTACAAGAGCGGATTGAATCCGACCGAATATTTCTTCCACGCAATCGGTGGCAGAGAAGGGCTTGTGGACACTGCGGTCAGGACATCCCAGTCAGGGTACCTGCAGAGGAGGCTTGTCAATGCCCTCCAGGATCTGGAAGTCCAGTATGACCTTACTGTCAGGGATACCAGAGGCGTGCTCGTACAGTTCAAGTACGGAGAAGACGGGATCAATCCCACGAAAAGTGACTTTAGCAAGCCTGAGACGATCCACAGGATCGTCCGTTCGGTTGTGAACAAAGAGGTGGCCTGATGAGTATCAGCGAAGCTACAATCGATAGCATGATAAAAGACCTGCCTTTTCCTTCGAATACTCTTAACGCTCTCAAGGAAGATGTTATCAAAGCCGGAGTAAGCAAGAAGGAAATGGAAGAGATCATAGAAAAGGTAATGGAAGAGTATGAGGTGTCATGCATCGAACCCTGCGACGCTGCAGGTGTTATTGCAGCCCAGTCCATAGGGGAACCAGGCACCCAGATGACCATGCGTACCTTCCACTATGCCGGTGTGGCTGAGATTAACGTTACTCTCGGTCTGCCCCGCCTTATAGAAATCGTGGATGCCCGGAAAATTCCGAGCACTCCGATGATGACAATTGCCCTCTCCAAAGAGAACCCTGATGATTATGCTTACAACAGGGAAAAGACAAGAGCTCTTGCCTGGGAAATTGAAGCGACCAAAATAGACCACATTGCTGACGTGACCACTGACCTTTCCCAGATGAAGCTGATCATCGACCTGCACGAAAAAGCAATGGAAGGCAGGAACATCACTATTGAACAGGTAAAGGAGAAGTTCAACGAAGAACTGAACGTGCTGGTCACTATTTCCCCTGATATAGATAACCAGATTATCATCGCCCCGGGAGAGCAATCTTACAGGGAACTCCTCCAGCTTGCGAAAAGTATCCACAATGTCACCATGAAAGGGATAGAAGGGATCAAGCGAGTGGTGGTCAGGAAAGAAGGTGAGGAGTACACCCTCTATACCGAAGGCTCGGCTCTGCGTGAAGTGCTTCAGTTCGAAGGAGTGGACAGGACAAGAACCAGCACAAACAATGTCAATGAAATATACGAAGTTCTGGGAGTCGAGGCTGCAAGAAATGCACTTATCAAGGAAGCCACAGATACCCTGCGTGAACAGGGTCTTACCGTGGATATTCGGCACATTATGCTTGTGTCAGATCTCATGACCTGCGACGGAGAAGTAAAACAAATAGGAAGACACGGAATCTCAGGTGAAAAGGCAAGTGTATTTGCACGTGCGGCTTTCGAAGTGACTGTCAATCACCTGCTGGATGCAGGGATGCGCGGAGATGTGGACAAGCTGGAGGGCGTTACCGAGAATATCATTGTCGGTCAACCTATCCGCATGGGTACCGGCGACGTTCACCTTGTAAGTAGAAGGAAACAAGAAATCAAAGCAGAGGATGAGTCAGGGCTTTAAGGCAAAATCCCTGAATTCAACCTATAATTATTTAAATGTATAGCCTGATAGAAGACCAGTTCAGATCAGGTATATATTACCTTTATGAAACTTATCAAATCCTGTTGCAGAAACTTGAGTCCGCGGGGCTCATAACCAGAAAATAGATATAAGGCATCAGGTATTTAGAGTACCATATATTCACCGAGCTTGGAAATCTTTATTGAGAAAGATATAGAGTAGACGAGCTAATTTGAGACAGAGTTGATGAAAATGAAGATCAATGTTGATAAATCTCTTATCAAGGCTGTGAAAACAGGAAAAGTAATCGTTGGAGCCAACCGGACCGTGGATGCAGCAGCAAACGGCTCTGCAAAAATGGTGGTCCTGGCATCAAACTGCCCCGAAGATATTAAAAAGAAAGTTCAGGCAGCAAATGTTCCAATCCTGGAATATGAAGGCACGAGTGTAGAACTCGGGCCCGCATGCGGAAAGCCCTTTACAATTGCAGCCATGGCAATTCTCGATGTAGGAGAATCGGATATTCTGGCAGCTACAGTTTGATAAAAGGAGTTGGCAACGTCTTGGGTGAAATAAGACTTACTGCAGAAAGCATCCAGTACATTGCATTATTTGAAAATATGACACGAGCCAAGATTCTCGACTGCATTCCGGAAGAGGAAAGGCTCGTATATGTCGTAAAGCAGGGTGATATGGGGCTTGCAATAGGCAAAAATGGGGAGAATATAAACCGTGTTAAAAAAGCCCTGGACAAACCTATAGAGCTTGTGGAATATTCAGAAGACCCTGTCACCTTTCTAAAGAACGCCTTCGGACCTGTGTCCGTGAGTTCGGCGAACATTATAAACAAAAATGGCAAGCGATTGGCTTATGTAGAGGTACCAAATAAAGAGAAGGGGCTTGCCATCGGTCGCAGCGGCAAGAACATCGAAAAAGTAAAGATGCTTGCCCGTCGCCATCACAATATAGAAGATGTAATCCTGCAGTAATCTACCTTAATTTACGTTGATCCATTAATCCGGCGTTGAAGGACAATCTGGCATCTAATGCCTTATAGGAAACTGTGATCAATTTTTAACTTGGAGAAATTAACAATGGCTAAAGGAAAATTTGCAGCTAATATACTCAAACAGACCAGGAAAAATGCCCGCTGGAAAGATTCATACTACGGCAGGCGGGTTCTTGGGCTGGATGTGAAAGCCGATCCTCTCGGTGGTGCACCGCAGGGTCGGGGTATAGTGTTAGAAAAGGTAGGAGTTGAAGCCAAGCAGCCTAACTCCGCAATCCGCAAATGCGTAAGAATCCAGCTCATCAAAAATGGGCGTCAGGTAACTGCTTTCTGTCCCGGGGACGGCGCAGTGAACTTCATTGATGAACACGATGAAGTGACCGTAGAAAGGATTGGAGGCCGCATGGGTGGTGCTATGGGTGACATTCCCGGTGTACGCTTCAAAGTGATTGCCGTAAACAACGTTTCCCTGAACCAGCTGGTAATCGGCAGATTGGAAAAGCCAAGGAGATGATTTTTTTGTACAAAATTTTCGGCAAATGGGACTCTACTGAAGTTGAAGTCAGAGACCTTGGAATTAAGCGTTACGTCAGCCTTACTCCTGTAATCGTTCCTCACAGCAGCGGAAAGCATGCCAGGCAGCAGTTTAACAAATCCGAAATTTCCATTGTTGAACGCCTGGCAAACAACCTGATGAGGACAGACATCAACAGCGGAAAGAAGCAGGTGACCCTCCGCGCAGTTGAAGAAGCTTTTGACATCATGAACAAGAAGACCCAGCAGAATCCGATCCAGATTCTGGTTGATGCAATTTCCAATGCAGGCCCCAGGGAAGAAGTGGTCAGGCTTAAATACGGTGGGATCTCCGTACCAAAGGCAGTAGACACCGCACCCCAGAGGCGTGTGGACACTGCTCTGCGCTACATCAGCATGGGAACTAAAAACGCAGCCTTCAAATCCAAGCGCTCTGTCGCAGAATGCCTGGCAACCGAACTTATAGGCGCTGCAAACCGTGATACGAAATCTTTCTCTATCAACAGGAAGGATGCAAAGGAAAGAGTTGCAAAGGCAGCACGCTAATCGCTTATACGGGCTTGCCCGATTTAAAAAGTCATTATATAACGAGATTACATTTGTTTAAAAGGTATTAGCATGGGACGAAGGAAGAAAATGGTCGAGCGCGTAACGACGCTCATGAAGGAACCCACAAAAATCCGAAATATCGGTATCGTTGCTCACATTGACCACGGAAAAACTACATTATCGGACAACCTGTTAGCAGGCGCCGGCATGATTTCAAAGGAACTTGCAGGCAGACAGCTATTCATGGACTCCGATGAAGAGGAACAGGCAAGAGGTATTACGATCGATGCCTCTAACGTTTCCATGGTTCACACTTACAATAATGAAGACTACCTGATCAATCTGATTGACACCCCCGGGCACGTTGACTTTGGTGGAGACGTTACCCGTGCCATGAGGGCGGTGGATGGCGCAGTCGTGGTCGTGGATGCAGTAGAAGGCACGATGCCCCAGACCGAAACCGTACTCAGGCAGGCCCTGAGAGAACACGTCAGGCCCGTGCTTTTTGTGAACAAGGTAGACAGGTTGATCAATGAGTTGCAGGTTGATTCTCAGGAAATGCAGGTTCGCCTTGGCAAAGTAATTGACCACGTGAACAAGCTCATCAAGAACATGAACCCGGAGAAGTTCAAGGCAGGCTGGAAAGTCGATGCTTCAGCCGGAACTGTAGCTTTCGGATCAGCTCTTTACAACTGGGCTATCAGTGTGCCTATGATGAAGAAGACCGGGATCTCCTTTAAGGACGTATATGACTATTGTAAGGTAGAGGACATGAAGTCTCTGGCAGAAAAGTGTCCCCTGCACGCAACTGTCCTTGATATGGTCATCACGTACCTGCCAAACCCTCTTGACGCCCAGAAGGGAAGGGTACCTGCTATCTGGCACGGAGATCCTAACTCTGAAATTGGCAAATCAATGGCCACTGCAAATGCAGCCGGCGACCTTGCTTTCATGGTAACGGATATTTCCGTAGATCCTCATGCAGGAGAAGTCGCAACCGGAAGGCTGTTCAGCGGATCTCTTACCCGTGGAATGGAAGTTTACACATCAGGGACTGCAAAAAAGAGCAGAGTCCAGCAGGTAGGCATCTTCATGGGTCCCGAAAGGCTCGAAGTGGAGATAATCCCTGCAGGAAACATTGCTGCAGTTACGGGCTTAAAAGATGCAATCGTAGGGTCCACAGTTACAACCCTTGAGGATATGATACCTTTCGAAAGCATCAGGCACGTAAGCGAACCTGTGGTGACTGTGGCTGTGGAAGCCAAGCACACCAAAGATCTGCCCAAACTAATCGAGGTTCTCAGACAGGTTGCAAAGGAAGACCCAACTCTTCAGATTACTCTGGACGAGGAAACCGGGGAACACCTGATGGCAGGTATGGGAGAACTTCACCTGGAAGTTATCGCCCACAGGATCCAGAGAGATAAGAATGTGGAAATCACCACAAGTAAGCCAATTGTAGTTTACAGGGAAACCATCAAGAGAAAGATCGAGCCTGTAGAAGGAAAGTCCCCTAACAGGCACAACAGGTTCTATATTTATGTGGAACCCCTTGACACTGCAATTGTCGATCTGATCAAGTCCGGCGATATCAGCATGAACCTGCCTGAGCTTGAGCGCAGACAGAAACTCATGGAACTCGGCATGGGAAAAGAAGAAGCTAAAGGCATTGCTGGCATCCATAATTCCAACATCTTTATAGACATGACCAAGGGTATCCAGTACCTTAACGAGACAATGGAACTGGTACTTGATGGGTTTGAAGAAGTCATGAAGGCAGGCCCCCTTACAAGGGAACCTGTGGCAAACGTGAAGTGCGTGCTTGTAGATGCAAAACTTCACGAAGACGCAATTCACAGAGGTCCGGCCCAGGTTATCCCCGCAGCAAGGCAGGCCATCCAGGCAGGGATGCTTATGGCAGAAGACAGCCTTCTCGAACCTTATCAGAAGGTCTTTGTCCAGGTGCCCCAGCTCACAATGGGCGGTGCAACAAAGGAACTGCAGGGACGCCGCGGAGTTATCCTTAACATGACTACTGAAGGAGACCTGGCAATTATCGAGGCCAGGGTGCCTGTGGCTGAGCTGTTTGGATTTGCAGGAGAGATCAGGTCCGCAACCGAAGGACGTGCTATGTGGAGTACTGAATTCGGAGGCTTTGATATTGTGCCATCCAGTATCCAGACTGAAGTAGTAGGCCAGATCAGAGAGAGGAAAGGCCTCAAGAAAGACCTTCCCAAGGTTGCTGACTACCTTTCAATGTAAGCGGGATTTTTTTCCGCTTTTCCTTAATATTTTTAAGGTAATACCTGTTTCCTTTGGAATGAAAAAAAGATCTCGACTGACCTGGAAGGGAAGAGAATCCCTATCGGTTCGAGGATACGTCCGATCGGAAAGCTTTAAGACAAGGTATGCCTATATTGGGGAAAAACAGTCCAGGTCGCTGGATATTAATACAGTACCGGTTCAAGAAAAAAGTCCGGAAAAGGGAAATTAACAATATTGATTTGATAAAAGAATATAGAAATGGATGAATCAATATTGAGATCTGCCCTAATCTTAATATAGTAAATATTTGATATACGAATTAAACTCATCCAGAATTACAGGAGAATTATAAATATGGCAGCAGTAAAACCACACCTGAATTTAGCAGTGATTGGTCACATTGACCACGGAAAATCAACATTCGTAGGACGATTAATGTACGATGCAGGAGCTGTACCTGCACACATCATCGAGAAGTATAAAGAAGAAGCAAAGCAGAAGGGTAAGGAATCCTTTGCCTTTGCATGGGTTATGGACTCTCTTAAGGAAGAGCGTGAAAGAGGTATTACAATTGATATCGCTCACAAGAGATTCGACACAGACAAGTTCTACTTCACAGTCGTAGACTGCCCAGGCCACCGTGACTTCGTAAAGAACATGATCACAGGTGCTTCTCAGGCTGACGCCGCTATCCTTGTTGTCGCAGCTCCTGATGGCGTCATGGCCCAGACCAAGGAACACATCTTCCTTTCCAGAACCCTCGGTATCAACCAGCTGATTGTCGCTATCAACAAGATGGACTCAGTAGACTACAGCGAAGCCAGGTACAAGGAAGTTATCGAGCAGGTATCCGGTATCCTTAAGATGATCGGGTTCAAGCCAAGCGAAATCCCCTTCATTCCGATCTCTGCATTCCACGGCGACAACATTGTCAAGCTCAGCCCGAAGACTCCCTGGTACAAGGGCCCCTCCATCATGACTGCCCTCGACAACTTCAAGGAACCCGAAAAACCTTCCAACCTGCCACTCAGGATCCCTGTTGAAGACGCATACACCATCTCCGGTATCGGTACCGTCCCTGTAGGCAGAGTCGAAACCGGTATTCTGAAGAAGGGTGACAAGGTCGTTTTCATGCCAGGCGGAACAACAGGTGAAGTCAAATCCATTGAGATGCACCACGAAGAAATCCCACAGGCACTCCCAGGAGACAACATTGGATGGAACGTCCGCGGTATCGGCAAAAGCGATGTCCGCAGAGGAGACGTTTGTGGCCATGTTGACAACCCACCTTCGGTTGCTGATGAGTTTGTAGGACAGATTGTGGTTCTCCAGCACCCCTCTGCAATCACTGCAGGGTACACTCCTGTGTTCCACGCCCACACCTCCCAGACCGCATGCCAGCTGATTTCTCTTGACAAGAAGCTGGACCCGAAGACTGGCCAGGTAAAGGAAGAAAACCCGACCTTCATTAAGGCCGGAGACGCAGCAATCGTTACCATCAAACCGACAAAGCCGATGGTTATCGAACCCGTAAAGGAAATTCCACAGCTCGGCAGGTTCGCTATCCGCGACATGGGTATGACCATTGCCGCCGGCATGTGCATGAGTGTTAAGCAGAAATAACACTCTCCTTTTCTCATTTTTTAAGGAGAAAAAAGGTTATGCAAAAAGCTAGAATAAGACTGTCAGGCATCAGCCCCAGGGATCTGGACGGAGTCTGCAATCAGGTAAAGGCCATTGCGGAAAGAACAGGAGTTAGTATTTCCGGACCTGTTCCGCTTCCTACAAAGAAGCTCGTCGTCCCCACAAGAAAAAGCCCCAGCGGCGATGGAACTGCAACCTGGGACCACTGGGAAATGCGCGTACACAAGCGTCTCATCGACATCGCAGCCGATGAAAGGGCACTGCGCCAGCTCATGAGAATCCAGGTTCCTAAGGATATCAACATCGAGATCGTACTCGAAGGATAAATGCAAAAAAAAGACAGGTTACAGAAACCCTCTGTACCTGGTCTTGCAAACTTATTTTTCATTTCTTTCGCCGGCGGCCGTCAATTCAGACGTTCTCACCGCCAGGCATCTCTGCAATTTTAATCTCCTCTTGAAGCTTTTTACGGTATTATCTACCTTTAAAAACGGCGTTCTACAGTGTAAGAAACAATCTTCGTGCCTTTTGCAGGGACCATCACGCTGAATTCAATGGTAAAGGCATCAGTTTTTTCGTAGCTGTCCGAGCTTTTCAGAATTTCCGATTCTCCGGAAAGATGTTCCACGATAGTGACGTTCTGGGAATCAGGTTTACTGTTATTAAGCTTGATCTCATAGCTGGCCCTGTCTACATTATCACTTATGCGCTGGTAATCGGTATCGTTCCGCTTAACAGTCAGGTCAAAAGATGAGCCGACAGCCACTCTTAATTCTCCGGCTTCGGGAGTATGCTTTATCCGGTCTTCCCCGAGAAACTGAAGCCCTCCTGAAGAATCAGCTTTATAAATTCTCACGACTCCTTTTGGAAGAGGCATCCCAAGCCCGCTTTCGTTTGAGTTTTCAAGAGTAAGGTAAGCCAGGACTTTCTCGCCCAGATAACTGTCGTAGATGAGCTTCTTTTCCATAGGGACGGAATCTGCAGACAGAAGGGAGATCTGTTTTGCCTGATTATTTTCCAGGGTTGCCGGTTTTTCAAGGGTATAAAGATGATACTCAAAAAGCGCTTCTTCGGCAAAGGGCGTTTGTGAGACAGCTTGATCAGCCACAGTTTTTTCTTCGGCCCTCCCGAGCATGGGTCGGGAAACACGGTTTATTTGCCCTGAAACCAGTTTCAGAACTGCGTTTTCATAGGTCATCCCTGCTTTGTTGTCGATGTTCACCCAGCCCCGAATATCTGCTTTCGTATCATCCGCATTGCTTATGAGGACATAAGCCGCTTCCCAACTGATACCGCTCGTCAGGTAGGAAACTAGAAGCTGTCGTGTTCCGGAAACCGGAGAATAAATCTGCCAGATGAGAGCAGGTTTCGCCGAGAGCCCGGAGGAGTCTGCCAGTTCTATTTTTGAGAAATCCTTAAGTACCACAACTTTTTTTGCTTCAGTCTCAAGGACAACACTGCTGCCTTCATGGCTCAGCAGCGTACCTGTGTAAGTTTCACCGTTTCGGTCAGTTACGTTGACTTCCCTGCCAAGGTATTTCCCAAGCAAACCGGCGCTGTTCAAAAGATCGTATTCATAATTCTGTTCAAGCAGGACGGTGTCCTTATTTTCAGGGTCCCCGATTATAACGGACGTCGGGTCAATTCCGGAAGCAATATCAGTATATTCGACCTGATTGACTCCACTCTTCAGCTCGAGTTCCCGCTTTTCTTTCACAAGGGAAATTCCCTGTTCATAAACAGTAATTTCAAGGTCCCCCACGGCCTTAACCGCTTCCGGGATCAAATTCTCTGAGGCGTCTGCAGGTTTTATTCCCGCATCAATACTCGGGCTTGAATTAATCCCGCTCGTATTATTTCCGGGTTCGTATTTCTGAGCCATAGCCCCCGTGTTTTGGGGGATGCAGGCTGAAAAAAACAGTATAACCCCGATGAATCCCAATATAAGCCAGAAGAAATGCTTCTTTACTCCCATACTATTTTACTCCCATACTATTAATGTAGTTCAAATTTATATATATAATTTTATTGAGAATTCAGGAAAAGTTGTATCTGAAAAAGGGCTCGAATCTCAGGAAGAAGGTATGAAACAGGTCCACTTTATAAAAAACAAAAAAATTAAAATAGAGAATCTTACAGGTGTGATAATACCGCATATACCTTAATTGGAGGTATCCTCTTTTGCAGGCACCCGAAAAATCAGTATAAGGTAAAGGACCTGTTTTTACTTTAGCAGTTTCAATGCGTCCCTGCAGGCTGCTACAGCAGGTGCACCCGAAGTTATGAATATGACATCCATTACTTCCATTATTTCTTCTTTGGTAGCACCGTTTTTGAGTGCACTTTGCATCTGCACGACAGTACACCTTTCGCACTGTTTGGATGCAACAACTGCAAGAGCTATCAGGATCTTCACCTTTGCAGGCAGGGCTCCATCTGACAGTAATTTGTTATTGCACCTGTTATATCTTTTAAGGGATTCACTGTCAAGCTCCCCGATAATTTCAAGAATATGCGGAGTAAAGCCCAGTTTATCACTCATGCTTTCAAGCAATTCTTTAGGTTCCAGATGTTTATGTTCTTCCATATTTAATAACCCCCGATTGTAGTTATATTAGTATTAATATCATTATGCATAATATTTATCTATTCCTGATAATCCGAAAACCACTCTGAGAAAAGAGTAAGCCGAAAATAACAAAAAGAATGAAACCAATTTTAAATAAGTAATTGGGGGATCAGATGAAACCGACGGATGACTTGAGAGAAGAGCACAGGGCTGTCAAGCTGATGCTGAGAATCCTCGGCGGCGTATGTACAAATATAGAGACTGGGAGAAGTGTAAAACAGGAACACCTTGAGGAACTCGTAGAATTTATGAGAGTATTTGTTGATAGATGCCATCACACAAAAGAAGAGGCTTACCTTTTCCCTGAAATGGAGAAATCAGAAATTTCAGGTTCGAGAGAGATGCTAATTTCCCTTAAAAATGAGCATGAAGAGGGAAGGCATTATGTCAGCAGAATTGAAAAGGTAGTCTCCGAAAAAGAAGAACACAGGGAATTACCGACTATGGTTGAGAACTCAAGAGCCTATATTCAACTTCTGACCCTGCATATTGACAAAGAGGAAAATAACCTTTTCCCGATGGCTGATGCCTATCTCTCACAGGCTGTCCAGAAAGATTTGCTTGAGTCTTTTGAAGCTGTGGAAACTGAAATAATAGGCATGGGGAAGCATGAGAAGTTCCACAAGCAGCTGCACACCATGGGAGAAATCTACGCAAAACCCGAGTAAACGTGCAAAGGTAGAGAGTGCGGACCTACATTATGTTTTTCATCCCGAGTTCCGCTTCCCGAATTGCGCCTCGCCCGAATTGCGCCTCGGGAGTACGCGGTCCGTTTCGCTCGCTTCGCTTGCTCAAGCGGACTATTTTTTGGGGAAGAAGTTTAAAACTATTTTTTAAAGATATTCGAGGGATTAACCATGAATCAGCGTGGGGAGGCAGCGGGTACAGACCCAGAGACTCTCCATTTTGTGCCGGATGGGAAGGAGGTAGTGGGTATTTTCTCCGGCTCCGCAGGTGAAGCAGCGAATGGAGAGGTCTTTTTGTTTGGGCTGGGCTTCTGCTTTTTCTCGATTGAATTCGATGGTGTATCTTTCCTCAATTGAGATTGCGCCTTCGGGACAGATGCCGAGGCAAAAGCCCATACCGTCACAGAGTTCTTCGGATACGACCTTCGCTTTTCCGTTAATGATTTGAATAGCACCTTCGGCGCAGGGTGCGACGCATTTTCCGCAGCCTGTGCATTTTTCTTCGTCAATTTTCACTATCATTCGTTTTACCATGAAACCGACCCCCC
This sequence comes from uncultured Methanosarcinaceae archaeon, assembly GCA_963721455.1. Lineage (GTDB taxonomy): Archaea > Halobacteriota > Methanosarcinia > Methanosarcinales > Methanosarcinaceae > Methanosarcina. The sequence continues at coordinate 51,352 of CAVRJG010000056.1, forward strand.
TTCAAGATCGAATGCCGTTAAAAATTATTTTATTTATATGTGCAGCGAACTGCCAGAAATCAGATGTCGCTCAGCAATAGCTTCATTCGGAGGTCCGGCAAATAACCCTCTCTATGCAGCATTCTTTTATAATCGTTGATTACTTTGCACATTTTGCAAGTATACTTTACAAAGTCAGTCCCTGTTTCTCCTTTGAATAACAATTTTTCAGCTTTTTCCAGAAGATCCGGATAAATAAGGACAAGTTCTTCTTTAGTGTGCAGAAACAGGGCTGAAAAATCCCTGTGAATGCTCATGCTTCTCTGTAGCAGTTCCAGATCTAAGGTATTTTCAGAGATATAGTCCTTGAATTTCGTATAAGTATAAAAGTTTGCAATATTAAGATTTAAGGAATTTAAAATTGAATAGAGTATATTGCCTGTTTTCGGAAGGGGAATATTCCGAAGTTCAGGGTCTGCACCTTCGTAATTCTTATTTTCTTCTATATTCCGGTCCTGGATTATATCATCGTTCATTTTATCGACCTGGCATATTAGCAAGTTATATCTGCAAGTTGTATTTTCACTACGAACTAAAATTTCGGCCGTTCCCCGTTAGCTGATTGATATTTCTTTATGAATATTCCTTTCATTTAAATATGCTTTCTAAACGCTCCGAATGAGAGGCAGGATGCAATTATGTGAACGACCTGAAAAAATCTCAACTTATGGTGCAGGAAAAATCCCTAGCTGCTGCATCAGACCAAGAAGGTTAGCTTCACCCCACAGCTCAATAATCTTACCGTCCTTAATGCGGAAGATCTCTATACCAGTCATGGTTATTGGCTTCCCTGTAGCCGGTAGACCCATAAAATCGCCTTTATGTATACCATGAGCTGTGAAACGAGCAGCCACATTATTACCCTCGGCAATCATATCCTCAATTGTAACATTAAGGTGCTCAAAGGCTGCCCTGCACGTGATAATTACTTCATGTATCCCCTCGATTCCTGGAGACACAGGAAGAGGAACATGAAGGGTGAAGTCAGGTGACAGCAGCTCATCAGCAATACTCAGATTACCTTTAGAGGGCCCTTCCTCAAAGAATCGTCGAACTATTGCTTTGTTCTCTTCTGTAGACATGTTTTCCTCATTTGTGCTTCTATCGGCCCTATTTTTGACCTCTTCGTTGACGATATGTGTCTTTGAAGTGAATCTGTAGTCTCAGTGGTGAGTGCCTTCCACAATTTCTATTCCCGCATCCTGGATTGTCTTTTTGATGCTATCCAGATTGGGGCACTTAGGATAAGTGTTCTCCATAAGCATGCAGGAACTGAGGTGTACGGCATCCAGACCATGCTTTTTCAGGGCATTTACCAGACGGTATACTCTCCTGCCAGAGCAGCCTCCGCATGTGAAAAAGGCTATTATCTGGGTGTCTGTACCGTATGCCTCAAAGCAGGACTTTCTTTCGTTGAAAGCTTTAAAGCAGCCCACTCCAGGGCAAGTCTCCGAGACCAGGTCACAGCGGACGACAGCTATTTTGTGGGATTTTGTTTTTTCAGTCATGCTTGCACAATCCAGTTTACCTGATCCGGTTTTACAGCAGGCGTGTGGATTCGGTTTGCCTTGGAACTTTAATAACAAGCACCCTGAAGACCCCATCTCCGGGATTCAGAAGGCGGTGAGGGACCTTTGCAGGACTCTCGATCAGCATATCCCTGCTGACTTCCTGAGTTTCGTCTCCGACCTCAACAACGCCTTTGCCTTCAAGAATGTAGAAAAAGACATCCGTGGGGGTGACATGCTTTTTTAAGGCTTCCCCTGGTTTGAGTTCTATGTGCACTGCCTGGGCATGTTCGGTGTCATAGAGCATCCGGACGCTCACATTATGAGGGTTCGGCTTTTCAGGTGAAGATTTCATCTCGGTAACTTTCATATTATTCTCCCCTTTTGACCACAAATTTCGTATTTGTCAGCATTATGCCGGTATAATTTATAAGTATTTTTAGATTAATTTTTACCTGCTTTTTTTATACTGTATATTCCATTCTGTACATTCCATTCTGATATCCATCCCATATATGCCCGATCAGTACAAATTTTTCCATTACCTCTGAGAGCCATTATTAACTTTAACCCCTGAAAACCCGGATTTTATTGGGGTTGAGGGTTTACAGGAGGAAACGTATTAAACGGGAGCATATCAGGAGCATATGGGACTGAATCAGGAGAATGGGGCTGAAAGTGTATGTTTTACAGCCCTACCTGGGTTTTGAAATTATCAAGGCCCGTATCTTCAATGAACTTTCCCAGCCTCTTTTTCGTACCTGAGCTTTTGTAGAAATTAAGGATCCTATCGACCGTTTCAAGAACTTCCTCTTCGGATAATTCCTTTGCGACAACCTCGGCAAGTCTTGGCGTCGCGGCCGCCGAGCCTCCGACCATCAGGGTGTATCCTCTGGCAGTGCCCATTACCCCTATGTCCTTGATAGCAGGTTCAGCGCAGGAATTCGGGCAGCCGGAAACAGCCATCTTTAGCTTTGAAGGCATTGGCATTCCGTGATATTTCTCATCCAGTTTCAAGCCAAGACTTACAGCATCCTGCTTTCCCTGCTTGCAGAAAGTTGTCCCCGGGCAGAATTTCACGCTTCTTACGCAAAGCCCTATAGCTGCTCCTGGTTTTATATCAAGCTCAGCCCACACATTATCAAGGTCTTCTTCTTTCAGGCCCACTATTGCAATCCTCTGGGCAGAAGTCATCTTGAGGGCCGCAGCTCCGTACTTTTCCGCAACATCAGCAATTCTTCTGAGGGTTGTCGGGTCCACAATTCCTCCGGGAAGGTGGGGGGCTATTGCGTAGGTCTCACGGTCTCTCTGAACGATTGCGCCTTTTTCCGGTAAGTTGTCTTTCATGGTTGATCCCTTGCTCCAAATTTTCTGGATTTCACTGTATGAGATTACATGGCAGTCCTGACAGAACTCAGACAGAGTTTCTCAGTCATAAACTGCTTTTGACTCTTTTTTGCCCGATACAGGGAAATTTTCAGAGTATATTTTTGTAATTAAGTTTTATAAATTACATATTATAATAGTATCCTTTTGATACCAGTATATTAGAGATACTAATTTATATATCAGCCAGTTTCTATGTTTATACTATGAAAGACTGCACAGTCTACAAAACTATGAATATCATCGGAAAAAGATGGACAATCCATATCCTCCTGGAGTTGCACAAAGGGGAAAAGAAAGAAAAACGCTTTAACGAGCTGAAAAGGAAACTCGGATACATAACCCCGAAAATACTCTCTGAGAGGCTGACGGAACTGGAAACTGAGGGTCTGATTGAAAAAAAGGTTGATGACTCGACAAATCCCCCAAAATCCGAGTATTACCTTACCGAAAGTGGAGTGGATTTCGTGAAGATAATACAGGCTATTAAACGCTGGGGGTTGAAGTGGAAGTTTCAGAATGAAGAGTGCGAAAAGGCCATTTGCATGTACTGTGACCACTGAGTTTCAGTGGTCATAGAAAATGAGATGAGTTCGAACCACTTAAAACACAATAAAGGAAACAGGGACATCGTTTTTTTTCAGTGCTCTCCGTGTTTTCTATGGTTGTGGAGTTTGTCCTGAGTTTTCCTTAACTTTTGGTGTTTTCCGTGTCTTCTTTCTTTTCTGAAGTTATCTTGACATTGTCAAATTAACTCTTATTTGGAGCTGTTACTACTATTTCTTCCAAATGATTTACGGAATAGCCTGCATGTTTGGAGTATTCCTGTACGGACACAAGGGTTTAGGGGCTGCCCCCTTCTGTCCCTGTCTCCTCTGTTTCTCAGTCATTTTTTACCAATCCTTATGCAATTCCCATTCTCATAATATCCCAAATAATTATTACAGTCATCATATAAAGGGAAACAGTTTTCAGAAATAAATCTCCATTCCGGCCTAGAGGGTTCGTTTTTCTCTCCTAAAATAGGTATCAAATCATTATCCCATTCCCCATTTCGCACATCGAACACTTTAATATATTTATTAATCACCGGAGATTCGTTTCCTTTTCTAGCATTGATAATTTGATCGTATTCTTCCTTAGTTTCTGGAAGCCTGTTAATATTTACGATTCCATCGTTTCCAATTGTAACGCCAAACATTTTCTTTTCACCTTCACCTATCATTCAGGAGCACAAACAAAAGACTTTCGGAGAAAGGGTATTTTTGCCCAACCCCTCCAAAAGGTATATTAAGAGTATTTTCGCCCATCCAACGAGAAGGAGATTTAAGAAAATGAGTTGATGATGTTTTATCCCTGTAATGTGACATAGTCAAGTTATAGAACCGAAGTTTATTAAGTGTAAATATTTAAGCTCGGAACTATAATCTGCATATGATCTATCTGCATAGGATCTACAGATAATCCGGGAGGCTATCGATGACCACTGAAGAGCATATTGATTTTTTCTTCAAGCCTGAGAGCATAGCCCTGATAGGAGCCTCGCCAAATCCCGAAAAGCTTTCCTGCACAATTCTGGAAAGCCTCCTGAAGATGAGGTTTCAGGGAAGGATATATCCCGTAAATCCGGGCTACCGGGAGATTAAAGGGCTTAGATGTTACTCGGCTCCCGGAGAGATTAAGGACACAATTGATATTGCGATTTTTGCAGTCCCGGCATCTTCGGTTCTTGAAATCCTTAAAGGCCCTGTGGAAAATATAAAAGGAGCGGTAATTGTCAGTTCCGGTTTTCGGGAAATGGGGCCTGAAGGAAAGGAAATGGAAGTTCGCCTGAAAGAAATCTTAAAGGAGAAAGGTATCCGGGCTATGGGGCCTAATTGCCTGGGGATCTATGACACGATCTCAAAAGTGGACACCTTTTTTATAGGCCAGGATAAGGTAGAAAGGCCTGGAAGAGGCGGAGTTTCCGTGCTTACCCAGAGCGGGTCCTTTGCGGCTATGATTATGGACGAGATGGCAAACGAGGGAGCAGGGGTTGCAAGGGTTATAAGCTATGGAAATAAAGTGGATGTGGACGAAAGCGATTGCCTCGAGTTCCTGACAGGAGATGAAGCCACAAAAGCAGTTGCGATCTACATCGAATCTGTGGAAAATGGGCGCAGGTTCCTTGAAGCTGCTTCCGGCTGTGTGAAAAAGAAACCTGTGGTAGCTCTCAAAGTTGGAAAGCGGGAGCCGGGAGCAAGAGCAGCAAGTTCCCATACAGGCGCTGTTAGCGGGAGATATGAGGCTTATGAAGCCGCTTTCCGAAAAGCAGGCGTAATAGAAGTTACAAATTATGAAGAATTGAAAGATGCCTGCAAAGTCCTGAACAGGTATCCGCTGGTTAAAGGAAAAAGAGTCCTCATTATAACTGACGGAGGAGGCATAGGGATTTCAGTTGCCGATGCCTGTGAAGAGGCCGGACTAAAGGTATCCGAAATTTCCAGCGAGGCTGTGAGGAGGCTGAAAGAGAAACTTCCGGCTTTTGCTTCCGTAAGAAATCCTGTAGACCTGACAGGCAGTGTAAGGGACGAGCACTATGTTGCTGCCCTGCAGGAGGCTTTTGGGGAGGAATACGATCTTGCAATAGTGAGCCTGCTCTGGGGTCCGCCTCTTCTTACCAGAGCAGTTGCGGAGAAAATCAGAGACTTTGCTGACAGTTGCGGAAAGCCGATCCTCATATGTTCTCCAGGCGGAAAATTCACAAGGGAAATGGCTGCATCATTCACGGCAGTAGGGATTCCGGTCTTTTTTACTCCGGACAGCGCAGTCAGGGCTGCAGCGGTGCTGTGCGGAGGAAAGAGATAATTTGAGAAATCTGTGTGAACTACAAAAGAACTTCAAATAAGCAGACTTAAAAATAAATTTAAAATCAAATTCGGATTGAGACCTGTAGAAATTATGTAAGTACATGGAAACCTTTTTTTATAAAATTTGGGATATTTATCGTAAGAATCTGTAATCAGTAGATGAATTTCTGAAGGCAGGTCAGGACTTATTTTAAGAACAAATATTTCAATAAGTAGATAAAATCAGGTGATATTTGTAATACCAAACATATTTTTCTATATAAGCTTCAAAGAGATGTAATCATTATTCACTTGCGCCTTGATTGCTGATTTCTTCCGGGAAATGGAGGGAAAAGGGAAGGGGGATTCGGTATGGAAACAGCATTTAATAAATCAAAGTTTTCCTGGGCAAAATATTTTTCGAACAAAAAAACGGGAGGACACAGGCATTCTACAGAAGAATTCCTTTTTAAAGAGGCTAGGGAAAAACTGTATCATTTAAGTGGGGGCAAATCCCTTCTCGATTTTGGATGCGGTGCCGGAGAACTTCTAATATACTACGTGCCAAATTATGAGAGGGTAGTGGGGGCTGATTTTTCAAGTTCCATGCTTTTTGAAGCGGAAAAGAAAATGTGGCAGCAGAACTACAAAAATGTAAATTTAATCCTTGCCGATGACGAAACAATCTGGGATAAGTTGAATTTATCATTTGACCGGATTACTGCAACAGAAGTGGTCCAGTACCTGACGCCTGAGCAGGTAGATGCTTTTATCCGGCATGCATCCGACCATCTCAATGAGGACGGAAAAATAGTCTTTTTTGATATAATTGACCCAAGGCTGTATTCTTTATGGAAAATCGGATGGTTTTCACAGAATTTTAGATTATGGAAGACTTTGCCGAAGGTTGGTCTGGGATGCTTTAAGCAAGTATCGGCCATTTTGAAAAATCTTCCAAGGGATATAATTGGAGATGCTCACAGTCCCTACCTGATTGAAAAAATTGCCAATAAGCATGGCTTCAAAATGGAATATGTAAAGTCTATGTACTATGAGTACAGGTATCATGCAATATTATCGAAGGATATTATGAAACCTTTCAGGGCATGTGAGGCTTTAGGAGAGGATCCAATGCCCTCATACCTTACAACCTGACTGTGAAACTTACTATAAATGTAATTATAAATTCCTTCCTGTACTTCCCCGCAGCTTTTGTTTTTGTGTATCCGGTCCAACCCATTACTCATGCACTTCTCCTGAACATATGGGGTTGAGTATCCTCATTGACTGAAGCTTATCTGCACTTCACCCATTAATTTTTTAGATATATACAAAAATTATAAATAGAATCCAACATATTTCGTTAGAAATCGAACAATTTGTAATCAAACAAATAACTGGTTAAAACACTCACAATAAACATTTTGCGCTGACCTTCACATCTTATTTACAGAAATTTCCAGAAGTACAATATCCGTAAATTTGCAGGTTTTCGAGTCCCTGAGTATTTGAAAACCGGAAAAGAAGATTGGAATGAATTCATAGAGATCAGACAGCCTGCGGGAACTTTAGAGGTAATGAAATGCAATCAAATACGGCAGAGGCACTAATAAAATCATTAAATTCCACTGATCAGGAAGGTTCTTTTGACGCTATTGGGCCTGCTGAGACTTCCAGTGCCCCCGGAGACAATTCCGGCATAAATAGTGATATGGACACAGGAGACTGCACAGAGGCTTTTGAAGCTAATAATCATACTGATACTCGTAACGTTGCTGCCAGGTCAGGGCGCAGTCCTCTCATCAAATTGACAAATCTCTGGAAAATCTACCTGATGGGAGAAATTGAGTTTGCAGCTCTCAAGAGAGTCGACCTCGAAATCTATGAAGGGGAATTTGTAGTGGTTCTCGGCCCAAGCGGAAGTGGAAAAAGTACGCTTATGAACCTGTTAGGCTGCCTTGACCTTCCCTCGGAGGGAACAGTCTTTCTGAACTCAAGGGATATTTCCAAACTTGAAGAATCCGAACTGGCCCGTATCCGGGGACAGATGATAGGATTTATTTTCCAGAGTTTTAACCTCATTCCCACTCTGAACACACTGGAAAACGTTCTGTTGCCCCTGGAATTTCAGGAAGAAGATCCGGTAAGAGCAAGAAAAAGAGGAGAATACCTGCTAGAAGTTGTAGGGCTTTCGGATAAGAAACGCAACCTGCCGTCTCAGCTTTCAGGGGGACAGAGGCAGAGAGTTGCAATTGCTCGTTCTCTTGCCGTTAACCCACCTATTATCCTTGCAGACGAACCCACAGGGAACCTGGATACCAAAACTGGAGATTATATCCTGGGATTTCTGGCTAAGTTACATGAAAAGGAAGGAAAGACAATCATTATTGTAACCCATGACCTTGACATTGTAAAGTATGCAACAAGGGTCGTGTACATCAGAGATGGTGAAATCGAAAAAATTGAAAAACATAAGAAAAACGAACCGGTGGAACAGAAATGAAAACGTTTTCTTTGCTAACGCTCTTACTGCTGCTTACAGCATTCATATCCCTCGGAGCCGGAACAGCACTTGGCTCAAACGGAATGATAGACTCCTCATCCATGCAGGTAAATCTAACGAACCAGAATCCCGATGCTGCTCGTCCTGGAGAACCTGTTGAACTCACTGTCAGTGTGCAAAATGTAGGAAGCAATAACCTGAAAGATATTGCTGTCACAGTTAATCCGGAATATCCTTTCAGTAAGGTTTCCGGAGAAACTCTTGAAAAGGAGGTCTCCTATCTGAATGCACGGCAGGATGATAACGATGCAGCTGTCCTTAAGTTCAAGCTCATGACAGACTCCAACGCTTCCGAAGGCACTTATGATATCGACATCACCACCATTGCCAAAAAAGATGGATCCTCATCAAACACGATTACTACTACAAAAACCATCCAGCTAGAGGTAAGGGGTAAAGAGTACGCTCAGATCGTGACCATAAACAAGGCGAATATTGACATAGCAAGGGAAGAGCCTCTCGAGTTCATTATAACGAATACAGGAAACTCCCCTCTGAAAAATATGGTCGTCTCCTGGAAAGATCCCAAAGGTGTTATCCTCCCGGTCTACTCGGACAATACAAAGTACATTAAGTACCTGGAAACAGGTCAATCCGTGACAGTTGCTTACTTGGTCATGGCAGATGTAAACGCCAATCCCGGGCTCTACACTCTGGATATAAACCTTAGCTTTGAAGACTATGAATCCAATACAAAAAATATCCAGACCACAGCAGGACTTTTCGTAGGCGGGGAAACCGACTTTGATGTTTCCTTTTCGGAAAACGATGCGGGAGAGATTTCCCTTTCAGTTGCAAACGTGGGCAATAACATGGCATATTCGGTGAAAGTATCGGTTCCGGATCAGGACGGTTACAGGGTATCAGGAAGTTCCTCCTCTATCGTGGGAAACCTTGAGAAAGGAGACTACACAATCGCTTCATTTAATGTTGCGAGCACACAGGCTGCAGGAGGAAGTGAAGGAGGGAGTCCCGGAGCACCACCGGATAGTGCAAAAGCCAGTGATACAGGAGACAATGAAACGTCTGCTTCAACGGATTCCAATCCACTAAAAGTCCAGATTGAGTATACGGATGCAAAGGGAGAAAGAATAACAGTCAACAAGGAAGTAAAACTCGAAATGACTTCCGGAAATATGACTGCGCAGGGAGCAGGAGAGCCAGGCAGTCGCAGCGGATTCGGTTCATACGTGCTCTATATTGCGATAATAGCACTTGCAGGAGCAGGAGTATTTGTATACCGCAAGAAAAAACAGGGAGAGAAAAAAGCCGGATACAAAGCATCTGAAAATGATGCAAGTTCAGGAGTACTCAAGCACTGAAAAAAAGCAAAAACTGGAGGGATGCTCAATTAGAAACGCAACTTACCTGAAAATGGCCCTGAACATGCTCCTGCACAGCAAACTCCGGAGCTGGCTAACTATTATCGGGATAGTTATAGGGGTTGGAGCAGTTGTAGGGATTATTTCTCTGGGGGATGCTATGGAGGCAAGCGTACAGAGCAGCCTTGCCAACATGGACCTGACAAGCATCACCATAACGCCGGGATATTCAAAAGCTCAGTCGCATATGCCCGGTCACGGGGATAACGGATGGGGAGGAGGAGGTACTGCGACTGACGCCCAACTGACAGATCACGATATCGATGCTCTTCAGGGTATAAAAGGCATAACGTACGTTACAGGTGAGATTTCCGGCAGAGAGGAAATTAGCTACACCGGAGAAAACGCAACCCTTTCTATCACTGGAGTGGACCCCCAGGTCTGGCAATACATGAACTCTCTTGAGGTAGAATCCGGAAGGCTTCTGGAACCGGCAGACAAGTATGTTGCGGTTATCGGAAGCGGTGTTGCCAGGGGAATTTATAAAAAAGACATTGGAGTTAACCAGCTTATAACGATCAACGGTAAGTCTGTGAGAGTTGTCGGAATCCTGAAAGAAGAAGGTGGAAGTGGGGACAATCAGATATACATGCCGATAGAAGCTGCAGTGAACCTGATTACAGATGCGAAAAAAGACGTCTTTGATTCCATCAACGTAAAAGCTCAGAGTGTAGATATAGTAGACACGGTGGTTACGACGATTGAAAAAAAGCTCATGATTTCCAGACACATCTCCAATGAGGATGACAGAGACTTTTCCGTAACCGCCTTAAAGTCCATGGCTCAGTCAGTTACCAGTATGATTTCCTCGATGACTCTCTTTTTGGGAGCCATTGCTGCTGTATCGCTTGTTGTAGGAGCTGTGGGAATTGCAAATACGATGTTTACTTCTGTCCTTGAAAAGACAAGGGAAATCGGAACTATGAAAGCCATAGGGGCGAAAAATCGAGATATCCTTATGATTTTCATCTTTAACTCCGCAATGGTAGGTCTTGTTGGAGGTATCCTTGGAGTTACACTGGGAGCGCTTGTTTCAGCTATCTTCCCGATGATTGGCGTGACCATGACAAGACCAGAAAGCGGGGTAAGCCTGCCTCTTTCCCCTGGTCTGATGATTTTTGGACTGATTCTCGCTGTCCTTATCGGTGTAATCTCAGGAGCAGTGCCCGCATACAGGGCTTCAAAAATGAAACCTGTAGACGCACTGCGATACGAATAACTGGAAACCCGGACTGCTTAGAGGTATGAAGAATCGTGGATGATGCTTAAAGAAGAGTTCGGGCTTAGAAAAGGGAAGTTGAAAAAACTGAAAGTTGAAAAGGGAAGCTTTTAGAAAAACGAATAATTAAGGAAGATGCAATAAATGAAAAGTAATCAAGGTAAAAGTGAAATTTCTGCCGGGCATGCAGGGGAAATGGAGACAATTGGTGTAAAAACACTGTTGGGGGACCCAAAAAAAGCTATAGTGAAACTTTCAATTCCTATGGTTATTGCGATGTCAGTACAGACACTCTACAGTCTGGTTGATACTTACTGGGTTTCCGGGCTTGGAGCAGATGCCCTTGCAGCAATGGGTTTTGTATTCCCATTTTTCTTCATCAGCATGGCTTTATCCAATGGATTGGGTATAGGCGGGGGAGCTGCAATCTCCCGAATGATAGGAGCCAGGAATAAAGCAGGTGCAGATAATGTAGCAGTACATACGATAATTATAATGACTCTGCTCTCGATTCTATTTACAATTCCTTTTTATATCTTTGCACCTCAAATCTTTACCCTTGTAGGAGCCGGAAAAACTACAGGTCTTGCAGTTGCATATGCCAGAGTTATTTTCCTTGGAAGCATTGCAATATTTTTTTCCAACATAGCTAATGCAATTCTTCGAAGCGAGGGAGATTCAAAGCGAGCTATGAAAGCTATGATTATAGGCGGAGTCCTGAACATTGTCCTTGATCCTATCTTCATCTACACTCTGAATATGGGAATCGCAGGTGCAGCCTGGGCGACGGTGCTTTCCATCGCAATATCTTCTCTTATGATGGCTAACTGGCTTTTCTTCAGAAAAGATACTTATGTGAACTTCAATTTTAAGGATTTCCATTTTGAAAGGAAGATTGTAAAAGACATCTTTGATGTTGCAGTTCCAGCTTCGGCCCAGCAACTTTCCATGTCTCTGTCAATGGTATTCTTGAACTTCATTATTGTGCTTGTAAGTAACACTGATGGAGTTGCAGTATATTCTACAGGATGGAGAATAGCGACAATTGCAATGGCTCCTTTAATAGGAATATCAACTGCTGTAATTTCAGTAACCGGAGCTGCGATGGGGGCGCGTGAGTATATAAAAGCAAAAGTTGTTCTTTCCTACTCAACAAGACTTGGATTTCTTATAGAGTGTGCAGCCGGAGCTTTTATATTTATCTTTGCCACGCCAATAGCTTCCATATTTACACAATCTGAAGGGGGAGCCCATATAACAGCTGACCTTTCCCACTTCCTGAGAGTTATGTGCCTGTTCTACCCAACCGCTGCACTTGGTTTTTTCTCCTCTTCTTTTTTCCAGGGAGCGGGCAGGGGAATGAGTGCTTTGATTGCAACCCTCCTGAGAACTATTGTTTTTACTCCCATCTTTGCAGCACTTTTAGCTTTCACCTTTAATATGGGGCAGGAAGGAGCCTGGTGGGGAATGGTTATAGGCAACGGAATAGGCTCTCTGTTAATGTATGTCTGGGCATTGTATTTCCTGAGAACACTTTTAAGAACAAAACATGTTGCGAGGGTTGAGGGAGCTTCAGCCTGAAAAGGGCTGGCTCTTTCTCTACTTTCACTTACAACTATGTATCTTATTTTAAATTTATTAGGAGCCAGTAAGATATTGAATATATTTTTCAGAGTCTTTTCTCTTCCAGGCTCTTATTTATCATATTAATTATTTTTTATCCAGTTGTTTATAAGTGCCCATAAATCGGGAGAATTATGATCAAGGGCTATGCTACCATGACCCTGATTATTCCAGTTTATGGAAGTAACCTTATCATTTAGTTTTCCGACCCCGTTTTTGTACCACCATGAACCATAGTCACTAAAACCTCCTCCGAGTCCGATATAAAGGACAGGAGAATCTATTCTTGAATAATCAATCTCATAACCGTCCACGTTCCCCATCAGACCGGCCATATACAGATCCAGATGCTTCGGTGCATAAGGGACAGCACCCCCGGTTAAAGTCAAATTGAGAAGCCTATCTTCGTCAACATAATAAAGACCACCTAGATCTCCACTCCAATAGTGATAATTCGGAGTATAGGGATATGCATTAAATGTATGAGTCTGGGTAGCCATAAGCCGGAAAAATTGCCTGTTTGTAAGGCCGGGCTGAAAAGAAGATTCCCCGTCAGGATCTGTTAAAGCCAGATTTGCTATCTGCATCATGACGGCCATATTACTACCATTATATGTCCTATTTTCCATACATTTGGAAATAATGTTAAATTCCTGGGCCTGGGCCTGTATTAACTCTGAATATTTAGGATCATACTTAACAATTATATCAATAGATACTATCCTGTCGACAGTACCTAGAGACAAATCGTCGTATTCACTTGCCTCATAAGCAGTAAGGATCAACGCCCCATGGCTGTGGCCAATTGCAGTAACCTCTATATTATCTACAGGCTTACTGCTTAAGAGAGCTGTATGAATTCTTGATACAGCGATACCGTCGTATGTATCGCTCAGATATTTGTCAATGGTCCAGTTTTCCATATAACTGAAATCAGTCTCATTTGCTGGGATGTTTGTTTCCCTTCTATCCAGAATATATGTACTGTATCCTTGCTGAGCATAGTATATCGCCATATCGGAATAGAAACTTCCAGTCAACGCCTGACCGGGTAAAATTATTAAATTTTTATTTTCTTCCGTGTTCCAGGCGCTTTTTTCCTTCACATAGTTGGTAAGTATGATGTAATCATATTCCCCGGGCCCAACACTTACCTTAAGTTTATATTCCGCCACATCGCCGCGGACAAGGCCTATTCTATTGCTTTCTGTTAAGAGGCACAGCTTTGATATTCTAAATGAAGTCGGTTTACATGAAAAAATACCCGCTTTGTCTATTTTTTTATGAAGAGTTTCCATTTGTTTCTCAGGATTGGCAGCTATTAATGCTATTTGCATCTTCATTTTCTCACCTTTGTGAGGCTCTCAAATTAGGTTTTAGACTTGGAGATCCGTAATTTTTTGAAGCAAGACTGGCTAATTTCCCGTTTTGACATCAAATGGTGGTAGCGTAAGATAGCAAAAAATAAGCCATAAGGCTAAAAGCCGAAGCCTGGACAGGTGATTACATAAAGGTCGTTTATCCCTGGGAATCTCTTTATAAAGATCGGATAAAAATTATTCAGCTTCTCTATCTGCACTTCTCTGTCTTGAAAACATTACCTGTTATTAGCATATAATTTTATACAGATAAAAATTGTGATTTGAAATTTCACCTATATTTTATTAAAATGATAGTAGCTCTGGCATGGAGTACCATCCATATAAGTACGGGAGAAAGAAAAGGAAAAGTCAGGAGTCTCAGGGTCTGATGATTATTTAATATTATCTTCGGAAAAATTCCAATTAAAAATTAGCGCCCGGAATTACTCCTTTTGGAATTGATTTTATTAAATAAGTCTCACAAGCAAAGGTACAAAAAAGTACTTATTTGCACAGGAAATCACACTTTTCATTTAAAATTATTGTGATATGTAAGTAGAATCCACAGAATTTTACCAAAAACGGCCGAAAGTGAATTAAACCAAAATGTTCAATACCAGTTGGAAAGTATTGATCTAAAGCAAATCGTACCTGGAAAAAATAAATATTAAAGTTTTGAAAAAATATTTTTCAAAAAACTATTGTACAGGTAATTAAATACCCCTAGAAGGAGGTATATAAGTTGAAAAAATGTTTACCCATAGTATTGATGTCAATCTTTATTTTTGGGACTGTTTTCTCAAGTGCTGTTGTAGGTGCAGTAGAAAACCCATTAGTAAATGAAACGGCATCAAAGATTTTAAAGACAAATGAATCTGCTAATCAATCTGTCAATAAATCCGTCAATCAATCAGTTAATCAATCAGTTAATCAATCAGTTAATCAATCCGTCAATAAACCCGCCAATAAACCCGCCAATGTAACCAAAGCTGCAGAAGGAATACCTGTCGCTGAACAAAAGTTCAGGGTAGGTCCGACCGTAGTCCTGCGGCCGGCTAATGATGTAATAACCGAAAAACGAAAACGGCCTTGTTGAACTTTATATCGATAATCCATCGCTCAATGAGGTAACCCTGAACGTGGATGCAAGGATCAGCGTTCCCGCTGGAATTTCCGTATCCGGACAGGGCTTTGCCCAGGCAGGTGCAGCAGGTACGGTATACGGTACATTCTCCGTACCGCCCGGAAGCGTCCGAACGATCTACATTGATATTAAGGGAGATAAAGTAGGTAGTCATACGGTGCACTTCAGCGGCCTGTACTGGCCTGGAGATAACAAGGATAATTACAACCCGATTTCACTTACCCACCCCTTTGTAGTCGAAGAGCCTTCCAAAAAAGTCGAACAGCCTTCCAAAAATTCTGACGAAGCCCCCAATTCTGATGAGGATGGAGGAGTAAAAGCCGAGGGGCAGGGCTCATTCAGCGCTCCCGGATTTGGTGTATTAATCGCAGCTATAGGATTATTAGGAGTTTATGCTGCTAAGAGAAAGTAAATCAGGTTAAAAAGGAGTTTAAAAACGAGTTCAGGAAAAATAAATAAATTTTTCCTATTTTTTATTATTTTGAGAAATTATCGAAGGCATCCATAATTTGGAAAAGCCTTTAGCTTAAAGCTGAGACTGGATGTTATTACAGATGACAGCCCAAAAAGGTGGTAGAATGTCTGAGAGGGCTATTTTAAAAACTCTAATGGTTTATCTTTTAATTGGTTGCTTCTTAGTAAGCAATGTTCCGTGTACATATGCTTCGTCTGGCACTTCAATAAATTCTTCTTACGAGAACAAAACCGAACCTTCAGAGTACACAGAAACGGAAGTTCCGGAGTATACACAAACTGAGAGTTCTGAAAATACATCGACAGAACCTTCAAATTACACAGAAGCCGAATCTTCGGAACACACAAAAACAGAAAGCTCAGAATACCAGATAAAGCGTTCAAAGTACGATCAGGTAGAAAATTCAAAAAACATACAAACAGAACCTTCAAAAAACACAGGATCACCTGAAAACTCCAAACCGGCGCCGCCCTCTGCAAGTGTCAGCCTCCATGGCGAAAAAACACAGGTCGTTTCCGGAGAGGATATTCTGCTCAGGCTTTCGGCAGTGAATCTTATCACAAAACCTGTTATGCATGTCCAGGTCATTATAATTCCACCTTCAGGAATGAGTGTCTCTTCCTCGGAGTTTGTCCAGTCGGGCGCAGGACAGTATACGACAACGTATGAGCTGGACCCCGGACAGGGCAGGGATATTGGAGTAAGGATCGAATCCAATCAGCCTGGAGACTTTAATGTCGAAGGCAGGGTGATTTATTATTTCGGTGATGATACAAAAAATGCAGAAGATTATACGCTTAATCTCCCTATACAGGTAGAAGCAAAATCATATCCTGTAGAACAAGCCTTACCCGGATTTACACTGGCAAGCCTGGTATTCGTATTAATGGCTGTATTTATCTTAAAAAGGCACTAAGCGCAATATAAAATTACACATACTATTTTGCCTCCGGGATATGAAGAGACTGCGCCTGAAAAAGCGCATCGGTCTCAGATTCCGGAAAAATTTCGGGAAAAATGTATTATCCTAATCACTGTCCAGGATTACTTCCTGCAATCTTTTTTTTAAACTTATTTTATCAAATAAGTCCCCACAAGCAAGGGTGCAAGAAAAGTGGTTATGAGCATAGGAGCCCATATCCTTTAAAAAGATTATAATCTGCAAGCAGAGCTTCTCAGGGATGACCCATTACATAATTGCCAATTTTGTTTTTCAGGCATCAGGACATTCAACGGTCGCTTGCCGACCGGCCTTTTCAAAACATGAATTCAAAAGAGCACACCCAAAAAGAAAAAGCACAGGTAAACCGGAAGCGAAAAAAGTTAAATTTTGGAACTGTGTAAAACATAAATTCATTCCGGATTAAAACGGTCAGGTTATGGGTCAGGTTGATTTTGAAGTAAGCTCAAGTATTTCAGCTGACAATAACAAAAAAGAGTCGGGGCGTAAAATATGAGGACACTGGAAGATCCCATAAAAATAAACCGGCCACCTGAAGCCATTTTTGAATGGTTCGCTCATTTTACGGAAAACTACAGGTCCTGGCACAAAGACCACGTAACTGCCAGATGGATCAAAGAAAAAAATTTTGAAAAAGGCGCTGTGCTTTATGCCGAGGAGTACCTCGGGGGTAAACTGGAAAAATTAAGTTTTGAGATTACCCTATGCGTGCGGAATGAATTGATAGAGTATAAGGTATTATTCCCGGAGTCAATTATCTGTTCAGGCGGCTCGTTTTCCATAAAGCCTTCAAATGGCGGGAGTGTCTTTAAAGCTGAGCTTTCTTTTCGGTTTGGCGGGTTACTTTCAAAGGTTGCCAGAAAGAAAGTTGAAGCTATAAAGCTGCATATGAAAGAAGAAGGGGAAAATCTGAAGGTGTTGTTGGAAAAGTCGGATGATATCGAAACATCAGAAATTAAATAATCTGACTACGAAGGTTTTGTTTTTTACTTTTAAAATATCTGGAACTTCGAAAGCTGGAGAACAGGCTGTGTTATTTTGAAAGTATGAAAAATCTAAAGTTGCCTGTTTTGCAGGCAACCACGTAAGTCCTGAATCAGATGAGATCTTTAAGATGGACTGATGATTCATGGATCAAATAAGCTGCTTCATTAGAACCTAACCTGCCTTCAGTTGCCATTTCACAAACGAAAGTCATTAAAGTTGCCTATTTTTTCGATGGCTTTGAGATCATCTCCCTTTTCGAGATGACAGAGTACGTTGTTGAGTTTTGCATTGAGAGCAGTTTTGGTAGAATCGTCTGCACAATCAAGCTCATCCACAAAGGTGATTACAACCGGATATCCTGCGTCTATCCAGACTTTGATACCGCCCTGCATGTTATGGACATTTGTGTAACCGGCACTTACCAGAATTTTGCTTGCGTTAGTACTTCTGCTTCCGGTTTTGCAATAAACAAGTATCTTTGCATCACAATCAGCTGGTAGCTCGTCCGTTCGGTTTGCTAATAGATCTTCAGGGGGCAGAATAGGTTCTCCCGGTGGAGTCTTAAGACTTGATAGCGGTATCAACGTTGCCCCTTCTATATTCGCTGCATTGAATTCGTCCGGGGTACGGACATCAAGAATGAAGACATCGCCCTTTTCGACCATTTTCTTAGCATCACTGACGCCCACATTTGTGTATGTGCTATCCTCTGCCGCTGCAATGCCCGGTGCGATTACGAGAAAAGCAAAAAGGACTGCAGCAAAATAGGGCAAATATTGTTTATCCATCAGATTCCTCCATTTTTATCCAATTTATCCCTGTTTTAAAATCATTGAGATTTTCGGATTAATTCATTCAAACATAGTATTTATTATTAAAATCCGTATTCAAAGGCAGTACCCAGAAGTAGTAATTATTTGCTCTATTTGCAAAGACATTACATATCCATGCACATCAACCTATCATAATTGTACAATAAATTGGTACAAATAGGCAAAGCCCAAATTTGAATTTCAATAAATGTGTAATGTATTAATTTAAAATATATATAGTGTTAGAAATATTCGTTTCCTATAAAAAAGTTTATTTATTTATTATCTGACTTGCTTTTTGTTTTAATATCCAGCCTATACAAAGTTAAAATGTATATGCTTTTTACCTCAGGTTCACAATTTGCTTTTAAGTTTTATAATTTGTCGAAATACTCTTTAATTTTATTTGCATGTATTTATTTTTTAACTTTAAAAGGAAGAGGAACAAAGCCGGTCAGCAGCAGAGAATATAGAGATTCAGAAAAGAAAAAAGAAGAGAAAAAAGGAGAAGAAGAGAAAAGAGAAAAGAAGAGAAAAGATCGGAATTCTTCCTTTTCCTTGACCCGGTTTTCATCTCTAATTTTAATTCGAAGGCAGGAGGGGATACTGCCTTCTTTTTTACATTTCGAACCTTGTCATAACCCCATGTAACTCCTCAGGAGGGAGTTTGTAAAACTGGACAAAAGAAGGAGAGAGTTTTTTAATAATGGAGAAAACTTTCCATATTATGTTATTGGTAATTATATCCTCTATTCCGTAAAAAATCGTCTTTTCATATATTCCTTCCTTTTTTAAGATTTGTTCGACATCGACGACTTCCATGTATCCCATTTTTATTTCAAAAACTCTCAATCCCCTTGCAAGTTCTTTTGTGAAAGAGCTTTCCACTCCAAAGGGGTCATCATGCTTAACAATTGAAATAAAGATATTATTTTCATAAATAATATTGTTCTTAAACATTATATGAGAAATGTATTGGGGAATCCTGGTTATGTCTCGCGAAAAGAAAAGGGCAGTTCCACTGATTTTATTTTCAGTGGCATATACCTGATTATATTTTTCAAGGAAATAATCAAATTTCGTGGGCTTCATTAGCTCATAAAGCCTCTTTTGTCCGGAAGTGTATATAACAATAAGAGCAAAGATAATAGCTGCTATAATAACTGACCAGTAACCCCCATGCGGTATTTTATAGGTATTTGAGAGGAGGAACACCAGGTCAATAAATGTAATAAATAGAGAGATTATAGCCTTTGACATCTGTTTTTTGTGATAAAATATTGAAGTCATCAACATGCCCGTGATGGACATAGTTCCTGTAACTGCCAATCCATATGCAGCCGCAAGTTTGCTTGATTCTTTAAATATAAATATCATATATAATACGGAGATAAGGAGCATCCAATTTATCGCACTTATATAAATCTGTGACTTTAATTCTCCGGATGTATAATCAATTTTTAACATTGGCATTATTCGGGTCGTAATTCCCTGATAAACTATTGAAAACACGCCGCTAATCATAGCCTGAGAGGCAATAATAGTAGCTATTATACTCAGGATAAGGAATGGAACAAATATGATCTGTGCCTGATGATTTACCATCTCAAATAAAATATTTTTCGAAGCCGGGTTTCTAATAAGGAATGCTCCCTGCCCAAGATAATTAAAGACTAATGCAAAAAATATCAATCTCCAGGCTTTTAATATAGGCTCTCTCCCCAGATGGCCCATATCGGCATACAATGCCTCTCCGCCGGTGCAACAAAGGGTAACTTCAGATAATACAAAGAAGCCTACAAGTCCGTTACTTGAAAGAAACTCAATAGCATAATATGGATTTATAGCTTTTAATACGTCTGGTGTATAAAATATTGAAGCAATACCTGAAACTGCAAGAGCCAAAAACCAGACAACCATTATTGGTCCAAATGCCCATGCAATTTTGTCAGATCCTTTTTTCTGGAATGAAAAAAGGCCTATTGCAATCAGGCTGGCAATTAACATTAGAGTGCCCTGCCCTGTATTTTCAAGTCCGGAAATAATGCGTATTCCCTCAACAGCACTCAGTATGCTTATTGCAGGCGTAATTACCCCGTCTCCAATAAGAAACGAAGTTCCAATATAGGCTAATATCGTAATTAAAGAAACATTTCTCCCTGATTTCAGCAGGGGAAGGAGAATCTCTTTTAAGACTATAGTGCCTCCTTCTCCTTTTTTTCCCAGACTCATAGCAAGCCAGGCATATTCCATACTCACAAGTATGATAAGTGTCCAGATAATTAGAGATAAAACTCCTATTACATGAGCCTCTGTAGGTCTTGTAAGAAGAAATATAACTGTAAGGGTATAGATGGGACTTGTCCCGATATCTCCAAAGACAAGACCCATAGAATTTACTATTCCTCTAATATTATAATTGTTAAACATATTAGTCTCTCTGGATTATTAGAATTATTTGGATAAATGTTTTCAGATAAAAAAACTCTAAATTTATAAATATGATCTATAAGTTACAATTTCCTGCGTCTAAAAAGAGTGAAAACCGATATAATTGTATGACTCTTGATCGTTATCGAATTTATTACTTCCATTCAAAGTTCATCTATTTATTCAAGTCTTTGCGATCTTAATTACTTAATTCGACAGAATATAGATTAGTAATTTACTATATAGATTGCATAATTGAAGAAGTTATTATTTAATGTAAAAATCAACCTCTTATAACCTGATTTTGCATTTTTACTTGCTTCCACTCATAAATATACCTTTCCCCAAGAATATTCAGTTATCTGATCTTTAATTCGGAAAAAAACCTGCCGCAGGTAAGGAAATATAAAAGGCAAAAGAAGCTGAAAAAGAAAGGATGAAAGACATTGGGATTTAAAAACGGCGGGAGAAAATGAAGAAGGAAATACTAGCTGGAAGTGGAGACATAGTAGGAGAAAAAACCGAAAATTTTCAAAACACTACAGAAGGAGTAGGTATTCTCCTTGGAGACCCGAAAAAGGCCATAGTCAAACTCTCAATCCCTATCATAGTTGCCATGTCCGTTCAGACTATATACAGCCTGACTGACACTTTCTGGGTTTCAGGCCTTGGAGCCGATGCCCTGGCTGCTGTGGGATTTGCTTTTCCCTTTTTTGTGATCCAGATGGCGCTTACTGGCGGGCTGGGAGTTGGAGGGGGAGCTGCAATTTCTCGGCGGATAGGAGCCAGGGATAAAACAGGCGCGGATAATGTTGCAGTTCACGCCTTCGTGATAATGCTTGTCCTTACCATTGCCCTTACCGTTCTTGGACTTGCGCTTATAAAGGATCTTTTTATGTACAGCGGGGCAGGGAAAACAACAGGGCTCGGAGTTGAGTATACCAGGGTCATTTTTGCAGGCAGTTTTGTTTTCTTCTTTACAAATGTTGCAAATTCGATCCTGAGAAGTGAAGGGGATTCAAAAAGAGCTATGAAAGCTATGATCCTCGGTTCAGTCCTGAATGTAGTGCTTGACCCGATTTTTATATATCCTCTGGGGCTTGGGGTCGCAGGGGCTGCCCTGGCGACAGTAGTCTCTTATGCCAGTTCGGGGCTGCTCATGTTCTACTGGTTCTTTATCAAAAAAGATACCTATGTATCTTTCAGGTTCGGTTCCTTCAAATTCGACAAAGAGATTGTAACGGATATCTTTAGAGTAGGAATACCTTCCTCGATTGAACAGCTTGCCCTGGCGCTAACAGCACTTACAATGAACTTTATCATCGCGACCATTGGCAATACGGACGGAGTTGCAGTTTACGCCACAGCCTGGAGAGTAACAAGTATTGCAGTTGCTCCCCTTATAGGAATTTCAATAGCTGTAGTCTCGGTAAGTGGGGCTGCCTTTGGGGAAAAGAATTTTAAGAAAGCACAGAGTACCCTTATTTATGCGATTAAAGTCGGCTTTCTCGTAGAAGCCGTGATTGCTGCCGTTGTATACTTTTTTGCTCCTGAGATTGCTGCCGTCTTTACACAGACCGAAAATGCAGCCCGTATCGCCCCTGAACTAACAAGGCTCCTGAAAATTATGACGATTTTCTATCCCGTAGTCGCCTTCGGAATGCTCTCAGGCTCTCTCTTCCAGGGGGCAGGAAAAGGCACAAGCGCCCTTATTGCCACCCTTCTGCGGAGCCTGGTTATGACTCTCTTCTTTTCCTTACTTTTTGCTTTCGGATTCGACTGGGGGTTGCTCGGAGTCTGGTGGGGACTTGTTGTGGGTACAGTCATAGGATCGATAATTACCTTTGTATGGGCCCAGATGTACCTGAGACGTATGATGAATACGAATAAAGGTGGGAAAGACTGCTAATTTTATTGAAAGTGCTGAATCCGGGATCATAAAATATAAATAGAATTTGGGCAGTAATAGTAAGAAATCAAACAATTAGATAAATAGATAGTAAGATAATAAACAATATAGGTTCGGAAGATAAGAATAGAATCAATAAGATCCAGAACTCCGCATTTTAAATTTGGACTTCAAAATCTATGAGAAAGACCGCTCAGTTTATCTTTCGAATTCGGAAAAAGCCCTGACTGTGATAACCAATGAAAGAAGAAAGAATAAAAGAGACAGTAAAACTCCAGTTCGAAATGATTCATCTATTTCACAAGAACTTTGCCAGGATTTTTCACCAAACCAGGAATAGCCAATATAACCTGAATAAAAACCAGAATAAAGCCATTATGATTATCGGGGCAATAGATAATATCATGCCTACAACCCTGGGAAAATGTCTCGATCTTCAGAAGGGAAGCCTCACAACCATGATCGATGCCCTTGAAAGAGAGGAGCTTGTCTGCAGGAAGGGAGACCCGGAGGACCGGAGAAAAACCCTGATATCCCTTACCGAAAAAGGGAAAGATTACAGGGAATGGTTCATGGGGGAAATCGAGAAAAATGCTTCCGAAATCCTCAAAAAGCTGGATGAAGAGGATATTCTTGTGTATCAGGAGAGCCTGAAAACAATGCTTGCAACGCTGAAGAAGCTTGATGAGACCGCCTGAATGAAATAACAAAATAGTGCCGGAGGCCTGCAATGGACACCGAACTAATAGGTAAACTCAAGAAGCTGGGGTTCACGGAAAACGAGGCAAAAATCTATGTTGGACTCCTCAGTTTGAATGAAGCCACGGCAAGGGAAATACATGAATTTACCCATGTTCCGAGACCGAAGATTTATTCTGTTCTGGAGAGGATGGCAAAAAAAGGATATGTGGAAATAAGAGGAGGAACTCCTGCTTATTTCAGAAGTATTGACCCGGAGCGACTGACCGAAAGGCTCAGAGATGAATTCCTCTTTTCCCTGGATGAAACCTTAAAAGTACTTAATTCCACAGGAAACCGAAAAACAGACGCTGTTAACCCGAGACCTGCGCTTTAAAAAACTCTCAAAAATCCGTGATTCTGACGGGGCAAGGAAGAGTTAAGTTTAAATATAATAATGAGGAAGTAAGCTACCGTAAGCCGACTGAAGAGAAATCAGTAGATCAGAATCAAAAGGTAGCGAGAATGAAGGAAATAGTACCACAAAAACCCCTGGAGCCAGTTTTACACGGGTTCCTGTTAAAAGACCGCAAGTTCGTCCTGCCCTCAAAAATAAAAATCCTGAACTTTCTACAGTGCTTTCCATACAGGAAGCACGAGTCTGAAAAATAGAAACTGCAGGTTTTATTCAGAAACGAAAAACATTAAAAAATAAAACTTTATCCGGAACAGGCTAGAAAAATAGAGATCGGACTCGGGAGAGAGCTGGACAATACCAATCCGGTTCTTTACCTGCAACCCGGATATTTTATGCACTCACTGTTATTTTTGCTTTACAGGTTTTCTATGTTAATCCTTTTTTAGATTGGAAAATTGCAAATTTCTTATTCCTTCTTCTAAATAACTATTTATTACGTACAGGGTAAAAGAACCTGTATAATACGGATAAAACATACAATAAAACAATAGATAAATACCGGATAATATAACCCGAGAAGATTCAGAGGAAGAGACTTTGAAACTCAAAATTGAGACCTCCAAACGTATTGAACTGATAGATATCACTTCAGAGGTTCAGGAAGAAATAATGAAAAGCGAAGTATCTGAAGGAATATGCATAATCAGTACAAGGCATACTACCGCAGGTATCATAATAAACGAAAACGAAAGTGGGCTAAAAGAAGACATTCTGGCTCTTTTAAAGAAACTTGTGCCGACAGACGCAGGGTACATGCATGACCGAATAGACAATAATGCTGATTCTCATCTCAGGGCAATGCTGCTCGGAGCAAGCGAGACCCTGCCTGTTTCGGAAGGGAAGCTTGAGCTTGGGACCTGGCAGAGAATCTTTTTTGCCGAAATGGACGGGCCGAGAAGCAGGACAGTAAATATTACTCTTTTAAGGGCTCAATGAGATAAGGAAAAAACCATAAAAGAACCAAAAAGAAAAGTGAAGAAAGTCCCTTGCGGATTGCCTGAAAAAAGCACATTCAGGAACTTTCCGGATTATTAAAGTCATCCAGGTGGGTCTGTTTCTTTCTGCAGTTTTCTCCTGGGATTTCCACAGGATACTCACCTGTGAGGCAGCCAATGCACATGTCGTTTTTATCGCACTCCATGGCCCGCATGAGTCCTTCAATACTCAGGTATCCGAGGGAATCGGCGTTAATGAGGCTTTCCACCTCTTTTATGGTCTTGTAAGAAGCGATAAGTTCCTGCCGGGTAGCCATATCGATACCCAGGTAGCAGGGAGCAATAATTGCAGGACTTCCCACCCTTGCATGAATTTCTGACGCGCCTGCCCTGCGGACCATATCTATAATCCGCCTGGAGGTTGTACCCCGCACAATACTGTCATCAACCAGGACTACACGTTTGCCTTTGACATTATCCTTGATGGCATTCATCTTGAGCCGGACTGCGGTTTCACGCAGTTCCTGGCCAGGCAGAATAAACGTGCGCCCTATGTAGCGGTTCTTCATCAGCCCTTCCAGATATTTGGTGCCTGATTCCCGGGCATAACCGATTGCTGAGGTAATCCCTGAGTCAGGGACAGGAGAAACAATATCGGCTTCGATCGGGTACTCCCTGGCGAGTTCCCTTCCGATACTTTCTCTCACCTTATAGACCAATTTTCCGTCAATGACAGAATCGGGCCTTGCAAAGTAAATGAACTCAAAGACACAATGTGCAGGATGAGGCTCGTTTCCAATCTGGTAACTCTCGAAGCCACTGCCACTGAAGACCATTACCTCTCCTGGCCGCACGTCCCTGAGGAGAGTGCCGTTCAGGGTATCCAGGGCTACACTTTCCGAAACAACTGCATACCCACCATCGACTTCTCCGAAGCAGAGCGGCTTAAAGCCAAAAGGATCCCTGACAGCGTAAAGAGTGCCGTCGATATGGATAACCAGGGAATAGGAGCCGACAAGCTTGCGCATCACATTCCTGATTGATTCTATAGGCTCGTGTTTTATCAGCTCTTTTACGAGAAGGTGACCAATAACCTCGGTATCGGAATCGCTGATAAAAATACGCCCTTCACACTCCAGACTATCCTTGAGTGCTTTGGCATTAACCAGGTTCCCGTTATGGGCAATTGCAACTGTCCCTCCCTTGAAGTTCAGGACAAAGGGCTGGCAGTTTTCTAACTTCGATCCTCCAGTTGTCGAGTAGCGGACATGCCCGACTCCTACATCCCCGATCAGGCGTCCCAGAGAATCCTTATTGTACACGTCAGGCACAAGCCCCATGCCTTTGATAGAATGAGCGGACGTACCGTCATATACCATTATGCCAGTGGACTCCTGTCCTCTGTGCTGGAGGGCATACAGGGCGTAATACAGCTTGAATGCGACAGTATTGGAGTGGGGCCTGTCGTCGGGAAGAATTATGCCTGCAACGCCGCATTCTTCTTTCAATTTTGACCTCCGGTGCAGGTAAAAAATAGAAAAAGTGGAACAGAAAAGTTTAATATTTGCACTTAGCCTGCCACTTGTAAGTTCTCATGCGAGATGTCTTTCCAAAGCCGCATGAAGTACATTCTTTTGTATGGATGTTTAAAGAAACACTACCGCAGCGCCTGCATTTGGCGTGCGTGCGCTTCTGCCTTTTTCCCATTGATGCCGTACCTTTACTCATTCCTAAATCTCCTGATAAAAATCAATTTATTAGAGCAATATTCAATAATCTGAAGCAGTTTTGTTTTTTTGAATTTAATCTCTGCGGCCAGTCACAATAAGTCCTGTTGCTCACCGAGGTTTAACGATAATAGATGAAGTGCTTGATATAGATTACGGAGATACGTATACCACGTTGTCACCGCGAATAACGACACTGCTAAACTTGCTTACGACTTCTCCTTCTTTTAGCTCTTCAGCATTGTCAAGCACGAGGTTCATATGAATATCGTATCCTTTCAGCTCGCCTCTAAACTCGCGTGCTCCTTTCAATCTAACGATTACGGGTGTATCCAGTGCGTTGTTCAAAATATCCAGAGGTCGGTTTGCCATCCTTACAATCCCCTTAAAACATTATAAATCAAGTCATTATCTATATCAATATAAATAGTTAATCCAGATTTAAACTGATCGCCGCGCTTAATTGTTTGATTAATTGCATCAAAGTCGTAAATACAATATATAAATGTATCGAAGCAATATATCATTTTTTTAAGTTTTCATATAAAAACACCCCGAGTATTAATAAAGGATTCTCTCAAAGAACAACCCTCCAGAAAAAATACGATGAAAAAAATACGATAGTACTCACACACTTTCACCTCAGGAATACTCATAAAATATTTCTACGAATAGATTTCTTGAGAGCTGCTGAAGAGATTTTTTACAAATAATTTCATTAAAACATTAAAAAAACTTCTTAGAAGTTACAATATTAAATTAATTCGTCTGATAGGCAGAAGAAAAAGTTCCAGAAAATCGGAAAATGAACGAATAAAAGAGAGGAATACATGACAGAAAAGCCCTTCACAGTAAAAAACCCGATTGTTATGACTATTGCAGGTTCTGATTCAGGGGGAGGAGCCGGAATTGCTGCTGATTTGAAGACATTTGCTGCCCTGGGAGTGCATGGGACCTGCGCCATTACATCGGTTACTGCCCAGAATACTACTGGAGTCCTGGAGGCTTTTGACCTCGCTCCTGCAGCTGTCGCCAGCCAGATAGAAGCTGTCTGTGCCGATATGGATGTCAAATGGGCAAAAACCGGCATGCTTGCCTCATCGGAAATCGTAAGGGAAGTTGCAAAAGAGGTAAGGAAACATGGGCTTTCCCTTGTAATAGACCCTGTGATGGCTGCTGAAGCAGGAGGGGACCTGCTACGAAAAGAAGCTCTTTCTGTCCTTATCGAAGAACTGCTGCCCTTCTGCAAGGTCACTACTCCCAACGCGTCAGAAGCAGGCGCACTTGCCGGCATGGCGGTGAAAAACCCTGAGGATGCAAGAATTGCAGCCAGGAAAATAGCGGATCTGGGTGTAGAAGCTGTAATTGTTACAGGAGGACACCTGGATGCCACGGACCTGCTTTATGAAGCTGGTTCTGATACCTTTACCCGTATCCAGGGAACTTTTGTCAAAGGAGGAACTCATGGTTCGGGCTGCACTTATTCTGCGGCAATGACTGCCTTTCTCGCCTGCGGGAAAAGCCTGGAAGTAGCCGCAAGAGAGTCAAAGAAATTTGTAGTACAGGCAATCCTGAAAAGCCGGCCTGCAGGCAGGGGAGTAAATCCTGTAAACCCACTGGGGGCGACTCTGGAAGAAAAAGAGCGCTACCTGGTCTTAAGGAATTTAAAAGACGCGGTTTTACTGATTGAGGAAAGCCCTGATTTTTCAAAACTTATCCCGGAAGTGGGCTGTAACATAGGAATGGCAATTCCCGGTGCAGAGAGCTATGAGGACGTTGCGGCAGTGGAAAGTAGAATAGTGAGATATAGAAATCGGGCAGTTTCTGTAGGCTGTGTGGAGTTTGGAGCCAGCAAGCATGTAGCAAGTATCATTCTCTCGGCCCTTCACTATAATCCTGAGATAAGGGCAGCGATTAATGTAAAATATTCCGAAAAGGCCCTTGCAGCCTGCAGGGAAATGGAGCTTGGAATTTCCTCTTTTGACAGGGCTGAAGAACCGGAAAATACCAGTACTATGGACTGGGGCACAGCCGAAGCAATCAAAAAATACGGACGCGTGCCGGAAGTCATCTATGATGAAGGAGGCACAGGAAAAGAACCCATGATACGCCTGCCTGGCACAAATGCCATTGAAGTGGCAAAGCTTGCTGTGGAACTCGCAGAAAAGTTACAGTAAAAATATAAAAAACGATAGAATTTCCTGTAAGGTATCTCCGTGATTATTTTCAGAATTGAGTTTTCGGTTCTGATCATATTCTTTTTCCCAATAACTTTCTTTATCCCAATATCCTCTTTTCCAGTTGTTTTCCTCCCGACAAGCGTTCTCTTCCGAAAGCACATAAATGAGACGTAAGAGCCGGAACTGCAAAGAAAGTAACACTTAAATACGTCGAGGTACGATTTTGTGCATACACGACATTCTGGAGAAAAGCTATGGAACAGACCAAGATCATCCTTGATGAAAATGAAATGCCTAAACAGTGGTATAACGTCCTTTCAGACTTATCTTCTCCTATTGACCCGCCTCTTGACCCCCGGACCTGGGAACCTATAAGTCCGGAAGCCCTTGAGCCGATTTTCCCAAAAGCCCTTATCAAGCAGGAGATGAGCGATGAGAGGTTTATCGACATCCCTGAAGAGGTACTAGATATATACAGGCTCTGGAGGCCCAGCCCCCTTTACAGGGCTCACAGGCTGGAAAAGCTTCTCAAAACTCCAGCAAAGATATACTACAAACACGAAGGTATAAGCCCGGCAGGCAGCCATAAGACAAATACCTCCATTGCCCAGGCTTACTATAACATGAAAGAGGGAACCGAGAGGATCACAACCGAAACCGGCGCAGGGCAGTGGGGAAGTGCATTGTCTCTTGCCTGCAACTACTTCGATATCCAGTGTAAAGTCTATATGGTACGTTCCAGCTATTACCAGAAACCCTACCGGAAGTCTCTAATGACACTCTGGGGAGGGAATGTAGTGCCTTCTCCCAGCCCGGATACGGAATTCGGGAGAAAAATCCTTAAGGAGCAACCGGAAACCCCGGGAACGCTGGGAATAGCAATCAGTGAAGCTGTAGAGGATGCAGTAGCGCATGACAACACGAAATATTCCCTCGGAAGCGTGCTCAACCATGTTATGCTCCACCAGACAATAATCGGGGCTGAAAGCAAAAAGCAACTTGAACAGGTTGAAGCCTACCCTGACATAGTCATAGGCTGCTGCGGAGGAGGAAGCAACCTTGCGGGAATATCCCTTGAGTTTATTAAAGACAGGATTGAGGGAAAGAACAATGCAAGAGTGATCGCAGTCGAGCCTTCGGCCTGCCCTACCCTGACAGAAGGGGAATACAGGTACGATTTCGGAGACGCTGCTGAAATGACTCCGCTTCTAAAAATGTATACCCTGGGCCACAAGCATGTGCCTCCTGCCATCCATGCAGGCGGGCTTCGCTACCATGGGGACTCTCCAATCATCAGTAAACTCTGCGCTGACGGGCTTATTGAAGCTGTTTCATATGACCAGTACCCGGTATTTGATGCAGCTGTCCAGTTTGCCCGGACTGAAGGCATAGTCCCTGCTCCTGAATCTTCCCATGCTATCCGTTGCACAATCGACGAAGCCCTCAAGTGCAAGCAGACAGGAGAAGAAAAAACAATCCTCTTTAACCTGAGCGGGCACGGGCATTTTGACATGAGTTCCTATGATAAATATTTCAACAAGGAACTTGTCTGAAACAACCGGAAAAAGTTGAATAAAAAATGAAAAATAGAATTAAAACAGGATGCCTTAAAGGCATCCTCACATTTAAGGCTTTTACAAATCCCTGGTACTGCTACATAGAAGAAGGTTTTTATTAAAACTTAATCTGACTCAAACTGTTTTCTATTAAGAATGTACGAGACCATTTTCGGGTTAAACTTGTGCTCCCTTGCCACTGTTTCCGCAATCTGTTCACCGGGAATTCCTTCAGCTTTCAGGCTTCTTATTTTCATCATTAAGGACTGAGGGAAAATATAGTACTCGTTGATATCTTTCCTGTGTCCCCAGACATCCCCTTCGAGCAGCTGCACTTTTTGCATTTCCAGAAACATTTCTATAGCTCTTGAAACAGTCTTTTTGTATGATTTGGGTAACTGAATTATTTCCAGTTTCGGACAGGTCTCAACAAGCAGGAAAATATCTTTATTTGAAGGCCGAAACGCCAGGTGAACAACCCTTTCATTCGGATTCAGTGAGAGAATTTCATTTCTTGAACTGACAACTCTTATCTTCATACAAATCCCCAGACCCTAGAATAAATTAAAGAATCAATAAAATAAATTATACGACTTTATTTAAATATTTTTCTGCGTATAATCATTTACTTTTCCCTATTTAACAGAGAATATTTGAAAAAAGCCATACAGAAAGATAAAGGCAAATATTATGATGAGAACATAAGAAATTTCAGGACCTTATAGTTTGAAAATTAATTTCAAATGTTGTGATGATTATAAAAATTCTCCTCAAAAGAGAATATGAATTTCAATGAAACAGGATACAGGCACCGAATTCCAGCTATATGAGAAAGTAACAGAATTCTCTGCTTCATCATAAAACCAGAGTTCTTGCTTTGAAAACTAACAACAGCTGGAATTAACAAAGCTCAGAGAAATAGAGGAAAAATCATATATTGGATGGAAGTTCCAACCCGGAATTCCATCCTGAAGAGAAGGATCCAGAATATGAAAAGATTTTTAGACCCTCCTTTAAAGAAATATATATAATTCTGCCACTTTTCACAGGGTACAGCCTGAAAGCAGGACTTTCCGGGAAAAATGACAAAATTAGCAACCGATCAGTCCACGATTTTCTTGCTCAGGATGTAGAGGATCATATCTGAATTCAACTTGCTTTCTCTCGAAAGCTTATCAGCAATTACCTCATTGGTAAAACGATCGGCTTTTAATTCCTGAATCTTTTCCAGCACATTCTGGGAAACATTATAATATTCGTTTATATCCTTCCTGTGGCCCCAGACATCCCCTTCCAGAAGATTTATCTTCTGCATCTCCAGGAATATTTCAATTGACTTGGAAACAGTCCTTCTGTAAGATTTAGGAAGCTGTATTGCTTCAATCTTCGGGCATGTTTCCGCAAGCATGAATACATCCCTATTAGACGGCCTGAAAGCAAGGTGGATAACCTTCTCGTTCGGATTCAGGGTAGGAATTTCCTCCCGTGAACTAACTACTCTGATTTTCATACTTTTCCCCCACTCATTATTTAGAATCAAATTTTTATTTATTTAAATATCGAATTTTGTTTACGCATTTACATTTTAAATACATATCGATTAGCCTGGATATTATTTAGAGGGTTTATACCCGAAACGAGTTCTAATAGCATCGGCATGTGCCTGTAGACCCTCTTCCTCGGCTAATGCGATAATAGTTTCTTTCAGACTTTCAAGCCCGGTCTTGCTGATTTTCTGAATACTTGAGTATTTAATAAAGTGGTTTATATTCAGACCTGAATAAACTTTCGCATATCCGGCAGTGGGAAGTACGTGGTTGGTCCCTGAAGCGTAATCTCCAACAGGCACAGGAGCATAGTTTCCGATAAAAATCGACCCTGCATTTTTTATTCTGTCAAGTACGAAATCTGAGTTTGATACCATAATCTCGAGGTGTTCGGGAGCAAATTTATTGCTGAAGCCAATACACTGTTCCAGGGAATCTGCAGTAAGAATTGCCGCATTTTCAAGAGATGCCTTTACAATGCTGTTTCTTGCAGCCTGTTCAGCCTGAACAAGCACTTCTCTTTTTACAGCTTCTGCCAACGTATCTGAGGTTGTGACAAGTATTGAAACTGCACTTGGGTCATGCTCTGCCTGAGCTATAATATCCGAAGCAGTCATAACAGCATCCGCCGACTCGTCTGCGATAATAAGTACCTCACTTGGGCCTGCCGGAAAGTCGATCTCCGCAACATTCCTGATTTGCATTTTGGCAGATGTGACAAAAACATTTCCCGGACCTACAATTTTGTCCACCTTCTGGACAGTTTCAGTTCCATAAGCCATTGCCCCTATTGCCTGCACGCCACCGAGCTTGAAAACTTTATCCGCTCCTGCAACCTTTGCGGCAATAAGCGTCAGCGGGTGCACAGAACCATCAGCCCTCGGAGGTGTGCACACTATAACCTTTTCTACTCCTGCAACCCTGGCAGGGATTACAGTCATCAGCACTGTTGACGGGTAGGAAGCCCGACCGCCTGGGGCATAGGCGCCCACACTTTCGAGAGGCGTCGCCTTCTGGCCCAGCACAATCCCCGGTTTAAGTTCCATGAACCAGAGAGCCTCAGGAAGTTGAGCTTCATGGAAAGCCCGGATGTTTGAAGCTGCGGATTTAAGGTGGTCCAGAAGTTCAGGGTCGATGCAGGAAAAAGCCTTCTCAAACTCTTCCTCACTTACTTCAAAATCTGCAAGTTCAACTTTATCAAATTTAGCTGTATATTCCCTGACGGCTGCATCTCCTTTCATACGTACATCCGAAAGTACGGCTGATACGGTTTTCGCTACATCTTCAAGTCCGGACCCCCGGGAGAGCATTTTTTGCATTTCAGCTTCCGAAACATCAGACAACTTTTTGAATAACATGATGACCACCTCTGAAAGAACCTGACAAAACTTGATACGAATTGAAATCTCAAATTGAAATCCGGGAATCTTATGTAAACTAATACCAGATAACCAGATAACCGGATAACCGGTTAACCAGATAATCCAATCCCATTAAATCCCTGCCCTCATTTAATATTTTATCCCTTATCAAGCCCGTTAATAAAAAACTAAAAACGTAAGAAAGGAATTAAAATATTAAGAAATAAAAGATAAGGCAGGTAGAATCAATAATCATTGATTGTCCTTTGCCCTGAAGAAGAGCCTTTCCCAGGAGGTTCAGGCTCCGTAATTTCAGGGAATGCATCTCTTTTCCCTATCTGCTTAAAGATCCTTTCCGCAACCTTCGGCCCCAGAAGAGCAGCCACTTTTTCCGGATCAGCACCTGCAAGGTCTGCTGTTGATCTGAAGCCTGCTTCGTAAAGTCTCCTTGCCCTCACGCGCCCAATGCTTCTGATATCGAGCAGATCCATCAAATCCGGGCCTGCTCCGTAATGTATCCGCTTTTCGAGTTCTGCAGCTTCTTTTGCCCCTTTGAGGCCAAGGATCCTGGCAAGCTGGGTGGCCACATGCATGATCCATTCAGCAATATCCGCAATTGCACGAATGTCGCCTTCCCCTATGCCAAACTTCAGGCAAATTTCGTTTTCAGATTTTTCACGGACCCAGTCAACAAGGAGAAGAGAAGTCTTGACCTCCCCCAGGAACCATTCATATTCAGTAATGTTGAAGGGACTCGGGACCTTTACGAACTCGCTGGCGTGAGCCATTACGTAATCGTTGATCTCCTGATAGTCCTGGTTCCGCATGTACAGCAGGCGCATATCAGGCGTACTGCAGACCAGATGCAGCAGGGTAAGCTCCGTCAGGGTTTCTGCTTCTCTCAGGCCCTTTGCAATGCGGGCGGCAGAAAGAGGGTCTATATAGAGCCTTGAGACAAGTTTTCCGAAATTTGTAGGAATAAGGGCATCTGTGCTCTCAAGCATCCCTTCCTGCCGCAAAAAGATAAGGCATTCTTCCACAACCGTCGAAAGCCCGAAGTTCGAATACTGGAAAGCGAAAAATGTTGCCTCCAGAAAATCCATGAGTTCTTCCTTTGTCCGCGCAAAGCCGTTGGAAATTGTAGAGAGCACATGAGTCCTGAGGGCATTTTCGGTTCCGAGCTTGGACCAGATATCTTCGGCTTCTGCCTCGATATAGTTCTCAAAAAGGAAAACAAATTCCTCATACGATTTTGCAAGAAGCACAGCTTCTCCGTACGGGTCGAGCCCTGGCCTTCCTGCCCTTCCTGCCATCTGCTTGTACTCGAGCACAGGGATAGGCTGCATCCCGCCTTCAGAGGAATAGCGTCGGTAACTTCTGATAATTACGCGCCTGGCAGGCAGGTTGAGCCCGGCTGCAAGGGTAGGAGTGCTTGAAATCAGCCTGATTTTTCCTTCCCTGAAGCCATCCTCCACAAGTTCCCTTAAAGACGTCGTGAGCCCTGCATGGTGAAAAGCCGTCCCTGAACGGATGCAGCCTGCAAGGATCGTTGAAGTATCGGTTTCACTATTTTCGAGAACCTCGTCTGCAATCCCGGCCAGGGCTTCCCTGTCTTCTGCGGGGAGGGTCTTTTTAACTGTTGAAGCCGCCTTCTTTGCAAAAGCCGTGCAGTTTTTCCTGCTGCTTTCGAAAACCAGGCACTGCCCGCCTTCCCTGAGGGTATCCAGCGCGAGGTTTATGGCTTCATCTTTTGTGGACTGTTCAACAGGCTTTTCCCGGCCTTTACAATAGAAAATACTGTTAAACAGTACCCCTTCCAGAAGTTCGGTAGGCCTCCACTCGCTTACTACAAGTTCGGCTTCCAGCCAGGCTGCAAGCTCATCGGCATTCCCTACTGTTGCAGACAGCGCCAGGATCTGGCAGGATGGGTTCATTTTCCGAAGCTTTGCAAGAGTGACCTCAAGCGTGGGGCCCCTGTCCGCAGAATCGATAAGGTGTACCTCGTCTGCCACAACAACCGAGATTTCCTGCATCCAGGCAGTCTCGTTCCTGAGCAGAGAATCAGTCTTTTCCGATGTGGCAACGATAATGTCGTTTACCCCGAGCCCTTCGTCCCGCAGGTCATAATCCCCTGTGGAAATCCCGACCCTGACTCCAAGTTCCGAAAACTCCCGAAACCGCCTGAACTTCTCTGAAGCAAGCGCCCTGAGAGGAACGATATAGAGCGCCTTTCCTCCTGCCTGAATGGACTTCAACATCGCAAGCTCGGCAAGGAGAGTCTTCCCTGAGGCGGTCGGGATTGCAGCAAGCAGGTTTTTCCCTTCAAGCAATCCTTTTTCCACTGCTTCCGCCTGAGGGGGATAAAGTTCCAGAATCCCGGAATCCAGATAAAAACGTTTTACTTCGTCGGGCAGATCGAGACTTTCTATCTTCATTGAAAACCAGAAACTCACACATTAGATAAAAATCTATTTTGAAATCTCACGCCAGTGCCGGAAATTACTATACTGCAAAAGCCTGAGTTCCCTGTGTAAGGGAACCCCGGGGTTTGAGATTTTTAGAAAAACACTCAACTGCTTGCCGAATAATAGTAATTTCCACTTTCCTTCTGTTCCCGGTCAAGCCTTGAGCCGAGGTTATTGACCCGCGGACGCCTTGTTTCCTCGTCCCTGCGGAAGGTTATGCCCAGGTTTTTCAGGAATTTGTTCATACCGGTTTCCATGCTGAACGGGCCGTGTGCTTCACCGTATACCGAGGGCTTGCCTTCAAAAACCATAAGTCGCTGGCTCAACATATCGATCATGTAGATATCGTGGTCAACGACCAGGGCTGTCTTCTGGTTATTCTCGGCAAACCGGTTCAGGACCCTTGTGACCATGGAACGCTGTTCTACGTCAAGGTGGGCGCTAGGCTCGTCCAGAATATAGAGGTCGGCTTCCTTGGACAGGCAGGCTGCAATCGCAACTCTCTGCAGTTCTCCGCCGCTCAGGTCAGCAAGCAGGCTGTCATAAATTTTTT
Organism: uncultured Methanosarcinaceae archaeon; assembly: GCA_963721455.1. GTDB lineage: Archaea > Halobacteriota > Methanosarcinia > Methanosarcinales > Methanosarcinaceae > Methanosarcina. The sequence continues at coordinate 87,459 of CAVRJG010000056.1, forward strand.
CAAGCTGGAGGGGATTTGAAATCTCAACCTCATAATAGCTGGTCCCGAACCGCTTTGAGATGCCGCGCAGGAAATCCTGCACGCTCAAAGGTATATCGGCTTTAATGTACTGAGGCTTGTAAGAGATTTTGACGTTTATCCCGGGATCTCCTTCATCAGGTTTTATTTCTCCGGCAAGGATTTTTACGAAGGTTGATTTTCCTATTCCGTTAGGGCCCACTATCCCGAGCACTTCACCTTCCCGAAGGCTGCCGCCTGTGGCTTTCAGGGAGAAACCATCCCCAAATTTCTTTGAAAAGCCGTTGAAGGTAACCATGGACTTAATCTGTGAAGCTTCTCTTGGAGGATGGGTCTCAAACTTAATGGCTTCAAGCCGGATCCTTATATTTTCTTCAGGGAGGTAGCCTTTAAGGTACTGGTTAATTCCCACACGTACGCTCTTCGGGAGAGTAATCACACCGAAACCTGCAGGTTCTCCGTAGGCGATATGAATTACGTCCGTAAGCATATCCAGGATTGCAAGGTCATGCTCGACCACGAGCACAGCCCTGTCCTTTGAGATCTTCTGGATCAGGCGGGCAACATTGATCCTCTGGTAGATATCAAGGTAGGGGCTGATTTCGTCAAAGAAGTAGAACTGGGCATCCCTTGACGCACATGCAGCAATTGCCACACGCTGCAGCTCTCCACCGCTCAATTCCGAGATTTTCCTGTCAACTACGCCTCTCAAATCAAGGTAGTCGACAAGCTCATCCAGAATTCCTCTCTCATCGGTCTTTTCGAGCAGTTCGGAAGTCTTGCCTTTGAAAGCTTTAGGGATCAAATCCACATACTGGGGCTTCTGGGAAACCCGGACCTTTCCATCCACGACAGCCTTGAAATAGTCGTGAAGCGCAGTGCCAGCATAGTGTTCAAGCACATTATCCCAATCACCTTTTCCCTGGCCGAAGTTCGGGATCAAAGATCCTGAAAGTATCTGGACCGACGTGCTTTTCCCTATCCCGTTAGGGCCAAGGATTCCCGTCACTTTTCCCACCCTCGGCACAGGCAGCCCGAAGAGGGCAAAACCATTTGTCCCGTACCTGTGCGTGGGTTCTGTCAGAGCTTCAGGAAGCCCTATGATCATGATGGCTTTAAAAGGGCATTTGTTAACGCAAATCCCGCAGCCCACGCAGAGTTCTTCTGAGACGACGGGCTTCCCGTCCTCCTCAAAAACAATTGTCTCATCTCCTGTCCGGACCCTGGGGCAGTACTTTTCGCACTCCTTGCTGCACCTTCTGGGCTGACATCTATCTTTATTGAGTATAGCTATTCTCATATTAGTCCCCGTAAATCACGTTTTTCTTTGATTTGTTAACAGATATAGATTAAATGAAGTGTCTGCTGTGATTTCAAGCTTAACCCGGCGCTTAACAATGTAAATGTTTGCTATAGTAGAGAACGGTTATCACAGCAGTGCAATATGATAATGTAACGGCTACCATAGGAGGATATTGCAAATATACAGAAGTTATCGGTTATGAAATGCCTGCTCTGGTATATGAACCGTTGGACTATTGCAGGCATGAAACATCAGTCACACGGGAGTTTAATTAAATAAACGGGCTAATCGGTACTACAGGAGTTTAGTGAATCGAACAGGTAAAAGCCGATAATTAAAAAAGAATGTGTAAAAAAGCCTTCAATTTTAAGAAAGCCTTTTTGCAGTTCAGGAAAGAAGACTTTAATTCAAGAGCAGAGTCCAGGTAACAAGGAAGAAATCAATGACCATAAACTCTACGTAAAACCAATCCTTTGCCTTAAATTCCTTGGGATCGATCTTGAATTGAGGATAGATAAGCTTCTGTATATAATACGTTAGTGCGATAGTGATCATCAGCACAGCATACCAGATCCTATCTTCCCCTATCCCGTACAGCTTGAAGGTTAAAACTCCTGCCAATATTCCGAGTACTGAAGCTACTATTGTCTTTATAATTCCATCTCTATGTTCCTTTTGCTTTTCCTCAGGCGTCCTTTCCTTAATCAGATTCTTCTTCTCTGGAGTCTCAACGCTCGCTACGGAACTTTCTGCAGCAGCCCCTGTGATTTTTGCGGGTTCCTTTATGGACTTTGACTTCGGATTTTGCTTACTCAACCTGTATACTCTCCTGAACGGCAGTTAACATGCCTGGGATCTAATAGTTAGGATCTAATCTCAGTTAAAAAATTAGACCTGAATTAGAAAATTTGAATTCGCAGATTTAAGTTATCAGATTTAGATCATTCTATTTAAATTATTAGAATTAAATTATTGAAATAAGATTATCGAAATTAAATTACTGGAATAAGATTAGTTGAAATAAATACTGGAATGAGATTAGTTGAAATAAATACTGGAATGAGATTAAAGGAATTAAATTACCGGAACGAGATTAAAGGAATTAAATTACCGGAACGAGATTAACGGAATTAAATTATTGGAATTAAATATTAGGACTGAATTTCACAGCTTTAAATAAATTCATTGCTTAAAACATTACCTATCTGATCTATAGATATCGAATCGATTCCTATTGAATTTAAATGTTTTGAAAATTTAGAAGGCCTGTCCCCTCCGGGGTGATAGACAAGAGTGACTTCAGGGTTAAGTTTTCGAACCATATCTTCAAGCCCGCAGGCGTCAAGGTGGTCGCTTATCCTGATTGTTGGGTAAGTATAATCCATTCGGCAGCTGAGCACGTACTTTTTCATGTTCCAGGGAAGTTTGTTAAGGTCCCAGGGAGCTACTACGAAAACCCCATCATCTCCTTCGGAATCAAAACCTGTAAGTTCCCCGGCATCTTCAAGCATACTCCGGGTAAGGGCTCTGGTCCTTGCTTCCATACGGATAGCGCCGTCATACCCAAAACCCCTTATGAGTTCAACCGCTCGCTGGGCTTTTCCAAACTCATATGCCCCAAAAGCAACCGCCCCGTGTTCAAAAAGGGCACATTTCATGCCTTCGAGGTCATCTGTAAAATGACAGGTGGGATCTGCCGGGTCCCCATAGTTAGCTTCAGTGATAAGGACATCGCAGGGAGGAAGCTTGCTCGCATCTTTGACGTCGCCTGTAACCAGAATCCTTGTCCCTACATCGTTTTCCCAGTAAAAAGCAGTAGCGCCTGCAGTATGCTCTGTAGGAAAGGTCTTTACCTTTACCCCTTCAACCTCGATTTCCTCCCCGACCCCGCATATGCTGCCCATATATTTTTTGTCGTGCCTGATTTCAAGAGCCGTTGCTGTTTTATCCGAACACACAGCATTGGGAGAGAGCATAGCCGATTTTCCGTGATGGTCGGAATGGGCATGGGTGATCAGATAGGCATCGGGCTGCGGATGCTTTCCTGGAGTGCGGGTGGTGTCAACGGAAAACGTGCGTAAATCCCCGGCATCATCCCTGAACCGGAGAGAAATATGCGGTTTAAAAGTCCCGCGAGAATTACGCTGCCTGAGCGCCAGCACACCAAGATCAATTAGTTTTTTAGAAATCACGCAAATCCTTGAGGAGATTAAACTTAAGCTATTTAAGGTTAGGGAAATCCCATAGACTCGTGATATACTATATAGTATAAAAATAGAAGACAGCATATAAAATTTGAGCTTTTTTCAGATTTTGCCTTAAAGCGTCGGACAATGATGTAAAGCGGGAGTTTTCCGCAGTTGCTCTTTTTATGGATATTGCCTGGGAATCTCAAAAACGAAAAAGAAACTGTTTTAAGTGTTAAGTTTTATCGGAACTTATGGTGTTGGGCAGTTGATCGACCAAGAGGAAATTCACAATCAATGTCTTAGCGAAGATCCAGAAGAACGTATAAATGCGTTAGAGACAATTAAAATCTAATTTTTCACTCCATACCAGATAAACAACAAGCATGGAATGACTTACATAGACTGACCAATGATGAAGACAGTTATGTGAGGTCTAGTGCTGCCTCTGCTCTTGGTTCTGCATTTTCTCACGTGCCAGATAAACAACAGGCATGGAATGACTTACATAAACTGACCAATGATGAAGACAGTTCTGTGAGGTATGAGGCTAGCCTCTAGCTCTTGGTTCTGCTTTTTTCACGTGCCAGATAAACAACAGGCATGGAATGATTTAGCATAGACTGAGCAACTGATGAAGACAGTTGATGTGAGAGTATAGTGCTGCCGATGCTCTTGGTTCTGCATTTTCTCACGTGCCAGATAAACAACAGGCATGGAATGACTTACATAGACTGACCACTGATGAAGACAGTTGATGTGAGGTATGATGCAGCCAATGCTCTTGGTTCTGTTTCTTCTCAATGTCCAGATAAACAACAGGCATGGAATGACTTACATAGACTGACCAATGATGAAGACAGGTATGTGAGAACGTCTATGCAAATCACTCTCTTGGAAAAGTTTCTATATTCAAGGCTTCCCAAGCAGAAAAAGAAGAAGATTACAAAAAAGAATTAGAAAAAGCAATTGAATTTTTTGAAAAAGCAGCACAATGAATCAGATGAATGGATATAATCCATCTCAATTTTGCCTTCCTTTTTACCGTTCTTTCTATACAATAATTTTCAAAAAACAGGAAGCAAAGGAAGAAGTGGACAAATATCTGGCAGAAGCAAAATATGCAATTAAAGGCTCAAAGAGCAAGGAACTGCTTTTTGAAGCTGTTAAAAATCTTGCAAATGCATTAAAAGAAGTCCAGAATCTGGAAAATCTGGATTTAGAGGCAAAAAAAGGCGAGCTTAATTTTTATAGAAAATACTGTGATCGTGCAGCAGAACTAATGAGAGAAACTGAAGAAACAGCACCTTTTGCAACAGTAGCTATGAGAAAAGGGCTGCCTATTCTGGACAGAAATCTAAAAGGGCTTATCGAAGAAATTCAAAAGAAAGCAAAGACTGCATGCAAGGAATCGAAAGGAACTGATACAGAAGAAATTGCATGTGCTGTAAGTAGGGAAGTTCAAAAATGGGAAATTGGTAGTCAAGAAGAAATTACATCTTATGTGAGAGTTTTATCTTTACTTTAGAATCAAAAATCCCAAGGCTTCCAGAGAACGAGCATATTTTTAAAATTATTAACGAGAGCAAAGATCAAAAAGACATTAACAAATTGTTAGAGAATGCTTCAGAGTTGATAGAAATAATACCGGAAATAACCATTGATCCTGAGAGAATGAAACCTACAATCGGAATCATTACCGCTTTACCAAAAGAGTATGCAGCGGTTAACATTTTGCTGGAAAATAAAAATGATAAATATAAGATCCCAGGCTCTGGAGCAGGCCGAAGATATTGCTTAGGAGAAATACTTTCCGAGGACGGAGATAAGCACAACTTGGTTTTGGCAACCGCAGGTATGGGCAATAACATTGCTGCAACAAGGGCATCTCTTCTTCTTGAGCACTTCCCGAATGTAAAATCGATTATCATGGTTGGTATAGCTGGAGGTGTCCCAAATCCATGTAAAGATAAAGTAGATGATCACGTTCGCTTGGGAGATATAGTTGTATCGAATGAGAATGGGGTTATCCAGTATGACTTGATAAAACAGGAGATTCAAGAAATTACATATCGAAATCCTCCGAGACCGCCGAGTGCCAGTCTTCTGGAAGCAGTAAGATACCTCGAAGCAGAAGAAATTCTTGGAAATCGCCCCTGGGAAAAATATATCGTTCAATCTCTTTCTCAGCTTAAAACTGAGCGCCCTTCTGACGATAAAGACATTTTGTACAATTCTAGCAATCAACATGAAACGATTCCTCATCCCGAAGACCCAAAGAGAATAAAAGGTCAACCCCGCGTCTTTACCGGACCTATTGCTTCCGCAAATATACTTCAGAAAAATCCAAATGCAAGAGATAAATTACGTGAAAAATTCAAAGTAAAAGCAATTGAAATGGAAGCTTCAGGTATTGCTGATGCGACCTGGAATCATGAAGCAGGTTATCTGGTGGTAAGGGGCATCTGTGATTATTGTGATTCTCATAAAAATGACGACTGGCAGCAGTATGCGGCTGTTGTTGCTGCGGCTTATACAAGGGCTCTAATTGAATCAATGCCTTAAAAATTCGGACTTTCATCTTAAGAATGGTAGTTTAGAAAGAGTAAACAGTTTGATGGGTGGATGCTGCCTAAAAAACTAAAGTTAATTTGATCCTGAAGAAAGAAAAGGATCTTCTTGAAAAGCGGATCTCAATTATACTTTCAAGTTTTCTCACTTCCCCTAAATATAGGATTTAAGCTGGAGATTAGATCACGAAAGATGTAACACCTTTCTGTATAGTCCAATCTCCAGTAAAACTCCTGGAAGCATGTCTCACCCTGCGCAAATTCAGGCAGGAGATTCTTTGGTCATGATATAAGCGACCATTCCGGGGTTAAGCTTGCTTTCCCTTGAAACTTTTGCTTCGATATCCTCAGTGGATTTACCTTCGATTTTCATTTCTTTTATTTTTTCAGTCACTGAAGATGGAATGGTGTAATATTCGTTTATATCCTTCCTGTGGCCCCAGACATCTCCTTCGATGAGCTGAATTCTCTGCATCCTGAGGAACATTTCTATGGACTTTGAAACCGTGGCCATGTAAGATTTGGGTAACTGAATTACCTCAATCTTCGGGCAGGTCTCAACCAGTCCAAATATATCCTTGTTCGACGGCCTGAAGGCCAGGTGAACAACACGCTCATTAGGGTTAAGTGTAAAGATTTCTTCTCTGGAACTAACTACTCGGATTTTCATGTTTTTCTCTTCCCACTGTAAAGTTTTTTTACGTTTTTACATTAATATAGTAAGTTATACTGACTATAAATATTTATCCTATTCAACTAACATTATTTAGATAGTATTCTGGATTTTTTATCCACGAAATATCTCATTAATCAACCGGGAGAAGCCAAGAAAGAAAATGAAATCCAATTCTTACAAATTGCCCTTCTATTTTGATTCGATTTTTGCCAATTATACTACTATAATTTTTTTCTAGAAACTGATTTAATTATTATGATCTAATCATTATTGCCTTTAATTCCTTGAGATCTCACACTTTTTCAGCAGGTGATCCCGGTGAGACTTTCCCATCCTGAGTAAAGGAAATTTGGTCGCAGGTAAATTACTGAAAAAAAATCGTGAGCAATGGGCAGAAAAAGGGCTATCGAAACACTTCCATATAAGTGAAGCAAAAATTCCGTGGAAGCAGAGAAAGGTCTAAGAATGCAAGATTTCCAGCTGTAAGGACTATGGAAAAAGCTCAAAAGCGAATATGGAAAAAGATTAGCCCCGGGTTTCTTGAACCCCGGGCGGTCCTGTCAGAAAACAAAGTTAGAGAAGTTTATCGAGTTCCGACGCCAGCACACTGCCCTGGGTTACTCCCATGAAACGCTTTACTTCGGCCCCATCTTTCTGAATGATCAGTGTTGGGACAGCGTGTATGCCGTATTTGGAGGCAAGTTCCTGGTTTTCATCCACATCGACAACTTTGAACTCAACTTTATCCCCGTACTTCTTTTCGAGCTCTTCAATAATCGGTTTTTGCATCCTGCAAGGTCCACACCATGTTGCGGAAAAGTCCAATAACATCGGTTTCATAAAATCACCTATATCACTTTGAAACGTCTGAGACTTTCTCTATTCTTATTTCCATTCCGGAAAGCATAGAGAAAAATCGTACATATACAGCCTATAAACGCCTGTACGACAAAGCTGCCGGAAACCCAATCCTGAATGATAGGCGGCCTCAATGATGGAATTACCAAATACAGGGTCGGGACTCACTTTATTGTATATATTATCTTCGAGAATATATAACGCTTATCTCAGTCTCATGCGCCTTATCATAAACGCATTTGAAAAAAAACCCCAGCAAGCTTTAACCCGTTAAGGAATCACGTATTTTTCCCGGTCCTTTATCCTCTTTCCGGCCTTTAATTATGTTGCCAAAGTACATGCAGCCTTCCATTGAGATTGTTGGCATTTCCGGAGACTCGTTTACCATACTCACCGGAGCGCCCCGGATTAACACGCAGGGCACTCTTTCCCCTGCCTCCCCCATAAGGAGTTCAGCAGCCGAAACGAGGTTGTCTGCTACAGCCTTATATGTAATAAGGAGGGGTTTTCCGTAGATATCGAAAGTTCCCCTTGCATCCTCCACAGGTACGAATCCTGAAACTCCAAGCGCAATCCCTGAGCAGCCAAGCCTGAGAGGCTGAGTCCTGCTGTCTCCGACAATTACCCCCAGCCTGCACGAATAACGCTGCTCAAGCCGGCTCCGGATATTTTCCGAACTTTTTCGCGGGTCTTCCGGAAGCAGGACTACATGGCCTTCAGGAACATTTGATGCATCGATCCCTGCGTTGGGAGCCAGAACACCTTTCGTGATGGTAAGGGCAGCTCCGGGCACACCCCCGAAAACCTCATCGCATTCCTGAAGCACGAGTTCCATTTCTCTGGGATCAATCCCGTATTTTTCCCCAAGAAGCTGGGCCCTTTCTCCGGGAGTGATGCTTGCAAGCTCGACAATTCTTTTTTCCGCCGTGCTAACCGCAGATTCGGCCAGCACGAAAATATCTCCATCAACCGGAACAAGGCCTGCGTCCTCCAGGGAAGTTTCGAGAATCTGTACGATGTCGTCCCCTTCCTTAATAATAGGGGTCTTAATCCCGAACATCTGAATGGAAGTGTTTTCTGAATTCATGTTTTACTGCCTTTAAAAGCTGATGATTAGCTCTAATTTCCTGAACCAGGAATCAATAGATATGGAGTCAAACCGTAAAATACCGGAAGATATTGATAAATGTATCCGAAAGTTCAGAAAAACTCCCTTCCAGGGATAAAAGGCTTGAAAATGAGGAAATTTCCCCGGAAACATAGCCCTGGAAACTTAAACTTACCTTCCAGAAAGATCGAAATCGGACCTGAAAAGACTTTATCCTGATGGTTTGCTTTCAGGCATATGTCATAAGCGAATGTTTCAGTTCGCTGTAACACCTTTCGAAGATAGCCTGTTCAGCTTTGATTTCTGTTATTCCAAAATCATAGAAGGCTGCAAATTCCCTCACTCTGGATTCAAAATTATGCTGGTATTTTAAGCCGGTATTGATCTTTGCCACGTGGCTATATCTGGCAGCTTTGAATACCAGCTTTGACTCCTCAAGAGATCCCATGTCCCTGGCAAACCCATTAGCTACTACCATTTTTTCCCAGTTGGCAGCCCACATCGGAGTAAGCATGAAAGTCCTTTCACCTCTTAAACTCCTTATTGTTTCCATGAAAGCTTGTTTGCCTCCGAGTGTCGCACAGATGCAGTCATCAACGATGTTTCCTTCGGCATCCCTGAGCAATACGAGAGGACGCTCAAGGTGAGTGAAATCTTTCTCGATGTTTTTGAGCACACCCCCACAAAACCCATAGAGCAAAAGCAATCCGTCTGAGAAGAGCGACATCCTCATAATTGCATCATATATGTTCATTTTCAGCCTGGTACGCTGTTTTCCTGTGCCAATGACTTCCAGGACGTTGAGCACAAGCATGAGTTCCTCATCCCTTTCATGCTGCACATCCCTGAAACTTCTATGTGCCTCGACATTTTTAAGAGTCAATTCCCGGCAGGGATGGCCAATTTCCCCAAACTTGCGTATAATGTCCTCCGAACTCTCATTTTTTAGTATTAGAACTTCATCCACCTCTTCATCCTGATCCACGAGATGGACAATTTCATCCTCAAAGATTTTGCATGATATGATGCTTATTATCCTCATTGCAACCTCCTTTTCGGGTTCCCCTGCTCTGGTGAAAAACTTTGAACCCATCAAATCCGGATGTCAAAAAGAAATAGAAAAAACACCCATCTCCAGCACCCTCAAAAACTCATATCGGTTTATATACTATATTATCGGCAATGCTGATTATAATTTATTTCCTGTGAGTATTTAAAAGTAGGTTAAAAGAACAGGATAAAAGAGGTTTTCAGATAAGCTCTTTAAGAAAAAGGAGGAAATTAACGGCACAAAATACACAAAATCGGAAGTTTTAAAACTTAAAGAAAAGGAGAAGAACCCCCCATTTTAAGAGAATATTTTTTGTATTCCGTTACTTCCCTGAAATTCCAGCCATAGAAAGCAGTCTGGGAGTATTTTTATGAGACCCGATAGGCATAACATGGACCCCTCTCGAGAGTTTCGTCAGCTCCTTTATGGTCTCGGAAGCTATGGAAAGTCCTTCTTCAATAGGGTTGGAAGCTTCTTTCATGCGGAACATGATCTCCTCAGGCACAATAATTCCTGAGATATTCTTGTTCATGTATTCAGCCATCCCATGGGACTTGAGAGGAATCAAACCTGCAATCACAGGTACCTCAAGGTGGCTTATGGCTTCCATAAATTCCTCGAACATGCCCACATCATAGACAGCCTGAGTCTGGATAAAGTCAGCTCCGCACCTGGCTTTTTTTTCAAGCTTTATGAGTTGCAGGGTTTTTTCAGGATCTATCCCTGAGACAGCGCCTGTACAGAAAGAAGTCCCTCCGTCCAACCTGTTTCCTGCAAAATCGATGCCTGAATCAAGCTTCCGGACAAGCTGCAGGAGTTGTACGGAATCGAGGTCATATACGGGCTTTGAACCAGGGTGGTCTCCGCACGAAGGAAAATCCCCTGTCATCAAGCAGATATTCCGGATACCCAGAGCATACGCCCCCAGAAGATCTGACTGAAGCCCGATCCTGTTCCTGTCCCGACATGTGAGTTGCATAATAGGCTCGTGCCCTTCATCAAGCAGAAGCTTGCTAAAAGCCATGGAACTCATATGCATAATCGAGCATTGATTATCCGTAACATTTAGAGCATCCGCAATGCCTTTGAGCTGGCGAGCATCTTCCAGGGGGACTGAAAACCTTGTTCCCTTAGGAGGGGAGACTTCAGCAGTAACCAGAAATTTGCTGGAATTCAGTTTTTCACGAAAATTAAAAAGCATTAAATAAGAATATCAGAAATGAAATTATTTAAAACCATGCTCCTGGGGGGCATGGACAACGTAAAGAAGATCAAGTCTCTTGATTTTTTTCAAACGCTCATAGATGAGATTCCAGATACAGTCTTTCTCTGTGTTGACTTCGCACATCCCGTCAACAGCCCCTCCGCAGGGCCCGTTCAGAAGCCCTTTAGGGCACTGGGCTTTGGGGCAGAGGCCTCCGAATTCACCGATTGTGCAGTTCCCGCACAATATACACTGATCGGAAAGCAGCTTGCCCTCGCTCGAACCTCCCAGAGAAAGCGTATTATTTGAACCGTATACAGGCACCTCCGTTACACTGGCAACAGTCGAAACTCCACTGCCGCAGCCCATGACAAGGATGCAGCGCGCCTCATTTATTTTTTCATTTTTCTGGGCAAGGGACTCAAAAGACCGGATACTGCAGGCTGCGGTGGGAAGAGACCAGCCTACGACATGCTTTCCGCTTTCCTCAAGCTGCCTGCACATTTCAAGAACCTCGGGTTCTCCTCCGGTCTCCAGTTTTGCGGCGCAGACATTGCATCCGATAACGAAGATATCGTCTTCATCTTTTAATATGGACAGGATTTCTTCAAGGGGTTTTGCTGAAGTTATAATCATAATTACCTCAAATATCGATATTCCAGATCGTTCCGGTTTGCAATACATTTGCGGATCATTTCGGCAATAAGTGGAAGGGAGCGTGCCTGGCCTTCAAGTTTCCTCGCAAGGCGCTCAAAATGCAGGAGAGTGCCCATTACAAGCACATCAGTTATTTCCGTTTCGTGGGAAACTGCGTCCCTTGCCAGGGCTGCATCTCCTCCCCGGGCAAGCATCTCCTGTTTTATTATCAGGGCCTCTGTAGTCGTAAGATTACGAATTTTCAGCATAAGGTGGATGCTTTTGTTCTGCATTACCTGCGAACCGGTCATGGTCGCCCCAAGTTTCCGCATAGCTATGCCTGCATCCTGTGGGGTCTTTACCTCAAGCACAGAAACCTCATACATGCCCTCTTTTACTACACTTGGCCGACTCCTGAGAGCCCCTGAAAGCTTTACAACATCGAAAGTTTCAGGCACATCGTGCGTACGGATAATATGGGCGCCTTTATAAACTGCAATAGCAGCCGCAGCCAGGCTGCCGTAGAGCCTTTCGGTTGCAGGCTTTTCAAGTACCTCCCCTATGAAAGATTTTCTTGAAAGGGCTGCCAACAAAGGTTTTTCAAAAATCTTCAGGCGTTCAAAGTCGTCAAGGGTTTCAAAATCATAGATAGGAAGCTTTTCTTCTGTCCACATGCCTATTGCAGGGTCAAGTATAAGGTTTTCGGGATTTATGCCGCCTGCTTCGGCAGCCTGTATAATAGAATCAAGTGCTCCGATAATAGAATCCATCCCAAGAGGATCCCCCGGAACCTTTTCAGAAGCCATAACAACGGCAGGGCACTCGTAATCTGCCACTACTTCAATCATTCCGGGGTCTGCGGTAAAACCAGAAACATCATTTATAATTTCAGCTCCTCTTTTGAGAGCTCCTTCTGCGATTTCAGGAAACATTGTATCCACGGAAATCACAGCATCCACATTGCCTTCCAGAGCTTCAAGCACTGGCAGAATACGTTCAAGCTCTTCTCCCCTGCTTATCGGCTCGGCAAGCCTCCAGGTTGAACGAGCTCCCAGATCCAGGAAGGCTGCTCCGCCCTCAACCATTTTCAGGGCTATCTCAAGCACTGAATCCGGACTTACGATCGAGTTTTCGTAAAAGGACTCCGGGCTCAGGTTAATAATACCCATTACATGTGCAGGGTATCGATCTCCTACTTTTATACCGCAGATATCAGTATCAACAACCATTTTTGACAACCCGGTTATATAGGTTTTAAATCAGCTGACGCCAATCGGCGCTTAATAGACATTGGTAAACAAGTATTGATGGATCCAGACTCACAGATGCTTTTCAGTCATGAGATATTCCAGTGTTATCCTTTTAAATCGTGGCTGGAAATGCAGTTTACTTCACCTATACGGAGATTCCCTGAAAAAACCTTTTTATTCCGCCACCAGAGGCTTCCGGCCAGGGGGAGTTAACTGATATATCATTATCAGGATCAGATAAATAATCACTATAACCATATATTAATTAATACATATCAGCCGGATTTTATCAGGTAGATTTGTTTAAGATCTGTTTAAGACTTATTATTGGCCCGATTTTAGCGGCCGAATATTTTATAGTGATAAGTCCATACAATTAAACCCAATAATTATTTTGAGTATTATTGATAGTAAACTCTTATTGTAGTAAAATAAGCTTCAATAATACATAAAAATATTGATGTGTAGAATTAATCTGATACAATTGGGAAAGCATTGTTGTGTATTAATTAAGAAATTAGCTATAAAAAACAATTGCTTTTATTGTAAGCTGGCAAGATAAAGAAAACAAGGTTGAATTTCCTTATCTGGCACAATTGGGAAAACAACTTTGCTTGCTTTAATATGAAAATGGGTAAGAATAAGAATTTTATGTGCCTTAACCTTTATTTGCCAGTGGAATTGCCATACTGATTGTCATCCGATGCCATTGGATATAACAAGGAAACGGTTTAAGGAAACCGTTGAATGCAAAACAGTGTTACTTATCAGAAATTATTAAAAGTGTAATTAAAATCGCAGTATAAGAAAAAAGTAGCTTTAGAATAAAAAGCCCCCAAAAGAGGAAATGTTAAAAGGCCCTGTTAAAAAGGCCTTATTAAAGAAGATTTCAGAAGTTTTTCTCTGCACACATCAGTACATGCTTCATGAGCATTGCAATTGTCACAGGGCCCACGCCGCCAGGAACAGGAGTGATAAGGGCGGCCTTTTTGATCACGTTTTCGAAGTCTACGTCTCCGTATACGCCGCCTTCTTCCTTGGTAATTCCCACATCAAAGATAACTGCCCCTTCCTTTACCATGTCGGCTTTGATAAGGTGTTTGACCCCTACCGCAACCACAAGGATATCGGCGCCAAGAGTGTATTTCTTCAGGTCATCCGTGAATATATGGCAAACCGAAACTGTTGCATTCCTGTTAAGGAACATTGCTGCCATGGGTTTTCCAACAACATTGCTGTGCCCGACAATAACCACATTTTTGCCCTTGACAGGCACATTGTATTCTTCAAGCGCCCGGATAACCCCGTGGGGAGTACAGGGAACAAGGCCTTCATCCCCGATCATTAGCTTTCCCATATTGTAGGGGTGAAATCCATCCGCATCCTTTTCAGGGGCTATGGCTTCCATTGCTTCTTGCGGGGAAAAGTGTGTCGGAAGCGGGAGCTGAAGCAGGATTGCGTGAACATCCTTATTTTTGTTAAGGGTATCGATCAGGGAGAGAAGTTCCTCCTGACTCGCTTCTGCCGGAAGAAGGTAGTCTTCTGCTCTGATGCCCACACGTTCGCAGGCTCTATGTTTCAGGCGGACGTACATCCTCGAGGCAGGGTCGTCACCTACAAGGATCGTAGCAAGCTCGGGAGTGGCTCCCCGGCCGCTTTCCAGGTCCTCGACTCCTGTCCTTACTTCTTCTTCAATCTGCTGTGCAAGAACTTTTCCGTCTATGATCCTTGATTCATACCCTTCAGTTGACATTGGTAAAACACCCGAACCTCTTCGATTAGCAATAAACCGGAAACCTTGAACAGAGTTCTCTGACCTTACCACTTATTTCCGACAGGAGCCTATCGTTTGCCGCATTCTTGATTGCGATTTCGATATAATCGGCAATTAATTTCATTTCCCTCTCCTTCATACCCCTTGTGGTACAGGCAGGGGTTCCGAGCCTTACCCCGCTCGTGACAAACGGGCTGCGGGTCTCGAAGGGGACTGTGTTTTTGTTTGCAATGATCCCGGCTTTGCTCATGGCTGCTTCAGCATCCTTGCCTGTGATATGCATATTATTAAGGTTAACAAGCATAAGATGATTGTCCGTGCCTCCCGAAACAATATCAAAGCCTTTTTCCTTCAAAGATCTGCAAAGGGCCTTTGCGTTCTTTACGGTCTGGACCTGATCCTGCCTGAACTCTTCACTCATGGCCTCTTTAAAGGCTACTGCCTTCCCAGCTATGATATGCATGAGAGGTCCGCCCTGAGTTCCAGGGAATACAGCCTTGTTAATTCCGACTGCAAGCTCTTCTGTCCTGGAGATGATCATTCCGCCCCTTGGGCCCCGAAGGGTCTTGTGGGTTGTGGTGGTAACGAAATCTGCATAGGGCACAGGACTCTGGTGCACACCTGCAACTACAAGCCCTGCAATGTGGGCAATGTCCGCAAGCAGATAGGCTCCAACCTCGTCAGCGATTTCCCTGAATTGCTTGAAATCAATCTCACGCGGATAAGCTGAGGCACCGCAAACAATCAGTTTCGGTCTGCATTCCTTTGCTGTCTCCATAAGTTCGGCATAGTCCAGCATCTCAGTCTCTTTACTGACTCCGTAGGGCACAATATTATAGAGCTTTCCGGAAAAACTCACCGGGCTGCCGTGGGAAAGATGCCCGCCGTGCGAGAGGTCCATGGACATGATGGTATCCCCAGGCTGCAAAACCGAGAAATAGACAGCCATATTGGCTCCTGAACCCGAATGGGGCTGGACGTTAACGTAATTTGCCTTGAAGATTTTCTTTGCCCTGGAAATCGCAAGGTCTTCAGCAACGTCCACGAAATCGCAGCCGCCGTAGTATCGCTTGCCGGAATACCCTTCGGCATACTTGTTTGTCAGAATCGAGCCCTGAGCTTCCATAACGGCTCTGCTTGCATAATTCTCGGATGCGATAAGGTTTAATTTATATTCCTGACGCTCGGCTTCTTTTTTGATAGCCTCGGACAATTCCGGATCAACTTTTTCAATATAAGACATTACTGTCACCTGTGATCTACTTATTTAAAATTTATTTAAAATCAAGAGTTTTTTGTGGCTTGGGTTGATTAGTGCTAACATGCGCATATTTAAGAACTGACTGACAGACTGGAAAGTTACTCAAAAGGTTAAGGTATTCAACGGCAAGAGCCGCTGACAAACGGAACTAATTAAACAGGCGTTGTAACCTTCCTTATGGGGTTTTCATACTGAAGTTTTAGAACTTCCAGCAAAAAGCTCCTGAATATTCTCAAGATCGGAGATTTCGAAAGCTGGAAAGCCCTTGTGGTCTACAAACTTTCGTGGAAGTACCAATAAGTTTGAATTATTTATAATTATCAGGGTATTAATAAGGATATTAATCGGTAAAATCTATTCCGGTTTGAGAATGAACTTAACCGGCTGCTCAAATACGGGCTACTACATTTCGGCCCTCAATTTTAAGTTTGCCCTCGGTAAAGAGCTTGACAGCTTCAGGGTAGATAATATGTTCCTGTTCCAGGATTCTGGCAGTAAGAGTTTCTTCCGTATCTCCCGGAAGCACAGGCACACAGTTCTGGAGTATAATTGGCCCTGAATCCAGCCCTTCATCTACAAAGTGCACGGTACAGCCTGCAACTTTTACTCCGTATTCGAATGCCTGCTTCTGGGCGTGAAGCCCTTTGAAAGCCGGAAGAAGAGACGGATGAATATTCAGTATCCTGTTCCTGTAGACCTCGATTATTTCGTTTCCCAAAATCCGGAAATAGCCTGCAAGCAGAAGAAGGTCCGTATTATGCTGTTTCAGAATATTCAGGATTTCCCTGTCATACCCTGTTCTATCGTACTCGCCCGGATTAAGGAAAACAGCGCTTATTCGATGATTTCTTGCACGTTCGAGAGCATAGGCATTTGCCTTGTTGGAAATAACAACATTAATTGCCGCATTCTTTATGTAACCCTTTTCAATGCCGTCTATAATCGCCTGGAGATTCGAGCCCCTTCCAGAGACCAGCACCGCAATCTTTACCGTCATCGAAGCTTTTAGATTAAAACAGTGCTATATTAGGGTTTTGGAACGATGTCACCTGGAGGAACTACAGGTAGAAACTGGAGGGCAAATACAGCTTCGGACGTAAATATTTACACTAATTTACTCAAGAACCTATAACCATAGAAAGGCATGGAAATACTCAGAATAGACTCTATAACCACGGAAAACACGGAAAACACGGAAAACACGGAAAAACTGTGATTTCGTAAATAAGTCCTTTCAATTAGTCCTCTCGAGCGCAGCGAGAAGGACCCCGTGCTCCCGAAGCGGAACTCGGGAGGCGCAACTCGGGAAAGGATAATCTACAAAATATGCTCACGCTTCATCATGTGTTTCCTTGCGTTCCTCTATGAAATTAAGGAGTTCCTGAGAATCACTTATCCGGTCAAGTTCTTTCTTTTCGATCAGGACCGTATTTTCCACGGATTTTATTTTGGAACACCCATTGATGATAAATACGGATTGGGTCTCAGTAATGCAGGAAATGCTGCTCATTAGATGAGCCCGCTTGATTACGGTTGTATTGAATTCGCTGACTCCTGTGAGGATAACTGAGGACTTATCCCGTGAAATAGCCTTGAAAGGTGCCTGTGCCGTAGGAAGGACATCATAGCCAAGCATTGAAATCGTATTAAGGATCAGGTCTTCCGGCAAAAGCGTTGAGGGTTTTGCCTGACCTTCTGTTTCGGGTTCCGCCTTCTTTCGGGGCTTCCTGCTCCCGCAGGACTTCAGGATGTTTATGGGCCTTGCCAGTTCAACTCCAAAGATGTCTTCTAGCTGGAGCACGACGTCTATCGACGCGTCCATGCCCTCTTCCTCGTACTTGCTGATAGTTCTCCTTGAAACCCCTACCATGGTAGCCAGGGCCCCAAGAGACATTGCCTGATCCACCCTGGCTTTTTTCAGGAGATCCCCTTCTATGGAGACGTATAGCCCGCCTGGAGCTGCTGAAACCAGCGGTGGAATGTTTTCAATGAAATAGTCGTGAAGAGTCTGGACATTCAGGACAAGGATATCATAGCGCATGTACACAACGCTGTCCTCAAGCATCTGATCTCTGGTCTTGGCCCCCACGACAATAGCAGAACCTCCAAGATACTCAGCCAGGAATTTCATCTCCCTGGCAGTTTCTTCATTCAAGCCGTCAATGTTAAATAAAACCTTGCAAAGTAATAGTATTTCACCTTTCCGTGCGGCAACGTCAAAACTCCTCGGACGAATATTACAACGGTCAGAGAGTGCAAAACCCGCACGTGCCAATACATCAATAATTTGATGTATGAGAACCTCTTTTGTCATTCCGGTATCAATCTCTGTTTGAACATCTATATATATGTTTCTTCACTCTTGATAATCCGTACAGTGTAAAAATACGCCGGAGAATAACGAAAATTACAGTTATCCGAAACGGGTTTGCGGAAAATAAGACGGAAAAGACCGGAACCAGAAAAATGATTATCGGAATTGATGATACTGACTCAAACGAAGGGATGTGCACAACATATCTGGGAGCTTTGCTGCTGGAAGAACTCCAGGCCTACGGGACTGTTGAAACTCTCCCCCTGCTTGTGCGCCTGAACCCCACCATTCCCTACAAAACAAGAGGAAATGCTGCAGTAGCCCTGAAACTTAAGACCGGCTGCCCGGAAAAAGTAATTGCTCACGTTATATCCAGAATAGAAGAACTTGCACGCATGGAATGCGAAAAAACAAATCCAGGCGCGGTTTTTATTCTGGAAAAAGATTACAAGAGCCTCAAGCCTGTCCTCAGGGACTTTCTGGAAGAGGCTGTCAGAAATGTGATAGAAATACAGGAGGCAAAAAGCCTCATCGAGGAATTTGAGATTCCATCAAAGGGCTTCAAAAACGGAAGGGGGCTGATAGGCGCTCTTGCAGCCTGCGGGGCTATGCTGAACCCTGAGGAATGGGACCACACTTTCGAGCACCTGGCATACAGGCAGAAGGAAAGATGGGGAACTTCACGCAAAATAGAAAAGGAAAGTTTTTTTGAAGCTGACAGGAAAACTTACCCCGGAACCTGGGATACGGTGGACCTTATAAACAGGCTTGTAGTCTGTGTACCCCATTCGGCCGATCCCGTGCTTTTCGGGATCAGGGGGGAAAACCCTGCCATTGTTACTGAAGCCGCAGCCATGATCAAATCTGAGCCTGTTGAACATTTTGCCGTATACAGGACAAACCAGGGTACGGATATGCACCTGCTGCCCGCAGCAAGCGCCGCTGAAATCCGGGATATGCATTCTTACAGGCTGGAGGGCACGGTTTCGGCAGTTCCGAAAACCATTCATGGAGGGCATGTTATTTTCCCTATCAAGGATGAGGGAGGAAACGAAATCGACTGCGCAGCCTTCGAACCCACAAAGAACTTCAGGGCACTTGTCAGGAAGCTAATGCCCGGGGATAAGGTCGTACTTTCGGGAAGTGCCAGCTCCGGAACCCTCAACATTGAAAAAATAGAAATTAAAACGCTTGCACCCCTTCATAAAGAAGAAAACCCAAAATGCCCAAACTGCGGAAAGCACATGAAGTCCTCAGGGCAGGGACAGCAGTTCCGCTGTAAAAAATGCGGGAGCCAGGCCCCCTCAAAAGTCAGATGTGAAGTGAAAAGAGACCTTGAAACAGGACTTTATGAGGTCCCGCCCTGCGCCAGACGGCACCTCGCAAAACCGCTGGTCAGGGAAAAGCGGTCTGATATCGGCATTCATCCTGCCCGATAAGAAGGCCGTAAACTTAAGGCCTCAAGTCCTGAGTTCGGAAGGTTTCTTGAATCTTTAGTATAATCTCTGAACTTATTGATTTTAATGTATTTCCGGCACAGAAGGGGATTTTCTTTTATGTTCGTTTTTCTCGATGCGCTTTAGGACTGAATTCAGCTGCTCTACGGAGACGCCAAGAGTGCTCAGGATGGTTTCAGGGTCTTTATTCTGCTCAAGCATTCTGAGCACCTTATCTACTTTAACATAAGAGATCCCAAGTTCGGCTTCATCGGTCTGGCCTGCCCAGAGACCTGCGGACGGTTTTTTAGTAATAAGAGGCTCCGGAACTCCTAGCCTGCGAGAAAGCTCCCAGACCTCGGTCTTGTAAAGCCCGCCTATGGGTTCAAGATCAACGCCTCCGTCTCCATATTTCGTGAAATAGCCGAGCAGGATCTCGGTTTTATTGCCGGTTCCGATGACCATACGGTTCATCCGGTTTGCATGGAAATAGAGAAGAGACATCCTGACCCTTGCTTTAAGGTTGCCTCTGGAGAGTTTATCTGCAGATTCACTCTGAGGGACTGCAGCCATGAAAGCTGAAATGATTCCTGAGATATCAATTGTCCGAAACTCGATCCCGAGCCAGTCTGCAAGAGCTTTTGCATCTTTGCTGTCTGCAGCGGGGGTAATGCCGGATTCAGGCATATGGATTCCGAGCACCTTATCTTTTCCGAGGGCTTTTACGGCGAGTGCTGCGGCAAGGGCTGAATCTATTCCCCCACTGATGCCTACAACGGCCCCATTTACACCTGCTTTACGTGTTTCGTTCCGGATAAAGTCAATAATCCTGTTCTGCGCGATTTCAAGGTCCATGCTGTCAAATTCCTGGATACCTGTGGTAATATTCCTGGATGCTTGTGGTAATAAATCTAAAAGGCACAAAGGTCTGGGTGACATTGTGGTCTGAATAATAAAGTTCGAATGGGATCAGAGTTTGAATAATATCAAACAATTTTATACACAGAAGGTCTAGATATATTTCTAGATATATTAATCCTCAGAGGAAAATGGAATGGAGGGTAAACATATTTAATAAATGGAGGGTATAGAGGATAATATCCCGGGCATTATATAATACAAATAACTGATTATCAAATATACCTCTAACCGAAAAAATAATTGTATGGATAGGGATACAGGCCATAAAAGGGGTTTTCGGATAGGAATACCGGACAGAAAATTCAAGGTCCCGGGTATTCCACAGCAAAGCCTCCGGGATAAAAATCTCCCCGATCACAGGCATTGAAATAAAAAGAGCATCTAATAGAGAAAACAGGTAGTTCCATAATACGCAGTCCGGAAAAATCTGAAAAATCCGGTATCTGTTCATTTTATGTAATTATTAAATAAAAGTAACAATCAAAAAGACAACTATTTTTGGGATGATCTATGGAAGAAATACAGTTGAAGGTTGAAAAGGCATATCCTATTGACCTTGGAAGAGGAATTATCCGACTCGACCCTACAGCCTTACTGAAACTTCAGCTCTCGCCAGGCGATATCGTGGAAATAAGGGGGAAGAAAAAGACCACGGCAAAGGTATGGAGAGCTGACAGGCAGGATTGGGAACAGGGAATCGTGCGAATTGATAACTTCATCCGGCAAAATGCAGGAGTTTCCATAGGAGAGAAGGTAACCATCAAAAAGGTGGAAGCCCCGGAGGCAAAAAAACTTATTCTGGCGCTCCCGGAAAGCATGATACAGGGGGGGCCTGAACTTCAGTTCGGGGAACATGCAAATGAGATCATAAAACGGCATATCCTCAAAAGGCCGGTTTTCAGGGGAGACATCATTCCTATAATCAACTCCATGTCTCAGCCAATGACTGAATCCCTGACAACAAGCCAGGTAATCCCCCTGGTTGCCGTTGAGACCGACCCTGCAAACACAATTGTCCTTATCACGGAAGCAACAGTCATCGAACTTCGGAAAAAGCCGGTTCAGGGTTACGAAAAAGCAACCCGGGGTGTAACCACCTATGAAGACATAGGAGGCCTGGGACAGGAGATCATGCGTGTCCGGGAAATAATAGAGATGCCCATGAAGCATCCTGAGCTTTTCGGCCACCTTAATATAGAGCCGCCGAAGGGAGTTATCCTCCACGGCCCGCCAGGGACCGGAAAAACCCTGATTGCAAAAGCCGTAGCCAATGAATCCGGAGCAAGTTTCCATTACATTGCCGGCCCTGAGATCGTGGGGAAGTTCTATGGAGAAAGCGAGGAAAGGCTCAGAAAGATCTTCGAAGAGGCAACTCAGGACGCACCATCGGTCATTTTCATTGATGAAATTGATTCCATTGCTCCAAAACGAGAAAACGTAACCGGGGAAGTGGAAAGGCGAGTGGTTGCCCAGCTCCTGACCCTGCTTGACGGGATGGAAGAGAGAGGACAGGTTGTGGTTATAGGGGCCACCAACCGCGTGGATGCAATCGACCCTGCGCTCAGGAGGCCAGGCCGTTTTGACAGGGAAATCCATATAGGTGTGCCTGATACCAATGACAGGTACGAGATCCTTCAAATCCACACCAGGGGCATGCCCATCGAGAGAGATGGGGAAGCCGGTGGAGGAGAAGCCGAAATCGAAGCTGATGAGGCTGCCCTGGAGAGGGAAAGGAAAGAGCAGACAAATAAATACCTGAAGTACCTTGCTGAACGGACCCAGGGCTTTGTGGGCGCGGACCTTCTGGCTCTTGTGCAGGAAGCTGCCATGCGGTGCCTCAGGGAAAACCTGCCTGACCTTGACCTCGAAAAGGAACCGGTTCCACCGGAAAGACTGGAAAAAATCTTTGTAACCAAGAAAAACTTTGAAGATGCCCTGATGGAAGCCGAGCCCTCGGCTCTGAGAGAAATTTTCGTGGAAATGCCCACAGTTAACTGGGACGATGTGGGAGGGCTGGATGAAGCAAAGCAGTCTATCATTGAAGCTGTCGAGTGGCCCATTAAAAGTCCGCAAAAGTTTGTTCAGATGGGTATAAAGGCTCCGAGGGGAATCCTGCTTTATGGCCCGCCAGGGACTGGAAAGACTCTGATAGCCCAGGCCGTAGCCAAGGAGTCAAATGCCAACTTCATAAGCGTCAAAGGGCCTGAGATATTCTCGAAATGGCTTGGAGAATCGGAAAAAGCTATCCGTGAAACCTTTAAGAAAGCACGTCAGGTTGCTCCGTGTGTAATCTTCTTTGATGAGATCGATTCGGTTGCCTCTATGCAAGGCATGGAATCCACAGACAGCCACACCTCAGAGAGGGTGCTGAACCAGCTCCTGACAGAGATGGACGGGCTTGAGTCCCATAAAGATGTGGTGGTTATTGCCGCAACCAACCGCCCTAACCTTCTGGACCCTGCAATCCTGCGGCCCGGGCGTTTTGACAGGCTGGTCTATATGGGATCTCCTGACCGCAAAGGCAGGCTCAAGATATTTAAGATCCACACAAAGAATACGCCCCTTGCTGAGGATGTAGACCTTGAAATTCTTGCCGATGTAACTGAAGGTTATGTGGGTGCTGATATTCAGTCAGTGTGCAGGGAAGCCGTAATGATTGCCCTCAGGGAGAATTTCGATATAGAAAAAATCGAAATGAGGCACTTCAGGGAAGCTCTGAAGAAGGTAAAGCCCACCATTACGGAAAATATTGCCCAGTTCTATGAAAAGATAGAAGCGCAGTTCAAGGGAGGCCAGAAAATAACAGAATCAGGTGCTTATGTTGGTTACAGGTAAGAAAATAAAATGAGTAACTCTTTAAAGGAGCAATTCTTAAAGGGAAAAAGTTTTAAAGAATATGGTTTCAAATTACATAAAATATTCAAAGTGGAAAGCCAGCTTTATCCAAACCCGCATAACACACTGAGACCGGAGATACGATAAATATGTCTAAAGTATTTGCAAGGAACCTTCTCTTCAATAAGCAGGTAATGGCTACCGACGGAACGGAGATAGGAACGCTGAGCAACATTGTAGTCGAGATTAAAGGGGGAAATATCATTGACCTGATAGTCACCCCGAATGTC
Organism: uncultured Methanosarcinaceae archaeon; assembly: GCA_963721455.1. Taxonomy (GTDB): domain Archaea; phylum Halobacteriota; class Methanosarcinia; order Methanosarcinales; family Methanosarcinaceae; genus Methanosarcina. Next base: position 111,150 of record CAVRJG010000056.1, read on the forward strand.
AATTTTGACACTTCCAGGTACAAAAAAGTGGACAACTATATCCTTGTTCCTTTCGATTCCGTAAGTGCCATTAAGGACTACATAATAATAGACAAAATGAAAGCAAAGGCGTAAATTAAAACAAAAGGAAGGGGACGAAAATTCTCCTTCTTTCCCGAATCTTCTTTTCACCCAGTTGCGCCACCCGAGTTGCGCCACCCGAGTTCCGCTTCGGGAGCACGGGGTCCGTTTCACTCGCTTCGCTCGCTCAAGCGGACTAACTTATGGCTTAGAATCTTGCTCATTTTTCATAATTGATATTCGGAAACCCATCGTCCTTTTATCTCGCTTCGCTCGCTCACGAGGACTCATTTTTCCAAAGTTATAGCTTTGTCTTTCGAATAACTCCTGGGAGTATTCAATTCGTCTTTTTTTAAAATAAAATCTGGATAAATCGGGTGTAAATATTTACGTCCACATGATATGCCCACAGCAATTATAAAGACAAAACTGTATAGAATAATATGGAATAGATAAACGAAAAGTGGTCAAGATGAAGTTGATAAAAAGCAACAAATATGACACTGATTTTGTTAAAGAAAATATGATGGGTCCTAATGCATTGAAAATTCTCGAGGAACTGTCTGAATCTTTAAAGCTTGAAAAAGGCATGCGAGTACTTGATCTCGGTTGTGGGAAAGGGCTTACTTCGATATTCTTAGCAAAAGAATACGATGTTACAGTTTTTGCTACTGACCTCTGGATTAGTGCAACAGAAAATTATGAAAGGATCAAGTCAATGGGGCTGGAAGATAAAATAATACCAATACATGCAGAAGCACATGATTTACCATTTGCACATGAGTTTTTTGATCTTGCTATAAGTGTAGATGCCTATCATTATTTTGGGGTCGAAGCAGATTATTTGACAAAGTATTTTGCTCCACTTGTAAAAAAAGGAGGGCAAATAGCAGTTGCAGTTCCGGGCTTGAAGCAGGAATTTACAAATGGAGTTCCGGCAGAATTAGTACCATACTGGTGTGATGATATGACTTTAACACTACACTCATGTGACTGGTGGTATCATCTATGGAAAACTTCTGATTCGGTAAGTATTCAAGAGTGCAAAGAATTAAATTGCTTAAAAGAATCCTGGCAGGATTGGCTTTTGTGTGATAACGACTATGCTCGTAGAGATATTGGAATGATGGAAGCTGAGGGTGGAAATTACTTTAATATGGTTTCACTCATAGCTACTAAATTGTAAAGAAGTTTTTAACGAGTCAATTTCTGTTTTAATACAGGGAGGTCTTAGGCGTGAAAGATTTTCCTGAATTTATGAAGAATAAAAGTAATCATATCAGCAGTATATATCAGCAGTAAGGAGCAAAATACTGAAGATATTGATTGCTATTTTTTCGAAGGTGTGGACAGCATTCAGATGGCGTTCTGGACCTGTTATTCTGACAGGGTTTCTAATATACTTAGATTGGGTATTGGATTTAGTCTGTATGGCAGTTCTTTGATAAAAAAGGCTTATTCTTCTTCCGTTTTGATTCTATAAAAAAGAGATATAAATGTAAATGAATTTAACTCATTAAAAATATTAAATCAAGTCTTTTGTCTGTAATATACTGTTTATTTAGGCCTTTTACTTTCATCGGGTTCCTCTTCTATGTTTATTTGTTCTACTGCACCTTCTCTTTTTTCTTCTACTGATTCTAGTTTTTCCATGAATTCTTTTTCTTTATTATCATTCTTTACTTTTCTTGCTGGCATTTGTTCACCCCAATAGTTTGATGTTAATAGTTTGATGTCTGCTGAAGTAATAAATATGTTGAAATGCCTGCGAATGCTGAATTGTTTTTTGGCTAATATAAACCCGCTTTTATGTCAAATATAGAATCAATAGCATTAGATACTATGATATTTTTTTAATTTACTGCTTTATGTTGCCTCAACTTGCGAACAAGGAATACAAGTTCTCTATGGGTTGTTTTCCCCTGATTGTGAAGTTAGCGTTTTCATAAAGAATAGATGAATTCATGGTTCATCTTTTAGGTTCTTCAATAATATATGGAAAACTTCCGATTCGGTTAGCATAAAGGAATGTAAAGAATTAAAGTGTTTAAAAGAGGCATGGCAGGATTGGCTTTCATGTGATAATGACTTTGCCCGTAGAGATATTGAAATGATGAAAACTGAAGACGGAAACTATTTTAATCTGGTTTCATCATAGCTACTAAATTGTAAGTTCTGATTTTTTTAATGAATTAATTTTTACTTTAATAAAGGAGTTCTTAGACATGAAAGATTTTCCGGAGTTTATGAAAAGTAAAAGTAATCATATCAGCAGTAAGGAGCAAAATACTGAAGATATTGACGGCTATTTTTACGAAGGTGCAGAAGGCAGTCAGATGGCTTTCTGGACCTGTTATTCTGACAGGGTTTCTAAGAAACATACTCATGAATTTGATGAGTACACGGTTTGTGTCAGTGGTCAGTATACAGCAATAATAAATGACGAGGAATTTGTTCTTAATCCGGGTGACGAATTGTTCGTTCCGAAGGGGACAGAACAGTGGGGAAAGTGTATTGCCGGAACAAGAACTATTCATGCATTTGGTGGTAAACGCATTCATAGGGCTGAAGAATAATGAATTTGTAAAACGTGGGGCTGAAAGGTGTGAAATCAGAAAAACGAATTTTAAAAAAATTAGACCAATCAAGAAGCAACCGCAACCATAAAGCCAAGCAGATTAAGAACAAAAAACAGACTCCTTATTTAACTGTATACCAAGGATATGCCTACTTAAAAAGAATACAAAAGAGTAAAACAAG
>CAVRJG010000057.1:0-8119 GCA_963721455.1 uncultured Methanosarcinaceae archaeon
AAAACCGTGAGAAACACAGAGGCATAATTGAAAACATTATCCTAAGACCTTTTTACCACATTTGTTTTTCAGTCTTTTCCGTTTTGCTTTCCGGATACGAAAAACGGCAACAATCGAAAAAACAAGGTTAACGATAACCATGAAAACGCCTTTGTCCTTCTCATTTGCGAAGACTAAGGGTTACCTGTCTCCAGGCACGGATGTGTGGTCTAAACGTAGACAAACCTGTGTATTTGAGATTCTTTCAATTGGATCATTGGGTTTAAAAGAAGCAACTCCGCAAGCTTTGACGCTGGCGGGTATGTAGAAGGCGCGTCGAACTAGCAAAATGGTATCCGTAGCCAAACAAACCACCCTTGAGTTCCGGAAAGTAATTCGGTTCTCTCTACCCGGTGGCTTGTGATACTGTTTACGGGATTGCCTGGCGTGCCTGCTGGCTGACATGTAAGCTGGCATATTTTTATATCTCACCAGATCTAGCGGGTTGCGTGAATACTCGGTAATAAAGATGTGGGTAGCTTAAGAGAACCTCATTGTTTTGGGAATACCATAGAAGTCATTCTGGACGCTTAGGGAAGGTTTTCTTACACGATCTGCCGTAGTTTGTTTACTTGGTGCAAAAGTGGTTGCAAGTACTATAAAACACTTTGTCTCGATGCATGTGACACGAATTATTGTGTTTTTATCCGAGATTTCCTATAATATATTCATCAAAGGTGTTAAGACCGTCTAGTATAAATTAATGTTTATAAAAATATTTTTATAAACATTACACTACCCTCGGGTAATGGGCGTGAGTTATTGAAAACCGTAGGCATAAGAATCTCTCTACATTTCTGTCAAATACATGAGATGTACTCGCTTTTTCGGAATTGATCAATAACTCACGGACACGACCTATCCTCGAAAGAACTGAAGAATCCGGTATACACCAAGTCGATAATAGAAATTATAAGAGATAGGAAAAGAGGAACCGGACCCCTGGGACAATGTTTTTGCCTCCGCTCTCCTCAATCCGGAGAATAACTAAATTTTTGTACGTAGGCCACATAATAACCAGAGGTTATTGAAAAGGCAAAAAATGTCCTCAAAATGTTTGTTTCTGATATAGGTGTTTACCTGGAGAGAGGGAATATAAAATTATTTCCTCACCTGAGGTACGCAAAAGAGAGTATTTTCGATTCTGTTTGCTAAGAATTGGATGAGAACATTTGAGAAACACATAAAAAGCGCAGTTAATTTCTGAGTTAAAGAGGGGCATTAAATGATTGAAGAAAGGAGCACGACTCTAAAAGAAAAACGTCTGGAGAAAGCCCTAACAGGCATAAACGGCTTGGATGATATTACCTATGGCGGACTGCCGAAGGGTCGGCCGACCCTGTTATGTGGAAGTGCGGGCTCAGGAAAGACCCTTCTAGCCATGGAGTTCCTGATAAAGGGAGCCAAAAAGTACGGTGAGCCAGGAGTCTTCATGGCCTTCGAGGAGACCGAAGAAGAGCTGACTAAGAATTTTGCCTCTCTGGGATTTGATCTTGATGACCTGGCGGCCAAAAACAAGCTGGTAGTCGATTACGTCTACATCGATAGCAGTGAGATTGAAGAGACTGGCGAGTATGACCTTGAGGGCCTGTTCATAAGGCTCGGGTTGGCCATAGATTCCATAGGAGCCAAACGTGTGGTGCTGGATACCCTGGAGGTACTCTTCTCAGGGTTCAAGAACGAAGCCATACTGCGCTCTGAGCTTCGCAGGCTCTTTCGCTGGCTAAAGAATAAGGGTGTAACAGCCATCGTTACTGGCGAACGGGGAGAAACATCCCTTACCAGATACGGACTCGAAGAGTACGTTGCAGACTGCGTTATCTTACTCGATAACAGGATGGAGAACCAGATAGCAACCAGGCGCCTGAGGATCATTAAGTATAGAGGTTCGAAACATGGTACCAACGAGTATCCTTTCCTGATAGAGGACGATGGGATATGGGTCCTGCCTATAACTTCACTGAGCCTGAAACACGAGGCATCCGAAGAGAGAATATCTACTGGAATAGAGCGCCTGGATACAATGCTTGGAGGCACGGGCTACTATCGCGGCACTTCCATCCTGATTTCCGGAACTGCAGGCACAGGCAAGACCAGCTTTGCAGCCGAGTTTGCGAGAGCTGCCTGCAATAGAGGAGAGCGCTGCCTGTACTTTGCATTCGAGGAGTCACCAGGCCAGATCATCAGGAACATGAGATCTATAGGCATAGACCTCCAGCCTCATATCGACTCTGGTCTTATGCAAATCAGTGCCTCAAGGCCAATGGCATACGGTCTGGAGATGCATCTGATAGCAATGCACAGGCTCATAGATAGATTCGAGCCAGCCATCGTGGTAATAGACCCCATATCCAACATGACCAACGTTGGCACTCAGACCGATGTCAAGTTCACGCTCACCAAACTCATAGATTACTTGAAGCTCAAGAATATCACTGCTATGTGTACCAGCCTGGTAGAGCACGAGAACATCGAGGGCATAAATGCCGAAGGAATATCTTCCCTTATAGATACCTGGATTAACCTCCGCTTCTTCGAGAATGACAACGAGCGCAACCGTGGAGTCTCGGTAATCAAGTCCAGGGGCATGGAGCACTCCAACCAGATCAGGGAATACCTGCTAACTGATCATGGCGTGAAAATCCAGGATGTCTACGTGGGACCTTCAGGAGGACTGCTGATGGGCTCGTCCAGAGCTGCCCAGGAGTCGAAGGAAATGGATGAGGCTGTAGCTCAAAGCCAGAATGCTGCGCGGAGGAAGAGAGAACTTGAGAGCAAACTCAAATCCCTGGATGCCCAGATAGCTTTTTTGAACTATGAGTTTGAGAAGCAGAAAGAGAATCTGGATAAGCTTACCTCCGAGGATGAACTGAGGAGTGAGGCGCTCGAAAATAGCAAAAGCAAGATGGCACGCATAAGGAAGGCTGACTCGCCCTAAATGAGCAGGGGAGACTTAGATGGAGGATACAGAGCAACCGAGTGACTCCGGCCAGGAAAGCCCAGCACGATAAGGATATTTACGAACCGATACTCTTTGTGGCAGGCAATAACAGGAAGAGCCAACTGGCCTTTGACAAACCGAAAGAGATCTGCCGTAAAACGCTCGCTGGAAAGTGCAATATCGAGGTCATAGACCTAACAGGGAATTTCGGTCTAGCCAGAAGATCAGATCATAGCCATTTCCACTCTTAGGATGACGAAGTTCCCAAGGAAAATAAGTTTTGAAAGCCTCTCCAATCCAAAGAGGGTTCTGAATGTCATGGATTTGCACACCTCTATCTAAAGGTGACTATATAATAAACCGGGTAAATGGATATTTTCTTTGTCCCATAACCACATTAATATAATATATGGATTCCAAAAGCTTTAGGGAAAGAGCCTGTTCAGGAAAGGGGTAGCCTCCTCAGGTTCAAGTGGTGGAGATTTGATGAAAAATGCAGAACAAAAGTATGACGGACCTGATCCTGTTGAGTCCGGTACTATGCCTGATCAGGACATTTACATCTTGAGACTATATGTGGCTGGACAGACCGAGAAGAGCCTGGCGGCTTTCGCCAATTTAAAGAAAATCTGCGAGGAACATCTGGGCGGTAGGTACAGGATCGAGATTATAGATCTGCTGGAAAATCCGCAGCTAGCCAAGGGAGATCAGATATTAGCCATTCCGACGCTGGTTCGAAAACTTCCTCAGCCAATAAAAAAGATAATAGGAGACCTCTCTAATACAGAGCGCGTTCTTGTAGGCCTGGATCTGCTTCCTGGGAAGTGATGCTCAATGACCAAGAATGAAAAAACCGAGATATCGGACGTCAAGGACTCCACAGCAGCCTTTGAGGAGGCCCTGGCAAAGACAGGAGAGGGCAAATACGTTCTGCGCCTTTTTGTTGCGGGGATGGGCCCGAAATCGGTGCAGGCGATAGATAATATCAAACGCATATGTGAAGAGCACCTGCCCGGCAAGTACCAGCTAGAGGTTATCGATATATATCAGTATCCGATCTTCGCCAAAGATGGTCAGATAGTGGCAGCTCCCACCCTCATTAAAGAGCTTCCGCCACCCTTGAGGAAGCTCATAGGTAGCATGTCGGATACCGAGAGAGTTCTGGTTGGAATGGACCTGAAATTCAAGGATAATAAAGAATAATCGACCTTTAGAAGGACAGTGTAAAATATGAGTTCTAAAGTGGCAAAAGGTCAGGAGCCTATACCACATCAGGCGCTGTTAGATGAAAATCGTGCATTACAAGATGAAGTACACAGCCTGAAAGCACGTCTGGAAGAGGCTGAGGAACTCAGACGTGCCATCAGCGAGGGGGATCTGGACGCCCTTGTGATACCCGGACCAGAAGGGGAGATGATTTTCACCCTGAATAGTGCCGATTACGCCTATCGTGTCCTGGTGGAGACTATGAATGAAGGCACTGCCACCCTGACCTTCGACGGCACTATCCTTTATTGTAACCGTCACTTTGCAGAGCTCTTGAGGATGCCTCTACAGGATATAGTAGGCACATCTATCTATCGATCCATTGTGCCTGAGAACGCGATCGCCTTTAAGGCACTCATGCAGCATGAGAAGAGTAGTGGAGAGATCAACCTCAGGATTGAGGGGGCGGCACCTGTGCCCGTATATATGTCCATTAGCTCATTGCAGGCTGAGGGATCTCCGAGTGCCTGGTGCCTCGTGGTCACAGACCTGACGGAGCAGAAGAAGAATGAAGAGAGACTCGCAAATATCGAGATTGCCCGTAAAAAGGAAATTCACCACAGAATCAAAAATAACCTGCAGGTCATCTCCTCCCTTCTTGACCTTCAGGCTGAGAAGTTCAACAATAGAGAGTGTATAAAGGATTCGGAGGTTCTCGCCGCCTTCAGGGAAAGCCAGGATAGATTGATATCCATATCTCTTATTCACGAGGAACTGTACAAAGGTGCAGATATAGATACAATTGACTTTTCGTCGTATATTGAGGAACTCGCCAGGAATCTTTTTCTGACATATAGACTCGGAAATGCCGATACCACCTTAAGCATGGATCTGGAAGAGAATATTTTCTTTGATATGGACACTGCAGTCCCATTAGGAATGATTGTTAATGAACTTGTTTCCAACTCTCTCAAACATGCATTTCCCGGCAGAGATGAAGGGGAAATCCTGGTCAAACTCCTTAGAGAAGAAGACACAGAACGTGTAAACCGCCGAGACGAAAGCAAAAACGAAGGCTATAAGAATACAAGATTTATTTTGATTGTTTCAGATAATGGGATAGGTATGTCTGAAAACCTTGATATTGAAGATCTTGATAGTCTTGGGTTTCAGCTGGTAGCTTCTCTCGTAGATCAGTTAGATGGGGAATTTGAACTGAAAATAAGCAATGGGACGGAGTTCATTATGAGATTCACAGTAACAGAAAATAAGTAAGGATAAAAGCAGTAAAAATGTATTCCGGGCTGTTTTCCTTCCGTGTTTTCCGTGCTTTCAGTGGTTTAACTCACTCCATGTTTATAACCACAAAGGGCACGGAAAAACTCATTCAAGCCTCTATAACTACGGAAAACAAGGAAAGCACGGAAAAATTGTGCCCTTGTTTTCCTTTTTTCCTTATTTTGTCAGCTAGTGACCTGTTTAATCAATGACATTACCTGGGAGATAATGCCCAGGACAGGTACGGTCTGTGAAACCAGGAGCTTTAGCATAATTCCCATGTTGAAGGGCCATACGGGGAGCTTCTCGTTCCGCATGTAAACCTGTTGCATCATCTCCAGCTCCTTCTGGATGCTTTCAAACTCTTTCTGGTCCAGCTTTTCCGCTTCATTCAGCAGCCTGGATTCCAGCTGGTTAATGGAGTGTTCGAGTTGATCCAATCGTGCCTGTTTCCGATTTCTCCATTCCTCCATGATCCAGTGCACTTTCAATAGAGGCAGGAAGAAAGTTACAAGTGCAAAAGGCACAAGAATTAAGAGCAGCCACAGGTAGAGGGGAGCATATTCTTCTGATATTTCGAAAAAGGGACTCCCTTTTTCCGTAAAAATTCTCAGGATAGACCAGCCGCCCAGGTGTATTGCCGGTATGGTGATTATAAAAGCATTCCACAGGCAGAGATTACCCAGGGGAGAGAGCCCGCCGGACCTGTCCGGATGCCCGAGCTGCGGCTCAAGGAGAAATTCTTTTCCCAGTTTCCAGATATAGATGGAGGTTATAAGCATCCTCCAGGCCATAAGTCCTATGATAAAAGCAATAAAAAACTCGATCGGATTACTCCAATGCCAGGTAAACACCAGCAGGGAAAAGGCTACACCCATAGCCCACTGGTAGGAGTGGTTCAGCATTTTTTGCAGTTCCTGCATGAATTGGCGGAATCTTTCTTTAAGCCGCCCAGTTTCAGGGGCTGCTATTTCGGACCCCTTCTCACAGGGAATTTTTTGAAATGAATCCCGAGGGTAAGCCCCCACGACAATCTTCCGGCGCCAGAGGTTACGGAAAGTTTCCGGTATCATTTTTATAAGTACGGAAAAAGCAAAAAGGCTCAGGGCTGCTGCCAGCATTCCTGAGGTATACATCACCACTCCAGCAATAAGCGGGTAATTTGTCAGTATATATATTATGATGAGCAGGATCAGCCACGGAAACAGGAGCAGTGCATAGCGCAGAATGGGGTTCCGGATGGCTTTGAAATCTTCAGGTACAATTTCTATGCCTGGTGCGCCTTCTACATCCGGTACATCTTCTAAAGGCAGTAAATCTTCTACATTTTTCTCTCCATCCGCATCCTTGCATACTGCACCTGAAGCTTTAAGAGCTGTCATTTTATAGAGGCTCCTCCCCATCCCCATTAAATCTTTACATTTATTTAAACTGCAAAATATAAAAGCCAATATGAAGCAATCTTAACTACAGTTAACTCACTAAATATTACGCTTTTAAATACCGATTATACGCGCCGCAAATCGTTATTAATATTTTAACGGCTGTTAGAAAAAGCTGAAAATAAGCCTTCGAATAACTATTTTAATATCTTTTTTCGTCAGTGGGACAGGCCAACTTCGAAACCTATTAATTAAATTGAACCGACAAAAAGAACTGATTTGAAAAAATTCGGTCGCAACCTTAAAGAACGTTTTTTTCGAAAACCTGAAAAACCGTAATAGCAGTCTTTAACGTGTCTTGTACGCTCGCAAAGGCCGCTCGCCGGCGACCGAGAAAAAGACCCAAAAGTGAAGTGCAAGCTGCATTTAAGACATGTCGTAGTTCAAATCAATTAAATTTCGTACTCTTTTAATAAATTCTTTCTTAGAAGCTTTTTTCTTGTTTTCCTTGTACTCAGGCAAATCAGTGCAGAGGTAAAAATCCCTACTGCCGATGAGCCAAAAAAGTCTATCCACTTCATAAGGTAGTTCTTTAATCGATCTCGAATATTTCATTACATCTCTAAATATCTGTATGTCCTCATGCTTTGTTGTATCTTTGATTAGCGACAGATCCAATCCCTTAAAAATGTCCTTGATATGTGTATCTGGCTTAGCATACTGAGGACTGTAATTTTCTTTCAGGAAATCACAAGCCAGAACAAAGCCGTATCCGGATATTTGACTCTCTAAAAGAAGAGCTAAAGCTATCCTGGTGTCATCATTTTTATTGAAAGGATCTACAAACTCATTAAACTCATCAATTGTACTGAACTTGGACAGAAAGTTTGCAATTGATATAATTGACTTACTAAAAGTAGCCCAATAACTTTTCTCTTTTTGTATGTTTATATTCTTGAGAGGGTATTCTGTATCTATCTTAATAAGTAGCTTTTTCCATGGTTTGTCATTTGAATTATATTCATTTAGCACCAAGTAGGGGTTAAATTTAAAAACGATTTCACTAAGATCGTCAATGTTACCGATGGTATTTGGCATATCTCTTCTGCTTTTAGCATGCTCTATCATTTTATAATATAGTCCATTTTCTCCATTAATTTCCTTTGGTTTTGAGTTTTTCCATTCATGCAGATGCATAAGAATAATTTCTCTGTTTATTCCCGGCAGTTCCAGCAGATAATTAAAGCCTTCGTCAAATATCAGTCTATTTTTG
>CAVRJG010000058.1:0-11251 GCA_963721455.1 uncultured Methanosarcinaceae archaeon
TTTTTGAGGAAATGGATGTAAGTCTGTTTTGGAAATTAGTTGTGCCCAATTAGCTGGTTTAGATCTCATTTTAGAATCAGCTTGTTCATCTGCACCTGTTTTCCAAACTTAGCTGTGCACAGAAAATTAAAATGTACGCGAGAAAATGAGAGTGAATGCAAGTGTATGAACGTCTTAGTAAAATCTCAACTTATTATTGAGAGACTACACATATCATCCATTGAAAAGTTCAGAAAAAATTACGATATTCTATGAAGTTGGTGTAGGATTTTTTAGAATAAGTTAAATGGAATGAGGTCAAACCAAAATATTAAAATGTTACCATTATTAGATTTATTTTTAGATAAGTAAAATTATTAATATTTCAATTATTTGAGTATGTAACTGGATTCACATTTAGCGACCATAAGAACGTGTTAATATGCCATTCAAGTACTCATGCTTCATAAGCCATAGCAGTAGTAACAGCGATTTTATGAGGACATTCCTCGTGCAGCTTAGAGATACTCTCCAAAGTTATATCAACCTACATTCTCCGAATTATAACAACAAAGAAGTTTATATTGACATGGATCGATTGGGCTCTGGTTGCCATTACAATGAGGAATTGTCTTGTGCTATTTGTAACAGTATTTGCATGATTGTAGTTTACACTCCGAGCTACAAACATAAAGATCATCTTTACTGTGAACGGGAGTACATGGCAATGGAATATATAGAAAATGAACGTATCAAAATGTTGGGGGGTAGAGCTAAAAATAAAGGAATGCTCATTCCCATCATCTTTCGTGGTGATAAGGAAGAAATACCTTCAAAAATTACAAATTCTATCCATTATTGTGATTTTTCAAGACTCACAACAGCTAGTCCACACATAAAAAAAATAAAGAAATGCGCTGTTGAAATTGAGAAAATTGCTGAAACTATTTGTGATTACGAGAAAGCTTTTAAAGAGCGAGATATCAATCCATGTAGTGGATGTGACTCTTTTAGTCTACCTTCCGAGGAAGAAATAGAGTCATGGGAAGAAAAGTCTAGTAAACCTATATCTCCTTTTCCCGGGCGTGGGGTGTAATAATTATGTCATCAAGTACACCTGGAGAAATAATTACTTTTTACTCGTACAAAGGTGGAACTGGGAGATCAATGGCTTTGAGTAATGTTGCTTGCATTCTCGCAGAAAGACAATCAAAAGGTAAGGGGGTTTTGATGATTGATTGGGATCTGGAGGCTCCCGGTCTTCATCGATTTTTCCATGATAAATTTAAGCGAAGATACGGGAACTCAAATGAGTCTGTGAATGAGTTTACCCTGCATCTAGGTCTTATTGATTTATTCTTAGAGTTCGAACGTCTAACACTTAATATAAATATAGATTGTAATGGAGGATCTGAAAAAAACGCAAATGAAGTTTTAAAAAATATTGACCTCGAAAAGTTTGTGATTGAAACTGACATTCCTCATCTTAGCTTGCTTAAGGCTGGATGCTTTGATGAAAATTACTCTACAAAGGTTAACACCTTCAATTGGGAAGATTTGTATAATCGATCTCCTTATTTGTTTATCTCATTTGCCGAAAAATTAGTTGAGAGAGTATAAATACGTACTGATCGATTCTCGCACGGGATATACAGATATCAGTGGAATCTGTACTTCGCTAATGCCACAGGAATTGGTAGCGGTTTTTACGCCAAATAGACAAAATTACATGGGAATTTCAGAAATTGTTCGGGCGGCAACGGATTATCGTAGAAAATCTGAAGATTTACGTCCTCTTCTGGTTTACCCTCTTCCCTCACGCATAGAATCATCCAGAGATGATCTTCGAGCAGAGTGGCGGTTTGGAAATTCTGAAAAATTAATTAAAGGTTATCAACCAATGTTCGAGGAACTTTTTAGCGAAGTTTATGACATTTCTAATTGTAGTCTGAAGGATTATTTTGAAGATGTTCAAATTCAGCATAGTCCTGATTATGCTATGGAGAAGAAATCGCAGTAATGGTAGAAAAAGTTGAAGACAGATTTTCACTTATCTAAAAGTTATAGAGTTTTTACAGAATGGTTACTTGAATCCAGTGCTCCTTGGCAGAGATTGAATCAAGAGGTTATCCCAAAAACAATATCAAACGTTCCTTACTCAAGGAACTTTCGTTTTACAGGGCGTGAAGATAAGTTAAAACAAATCCATGAAGCTCTTATTTCAGAGAATATAATTGTACCTCAACCCATTGCAGTGTGCGGACTCGGAGGTATTGGGAAAACACAAACTGCGGTTGAATATACCTATCGTTATTGTGATGAATACGAATTTATATTCTGGGTAAAAGCGGATTCTGAAGATTCGATAATTTCCGGTTACGTCGATATTGCAAAATTATTGGATTTACCGGTTAAAAATCACTCCGACCAGAATAATATTGTTTCAGCTGTATTAAACTGGTTTAGAACCCACGAGAACTGGTTACTTGTTCTCGACAATGCGGATGACACTTCTTTTGTAAAGAATTATTTTCCTCCATATCCCAAAGGGAATATCCTCCTGACATCAAGAGCACAAGTTTTTGATGCGCTTGAGATTACAAAGTTGGTTGAAATGGAGGAGATGTCTCCTGAAGAAGCTAAATATTACATGCTAAAGCGTACTGGACGTGCAGATATAAATCAACAGGAAGCTGAAGCGCTTGAAAAGCTTGTTCAGGAACTTGGTTATCTTCCTTTGGCTTTGGAAAAAGCAGGAGCCTATATTTATGCAAACAATTCCAGCTTTAAGGACTACCTAGTCAGCTATAGTAAACGTGGTCTAAAGTTATTAGGAAAATCTCTGATTGATAAGAACAAATATCCAGAGTCAATATTTGCCTCTTGGTTGATTAATTTCGAGGAGGTGAAGAATAAATCAGAAATTTCAGCAGATATCTTATTTGCAAGTGCTTTTTTGCATCCTCACGAAATCCCTTATGAAATCTTTTATAAAGGTGGGCATGAATTAGGGCCTTTAATTTCTGCTGCATTTAATGATGTTGATACAGATCCCCTCGTTTTTGATGAAGTTCTTAAACCACTATGGCAGTACTCTTTAATCAACTGTGATGCTGGCTGCCGTACTTACGATATTAATCGCCTTGTACAGGCTGTTATCAGAGATGGAATGAAAAAAGATGAACAGTACCTATGGATTGAACGTATCATTAAAGCTATAAACTGTGCGTTCCCTGATGTTGAGTATAAAAATTGGGAAATTTGCGATAAGCTTCTTTCACATGCTCAGACCTGTGCAGAATATATTGCACTTTGGAATATAGAGACTGAAGAATCTGCAAAACTGCTAAATGCGACTGGCAGTTATTTACATAAGCTTGCACGTTTTAAGGAAAGCGAGTCCCTCTTGAAAGGTTCATTGGATATTCGAAAGAAATTTCTGGAATCCGGGCATTTTGAGTATTTTTGAGAGTTTCAATAATTTAGGGGAAGCTTTATAGCGATTTAGGCAGGTACTCCGAAGCAGAACCACTATTCTTGCATGCATTAGAGATTCGAGAAAATACATTAAATTCAGATGATCCAGCTATAGCAGAGAGTCTTAACAATTTAGCGAGACTTTTCAGATCTTTGGGTAGGTATTCTGAAGCTGAATCACTACATGTGCGTGCATTAGAAATTAGAGAAAACGTTTTGGAAGCCGGATGATCCAGCCATAGCAGAGAGTCTCGACAACTTAGCTGGAGTTTATAGAGATTCAGGACGACTTTCAGAAGCCGAACCACTAAGAATCCGTGCCTTGGAAATCACAGAAAAAACACTGGCCCTGAACATCCAGATGTAAGCACTCGTCTCGACAACTTAGCTGGAGTTTATAGAGATTTTAGGGCGACTTTCAGAAGCCAAACCACTAAGAATCCGCGCCTTGGAAATCACCGAGAAAGCACTTGGTCCTGAACATCCAGATGTAGCTATTTGCCTTAACAGTCTAGCGACAGTCTACAGGGATTTGGGCAGGTATTCTGAAGCTGAACCATTATATATTCGTGCCTTGGAAATCACCGAGAAAGCACTTGGTCCTGAACATCCAAATGTAGCTATCTACCTTAACAATCTAGCTGGAGTATATAGCAATTTGGGTCGATTTTCAGAAGTCGAACCATTATATATTCGTGCCTTGGAAATCACTGAAAAAACGCTTGGATCTAAACATCCAGATTTAGGTACTCGCCTTAACAATCTAGCTGGAGTGTATAGTAATTTGGGTAGATTTTCAGAAGCCGAACCATTATATATTCGTGCCTTGGAAATCACTGAAAAAGCGCTTGGCCCTGAACACCCAAAAGTAGCTGTTTGTCTTAAAAATTTGGCTATATTTTTCCATAAGCAAAGGAAGTATCTCCAGGCTAGACCTTATTATGAGCGAGCAATTGAAGTTATGGAAAAAACCATAAGAGAAAATAGTCTTGAGCTTGTTAGCCTCCTAGAAGATTATGCATCTCTGCTGAATAGTATGAAAAAAAATGAGTACGCCGTAAGAACATATAACCGCGCTAAAAGTATACGTTCAAAAATTGAAAAAGGGAAAATAAATAAGTTCAACTTATTATAATCTCAACACATATTTGATATAATATCGAGTCTCTATAATTGTTTGTTTCATCATCTGCTTTCGAAAAAATAGGGCATACCATTCAAGAGTTGCCTTCCTTAATCTATTACCTTCAGTTTGACAGGGCTTTTATTATCGCTTCCGGCGTGAAATTCATAGCCCAACTTGCACTGGAATTTATTATTGCAAGCGGGGACTCACAACTCTTATCAATTTTCACTGCAACTAACTTTTTTCTCAGCTCTTTTGCTTTGTTTACTTCCCAGTTAATCCAATTGATATCTCCAATCAATTCGGAATCTGGATGGCGCTTATTCGCTTCTCTACCTATTATCACAAGAACATATGTGGATTCATTAATTTTGATTGAAAGTCCTGCTTTTCTTCTGCCGAGGTTGTAACTGTTGATTTCATGCGCAGATTTATCAGAGAAACTAAAATCAAAGTAAGAGTTTGCATTCCAGGCCTCTAACAGAAATTTGTAATGCTTATCGTTTTCATAGTCAAAACTGACAAAAACTTTCTTCTTAGCCACTATTAACCTCTTTTATTGTGATTCCATCTTCAAAAACATCATTTATTTTTAGTAGCTTATATATCTTCTCTTTTATTTCAGAGGAGTTACTCTCATTAAAATAGTTATCAGAGAACTCATAAATTATTTCCAAGGTATAGTTATCTATTGTTAACTTAAAGTCTGTAGAAGGACATTTGTTTTTGCTGTAATCCTGACCATAAAACTCTCTTTTCCATTCTTGAAGATTGTCGCACAATATCAGCAGATAAGCAATTGGATGAACTTTAGCATTAAAGGCTTCTAAGCTAAAATATTCCATCAGACCACGCTCAAAATAGTTATGTAAAAAAATTGCACTTGCCGCGTCAGCTATTGGATAATAAAAGTATGCTGGATTCCATTTTGTGCTTTTTACCAGATAGTGATACCAGCTCAGTATAACTACAGAACTGTATAGCCCATGATCGATGAAACTTCCTTCTCTCATAGTGTCTATAAACTTGTTGATATTATCGTTTACATCATCAAAATTGAGGCTGAAACTGGTAGTAATCGATTTAGAGAGAATTTCAATTGCATCACTACGGAATTCTTCTTCATAATTTGGATATTTTTCAATGAAACTGTCTTTATACTTTATATCTGGGTTTATTATCGGAAGTTTTCTAAACTCTTCAAAATTACATATTTCTAACTTTATTCTTAAATTATTGTCTTCTGTTTTAGGATAGCTGCATATAAAGGCAGCATAATTTTTTGCTTGCTCTAAAGTAATTTCTAGTGGGTATGCAATATCATGAAACAGAGATGCAAGCCCCCAGCGATAGAAAAATTCTTCATTGTTTGTATCGTAGGAATTAGGATATTCACTTTTGTTAAGAGCATATTTTTTAAATATTTCTCTATAATTAGAGTTCTGTTCATAAATTGCTATACCGATTAAAAAGACAAAGACACTGTGAATATAATGGTCCCGCTGTTTTGGGGTCAATCTCCCTGCTAGTTCTTCGAATGTTTTTACCTTTTCTATGAGTATTAAAAACGGATTTTCTTTTTCGTTTGTGCCTATCCAGTAGGCCTTAAAAAAAGTTTCATACACTTTATAAGCAGAATCTGTAGTCGTTGAATTTAGGAAATTACATACTGCGGCAATTATTTCTTGTTTGTATCCTTTGCCATTATGAATATCTTCATAAATTTCCAGGTTATTAAAAAAAGAGTGAATATATTGTTCAAGGGAAGTTTTTCTTTGTTCTGATATCATTGTTATCTGTGTTAAATAACATTCAACCTGTTAAATAGACTTTCTTTTTTGATCTTGCCGATATGTACAGGAAATTGCAGTGTAAAATAAGAAGATTATTCAAGTAATTTAATAAAGCGGAACAAAACCCTCAATCCTTTTCTGGTAAAACAGGTACTCCTGGGCATACCCGCAATAGGGACCGAAATATTCCCGTCCCCAGTCCCCCATTCTGCTCAGGTTCGTGCAATTTTCAAAGAAGAAAACGGAAAAATACGTCTTTGAAATCCGTCGCAAGTACCCGATGGCAAAAGGTCTTCTCGAAAACCAGCTTATGAACTGCTCCCTTGGGAAACAGGTATATCAGAGCGTGAATGAGGGCTTTGAGCTTATAGAGAATGCCGGGATTTGCAGGTTAAAATATCCTGATTTCAGGGTTTTTTTGAGGAAATGGATGTAAGAGAGATTACTGTAGAACCTAAGTTCCGGGTTTTTAGGCACACAAAAGCCGCTTGATGCTGAATGATGTGCTTAAACTTAACCACATAATCTCCAGTTTCAAATTCCAAAACCACAGTCAAATGACATAACAGATTTGTGGAAATATGGATATGCGCTTAAAATTTTGGAACTAAGGGTAGAATAAGTTCATTCATCTCATATGAACCTGTTTTTTAATTTTAGCTGTGTATAAAGATTAAAACGTACACAGCGCAGAAATTTGGACTTATAACTTTTCGCTGGATCGTTCAGAGATAGACCCGAATAGATAGTTCATGAAAATGGTAGGTATATTGCCTTACGAATAAGTGAGTGAGAACAATGTGTCCAACACGGCACGCCGGAATCTTTGTATGCGGGGTAGGGCTTGAGGTCGTGGATCATGTATCCACCTCCGCATCCTGAATGGACTTTAGCGTATGTCCGTCAGCGGTTTTCCACTCGGTACGGCCGTTTGCCGCTCTTCCGAGAAGCACACCAGCTGCCGTCGAAGGGGAATTAAAGGTATAGTCCTGTGTCATTTCATAGTAATGGCCGTTGTCAACAAAGACACCCTGTTCAACCAGTGAACGGCGCATGTCACTCAGGTAGGCATGAATTGATTTTGTTTCACTCTTAACTGCTTGTGAACCTGTTCGCACGACAAAACCTGTGGTTGTCTGGTACCCTCTTGCTCTTTATATCCTTGGCGTTCAATGTGAATTCGAGAGTGGTCTGTGTGGGTGCAGGGGCTGCTTCAAAAAATCCATATCCCAGCACTGGCAGGCAGAGCAGGATATCTGCAAGAAAACCTTCAGCTTCAGCTATATCTGCTTCTGACAGGGAAGGTGGTTGTGGAGTGTTGGCATTGTCGAGCACACATCTTTTTGCAGTTTTTGCCAGGTCGATAAGCCGGTATTCAAGAAACTGGATGTGAGCCTTATTCAGGTTTTGATCCTTGCTTGTGAAACCAGCTGCCTGAGTCCAGAAATCTTTATTTTTCGCGTGCTGATCCAGCCTCGGGCCAATTGGATCGCCTTCTCCCACATACACGCGGGGAAGCTGGGACTTTTCATCTGGTCCGACCAGAATATACACCCCCGTACTTCCCAGCTCAGCACGTGAACGGGTCTCAGCAAATAGTGATCTTGGAATCACAAGCCCTCTTCCAGTCCAGTTAGACTTCTCCACAGTCTTGACGCCGTCCGGATCTCCGCCTGGGAGAAATAGGCGCACCGAGAAGGCCCTGGGTCTTTCCCTGTTATTGATCATCGTATGCCTCCAGCCTGGCCCGTGCGGTCTTGATGGCGCGGTGCAGCCTTTCAGCCAGCAGTTCGCGGGGCGGCAGTTCTGTCAGATATTCAGCCACATGGATTCCTGAACGGTTCAGTTCCAGTAGCTCGATTTGTTCCTGTTTCTTTCCGGCGCAAAGGATGATCCCGAGGGGAGATTCTTCCCCTGGCTGTCTCTCATATTTGTCCAGCCAGCGCAGATAGAGTTCCATCTGGCCTTTGTATTCGGCCTTGAAATTTCCAAGCTTCAGATCGATAGCAATCAGCCTGTGCAGGGAGCGGTGATAGAAAAGAAGGTCAATATAAAAATCGTCATCATCAATCTGGATGCGCCGCTGTCTGGCTACAAAGGCAAATCCTGCACCAAGTTCCAGCAAAAAAGCTTCCAGTTCGCGCAGAATGGCGTCTTCCAGATCCTTTTCCAGATAACGGTCTTTCAAGCCAAGGAAATCGAGGACGTAGGGATCGCGGAAAACCAGTTCCGGACTCAATCTGTCCTGCTCGCGCAGGGTGGCAAGTTCGTGTTGAATTACCTCTTCCGGCTTGCGAGAAATGGCGGTGCGCTCATACAACATGGAATCAATGTGCTTTCGCAGAGTGCGCACACTCCAGCGCTCTATACGGCACATCTCAGCATAGAATTCGCGTTGAAGCGGGTCTTTTAATGGGATTAGAGCCAGGAAATGGGTCCAGCTCAATTGTCGTATCAGTGATACGATAATCTCTTCATCCGGGAATACTTCGGCAAATTGGATTATCCGGTGCAGGTTTTTCACTGAAAATCCGTTGCCATACTCAGCTGACAATTCTCGCCCCAGTGAGGCGACAATCTCCTGTCCGTATTCTGCTCTTTCCCCTCTCAGAATTTCCTCATGGATGCGCTTACCAATATTCCAGTAGAGCATCGTCAGCCCGGCGTTAAAGGCAGTCGCCACCGCCGAACGAGTTTCTTCGATCATTTGACGAACATCGCTCACCAGCAGGGAATTATTTAAAGCCGGCCCAATTTCCTGCTTGTCCTTGCGGATCATTGCTCTGTCCCTCCGGAGCTGTACTTATGAAGTTCCTTTTCAAATTTCTCGATTGTTGACAGGCTGGTAATTAGTGCAGCAAGCTGCTGCATAATTGAAAAGTCTAGCCAGGCAGCGGTAAAGGCTCTCATATACTTTTCCTTTAATCTGGCAGATGCGGTCTGCCAAATTCCTGACAACAACTCTGTAAATTGTAGGGATGTTGTTCCCATAATTTTGGAAGTCTCTTCATGATAAACGGACGAGCTAAAATATCTCTGGCTCAATTGTCTCCTCACTGCGGAGACAATTCCCTCTTCGAATTGTCGTATCACTGATACAATAATTCCTTCACCAAATTGTCGTGACAGTGACACTGCAATCTCTTTTCCATAGCCTGCTAGCTTCATCGTTCACTTCTCCCGATGATCTCGTCCAGCAATCCTTCTGTCTCTTTCTCCAATGCAAGAATATCTGCGCGGATTTCCTCAAGCGAGCGCAGAGGCTGTGGCTTGTAGAAATAGCGGGTGAAGCTCACTTCGTAGCCTGTCTTGATGCTATTTTCGTCAATCCATGCGTCTGCGGCATGGGGCAGTACCTCACGCTGGATAAAAGCCTCGATACCACCCTGTTCGAGTAATGGAACCTGCTCAGTATCTCGTAGCTCGGTATCCGGCTCGTACTCAACCACACAGAGTTTGCCACTTACAGTAGCCTCGAAGCGACCATGCAGTGGATCGGCTTCAGCTTTTCCGGGCTTATGTACCTTTTTAATAACAGGTACTGCTGACTCATCTCGTTTGGCAAGGCTGTTCTGAAGAAGTTTGAGCTTTTTGGCAGTTAGTTTAAGTCCAGCTTTACCGGCAAGACCCTCAAAAGAAGAAAGGAAAGCATTGAAATCGTTGTGCGGGCCTGGACCAAGCTGAGCCGCCGCCGTATCGATAAGTGTGGCAAGCTGCTCTTCCCCTGCTTCGGTACAGATCTTCTGGAAGGTAACGATGGAATCCGGTTTGAGATCCACGGAAAGGCGCAGCGGCCTTTCAACTGTCACCTTCCAGTAGCCAAAAGCGGCATTTGGAAAGATCTTTGACTGCTCGGACTCCTCAAAAACGAGGAAAGTGTCGCAGATCTTCTGGATATCCTCCTCAGCCAGTTCACAGTTTTTCTTGCCCAGGTTCTTACGCAAAGGCCTGTACCACTGTGTCGCATCGATAAGCTGTACTCTGCCCTGCCTATGTTCAGGCTTGCGGTTTGTAAGAACCCAGATATAGGTCGCAATACCAGTGTTGTAAAACATGTTCAGGGGAAGGGCAACGATTGCCTCCAGCCAGTCATTCTCTATGATCCACCGGCGGATGTTGCTCTCTCCCTGGCCCGCATCGCCAGTAAAAAGCGACGATCCATTGTGAACTTCAGCGATCCGGCTTCCAGGTTTGGTGCCATGCTTCATTTTTGAGAGCATATTGACCAGAAATAGCATCTGTCCGTCGCTCGAACGTGTAAGTAACGAGTACTCCGGATCACCTGCGTGCTCTATAACAAAACGAGGGTCTTTGATGCCATCTTTTCCGCCCATCCTCTCAAGGTCGCTCTTCCAGCTCTTGCCATAAGGAGGGTTTGAAAGCATAAAGTCGAACTCACGTGCCGGAAAAGCATCGTTAGCAAGGGTCGAATATTCAGGCCCGCCCACAAGGTTGTCTGCTTCGTCGCCTTCACCCTTGAGTAAAAGGTCGGCTTTGGCGATGGCATAAGTTTCGGCGTTAATTTCCTGGCCGTACAGGTGCGTAGCAACCTGCTTGCCGTGTTCCTCTGCAAGCTGCTTCAGTTCTTCTTCAGCCACGGTCAGCATACCGCCGGTTCCACATGCTCCATCGTAAAGCAAGTAGGTTCCTGACTCAATCTTGTCGGCTACTGGAAGGAAGATAAGTCGTGCCATCAGCTTTACAGCATCGCGGGGAGTCCAGTGCTCACCGGCTTCCTCATTATTTTCTTCATTGAAACGCCTTATAAGCTCCTCAAAGACAGTACCCATACCATGGTTGTCAAGGCCAGGAAGCTTCACCGATCCATTGCCATTCATAACCGGATTCGGACTCAGGTTTAGAGAAGGGTCAAGAA
>CAVRJG010000059.1:0-6258 GCA_963721455.1 uncultured Methanosarcinaceae archaeon
TATCTTCGGCAGAATCTTTCTGCATCTCATAGCCTTCAACATAATCCGGGTCAGCAGTCGATTTTGAGATATCGGGCGCAGGTTCGGGAGAATCGACTCCATATCCTGCATCGCTCTCTACAACAGTTTGATTGCTGCTCCCAGTACTCCGAATTACAGGCGTCGAACTTCTTTTTTACTTTCCTTATATCCTACTTTCGGCAGGTCGACATTAAAAATTAAAATATTTTTCTTGATGCCGTTTTTGAACATTCACTAACTATAGATTAGGTTTAAAGCTGGTTAACAGGTGGCTCAACTCCCACAGCATATATAAATACTAAATCATTTTTTCATTAAAGTTTAGTATGAGAAATTAATAATTGGTCATATGTAAACCTATCAATTACACACAAGTAAGGAGCATTATTTCAAAATCGCCATCAGTAAAATTATCAAAAATTAAACGTCGACCTGCCGAAAGTAGGTTATATAAAAAACTAAGATTTTAGCTAATAGTCGTTAGCTAAAAGGGTAACAAAAGCACAGAAGAACATAAAAAGAAAAGTTGAATTAAGAGAACTCATGCTTATGTGAATAAAGTACGTATATGACGAATTATATCAGTATAAATGAAAAGATGCGCCTGTCCTGGGCGCAAAAACCTGGAGGGAGTATGAGCGAAATTCAAAGAGAGTTTGACAACATCTCTAAAAAGTATGATGAACAGAGAAAGAAGTTTGTACCTTGCTTCGATGATTTTTATGGAGTATCAGTATCTGTAGCATCAGTAGATAAGGAAAATCCAGATATACTGGATGCAGGTGCTGGAACAGGACTTCTATCAGGATTTCTGATGGAAAGATATCCAGAGGCATCGTTTACTCTTATTGATCTCTCGGAGAAAATGCTGGAGATAGCAAAAGATAGATTCAGAAGTAATTCAAACGTAAAATACATTATTGGAGACTATTCAAATTATGATTTCATGGAAAAATATGACCTGGTAGCGTCAGCCCTATCTATCCATCATCTGGAAGATAACAAAAAAAAAGGAATTTTATAAAAAAATTTACTCTATGCTTAAACAAAATGGGATTTTTATTAACGCTGATCTGGTATATGGAGAAACTCCTTTTATAGAAAATCTAAATAAGACAACCTGGAAACAGTATATCGAAGGTAGTGGCTTACCAGAAGAAGAAATATTGGCTGGTTACGAAAGAATTAAGCTTGACAGGGAGTCAAAATTAGATCAGCAAATAGATTGGCTTAAAGAAATAGGCTTTTATGATGTTAGTTGCATATATAAGTTTTATAATTTTGCAGTAATGTTTGGGCGAAAAATTGTATAAATTGAGGGGATTAGAACCTATTCTAAAAATCAATAATGACATGTTGTAAATATTATAATAGGTCTAAATATCCGGGCATCCGTTCCGGTTTTTCATATTGCATTTTTTAAAAGATACAGCCCACTTTCCGCAGGTGCGACAAGAAGCTATACTATGAATTGCACCATTCGCTACCTCTTCCATTTGAGGTAATCCTACTGTGACATGCATAAATGGTAACATTTGTGTGTGAAGCTCACAGGACACTATCGAGAAATCAAGGAACCTGACTTTGGTAATCGGTTAGGATACGAATACTAGCTTAAAGAAATAGGCTTTTATGATGTTAGTTGCATATATAAGTTTTATAATTTTGCAGTAATGTTTGGGCGAAAAATTGTATAAATTGAGGGGATTAGAACCTATTCTAAAAATCAATAATGACATGTTGTAAATATTATAATAGGTCTAAATATCCGGGCATCCGTTCCGGTTTTTCATATTGCATTTTTTAAAAGATACAGCCCACTTTCCGCAGGTGCGACAAGAAGCTATACTATGAATTGCACGATTCGCTACCTCTTCCATTTGAGGTAATCCTACTGTGACATGCATAAATGGTAACATTTGTGTGTGAAGCTCACAGGACACTATCGAGAAATCAAGGAACCTGACTTTGGTAATCGGTTAGGATACGAATACTATGAAGAACATAAAGTGAACCATCGTAAGAATCGTGAAGTGGAATAAGCGAAAGCAGGCTGATACGCTTAACCAAAAGGTACAGAATCAGGCTGTAATGGGTCTGCGGACATTATGGCAAATGGACAAATGATTCTCGGTTTATAGATGGCTTCTAAGGTATTCACATTATTCGTAGTATGGAACTTGGTAAGCCCTAAATGCTCCCATTATGGGTAGGACTCCCGCGAGGGATAACGATGGCATTGAGGGTAGAGGATTCAGTAAAAAGCGAATGCCAATCTGTAATGGATTGGATAGAGGTTCAAACTTTGCCTCAATCCGAAAGGATGCAGACTTACTGATGGTGTTTTCTTGTGTGAATGGAAACAAACCTACAAATGTAAGATACTCAACGACACCAATAGGTGAGAGGCTTACAGACAATTATGTTAGTGGGCTGTTATCCGGAACACAAAATCAGTTATGCAAATAACTGGTGCCTGATACAGAAAGGGTTTGAAAACACTCGAGCCGTATGAAGGGAAACTTTCAAGTACGGTTCCTAGGGGAGAAAGGAGGAGTAATCCTCCCTACTTACCCGACATGTACACAAAAATACCACCTATTTTCTCAATAGGGCAGTAACTTAAAAGCGCATCTTGCCTTTAATGGATAATAGTGGGTAAATTGGCAAATAAATTCTACATCTGTGTACATCTGTAGAATGTCAATTGAAGAGCAGGGGACATGATTAATGGGAATAAATAGACGAATAATTTATCCTTTTATATTTGTTGCTTTTTTGGTATCAATTACAGTAACAATTGCTGGGGCATCATCCGATCCTGAAGTAAAAGTGAAGCCTGTGGGACATTTTGGAGGGTTTACAGATGCCGTTGATGTCGTTGGCAATTACGCTTACGTTGGACAAGGACAGGATCTTGTGATACTGGATATTGCTAATCCTTCTTCACCTGTTTCAGTGGGTAAGATTATGACAAAAAACTTAATATCTGAAGTAAAAATTTCTGGCAATTATGCCTATGTAGCTGCTGGTGATGACGGTCTTGTGATTGTTGATGTTAGCAATCCTTCTTCTCCAATCCTTAAAGGAAGCTACGATACGCTTGGATATGCTGGCAGTATAGCGATTTCCGGCAATTACGCCTATGTAGCTGATGATTATAATGGTCTTGATATTATTGATATTAGCAATCCTTCTTCTCCAATTCTTAAAGAGAATTACAATACTTCTGGATATGCTCGCAGTATAGCAATTTCCGGCAATTACGCCTATGTAGCTGCTGGTGATAACGGTCTTTTAATTGTTGATATTAGCAATCCTTCTTCTCCAATCCTTAAAGGAAACTACGACACCTATGGAATTGCTTGGAGTGTTGCAGTTTCCGGCAATTACACCTACATTGCTGATGGGGATAATGGTCTTGTGATTGTTGATATTCGCAATCCTTCTTCTCCAACACTTAAAGGAAAGTACTATACCTCTGGAAGTGTTTACGGTGTTGCAGTTTCCGGCAATTACGCCTATGCAGCCGATTTTACTAAGGGTCTTTTGGTTGTTGATATTAGCAATCCCTCTTCTCCAGTTCTCAAAGGAAGTTACAATACTGTAGACGGTGACGGTATAGCAGTTTCAGGTAATTACGCCTACGTAACCGTATCTCGTGGTCTTGAGATTGTTGATATAAGGCATCCCTCATCTCCAATCCTTAAAGGAAGCTACGATACGGTTAGATATGCTGACAATATAGAAGTTTCAGGTAATTACGCCTATGTAGCTAATGGTATTATGGGTCTTGCGATTATTGATATAAGCAACCCTTCGTCTCCGATTTTTAAAGGAAGTTGTGTTACTGATGATTATTATTCTATGGATGTTTCGGTTTCAGGTAATTATGCCTATGTAACCGGATTTCGTGATCTTGAGATTGTTGATATCAGCAATCCTTCTTCTCCAGTTCTCAAAGGAAGTTACACTACTTCAGGATCTGCTGAAGATGTTGCAGTTTCAGGCAATTATGCCTATTTAGCTGCTGGTGATAACGGTCTTCTAATTGTTGATATAAAGCATCCTTCTTCTCCAAATCTCAAAGGAAGTTACAATACTGCCGGATATGCTCGTAGTGTTTCAGTTTCCGGCAATTACGCCTATGTAGCTGATGGGGATAATGGTCTTGTGATTGTTGATATTCGCAACCCTTCTTCTCCGATCCTTAAAGGAAGGTATGAAACTGGATATGCTGACTGCATTGCAGTTTCCGGCAATTACGCTTACGTAGTCGAAGATTCTGATGGTCTTGTGATTTTTGATATCAGTAATCCTTCTTCTCCAACTCGCAAAGGAAGCGTAAGCCGCCATATTGGCATTTGTAAGGCCATTTCAGTTTCAGGTAATTATGCCTATATTGCTAATTCTGATCTTGTGATTGTTAATATTAGCAATTCCTCTTCTCCAATTGTAGAAGGAGGATTCGATTCTTTCGGGGGAATTTTGGACGTTTCAATTTCCGACAATATTACCTATGTAGCCAATTCCAATAATGGTATTGTGATATTAAAAACCGATTTAGAACAGCCAGTAACTTCTGTTGTGAATTCCAGAACACAGACCGAAAATAGCAATCAGAGCCTTAAACAAGAAAATGGAACTACGGCAGCAAATGTTAAGCAGACGCCTGAGCCGAAAAAAGAGACAAGCACTCCTGCAAAAGAAAACAAAAAAACTCCAGGATTTGAAATAATTTGTGGGGTTGTTAGCCTGCTAGCTGTATTCTGCATAAAAGAAAGCAATAAAAGGTAGTTAAGCTGAGTTACGGTACTGGATAGAAATACTGCATAATCAAAAGAAGCAGATATATTTTTGGATATATGTGTAATATTGATTCAGGTCTGCTTGTTCTGCTCCATATTCTTTTTATCTTACAAATATTGTCACCTCTAAATTAATTTTATAGGCTCTCATGCGCCTGCTTCCTCTTCACCGTAACCTTTATGTAAGGAATAACGCAATTTAACTTGTCTTAAGCTCATTAATATTTACTTGATACCCCGACGGTGACCCAATGCATATAATGGAAGGCTTTTTACCGACGCCCTGGTGGCAGATCTGGTTTGCAGTATCTATTCCGGTGATAATGTACGGAATCCATAAATTGAATGGACTGGTAAAAGAAAAACGCGAGATATTGCCTCTTCTGGCTGTTGCAGGTGCGTTTATTTTTGTGCTGTCCTCCCTGAAACTACCTTCGGTAACCGGAAGTTGCTCTCATCCTACAGGAACCGGTGTTTCTGCGATCATCTTCGGGCCTGCGATTTCCGCCGTTCTCGGGACCATCGTGCTCATCTACCAGGCTCTTTTCCTCGCACACGGCGGCCTGACAACCCTTGGAGCAAATGTCTTTTCCATGGGTATTGTGGGCCCTTTTGTGTCGTATTTTATATATAAAGCAGGGATGAAAGCAAGGCTTAACTTTTATCTTGTCGTCTTTCTCGCTACAGCCTTTGGGGATTGGGCTACTTATGTAACTACCTCTGTGGAACTTGCCCTGGCTTTCCCCGGCGGCTTCCGGAGGAGTCCTTGCCTCATTTACCAGATTTGCGGCTATCTTTGCAGTGACTCAGCTGCCCCTTGCGATCATGGAAGGCGCTGTCAGTGCCCTGCTCTTTAAGTATGTAGTTAATGTCAAGAGTGATATCCTCGTGGAAATGAAAGTCCTTGAAGAGGCAGTTGTGCGGAAACTGAGGGGGACTTCCGCGTGAGCAGGAAACTGGAAATTATCGTACTTGCCATTCTCCTGATCTTTGCAGCGCAGTTCTTTTACATGTCTTCAACCACGGATGCGGAGTACGGAGGGGCTGACGGAGAAGCTGAAGGCGTGATAAATGACATCACTGGCGGGACCTACAAACCAATTGCAGAACCTATCTGGGAGCCTCCAAGCGGAGAAATTGAAAGCCTGCTTTTCGGCCTTCAGGCAGCCATAGGTGCAGGGATTCTCGGATACTTCTTTGGTTATTACAGGGCCAAAAAAAACTATGAAAATGAGCTTGGGTACAAAGGGAATAAGTCAGAAAGCGATGGACATTCTCTATAATCTCTTTTTCTTCCATGTTTGCTTTCCTCCCTTTGAGGTAGGAAAGTTTTTATCTTTTGCCTTTTATTTTTAACCTTTAATTTTTAGTTTTCATCCACTTATCTGCGGGTTACCTTATGACCAATATTCTTGATGACTATGCCCTT
>CAVRJG010000060.1:0-19410 GCA_963721455.1 uncultured Methanosarcinaceae archaeon
ACACCGGGCAATTCTCTGCCTTATTAACATCAAGTTCACTGAAAGAGCATGAAAGGCCGTCCCATAATAAAAGGCGATTTTCCAGAAGTTTTCCCTGTCCTGTCAGATATTTAATCGCTTCATTTGCCTGGATTGAGCCTATTACCCCTGGAGTTGTCCCAAGTACCGGAAATACTTCTTTTTTGAAGGAACTCGGGAAAATGCAGCACAGGCATGGGGTTTTTCCTGGAATTATTGTTGTTGCCTGACCTCTGTAGCCTGAGACAGCGCCGTGAATCAGGGGTATATTTCGTTCCACTGCAAGCCTGTTCAGGACATGCCTCGTATCAAAATTGTCCAGCGCATCTATGATCAGGTCGCAGGGAGGAACTATTGAGCCTGCATTTTCATCCGTGATTTTTTCCCGGATTGTCTCTACTTTTATTTCAGGATTCATGGAGAGCAGCTTTTCCTCTGCGGATTTGATCTTCTCTCTCCCAATATCTTTTTCATGGTGGAGAAATTGCCTGTTAAGGTTGCTGAGATCCACTGAATCGAAATCCGCAATTATTATTTTCCCTACCCCTGCAACTGCAAGATAGGTAGAAACCGGAGATCCCAGACCTCCTGCCCCGGCAACAAATACTTTTGCGTTTTTCAGTTTTTCCTGGCCCTCTTCTCCAAAAAGCATTATCTGCCTGATATACTTTTCATTTGTAATTTTCTCCATTTATGTGCTCCAGGATTTAATTTGTGATAATTTCAAAAGCCCGAGTCAATCCTTCCAGGGCTCAAGTCCCTTTTTCCGAAGATAATCATTAATTGCCTCATGGATCGCCTCTTCTGCAAGCATTGAACAGTGCATTTTTATTGGAGGAAGCCCGTCAAGTGCCTCTGCAACTGCTTTGTTTGAAAGTTTCCAGGCTTCTTCCAGGGTTTTTCCTTTGATAAGTTCGGTTGCCATACTGCTTGATGCGATTGCAGCTCCGCACCCGAAGGTCTGGAACTTCACGTCCGCAATCCGATCTCCTTCTACTTTAAGGAATATCTTCATTATATCTCCGCACTTCGCGTTTCCAACCTCCCCTATTCCGTCACTGTCCTCAATGCTCCCCATATTTCTGGGGTTTGAAAAATGGTCCATTACTTTAACGCTGTAATCCATAAGATGTCCTCCAATGCTACTTTTCAATTCTCGGATTATTTTAAAGAGCTTTTCTTCTTACTCAAAATTCCCTGTAATTTCCCTATTTATCATCTCAAATAGTCCTGTATTCCCTGGGAGTTAGCGGGGACATATTTCTGAGCTTTTGCACTATCTCAGGCAGAGCCTCAAGCACCCTGTCCACCTCTTTTTCGGTATTCATCCTTCCAAGACTCAGCCTGAGTGAACCGTGCACTATTTCGTGCGGAACTCCGCAGGCCGTAAGCACATGCGAGGGTTCGAGAGAAGAAGAGTTGCACGCGCTTCCAGTGGATGCAAAAATTCCTTTCGCATTTAACAGAAGCAGGAGAGATTCGCCCTCTATGTATTCAAACGTGACATTCACGTTGTTTGCAAGCCTCTGTGTGGGATGTCCATTGAGATGGGTTTTCGGGATTTTTAGAAGTCCTTCAATCAGGCGTTCTCTCAGCGCAAGCAGGGTTTTATCCGTTTCTCCAATTTCGCCCGTTGCAAGCTCTATTGCTTTTCCAAGGCCCACGATGGCTGGGACATTCTCGGTTCCTGCCCTGCGTTTTCTTTCCTGGGCTCCACCGTGCAGAAGGGTTTCGATTTTTATCCCTTTTCTTATGTAGAGTGCCCCGCATCCCTTTGGCCCTTCGAACTTGTGCCCTGAAAGAGATAAAAGGTCAATGTTCATTTTTTTGACATCTATAGGGACATGGCCTATTGCCTGCACCGCATCCGTGTGGAAATATATCCTGTTCTCTCTTGCGATTTTTCCGATTTCTTCTACAGGCTGAATTGTCCCTATTTCATTGTTCGCAAGCATTATGGAAATGAGTATAGTGTCATCTCTGATCGCGTTTTTCAGTTCCTCAAGGGTCACCATCCCATATTTATCCACAGGCAGGTATGTTACCTCAAACCCCTGCCCTTCCAGCCACAAACAGGTGTGCAGGACTGCATGGTGCTCGATAGAAGAGGTGATTATGTGTTTTCCTTTATTCCTGTTTGCAAAGGCTATCCCCTTTATTGCCCAGTTATCGGATTCGGTACCACCGGATGTGAAATATATTTCATTTTCTTCAGCGCCGAGAGCATCTGCAACCTTTTTTCTTGCTTTGTCTATTGCATGTTTTGAGATTTTTCCGATCTCATAGATAGAAGAAGGGTTTCCGAAATTTTCTGTCAGGTAGGGAATCATCTCTTCGACAACTTCTTTTCTTGCAGGAGTCGTAGCAGAGTTGTCCATGTAAATGGTCTTATCTCCAGCTGTCACACTTACACCTTCACAATTGTGAATGATCATAACAATCGCGACTATTTAAGTTTTATCGTAGAATATATCTGGATAGAATAGATAAATTCTTAAAAGCCTGCCGGTTTTGTTGAAGTTACTGCATCCCGGATCAAGCTTATTATTATTTTTTATAATGATAATAAATATATATGTATATAAGGTATATTCGTTTTCAATTGTAAAATCTCAAAAAGTGATGGTAATTATGGAAACTCCGTGTCAGAAGATTGTGTGGGATCTGGTTCCTGCAATAAGGGCCAGTCTTGCAATCGAACTTGTAAAAAAAGGACAGTCACAGGCAACGTCGGCAAAGTTGCTGGGGATTGCCCCGTCGGCAGTTTCCCAGTATATTTCGGGAAAAAGAGGATACAGGATCGAGTTCCAGGGCGAAACGAAAGAATTGATCGAAAAACTTGCTCAGGACTTAATCGAGAATAAAGTCGATGACTTTGTGGTAAGGATCTGTAAAATTTGCGTAAGTGCAAGAGGAATTGAGAGCAACTGCAATAGTCGTTGTGGCCCGGAAAAGTCGGACAGTAACACAGTGGAACCTGAAAAATAAAAGCTCATTTTTAATGGTTCCTGTATCGTTTTAGGATTCTTATTATAGTTCCCAACGCAACTTATTACACGTATTAACGCTTATATTCTTTTATGGTGGGGAAGGAACAAATTCCTATTGATCGAAATGTAACTCTCGCTGAGATCAACGTTTTAATCAAACACGAAAACAATTCAAGAGTACTGAAAAGGCTCTATTTTGTTAAATTTAGATATTTGGGAGACTCTGTCGAAGAAGCTGCTACTAAAGTTGGAGTGACTAAGAAAACAGGATACTACTGGCAGGATTATTGGAATAAAGGCGGCTATGCCGCCTTAATACCAAAATTTGGTGGGGGAAGAAAGTCCAAGCTTTCCGATGAGCAAATAAAAGAATTAAAGACTTTATTAGAAAAAAAAGATTACTGGACTACAAGAGAAGTTCTGGAGCAAATAAAGGAAAAATATGGTATAGAGTATTCACAGAAGCAAATCGGAGTTATACTGCATCGATTTAACATGTATCACTCAAAACCATATACTCTTGACTACAGAAAGCCTGAAAACGCCGAAGAAATTTTAAAAAAAGTTAACAGAAGCAATTCCAGCATATATTGGTCCAGATGAGCACTATATCATAGGTTTTCTGGATGAATCTTCACCACAAACAAAGGCAAATACGCAACGGTTATGGTCATTTAAAAAATCTTTGATGATAAAAAATACGGATTATATAAAAGCAAATGCATTTGCGTTTTATTCAATTAACGGTAGCAATTTCATCGATTTTATGGAAAGTTCAAAAGCAGAAAATGTATATGAATTCCTGATAAAAATTGTCGAACAAAATCCAGGGAAAAGAATAATTCTTGTTCTGGATAATTCAAAGTCACATCATGCTGATAAAACGATAAGAAAAGCCAGAGAGTTAAAAATAACACTTGTGTTTCTTCCTCCTTATTCACCAGATCTAAACCCTGTAGAATTTGTATGAAAAACGATAAAGAGAGAAGTATCTGTCAGATTTATTCAATCAAAAGAACATCTGAGATATATTATCAAAAATGAATTTATGAAAGTGGAAAAGTCATTATCATTTGCAAAGAATTGGACGGAAACACTTAATTCACAAATAAAAAGTATAATTTGTTGAGTCATTAACGAGTCATTAACTATAGTACGAGGGGTGAGATTTGAACCCATTAATATATTCATAAACGGATCGCTTGTATATCCTGATTCTGAGCCAAAGGAAAGCAGTAATATCCACCCTGCGGATGATCTCTTTAATTATACGTGCAGAGAAAAAACAATACATTCCCTTAACCCCTACATATGGAAATAATTTGCCTCAACAATGTTTATATGTGGGAAGGAATTACAGTACAGATTGATTTTTCCAGACGCTTTATCTTACTGATAAAATCACTTAATATATCGTGACATGCAGAGACATGACACTCATGCATTAAAATTTATAACCTGAAAACGGTTTCACAAATCAAAAGAAGGTTCTTTTAATGAAATACTGGCAGCCGAAATATGAAACAATGGATCCCGAAGAACTGAAGAGACTGCAGCTGAAACGCCTGCAACACAGTGCAAAGCTGGTCTATGACAACGTTCCCTTTTACAGGCAGAAGTTCAAAGAGGCTGGAGTAACTCCCGAAGATATAAAAACCCTCGAAGATGTCCGTAAATTGCCTTTCACGAGGAAAACAGACCTCCGGGACAATTATCCTTTCGGGCTCTTTGCTGCCAAAAAAGAAGATATAGTGCGCATTCACGCATCCTCCGGGACAAGCGGAAAACCCACGGTTGTCGGGTACACTGCAAAGGACATTGAGACATGGTCGGACATGATTGCCCGAAGCCTTACAATGATAGGGCTTTCAAAAGGCGACACTATTCAGAACTCCATGAATTATGGGCTCTTTACAGGAGGTCTGGGTTTCCACTATGGCGTCGAAAGAATGGGCTCTATGGTCGTGCCTGCAGCAACAGGAAATACTGCCAGGCAGCTTGAGATGATGATCGACTTCGGGGTAACCGCAGTCCACTGCACTCCTTCCTACGCCTTCTACCTTGCCGAAACTGCCGAAGAACTGGACCTTATAGACAAGCTTTCCTTAAAAGCAGCTATCTTCGGAGGGGAACCCTGGTCGGAAAACACGCGGAAACAGCTTGAAAAAAGGCTTAATGTCAAAGCCTACGACTGCTACGGCCTTTCAGAGATGTTCGGACCCGGTATTGGTTTCGAGTGCCAGGAACAGGACGGCCTCCACATCTGGAGCGACAATTTAATTGTAGAAGTCCTGGACGAAAACGGGGAACAGGTCTCAGAAGGCGAAAAAGGTGAACTTGTCCTTACCTCCATCAACAAAGAAGGCTTCTGCAACATAAGATACCGCACAGGCGACATGACAAAACTTCTTGAGTCCGAATGCGACTGCGGCAGGACAACCACAAGAATCTCCCGCCTCCTCGGCAGAGCCGATGACATGATGATCGTAAGAGGCATCAATGTCTTCCCTTCCCAGATCCAGGACGTAATCTCAAGGATCCCCGAGGTGGGCGAACACTTCCAGCTTATCCTTGACCGCAACAAACACATGCTCGATGAACTCACAATCGAAGTAGAACTTGAAGAAAACGCCTTTACAGGCGACCTTAAAGACCTCAAAGCCGTCCAGAACCACGTCCAGCACGAACTCAAAGCCGTCCTGAATATCCGCACAAATGTCGAACTCCTTGAAAAAGGCAGCATCGAGAGGACCGCAGGAAAGGCAAAGAGGATCATTGACAGGCGGCCGCAGATCTGAAAACTGAGAAAAAGCCTGCCAATAAAGCTCAATTTTTCAGGGAAAAACTTATTCCCTGACTTTTCTTAACCTTTTTTTGCATATTCTTTTTCGGCATTCATTTTCAGATCAGCTCATTTTCTATTATCCAGCCGGCAGAGTTGCAAGAATCACTTTTCAGAACCCCGGGCACGTCCACGCTCGACGCAGGAGAGCGGCCTTTGCGTAAAGTCTGAGATGAAGCAATTTATCCGAAAACTCCAGAATTATTCAAAGCTAAAATTATCTACAAAACAAAAACTAGAAGCCTCATGAAGAGCGTTACACTCAAAAGGTTATATATTGTTCATTACATACACTTCATGCTGAAACCACCTAAATTTCTGAAAAGGAAGTAAAATAATGGCCGGAGACTTGAAAGAAATCTACCATCTATTTAATCCAAATAAAGCTCTTCAAAATGATGATTTGGAAAACTACTATGTAGAAATAGACCAGAATGAAACGAATATTGAAGAACTAAAAATCCGCCTTGAGCTTAGCCTTGAAACTTACGAACCAATCAAACTTCTTTTCACCGGACATAGAGGTTCAGGTAAAACAACTGCATTAAACCGTCTCGTTTCATACCTGAATAGAGAAATGGGAAACAAATTTTTTATCGTACATTTTAGTGTTCTCGACCTTCTGGATAACAATGACATAAACTACACTGATGTCTTATTTTCAATACTTACAAAAATAATGGAGAAATGTCAAGAAGAATGTGATATAAGCTCCTCACTGGTTGAAAGGACAAAAAGGTGGGGGAAAGCCATAACAAAAACAGAAGTATGTGAAGATAAACTCGAAGGCGGTGCAGGATTCAGTTTACCTTTCTATTTTGTTGAACTACTGGCAAGGATGAAGAGTGAAACAACCACCAGGCAAGAAATAAGAGAGGAAATTCAGCCGCGTGTATCAGAATTAATTAACCTGATAAACGATATAATTGCTGAAATAGAAATAAGTGGAAGACAGGTACTTGTCATAATTGACAACCTTGAGAAATGCGATTATGAAAAAGCGTTAAACTTATTCTACTGCCACAGCACCCAGCTAACTCAGCCAATGTGCAAGATAATTTATACATTTCCCATTTCTCTTCGAAGTTCAAATAAATTTACCCAGATTAAAATGAACTTTAGCGAGAACATAATTTATCCTAATATCAAGGTTCGTGAAAAAGATGAAAATATAAAGGAAACAGCCGGTAGAGCTTTCATGAAGCAAATTGTGGCAAAAAGAGTTTCTCTTGACTTATTTACTCCCGAAGCCCTTGAATACATCATTGATATGAGTGGAGGTGTTATTAGGGAATTTATAAGAATAATTAGAGACTCAGCAGTACGTGCTATATCCAGAAGAAAAACCTTGATAGACAAGGATATTGCTGTAGAAGTAATAAATGGACTTAAAAACTCATATCAGGCACAATTGAGTGATGAAGATTATGAAATACTTCTAGGAATTTATGAAACTAAAGATATAAAAAGAGACGAAAGACTTGTTGGCCTACTTCACAACCTCAGCGTGCTTGAATACAAGAATGGGAGAAGCTGGTGCGATATTAACCCTATAGTCAGGTCAATTCTTGAAGAGAAAAATCTCCTTCCAATAAAAATGAATTCAAAGGCATGATTGAAAAATTATCATTAAGCAAGACTTAAAAGTTATTTTCATCTGTAGAGCTTAACAGGTAAAAATATGGAAATGGAACCCTCTCATTTAATGAAAATTGAAGAAATAATTACACTTCTTGATCTCTCCGATGACTGTACAATTGCATTTTTGCGCTGTAACGAGCCTATCTTATGTGATACAATCTATAAGGAAATTTTTGAGCGGGTGCATGGAAGAATTTACATTTACAGTTTAGAAATGGATGAGGAGTCTACTAATCTTTTTCACCTCTTAGAAGAAACCACTAAATCATCTTTATACAATTCAAAGCTTGAAGAAAATAAAAAAGTTGCATTTTTTGTGTTTGGGCTCGACCGTGCAGTGAAAAAGAAAAATAGTAATGGAAAATCGGAAGCCCTGCTTCTACTGAATATAATGCGAGAAAAATTTCTGGAAATCAAACACCCAATACTTATCTGGATTAACAGTGCGTCACTCAATTTAATCCTTGAAGAGGCACAGGATTTTTTTTCATGGAGAACTACAATTTTTGAATTTGATATAAAACGAAAAATAACTTCCAGTCCAATGTTCGAATTTGAGGATTTTGATGGCATGGATAAAAAAGGACTTGAAGAACTTGTTGATTATTACAAAAATTTAATTATAGAATTTGAAGACAGTGAATCAAAAGATCCCTATAAATTTGCTTACTGGAATTACAATCTCGGAGTAATTCAACTATTTTTGGGCTATTCAAAAGAAGCTGCAAAATATCTTGAAACTGCTGCATCAATATCATCCACACTTAACAGCAAGCACCTAAAAGGATCCATATACAGTAATTTAGGCATAACATATTACCAGCTTGGAGATTTAAAAAAAGCAATTGAATATTCTAAGCAGGCTCTTAAAATTACTCAAGAAACTGGAAATATGAAAGAGGAAGGATTTACCCTCAAAAATTTTGGCGTAATTTATGCACAACTTGGCCATATAAGAAAAGCAATTGAATATTATGAACAGGCACTGAAAATCGCAAAAGAGGTCGGGGACAGGCGCGGAGAAGGTGCAGACCTTGGAAATCTGGGGAACGCATACAGTCATCTGGGCGAGCCCAGAAAAGCAATTAAATATTATCAACAAGCGCTGAAAATTTCCAGAGAAATCGGGGACAGGCGCGGAGAAGGAAATGGCCTTGGAAATCTGGGGTCAGCATACAGTGATCTGGGCGAGCCCAGAAAAGCAATTGAATATTATGAACAGGCGCTGAAAATTTCCAGAGAAATCGGGGACAGGCGCGGAGAAGGAAATCGCCTTGGAAATCTGGGGAACGCATACAGTGATCTGGGCGAGCCCAGAAAAGCAATTGAATATTATGAACAGGCGCTGAAAATTTCCAGAGAAATCGGGGACAGGCGCGGAGAAGGTGCAGACCTTGGAAATCTGGGGAACGCATACAGTGATCTGGGCGAGCCCAGAAAAGCAATCGAGTTTTTGAAGGAATCCCTCGCTATAGGAAAGGCGATTGAAAATCCGAGGCTAATTAGCTTTTGCGAACAGAAATTGAAGGATCTTGGAGGATATGATGAATGATTATTTCGTCTTCTTTTTTCAAAAATTTTGAACTCAACAAATCAAAAAGTAGCTTGTAAACCGCAATTCAAATCAATGAAAATTTCTATGGCAAGACAGAAATAGAATCCAAAGTCTAAAACCAATAAACTATTATATAAATAACCATAAACCTTAACTGTTATTTTTATCGGATCTTAACTTCTTAACAACTTTGATTTTGCTCAATTAAAAAAGGTGTAACCATGCCCCATATAATGGAATTAGTCGGAAAAACAAGAGTCGTCATTAAGGATGGGAAAGTCATTGAAGTCGGGGAGCCCGAAGTCAAATGGTGTCCTATCTTTGCCAAGGTGCGCGGAATCCATAAGATAACCCCGGAAGAAGTCAGGAAGAACATGGAGTTCAGGATAAGAGACTTCGGGATGTTCACGGATAAACGCAAGCTGGAGCTTGAGGACTTTGTAGGGTTCGGAGCTTCGGAAGTTATGATGACAGGGCTGAGCAGAGGTTTACTTGACACAACCGTAACCGCCTGTGAAGGCGCAGGAACTGTCATTTCCAACAACCCTATCCTTGTCCAGGGCATGGGCGGCAGGATGTCCGGCCTTGTCGAAACCGAGCCGATTGATGGCATCATAAACGGCATCACGGAACGCGGCGGAATCGTGCTTGACCCCTCAACTGCAAAAATGGACCCGGTTGCAGGAGTGAGAAAGGCAGCCGAACTCGGCTACAAGAAGATCGCAGTAACCGTTGCCTTCGCCGAAACCGCAAAAAAATGCAGGGAACTCGAAGCCGAACTCGGGCTTGATCTGATAATAATTGGCGTGCACGTTACAGGCTTGAACATGGAAGAAGCCCAGACCCTTATCGAAAACTCTGACATCACAACAAGCTGCGCTTCAAAGTGCGTTAGAGATCTTGTAAAGCCTCTTGCCCAGGTAGGAACTGCGGTTCCGCTTTTTGCCCTTACGCAGAAAGGAAAGGAACTTGTGATCGAAAGGGCAAAGGACATAAAAAGCCCACTTTTGATCAATACCATGCCCCTGCCAGTGCTGCCTGAAGAAAAACAGCCAAGGGAACTGAAATAAAAACGGCTTTGAAGCGGCTTTAAGAGCCGTTATTTTTTCTTTTTTAATTTTTCTTTTAATAAAGTTCTTTTAACAGAACATCCTTTAATAAAATTTTCCTTTTTTAGGATTTGAAATTCAGAGAAGCAATTTTGAGTTTTGGAATCAGCTCATAAATAAATGAGACTTACGCATTTGAGACGCAAAATGAAGCACAAGTATGTCTGTCACAACACAGCAATTTGGACAGCCTGAAGTTTCATGCTGCTCATTTTCAGTTCAAATGCGTAAGTCAGGATAAAATAAAATCCAGTTTGTGAGTGTACTTTTGAATCGCAATCTTATGTTATTTCATCGCATCTCCATTGATTCAATGTTAAAAACGCCCGTAAAAAAACGAAATAATCGCGAGTATAATAAAGATTATGATGAGCCACCTCGCAATCTCCATAGAAAAACCGGCAACTCCCTGTGCCCCCAGTATATACGCAATCAATGCTAATACCAGAAAGACCACAACAAGTCCTATCAAATCAACCATATTTAACTCCCCCTGTGATATCTTACCGATAAATTAACTCTTATATCAAACGTGTTTAGAATTTAACTGTCATAAAACGGCTATATAATCCTTTTCAGGCTGAGTATAGCTTGAGGATATGGGAGACATATTGCAATGTCTCCCTAATAGATTTACATTCTCCTTTCTGGCTCTGCCTGTCTTAATCTCTCTCTTTCTATCCTATCTATCCTCTCTGCTTCTGTTTCTTCCGGTCTGCCTCTTCCCGTCCGCCCCAATCCCTCTGTCTGCCAGTAAGGCTGGTATCCATAGTAAGTGTACATACTGGAAAGCTGCTCACGAGTTAAAGGCCAGTTGTCCTTATCGAAGCCTTCTGCCTTTTCAAGAGTTTCTTTAGGAATATCAAGTACGAAAGCGTGCTCGTGCAATCTCAGTTTAAGCGCCTGCCAGGGAATGGCAAACAACTTGTCGCTCATACCCAGGAACCCGCCAAAAGAGAGTACTGCATAGGCTACTCTCCCATTTTCGAGATCAATCATTAATTCTTCAATCTTCCCAAGGTCATCTCCAGCTCTATTGACGACCTTATCCCCTTTTATCGTGCCTGCTGACAAAAATTCTGGATTATCTATATCTGCCGTACTTCCCATGCGAGATATCCTTTCGGATTCTGTCTCACCCGGCATTCCAGTCCGTCTCTCTGTTTCCATCCGGGCCATCCTTTCGGATTCTCTCCCTCTAGGCATTCCTGTCGAAATTCCGGTTGGTCCTGCCACTCCTGTCTCCCAGTAAGGCTGGTATCCATAGTAAGTGTAGGGACTGGAGAGTTCCTGACGAGTTAAAGGCCACTTGTCCTTATCAAAGCCTTCTGCCCTTTCAAGGGTTTCTTTAGGAATATCAAGGAAGAAGGCGTGCTCATGCACTCTCAGTGTAAAAGCCTTCCAGGGAATAGAAAATAATTTGTTGCCTATGCCCAGGAAACCACCATGTGAGACTACTGCATAGGCTATTCTACCGTTTTCGAGATCAATCATTAATTCTTCAATCTTCCCAAGGTTATCTCCAGCTCTATTGACTACCTTATCCCCTTTTATCGTGCCTGCTGATAAAAATGCGGGATTATCTATATCTGCTTTTTCCATAGGAGATATCCTTTCGGATTCGATCCCTTCAGGCATTCCTGTCGAAATTCCGGTTTGTCCTGCCACTCCTGTCTGCCAGTAAGGCTGGTATCCATAGTAAGTGTACATACTGGAAAGCCGCTCACGAGTTAAAGGCCAGTTGTCCTTATCAAAGCCTTCTGCCTTTTCAAGAGTTTCTTTAGGAATATCAAGGAAGAATTCATGCTCATGCACTCTGAGTATAAGAGCCTTCCAGGGAATAGCGAATAATTTGTCGCCCATACCCAGGAAACCACCAAAAGAGAGTACAGCATATGCTACTCTTCCATCTTGAAGATCAATCATTAACTCTTCAATCTTCCCAATGTCATCTCCAGCTCTATTGACGACTTTATCTCCTTTTATCGTGCTTGCTGACAAAAATTCAGGATTGTCTCTATCTGCCATATCTCCAACTCCCTAAATTTAAGGAGATATACATTTTAAAGCCTGCGCTCCCACATAACTTCAAAATATCTCCCCCGACGAATATTATTTTTTTAATGTTATTTAAAAGTACCGGAACCATTAGAAATATTATTTTATGTTACGTAGATGAGTAATTGTGAATAAATAATAGGAAGGGTTGGAAAAAAAATACTAAGTGGTTAAATTTTTGAGTTTCCTCAAAAATGGTCACATCCGTGAATTATTAATTAATTCGTATATCTTCAAAATTGGATAGGA
Organism: uncultured Methanosarcinaceae archaeon; assembly: GCA_963721455.1. GTDB lineage: Archaea > Halobacteriota > Methanosarcinia > Methanosarcinales > Methanosarcinaceae > Methanosarcina. Next base: position 12,463 of record CAVRJG010000060.1, read on the forward strand.
AAAAGTAAGTTTCACATATTTGCTGAAAAATTGAAAATTTAACTAAGTCTGGAAAACATACTTAAGAGATATATTCAACTTCATAAATATGTGACAAAATTATTGTATATTTTTCGGGTTAGAAAAATCCTCCCTTGAATTTGAAGAAGATATGTTTTGAGCTCACATTTTCCTCAAAAATTTTATAAGAGACTTTTCTAACTATTCAGCTTACCATTTAAATGAAATAGCGATTGATTTTGTTTTATCTGGGCTGAGTAGTCACAGATAATCAAGTTTAATTTCAGGCAGCTGGTCTGGAAGAAAATTAAATCTGTTTTCATGTGGATTCGGTTAAGGTGCAAAATTCCAAAAAGTGTTATTTTTTATGTAATATATCTAAGAATTATGTTGGAAAATGGCTATACGTGGTATAAAGTTGTGCACAATTGTAACGATGACCAATGAACCTGTTTGTATTCTGGAATGTATTCTGGAACGGATAGTAATTCTTTAAAGCCTTTCTGAAAACAGTATTATATTCTTTACCTACGTTTTTCCATATCATTTTTCTACCAAAATCGTATGCCTTTTTGCGCATATCCTCACACTCTTCTGGATTTTCAATTAAGTATACCAGGGATTTTTTAAAGCCGTCCGTATCTCCGAAATCTACAAGCAACCCGCGATTCTCAGAAAGCATTTCCTGGGCGTACCAGTAAGGAGTGGAAACTATTGCTTTTCCCATGCCAATGGCATAGGTCAGAGCGCCGCTTACTATCTGTTCTCTGGAAAGGTAAGGAGATGCGTAAATGTCACTGGCAAGGATATAATTGCAGAGTTCTTCTTTTTCGACAAATTTGTCATGGAATACTACATTGTTTTCAAGCCCGAGTTCGGAGACCTTGTCCTTAAGATATTGCCTGTATGCTTCTCCGTGATTTTTTTTGACCATAGGGTGTGTGGCACCCAGTACAAGGTAAACAAGGTCAGGATACTGGCTTACAACGTCAGGAAGAGCCTCGAGCACACTTTCAATACCTTTATTCTGGCTCAACAGGCCGAAAGTAAGGATAAGTGGAGACCCTTTCAGATTCAGCATTTTTTATACTTACTGCAGTTGTTAAACGGATAGTCAGGAACTCCATGGAAAATAATTTCTATTTTATCTTCAGGAGCCTTATAAACATTTTTGAGCATATCGACTGCAGTCTGGCTCATCACAACCAGCTTTTCGGAATACCTGATGAGTTTTTCTGTTGATACGCTGTATGTCGGTTTCGGCTCCCCGATTACGGTATGCATTGTAGATATTACAGGCTTGTTTATTCCTGAAAGAAGAGCGAAAATGTAATCTCCTGCATTTCCTCCAAAAAGGCCGAATTCATGCTGAAGACATACGATATCAGCATCGGATTTGTTTATATAATTCGCAGCAAGGTGGTAATCTTTGAGCTTGTCTCGCTCAATTTGAAAAACGACTTCTTCCGGATAATTGTAAGTTTCAGAAGGATCATTCAAAGCAATAACTTCACAGCTAACATTGTTGTATTCTCCAGAAACCGAATTTAAAAGATCATAAGTGAATGTAGCAATCCCACATTCTTTCGGAACATAAGTTCCTATAAACAGTACTTTCAGTTGCTTATTCAATTAATACCCCCTAAACTTAAGCGATTTAATTTTATTCCCCATTTATTTCATGATGTATAATTCACCAATATTATAGTTATTCGTTGATACTACAATAATTATCATTTGTCATCGGTTCGGTATTCTTTCTCCGATATATTTTTTGAGAAAAGAAGCTGTGAGAAGCTTGATTATTTTTTACGTCAAGACAAATTTTGCTTGAAAACAATTTTTTGTATAATTAATTTAATATATATTATTATAGTATTATAATCAGGGGTTGGGGAACAACCTGGGGTATCATCTATCCACAAAAAACCTTCTGTAGGCACTGTTTCCTCTTCGAACCAACATTCTTGGGAGCTCATAATACTTCGAAGAAACTGTATTGGGGATACAGTGAATGGATACAGTGCCTATGGGCTTCAGGCAGTTAACGGTTTAATGTTATAACGGTTTAATGGTATTGATTTTTCAATTCCCTCTTTTGTCTAACTGTCAGAGCAGATTATAACTTGACATTTTGTATAAAATAGACATTGACACATAAAAATAGACATTGACACATAAAAGAGAAAGTATTGAGATTAGAATCTTTATTGCCAACTAAAAAAGGATTAAAAAAGAATAAAGAGAGCCGGTTAGGCAAAAATCAAGTCTGGATACGGGTACTCTCCTATTTTCGTTTATTTGTCCTTAATTTTTAAGGCATACTGGGCTGCTTTTGTTTAAAACTCTTTGAGAAGTCAAGGTACTGTTTAGCTATCTGTTGGGCTTTGTCCTGGCTCAGGGCTTTCTGAGCCGCCGGAAACACCTTATTTTCTTCTTCTTCTACATGATGACTTACACTTTCATTTAGTTCCTTGATTTTAGAAGTCCAGTTTGAACTGCGTGCATCCATGCTTTCAAGTTCGGACGATATGGATTTTATTTCTTCGTGTTCTTCGTAGGCATGATTAACAAGTTCACGTAAATCTTCTTTCTGCTCAAGCAGCGGATAAAGGAGTTTCTCTTCTCCCGCCAGATGAGGATCGGTTTTAGCCTTTATTTTGAAAAATGTCTCCTTTGAGCCATCGTGCAGTGCTTGCTGTAAAAGATCAGAGACCTGCTGGTGTTCTGCTTTCAGTATATCATAAATTGTTTCCATAATTCCCCCCCTTCAGTATATGAGCCTATCCCAAAACTTCATTTAATCTAATTATTGCTGCTACCATTACAACTCCTAAATATGATGTCTCTTTAATTTCATATCTTGGAAATACTTTCTTGCATGACTCTATCCAGCTAAAGAACCTTTCTACTATGCTTTTCTTTATATTCTTCCTGATCAACCTTTATTGGTCTTCCTCTCTTCTTTCTCTTCCGATTTCTTCTATTTACTGGTATATTGGACTTTATTCCTCTTCTCCTGTTATATTTTCTAATTTTAGCTGTATGATACATTCCATACAGCTGTTACTTTGGAAGGCCTGTTGACAGGCCTTCCTACAGGTCTCTTTATGTTGAAATTTTTAAGTGTAGGTATATAAAGTGTTGAATCATTCATATTTGCAGGAACAACGATAATAGAGAGCGGTAGACCCTGTAAGTCTACTAAAACGCTTAATTTTATTCCTTTTATCTTTTTGTGTCCATAGTAGCCGATATTCTTCCCCGTTTTTAGCCGGAATATCCTTTGAATCTGTAAAGCAATAAGAGATGATCTATTTTGTTCAAGTCGTAACCTTTGTTTAAAAGTATCCATTGAAAATCTTCTGATAGGTACCATGTTCACACAAATAAAGATGAAATCTATGAACCGTTGACTTAGATCCATAGTGACGAGGAACGTCTTTCCACGTACAACCTGTCATAACGACGTACAAAATACCGTTCATTAGCTTCCTCATATTTGCACGTGGCCTTCCTGTATGTAGTTTCTTAGGAGGAAGATAAGGCTCAATTGATTTCCATAGAACGTTCATGATTTCCATGCGGAATGACATAAATGTAAATTTATAGTTTGAAATAATATTACTTTCGAGATAGGCTTATCATAAATTGTGTTCCATAATTCCCCCTCATTTGAGGTATAACAAAGTTATTATTACAACAATATAAATATATAACCACATGCCATAATTTATAAAAAAGTAACGTCAAAGAACGTGAATTTTAACTCCCTCAATTTTCTCGTAGAGCTTACTTGAAAATGTAATCTGAGAGCTTATCCCAAAACTCAAAATTGCTTCTTTGAATTTCTAATTTGGAATAATCAATCGAGTTTCTGATCATGAAAATAGGTATGAAAACTCTTATTAATACGGGAACAAAATTGGTTTTGGGATGAGCTACTAATAAAATCTCCTAAAATCTCCTTTAATAAGATCTCCTTTAATAATATAATTTAATGGACGTGTACTGGTATGCCTCATATAATGGAACTGCTGGGAAAAACAAGAGTGGTTATAAAAGACGGTAAGGTTGTGGAAGTCGGGACTCCAGACGTTGAATGGTGCCCTCTTTTTGCCAAGCTAAGGGGGGTTCAGGATATCACTTCCGAAGAAGTAAAAAAGAATATGGAATCCCGAATAAGCGATTTAGGGATGTTTACTGACAGGCGCAAGCTCCTCGAACTTGACACCTATGTGGCTTTCGGCGCCTCCGAAATAATGATGTCAGGCTTACGCAGTGGTTTTCTTGAGACAACTGTAACTGCCTGCGACGGTGCAGGAACTGTTATTGCCAGTAACCCTGCTCTTGTCCAGGGTATCGGAGGCAGGATGTCAGGCCTTATCGAAACCGAGCCCATCGAAAGCACTATAAATGGCATTCAGGAACTCGGCGGAACCGTACTCGACCCTTCAACCGCTGCCATCGACCCTGTCGGCGGAGTAAGAAAGGCCGCAGAAACCGGCTACAAAAAGATTGCAGTAACCGTAGCTGATTCAAAGACCGCAAAAAACCTGAGAAAACTCGAACCTGAACTCGGGCTTGACCTGATAGTGATTGCAGTACATGTAACAGGCGTCAGCAGGGAAGAAGCTCAGGGGCTTCTGGAAAACTCGGATATCGTAATCAGCTGTGCCTCCAGATATATAAGGGAACTTGCAAAGCCCCTTGTCCAGGTGGCGGCTGCGATCCCGCTTTTTGCCCTCACACAGAAAGGAAAAGAACTTGTAATTGAAAGGGCAAAGGACATAAAAAGTCCTATCTTAATCAATACCATGAAACTGCCTGTGGTGCCTGAGCACAAGCAGCCGAGGGAATTGAAATAAACATTAGTTTATCTTTTTTTATTAAGAAATAAATTATTGAATTTTTGATAGAAGTAAAAAATCAAAGTTGTGTTAATTGAACACAAATCAAGATATCAGAAGAGCAAAACCCCCTATAGATATAATTCCTCTTTTTGGTCTTACAAAGAAACGAAAAGAACTTACGATTGAAGAGCAAAAGAGATAGAAAATCCGATTTTGATTAATGTGGTAGAGCTGCCTTTACTGCCTGAGCACAAGCAGCCTGGATGTTAGATTTAGGAGCAGTAGCTTATCAACTTTTACTTATCTGTTATATAATATTCTTTTTGAAATTTTATATCATATAACAGGCTCTGAAATTTAATATGCCCCATATTTTCGGTTGTCGGTTATAGTGATCGCTACTGCTGAGAGGACTGGTTTATGTCGACTACTAAGATCCACTTTTTATATTAATGTTTTTCTTTTAATAGTATATTTTATCTATTTGTTTTTCAATATATGTATGTTATTATAATACAAAACATCATACGAGGGGTCTTAAAATGAAAGAAATGACACTTGACAAAATGCCGGGGGAATACTACCATGAAAATTTTATGCATGATGACGCGATGACGCTTTTAATGCTTGTGAATATTGCAGGCGCGGCGCCGTGCATATATTACTAACATGGGCAACAATACTACTTCTGTAATTGACATAGCAAACAATAATGTTACAGCCACCGTGCCTGTAGGAACCAGTCCATGGGGAGTTGCAGTCAGTCCGGATGGATCAAAGGTGTACGTGGCGAACGATAAGCAGTAACGATGTCTCTGTAATTGACACAACAAAAAACACTGTTATAGATACGGTGAAAGTAGGAACCAATCCATCTGGAGTTGCAGTCAGTCCGGATGGGTCAAAGGTATATGTGGCGAACTACGGTAACAGTAATATTTCTGTAATTGACACCTCAAACAATACTGTTACAGCCACAGTGCCTGTAGGAGTCTATCCCGCTGGTGTTGCAGTTAACCCGACAGGCAACGGACTGTGGCGAGCCTCAGCCTATATTGAGAACGTAGCTTTTAACAGTACTCTCTCTGTAATTGACACCTCAAACAATACTGTACGTAGCCACAGTACCTGTAGGAAACGGTCCTATTGGGAGTTGCCGTCAGTCCAGATGGGAATAAAGTATATGTGGCGAACCTCTTTAGCAACACTACCTCTGTAATTAACACAATGAACAACAGTGTTATAGCCACTGTGCCTGTAGGAACCGGGCCCTGGGGAGTTGCAGTCAGTCCGGATGGACAAAAAGCATATGTAGCGAATTTATTTAGCAACACTACCTCTGTAATTGACACAATGGACAACACTGTTAAAGCCACAGTGCCTGTAGGGGCCTATCCTTCTGGAGTTGCAGTCACCCCAGATGGAACAAAAGCATATGTGGTGAACGCAGAAGGAACTGTCTCTGTCAATTGACACAACAAACAACACTGTTATAGCCTCGGTGAAAGTAGGAGATTTCCCTCTTGTCATTGGGCAGTTTATGGGAAGGGACCAGCACAGTAACATTATCCTGTAAATTGACATAGCTACAAAAACGATTGAATACACGGTTAAGGTAGGACACAGTCCTGTGCCTTAGATCATTAATGGTATGGCCTGGAAGATCATTTCCAGACCGAATTTTTATGCTTGTAGGATTTCTGACGGTCCATTAATAATCATAATTATCCTAGTATATTCCCATACTTGTGTTCCGAGTCTCATTTTCACATTATATACTTCAATTTCTGGCTTTGTAGAAAACCTATTTAAATCAGCTGCAAGATGCTGAAAATAAATAAGTAACAAATATATCAGGCAATTCAGTTCAAATTAATGGGAATTCGTTAATTCAGAGGATTTCTACAGTGCAAAAGAACAAATTATCTGCGCTTTACTGTTTTCTGTGCTGATTTTTGTGCTGATTTTTGAGCGGCTTTTTGTGCTGCACGTTCAGCTTTAACTTTAGGTGCCTTCTTCGCACTCTGTTCCTTTTGTGATCTAACTTTATCAAAGATTGATGTTTTTACCGGCGAAGGTGTCCTCGTTTTCTCTC
>CAVRJG010000061.1:0-14402 GCA_963721455.1 uncultured Methanosarcinaceae archaeon
ATCTTTTTTTCGGTAAATCATAAATATTTGATGACTGTCAAATTAAGCATTAGGAACTTGGGTTATTCGGAACTACTGAAATAACAGAATCCTTTATTAAGTCAAACAATATCTCTGTAAAAAAATACCTTTTTGAAATGAATTTTGAATTCTATTTTCAAACAAAAAACTCGTTATTCTGTATCTAAACAAACATGAAATTCTTTGAATAACAGGCACAAATAAATGAAAGTACTTTACCCTACATTTTTTGATTATCGATCACATCATTACCTTGGGCAGTAATGTTGTCCAATTTGGGGTTGCCAAAACTCATACTAAACTAATCAGTGAATTGCCATAGGAGGCTTAAATTTGATTAGGAGTAGAAAATGAAAAATCAGCATGCTGAACCAGTTTTGTTCCGTACTTTCATGCTAAATGTGTTGATTACCTTAATGGCCTGCTTCTCCTACCCTATAGGAAAAATCTGAGAAAAATGGCAATTTACTGTTGCAAATGCTCTAGCAACCAATCATTAAGCCATTTCCTCTCAAATTCTCCCCGGCCTTCTGCAGGTCTCCTAAAATCTGTTCGAACAAAAGCCATTCAAACTATAGGCAAAAATGGTGTTCTTATACTTGACGAATCAGGCATAAAAAAATCAGGAAATTGTTCTGTCGGAGTTTCTCATTAGTATTGCGGCAACTCGGGAAAAGAGGACAATTGTCAGGTTGGAGTATTCCTTGCGTATTTTAAAAAAGAAGAGAATGTTGATGGATGAAAGATTATATTCCTCAAAAATGGATTGATGACAAAGTACGTTGTTTAAAGGCTAAAGTTCCTCTTGAGGAGATTAGGTTCCGAACAAAGTATGAGCTTGGTCTTGAAATGATTGATAATGCAATAGAAGAGGGTATTCCCTTCTCCTATATCACAATAGATGGATTTATATCACAATAGAGAAGTTTACGGGGGAAATTTCCCGAAGTATACTGGGAAACTGCCAACGGGGCAATCCCCAGCAACTTTGCCGACGTTGCCTGTGACTGTCCTTTTTTACAAGTTCGATTGCAAGACTGGCCCTTATTGCGGGGGATCAGATCCCACACAATCTTCTGACACGGAGTTTCCATAATTACCATCACTTTTTGAGATTTGGTCGTGGGTGTGAGTTATTGAAAACCGTAAACACAAGAATCTCTCTACATTTTCCTCAAATACAGGAGATGTACTCGCTTTTTCGGAATTGATCAATAACTCATGTACACGACCTGAAATTTTACAATTGAAAACGAACATACCTTATATACATATATTTATTTTTATTATGAAAAATAATAATAAGATTAATCCAGAATGCAATAACTTCAAGAAAATCGGCAGGTTTTTGAGAATTTATCTATTTTACCCAGTGATATTCATTGGTCATCGGTTAAGAACTTACTTCCATCTCCCAATGGTGTTTTTCATTTCACCTTTTCATTAAAACCATTCTTCTCTGAACCTTTCTCTGTTTATATGCGGATCCAATGCTTGACTTTCATATACATTCATTATCGTTTCAAAAGTTCTTTGAATTCCACATCTATTCAGAATTACTGTCAACAAATCTGATGCATTCTCTGCAAATATTGTGCTCCAACGTAACTGCGTATATTGAGCCATTTTTTCAGGATGAGCTGTTGAGTTTCTTACAAGAGTATAAATCCTTCTGCTAACGATTAGTGTTAACATTGCTGTCCAGATTAGAGCCTCAATTACCTGCACATTCTTTGTTTCAAGAACGTCAAGAGCGTATTTGCTTTTTAACTCCTTAAACAACAGTTCTATGTCCCATCTTGCTCCATATAATTTTGCAATGTCTTTTGCATTCAAAACATCTTTCTGAATATTTGTGATATATATGTGATGCTTTTCATCCTCATCATTATATACCGCAACAAGACGTACAAGCATCTCATCCTGCTTTTGTTTGCCTTTATATGCTCTTCTTTTGAATGCTATTTTTACAACTGCATCAATATCTTTTCCAGAAAGTTGTTCAATACACTCACTAACAGGTTTTCCCGCGAACTCTTTGCTTTTTGTCTTAGAAAGTCCCTCTTCAACAGAAACAAGAATAGGATCCATATTCTTCCTTATTCTTGAAACAAAATATCCTCCGTTTTCCTCAACTCTTGCGAACATTTGAGTTTTGTAAAAACCAAGATCTACAAGAAGAATACGGTCTTTGATCTAGGGACCTATTTTCAATGTTTTGATCTCAGCTGTTTTTTCAGAGTATAAAGTAACGGTTTTAGGGCCGTTAGCAACTGCACTTACCATAACTCCTACTTTTACACCTGCAGCTACTGTTCTTGCTCTTGCTGCTGGAAACTTGTCTGCTAAAGAGGAGTGAAGACGAACAATTGTGCTGTCCTGAATGAGAACATCCTGGAAGTTTTCGAGTTTCTTGCTAAGTTTTCTACCAGGTTCTTTTGCAAGCTCTTCTATGCCGTGAATAACACACTGATGGAGGAACTCAACAAGTTGTGGAGTGAATCTATAGTACCAGCTGCTGTCGCTTAGGGTCTTATTTGATTCTTTTTCATAGTCTCTTTTCAAACTGGCAAGTGTACGCTGCAAGCGGACACCAAAACCAAGAGTTAAAACCCAAAAGATGACGACAGGGTCAATTTTACGCTCACGTACTATGAGACAAGTTTCTTTGGCAGTTTCCCTTAACCACTCTTCGGGAAACATTCCCCGAAGAGAGTCTTCAAGAGTAGATGGGGGAAGAGGAGACATAGACGCACTAATATTAAGATTATTAATATAAAAACACATACGGGAGTGATTTAATAACGCTTAACCGATGACGCATGCAGTGATATTCTACGATAAAACTTAAATAGTCGCGATTGTTATGATTATTCACAATTGTGAAGGTGTAAGTGTGACATCTGGAGACAAGACCATTTACATGGACAACTCTGCTACGACTCCTGCAAGAAAAGAAGTTGTCGAAGAGATGATTCCCTACCTGACAGAAAATTTCGGAAACCCTTCTTCTATCTATGAGATCGGAAAAATCTCAAAACATGCAATCGACAAAGCAAGAAAAAAGGTTGCAGATGCTCTCGGCGCTGAAGAAAATGAGATCTATTTCACATCCGGTGGTACGGAATCCGATAACTGGGCAATTAAGGGGATAGCCTTTGCAAACAGGAATAAAGGAAAACACATAATCACCTCTTCTATCGAGCACCATGCAGTCCTGCACACCTGTTTGTGGCTGGAAGGGCAGGGGTTTGAGGTGACATACCTGCCTGTGGATAAATATGGAATGGTGACCCTTGAGGAACTGAAAAACGCGATCAGAGACCGACACTATACTCATTTCCATAATGCTTGCGAACAATGAAATAGGGACAATTCAGCCCGTCGAAGAAATCGGAAAAATCGCAAGAGAGAAAAAGATATATTTCCACACGGATGCAGTGCAGGCAATAGGCCATGTCCCTATAGATGTCAAAAAAATGAACATTGACCTTTTATCTCTTTCAGGGCACAAGTTCGAAGGGCCAAAGGGATGCGGGGCACTCTACATAAGAAAAGGGACAAAAATAGAAACCCTTCTGCACGGCGGAGCCCAGGAAAGAAAACGCAGGGCAGGAACCGAGAATGTCCCAGCCATCGTGGGGCTTGGAAAAGCAATAGAGCTTGCAACGGGCGAAATTGAAGACTCAAATAAAACTCTGCAAGCGATGAGAGAACGCCTGATTGAAGGGCTTCTGAAGATCCCGAAAACCCACCTCAATGGACATCCCACACAGAGGCTTGCAAACAACGTGAATGTCACGTTTGAATACATAGAGGGCGAATCTCTCCTGCTTCTGTTAAATGCGAAAGGAATTTTTGCATCCACAGGAAGCGCGTGCAACTCTTCTTCTCTCGAACCCTCGCATGTGCTTACGGCCTGCGGAGTTCCGCACGAAATAGTCCACGGTTCACTCAGGCTGAGCCTTGGAAGGATGAATACCGAAAAAGAGGTGGACAGGGTACTCGAGGCTTTACTCGAGATAGTGCAGAAGCTCAGAAATATGTCCCCGCTGACCCCAGGGAGTACAGGACTATTTGAGATTATAAATAGGGAAATTACAGGGAATTTTGAGTAAGAAGAAAATCTCTTTAAAATAATCCGAGAATTGAAAAGTAGCATTGGAGGACATCTTATGGATTACAGCGTTAAAGTAATGGACCATTTTTCAAACCCCAGAAATATGGGGAGCATTGAGAACAGTGACGGAGTAGGGGAGGTTGGAAACGCGAAGTGCGGAGATATAATGAAGATCTTCCTTAAGGTGGAAGAAGATCGGATTGCGGACGTGAAGTTCCAGACCTTCGGGTGCGGAGCTGCAATCGCATCAAGCAGTATGGCAACCGAACTTATCAAAGGAAAAACCCTGGAAGAAGCCTGGAAACTTTCAAACAAAGCAGTTGCAGAGGCACTTGACGGACTTCCTCCGATAAAAATGCACTGTTCAATGCTTGCAGAAGAGGCAATCCATGAGGCAATTAATGATTATCTTCGGAAAAAGGGACTTGAGCCCTGGAAGGATTGACTCCGGCTATTTGAAAAATTATCACGAATTAAAGTCCTGGAGAACATAGATGGAGAAAATTACAAATGAAAAGTATATCAGGCAGATAATGCTTTTTGGGGAAGAGGGCCAGGAAAAACTGAAGAAGACGCAAAAGTATTTGTTGCCGGGGCAGGAGGTCTGGGATCTCCGGTTTCTACCTATCTTGCAGTTGCAGGGGTAGGGAAAATAATTCTTGTGGATTTCGATTCAGTGGATCTCAGTAACCTTAACAGGCAATTTCTTCACCATGAAAAAGATATTGGGAGAGAGAAGATAAAATCCGCAGAGGAAAAACTGCTCTCCATGAATCCTGAAATAAAAGTAGAGACGATCAGGGAAAAAATCACGGATGAAAATGCAGGCTCAATAGTTCCTCCTTGTGACCTGATTATAGACGCGCTGGATAATTTTGATACAAGGCATGTCCTGAACAGGCTTGCAGTGGAACGGAATATACCCCTGATTCACGGCGCTGTCTCAGGGTACAGAGGTCAGGCAACAACAATAATTCCGGGAAAAACTCCCTGCCTTTGCTGTATTTTCCCGAGCTCCTTCAAGAAAGAAGTATTTCCGGTACTTGGGACAACACCAGGGGTAATAGGCTCAATCCAGGCAAATGAAGCGATTAAATATCTGACAGGACAGGGAAAGCTTCTGGAAAATCGCCTTTTATTATGGGACGGCCTTTCATGCTCTTTCAGTGAACTTAATGTTAATAAGACAGAGAATTGCCCGGTGTGTGGAATCAATAAAACACAGTAAAAAAATTGAAAAACAGGTTTCTGCAGTTTTATACCTGCAGTTTGGGGAATGAGATTATTATGGAAAATCAGTTAATTGCAGAAGAAATAAAAAAACTCAAACAGGAAAGGAACGCAATAATCCTTTCACATTTTTACACACGCAGGGAAGTTCAGGAAGTTGCGGATTTTGTAGGGGATTCTCTCTCCCTCTGCAAAGCAGCAGTGAATTCAAAAGCAGAGGTTATAGTTTTTGCAGGCGTTCATTTTATGGCAGAGTCGGCATCAATTATTTCCCCCGAGAAACTGGTCCTTTTACCTGTTCCAGATGCAGGCTGCCCTATGGCAGATATGGTCACAGTAAAGTCTCTTAGAAGTGAAAAAGAAAAACATCCGGAAGCAGCAGTTGTTTGCTATGTAAACAGTTCAGCCGCAGTAAAAGCCGAATCTGATATCTGCTGCACATCTGCAAATGCAATAAATGTGGTAAATTCAATTGAAAACCGGGAGATTATCTTTATTCCGGACAAAAACCTCGGAGCATTTGTATCCCTTCATACCGACAAAAAAATACATCTCTGGCCCGGATTCTGCCACGTTCACGAGAACATCCGTGATGAGAATATAAAAGAACTACAAAAAATGCATCCGGATGCGGAATTTCTTGCACATCCCGAGTGCAGGCCTGAAGTCCTTAGCCTTGCGGACCATATTCTCAGTACATCAGGGATTGTAAAAGAAGTGGAAAGATCAGGTTCCACGGAATTTATAATCGGGACCGAAATGGAAATTGTCCAGAGCCTGAAAAGAAAGTATCCGGATAAAAAATTCTATCCTTCGTCAGAGAAGACTTTTTGCTACAATATGAAAAAAATCACTCTCGAATCCATTCTGAACAGCCTTCAGAATATGGAATACGAAATCCATGTTCCGGAGCATATAAGGGTAAAAGCCAGAAAGGCGCTGGACAGGATGCTTGAGATCCGCGGGAATTAAAATAAAAGGAAGGAAATAGGGTTCTTTCCTTGATTTTTTTCCGGAAATATTTTTCGAAATTGTCGACCTGTGCCATATTTTTACCTTTTTTAATATTTTCTTAATAACAGATAATTATTTATGTTACCATCACAATTGTGAAGATGTAGTAACAATTGTAAATATATGACAAAAGAGCGTGGGCGTCAGAATGGCAGAGTGGCTATGCCTCCGGCTGCAACCCGGAGATACGTGAGTTCGATTCTCACTTCTGACTTGAAAAATGGTGAATTTTCCGGGACAGGGTGAAGTACCTGGGAGACTCCCTGGTCGAGATAGCAGAGAAATACGGTCTGGAGGTTAGATAAGATGACGGACGAAAACGGAAATCGGAATGAAAAAGAAAGTAAAGAAAATAAGGAAAGTCGGACAGAGAAGAGGTTTGAAAAACTGGGGATTTCTACTCTTGCCGTGCATGCGGGAGCAAAACCTGACCCAACTACAGGAGCAAGGTCAGTTCCTATTTATCAGACAGCAGCGTATGTATTTAAAGACACTGAAGAAGCAGCCGACCTTTTCGGGCTTAGAAAAGCAGGCAATATTTATACACGCCTGATGAACCCCACAACCGATGTCTTTGAGAAAAGAATCGCTGCTCTTGACGGAGGCATAGGTGCCCTTGCAACAGCCTCAGGGATGGCTGCAATTACAACAGCTCTGCTTACCTTCACAAAGCCAGGAGACGAGATCGTTTCAGGGGATAAGCTCTATGGAGGGACCTACGAGCTTTTCAATTATACTTTCCCCAAACTCGGAAGGACCGTAAAATTCGTAGACTCCAGCAGCCCTGAAGAATTTAAAAACGCAATCTCCGGAAATACAAAAGCCCTGTATGTGGAATCAATAGGAAACCCGGGGCTTGATGTGGCTGACCTTGGAAAGCTTGCAGAGATTGCCCATGAAGCAGGAATTCCCCTTGTCGTGGACAATACTGTTTCTCCTTTGATCTTAAGGCCAATAGAACATGGGGTAGATATAGTCGTATATTCCGCAACGAAATTCATAGGAGGCCACGGGACCTCTGTCGGAGGAGTGATTGTTGACTCAGGAAACTTTGACTGGAGCCCTGAGAAATTCCCTGAAATCTGCGAACCTGACCCCGGATACCACGGCCTGAAATACAAGGAAGCATTTGGAAAAGCAGCCTTTATTGCGAAAGCAAGGGTACAGTTTATCAGGGATACAGGAGCCTGCGTTTCTCCTTTTAACTCGTTCCTGTTTATTCTTGGACTTGAGACTCTCCCCCTCAGAATGAAGAAGCACTGTGACAACGCCCTTGAGGTTGCGAAATTCCTGGAGAAGCACCCGAAGGTTTCCTGGGTCTCCTACCCGGGGCTTGAATCCCACAGCAGCCATGAGCTTGCAAAGAAATACCTCAAATCAGGTTCTGGCGCAATAATAGGGTTCGGGATTAAGGGCGGAACCAGTGAGTGCAAAAAGTTTATCGAAGGCCTTGAGGTCTTTTCCCATCTTGCAAATATAGGGGATGCAAAGAGCCTTGTAATCCATCCTGCTTCAACCACCCATGAACAGCTGTCAAAGGAAGAACAGGCAGCATGCGGAGTAACTGAAGACTTCATCAGGCTTTCTATAGGAATCGAAGACGACAAGGACCTGATTTTCGATATAGAGCAGGCACTCTCAGAGGTATGAGAATGGAAATTTCGGCCCAGATTCCTTCCTTTAAAAACTTTTTTTCGGAAAAAAAAGGCCAGAATATAGGGATAGTCCGTTCAATGAACTACGAAATCCCTGGAATTTTCAGGCTCGATAGTGGAAAAACCCTTTCCCGTGTCAGGATAGAATACGAGATGTACGGGAAGATGAATGCGGATAAAAGCAACGTTATCCTGATCTGCCATGCCCTTACGGGCGATGCCCATGCTGCCGGACTTCATGCAGGCGATAAAAAACCGGGATGGTGGAATATCGTAATCGGCCCCAATAAGGCATTTGACACTGAGAAATATTGCATTATCTGTTCAAACATAATCGGGGGCTGTAAGGGTTCCACAGGCCCTTCTTCCATAAACCCTGAAACCGGAAAACACTACGGCATCTCGTTTCCTGTAATCACTATAGCGGATATGGTAAATGCCCAGAAAAAGCTGGTCGAGCATCTTGGGGTAAAACAGCTTTTTGCAGTTGCAGGCGGCTCGATGGGCGGAATGCAGGTACTTCAATGGACAGTCAGCTATCCTGAAATGGTAAAGAAGGCGATTGCAATAGCTACCACTGCGTCTTCAACCCCGCAGCAAATCGCATTCGGGGCAATCGGAAGGAAAGCCATAACTGACGACCCGAAATGGAACGGGGGAAACTATTACGGGAAAGAAATACCTGCACAGGGACTTGCACTTGCCCGTATGATAGGGCATATTACATACCTGAGCGACGCTTCGATGCAGAAGAAGTTCGGAAGAGACCAGCAGGAGACAGCAGTGTCAGACCTTTCCCCCGAATTTTCAGGTTGAGAGTTACCTGAATTATCAGGGAGATACTTTTACAAAGCGTTTTGATGCCAATTCATATCTTTATATTACAAAAGCAGTCGATTTCTTTGACCTTTCGAAGAACGGATCCCTTATTGAGGGTTTCTCAGGCGTTACTGCAAAATACCTTGTAATTTCCATAACTTCAGACTGGTTATATCCTCCTTATCAAGCTCAAGAAATCGTATCAGCTCTTACTGCAAACGGAGTTGATGCAAAATACGAAGAAATGAGGTCTCAATACGGGCACGATGCTTTCCTGCTTGAAGAAGGGCAGCTGAACTACCTGATAAGGGGTTTTCTCTCACAAATTCTTGTAAGCGACATCATGAACCAGAAGTTTTATTCGGTTTCCAGAGATGAAACAATAGAAAATGCATCAGTACTCATGGTAAAAAAGAAAGTGAACCATCTGCCTGTCGTATCAGAGGACGGAAAGCTTGAAGGCATTGTCACCTCCTGGGATATTACAAAAGCCGTCGCCTGCAAAATCACCGAATTGGATGAGATAATCACCCGCGACGTGAAATATGTACGCGAAGGCGAAAAAATTGAGACTGCGTCCTCAATAATGGAAAAATATTCTATTTCCGCACTCCCTGTAATCGACTCAGAGAACCGCATAATAGGCATGGTTACAAGCGAGAGCATAAGCGCTCTTATCGGAAGGTTCAGTTAATCTTCAGAAAAACAGGGGGCATCCTCCTCTATCGAACCTTTCAATAACCGTCCTCCCTGATAGCAAGCAGAAATCCGAAATTTTTTGCACATCAAACGGTAACCAGATTGAAGAGAAGGATTCTGTTTCTTCAGCCCTGTAAATTATTAAGTTATTTTTTGTAACTTCTTTTCCGTAACTTCTTTTCCGTAACTTCTTTTCCGTAACTTCTTTTCCGTAACTTCTTTTTTAAGTTGGAAATAAACGTGGTTTGTGTTTAATCGATTTATACTGCCCCAGGGGAACACGAAATGGCATTTTCGAGTCGTTTGTATCCCGCGCAAATGCTTGACTGGAACCGGATTTGCAGAAATAAGCCTCAACCGCGTAAGTCCTGAAGAATTAAAAAAAGCCACTGACGGAGAGGCCGCTTCTCCTTTTTGCGCTCATAATCCTTAAAAATGTAAAGTAGCAAGAACGCTACTTTACTTCACGGTGATATAGTTAGTCTTTTTCAGTATATTGCTACCTGCGCCATTTGTCACTGTTAAGCTAACGGTGTATTTTCCGGCTTTGGTGAAGCTATGAGAGATCACTCATACAGATACTACCGGAATCTGACCACACTACAACATTGCCGGACACAGCCGGTGTTTGTGCAGTGTTACCAGAAGACAATTGTGTGCTCTTTCCGGTAGCTATGTTGTACACATATACGTCACCTAATTGTGTGGAAGCAAGGTCATTGTGTTTTAAATACACAATCCTGTTGCCGCTTATGTCAGTTGCACCACCGGTGTCATAACCAGTCATATCATCACCGGTTGTGACATCTGCCTGTTGCTTGGTAGCAATATTATATATGCGGATATTGCCCAGTCTGGTGTTGAAATCTGACCATATGACTTTGTTGCCATATATGTGAGGGTAATAATTGTCGCCATATTCACTTACGTCTATTACTTTCCCGGTGGCGATATCATACATATAAATCTGCGGAAGATCTCCAGCATCATAGTAATATACTATCCTGTTATCGAATATGTCAGGCCTATCCCCGCGTGCTATTTTAGTCTGGGTAGATGTAGAGATGTCACACATGTAGATATTACAATTTATGCCATCACTATTTGCGCTCCATAATATTCTGTTTCCATAAATTGCAGGAATGCTGCCGGAATCTACATTTTGCGTAACTTGAGACCTGGCAGCAGTCGATATGTCATAAACAGTAAGCTCTGGTGTCCCACTACTCTCGTCGTGCCATACTAACCTGTTGCCGGAAATAGCCGGATGAGAAGCTGAAGATGAGCTAATTACAGTGTCTTTTTTAGTTGTCAGATCATAGACGTGAATACTGCCATCTGTCCACACTACTTTACTACCATCAATAGCAGGATCACATCCACTGCCAATTTTTGTCACCTGTGCAGCTGACGCTACCGTCGCTAACACTATGGAAAAAATAAAAATTAAAGATATTGAAAAAATTTTATTTTTCATCTTTTTCCCCCAACATGTGCCGTTTATAAAGCCTAAATATTTCCGGGCTTTATCATAGGAACAAAAACTTATATTAAATTTAATTTATTTGCAAGCGTATCCCATAACTTAAAACTTACTTCTTTGAAGCTCGTCTTTTGAGTAACAAAGCGAGTTTCCAATCATAAAAACGACCCTGAAAAGTCTAAATGATTAAGAATAAAATGATTCTGGAATAGGCTCGCAATAATCTACGTTTTTTTTGAATTAATCTGTAATATATTATTGTATTAATACAATATGTTGCCGATATAAATATACATAAGTAAAATACCGTCTAATTTTTGTTACTCATCAATGTTCACTATAAAACATTGAAAAGTTAGCTTTGAATACGTGAGCAAAAAAGGATTTTTATCCGTGTCTTTTATGACCGTTCTCGTTTAGATATCAGATTTGAAACTATCACGAAACTGAAGACAAATATTATGCCAAGTAGTATTATATTTGCATGGCTGCCTATACCTGAAAAGTTATTGACAAAAGGACTGGTTATAGAATAAGCAGTGTTATTGACGGAGTAAGTGTTCTTTGGATGCAGTCCGTAATAAGCTGCCTCAATAAGCAATGCTATAAGTGACGTGAAACCGGCTATCATAAAACTGCGTATTATAGTGTCAAATCTCATTCTCGATCATCTGTTATAACTGCATCCTGCAATATAAATAAGTTTATCTCAGTCGAATATCCTGAGGATTTTTTCTATGGGGACAAAAAGCGGGCTTGAAATTATGAATCCTGAATTTTGACCCCCTGTAACGTCAGTCGCTGTATCGTGTCGTTCTTTCCACGCTCGACGCAGGAGAGCGGCCTGCCCAAAAAAAATGAAAAAAGAAAAAGAGGATAAAAAGAGACGCAAAAATTGCTGAAAGAGCCAAAAGTGAAAAAACCAAAATCCTGTAAAGGGGCAAATAAAAAACTAAAACTATCTGAGAAATACTTCTTTTCAATATTTTCTCTTCAGTCTCAATTTTCGTTCTTTTTTTACAGGGCCGCCAGACAAGCTGGCGGAGGCGCTTATATTTAGCTGTAAATAAAAATGAATCCCCCGTCGTCAATGAAATTATTTCTCAGACCGGACGGTGAATTTTCTCCATAATTATTCTATAGCCTGCTTTCGGCAGGTCGACATAAAAATCAATTCAATATTTCTATTGATATCGTTTTTTTCAGAACATTTGAAATTCAATTTAAATCAAAAATTACTAAATGTTAACCATAACATTATTAATATATATTTGTGGTAAATGAGATAAATGTCAAATCGTGTTGGATATATAGTCCGTATGATATTGGTTTTTAAGTAAACCTACAAAAAATAACAATTAAGGATATTTAGATGTTAGAATGTGCTTGCTGCCGAATGTAGGCTATAGTATTCCGGGAACAAGATTAATTAACTGGTTATAAGTTGTTATTTTCTTAATCATAGAAGAATGGAAAACTCTAAAAGTTCATTTGCCAAAGTTAAACTGATCTCTCATGAAAATCCACGTCCTCCAGCACTCTGCCCTTAACACTCTCGACAATCGAAGAATACGCCAGAACTAAAAACCATCCCCTTGAGTCAATCCGCTTTTACAAAATTA
The DNA here is from genome assembly GCA_963721455.1 of uncultured Methanosarcinaceae archaeon. Lineage (GTDB taxonomy): Archaea > Halobacteriota > Methanosarcinia > Methanosarcinales > Methanosarcinaceae > Methanosarcina. The sequence goes on from CAVRJG010000061.1 coordinate 12,664, forward strand.
CAAATCCACTTTCGTTTGTTGAGCAATTATTAAAAACGATAGTGACGAATTGGTTATATTTAAGTGCCCTCTGCAGAAAGTTAGATCTAATATTTTTTAAATTTACCTTTATGGCCCATCTGTTTCGTTTATTTCTGTATTACCTAAGTTTGACAGTATCTACTAATTCATAGTGAAAATCGATCCTATTTTTAGCTTAAATGGATTTGACAAAACTTATGAATATATAAAATTTTATTATATATTCTACGGAATCGTCCCCATTTTTGTTACAATTAAGCTATTGATCTTATCAAAATTAGCAAAAATATACTTTTTGACCCCATTTTTCAGGAATTTTATTGTAAGTGTCAAATTCATCAAGCTTTTTTTGATGAATTTTGTGGACCTATGTTTAATCTCCTTGAATTCATATCGCATTAGCGATATGAATAACTAAGCAATAAATCCCAGTAGAATAGCTCCATAAATGCTATCGTCTGACCACACTCTCAATGGCTTAATCTGAATTTCGTTTTTTAACGAGTTGAATATTTTCTCAATAGAATCCTTTTCTCGATATGTTTCCAATGCTTTCTCAAGTGTCAAATCTTTGTTCGATTTGAGACAAAAAAATCCTTCTCTTCCATTAATTATCGAACTTTTTAGGAGTTCTATTGCTTCCTCATCACTAAGCTCTTCGAGCTTAGTCCTGAAAGAGTAATCAATTTCAATCAACTCATTGTTGACTCTGAATTTTTTGGGAAGCTTTTTATTCTTTACGATTACTTCCTGGATCTCTTTCGCTTCTTGTAACTTCTTTAGAACAGTTCTTGCTTTAGATTCCAGCTGTTTCTTCTGTAAAGATTCAGAGTAATAAAAATACTTGATGCTACTTGGCTTGACGATTTTTATCCCATATATACTTTTTTCGGAATCTACCAGTTCAGCTGTTTTTGGATCGAAATTCTCAATAATTTTTTCGTCACTTGTATTCAGTTTCATGGAAGTGAGATACTTCATCTCATCTTCTTGTATCAACTTAATATTGTCTGCTGTATTAGCCCCTTTATCAAAAACAATAAGAGAACCTTCTTTAAGTTTACTTTTTACCTGATTATAAGTATCGGGAAAATGCTGCAGATCAAGAACGTTTCCTCTATTCACTGTAATTCCAGTAGGTATGTTTATGGGTTTTTTGAGTTCACTAACTCCAACTGTTATCTGTAGCTTATCAGGTCTATGATCTCTACTGTATCCATACTTGCCAAGTTTGGATTTAGTGCCGTGAAGAACTATACTTGTCCAGGTCAAGGTTTATATCCGTCTCTTCAAAATCATAAATCGAAAACAGACTGTTTAGAATATCCGAGAGGATTTCTTCTTTGTTACGCCCCAGGATTTCAAGGGTTCTGTAAAGAACTCTTTCATGGAATCTTTCAAGGTTTAAGATGTCGAGAATTTCTTCCTGATTTAACCATTTGCCAGCTTCCTTGATGCTGAAATTATCGGTGAGCTTATAGCTTATCAATCCTACCAATAAACTATTGAGATCAAGACCCTTGCTTTTATGCTTGCCAAAAATATCACAAAAATGAAGCTTTTCATAGTAAGATTGGACAGCAAGAATTGATCCTATAGGAACACATATATTCTTGTTCGGAATTGTAGGAAATGCTCTCTGTTTTGTGTTTAGATTCATTTGACCGAATAACACAAAACAAAGAGCACTTATTTTTATCTAACTGTCAAAGTCAGGT
>CAVRJG010000062.1:0-42627 GCA_963721455.1 uncultured Methanosarcinaceae archaeon
TGCCAATGATTGCTCTCTCAAGTGTGCTTCACCAACTTGGAAATCTTAAACAAGATACAGGTAATTTTGAAGAAGCCATTGAGTTATATGGTCAATCGTTGGAAATTTCAATGGACATTGGAAATAAATGCGGAATTGCAAATACACTTCATAAGCTGGGACATGTTTATCTACGTCAAGGAAACGTTGAGGAAGCTATTAAGTTATATAATCAATCCTTGGGAATCTCAAAAGAACTGGGATTCAAAGATGGAATTGAAGATGTATTATATGAATTTGGAATAGTTCATCAGCTTCAGGGTAATTACAAAGAGGCTGTTAAGTTCTATAATCAGTCTATGGATATTGCAAAAGAACTGAAAGACCAAGAGGGAATTGCAAATACCTTACACAGACTTGGATGTATTTATCAAGATCAAGGTAATTACGGAGAAGCTTCCAGACTGTTTAATCAATCTTTGAATATCTTTGAAGAGTTAGGGAACAAAAACGGGATTGCAAAGGTAATACACGCAATTGGGAATATTTATCAAGATTTGAATAATTACGAGAAATCAATTGAATTATATAATCAGTCATTGGAGATTTCAGAAGAATTAGGGGACAAAGAACTCATTGCAGGCACTTTGCACGAGCTTGGACTGACCAATCAAAAACAGGGTAATTTCAAGGAAGCTGCTCAACTTTTTAATCGGTCTTTGGAGATTTCAACAGAGATAGGACACAAAGTAGGAATTGCAAACACATTAAAAGAACTTGGGAAAATTTGTCTAATCCAAGGAGACTTCAAAGAAGCTACTATATTGTATAATCAGTCTTTGGAAATTTCCAATGAATTGTGTAACAAAAATGAAATTGAAGCAGTATTGTACCAGCTTGGACTGACCAATCAATATCAAGGTAATTACAAAGAAGCTAATAAATTCTATAATAAGTCCTTGGAGATTTCAAAAGAGTTAGAAGACAAATTAGAGATTTCGTTTACGCTTCACCAACTTGGAAATGTCAATTTTTTACAAAGAAAATATAAAGAAGCTTCTATATTTTATAATCAGTCATTGGAAATTTCCAAAGAACTCGGGAACAAAAATGAAATTGCTGGTACTCTATGTCAACTTGGACTGCTTCATGAAAAAATGGGTGAATTTTCTTTTGCCCTTGAGGCTTATATAAAGGCCTCTTCTATTTTCAAGACACTTAACTCTCCATATAGCCAAATGGCTTCAAAACTTATCTCTAATTTGAAGGACAAAATGGGAAAAGAGGAATATAATGCTGTATTCGAAAAACTGAGGGAACAAGATGACTCTTGAACTTGTTAAATGTCCTCATTGCGGGTACAGATACCGTGCTGATATAGAAAAAATTGTTGAAGATGGAGAAACAGTTGCAGTGCGCTTTGGTTATTCTGACGTTATGAAATTATTCAGGAGAAATACTGCTAAAAGCCTCTTTATAGACTTCAAATGCCCCAATTGCAAGAAAGAATTCGAATACGAAGTGAAAGTATGAACAATGAGGAATCTGGAGAAAAGGGTGCTGAAGAAGAAGTTCCTGTAATACGTCAGAACCTAACGTTAGCCAGAACCGAATCCTTTCTGGAAGCAGAATGCCGAAAAACTTGTGGGGGAATCCATTTCCAGTGTGGAAGACACTGCAAAACAGTTTGTTACCATAACAGGGCTGCTAGAAGGGATTTATTTCCATGCGATAACGTTTTCGGATGTAAAGAACGTGGAAGGAATTTCAGTCCTGATATACGCGGCTCCGCTTGTTTTATGGCTCGCAAGCCTGATTTTTGCGGTGATGGTGCTGGTCAGGAAAAAATATGGTCTGAACATAAATTCAAGCCGGGATTCTAAGGAAAAATTCGAGGAAATCCTGGAAGGGAAATATAAGCTTATACGGATCTCCGGTGGGTTTTTGATCCTCAGCTTTGTGGCACTTACCATTGCTGTCCTGCATTACATGGGAATTCTTTCGTACCACACATTTGAGATGTGGCAGAACTCTTCAGTACAGTTGTTCCAAAAATAATTTTTTCTTCTTTCAGGTTTGCGCCTTTTCATTCTTTTTCCGGAAAAGCCGGTCGCAAAGCGACCGGTGAGAGCCTGGGGTTAAGAAAGGTAATTCCTGAGGGCTGAGCATAAAGCGTAATTATTTTGGAATTAAATCGATGAGATTGCTTGTGAAAATGGTTTAGTACAGTTTACAAAGTTGCCGATGTTATTTCGCGGGGGTCCTAAAAAGGAAGAGGATTTTATTCTATTCCTACTTGAAAGGACAATTTAGAGATTCTTACGATGTTTAATTATTTCAGGCTACAATATATATTGACATGATACCATGAAAAGACAAAAAATTTGGGTCTATAGTCCAAAAAGGCCTCCCAGGCCTAAGGTGCCAGAAGATGTAAAAGAAGAGGTAGAAACGAAAGCAAAGGAACTTGTTGAATCGTCTCTAAAACCGGGATACATTAAGCCTCCACCTGAAGATATTGATAGAAACTATATCGTTGACATTTATACTAAATGGCATCGCAGCTTCTTTTATTTCTATGCGAAGTACGCCTCCCCAGGTCCATATTCTATATCCCCATTTTTTGAAATGGGATTTGCCCGTATGGGATACGTTGGGGATGGCCTTTTCGACCTTTCATTCATGAGGCACACAGAGCAATGGTCTGAAATTTACCAAAATCTACCCATAGATGAATGTTTGGAAGCAGTCAAGAATGATCCCTACTTCCTGCTATGAAAGTGGTGGCTTTATTCCGCATTTTATTATTCAATTTACTTCTGAAAAAGCCGTCCTCCTTCGTCGGCCGGTGAGAATCCCGGTACTCACCAAACAATTTGATAAACCGACCCTGGATTTTCTGGAAGAATTGAAGGGTATGTTGGAGGAAATTTATGAATCTTCATTACCCTCTTCAGCCAGTTTCCTGAATATTTTTCCCGATTTTGCAGTAAACTCTTCTGCTTCTTCATTCCGGTTCAGGTTGAGAGAGTTTTTGCATACTCCACGGAGATTCCAGCCATTTCTGCCAGATAGCCGGAGTCTTCCGACTCTTTTTCTTCTCCGTCTCCAGGGAAAACATAGGCCAGATCCATGGATTCTTTTGAACTGTCATTCAGCTCTTCTTTGTCTACTCCTTCAAGGAAATCGAGGGCAAGGTCCATGGATTCTTTTGAACTGTCGTATTTCTTTGACAGGAGGAGGGTATTTCCACGTTCCATAACTTCGGCAGCCAGCATCATTTTAACAGAAAGGGGCCAGATTTCATCATCAAAAATCATTACATAATATTCAAGGGCTTCCGAATACTGCTCCTTCGCAAGCTCCTCTTTTCCTACTTCCGCATAAAGGGAGCCCAGTTTATCATAGGCATTGCTTTTGGCTTTCAAATCCTTCCAGTTTGCCAGAATATCAATAAGTTCCTCCATAACCTCAACAACGCGTTCTTGAAGTTGAATCGCGGATTCATAGTCCTGCTGAATTATATAAAAATCAACAAGTTTTCCAAGGGCATGGGCCAAGCCATATATATAGGTCTCACTATCATCAAGCAGCTCAAATGCTTTTTCCCTTACATCCAGGATTTTTTCGTAATACTGCTTTTCAGTTTCGGGATCCATATCCGCTGGCTCAAAATACTCATATAGATCCCCGATGGCATCGAAAGCTCTGGCAATTTCCAATTCGGGTCCCTCATCGTCGGGATTTTTCTCCAGAAGAATCTCGTAGACCTTTATTTCATTCATGTAGCCCTTTTCTGCATTTTCGACACTACCTGCCATTTTAAAATGTCTTGCGAACTCACGGAAGGTATTCGAAAGGGTGGAATTGAAGAACCGAATTCTCATCCTCGTTTAAATCGGAAGTCCTGAAAACATCCAGGGCTTTATCATACAGGATCTGGCCCTCATCCGGTTTATCCATGGAAAACAGGACCGTTCCCTTTTGCAACAGGACACGACACATAAGATCCGGCCTCTTTGCTTTTCCCGCAAGGTTTTCGGCCTTATCAAGTTTTTCAAGGGCTTTTTTGTACTTCTTATTTTCAATCAGAGAAGAAATATCCTCTAAATTCCTATTTAACAAATCTTCGGCTTGTCTGGACATAAATGGAATTTAGACCTCAGGGTATTAGAATTAAACGTCCCTTTAGGAAGTTTCCTGCAAAAACCGGCGAACTTCACAACCTTCAAGCTAAAGTGCCGAAGTGTACATAGATGTCTACTTCTTCACAGATCTTAGCACCCTCAACGATCTTAATCCCTTCGATCATTCCCCATCAACAAGCAGCCATTTCCAGACAGGTAAGAAAGCTATTTTCTTGTTCTGTGTCTATGTGGCGGCCTGCAAGGACGGTTGAATATTCAGAATTCAAAAGCCTTGAACTTGAACCGTTTATAAATACGTTTATCCGCCTGTTTTTATGAAGGTAGCTATTAAAAATTACCATTTATATCGGTAACTTTACCCTAATAATTATCATTTATATCGGTAACTTTACCCTAATAATTATCATTTATATCGGTATTCCGTTGGGTTGAAACAAACAGGAAAAACGAGTAATCTGAAGGAATTGAAGTTTAAAAAAATGAAAAAACAAAGCTGTCCCGGGAAAAAAGTTAACAAAAAGGATTATTCCCTGTTATGAATAATCTCATAGCTAACTCTTCCTCTGCCTATGCAGTCCCTGACGAGCTTTTCTCTGGGGGAAAGGGCGCCGGTTTTTCCCGACTTGACCTCGACAAAGACCACCTTATTCATTTCTCCTTCGGAAAGGCCGTCAAAGATTATAAAATCCACAGGGGTGCCGAGGAAACGTGCATCTTTGGGATTGTACTCGAAATCAGGAAAATAAGGGATAAGGTGTTCAGTGACCTTGCCCCGGATAACGGCTTCGCTTTTCTTTACCGCGTCCAGGCGGATTTTTTTCTCCTCGTCAAGTTTCCACGTCCGAAAGAGAGTATCGGCTTTTTCGGAAACCTGGCGGTCCATCTCCCTCGCTTGCCAGTCTTCATACATATCTCTGGCACGGGATTCGACCCGTATTTTTAGCTGGATATATTTCAGGAGCAGGTAAACTATAAGGAAGGCAAGAAAAAGGATAAGGGTTGAAATCATCCAGTCGTCCACGGTTATTTCTCCGGAAAAAGTTGAGTTTCTGGTATTTTCAGTATTTTTTAGTTTTGCAAAGTAAATGGAGTGAGGAATAAATCTCAAAGAATAAATCCAGACTCTATAAATGGCTATAAATATTTAAAAGTTCCAGCAGGATTTTGCTTTTACCGGCAAGATTTCTTTTCTACCTGTGAACAAGCTGAAGATTTTTAGTCCTGAAAATAAATATGTGCTGGCAAAAAATATATAGGATAAATATAATTTATGTTTTTCATTCTTCAAAAGGGATTACTGCACAGGGGTAACAGAAGAGAGAAACATGGCCAGAAATGGAGTGGACAACCGGGAAGCAGGCGAACAAAATAAAGACATTTTCATGAGTGCCTTCAAGACCACAATTCCTGTTTTACTCGGATACATACCTCTGGGAATGGCGTTCGGATTTCTGCTTGACGGTGCAGGATATCACTGGATCTACACTTTCCTGATGAGCCTTTTTGTCTATGCAGGCTCAGGCCAGTTTCTGGCAGTAGCTTTACTTGCTGCCGGCGCAGGATTAACTGAGTTTGCTATAGCCACTCTGCTCCTTAATTTCAGGCACGCTTTTTACGGGCTGTCCCTGCTTGAGAAGTTTTCCGGGGTCGGAAAGGTCAAGCCTTACCTTGTCTTTGCGCTAACCGACGAAACGTACGCTCTCCTTACAACAACAGAAGTCCCGAAAGGCAGCTCGAAATCGAGGTTTTACTTTTATATTGCAGCCCTTGACCACCTCTACTGGATCGCAGGTTCCGTGCTCGGGGCTGTACTTGGCTCTGTCCTGGACCTTAATCTTGAGGGCATGGGCTTTGTGCTGACTGCTCTATTTGTGGTGTTGACCATAGAGCAGTATTTTAATTCCGAGGCACGTTTTCCCTTTCTGGCCGCAGTGGGTGCAGGAGCTCTTTCCCTTGTATTTTTCAGCCCTGACAATATGTTGCTTGCCTCAATTATCCTCGGAACCTTAATCCTGATGGGCAGGGAAAAGTCAATGCAAAGAATACAGAGAATGCAGAGAACACAGAGGACGCAGAAAACGCAGAGAGATTCACAAACGAAGAAGGAAATAAGGCCGATTCATGCATCCGTGCAGCCTGTTGAAGACAAAATAAAGGAGAAAAGCTGATGATAGATACCCTTCAAATGCTTGTAACAATTGCGGTTATAGCTCTTGCGACTTTTGCAACACGGGCTCTTCCGTTCATGTGTTTTGGCTCGAGGGAACCACCTGCCATGCTCTCGGTTATTGAAAAAAATCTGCCTCCAATGATCCTCCTGCTGCTTGTTATTTACTGCTTAAAGGACGTGCAATGGCTTGCAGCTCCTTACGGGGTTCCTGAACTGTTTACCATAGGCATTGTTGCCGGGCTGCACTTCTGGAAACGAAATGCCATGCTCAGCATCTTTACAGGGACCGCGCTTTATATGATACTCATGCAGTTCAACGTTTTTTCTTTTCTCTGACTTTTTTCTTGTCTTTTCCTGATCTAGATCGCTTGTGTTTCTCTGATCTAGATGTATTTCCAAATTCTCCAGATTCCCCAATTTTGTTAAAAGCCGCAATCTGTTAAAAAAACCAAATGAAAAACAATAATAATTATATACATCAATAATAATGCCTTTTCAACAAGTGACCTTATATGAATGAGAAAAAAATAGATGAGTCTTTACTAAAAAGTAAAGGATTTCTGCCTCAGAGGCAGGAAAACATGGTTTCAATGCGAGTTAAAGCTACTGGCGGCAGGGTTGACGCAGAAAAACTGCGTGCAATTGCTGATGCTGCCGATAAATACGGACATGGATATATCCACATAACCTCAAGGCAGGGAATTGAGATCCCTTTTGTCAAACTCGAAGAGGCTGAAGAAGCAAGTTATGAACTTGAGAAGCGGGGAGTTTTGAGAGGCTCGGCTGGAAAGAGGGTAAGGGCGGTAGTTGCCTGCCAGGGGAACGAGGTTTGCAGATATGGGTTGATCGACTGCCAGCAAATAGCATACAGGATAGATGAAAAATATTTAGGGGAAGCTGTTCCCAAAAAACTCAAGATCGCAGTAACTGGCTGTCCGTCTGCCTGCGTAAAACCCCAGGATACCGATTTTGGAGTAATGGGTACGACAAAACCACAACTCCTCTCAGAAAACTGCGTTGGCTGTAAGCGCTGTGAAAAAGCATGTAAAATGGAAGCAATAAAGGTTCTGGAAGATAAAGCCAGCATAGACCGGGAAAAGTGCATCCTTTGCGGGTTATGTATAGCAGCCTGCAGGAAAGATGCGCTGAGAGCAGAAAAAACCGGATGCACGATCTTTGTCGGAGGCAAGCTTGGACGCAAGCCAAAACACGGGACAAAGCTTCTTGAGCTTGCAGACGAGGAGCAGCTTTTCTCAATCCTTGAAAAAACCTTTGAGTATTACAGGAGAGAAGGTCTTGAAGGGGAGAGGATAGGAGACATCATTGACAGGCTCGGAATTGAAAAATACAGAGAGGAAGTCCTACCCTGAAACTTCTCTCCCACTTTTCAGTTTTTCTCCAAATTTCCAGGTTTCCTCAAGTTTTCCAGTTTTTCTTCAATTTCCCTGAGATCCTGCCTGAAAAACCGCACGGCTAAAAAAAAGAATTTTGAAAATCAGCCCCGTTAAAGTGTCGCTCTTGCGCGCGATCCAAGCCAGGCAACGATCACCCCTAATCCGATAAGCAATGCAATAAAACGTATGAGCCCTCCAACTAAGGGAATTTCATATGCAATTGCAAATATAACTGCCCCGATAAGGTAATAAACCATCTTTCCGGCATCCTTTTTGAATATTTTAGTATAAATTATCTCGCCTGCAAGCAATTTCACAGGTACTGTCGCGATAAGAAGTGCAAGTACAAAGAGCAGGATTGTCAGAACTGAGAGGCTCCACCCGAACATGGTAATAAGCAGGACTATTGAGAGTACCGGAAGGAAAACCAGAATCAAAAAGCCCAGTAATCCCGCTTTCAGCGGCGAATCTTTTATAAGTTCAGCAAGTCCGCTTACAAAACCCGGGAAAAGATAGATCAGGACCAACCCCAGAGCAAGGGACGCAAGCAGCCCGAGGATGAACGAGAAAATACCAAATCCTTCAGAAGTTTTTTCATACTGATTTTCCGTTGCATTTGCTTGCGTAATATTCAGGTTTCCGCCAACATTATTTTTCAGATTCGATGGATAATTTTCTGCCTGCAGTTCAAGGTTTCCTTTAAGCTTGAACCCGTCCCCTGTTTTAAGAGTGCCTGTTGAGATTTCCCCATTTCCATTAACGATCCCGTCAAGCGTTACTTCCCCTCCGCCAAGCAGGACATCCCCTTCGACCACGCTGTCCCGGGAAAGAGTAATCTGGCCGCCAAATGCTGCCACGTCTCCACCTACATTCCCGTTTACCCTTATCGAGCCTCCGGCTGCGATAATGTTTCCTGAAATATTTCCGTTAACGATTAAATCCCCGCCTGCACCTATGAAATCGTCCCCGGTGTTCCCGTTTATCTCAAGTCGGGACCCTGCGAGCACCAGATCTCCCTGAATGTCCTGGTCAATCTGAAGATCATCTCCACCTCCGAAAGCGTTTCCTGAGCTCGTATGTTTAAGAAGATCTTCATCGGCAGCTCCTGCTGAATAAGGCAGTGCAGCAAAAAGAACTATAAGTAAAATAAGACCTGATACCAGTTTCTTTTTCATAAACTAGCCCTCTTTACACTACTGTTTAATTTTGCACTTAATTATCTCCTATTATAAAAGAATATTTCCAAAAAGTATCTAACAGTTAATATAAAAGTTCAATCCGAAGGATAAAAATAAAAGGAAAGCTTCAGCGAAAATTAAAAGGGTATAAACTGTACCTTTCAGTAACATGCATGCCTCCCGTTATTTAGCTGGAAGGCGGCCTGATTTCTACCAGGAATTATTTTTACCAGGTATTAATGAATTACGGAAGTTTTACCACGAATTACTATGGATTCTGGAAGTGTCGTACCTGAGCCTGCCTGATTTTTCTTCTGCCGGATAACCCATTGCAATAATCGAAAACGGAGCTACATGCTCCGGAATATTTAACAACCCCCTGAGTTCCTGGACCATCTTTTCAGCGGGATAAACCCCTATCCAGACAGCCCCAAGCCCGAGATCATGGGCGGCAAGCAGCATATTTTCACTCGCAGCTGAGCAGTCCTGAATCCAGAAGTCTTTGAATTTGGGAACATTCTGGTCCCCGCAAACAAGCACTGCAGCGGGAGTACCCTTCAGCATTTTTGCATATGGGTGTACTCCTGAAATTTTTTCAAGCAGGTCATGTTGATCAATTATAACGAAATGCCAGGGCTGTTCGTCTCCTGCGGACGGTGCATTCATCCCGGCTTTTAAAACATTCTCAATCACATCCCGATTTACCGGGTCTGGCAAATATTTCCGGATGCTTCTTCTGGTTAAAATTGCGTCCATTGTTTCCATAAAATTCCCCCAGTCGCTAATGTTTTTTTATAACGGATAAACTTCCCGGTTAATAGGTATAATATTAAATAGACATATAATTTTCAATGCATATAATTTAGTTAGATATCACAAAACGGATATACCAGGCTTACAAAAGTTTTTTAAAGACATAAGATTTCTCAACACCATCGAGAGATTGCAGTAAACTGCCTGAAGTCAATGCCTGAGATATTCTTACCGAGGAAGAAATATTTAAGATGATAGATGCAGCAGCCGACATCAGGGATAAAACTTTGATTTTCTTTTACCCGCCTTTGGCAGAGATTCGCGCCCGTCCGGTTTCAGAAATATAATTAGCATATCCTCGAAGACTTAATATTGGCACTATAAATAATCGTCCGACTCGAGGATACTTGCTAGGCCGGAATAATTATTCCAAGCATTCCTCAAAAACCTCCTGCCAGTGGATGATTCTCTGTTTCCATTTACACAGTCCAACATACTAACATTAGTCCAACATACTAAAATTTAAAATGATTGAATTACTGTAAAATGTAACGAAAAATCAGGAGAATTAGATATGAAAACATTTTACAGAAAAACAATTGCACTGTGTCTTTCCCTGGCACTTCTTTTTCTAATTGCGGGAACAGCTGCAGCAGTTGACGCAATAGAGATCAGAGGTCCATTTGTAGATGTAGAGGAATCCATAGAGGAAGGAGAAACATATTATGAAATTATTTTGGATGAAGGAACCTTTGATGTCGGAGAAGGACCAAGTGCAAAAATAACCTATAAACTTTTAAATGACGGTGTTTCGATAGATTTTTATGATAATTCAGAGCTTGCAACTGCATGGTATTGGGATTTTGGGGATGGAACGTATTCAACCGGGCAGAATCCCATACATAGATATTCACCCTGCGAAAGTTACGAAGTAAAACTCACAGTAAGTAATGAATATGACACTGATTCGACTACTATAACCTTATAAAATGCCTAGACTGGAAACTGAAGACGCAAGAAAGTCCCTTTTTCCTCTCCAACCCCTCGCCGAACAAAAACGCATCGTTTAAAAAGTCGAGCAGCTCATGGGTTTGTGTGATGAACTCGAATTAAAACTAAGAAAAGAGAGGGAAGATAGCGAGAAACTTATAGAAACGATTGTGAAGGGATTGTTAGAGGGGACTGCCGCTTGAAAAATAAAAATGAAGTTATGTTAATTCCCGAAAAACCATATTCACCATCCAGAGCCGGTCTTTCCGCCAAGCGCCAGCTCGGGTCTTTCCGAAAAAGCACAAAAACAAAATGAAAGGCTTTTTAGGAACAGAATTCAACAAATTTTCCATTTTTTGGAAATAGAACACTAAAACTACTTTTTTTAATTTATTCATTATGGTAAAGCCTCACTGCGTTCGGGACAGGCTCCGTTTAAGACGCTAATGATGTTGCTCCGGTTCAATTAAGTTCACTTATCTAGAGGGGGCTGCTGCCGAAAAATAAAAATAAAGTTATGGATCTTCGCCAAAAGTTAGTCCTCTTGAGCGAAGCAAAGCGGAGCGAAAAGGACTGCGTACTCCCGAGGCGCAATTCGGGTGGCGAAAATCGGGTGAGAAAAGATATTGTGAATAATGTTAATGGGGAATGGGCATCCGGTTATTGGGGAGTTGGGGGGTATGGGGGTTATAAAAAGAGTTAAAAAGATCTTTAGTGACCTTCCCAGATGCCCAGCATCCTAGTCGATTTAATGGTATATATAATTAAAGTTTAATAATTTATTAATGAAGTGCCATCAAGGCAACTGTACGTTATTTGCTGGTAGAGTTTCGAAACTAAATATAAAATGAGTTATTCTAAGTCCTCTTGAGCGAAGCGAAAAGGACTTCGTGCTCCCGAAGCGAAACTCGGGAAGCGAAACTCGGGAAGGTTTAAATTTAAAAAAATGAGATATATCAACATGCAAACTGTGGAAGAACGGGAAGATCTGTTTCGCAAAATCTCTTCTTTTCTGAAAAAATATGGGGCAACTAAAGTCTCCGTTTTTGGATCTTACGTGAGGGGAGAAGAGAAACCGGAAAGTGATATTGATGTTCTGGTTGAGTTTGCCGAGCGAAAAAGCCTGTTAACTCTTGTGAATATCGAACTGGAACTTTCGGATTGCCTGGGAATAAAAGTGGATCTGCTAACTGAAAAATCGATAAGTCCGTACCTTATAGACGGAATTAAAAAAGAGGCCAGAGTGATCTCTGAATGAAAAGGGATGACAGGGTATATCTCAGCCACATCCTCCAGTCAGTCTCCTTGATCGAAAAATATACGGAAAATCTTACCGAAGAAGAGTTTCTGTCAAATAGCCTTGTTCAGGACGGAACTATCAGGCAAATCCAGATAATCGGTGAAGCTACTAAAAATCTATCAAAGTCTCAGAGAGAAAAATATCCGCAGGTCCACTGGAGAGGAATAGCAGGTATGAGAGATAAACTGATCCACGATTATTTCGGCGTGGATATTAATGCTGTATGGGATACCGTAAAAGAGGACATTCCTGCTCTCAAAAAAGTAGTCGTGAAAATTATCCATGATCTTAATGAAAACGCTTAATCTTTTTTAATTTCTCATCAAGAAAGAATCAGCCAGCTAAAAACAAAAAAAAGTTATGAAAAACTTACATTAAAAGTCCTCTTGAGCGAAGCGAAAAGGACCGCGTACTCCCGAAGCGGAACTCGGGTAGGAAAAAATATTTATCATGCGTTGAGATATATAAAAATGATCACAAATACCAGCTAATCTAACCAGAAACGGGCCGCTGATGCATGACAAAAGATGAACGTATAAGGTTTCCACCAGGTTCATATCAGGCTCTTCATAAAGGCATCTGCTACAGAATAGATCCTGAGAATGACATCGTGGAAATGACCCAAAAGCTAAAGTTCAAATATAGTCCTGAGAGTAAAGACGAGACTATTAATCTGGTCAACAAACTTGGAGTAGAAAAAATTCAAAAAAGACTCGGATTATTCTCAGAACTCCTCGTTATTTCAATACTATTATTCCTATTTTTGACGCTTTTCCCAACTTATTTCCCTGGAAAATCCGAGAACCTTCTAAATGTGGGAAGGTTTCTCACAGTTGTTTCAGAAATTGCCTTTCTTTATATGTTTGGTCATTATAAAGCCACAATGAATTATTACAGGGATTCGTACTGCGAAAAATGTGGGAAGTATTTTGTGTTTCAGGAATTTCAGGCTCCCTTAATGAAAGAGGAAAGCAAAACTGACGCTTATACAAAAACATTAACAAAACACTGGCGTTGTAAAAAATGCGGATATGAAGATATAAAAGTTGAACCCCAACCCATAGGTCACCACTATGAGGAAAAACAACACAGCTTAAAAGAAGATACCTGTGAGGAATGCGGGAAAGAACATGCAATAGAAGAATACAGGAATGTTGATGTATTAAATTATGCTACCAGAAAAAAAATAAGGTATTTTAAATGCAGACACTGCGGCTATCACGAAATCAGACTCAATAAAAAGTTAAGTATGATTAAATAAATTGGACGGCTTTTTTACAATTTACTACAGATATTCCCGGCCATAATAACGATTGTCAGGAATTTGTTAGAACAGGCTGCCGCCGAAAAATAAAAATTAAGTAATGAAACGTCGCCTAAAATTCGTCCTCTTGAGCGAAGCGAAAAGGACCCCGTGCTCCCGAAGCGGAACTCGGGAAGTGGAACTCGGGAAGCGGAACTCGGGAAGCGCAATTCGGCTGAGAAAAGATATTGTGAATAATATTAATGGGGAATGGGCATCCGGTTATTGGGGAGTTGGGGGGTATGGGGGGTTATAAAAAGAGTTAAAAAGGTCTTTAGTGACCTTCCCAGATGCCCATCAATCTAGTGTACTTCATGATATATAAAGTTAAAGATTTAATCGTGTATTGGCGAAGTATCATCGGACCGGACATAAAATAGATTTAGTGCAAAACGTCCCGGCTGTTCAGATGGAAATTTCCAGATCTATGGTAACCGTGATACCACTTATAATGTTCACTGTCTCCATGCAGTGCATTATTTAAGGAAATTAATATGAGAAACTGAAGCAAAGTCCGGAAATACGGATTACTTTTCATTCAAAATTTTAGCGATAAACGGCTTTAAGGATGAAACATCCTCCACTGCTATATCCCAGATGGCTTCAAGATCAATACCAAAATCGCCGTGTACCATTTTATCGCGCAATCCGGTCATTTCTCTCCATGGGACCTCAGGATGCCTCCTTTTTAAAGAATCCGGCAAATTTTTCGTTGCCTCCCCAATAATTTCGAGAGCCAGGATTACGGCATATATGGTTTTGTCATCCGTGGAAAAGTCATCAAATTCGAATCCTTCAATAAAATTTTCTATTTTTTCGATCGAATCAAGAATGTCAATCAAAAAATCCTCTGGGTCTCTTTCTTCGGCTCTCATAAAGCCATTACCTCGTTAAGAACTCGTTTTCCAATGACGGGAATACGACTCATATCTATTTGTTATTTTCTCCTGCCCTCCCCTTATAAGAGCGTGGCACACAAAAGGACTGCCCTTCAAGTCGATTATAGTTTCAAACGTAAATATTTACACTAATTCGCTCAAGAGTCTATAATAACCACGGAAAACACGGAAAAGTTGCAATTTCGTAATAAATCCTTTTAATTAGTCCTCTTGAGCGAAGCGAAAAGGACCGCGTACTCCCGAGGCGCAATTCGGGTGGCGCAATTCGGGTGGCGCAATTCGGGTGGTAGCTCGCCTTTCGGTTCGAGATTGGTGAAAGAGACCAGATAATTAACTTTAGATCATAGCTTTGTGGACAAATCGTGAGAAAAAAATGGATGGAGAATAAAATGAATAACAAAATTGACCTGAAAAACGTTGCCTGGTTCCTGACACTTGCTTTCGTCCCGACGGTTGCCGTGTCCGTGATAATTCGAAGCATACAGGTAAACCTTGCTGGCAAAACGATGGTTTATTACAATCTTTTTCTTCTCGCAGTCATGTTCTTTCCCGGCGTTTCGGCTTTCATTGTTAGGAAATTCATTACAAAAGAGAGCTGTGAGGATTCGGGACTGAGATTTGGTTCGTGGAAACCCTAGCTGCAAGTTGCTCTATTCATTCCACTTATCCGGATTATAACCGCCTGATAGGAGACATAGGAGGGTTCATCGGAGTGATTATTCTGCTGCCTGTTGCCCTGTATTACCTTAGAAAAGGCTGAGTTCGGAAGGGAATAAACAGGGGGTCCGGAAGGAAAAATAAAAATAAAAATAAAAAATAAAAAGTGGTGTGTATTGAGAATGGGCATCTTCAAAGGGATGGGATTCGAGAATCTGTCAAGAACTCTTAAGCTGTTTTGAAGAGTACCTTCTCAGACGTCCGTAACTATGATAACCTTTTGAGTATATAATCAGAAGGTATCCGAAAGTATACTCTACCTTCATATATTAACAAATGAATAAATGTTATTCTGTAAATTTTTAAATCCGTAAATTACTTCTTCAAAGCACATATTTCCAGCCTTCTTTTTTCAGGCTTTTCCTGTGTTCTTCATAATCAGGCATCAGTTGTTTGACCAGTTTCCAGAACTGCGCGGAATGATTTTTCTCTATCACGTGGCAGAGTTCATGCACTACCACGTACTCAAGCTGCTCGGGCGGGGCCATTACAAGCTGAAAGTTGACCCTGAGGACATTGTCTGCAGAGCAGCTTCCCCAGCGCCTTTTCTGATGCTTTACCTTAAAAACCGGAGGCGTTATCCCGAGCTTTTTTGAATAAACCTTCAGAACCCTTTCGACTTCTTCTTCGGCACGCTCGCTATAGAAATTCCAGACAGCTTTTTTTACAAGAAGAGGAAGCATGTCTTCAGAAATTTTTTTTGGGACCACAACATTCAGTTCAGAATCTTTAACGGATACTATGAGTTCTTTAACACCATCAAGGGCTATGATTTTCAGAGGAGATTCCCTGCCGAGATAAAGATATATTTCATCTTCACAATACTGCTTTTTTTGATCAGGCAGCCGGTTTACCTCGAACCACTCAAGTTTTTTTAGTATCCAGCCAGCCTTCCCACTAACCATATTCCTTATAGTTTCAGAACTCAGGCCATGAGGAGCCCTGAACTCAATTTTCAGGTCAGGACGGATCACAATTGATGCCTTATTCCGTTTCTTACTGTATACTATTTCGTAGTTTATCGTCCTGCCACAGGCTTTGATGCTATCGTTTTTACTCATCCAGACTTCCTCAGCTTTTAACAAGTTTCCAATTATTCATTTAATTACTTTTCTTTAATCTCCGGTTTTATCTCAATACTACTGTGCCATTAACAATCTCATTTTTTAGAACAATATATAGCGGATTTTTTTAGCAAACCGGAAAGTATACAACAGAGACTTTGACCAATTCCTTATTTAATGCCGGTTGATGCCAGATCCTTTTTGCCATTCCAGTTCACTCGTTGAACTTTTTGTAAAGGAAGTTTGCCGTGATCTGAAAAATAAGTATGAAGATCACCAGTGCCATAATATCCAGCAGCGGTGAAAAAAGCGATTTACCGGTATATGCATACTCGATCATATCATTTCCGTAGGTAAGGGGGGATATAAGTGCGATCTCCTGGCCGATCCTGGGCATAGCAGATATAGGGATAAAAACACCGGAGATAAAGATAAGCGGCAGCCTGACCGTGTTGAGCATCGACATAACCTCACCCACGTTCTCGGTAGGATACGCAGCGAACAGTGTCCCAAGCGTCGCAAAACAGAATGCTGTAAGTATCATAGAAATAACGAGGATCGGTGCATTCATAATAGGCGTACTGAAAATAACGACACCGACGGCAAGCGGGAGGCATGCGATGCCGAGGCTATAGAGAAAACCGCTCAGGCTCTCACCCGACACCAGTGAATGTAAGGAGATCGGTGCCGAGAGTAGACGTTCAAAGGTCTTTACCCGCCGTTCAATGGGTATGGAGACCGGCTCTATCGATGAAGCCGAAAACAGGAGGGTGATCGAGATCAGCCCCGGGATCAGGGTGCCTGGCGGGGTGTTCTTCCCTATGGCAAAGGCCAGGAACATAAAGAGCGGGAAGAAGATGCCGGAAACGATGATGTTGGGCTTGAGGTAGTAGATCCGCATGTCCTTTCTGGCTATCGCCCATGCAGCGGACATCTCACAGGAAAGACGTTTTGCCCACCCCTCATGATCAGTCGATGGCATGGACTGCACCACCTGTCCGTTGCAGGCCTGTCAACCGTATGAATACATCCTCGAGACTCGGGCCAAGAGTTGTGATGCTGATAACTTTAAGGTTGTGCGTGTGGGCATAAGACATCACGGCATCGATAACTTCAGATGGATCTTCAGTATAGAGCTTAAACTTGTCACCGGCCTTTTGTGCGTCATTCACCATGGAGAGACGGCGTAGTTCGTCCAGCTGATCTGCAGAATTGTAGTTAAACGAGACCTCGATCGACTGCACACTCTGGATAGTTTTTTTCAGGGATTCAGGTGCATCGATTGCAACGATATTTCCTTTATTGATGATCGCTACCCGGTCACACATGATATTTGCCTCCTCAATATTGTGCGTCGTTAAAAAAACAGTTACACCCTCGCGGACGAGATCCGTGACCACGTCCCGGATGATGAGGTTGCTCTGTACATCGAGCCCTGAGGTTGGTTCGTCCAGGAACAGCAGGCGTGGGCTGTTGACCAGTCCCATCGCGAGCGTCAGACGCCGCTTCATTCCCTTTGAAAAACCGTGCGCTTTATCATTGCGCCGATCATATAACCCTAATACCGTAAGCAGCTCAGTTGCCTTTTTATCTCTCTCTTTCCGGCCCACGTGGTAGAGTTCAGCAGAAAACATCATATTCTGCCATGCAGTCAGGTCATCGTACACGTTGGAATTCTCGGACACAATGCCCATTGACTGCCGTGCGGCAATAGTGTCATGCTCAATATCATGGCCAAAAATGGTTGCCGTTCCGGATGTAGGTCTAGAAATTCCGGTCAAAATACGAATGGTAGTGGTCTTGCCGGCACCATTGGGACCCAAAAAACCAAATGTTTCTCCCTCGCCAACTGAGAAACTAATATCATTGAGTGCGGTAAGAGAACCGAATTTTTTGATTAGATGAGATACCTCAATTGCTTGCATATATCCTGATAGTACACTAATACATAAATCATTCGTGATGCCCGGATATGGCCCTAAAGGCTCTTCTTACTGAAATTTCATGATGTAACGGTTCAGAGGCTTCCCCCGGGAAAAAATCAATCCAGATTTTTCAGGACTGCTTTCATGATCAGATACTCAATTGCTCATTCAAGATGAGATTCAAAGAAACAAATCCTGAGTTCCGGTATTGGCTCGTGATAAATATCAATCTGAAAGATGAAGCAGCGGTTAGATGCTAAAAACCCGGCACAAATCGAAAACGGGCAGTGTTGAAAGCCATGTCAACATACAAGGAAATACTGGCTGGATTTCAGGCATAAGCAGTATAAATGTCATACGCCCGCATGTAGTGCTCAAAAACCAGCAGGGTAAGGATATTTGCGGTACTGTCAAAAGTATAGACCAGCACAAAAGGCCCTATATGAATTCTCCATTTTCCCTGGAACTCAGCCTCAAGGGGAAAGCCCATTTCCGGCCTGTAAGCCAGGAGGCGGAGGCGCTGCTTCACATAATCGTACCCTGGCCTGTCAAGCAGGTACAGTTTTTTAAGGTTTTTGCGGACTGAAGGATGAAGAGCTACTCTGTATGTCATTGCTCCACCTTTTCGAGAAGTTCATCAATCTCAAATGCAGGCAGGTGATGATGTAAACTATCCTGCTCCGCTTTCCGAATCTTAAAGGAGAAGGACGGCTGAAAAGCAGTTTCAGGCGGATACTTAACTTCATTGAATTTTTTTTCAAGCTCTTTAAGCTGGTTGAACATTTCCGCAAATGCCATGCCCATCAACTCAGTAAGTTTGCAAAGACTTCTAAAAAGTTTATTTTAAGCTTTAAGGTACTTTTTCAGAACCTGTGCTTGAAGGAGAATTTTAATGTAATAGTTTATATAAATTTTGGGCTTTAAATATAAAATTTAGGACTGAAAAGCGAATTTGCGAATTGCTTTTACAGAAGCCTTTTAATCTTTATTCAGTCGGGTACGATACCAATCTCCCGCCAATTATTATATATTTTTAAACATAATATGTCTCCGGCAATTTTAATCTCATGAACTATCTCATGAACCCCAATTCATTAAAAATGAACAGGAGATATCTGGATGCAGTACAGCATGGGCATTGACGCAGGAGGCACCTACACAGATTCGATCATCATTCGGGACTCCGATGGCAAAGTGATGGATTCGAATAAGGCGCTTACCACCTATCCTGACCTTCTTGCAGGAATAAAAAACTCCATAGACGGGCTGGACGAAAAATATTTAAAAGACGTAAAAATGATTTCAGTTTCAACGACTCTTGCTACAAATACAATCCTTGAAAAAAATGGCTATCCTGTGGGGCTTATCCTCGTAGGAGATTACGAAATTCCGGAAAAGATGCACGTTGAATTCCATACTGTAGTAAAAGGAGGGCACGACCATCACGGAGCTGAAATTGTTTCTCTTGATATGGAAGCTGTGGAAGCTTTTGTACAGAGGACACAGGATAAAGTTTCGGCTTTTGCAGTTTCTTCATACTTCAGTATCCGAAACCCTGCTCATGAACTGTCAATCAAAACCCGCATTCAGGAGCTTACAGGACTGCCTGTAGTTTGCGGGCACGAACTCTCCCTTGACCTCGGAGCTTACGAAAGGGGAATTACAGCCTACCTGAATGCCCAGCTTATCCCCATTGCAAACCAGTTTATCCGTTCAATCAAGGAAGAAATTTCCAGGCGGGGAATGAATGCCAGACTGCTCATGCTCAAATGTGACGGTTCGGTTGTGGGCATTAACGAAGCCCTGGAAAAGCCGATAGAATCTATCTTTTCGGGCCCTGCAGCAAGCCTTGTAGGAGCATCGCACCTGTCGGGGCTTGAGACCTGTGCAGTAATTGATGTAGGCGGGACAAGTACGGACGTTTCTATGCTCGAAAATGGGCTACCCGAACTCTGTGCAGAAGGGGCTGTAGTTGGAGGCTGGCAGACAAAGGTGAAAGCCATCCGGATGGAAACGTCAGCAATGGGGGGAGACAGCCATATCTGGGTCAGGAACATGAAAATAAATATCGGCCCCAGACGGGTTATTCCTCTCTGTGTTGCAGCTGTTAAATATCCGGGCTTTCTCGAAGCTCTGAGAAAAGGGAGGATCCCAGGAGCCATGCACCTTGAAGAAAATATGCAACCCACCAAGTTCTTCATAAAGACAGGAGTTGAAGCTTCAGGCCTTGGAAAACTTGAGAATGAACTCTTTGACAGGATAGGAGATTTCCCGACGTCTCTCAACGATATCTTCTGGGAGCCCCAGAAAACGCTTTCTCCGGGCCTGCTTGATTCGCTTATAAGAAAACGCCTTATACAGGCAATTGGCTTTACCCCGACAGATGCGCTTCATGTGCTCGGGGAATACACAGCCTGGGATAGAGAAGCCTCAAAAGTGGGAGCAAAACTCCTGGAACGCTATACCCAGATAGACTATATCAAAATATGCAAACAGATAAAAAAAGACGTTGCAAGGAATATGGCCTTAGACCTGGTATCCTTTATCTTAAAAGACGTTCCGTCCCGGGAAATCGAAAAAATCCTCATGTCCGACAGGTTCATGCAGTTCAGGATAAAAGTACCTGTGGTGCTGATAGGAGGGCCTGTGGTCGCATACACCGAAGAGTTGAAGCAGATTCTCGATGCCGATATCATAGTCCCGGAATATTCGGAAGTAGGAAATGCTGTAGGAGCGGTCGTGGGCAAGGGCATAAAAAGGATTGAAATCCTTATCAAAAGCACCTACACAAAGGACAGGAAAAGGCTTGTTCTTCTGTTCTCGCCCCAGGGCAGGGAAACCTTCGGGAACTATCCTGAAGCTCTGGAATATGCAGAGGCTCTCGGACGAAAACTTGTCATGGAATATATGACCGAAGCCGGACTCGACAAAGAGCAGGTCCAGGTAGAAGTTAGCAAAAAAGATATTTCTCTCAGTGAAGCAGGGACGATGCCTGTAGAGACAAAGCTGGTCTTTGTCGGGGTCGGGATGCCTAAAACCTGAGACCGTTCTTTGAGTATTCAGGACAATTCTTTAAGGCAATTCCCTTAAAATTTATTTTACCCATCCCCGCTTCCGAACTCAAAACCTGATTCTGAAAAACGGATCTTCAGGGAAAGCCGAATTGACTTACGGCCTGTTCTCTCAGGGGCAGCGGTACATCAAAGATGACTGATGATATGAAAATGGCGTAAAGATGGCGTAAAGATGGCATATAAAGATGGTGTAAGAACGGCATAATCAAACTGCGGATTGCACCACAAGTAGCGTTAGAAAACATTACAAAAGGAACAATCAGAGTAATTCGAAATAACAGAAGGAGATCTTAAAAATGGCATACGGTCTGGGCATTGATGCCGGTGGAACCTATACGGATTCGGTTTTAATCCGGAAATCGGATGGAAAAGTTGTATGTTCGAACAAGGCACTTACAACGTATCCTGACCCTCTTGAGGGAATAAAGGAGTCAATTGACGGACTCGACCGGGAAAAGCTGAAACTCGTGACTACTGTATCGGTTTCGACGACTCTTGCTACAAATACTATCCTCGAAAAAACAGGGCATCCTGTGGGGCTAATCCTTATTGGGGATTATGATATCCCTGCCGATTCAGGGATTGAAAACTACATAAGGATACAGGGAGGACACGACAGCAATGGGGACGAAAACGTATCCCTTGACCTTTTCGCAGTAGAAAAATTCGTGCTTGAAATAAAGGGCAGAGTCTCGGCTTTTGCAGTATCCTCCTATTTCAGCGTACGAAATCCGGAGCATGAACTGCGTGTAAAAGCCCTGATCCAGGAACTAACAGGTCTGCCTGTCGTCTGCGGGCACGAACTTGCGCAGTCTCTCGGAGCCTACGAAAGGGGAGTTACCGCCTATCTGAATGCCCAGCTCCTACCTGTAGCAGAGAGCTTCCTGAAGACGGTAGTAAGTGAGATCGAGAGAAGAGGGCTCAACCCGAAAATTGCCATGCTCCGCTGTGACGGGTCTGTCGTGAGCATGCACGAAGCCATGAAAAAACCCATAGAATCTGTCTTTTCAGGCCCTGCAGCAAGCCTTCTCGGAGCCTCTTACCTTTCCGGGCATGAGACCTGCAGTGTAATCGATGTGGGTGGGACGAGCACTGATGTCTCGATGATCTATAAGGGGCTTCCTTACCTCAGCGAAGCAGGAGCAGTTGTAGGCGGCTGGCAAACCAGAGTCAGGGCGCTGCGCATGGAAACCTCAGCCATGGGCGGGGACAGCCATATCTGGGTACAGGGCAGCAATATAAACATAGGTCCAGGGCGGGTCATCCCGCTCTGCAGGGCAGCAGTCCTGTATCCAGATTTCATGAGTACCCTGAAAAAACGCTGGATTCCGGACAGGCTCAAACTGAACGAGCATATCCAGGCAACAAAATTCTTTGTCCGGACACGGCAGGAACCTGCCAACTTGAGCCGGGAAGAAGAAGAACTCCTTGCCCTTATAGGAAATGAACCACTTTCCCTCAAAGACGTCTACTGGGACAGGAATATTCTCCCTTCGAAGAAAGTAATGGATTCTCTAATCCGGAAGCGGCTTATCCAGGCAATCGGTTTTACCCCTACGGATGCCCTCCATGTGCTTGGAGAATATACGGAATGGAATTCCGAAGCCTCGGAAATCGGGGCTGCCCTGCTTGCAAACTTCATAGGGACTGGCAGGCACGAGTTCTGTATGAACATAAAGCGGCTCTTTGTCAGGAATATGGCAAAAAACCTCCTTGCGTTTCTGATGGAAGGAGTGGACAGGGCCGAAATTGAAAAAGTGCTCAATGGAAATTTTTTCTCCCGTTTTAAGGTGGATATTCCTGTTGTCCTCCTTGGAGGCCCGGTCAAAGCGTATGTAAATGAACTGAAGGAACTGATCGATGCCGAAATCATTGTCCCGGAATATTCCGATGTAGGAAATGCAGCTGGAGCTCTCGCAGGAAAAGGGACAAAACGGGTTGAAATAACAGTGCGTACACTTTACAGTGAGTCCAGGTACGACCTCAGGACAAAAGGGATCTTTGTATACACCCCTGCAGGAAGGCGGCATTTTGCTATCAGGAGCGAAGCGATGGAGTTTGCGGAAGGTTTCGGGAGGAAGCTGGTTCTTGATTACATGGCAGAATCAGGGCTCTCCCCTGGCCAGGTTACGGT
The DNA here is from genome assembly GCA_963721455.1 of uncultured Methanosarcinaceae archaeon. Lineage (GTDB taxonomy): Archaea > Halobacteriota > Methanosarcinia > Methanosarcinales > Methanosarcinaceae > Methanosarcina. The sequence goes on from CAVRJG010000062.1 coordinate 23,029, forward strand.
TAATGTCGAAAAAAAGGATATAATGACTCATGCAGGCGAAATTCCCCTTGAAACCGGGTTTATTTTCGAAGGAATTGCAAATTCCGATGTCTACGAAAAAATCTGTACGCGAACAGAATAAGAACGATAAAAGCTATAAAGAACTGACTGGATAGACGTCCTCTCTGGATTTCCGCTCTCCCGAAGAGAGTTCTGTTTCTGGAAACTTAGAATGATTGGGATAAAGTTCATAACTTTGATGCACATTTGAGGCATGAAAGTAAGGACTATCAGCCCGACAATTCATGTCAGGACTGTAGAAAACTTTTAAATCATCTCTGTGTATATTGGTTGTTTATACAATGGAAATCGCACATCAGACGCATAAACACACTTAAGGAGTTAACATGATCCCAAGAAAAGCATTTTTGACAAAAGGTACCGGGGTCCATAAGGACAGATTAGCATCCTTTGAACTTGCACTGAGGGCTGCAGGAATAGAGAAGTACAATCTTGTAAGCGTTTCAAGCATTCTGCCCCCCAATTGCAAACTAGTACCCAAAGAAGAAGGTCTCATGGAGCTGAGACCTGGTGCAATTGTCCATTGTGTCCTTGCAAGGAACGACACCAACGAGCCACACCGTTTGATGGCTTCAGCAATAGGAACTGCGGTCCCTGTAAATGAAGAGAATTACGGTTATATTTCTGAACACCACTCTTTTGGAGAAGAAGAAATTATTGCAGGAGAATATGCTGAAGACCTGGCAGCAACCATGCTTGCAACGACTCTGGGCATAGAGTTTGATGCTGAGATGGCCTGGCATGAAAGAGAGCAGGTGTATAAGGCAAGCGGGCATATTTTTGATACATTCCACATTTGCCAGACTGCAAAAGGCGACAAGGACGGAAAATGGACCACGGTTGTGGCTGCAATGGTCTTCGTTACAAAATAAAATTAAAAAACTATTTTTCAATTGAGTTAAGGGGAAGAAATCATAACTTCCCCGGTCTCAGCGGCATTTAAGGCTGAGAGTTTTACTCTACAAAATAAATCATTTTATTGGGCATCTGGGTCAATTCGTTACTCTCTATCCCTGACCTGACAAGCTTTTCGATCCTTTCCCATGTATTTTTGCGTGTCGTTTTTATCCCGAGAACTCTCGAGACCTGGACAATAAGGTCTTCAAGAGGGGTTGAATACTGGCTGTTCAGGACAAATCGGACAGCTTCTTTTATTTCCTCGTCGCAGATCCACTCGATTTTTGAAGATGCGTCCCCATCACGCCTGCGCAGGAGGCATGCAGGTTCCGGAACTGGCCAGTAGAACTCTCCTTCGGCCCGGATTTTTCCTGCACTCCCCGCAAGCTCCGCAGCATCAAATATGCGCTGTTTGATTTTCCCGAGCATGCGGAGAATTCCTGTATGCGATTTTATGCGCTGGAGCAGGGCTTCTGCATGAATAGGGCCTTCACACTCTACAATCCGTATAACTGCCTCCTCAAGCTGCTCATCGGAAACCTCAGAAAGGTCTCCAGATTGCGGAAGCTCGGAGGAAAGGCAGGCCCTGTAAAGGGGTACAGCAGCTCCGAGAGAATTACCCTTTTCGGACAGCTTTTCATGCCCTTTTTTTGAAATGCCAGGAAGTCCGGCTGTCCCTGATCCGGTATAATCAGACAGCAATTCGAAAGAGCTTCCAGTATCGGATTCATCCGATGATTCACTAACTTTTTCAGCCGTTGTTGCAGGCAAGGGCTCCTGCAGGGTTTTGACTTCAGCCTCAAATGCAGGTTCGAGAGCAGGCTCGACTCTTTGTTTCATACCGGGCTCAACTGCAGATTCGGCTTCAGGCTCTATCTCAGGTTCAGAATTCCATGTACCTGCATAATTGTCCTCCTCAGGATCAGGCTCTGGTTCGAAATAGCTTCCTGAGCCGTAAATATAAGCGAACTCGTTAAGCCTCTTGCCTTTCTTTTTCTTTTCAGGGCCTGCACTGAAATCTATCTCAGGGTAAGCCTGGAAAAAGCTCACTTTTTCAGGCTCTGGCTCAGGTACGAGTTCCGGTTCGTCTTCTTCAGAACAGGGATCCACGCTGAATTTCAGGAGTTTTGATTTTCCTGACCTCCTCACAGGCTTCTTGCGAGAGTTTTCGTCTGCCAGCAGAGCCATGGACTCGGCTTTTAAAGCCATCTCTGGCATGAAATCCACACCTGAAGGGGGTGTAAGCCCTTCTTCCAGTTTAAAAAATGCGCCTGAATAAGGCTCATCGTCTTCAGCTTCAAAAGAGGTCTTTGGGAAAAGTTTCGCTTCAAAAACTTCTGAGACGGGTTCCGCTTCAAAGGATTCGGCTTCATGTTTTCTGTCGGTTTTGCTCTCCATACTCACTTCAGGCAAAACCGAAACTGCGGGTGAAACCAGACCTGCAGGGGAATTGGGAACATTTCCCTCAGGGCTTTTATTTGCGGGTTCAGCCCAGGCAGAAGGCTCGTTTATCACAGGAATTTCAGGTTCTGGTTCGGATTTTGCCTGCAGTTTTGCCTGTTTTACAGCCCTTTTCACAGCTTCAAGCAACTTTTCCCTGCTCTCTTCAGGGCGCAGGTACCAGTCTGTTGACCAGACCCGGTGGATTTTCCAGCCCAGCCCCTCAAGCACCTGCCGGCGCAGGCGGTCGCGGTCTCGTGCAACATGCAAGGAATGGTAGCCTGCTCCGTCGCACTCGATTCCAAGCACATATCTTCCCGGGTGGCCGGGATCAGGAACTGCAAGGTCGAGCCTGTATCCGGCACAGCCGATCTGCCTGTGGACTTCGCAGCCGTTTCCTGCCAGAAAATCGGAGACAACTTCTTCGAAGGGAGAATCAAGGTCTTCCCTGCTATATGCAGGTAAGGGGAGCCTGCCGCTTTCTGCAAACTCAAGGAAAACTTTCAGGCAGCGAAGCCCGAAAGACGAAGTTTCGTCCAGATTCAGGTCCCTTGACGTAAAATTCGCAAACACAACGCATTTTTCCCTTGCCCGCGTAATAAGGACATTCAGGCGCCTTTCCCCTCCCTCGCGGTTAAGCGGGCCGAAGTTCAGAGAGAGCTTTCTGCTACCGTCAAAACCGAAACCCACGCTCAGAAGAATAACATCCCTTTCATCGCCCTGGATAGTTTCGAGGTTCTTCACAAAGAAATGCTCGCCTCTCTCATTGCCTGAATTAAGGTCAAATCCCGGGTTTGCTTTCAGGAGAGCCTCAATTTCTTCCTGGATAGCTTCCTGTTGTTTCACATTAAAAGTCCCGACCCCGAGGCTTTTGCCAGGATACCTGCCGAAGTGTTCGAAAACTGCCCTTGCAACTGCCCTTGCTTCTATCCTGTTGGCTCCGCTTTTGCCCCTGTCATAGACCGCATCCGGAAGATGCACAAACTTCAGTCCGAGCTTTTCGTCTTTCTGCATAGGGGAGGGGTAAACGTAGAGGCGGTTATCGTAAAATTCTTTGTTTGAAATCGCAATCAGGGACTCATGCCTGCTCCGGTAGTGCCAGCGCAGGGTCTTTACCGGGAAACTGCGTTTGCAGACATTCAGGATACTTTCCATATCTCCTGCTGTAGCATAATCGTCAGGTTCGCTTTCCGGAGAGTCAAGGACGGTATCGAAGAAATCGGTAGGCGGGAGCTGTTTTGAATCCCCCATTACCACAACCTGTTTTCCCCTCAGGAGAGCTCCTACAGCATCTTCGGGCCTGACCTGGCTGGCCTCGTCAAAAATAATCACGTCAAAACGAGTGCTCCTGGGATCAAGATACTGGGCAATCGAAAGCGGGCTCATAAGGAAACAGGGCTTGATCTTCTGGATCAGGCCGCCTGCCTTTTTCATGAGGGTGCGGATAGGCATGTGCCCCCGCTTCCTGTTGAATTCGTTGAGCAGAATGCCTGCTTCCGAAGCCCTTGACGCGCCTGAAGTCAGCTTCGGGGTTTCCTCATAAGCAGAACACGTGATCCTTTTCCTGTTTTCCAGAAGGACCTTTTTGTCGAGCTCTGTGAACTTGTTAATCCTGCCTTCATGCAATTCCCGGATAAAAGTAGAAAGTTCCGGCCTTTCCCTGAAGGCGCGGTGCAGGAGGACCCCCGCATAGTTTCCCTCAAAGGCCTGGATCATGTCACATGCTTCGATTTTTCCGGCCTCGATATCCCCCATCATGGGGGCTGCTTTAGTTTCCAGGCAGGCCTGCCTGTATCCGAGATACTGGCTCCAGAACACCAGAGATGAAGTCTCGGTTTTCCATCTGGTTACACGGGATTTTAGCTGGCTGATTTTTGCGGCTTCCAGGCCGTTTCCGAACATTTTCCCGAAATCCGCATTTATGCGACCCCTAAATTTTTCAAGAGAATTCAAAAATGTCTGCTTTGCTGCCAGAACCCCGCTTGCGGCGGATTCGAGTGCTGCCCCGTCAACCCCGGCTCCTGCAAGCCTGAAACTCCTGTCAGTGAAAATGCCTTCTTTTAGATATCTGCGGAAGGGAAATATCCATCTGGCATACTCATCCAGAAGAACAGGATCACTTTCAAAACCCTTCCAGTAATCCAGGAAGTACTTTTTGCCTTTTGCTTCAGCACCCTCAAGTTCTAGCCTGTGGGCTTCACATTCGGAGAGGCAGGCAAGGTCAAGAAGGATTTTGCTGTCCTGTGAAGGCGCCCCTGAGATGTAGCAGGATGAAATCTCTTTTTTGAGCTTCCTGTACTTCGGGTTTAAAACCTTGAGGAAATTGCTGGAAAATTCCTCGAATTTGGAGGTATCAAGGTCAAAAACTGCAGGGAGAAAAGTCCTGCCCGCAAAGGTTTTCAGCTCTGTGTACTGCCTGAGTTTCGAAACCAGAGCCTCGGCTTCTGCTCTTGAGGCCTCGGATTCCCACCCGGAATTCTGGAGCATTTTTTCAGGCAGGGGCTTTGAGTTACCGAGGAGTTTTGCAGCATCGATTATGGTTGTGACTCCCGCGAGAGTGCCGGGCTTTGAGGTTGCGGAGAGGTCATTAAGGGTTTTTGTAGCCGCTTCCAGGGCTTCAAAAGCCGCAGAGCATTCACAGGCAAGGGATTCGATTTCCCCGAGATCCGAAGGTAGCACAAGCCCTGGTTCGCAGCCATACCAGGGATTTTTCCTGGCTGGTCCCAGGGTGGGAAGAACCTGCCCTAATTTTTCTAAAACAGATTCCGCATCTGTCCAGACCTCAGGCCCCCAGGTCTCAGGTTCCTGAAACCCGTAACCGGGCATTTTCAAATCCTTTGCCTCAAAATAAGCCTTAGTCTTTTCCCTTATACCGTAGAGGGCATAGAGGCTGGGATAGATGTTTCCTGCAGATTTCCCAAGGGACAGGGCATACTCATCGAGTTCCTTTTTCAGCTTTTCGAGTTCGTTGATATCCCTGTCAGGGCTTATGGGTGCAGGAGCTGTGCGGTTCAGGGTTTTTTCCAGTTCTTCAAGCACTGCCTTTTTCCGTGTCTGGTTGCTATGGATCTCCAGGCAGAGTTCTCCTAACCCTGCAACATCCAGCCTGCTCTTTACTACCTGAAGGGCAGCCATTTTTTCGCTCACGAAAAGTACGCTTTTGCCCTGGGCCATCAGTTCTGCAATGGTATTTGCAATCGTCTGGGACTTGCCTGTCCCTGGCGGCCCCTCAACCACAAGGTCTTTTCCTGCCTTTACATCCTCAATGACCGCGATCTGGGAAGAGTCGGCATCCATTATATGGTAGGTGTCTTTTGCCGAAAGTTTCAGGTCAACCTCTTCTTCCAGAAAGCCTGAGCTCTCACATTCGGGTTCTTCGGGATTAAAGACTTTCCGGACCAGGGGATGCTCTGCCGGAGACATATCTTCAGGCCAGGTTGCAGGGTCAAGGTCCTTATACATAACAAACTTTCTGAAGTTGAAGAGATCGAGGCAGACTTCAGGCAGGAATTTCCAGTCCTTCTTTCCATGGATTTCTCCGGATACGGACTTGAAATACTCCTCAATGCCTGTAGCTTCCTCAGGCATCTCGAACTCGGGAATCTGGATTCCAAGTTCCTTCATTTTCGCCTGCAGGGTAATTGAAGTGAAAATCTCGTCCCCTGTCCACTGGATGCTAAAATTCCGGCCCTTCCCTATGCGTTTGAGCTCGATAGGGACCAGGAGAAGAGGGGCTTTTGGATTCTTTACGGCAGACCTGCTGTCGCTCCACTGCAGGAAACCCACTGCAAGGTAGAGCACAGGGTACCCCTGTTCTTCAAAGATGGAATTTGCCTGGTTAAAGACATAAAAAAGCTTTTTATCGAGGGTTTCGCTGTCATCCGGGGTTTCCAGGAAAGGTTCGAAGCGGGAACTCTGGGGTTTATTTTCTTCGGAGACCAGGACTTTTCCTATTGATTTCAAAAGCCTGCTTTCGTTTTCTGAAGCATCACCTTCTCCGTCCTCCCCGTTTTCGGCTTTCCTGCCTTTTCTGAACCTGGTTTTTGCCCTGAACCTCATTGATTTTTCCTGGAGTACAAAGAGCTCGTAAATCTCTTCCGGGGTTCTGCCTGCAATTGAGATGGTCCTTTTCTGGGAAGGGCGGTAATTGAGAAGGTTATTTCTAAGGGACAGATCAAGCAAATTCTGCCTTAATGCTTCCAATTCCTTAACCACGTTTACCATAAAAATACCAGGCCCTTTTCAGATAACGAGTAAAATATATGATTGGTAAGAATACAGGATGTTTGCTAATAAATTTTGTTATGTTCTGCCGGAAACAGAGCTATGAGTGGAAGAGAAATACAACCCGGATGGAGAAGAAATCCTTTAAGGATAACACATTTAAGAATAATACATCTAATAATAATTTTCTTACTTATACTGAGAACTATTTTCTTACTATTAGAGTTGACGGTTTATTACCATATTTTTCTTTATTTGTTTTCTTTACAGCAACTCCTCATAACTTCAAGAAGATTACTCCATGCGAATTACTCCATGAAGATTACTCCAGAAGGTTTTCACCTCGTTATCTACTCTCCGGACAGATCCGGCTTTCCAGTTTTTCTTTCCTTGAAGGGAGGTTCGCTTCAGGTTTTGCTCTCATCTTCCAGACTCACAAGAAGAGAACTCGAAAGAATAAGGATGCAGCCAAGCAGAGTTTCAGCAGAAACAGGGTCTTTTAAGAGGACATACGCAAAAAAGATCGCACTTACCGGCTCAAGGAGGGAAATTATGCTTGCATTCTGGGCTCTAACATGCATGAGCCCTGTAAAGTAAAGAATTGACCCCACTGAGGTGATCATTAAGCCGAGAAACAGGAGAACAGGCAGGTTTTCAAGCAGGGAGGCTGCAGATGCCTGCCTTACAAAAGGAAGCAAAAGCACAAGCGTTACACCAGTTGAGATGAAAAGCTGTTCAAGGCCTGAATATTCGTCCCTGAGATAGCGGGAGGTCACGGTAATGCAGGCGTAAAAAAAGCCTGAAAAAAGCCCCATTAACACTCCAAGCAGATATCCGGACTCAAATCCTGCCTGGCTGAAAACAAGGTTTTCCGGACCAACCACAATTATCACACCTACAAGGGAAATGATAAGGGCAGCAAGGCTCTTTCCACCGGGTTTTTCTTTCAGGAAGATGGGGGCAATAAACAAAACGTAAAGCGGAGCGGTATAAAGCAGAAGCACCGATGTAGAGACATTCGTAAAGCTCACAGCTGTATAATACGAGAGCATTACGCCTGCATGCCAGGCTCCAAGAAGCATCAGGGCTTTTCTTTTTCCCCGGAGCCGGATTCCTGAGAGCTTTCCTGTCGCTGCCAGATAAACTGCAAGGGCAAGAAAACCGAACAGGAGCTGGTAAAAAACCACAGGCCCCGGAGACATATTTTTTATGTATAGGAAAAAAATTCCTGCAAACCCGTAAATAATGGATGCGGCAACTACCTGGATATTTGCTTTTATGTACTGCGGCTCCATGACCTCTGCAAATAAGGGTTTCTGTTAAATAAGACTTTCTTTAGTCTGTTGAAAGTAATATCAGGGCAACTGGACTATCAGGGCAACTGGACTGCTACTTACAGCATTTAGAATCATAAAATGAAAAATGTACATGGTAAAAGGTATAAAATAAGAAAGGTACTTTATAAAAAGTGTTTAAAAAAGCTGTTTTATAAAGTAATTTCGATAATCTTAAATGCTGTCAAAACAAAATATAAGCGGATAAGTGAGTGCGGAAAAAAATGATGAGAGGCGTGTTTGGGCTGCTTTCTCAACCATCATCACACCACCCCTCAGGCACGCCTGTGCCCCTCAATCCGCATATATCTTGAATTTGCTATGTTCTTTCACTTTTGCATCTCATTTTTCTTCATTTATTCTTCAGTTTTTACTTTCCTTAAATCCTTCTCGAAATCCCGGCTGAAGATGCGGAAGGATCAGGCTTGGAAAGTTTATTTTTCACTCCAAGTATCCTCACAATCACCATGCTGATCTCAAAAAAGACTGCCATGGGCACGGCAACCATCATCTGGCTGAAGACATCTGCCCCGGGAGTAACAACAGCTGCAATAAACATGACGAGGACATAGATATGCTTGCGGTAGGTCACAAGAGTACTGTATTTTACAAATCCGTTTCGAGTCAGGAAGGTGAGCACTATCGGGAGCTCGAAGACCACACCGAAGATTGCCGTGGTTGATGCTATAAATGAGATGAACTTGAAGATCGAATAAGTCGCAGTCACTCCGGAACCTGCTGCATCCATGTAGAGGTACTTAAGAAAGAGGGGCAGCATGAGAAAGTAAGAATATGAAGCCCCAAGGACGAACATGACAATGACTGCTACGCTCAGGAAAACAAACTGGCCCTTTCCGATAGATATAGGAATTTGAACTGAATATCGCTTTGAAATGGCCCGATAAACATAGAATGCAATGATAGGCAGGGTAATGAGCAGTCCTATTATGATAGAGAGCTTTAGCTCCAGCATCATTACTTCCAGAGGAGACACATAAACCAGCTTTGCACCCTCGGGGAGAAGGTCATTTTTCATAATCCCTATCAAAGGGCCCGTAAACTGGAAAGAGGCAATAATGCCTGTGAAAAGGACCGCCACAATCACAAGCAGTTTATTTCGCAGGGTCAGCAGGATTACACTCAGATTTTCAATGGCTTCAGACATATGGAGTACCTATCCGGAGAAGCAAAAGGAAATTCGTTACCTATATCATGGAACTTACCCTATATCAGGGAACTTTTACATCCATTGCAGGGATTTAATCATCAACTTCCTTTTACCTATTTTGTTTTTTCGCTTTGATTTTATCCGGCTCCTTTCATGGAATCGTTTAAACATTTCCTGAAATTGCCAGCCATTCAGGAAGAAATTCAATTAACGGAAGCCACAAAGTCCGAGTACGGAAACAATGATGTTTGAGTACCGGAAACCGGAAAATAACAGTTATCTTAATCAGGTAGTATTAATTATCTTAATTGTATTATATTAATTATCTTAATTGTATTATATTAATTATCTTAACTACAGGTTACATTAATTATCTTAATCAGGTTATATTAATTATCTTAACTATATTACATTAATTATCTTAATCAGGTTATATTAATTATTTTGAATGATCATATTATAATGATTCAACTGCCATAAATGTTCTATAATGATTCAACTGCCATAAATGTTCAGGTATGCATCTATCAGGTATGCAAATATATAGTAGAAAGATATTGTGGAAAGGGATCGTAAGATGGATTGCGAAGATATCCTGCACCGGAAAATAGGAATATCTTCAAAAGGGTTCCGGATTCACATTTAATATATGTTCCGATATTAATATATTTATCCAGGTACATATAAGAGCGGAAAAAAATGGACTCACAGCACACAGTCGATGGAACCACTTCCACCGGAAAAGCATCGGGAATGAACTCGTATACATCCGGTGCCCCAGGAGATATCGAAGAACCCCTTATGGCCCACCTGTTCGAGCTAAGGAACCGGCTGGCAATTGTTTTAATCTGGTTCTTTCTGGGAATAATTATTGCTTTTCCATTCTCGGCAAAAGGGATGCTGCTCGTCTGGAAGGATTTTATAAATTCTGACCTGTATATGACCGCGTACTCGCCTCTTGAATGGACATTTGCTCGCCTCAAGCTCTGCCTTGTCTTTGCCCTTGCTATTTCAATTCCGCAGCTCTTCTACCAGCTTTACAGGTTTGCAGGCAAAGGGCTTTATCCGCATGAGAGGCGCTTTTTCCTCAAGGTTATTCCAGCATCTTTCCTGCTTTTCATCTTCGGGACCGCAGCCGGTTACTTCATCGTCTTGCCTGTGATGTTCAAATACATTCTCTTTTACTCAGGAGATATGGCTACAGCCCAGCTTTCAGTCCAGGAGACTCTCTCAGCCGTGACCACTATCCTGATAGGTTTCGGGATTGTGTTCCAGCTTCCTTTGCTTGTGATCTTTGCCGTGAAAATGGGGCTTGTAGAGTACCAGACTCTCAAAAAACAGAGGATACTTGTCTACAGTGCGATTATGGCATTTTCGCTATTCATTTCCCCTGACCCGACTTTCATTGCCCAGATTCTTGTAGCGTTTTTGCTGGCAGTCCTTTTTGAGTTCAGCCTATTGCTGATAAGGATATTTTGAGAACGAATTTGGCGATTTGATGGCATGATTTTTGTTAAAAAAACAGGCATTTTTAAAGAATTTCCAGACTAAGTCAGTCCACCGATCTATTTACAAGAACTTTTATATTTGATTGTTGATAATAACCAACAATGATAGGTCCCGCTGAATTGATAGCAATCCTGATAGCTGCTCTCTTCCTCTTTGGGCCCCAGAAGCTTCCCGAGCTTGCACGGTCTCTGGGAGGTGCACTCGGGGAGTTTAAAAAAGCACAGCGTGCTGCTGAGCTGGAACTGACTCAATTCGATGCCTACACCAAAAAAGCCGGAAATAAAGCTACCCCTGGGGAAAAAGAGGAAGAGAAGGAAAAACAAGACATTGAAAACAGCAATAAGGAAATAAAAACAAATACAAATCTGGAAAATGCGCTGGAAGCCAGAAAATCCATCCCTGGACAGGAAGAGCCCCGGAAAAACTGAAATACCGGGATCAAACTAAAATAAAAGGAAATAGATCTGAAAAGTGAGGATTTAAATAAAAAGAATTAAATAATAGAAAGTGGCCAGGATAATAATTAAAAATAGAAACTTTATATAACATAAAAAGTCTTAGCCTAACTTAGAGATATTGATAATTTTCAGATCAATTATTACCGCTGAAAACTTTATATTTATTAGGAAAACGAAAAGCTTGAGGTCAAGCCATGATAGGCACAAATGAACTTATAATGATTTTTGGAGTAGTCGTGATTCTTTTTGGGGCAAGCAAACTTCCGGAACTGGCCCGTTCCATGGGAAGTTCAATGGGAGAATTCAAAAAAGCCCAGAAGGAATCCGAACTAAACCTGAGGGAATTTGAAAAATCCTTAAAGGAGCCCACAGCTCCAAAGAGCAAGGTACAGGAAACAGCTGAAAAGCTTGGGATTGATATAAGAGGCAAGACCGACGACCAGCTTCTTGAAGAGATCCAGAAATCCTCAGAGAAGCCAAAAGAAGTTTCCGTGCCCTGAAAAATACCCGAAAAGTAAGTTTCCCATTTCTTTTCACGGCATTTTATTCAGGTTTAACCTTTTATTGAAACCTGTCATTTTCATGTTCATTTTTAATCAAAGTTTATATTTTTTATCCTCAGCTGAATCAGGATAGTGAAACAAGTTTATCAGGAGGCCTTTTCTGGTAGAGATGATCAGCGAAGTTGACAAAAACGATAATTTCCTTGGTCTGCGCGCGCGGGAGGAATTTTATTCGGGAAAGCATATTCACAGGGCTTCTCAACTCATCCTGCTGAATCCTGAAAACAAAATGCTTATCCAGAAAAGAGCGCCTCAAAAACGATGGTATCCAGACCGTTATACATATTCAGTAAGCGGTACTGTAGCGGACGAATCTTATGAAGCCTGCATGAAGAGAGAAATGCTCGAAGAAATAGGAATATCGGTCCCGTTCAGGAAACTGTTTAAAGTTCCCTGTATTTTCGAAAACAAAGGATCCTTCAATACGGTATTTTCAGGCAGATGTTCGGAAAAAAATGCAAGCTTAATCAGACCCGATCCAGAAGAAGCAGTCTATGTAGAGTGGGTAGAACTCGAAGACCTGTACAGGGCAGTTAAAACAGAACCTGAAAAATATACACCTTCCCTGAGAGCAGGAATTACAAAAATCTATCAGGAAGGGCACGAGAAGTATATCTACTGAAAAAATAAAAACTCCTTAAGTAGATGAAAGAGATTCAATAGATTCTGTCTTTTGCTCTATAATTGCTCTATAATTTATTGCTGTATAATTTATTGCGGTATAATTTATTGCGATATAATTTATTGCGATATAATTTATTGCAGTCTAATTTATTGCTGGATAGTTTTTCTGGCTTTAATATTCATGTTCACGCGGTGCCTGTTTTGAGTCGGCATATCCTCCTATGATGGGAATATGTTCCCCACATTTAGGACAGGTTTTTTCCGGTGTGATGTCGTACTTTTCTATTTCGAAAAAGCTGCGCAAAATCAGCATTTTTCCGCAGTTCGGGCAAAAAGTGTTGTTGCGCTCACTGCCAGGGACATTGCCCATGTAGACATACTTCAGCCCTTCTTCAGTTGCGATTTTACAGGCTTCCTGCATGGTTTTCACAGGCGTTGGAGGGAGATCCTGCATTTTGTACTGGGGATGGAAACGTGTAAAATGCATGGGAGTCTCAGGACCCATATTTTTGTACATCCATTTTGAAAATTCCCTGAGCTCTTCAAGGGAATCGTTTACGCCAGGAATGATAAGGGTCGTGATTTCCACATGGATTCCGAGTTCTTTTGCAAGGATAGAAGCCTCGAGCACAGGAGCCAGTTTTGCGCTGGCTACATCGTGATAGAATTTTTCATTGAAAGCCTTGATATCGATATTGGCGGCATCCAGATAGGGTGCCATATGCCTCAGGGCTTCAGGAGTCATATACCCGTTTGTCACATAGATTGTGGCAAGCCCTGCATCTTTTGCCAGCTTTGCACACTCATAGGTGTATTCGTGCCAGATTGTGGGCTCGTTATACGTCCAGGCAATTGACCTTGAGCGTGAGAGGAGCGCCCTTTCGACCAGCTCTTCAGGAAGGACATCCATTGTGTAAGAGTCCTCCAGGCAAGCCTGAGAAATCGACCAGTTCTGGCAGTGTTTGCAGCGGAAATTGCACCCTATAGACCCGACTGAATAAACATAAGACCCCGGATAAAAGTGATAAAGCGGTTTCTTTTCAACAGGGTCAACTGCCTCGCTTGAAACAGTTCCGTAAATAAGAGTATATAGTTCTCCTTCCCTGTTTTCCCTTACCCCGCAAAAACCCCTTTTTCCCTCGACAATTTTACACCTGTGGGCGCAGAGCCCGCAATGTACCTTATTATCTTTGAGTTTCTCGTAGAACATCGCTTCATGAATCACAACAATCCCCATTTAGAAATTGTTTTTTTGGGTAATAACGTTGCCGTTAGAGATTTTTCAGTTCTGTAAAAAGAAAAAGTGATCAATTTATTAATGAGATTTTTAATGAGATTTTCTGCGCCTGATAATACGATTGAGAGTGATATCATGCATGTCCGGAAAGAATATTCACGGAGAGAAAGCAAGCCTTTTCCTGACCGGATTGATCCGGACAATTCGGCATTTTCCAGGCGAGTAAATCTTTTCAGAAGGGTCAGTCTTCAGTATGTAAAAAAATTCGTTTTCAGGACACACACCCGATATATGTGCCCGGTTTGGTTTTCCTGTGCCCCGGGAAAGCAATCAGGACTTATTTCCTACGTCGAACCTTATAATGAATTCTGTTCCGTTTTCTCTTTTTAATTCAATTTCGCCCTCTAACTGATTCACCAGAACGCTTACCAGTTGCAGACCCAGTGTTTCGGAATTTTTGAGATCTACAGTTTCAGGAATGTCTGCTCCATTGTCAGAAACTGCCAGAATAAACCCGGTGCTTTCACCTTCAGAATCTTTCTCTTCTCTGCTGGTTCCGTACTCATCAAAATCAGTTCTATAAAGCTTGATTCGTATTTTTCCTGTTTTCCGATCTGGAAACGCATGCTTCAGGGAATTGGAGACAAGTTCATTAACAATTAGCCCTAACGGCACCGCAGTGTCCACGTCAAAGAAAATGTTCTCCTCCAGGTCCATGTTTAAGCTGATATCGGCATTTCCAAGCCTGTATGTCTGAAAAAGGTTCTCAACGAGTTTCTCAAGGTACGGCGAAAAGTTCAGGCTATCAGTTCCTCCGCCCGCGTGAAGTTCTTCATGGATAAAAGCAATGGATATTACTCTGTTCTGGCTTTCCCGGCTAGTTTTATTAAAATTATCTGGTTGACCAGTTAGGACTAAAATGAGAATTAATGAGAATTAGAACTATCGGGAACATGGTTTGAAATTCAGTTCGGGTTTTCTACAGGCATATATAAAATTCAAAACTATTTTATATTATAGTTAATATATAAGCCCGAGTGCAATATGGGGACATAAAATCTTTCATAACTGTTAATATTTTCACTATTAAGATGGGATTTTTCCTGTTAGTAGCAGGCATACTCTATGCGGTAAGTCTTGAGAACTATCTGCTCTTTCGTGTTATCGTAAATTTATTTAATGTCATAATAGCGTATATGGTTTTCATAATTGTATGGAAATCAAAAGTCATTTCTGAAAACCGATACCTTACCTTTATCGGGACGGTACTTTTTTTCATAGCAGGCCTCGGTTTTCTGCGTGCATTTTCATATAGAGAAATGGGTGTGTTCCCCGAATATGGGACAAATCTCCCGGTGCAGCTCTGGATAGTTATGAGATACCTTGGAAGCATCTCCTTTTTTGTGGCTCCGCTACTTTTGACGCAGGTTTCAGTGAATGAAAAAAGGGATGAAAAGACCAGTGAAAATGATCAGTTTGCCCAGAAAGTCTTCTTCATATATGCTGTAATTACAACAATCTTTCTGCTCTCAATCTTCAAATATAGAAACTTTCCGGCCTGTTATATTGAAGGTTATGGATTAACTGATTTTAAGATATTCAGCGAATATATTATCTCTTTCTTATTTATTGGCTCACTGGTTCTTCTGTATCGAAAGAAAGGCAGGTTCGAAGGTTACGTATATAGAATACTTATAGCAGCTATAATAGTATCCATCTTTGCGGAATTTGCCCTTATATACTATACAAATACACAGGAAACTTTGAATTTTATTGGGCAAACTCTCAATGCCCTGTCTTTTTACCTTATTTATATAGCAATAGTGGAAACAGGCTTTGAAAAACCCTGCAGTCTTTTTTTCAGAGAACTTAAGTTCAGGGAAGAAGCCCTGAGAAAAGAAACTACTTTTCTGAAGGATGACCAGGGGCGGATTTACAGAATGCTCGGAGTTGAGAACTGTATACCCGAGCCTGCAATTGAGAAACCGCAAGATCAAAGCCTGCAGGATAAAACGAAATACTATAAGTCATTCGTGCAGAACATTCACGGGCTTATATGCTTTCGGCTTAACGAGAAACGTATTCCTGCGTTTATGGACGGGGCTGTGGAAGAAATTACTGCTTATAGTAGAGAGGATTTTATCTCCGGGAAAATGGAATGGACTGCAATAGTCGTACCTGAAGATCGCCCATTATTTATTGAAGCTATAAAAACGGTAGAGTCAAATCCGAATACCTCTCTGGAACTTGAATACAGGATAAGGAGAAAAGATGGGGAGATAAGATGGGTCCGGGAAATCATGCAACTTATTTCCAGAAAGTCCGGCACCTCCGAGAAATTTCAGGGCTTTATTCACGATATAACTCAATATAAAATGGCGGAAGAAACTCTTGCCAGAAAAGATGAGGCTCGTATAAAAGAAATTCACCACAGGATTAAAAATAACCTGCAGGTTATTTCCTCATTACTCAGCCTTCAGGCGGAAAAGCTCAATGATAGGAAAACTTTCCAATCATCAGAAGTCCTTGAAGCTTTCAGGGAAAGCCAGAACCGTGTAGTTTCCATGGCTCTGATTCACGAAGAGCTGTATCAGGGTAAGGACATGGAAACCCTGGAGTTTTCGGCTTACCTGCGCAGGCTGACTGCAGAACTTATCAAGTCTTATAACATCAAAAATGAGAGTATCAATCTAAAACTGGAACTTGAGCAGATTTACCTGGGAATGGACACTTCAGTTCCCCTGGGCATTATTGTAAACGAACTTGTCTCGAATGCCCTGAAGCACGCTTTTCCTGCAGGTAAGAGGGGCGAAATTTGCATAAGCCTCTTCGAATCAGAGAATTGCAGGAAAGAAAGTGAAACCTGTAATTTCGAAAAAGAAAGTCGCAAAGAAAAAAATGACAGAGAAAAGGATGAAAGAGAAAAAGAAGGCAAAATTGGTTGTAAAAACGAAGGCGATTTGCAATTTATCCTTATCGTGGCGGATAATGGAATAGGCATTCCCGAAAATATCGATTTCAGGAACACAGATTCCCTTGGGCTTCAGCTTGTAAACATTCTCGTAGAGCAGATCGACGGCTGTATCGAACTTAAAAGAGACTCTGGAACGGAGTTCCAGATCATTTTCAGAAAGGCAGGAAAATGAAGGCGAAGAGTAGAAACAGAGACTTTAAACTTAATCTTTAAACCGACTTTTAAAACCTAACTTTCGATAAAAGGGAAAAGCAAGCAATAAATAATAAATTAGAAAAAATAATTTTAGAAGGCTGCATCGACATAATCTACCGGCCTTTTGAAAACAGCTGTTACCATACCATCTTCGTCGATCTCGTCCGCAAACTTGATGAGTTCCCAGCCTTCAACTCCGAGGCTATTAAGATCTTCTTTTGTCTTTGACCACTCGCTGAACCTTATCTCTTTAACATCATATTCCCAGACGGTCACTCGCATTCATCTCCAGTAAAGTTGGGTAAGATTAACTCATATACTAACTGGTGGCATCTGCTATATTTATCTTTTTAAAAAATAGATTTGCGATCAAATCAACTTAAATTGATCTCCGAATTGAGTCAGATATCCGGCGGCTTTATAAGAAGGAAATGAAGAAAAAGAAAAAGAAAAAGAAAGAGGCTATGAGAAGTTAATCAAAAATTAACTCAAATCTCAACAAGCTTATACTTCCTGCTTCCAATGCCTATTTTTTCCCCGTACTCAAGCTGGTAGGTCCCGTCGACCATAGGCCATGTGCCCCTGAACTTATCGGCCCCTGCTTCGTGGTTGAAGTGCAGGGAGGAGCTGACAAGCCCTTGCTGCCTGTTTACGAGATCGTAGCTTGCCTGGTCAAGGGCAACAGGATCTTTTGAGGCGAGAATTCCTATGTCCGGAACAATAGGAGCGTCACTCCAGGGCACGCAGTCGCAGTCAGGAGTAACTTTAAGCAGGAAGTTGATATAACCAACCCTGTCTTCTTTTCCTTTTACCGCGCCGTATGCATACTCTGTGAGGCATTCCAGAAACTCAGGGATATCGTGTTCCCAATCTATATCAATAGCATTTGAAGGGCACGCTTCCATACATTGCCCGCAGCTTATACAGATGTCAGGCTCGATCATTGCGGCTTCCCCTACAAGGGAAGAGGCTCCCACAGGGCAGACCTCAACGCATTTCCCGCAAGCTACGCATTTTTCTTCTACCACATGCGGGCTTGTCCTGAAATGCTGTTCCTTTTTGCCGGCTGCAGGAGCACAGCCCATAGCAAGATTCTTAATAGCTCCTCCGAAGCCCGCCATAATATGCCCTTTAAAATGGGACATCACAATCATAGAGTCTGCGGCAGCAATATCGGACCCTATTTTTACGGACTTGAAATGCTTCTGCCCGATCTCAACTTCTGTAATGTTCTGGCTCTTCAATCCATCCGATATTATAAGCGGAGCCCTGACAACGGAATAATCGAAACCATGTTCGATCGCTGTAGTCAGGTGGTCAACTGCATTATGCCTGCTGCCTGAGTAAAGAGTATTCGTGTCCGTAACAAACGGTTTTGCTCCGGCTGCCCGGATCTTTTCTACAACCTGCCGCACAAAAACAGGGTTGATGTATCCGTCGTTTCCATACTCTCCAAAATGAATCTTAATTGCAGTGAGGTCGTCTGATCCCAGGAGCTCAACAAAACCTGCCTCGTCAAAGAGCCTCTGAATCTTGCTGATCGTACTCTCCTGCGGGTTTCTCGCCCTCAAGTCTGCAAAATAAACTTTACTTGCCGTTTAAGTCCCTCCAAAAATCTTGGTTAATGCTTTTATCCGTGAAAACTATGAAGTTAAAAAAGTGTTATTTATTTTTAGATATTGCGCTGTAGACAGGAAAAAATGCTGCATGAGATTCTGCCAGCTTGAAGAAACTATCTCAATGTCTTTATACGTTATTTACTACAGATAATTTTTGCATTTAAAAAGTTGAAAAAGCATTAATTTACAGCTTTCCCGTAAATTTCTTATATTTTTTTATATCCACTGCTATTTTCTTGCATTTCTCCTTTTCAAGCCGTTTCAGCCCAATTTCTGCTTTTTTTGACTGGAATATGAGTTCTCCAGTTAATCTGTGATAGCTGGCAAGCCGTTCCTCCGGAATAAGCCCTTCCTCAACCGCCTGCAGGACAGCGCAGCCAGGCTCGTCGCGGTGAGTGCAGTCTTTAAACCGGCAGTTTTGGGCTGCATCAACGATCTCGGAAAAAGCTTTCTCAAGGCCGTCTGAAGAATCTCCGAGCTGGATTTCCCTGATTCCGGGGTTGTCTATAAGGACTGCTCCGTTTGGAAGCAGGAACATCTGGCGGACTGTGGTTGTATGTCTTCCTTTTTCATCATCTTTCCGGATATCTGCGGTTTTCTGGACGTTTTCGCCAAAAAAAGCGTTGATAAGCGTGGATTTTCCGACACCGGAGGAACCTACGAGTACAACTGTTTCCCCCGGTTTCAGGTAAGGACTGAGTGCATCAAGCCCGGTTTTTGAAAGGGCGCTTAATGGAATAACCGGCACGTCACCTGCAATGGACCGTATTTTTTCTACCAGCCGGGTTGGGTTATCTTCAAGGTCAGTCTTGTTCAGTAAAATCACAGGGTTTGCCCCGGAAGAATACACAATGGCAAGATACCTCTCAAGCCTTCGAAGGTTGAGATCCTTACCAACGGAAGTCACGATAAAAATAGTATCAAGATTTGCAGCAATTACCTGCTCCCCGCCCCCATCTCCTGCTGCCCCTCTTGAGAGGCAGGTCCTCCTGGGCAGAATATTCACAATCATGCGTGAGCCCAGTTCCGGCTGGTCAAGTAAAACAACAAAATCTCCTACAACCGGATGCTTCCCGATTCGCTGGAGTGCCCCGGAAATTCCCGCCTGTACGACAGCCCCCTGAATGAGAACCTCGCAGACCGTTTTATGCCTTGATACAACTCTTCCGGCAAGGTAGGGATCTTTGTAGGCAGAAAATGCCAGCTCAAGTTCTTCATTCCACCCTGGAATATCATCCTTGCGACCGTGACCTGAGTTGTGACCTGAACTTTCGCTTCGCTATGGTTATTCATTAAA
>CAVRJG010000063.1:0-32453 GCA_963721455.1 uncultured Methanosarcinaceae archaeon
AGGTGCCAAAAAAGAAGCAGAAAGAAGTGGCTGAGAAGATAAAAGAAGCATTAGTCGACCGTCAGAACTTGAATCACCTGATTAGGGAACTGGACAGTATGGGGTATAAAAGCGCAGCTGATACCCTTGAAAGTTTTCAGTATGATGTAATGAACTATATGCAGTTTCCAGAAAAACACTGGAAAAAAATAAGGACAACAAATATGATGGAAAGGACTAACAAGGAACTCAAAAGAAGAAGCAAGGTAGTTGGAGCATTTCCTAACCAGGACTCAGTATTGAGACTTGTAGTCTCAATACTAATTGATATAAATGAAGACTGGATCACAGGAAACAAGTATATAGTAATGGAACAGTAATCAAAAAAGAAGACGAAGGGGTAGAGAGTAAATTTTACAGAAAATTAGGCACACTGCCGAAAAAACGATACCGATATCTCCAGAGAGTTAAAAGTGGATTACAAAACTGTAAGACTCTGGATACAAAGAGTTTTAGATTTTGGGGTCAAAGAAGGCTTGGTAGATAAATCAAGAAGTGGGAAACCTCGAGATATTAGTGCTGAATCACGAGCTCGCGTAGTCTCACTTGCATGTATGAAACCAAAAGATCTTGGTTATCCTCATGAAATATGAGACTTTTTATTATTTTCTGGTCTTCCGATTTTTCTCTGAATCATATAAAACAATCAAATATTAATTTCATTGAAATAATTTCTTTGTTGATGGGAAAAGGAAACAAAGCAATAGATAAGTCAATGATAAAAACGCTCTTTGAAGGCAATATAATAATTCCTTTGCCTAAAGTCTTACTTGAAAATCGATACCATTCTATGTTCTCTTTAATATCTCCGACTCATTGTGATTTTTGTGGCACTAAACTAAATGTGAATTCTCACTATACCCGTTCAATTCTCACGAGTTATGGCACCATAACTTGCAATATTACATACTGGATTTGTTCTAATTGTGAGAAGCATTTTCATGATCATATCGTTGGTGTTTCTGGATCTGCAAATTACAGCGATGAGTTCTATGACAAACAAATGTTTGTCAGATACAATGGTAGATGCAGCCTTCACAATTCCTGTATTATAGGTGAAACATATACAGAAGGCTTGACTGATATATGTGGGCGAGCTCCTTGTGCCTCTTCATTATGGTTGCATGAGCAAAAACAAGCCGAATTTTCTAAGCAAGAACTTTTAGATCAAAATACTGTTTTTGACGGAACGTTGTATGTTGATGGAGATTGGATCAAGAAAGGATGGAAAACAAAGTTTGAAACTCTGTTGGGAAGAGAAATTACAGTAAAAGAATGGAAGAAGATGCGATATAAATCCGTTTACGTTATCGCCACAAAAGAAAAAGTAATTTTGGATTTTGAGGTAACTGATAGGTTACCAACAATTGAAGCTCTGATTCCTCTTTTCATACGAATAAAAAACCGATTCTCAGAAGGTAAAATACAAAAAATCGTTTCTGACGAAGATAAAGCAATCATTGGAGCTGTAAAAAGCGTCTTTCCTGAAGTGGCTCATTCTTTTTGTATATTTCATCAATTAAAAAACGTTAACAAGAGATATAGTGATGAATTCAACTCTATCACAAATATTCCAGATAATGATGAGCTTGTGTATAATGAGATCTGTCAATTAATACGCTCAGATACGGTTGTCAGTGCTGTTGTATGTTTTCAAAAGATACAAGAATTGGATTCTGGTCTGGAACTTTCAAAAGCGTCTCATAAAGCGATTTCTTATGCAAAAGAGATTTTCACGAAAAATGTAAGCTTTTTGAAAAAAGGGTTTACACCTGAGACAGATAATACAATGGAACAGATATTTTCTTTGATAGGTGATGTTGTAGACAAAGCAAGATCATTCAAAACTGATAGTGGTCTAACTAATTTTTGTTACAATTTGTTTACTTATTTCAACAAACGGTGTTTCCGCACTGGTAAATGGAGAGGATTCTCTCCCTTAATGAGGGCAAGATTCCAGTATGGATAAATAATGGGTAAATGGGAACTTTCAATCTAAATTTGCAACATTATAGCGGTAGCTATCGAATAATGATGGCAAAAATCAGAAATTTGGATGAAAAATGAATGAGTTTAGATGTGAGTGGATCAATTTTTCCAAAAGGAGGAAAGAGGTTTAATGAATTTGGATGGAATTCCATTGTTCTTTTAAAATTGGAGAAGAACCAGAAAAAATTAAAAAGACATAAAATTAGCTGTTACATTGCTAAAGTTGATCCCGATTTTGATCAAAAAGCAGCCAATGTTCTGGATACATATAGAGAAGCTAAAAGACTAAATGAAAAAAAAGGAAAAATGAACAAATTAAGACAGTGATTATTTCCTACGATGAAAAACCAGGTATTCAGGTAATTGGAAATGTTTATCCAGATCTTATGCCAGTAGAAGGGTATTATTCTACAATAGCAAGAGATTATGAGTATAAAAGACATGGGACTCTTTCACTATTAGCTGGAATTGACTTGATATTTGGGAGAATTTATTATAAAGTATTTGAGCAGCATAGAAGCTGCGAATTCATTGAATATCTCAAAGGACTTGAGTCAATATATCCAGAAGAAAAAATCATAATTATACTGGATAATCTTAAAATGCATACATCAGAAGAAACTCGGAAATACCTGGCGACAATTCCTGATAAATTTGAATTTGTTTTCACACCCAAACATGCTTCGTGGCTGAATATCATCGAAAGTTTTTTCAGTAAAATGGGGAGGAGCGTGTTGAGAGGAATAAGAGTGGACTCAATAAATGAATTAAAAGAAAGAATTAGTCAATATATAAACCAGGTTAACGAAAAAGCAGTTCTATTTACGTGGAGATATAAAATGGAAGAAAGGGATGAAATGCCTGGTGGAATCACAATCTAAAATGGAGTTAATTAGGAATCGATGCACTAGAACCGATGTACATAATTGCAGGATAATGTATAGATAAATGAAATAAAAGCCAGGTATCTACCAAGAGAAACAACCCTTGAAAACGTCGGCAAGAAAGTAACAAATGAAAGGAGGAGCCGGCACAGCCAGAATTGAAATTTATTATGAAAGAGTCACTAAGGAGATGAATTAATTGGATGACGGATTAGGATTTGCACTAATAATCCCACTATTTTTTTTATTGATACCTATAGTCACCATTTTAAATAATGCGACATTTTGTGTGTAAATATATGTCTCTCCCAAAACTCATCCAGTTCTTTTTTCAATACTTTAATATTTTTGAATGATTTTATTGATGTTAACTCTTCTCTTGTCGTTTTCCAACAATATTCTGTTGGGTTCTTATCTGGAGTAGCTGGAGGGAAAAATAGTATTTGCAACCAATGTTTATTATTTTGATAAAATTCCTTTACCTTTGAGGATCTATGCCATGTAGCCCTGTCCAGTAGAAGAAATATCCTTGTCCCTATATCTCTTTGAAACTTGATTAATGATTTTAAATAAGAGTCTGTATTCTGTGTACTTCCTAAATCGTACCAATAAAACTCTCCATTTTCAGTGTAGAATCCCCCAATATTGATTTTGGCTTTTGAACCACCTGTAAATTTAATAGGCTTTGAGCCTTTGATTGCCCAACATCTTGATCTATTTGAATCCACACAAAAACTGCTCTCATCGTGAGTGACGAATAAATGGTTAGGGTTTAGTAATCTTTTTTTGAACTTCGGCTATAAATTCGTTTGTGAATGCCTCATTCCGTTTTTTTGATCTAGGTCTACATGTAATTTTACTTAACCCTAAATTTTTAATAATTTGTCTCATTCTTGATTTGGAATAAGATATTCCGAATTTCTCTCTGACATATTGAACTGCATCCTTTGTTTGCCAACCGCGATAATAGCCGTCATCTGTTGGTATTGGCTCTGAAAATGCTTTGCTTAGGAATAGCTAAAAAATAACTTCACATTTCTACTTCGGGAATTACTTTATAATTCCATTTCCCCAAATAATCGTCAAATACAATTTTCATGTTTTCCTTGAAGTTTTCACTTACTTTTCTTGCCTTTGCATAAACTTTATTTTTGATAGTCGAAAACACTTTTAATCCTGTTGATGTAGAAGTCTTATCAATAAGGCTTTTGACCACATCAATACTGCTAAAGACAACACCTTTGCAGGCACTTGTAACATGACAGAATAACCTGTGTTCTATTGGATTGTATTTCGAAGTATATGATGGATAATGAGCCATTCTGATTTCAATCCCAATTTCGTCTACTAGTGCATCGATTCTGAATTATATGCATAAATCATTATATTAGTAAGACTATAAATGTACTTATGCCTCGCATAAGTCTTCGTCCCAAATTATCATTTACTCAACAAGAGTTAGACTATCTGACCAAGTTAAGTCGTTCTAGAAATCAAATTGCAAGCATTGTTGAAAGATCCAAGATTGTACTTTTGAGCTATCAGGGAAAAAACGATACTGAGATCTCCAGAGAGTTGAAAGTAGATTACAAAACTGTGAGAGAATGGATAAAAAGGGTTTTGGATCTTGGAGTTAAAGAAGGCCTGGTAGACAAATCAAGAAGTGGAAGACCTCAAGATATTAGTGCTGAATCACGAGCTTGGGTAGTCTCACTTGCTTGTATGAAACCAAAAGATCTTGGTTATCCTCATGAAATATGGACTCAGAGGCTCCTTGTTGAATATATCAGGGAGAATTGTATCAAAGAGAAACATCCTGATTTATCGAAGATAAATCAGGGGACAATTTCAAAGATTCTCAATGCAAGCAAAATAAAACCACATAAGATTAGCTGTTACATTGCTAAAGTTGATCCCGATTTTGATCAAAAAGCAGCCAATGTCCTGGATACATATAGAGAGTCTAAAAGACTAAGTGAAAAAAAAGAAAAACGAAGAAATTAAAACAGTGATTATTTCTTACGATGAAAAACCAGGTATTCAGGCAATTGGAAATGTTTATCCAGATCTTATGCCAGTAGAAGGGCATTATTCTACAATAGCAAGAGATTATGAGTATAAAAGACATGGGACTCTTTCACTATTAGCTGGAATTGACTTGATATCTGGGATAATTTATTATAAAGTATTTGAGCAGCATAGAAGCTGCGAATTCGTTGAATATCTCAAAGGACTTGAGTCAACATACTTAGAAGAAAAAATCATAATTATACTGGATAATCTAAAAATTCATACATCAGAAGAAACTCGGGAATACCTGGCGACGGTTCCTGATAAATTTGAATTCGTATTCACGCCCAAACATGCTTCGTGGTTGAATATTATTGAGAGTTTTTTCAGTAAAATGGTGAGGAGCTTGTTGAGAGGAATAAGAGTAGACTCAATGAATGAATTAAAAGAAAGAATTAGTCAATATATAAACCAGATTAACGAAAAGCAAGTTCTATTTACGTGGAGATATAAAATGGAAAAAATGGATGAAATGCCTGGTGGAATCACAGTCTAAAAGGGCGTTAATTAGGAATCGATGCACTAGTGCATCGATTCTGATTATATGCATAAATCTTATATTAGTAAGACTATAAATGTACTTATGTCTCGCTTAAGTCTTCCTCCCAAATTATCATTTGCTCACAAGAGTTAGAACCTATTTGACCAAGTTAAGTCGTTCTGGAAATCAAATTGCAAGCATTGTTGAAAGATCCAGATTGTAGTTTTGATCTACCAGGGAAAAAACGATACTGAGATCTCCAGAGAGTTGAAAGTAGATTACAAAACTGTGAGAGAATGGATAAAAAGGGTTTTGGATCTTGGAGTTAAAGAAGGCCTGGTAGACAAATCAAGAAGTGGAAGACCTCAAGATATTAGTGCTGAATCACGAGCTTGGGTAGTCTCACTTGCTTGTATGAAACCAGAAGATTTGGTCATCCTCATGAAATATGGACTCAGAGGCTCCTGTTGAATATATCAGGGAGAATTGTATCAAAGAGAAACATCTGGTTTATCGAAGATAAATCAGGGGATCTTTAATGCCATCACAACAAAACTCGCTTGTATCCTTACTGGTTCCTAAAGTGATGTATCCTTCGTTACGTTTTAAGTCGTAAATGCCATGTGGAATTACAATGCCATCTGAAAATGTATTGAAATCGTGGTCATAAACCTTAACTGGCTGAGTACAATAAACTTTTCCGTCACGGTAGAAGTTGCCTATGAATTCTTTTTTTTGACATCTATACTGATAATCGGATTCTTGCTTTTTGAGTACTCTTCTTTAACTCACGAATCCTCTCAAATTGCTCATTCCTATCTTTACAATCGGCAGTGTACCGAAAGTTCTGTAAAATATGATTGACTCTGTATCCTTTTCTTTTCACCACAAAAAAACAGGATGCAGAGTCAATGGTTAATTTGTTCTCACTCATAAAAGATTATCTTGTCGATCAGGAAGATGGAATTCGCCAGCTAATTACCTGGTTTTTAAACCTTATAATGGAGGAGGAAGCCCTCCTCCAAGCTGGCGCACAACGTTATGAGCGGATTGATTCACGTAAAGCCAGTAGAAATGGCTACAAACCCCGAACTCTTCTGACCAAGCATGGAAAACTTGAATTGTCAAAGCCTCAATTCCGTGAGTTTCCCTTTGAAACCCAGGTTTTTGAGAAATATTCGAGAGTTGAAAAGGCCATCTTAACCGCTATAGCGGAATCTTACCTTCAGGGTGTTTCCACCCGTAGGGTGGAAAAGATCATGATCGCTTTAGGAGTAGGTGAAATCTCAGCCTCTTCTGTTTCCAGGATTACTAAAGAACTGGATGAAAAGGTTGAAGAATTCCTCTCAAAACGAATAGAACATGAAATTCCTTACTTGTTTATTGATGCGACTTATTTCAAGGTAAGAGATGGGCTTCATTATGAAAACAAAGCTCTCTTCGTAGTTGCTGGAATCAGGGATGACGGTTACCAAGAGATACTTGGAACAAGATTGGCAGACAGTGAAGCTTCTATGTTCTGGGAAGATCTATTCGATGATCTGAAAGAAAGAGGGTTAAGAGGTGTCAAGTTAATCGTTTCTGATGGTCATAAAGGAATACAGAAAGCAGTCAGAGAATCCTTTATTGGATCAAGTTGGCAGATGTGTCATGTACATCTGACAAGACAAGTTCTCAAGAAGGTGCCAAAAAAGAAGCAGAAAGAAGTGGCTGAGAAGATAAAAGAAGCATTAGTCGACCGTCAGAACTTGAATCACCTGATTAGGGAACTGGACAGTATGGGGTATAAAAGCGCAGCTGATACCCTTGAAAGTTTTCAGTATGATGTAATGAACTATATGCAGTTTCCAGAAAAACACTGGAAAAAAATAAGGACAACAAATATGATGGAAAGGACTAACAAGGAACTCAAAAGAAGAAGCAAGGTAGTTGGAGCATTTCCTAACCAGGACTCAGTATTGAGACTTGTAGTCTCAATACTAATTGATATAAATGAAGACTGGATCACAGGAAACAAGTATATAGTAATGGAACAGTAATCAAAAAAGAAGACGAAGGGGTAGAGAGTAGATTTTACAGAAAATTAGGCACACTGCCCAGGATACTTATTTCCCAGTTCAACTGCGTAAGTTATACCATAATATAATAGTTAATTATCGGTTAAAATAACCACAGGGGGAATGAAACATAATTGATTTGATAGGACTTGCAGTAGCCCTTTTAGTATTAGCATTGATTGCGTATGTATTGGGCGCACGGGGAATTGCCGGGTTCTCTATGGAGATTGCTAGGTGGCTCGTCATAATCTTTGTTATACTCGCTATTATTTCGTTTTTTTATGGGCAAATTTAACGTTTAATCGATGAATATATGATGAAATAACCCCAAAGTGCGATTCTCAAGATATTGAGAATTCGTTTAAGGCGACTGGCAGTGAAACAAAGACAATTGAAAAGCATTGCTTTTACTACAAACGATTCCGTGATGATCAAGAGAATGCGTTGTAAAAAAGCATAAAGAAATCTAAATCAAAATCCGATGTTTTCGATATTAAGATATTAGCGATGAAAATAAATAAATTTGTCAGACATCTGTGGAAGGTAATAGTTATTGGAGATTATCCATTTATAAATCGATCCTCTATTATTATCTTGTTTATTTTAAATCCATTTTTATTTAATTAGGCAAATTCATGCAGTTGGCCCAAATAGTCTAATTGCATATGAGGTAAAGAATGAAAATGAAATTGATAGTTTCTTTGTTAGTTTTATTCCTGGTTTTTCCTCTGGGATTCACGCAAGCGCAGACTGGAGAAAATAATACGACACGTAATATGACCGGAAACATGAGTAACATGACTGGGAATATGACATGTAACATGACTGGTGTCATGACTGGTATGGGTAACATGACCGATATGGGTAACATGACTGGTGTCATGACTGGTATGGGTAACATGACCGATATGGGTAACATTACTGGGAATATGACCGATATGGGTAACATTACTGGGAATATAACATGTAACATGACTGGTGTCATGACTGGTATGGGTAACATGACCGATATGGGTAACATGACCGATATGGGTAACATGACTTGGAATATGAGTAACATGATTGAAGTCATGACCGGAAACATAGTCGTTAGGGGTAATATAACTGGAAATATGACCTGTAATATGACTGGAATCATGACTGGAACCATGGCTGGAAATATGGGTAATATGACCGGAGATATGAGTGATATGGCCGGTAACGTAACAGACGGAAATATGAGTAATATGACCAAACGATAAAACGATAATAACTACATCGATGACAGTAACAACAGTATCGATGACGATAACAGCAGACAATAATAAAGATTAAAAAGAGACTTTAGAAAAGGGAAGTACCATGAAAACAAGCACTCATGACCAAGTGGAAGGTAAGCTTCACAAAGTGAAAGGCGGGATTAAGGATATTATAGGGAAGCTGACCAAGGATCAAGAGTTGGAAGCCGAAGGTAGTATTGAAAAGATCGAAGGCGAGGCACAAGAAAAGGTAGGACAAATTAAGAAGGCATTTGGGAAGTAAAAGAGTGGCGTATCATGCGCCTGCACCCAGCCGTCTAATTCCTAATATGTCACAACGCTCGGGTTGTCAATTTGGTAGATCTTTCTTGGGTAAACATACTGGCTAATTAAGCAATTACACTGACCCTGCATAACTGATATTTTGGGACCGTGGCTACCTATTCTCAACCGTGGGCTGCATATTTTTGACATTTTTGGCATTTTTTGACTATCCCTTTGACTATAACCTAGCAGACCTTCTGCAGATATCTTCAAGAAAATAACATTTTTTTTGCTATCGTTTTTGGATAGTTGCTCAAAAATCTGCAATTATTATCTCCGATGAAGCAAAGTTACAGGATTCTACGATTATTGCAAAACTAAAAATTCGCTAGGCTTTTTGACTGGTTGCAAATCTGAAACGATTGCACTTGAATTGAAATCTTAAGATCTCTTATTTTGAGTTTGACTGAAAAGAGTCTGCCTACAAATTCAATGTTTCAATCAAAAAAATGCAAAAATCAGAGGCCTTTTATTATTTTAGGAGGAACATTTTATGGATATGGAAGATCTGAATTCAAAAATTGGAAAAACTGCCAGAGTACTTTACCAAAAAATTGAGGACGGAGAGTCGGCCCTAAACCGCATTATAAGTGAAAAATTTTCGGAAGGACCGAACATGGATACAGAAGATCTTAATTTAAAAATCGGAGAAGCTGCTGGGGTACTTTACCGCAGGCTAGAAGAAGGGGAATGTACCCTGAGCCAGATAAAGAATTCTCTTGCTGAAAATGGATTTGATGCCTCAATTGCTATAATGGCCATCGGCTGGCTCGCGAGGGAAGGCAAGATCCACTCTTACAAAGCCAATAACATATGGTCCTTAAAGCTAAATTGAGAGCCCGGATCAATATTTATTGAGCTCATACCAAAACCACTTTTATTCTCAATCAGTATGAGTTTCAAAACTGTTTTCCATGATCAGAAACTCGATCGATTATTCAGAATACGAGATTTAAAGAAGCAATTCATTGGTCATCGGTTAACGAATTTTATGTACAACTTCGAATACCACGTATAGCGATTTTCCAACATAATTCTTAGATAGATTACATAAAAAATAACACTTTTTGGCGTTTTGCACCTTAACCGAATCCACATGAGAAGCAATTTTGAGTTTTGGGTTTAGCTCAAAAGTACAAATATTATAAATTAGAGGAGAATATGATCTGGGGATACATAGTAAATCTGGTTACCAGAACAGTAAAAGAATGGATAGAAGACGATGCAATGACTTATAGTGCCGCGTTGGCATTTTATTTTATATTGAGTTTCCCAGCTCTCCTGTTATTTTCGGTATCTATAGGAAGTATTTTTTTTAAGTCAAGACATCTTCAGGATGGAATAATAAATCACCTACAAGGAGCCATTGATGAGAGAATAATCAATATGATAATTGTACTTTTCGAACGTATTCCAGAAATTAATTCTCTCTCGATAAGCGCATTAATAGGTCTTGTACTCATTCTCTGGAGTGCAAGCAACATTTTCAGACACTTAAAGAGTTTCCTTGAGATAGCATGGGATATTAAGCCTGCTATGTCCAATAGTGTTAAAGATTTCGTGAAAGAAGCAATCATGTCCTTTATTTTTGTTATATTTTTTGGAGGACTTTTCGTAATAAGTATAATTATTAAGGGAGTTATTTATATGGGTTCAAGCTTGTTCCATGAACTTTTGCCATTTTCACATGTAATTGCTGATTATGCAGGTTCCATATCCAGTTTCCTTATTCTCATCCTTTTTTTCATGCTTGTGTATAGAGTACTCCCCAATACAAGTCTTGATTTGAAGTCTGTTTTTGTAGGATCACTAGTAACAGTAATTCTCATAACTATAGGTGAATATGCTGTTGGACTTTTTTTCACATACAGCAACCCAGCAAGTGTCTATGGAGTGATCGGATCGATTATAGGATTATTTCTTTTGATCTATTATTCCT
The DNA here is from genome assembly GCA_963721455.1 of uncultured Methanosarcinaceae archaeon. Lineage (GTDB taxonomy): Archaea > Halobacteriota > Methanosarcinia > Methanosarcinales > Methanosarcinaceae > Methanosarcina. Next base: position 11,022 of record CAVRJG010000063.1, read on the forward strand.
CAATTATGATTACAATTGGTGCGGAATTCACAAAAGTTTATTCGGAATCTTAAAATGCCTGATTCTGTAAAAAAGCCTTAATTTTCTTGTGTGACTCTATCCAGCTAAAGAAACTCTCTATTGCACTTTTCTTTTTGAATTCTGAGGCTCTTTTTTATATTCTGGGTTTTTGATTGATTGCAGTGACTGAATGAGGAAAATAATGATAAATTTTGATGGTCCAAAAGATATTGGAACCGTCAGTTTTAGGCAGAAAGGGTGGAAACTTATAGGATTTTATAATAGAAAACCAAATAGATTTAATGGAAAAAATTGCGAAAATGGCACTGGCTCTTCTAATCATCATCGTCCTGACTGTGGTTATTGTTTACGCCACACTTCCGTATCTAAATTATTTTTTTGGGGCTTTCATCCTTTATATTGTATTCAGATCCCTTTATCACTTCTTCGTAAAAAGAGCACGGCTTCAAAATAAATTTGCAGCAGCTTTAGTTATAATTATTTCAATATTTGTTGTACTGATTCCACTGTTTTTTCTTCTGAGTATAATCGTTGGTGAAATCCAGCAGCTTTTACTTAACCAGGAGTCTATTGTTTCATCTATTCAGTCTGGCGGCCAATTTCTCACTCATTATCTTTCAAGGCTGGATATTCCTACTGGTGCTATCCAAACGAAAATACAGGAAAAGGCTATGGATATTGGTTCTCAAGCCATCAATTACTCAAGCATGTTCATTCTGGGTTCGATCCAGAACCTGAGCCAGCAATCCATAGGCCTTCTGCTCATGTATTTTTTGCTTTATTATCTTTTAATAGGAGAGAATTCGGCTTTCGCACGCAAAGTTTATGTGGCATTCCCGTTCAATGAAGAAAATACAGCCACTCTCATGGATGAGTTCAGCAGAATTGTCCGGACAACTATTACCTCCAGCGGAGCTGTAGCCCTTGTCCAGGGTGCAATTCTGACCGTCACCTTCCTCATCTTTGAAATCCAGGGAGCTTTTCTCTGGGGTTTTATCGCAACAATCCTTTCTTTTGTGCCCATTTTCGGATCAACTTTAGTCTGGGTTCCTGCAACCATCATCCAGCTCCTCCAGGGGAACTATGCTGCAGGGATTGCTATCCTTATCGCAGGGCTCTTTGCAAGTGTCATGGACAATTTTCTCAGGCCTATTATCCAGAAAAAGGTTGGGGAAATTCATCCTTTTCTATCCCTGCTCGGGATTGTCATAGGTATATCTCTTTTTGGATTGATCGGAATTGTTATAGGCCCCCTTCTTCTCTCCTATTTTCTTCTGACAGTAGAAATGTTCTCCAAGGAATATCTTTCTGAGAGGGAGTGAAAATCAGAGCCGCCATACGAGATATGAAGGCTGGCACAAATCCAGTTTCATATTTCTCATTTAACGCGCCTGGCATCCTTAATACCGAGACTTTTTATTATTTTCTGGTCTTCCGATTTTTCTCTGAATCATACAAAACAATAAAATTTTAATTTCATTGAAATAATTTATTTGTTAATGGGAAAAGGAAACAAAGCAATAGATAAGTCAATGATAAAAACGATCTTCGAAGGTAATATAATAATTCCTTTGCCTAAAGTCTTACTTGAGAATCGATACCATTCTATGTTCTCTTTAATATCTCCGACTCATTGTGATTTTTGTGGCACTAAACTAAATGTGAATTCTCACTATACCCGTTCAATTCTCACGAGTTATGGCACCATAACTTGCAATATTACATACTGGATTTGGAGTCTTTTTAATTTTTTCTGGTTCTTCTCCAATTTTAAAAGAACAATGGAATCCCATCCATATTCATTAAACCTTTTTCCTCATTTTGGAAAAATTGATCCACTCATATCTAAACTCATTCATTTTTCATCCAAATTTCTGATTTTTGCCATCATTATTCGATAGCTACCGCTATAATGTTGCAGATTTAGATTGAAAGTTTCTATTTACCCATTATTTATCCATACTGGAATCTTGCCCTCATTAAGGGAGAGAATCCTCTCCATTTACCAGTGCGGAAACACCGTTTGTTGAAATAAGTAAACAAATTGTAACAAAAATTAGTTAGACCACTATCAGTTTTGAATGATCTTGCTTTGTCTACAACATCACTTATCAAAGAAAATATCTGTTCCATTGTATTATCTGTCTCAGGTGTAAACCCTTTTTTCAAAAAGCTTACATTTTTCGTGAAAATCTCTTTTGCATAAGAAATCGCTTTATGAGACGCTTTTGAAAGTTCCAGACCAGAATCCAATTCTTGTATCTTTTGAAAACATACAACAGCACTGATTACCGTATCAGAACGTATTAATTGACATATCTCATTGTACACAAGCTCATCATTATCTGGAATATTTGTGATAGAGTTGAATTCATCACTATACCTCTTGCTAACGTTTTTTAATTGATGGAACACACAAAAGGAATGAGTCACTTCAGGGAAGACACTCTTTACAGCTCCAATGATTGCTTTATCCTCGTCAGAAACGATCTTTTGTATCTTGCCTTCAGGAAATCGGTTTTTGATTCGTATAAAAAGAGGACTCAAAGCCTCAATTGTTGGTAATCTGTCAGTAATCTCAAAATCCAAAATTACCTTTTCTTTTGTGGCGATAACGTAAACGGATTTATATCGCATCTTCTTCCATTCTTTTACTGTAATTTCTCTTCCCATCAAAGTTTCAAACTTCTTTTTCCATCCTTTTTTGATCCAATCCCCATCAACATACAATGTTCTGTCAAAGCCAACCTTTTGATCTAAAAGTTCTTGCTTTGAAAGTTCTGCTTGTTGTTGCTCATATAACCATAACGAGGTTGGACAAGGAGCTCTCCCACATATCTCTGTTAAGCCTTCTGTATATGTTTCTCCAATTCTCCGAGAATTGTGTAAACTGCATCGCCCATCATATCTAACAGACATTTGTTTTTCATAGAACTCATAACTGTAATTCGCAGAACCAGGAACGCCAATAACCCGATCATGAAAATGTTTCTTACAAACATGACAAAACCAGTATGTAACATCGCGAGCTATAGTGCCGTAACTTGATAAAATAAAGCGAGTGTAGTGAGAGTTCACATGTAATTTACTGCCACAATCATCACAATGAGTGGGAGACCATATAGAGAACATAGGATAGTATCGATTTCCAATCAAAACGTTTGGTAAAGGAATTATTATTTTCCCGTCAACAACCATTTTTATCATTGACTTATCTATTGTAATGTTTCCTTTTCCCATTAATAAATATATTATATCAATATAATTAAAATTTTATTGTTTTGCATGGTGAGAGGAGAAAATCGGAATACCAGAAAATAATAAAAAGTCTCTGGATTTGTCCTAATTGTGAGAAGCATTTTCATGATCATATCGTTGGTGTTTCTGGATCTGCAAATTACAGCGATGAGTTCTATGACAAACAAATGTTTGTCAGATACAATGGTAGATGCAGCCTTCACAATTCCTGTATTATAGGTGAAACATATACAGAAGGCTTGACTGATATATGTGGGCGAGCTCCTTGTGCCTCTTCATTATGGTTGCATGAGCAAAAACAAGCCGAATTTTCAAAGCAAGAACTTTTAGATCAAAAAGTTGGCTTTGACAGAACATTGTATGTTGATGGGGATTGGATCAAAAAAGGATGGAAAAAGAAGTTTGAAACTTTGATGGGAAGAGAAATTACAGTAAAAGAATGGAAGAAGATGCGATATAAATCCGTTTACGTTATCGCCACAAAAGAAAAGGTAATTTTGGATTTTGAGATTACCGACAGATTACCAACAATTGAGGCTTTGAGTCCTCTTTTTATACGAATCAAAAACCGATTTCCTGAAGGCAAGATACAAAAGATCGTTTCTGACGAGGATAAAGCAATCATTGGAGCTGTAAAGAATGTCTTCCCTGAAGTGACTCATTCCTTTTGTGTGTTCCATCAATTAAAAAACGTTAGCAAGAGGTATAGTGATGAATTCAACTCTATCACAAATATTCCAGATAATGATGAGCTTGTGTACAATAAGATCTGTCAATTAATACGCTCTGATACGGTAATCAGTGCTGTTGTATGTTTTCAAAAGATACAAGAATTGGATTCTGGTCTGGAACTTTCAAAAGCGTCTCATAAAGCGATTTCTTATGCAAAAGAAATTTTCACGAAAAATGTAAGCTTTTTGAAAAAAGGGTTTACACCTGAGACAGATAATACAATGGAACAGATATTTTCTTTGATAAGTGATGTTGTAGACAAAGCAAGATCATTCAAAACTGATAGTGGTCTAACTAATTTTTGTTACAATTTGTTTACTTATTTCAACAAACGGTGTTTCCGCACTGGTAAATGGAGAGGATTCTCTCCCTTAATGAGGGCAAGATTCCAGTATGGATAAATAATGGGTAAATAGAAACTTTCAATCTAAATCTGCAACATTATAGCGGTAGCTATCGAATAATGATGGCAAAAATCAGAAATTTGGATGAAAAATGAACGAGTTTAGATATGAGTGGATCAATTTTTCCAAAATGAGGAAAAAGGTATAATGAATATGGATGGAATTCCATTGTTCTTTTAAAATTGGAGAAGAACCAGAAAAAATTAAAAAGACTCTTAATACCTATCCTTATCCCAAGCGATAGCCCTGTCTTTTTACATGGCTGTTGGGTATATGTGCGTGGAGAAGTGCACAGCCTTCAGGATATTACAGCCTTGAGATTCGTTTTATTACCTATGCGTTTTTCATAGTTTTAGAAGAATGATCAGTCCCAGTTTTCCGTGAACAGACAATAGTATTGATTCTCCGCGCTGCAACCTTATCCATAAACCATAGACGAATGATCCTAGTGCATCGATTCCAAATTATGGGAATAAAACTGGACTTTGAAATCAACACTTGTCAATGAGTTTTCCGTAAAAGAACCACACGTAGACATGGATAAACACGAATTGAAATCATCTGTGTTCATCTGTGTTTATCCGTGGTTTATTGAGGATATATGGAATCGAAGCACTAGATATAAAGCAGCTAAAGCAATAAAGAGGCAGAAGGGAAAGTAAATCACTAATCCAACAAGACTCGGGTAGGAATTTGCGAACGGGATGGAAGGCAAAGTCTCCATCTGAATTTAAGCTTTGATAAGTCCTAATAATATCTAATCAAAAATTGGGCACCTTAGCACTATCGCTTTAACTTGATTGTTATAAGGGCATAATTCAAACCAATTGCGGTTAAGCTCTAGGGGTTGACTAGAGTTTCCTAATTGCTTCCTCCAGTAGAAGCGCTTAGGAAGCAATCAGTCCTTACCAATCAGATGGTCTAAGGCCATTATCTTTCACTGCCAAGTGTGTCCTAAATGTGATGGTGACTTGGACCTATGTGTTAAGCTCCGTTTTAATAAAATATAGCTATTTTGTCCTTCACGCCTGTGGTCAATCTATTTAAAACAGCATCGGGAACATAGGCTCTATTTTGTGAAAGTCTGGATACAGCTACGTTATAGGTATAAATGTTGCTGTCATGGATTGGTTAAATTGATTCTCAGCTCCTTATCTCCATCTTCTCCCAGTCCATCTCCAGTGCATCGCCGATTTTCGCAAGCACCAAATCAGCACCTGCTTCTTTTAGAAGCTCTGGATTTACCGTCTGAGCCACTCCTATAGCGAAAAGTCCTGCGTTCTTAGCAAGTCGCATATCACCTGGTCCATCCCCGAAATAGACTGACTGCAAAGCAAACTGTTTTAAAGATAAACCTTCTTTTTCAGCGAGCATTTCAATATGCTTTGGACCTTTCTTATAAATATCGAATCCTAATAAACAATCAATGTAAGGGAAAATACCAACTTCATAAAGACGCTTCATCATTGGTCCAGTACCACTACCAGAAGTGATGAACACCTTGTAGCCTTTGGTTTTGAATAACTTTAAAAGCGCTTCTGCTTTCGGAAACAGTGAATATGTTTCACCATACACAATGTTACAGAATTCGTCCATCAGTTTTGGTACTGCATCTTTAGGCAGTTTATGGTATTCCAAAATATGAGAAAATTGTTCATCCCACGGTGTGCCTGTTGCAGCGATGGAATATGCGGCTACATTAGATGATTCAATTCCTGTATGTCGTTTCACTACATCGCAGAAAACTTTGGTGTAAATTGGCATAGCATCCACAAGAGTTCCATTAAGGTCTGAAACAATGTATTTTATTTTAATGTTCATAAACCGCACTTTCCATGATTTTAATTCTAGTGTATCGATTCTGATATAAATCAATAAAATAATTATATTAATTGTTCAATAAATAACCTTATGCCTCGTATAAGCCGTCACCCCAAATTATCATTTACTCAAAAAGATTTAGACTATCTCATTAAGCTAAGCCGCTCTAGAAATCAAGCTGCAAGCATTGTCGAAAGATCCAAGATAGTACTTTAAGCTATCAGGTAAAAAACGACATCTAATGAACTGCAGTCTGTTGAAGAATGTTTTTGGGATTAGCTCTATCCTATAATACGTTCTTGTCTGTTCTTTAGTGACACTCGGGGATCCGAGTCCTTAAATCCATCCACCTGTTAGAAACTTTCTAATTTTTATGCTTCTCTTCATACTATGCTTTTCTGAACTCAGCCATTCCGTATCATGTAGGAATACAGGGTACATGACCGATTACCGCCTGAGTAAATGCAAAAAAGCCTGAAAAACTTATAGGCAAATTTAGAAACTGTGTCAGTAGACTTGATTTAACCGCCTTTGCTTTCGTTCTTTTAATTTAAGAAACTCCTAACTTTTTCTTTTTTCTCCAGAATCAGAAAACAACTGCATTTTAACGAGATACCCTATGTAACTTTTCTGAAAAAATACATAGGTTCTCAAGCTTGCTTTCGGATTTCATTAATTAATTGTGCCGTCTTGACCGTGTTTCCGATAGAAACGAGATACATAATGAACGATAGAAGCCACCCGATTACGGGAATAAACAACATTGCAACTGTCCATATAGCCGTGATTAGTGCTTTTTTGTCTTCGGCAACGTACACGTACCCCCATCCTGGCACAAGAGATAACAGGAACGCCAGAGCTACTATTTTTGGTCCCTTCTCTTTCTCGATTTCAAGACATTCCGGACAGAACGTGCCCCTTTTTCCCACATATTCTAATTTTTTGAAACAGCTTGCACAGTATGAATGTTTTGATTTCACAACTCCCACTAAATTTACCTGTTTACCTTCGTTGTCAACATATATATGTTCCACGTGGAATACCTCCCTACAAAACATGACCATATATAATGACACGGGGGGATATATTAAAATGTAATGTGCCTAAAAAAGTATATTCAGGAAGTATTAAACGGTAGGGTTGTGGTGCAAAACGAGATAGAAAAGCTGCAAAGAGATTCCTTAAGAAAGCTTTGGGTTCAAATCACAATCAATTGCCGAGAGTAATAACAGTTGATAATAATCCAGCTTATCCGATAGCCATAGATGAACTGAAAAATGAAATGAAGTTGTCTAAAAGTGTTGAAGTTAGACAAGTCAAGTATTTGAATAACATTGTTGAACAAGCTCGTAGGTCTATAAAAGAGGATAATTGCTCCAATACTAGTACATCGATTTGGAAATATATCCATAAATAAATATATTAGTTATTTTTAATAACGTATTTTATGCCTCGTATTAGCCGTCGTCCTAAATTATCATTTACTCAAAAAGATTTAGATTATCTTATCAAGTTAAGTCATTCTAGAAATCAAGCAGCAAGCATTGTTGACAAGATCCAAGCTAGTACTTTTGAGCTATCATGGAAAAAACGATACTGAAATCTCCAGAGAATTGAAAATCGATTACAAAACTGTAAGAAAATGGATAAAAAGAGTTTTAGATCTTGGGGTTAAAGAAGGCTTAGTAGATAAATCCAGAAGTGGGAGACCTCAAGACATTAGTGCTGAATCACGAGCTCGGGTAGTCTCACTTGCATGTATAAAACCAAAAGATCTTGGTTATCCTCATGAAATCTGGACGCAGAGACTCCTTGCTAAACATATCCAGGAAAATTGTATCAAAGAAGGACATCCTGATTTATCGAAGATAAATCAGGGGACAATTTCAAAGATTCTCAATGCAAGCAAAATAAAACCACATAAGATTAGATATTACATTGCTAAAATTGATCCCGATTTTGATCAAAAAGCAGCCGATGTCTTAGATACATATAGAGAAGCTAAAGAACTAAGGGAAAAAAAGAAAAAATGAGGAAATTAAATCAGTGATTATTTCCTACGATGAAAAACCAGGTATTCAGGCAATTGGAAATATTTATCCCGATCTTATGCCAGTAGAAGGGCATTATTCTACAATAGCAAGGGATTACGAATACATCAGGCATGGAACTCTTTCACTATTAGCTGGAATTGACTTAATATCTGGGAGAATTATTTATAAAGTATTTGAGAAGCATAGAAGCTGTGAATTCATTGAATATCTCAAGGAACTTGAGTCAATTTATCCAGAAGAAGAAATCATAATTATTCAGGATAATCATAAAATACATACATCAAGCGAAACCCGAAAATACCTGGAAACTGTTCCTGATAAATTTAAATTTGTATTCACACCAAAACATGCTTCGTGGTTGAATATCATAGAGAGTTTTTTCAGTAAAATGGCGAGAAGCGTGTTGAGAGGAATAAGAGTAGACTCAATAAATGAATTAAATGAAAGAATCAGTCAATACATAAACCAGATTAATGAAAAACCAGTGGTATTTACGTGGAAATATAAAATAGAAGAAATGGATGAGATGCCAGGCGGAATTTTAATTTAAACTAATATGGAATTAATTAGGAATCGAAGCACTAGCCATATTATTGGCGATTATAATTACAGCAATTCTAGCTTTATTTAAGTCTAACTTTCTTTGAGTTCTAGCTTTCTTTATGCGAACTCCAAATTTTAAAATAGTATCGATTTATAGTTGGAATCTATCAAACTTGTAATAAATGACAGCAATGTTTTTAAGGTAAAATGTTGCTGTTCAGTTACGTTCAACATACCAATAATTAAAATGATATTATTACTATAAAATATAATGAAAAAAAATAAGTAGTTATAATACTGGAAAATTAATCATGAAAACATCAATCGTAAAATGATGGACAGCCGGCTTATTAAGATGAAAAATAATTAAATTTTTGAGATACTAGACTATATTCGGTTCTGGTCCAAAAATAATATTTCCGCAGTTTGAGACTATAATTCTTACCTTTGTGTATTATTTTTCCCTAATGAAAATGATTAACTTTCCTAATTGTGAAGGTTTTCACTGATTTTGTAACAAAGTCAGATTTTTTGCACCAGAACCATTTCGTTTAAGGTACAGGCTATGGATGAAACTACATCAGGCGCGACAGAAAATATATCTCAAAATAACAAGAAGGAAAGCTTTGCATTCGATGTGCTGACACTTGCAGGCGGGACGACCTTTGCTCAAATCCTTACAATTCTATCTGCTCCTGTGTTGACACGCCTATACGGGCCTGAAGATTTTGGAGTGTGGGCTCTGTACATTTCTATCACCAGCATTATCAGTGTCATTGCCTGCATGAGGTACGAATATTCCATAATGCTGCCTGAATCGGATGAAGAGGCTGTAAACCTGTTAGGACTGAGTTTTCTGGCAGTGCTGTTTGTAAGTGGTTTAACCTTTCCAATCACATGGTATTTTAAAGAACCCATAGTTAATATTATGAATTCTCAGCAGATAGGAGACTATCTCTGGCTCGTGCCTCCATTTATTTTTGTAAATGGGTTATTTCTTGCACTGAATAACTGGAATTCAAGAACAAAACTTTTCAAAAGGCTTTCCCTTTCAAGAGTCTTCAGTTCGGTCTCGGTTACTGCAACGCAGATAGGTTTCGGGCTTGCAGAAAAAGTCGGTGCAGGCGGATTAGTAGCTGGAAGTCTTGCCGGACAGTCTATTGCAACATTTGTGCTTGGAGGGCAGATCTGGAGAGATGATAGGAAGCTGATTATGAAAAGCCTGCACTGGAAGAAAATCTATGAGGGGTTTAAGAAGTACCGCAAGTTTTCGCTTATAGATACCTGGTCTGCCCTTATGAACTCAGTCTCCTGGCAGCTTCCTGCCTTTCTTCTTGCGGCTTTCTTCACACCTGCAGTAGTAGGTTTTTACTCCCTTGGCTTTCGCCTTTTACAGCTTCCAATGAGTTTCATTGGTAGATCAATCTCACAGGTATTCTTTCAGAGAGCATCAAGAGCCTTATCCGAAGGTACCCTCCCTTCCCTTGTTGAAAACGTTTTCAAAATACTTGTGATCATAGGCATGTTTCCGATACTGATCTTGACAATTGTCGGCAGTGACGTCTTTACAGTTGTTTTCGGAAAAGCCTGGGCAGAAGCAGGTGTTTACGCCCAGATCCTGAGTCTGTGGGCTTTTGTATGGTTTATCTCATCCCCATTAACCACGATATACGTAGTAGTCGAAAAGCCTCACTTCGGCTTTCACTACAATTTTTTCAACCTGGCCACCCGGCTTCTTTCACTTGTTATCGGCGGCCTGCTTGGAAGCGCACGTCTGGCATTGATCCTTTTCTCGATATCAGGAATTCTGGTATACGGTTACCTGTGCCTGAAGATGATGTCCTATTCCGGAGTAAAAGCTTCAACAGCCCTGAAAATAGTATTCTCCAATTTTATCCTCTTCGTCCCTGCAGGAATTGTCCTTGTTGCCCTCAAAACCGCAGAAATAAACCAGACTCTTCTTGTTATCTTTTCAGGCGTGATTATCGGCATTTATTACCTGTATATTTTAAAAACCGATGTACAACTAAAAAAGATAATGAGCGAATTCCGAGCCTGATGAATTGATTCAAAAAATTAGTTCGTGAAAGAGCCTATTTTCCAACAAGAAGGGGAAATTACGGTGAACTAAAAATTGTTCAACAGTTGATAAACAATCTTCTTGATGCCATGAACTTTTCGGAACCTTGCCAAGCACTCAAGAGTGCAGTAAACCGCTTTTTCGGGTTCTGGTGCAAAAAAATATCTCTGCATTTTGATATTATAATTTTCACCGGTGTGTGTCATTTTCTCCCGAATGAAAATAACACATAAAGATAAGAATTATAGTCTCAAATTGCAGAAATACTATTTTTGCACCAGAGCCCTCCTAAAGCCTATATTGTTCCTAGGATCAAGATTTCCTTTTGAGGAAAGGTACTTTCAAAGAGTTTAAACTAAATAATCTATTTATAAAGTGTTATAAAGTGTTATTGAGTTTTTTTATTGAATCAGAATCCTAATTAAATTTATTTTTAAGTTATATTTTATTATTTTTTTCGCCTTTCAAAAAGTAAGTTTATATTTAAACTTATTAAATTTAGTATCGTCAATTAGCAGATAGCCAACCCGATAATTTTACAAAATAGAATTTGCGCAGTTGAACTAAGTTCATAGTGCTTTATCGTGAAAGGATGTGAATCGACAAACGAACACCCCTTAATACCTTCAAATTGTGTTAATTTTAAAAAGAAAAAGGAGTGAAGTGAATGTTGAAACAATCATTTAGTCGAACAAAAAAGTACTGACTACTTTGCTAGTTGTCTTTGTTGTAGTATCTTTAACAGTTGGAGCAGCAAGTGCATGCGGTTCGCATGGACATCATGAATATAAACACATGAATGGACATAAGTACATCAGCAACAGTTGTAATAGCGATACCTGTCATAGCTGCAGTGGCGCTACCTGTAACAGCTGCAAAAACTGCAAAACTTGCGGTTGTTGATTATTGACAAGTCAAATCATATACTAAACTATGCAGATACACAAAAATAACAGTTTAAGTAGAGAAAATATTGTGTATTCTATTACGCAAAACACTGGTATACATTGCATGGCAAACACCATGAGGCTATTTGTTTCAATGTATATCTGTTTTATTCCAAGTTCGCTGTTCTGGAATTTCTATTGTTGCATCATCAGCTAGTTAATTTTAGGACTATCAAACTGCAGGAGCCGCTCAGTTCCAAAATCTAGTGATTTTCAATTTTATATTTATCACCAAATTTTGGCATTGTGTCATAAGTATAGCGTATTTATATTAAAGTAAAACCGTAAAAGAACTTTATAGTGGAGAAAAAGTATGAAAATTAGAGTAGTCAGTTCCAGAGAGGAAATCTTTACTCTTAATTCTAATGAGCGTATTGTTCACCTGGCTTTCAGACCTTCGAACAAGGACATTCTCGGACTGGTTGAAACCTGCCCGAAAATTGAGGTAATTCAGCTGCCTAAATCCTACAGGCGCACGGTTTCAAAATCCATAGAAATGTTCCTTAAAATGCAGCGTATCCAGCTCGTCGAAGGAGATGTCTGGGGTCACAGGAAGGATATTAATGAATATTATACAGTTCCATCCTCAGTGATTGAAAAAATAAGGGAAATGAAACTTGAAGGTAAATCCACTGAAGATATTGAAGCAAAGGTTTCAAGAGAAAGCAAGATTGACCCTGAAATGGTCGCTTACATCATAAACAAGGGAGCTCCCGCCTGAATTCGAGCAGAATAAGATATGTCAGTAGGCAGATACTTTACTGGAGATTAGAACGTACAGAAATGGGTTGCATCTTTCGTGATCTAATCTCCAGCTTAATTATTCTATTATCAGGCTGTCTCAAAACTACATTTGATTCTACAATTGGGATAAAATATATTACTATAAGGTTAATTTGTACCTGAATCTCGGAATAATTTCCTATCTATATTTAAAGTCAACGATGCCCATTATCCAATTGTAGAAATGAGTTGAGTTTTGAGACCGCTTGTTATGTGATATTTCACAACAAGTGTCCCTAAATATTAGATATGTCGGCCTCATATTCAGGAAGTGGATATGAATAACCTATTCGCAAAGGTTCCGTTGCAAAAAATCTGGCTTTTTCACAAAATCATTAAAAACCACCACAATTCGGAAAGTTAATCATTTTCATTCGAGTGAAAATGACACAGAACCTGGGTTAGTGAGTAGGAATAATTTAACCTTAATTTTGGAGGAAATAGCATGATGGAACTTATGAAAGGTTTGCCAGACAATGTTCTGGGTATTGTTGGTAGTGGAACGATAACAGGAGAAGACTACGACACTGTACTAATTCCTGCAATGAAAGACAAACTGCAAAAGTACAAGAAGATTCGCATACTTTATCAATTGAACAATGATTTTGTACATTATGAGCTCGGTGCTTATCTAGAAGATGCAAAGGTATCGTGGCATACACTTTCATTTGAGAAAGTTGCGGTTGTTTCTGATGTTCATTGGATAAATGATTCTGTCAATGTATTTAAATTCATTATTCCTGTCCAAGTGAAAGTTTTCAGTAATAATGAATTTGATAAAGCAAAGACTTGGATCAGTGAATAATATTCTTTATGCCAATAGGCGTGGTTAGGTGCGTGGAAATAAGGGATAAACGTACCGCTCCAGCCTTCCACATGTCCCAAAGCTTGACCGTATGTACTCGTCTCGGTTCCGTTGCAAAAACAATATTTCCGCATTTGGTGGCTCTTCGCTGTTTTGTATGGGTTGAAAATAATTGCTTAGTTAGACAGTTGTCCGGCCAAAATGAAAAACATCGAGCTTGACTGTGATTTTCAACAACAAACGTTTCTAAATTTTATGCAAGCTACTTCCATAGTTAGAAATGGATGTAAATTACCAACTCGAAACAGCGAAGAGCCAAAATATGAGCATTAATATGTGTAATAAGTTGCGTTGGAAACTATAGTCAGTTGGAAGTTAAGTAAAATAACCAGGTATCGGTACCAGTCCAAAAAAATCAGGTTAGTAAAGCCTTGACTCAAGCGGTTGAACTGAGAAGTTAAATGCATTAAATCCTGGATTTAAGAGTGGAGGTCGCAACAACTATAAAATATTTTTTTAATTTCTTCCCCTCAGTTTCCCATTTAATTAACGAAAACCCGCACTTTTCAAGCAATTCTTGCATTTCTTTTTGGGAATAAATCCTTACATCACCGCTCTTGCTGAACTTCATTAATATATTTGCAAAAAATCTAAATAGTTCATTAGAAGTAAATGGATCTGCTATCATAAGAATCCCACCTGACCTCAAAACGCGTTTCATTTCCTTCAAAACAAGCTCAGGACTGGGATAATGATGAAAAGAAGCACTACAGGTAATAACATCAAAGAACCTGTCGTTCCAAGGCAAATGCTCAGAGTCCCCAACTTTTAGATCTGCACGATCATCCAGCAATTCTTTGCTTTTTTCTATCATGCCGGGTGATATATCAATCCCGGATACTTCCACATCGAATTTATTTATTACAATTGACAAAAATGTACCGTTCCCACATCCCACATCCATTAAAGTCTTGAAGTTTTTGCCCTCCAATTCTTTCATCAATGAATAATGCATAGGCTCAGTATATTTGCCTGTGAATGTGCTGGAATAATCCGAAGACATTTCATCAAAATGTTTTTTTGATTTCTCTTTATACTCTTGAGGATTGTGCTTCATGATTCTGCCTTCTTTAGTTGAGCCTTTTATTGAGCGTATCCGGAGATCATTAGAATACCGACTTGTGTATTTATTAACTTCTATGACATAATAATATTATCTCTTTGCTGTTTGCACCAGAACTAGATTTTTTGCGCCACAACCCTCCTTTTTGTATACTGTTTACTCTTATTGGTTAATTCTCTTTTTGTCCTAGGAAATAGCCATGAGAAATGCAAGTTTTCTTACTTACATTTTTGTTTACTCAACTATACCACATTTTATAGGAATACGGGCTTTTCTGCCGATGACATAAGACGGTAATCGGTCATAATTTCCGTATTCCCATATGATGCAGAACAACTGAGTTTAGAAAAGCATAGTATGGGGAATATCTGAAATATCAAACAGTTACGGATATCAGAAAAATTAAACAGTTTGTAACAAAATAATCATAATAATATATTAAAGATTTCCAAAATGTAATATAGATCGATTAATAATGCATCAGAAGTTCCGAATTAAAAACGGCGATTGAGCTTGTGGAGATTTTTATAAATGGCACTTCATCCGACTGATTATTTTAGGAAGGAAAGGGTTTTTGTTGATCGCGAAACTTGTATTGATAATTTTAAAAAATTCATTCAAAACCCCAATAATCAAGATTATAATGCTCTATTTTACTATGGTATAGCAGGCATTGGTAAAAGCGAGTTGCAACATGAGTTGCAATATATATTGAACACGGAATACCCTGAAATGCTTTGGGTATCTATGGATTTGGAAAACGATACCCACAGAAATGTGAGTACTTTTTTAATAGCACTAAGGAACAAAATTCAGAAAAAACGCAATGTGAGATTTTATAAATTTAACTTGGCTCATGCCATATTCTCGAAAAAAAGTCGGCCTGATATCCCGTTAAATAAAGAGACATATCCAATGCTTAAAGAAGATGGATTTTTTTACGATATACTAAATGCTCTTAATGAAACCGTATTTGGATCTTTTATATCAATACCTATAAAAAGGATAGTTGATATTATAAACCATGCTCCTGGAAACGTCAGAAGACATTTTGGAGAGCTGCCTATATATAGTCACCATTTTAAATAATGCGACATTTTGTGTGTAAATATATGTCTCTTCCAAAACTCATCCAGTTCTTCTTTCAATATTCTAATATTTTTGAATGATTTTATTGACGTTAAGTCTTCTCTTGTCGCTTTCCAACAGTATTCTGTTGGGTTCCTATCTGGAGTAGCTGGAGGGAAAAAAATAGTATTTTCAACCAATGCATGTTATTTTGATAAAATTCCTTTGCTTTTGTGGATCTATGCCATGTAGCTCTGACATAGTTCATTGATATACCGAAAACTTCAAGCTGATAGCATCGATTTTGTACCGATACTGATACAGTCCTGATCAGATGACTCAAGTTCGAACGGTTAAAAAATGCTTCTTTTATTTTCTGCAGGTACTTTATCAGCAGATTTTATGACTTTAAACAAAGTCGACTCGAAGAAATATACATGTCTCATATGAAATCTTGATACAAAAGATGGATTCTCTGACCTCTTCTGTATTCGTTCCTGCAATATGAACGATTAACTTTATGCCTCTTAACAATCTTTATGATACATCCTGTTTGCTTTTGAGGATCTATGCCATGTAGCCCTGTCCAGTAGAAGAAATATCCTTGCCCCTATATCTCTATTAAAATCGAGTAATGATTTTAAATAAGAGTCTGTATTCTGTGTACTTCCTAAATCGTACCAATAAAACTCTCCATTTTCAGTGTAGAATCCCCCAATATTGATTTTGGCTTTTGAACCACCTGTAAATTTAATAGGCTTTGAGCCTTTGATTGCCCAACATCTTGATCTATTTGAATCCACACAAAAACTGCTCTCATCGTGAGTGACGAATAAATGGTTAGGGTTTAGTAATCTTTTTTTGAACTTCGGCTATAAATTCGTTTGTGAATGCCTCATTCCGCTTTTTTGATCCAGGTCTACATGTAATTTTACTTAACCCTAAATTTTTAATAATTTGTCTCATTCTTGATTTGGAATAAGATATTCCGAATTTCTCTCTGACATATTGAACTGCATCCTTTGTTTGCCAACCGCGATAATAGCCGTCATCTGTTGGTATTGGCTCTGAAAATGCTTTGCTTAACTCAGATACTTGTTCTGCTGTTAAAAAAGACTTTACTCCTCGACCAGGTTTACATTTAAGACTAGACAAACCTTCTTTTTCAGCTCGTTTTACCCATCGGTGAACCGTTGAACGGTGGACTGAAAACTCTTCTGCAATTTTAGCCGGACTCAAACCATTTTTAACCAATAATAGGGCTTGAAGTCTCAGCTGCTCATTTTTGTTGCAGGAACGACATATAGCCGTGGCAATATCAGAAGTAGTAAACATTTCCAAACTCATAACTAAATTAATATAATTAGTACAAATATATAAATGTTGCATTATATGGGGAAGTGACTATAGTATTGATTAGGACTATTAAAAATGTTTTAATAGTCCCCTTAGAAAACCTAACTTTTTCCAATCAGAATAAGAAATATTAAGATTTTTTTGCCTAATTTCTTGAGAATCAACCCTCTAAATCCCCAAATCCAGGGAAAACAAAATCCAGTTTTTTGTCTTCTCTGTCAGGCAACGAGCTAATTCTCAGTCTAATATATAACGCTAAATATAATTGAAGCATAATCTAACGTAAGCACCAGAAATACCATAAACCAGCTAAGCGAAATCAGCAGGTTGATGAAAGCTTATGATAAAATCAGGCGGTTCTTTTTTTTACAAGGGAAAACGCTGTACTATCGGAGCTGTTATCTCACTCAAAGGATTGCTTTACATGGTCACGGTTTCTCACATATTTCGAGGCGAAGGAGACCATTTAATAGTTGATGGAACGAAACTCGTTGTTACGAGCATTTTGAAGGATTTTGATTTAGCCCTGATAGAGCTTCCTCCTGACAGCGTGGTTGAAATCACTGAGTTTGGCAGCGCAGCCGAACTGGAGCAAGCTGTGCTTATTAATGATATTCGTGTTATCCGATGCAGGGTAGTTAATGCCGGAGCTTCATTGCTTTTTCTGGGCTTCCAGTGCAATGATATGCCGGAACCGGGGGATAGTGGCTCTCCTATCCTGCAGGTGGGGAAGGTAATAGGGCTTATGTCCTCGGTAACACTGGACACTTGCATGGGAATTGCGATCTCATCCAGTATTCTACGCAGCCTGGAAATACAAAGAAAACGAAAATAAAGATAGAAGACCCCCGGATTCTAAAACATGGCTGTTAAGGGTGAAAGGCTTATCACTTTTGGCGTTTTGTTTCATGTAACACAAAGTCCCCTTATAGAACCCCAGTTTTTTCCAATCAGAATAAAAAATACTCAGGCTCTTTTGCCTTATTTCATGGGAATCAATTCTCTAAAGTAAGATTTTTAGATATTGGTGTGGAAACATTTAAAAAATTGATTAACACCAAAAGATTTGACAGCCTCACCAAATAACAAATGCTAAATACAGGTTATTAATTTAAAAAAATGGAGACTATTGAAATTGGTTTCGTCCACAGTTATCCTTGTTTTTTGTCTGGTGGCATTCGCAGCTATTCACAGTCTTATGGCAAGCCTGCCCTTTAAACGTTTCATCATGCGGGTCTTGGGTTCCAGGGCAGAAATATTGTATATGCCAGTATTCAGCCTCATCTCATTGCTAACGATATTGCCACTCGTCTATCTGCTCTACAAAAATCCAGGGCCGTTTCTCTACATAATACCTTCTCCCTGGCGCTGGCTGATGGTCGGTGGACAGTTGATTGCTGCAATCATTGCCCCCAGAGCAATGCTTGACGCACCCCATAGATTCAAGATACGCTCACAGCTATCTGTACCAAAGACTTCTGAAGCAGGTTCCCTGAATATCCGGGGCGTTTACCGATGGGTAAGGGACCCCTTCCTGCTCACAGGACTGATCATAATCTGGCTCACTCCCTTTATGACCGTCAATCTGCTTGTCATATACATTTTGACCACTATATACCTGTATCTGGGGTCCCTGCACTGGGAAAGAAGGCTGGTGGCACAGTTTGGTGACGAATACCGGGAGTACCAAAAACGGGTTCACAGGATAATTCCCCAATTAGGAGAACATTATTAAATAATTTTAATTGACCTCCTGATTTATACACCAACAACTTGTCTCTTCAGTTCAGGCAATACTTCGCTCAGCCTTTTCCTACAACATCTATAGAACGTTCAGTTCTTTGTTTTTCCTGTCAGGTATGGCTTAATTCTCTAACTTTTAAGAGTAAAATAGCCCCCAGGTAGTCTGTTTATCACCATAACCCACCGCCTGGTTCATCACGCTAGAAAACTAGTTGGCTGCTTTCTTTCCCCCAGGCCCCCTTAACCTCAGGTTGTAATCGGTTTTCGAATATCTGTTTATTATTTTAACTTCTTCTTTTCATGGGTTGTCTTATAATAGTTTTAAGTTTTTCCGGTTTTGTTCTGCGCATATCACTTATGTATATTTCATGGTGTTTCTCACCAGTCATGCTGCCATCAAATTCATAGCCGTTCTCTTCAATGAAATTATGTAGTTTCTCTATCGTCGGGCCTTCCTCAGAGTATGGGCCAATATGCATTATCTGGGCTGATACTCCTTCATGCAGGCTTTCAAACCTTATCCTGGAGAGTGCAGGTGGATTTTTCTTTTTTTAAGTCTATCTTTGGCATTTTACACCACCCTCCTATTTTTAAAGGTATATAATTTTTCTTATAGTCATTACAGAAAATATTTACGCTTTATATATGGTCCTATTCCAGGAATAGTGTCCAAAAGTGCACTTAATTGATCCGTCGACTATAATAAAAAACATCCTGTGCAAACCTCATAAACTCCGGGCTGACATCTGGACCTTCACAGTCCCTCTCAAATTCGATTATTTAGAAACCTTTAAAGTTCAAAAAAGCATATACCTAATTGCTGTTTCAGGCGCAATTCCTGGAAAATGAGGATTGAAAGGTGTCCTGGGCTGAATTCAGGAAGATATGTCTGCATTTTTATAACTGTCATTACTATTGTGATCATCTAATATCTAAAGTCCGGTGTGACAAAGTGGGTTGCACGCTTATCGTACAAAGGAGTTAGAACCATGCGTGACGCGAAACTGATCAATGTACTTGCAGAATATCTCGCTAAATGCACAGAACTACATGCAAGGAACGAACCAATACCACCAGAGAGCCTGGAAGGCTTTATGATTGATATTGTAAGCTGTCTGGATGTAGGTGGTATCGGTGATGTCGGCAAAGAGTTAATCCCGCTCAAGAAGGCACGCGCGATTATCAGGCTTGCAAGGCGTGAATTTGAGTGGCAGTGTGACAACGTAGATCATCCGGAAGACTGGGAAACCTGCCTGCGGAACGCGGTCTCCGGGAATGTATAACACCGTTTTGAAAGCACTTCTGAATCTGTTTGAGAGTCGGTACGGAGTCAAATTTCGCAGGAGTTCGTGCGTTGGGATAGCACCTCCAGCATTAAAAACAATTTTAAAAATTTTTTATAACTTGAGCTTATCCCCGACTCAAAATTTGCTTCTTTAAATCTCACCTTTCAAGTACCCAATCGAGTCCCTGAGAATGAAAGCAATCCTGAAACCTTTATTTTTCCTGCGTTTGAAATGCCCGCAGCTTCAGGAAAGCCTATCTGGTTAACTTTTCTAAAGGATTCTATCAGACTGTTTCAGATGTACGGTAGGCAGTCGATGCTCTTTGAGCTTGGGCTCCGTTTGCCTGGCATGTTTTGAGTCCTTTCGCTCATTTTTGTGACTTCCCTTCGCATTCTTCACAGGCCCGGTACTCATGCCCTCGAACCTGGTAAATGTGGCAAGTTGTTATAGTAAATTGCTGGTTTTCCACGTCTCAAGCATTACGGAATATAAGCGGAAAATATTATTCTCCTCTAAGCTCGCTTGCTCTCTTCTCTGCCTCTTCTTCTGTCTGGAAGATTTCACCGGTGCCGGTACACTTTCGCAGGTTATGGTCACAGTGATATATCAAATACAGGGTTTCCGTCAGGCTGTCAGCGGGCACATAATTTATCTGGGTTTCCCCCCGATTTATACGAGTATATTTCTGCCCGTCTATTTCGATTTCTCCCACTCCTCTCGTCGCATCATATTCATAAAACAAATCATTATCCATCGCTGGCTGCCATTCCTCTACGAAATAATCCGGCTGGCCCTCGATGTAATTTGCTTCACAACGTGTAATGTCTGAGCCCTTCACATACTCAAACATGCTTTCATATACGTCTACCTGCTTTACCTTTCCGTAAAGCAAGATGTTTAGGTTTATCACTTTCTTTTCATCTCCTTTTCATCTCCTTGTCTAAATCTCTCTCACTTTTTATATAGGTTAAAGTATGATTACTTCCCTGTCGCAAAGTAGAAAGAAAATGATCAGTAAGGCTTTAGAAACACAGAGTCTATGAACTTGTTTTCTTCTTCTCCTTCAAAATATACTGCATTTCTATAATCAATAAAGTTCCTGGCCATGAAAGCAATCCTGAAAAACTTTAATGGTTAAGAATAAAATAGCTTTCGAGATAAGCTCAATAAAACGTTGAGAAATTAGGTCGTAGGAAAATTAGGTCGTAGGAGTCAGTTTCCGTAAAATCGCAAGGATAAGGAAGGCTCTCGAATCTGGTCAAACAAGATGAGTATGCACGTCTGTCAAGTTTGATCAATGACCCCCACTAATCTTTAGCCTTGACCTTTTTTATTGGCTTTTTCAATTTAATGTGTTCATTTTTTTCGGAGACTATCAGGACTTATGCTGTTTAACTGAGAAGCCAGC
>CAVRJG010000064.1:0-86581 GCA_963721455.1 uncultured Methanosarcinaceae archaeon
TGTATGTGTAGCCCCTAACGATTACGTATGCTTGGTGAAAATTAACTAGACGACTAATAGGATTCGCGAGCAAGATCCACTAAAACAAGGGTTGAAATGATGTTTTTCTGAGTTTGCCCTGCTGGCCTTGTAGGTATTGCAATTGGTTTGAAAACTCGTAAGGACCCACCGTGTTAATTCAACATCAAGGCAGTTTGGTCAAGAATGTATTAAATAACTTTCACATGCAAGAGAGATGATTTAACTTTAATTAAATTATTCATTTCCTTAGTTATTTCGTTACAAAACTAGTAGATTGAAACATACCGAAAATGTTAAAAGGATGTTACGATTATCGTGCACTTAATACCATAGGAAAGTAAAAAGGAGTAAGTAAAACGTCACCAATTGAAATACAAGCGTCAGTATGCACATTAATGTTTTTGTGTATATGTCTCACAATTTTATTCTGCGGCTGTAAGTTTTTTGCCTGGAAGTGTTCAAAATATGGAAAAGCGTAAGAAGGAATAAATACGTTTTTCATAGCTGGATAAAACCAGCTTTACGCTTTTATGAGTTTTTCACATTGTTCAGGGCCCTGATATATATCATTCCGGAGAATTCGGCGGGTTTGGAAAAATTCGCGAGCAAGATCCACTAAAACAGGGATTGAAAGATAACGAAAGTGAAGATGGATACTAAAAAAGAGGATTCGCGAGCAAGAATTGTTAAAACAAGAATTGAAATTAATTTAAATACATTCATCTATCTTCGTTTAAAGATACTCCCCGTATTTCTAAAAGTTCACATAATCTATTCAAAGCATATTTTTTTTCACTTATCATAGTTTCTAATTTATTGACCTCTACTTCTAACTGCGAGATTTCTATTTTTAATTGTAATACCTGCTCTTTAATAAGATCATTACTTTGCATCGTATCCGCCCAATAACTATGTATTTGCCCCTTAAGTCATGATACTACTTTTACATATAAATCAAATACGTTTGCATCTTTTATATATTCACTTTACTGTACTTATTCACTTTACTGTACTTATTCACTTTACTGTACTTATTCACTTTACTGTACTTATTATCTCTATCCATTACTCTCGCTGATAAAGATACATAATAAAAACAATGAATCCAGAAATAAACGACATGCCAAAAAAGATTCTAAGTTCCTGGGCCCCGAGAAACTCGACAAGGGGACCAGGGAAGTCTACGGCCTGAGAACGCCGGTCCCGACCAGGCCCAACCAGGAAATGGAAGGCGCCCATTTTCATAAGACAGAGCCGGTTACGGAAGAGGAAAAAGAAGGGAGCAGAAGATCTGTGGCGCAAAATGACTTTCCCGAGAACCAGCGAGAGCAAAAAAGTAAAAAAATAACCGGAAAACAAAATTAATAAAATATCAGCATGGAAATTACTCGCGGGCAATATCCGCAAAACAAAAATTGAAACGGATACTGCCCTGATTCTGGAACGATTTGATAGTGTTAATCAGAATTCGGAGAGGTTGATACCACTTAACCGGCTGATTATCGGGCCGCTTATAAAGGATGTAACCAGTGCCATGATAATCAAAGCCACAAATAAGCGGTCATCGATGAGTCCCGCATCCCTGGCGACGGTAGCCAGTATCATCTCCATAGCACCCCTTGCGTTCATAGCAAAACCTATTGTAACAGATTGCTTCCATGGCATCTTACTGATCATCAAGCCAAGCGTCACACCGAACACCTTGCCTATACATGCAATAACGAGGACTGCCAGCACCAGGACCAGGTCAAATGATGCCACGAAATTTGCCCGCAGCCCAATTGAAACAAAATAGAGAGGGGCGAAAAAATACATGACGAATTGATAGACCATCTCATGCGCATCGTCGCGTTTCTCCAGGCTCTGGGAGAACGCCAGGCCCACCAAAAAAGCGCCAAAAACGGAATGTATCCCTATCACTTCAGAAAAGGCTGCAGCCAATAATATAAGGACCGTCGTTATTCCAAGAAACGCTCCCGGCCAGGGCAGATGTGATTTGAACCATTTTTGAGCTCTCTGCGCCAGAAACCTGCCTATCGTAAGCATGAAACCAAATAGCAAAAACACCAGAATGAAAGTCATGTAAGGTGGGATATTTATAAAGCTCTCATGAGCGAAATTGCTCAATACAAAGGCGAATAACGACCACCCTACGAGGTCATCGATGGTTGCGGCGCCGGTAATGATCATCCCCATGTCCGTCTTCATCAAGTCCAGGTCCATGAGAGTTCTCGCAATGACAGGAAGGGCCGATATCGACAGTGCAGTGCCCATGAACATCGAGAAAATTAATATCCTGCCGTGGAAGTGCTCTCTCCACAGGTCCGGGAACAGAATGACTGTCCCGAAACCCAGTATAAATGGTATCGCTATGCCCATTAAGCTGGCCCAGGCTATATTAGTGCCCCTTTTCTTAATGAGGCTAAGGTTCATCTCCAGGCCTGCGGCGAACAAAAAGAAAAGCATGCAAACCTGGATAAGAGCGTCCCTCCCCTGGAAAACGGCGCCTGTTTCTGGAAATAGCCAGTTATAAGTGTCGGGACTGATCCATCCCCAGACTGTCGGGCCGAGAACGATGCCTCCGAAGAGCTCTCCGAAGACCGCAGGAAAGCGAAGCATACTCATCACCTGGCCGCATAAAAGCGCCATAGCAAGCATCACAGCGATTTCAAGGAAAAAGATTACCATATCCGTCGGCGCCATACAACCTCACCTGAATGTTTTTACATTTAGCCTGGCTAGTTTGAAAATGATGTATATATGGTTTCCATAAATTGCTTCTAACAATTATTAAGTAAATCTTTTTGAATCCACAATTTTTTCTGAAACATATGGAATGAATCCATAATAATAGGCTGTTTATTGAGCTGTGGAAATTCTGGAATTAGAACTTCTAAAAATTTCTAACTGAAATTGCAGCTTTAGGTTTCGGGATTAAATTTGATCTGATAACCTCAATTTAAAGAGGATTTCTAAAATCATTTATTGATTAATTAATACGATATTTAACCATTGGTTATCGGTTAAGGAATTTTCTTGCCTATTATACTATCGGGTCTTGTCCGTGAGTTATTGATCAGTTCTGAAAAAACGATTATATCCCCCATATTTGCGGAAAATGAAAAGAAATTCTCGTGCCTATGGTTTTCAATGACTCACCCCACGGCCAAAATTTGAAACTCCTCTCAATGCTATACTGGTAACAGGCACTGTAATGGTTCTGCTTTTGTCGCAGAGAGTTGCCAGAAATTCTGAAAAGCAGATCGTGATAAAAAAGCCGATAGTGATAATTAAGAAGCCAAAGCCAATATCAAAAGAAAACCTGAACTACCCGGTGAAGAAATCCGTCCGGAGAATATACACAAGGCTCAGGAGGTAAAGGATTAAAACCACTGGACAGAGCAGCCAGGCGGGTTAAGCCCGGTGACAGGCTCTCCCATGACTGGCAATGGGACGCCTTTACTCAAAACTACAGGGTTCTTCGCTTTGATATGCGCGGATTCGGAAAATCTGATCCTGCATAAGGATTGAAATATGTGAGGTTGTAAATTTTCTTTAATCAGTTTAGAAATAAATTTTCTAACCCGCAGGATAAGGTAAAGAGTCATTGTTTCGTCTCAAATCAGGCGTCTTCCTAATAAACTTTGGAGAATCATTCTCAGGCTGCAACTTCTTTTCATCCTCTTTTTTTTCGTCAGAAGTATGAGCTTTGAGCGAGAAAGTTGAACTATATATGATATAAGACTAATATAAGATTATAAGCAAAAGCTTATAAAAATAACTAAATCTGATTATTAATGAGCTTTTGTTTTTTAAGTGCTCAGTTCGAATGGACAATGCACATTTGAGAGGGGGAATATTATGTCAGTGAAAATCAAATGGCAAATCTTTACAGCCGAGACTAGGAGCGACGGTACCTGGAGATCGAACAGCCCAACGCTTGAGGAACTCCTCAACGTTATGGCAAGCCCGGATAGGATTAAGGAACACACTCTGGACATTGAGGACTCTATGGCCCACCTGGCCATCAAGGGGCTGCCATACTTCAAAATAACCGAGGCTACTTCTGGGAATCTCAGGGAAAAAAGCAGTACCAAAAAACCTTCAGGGGTCGGATGTTAACACAAATTAGCAGGTAAAACCCACTGAAAATGATATGTTTATGTTCGGTTAAGATATGGTGTAAGAAATATGTTATTTTCGTTGCGTTTCTGTAAGTAGTGTAAATCAAGATGAATGGGATATTGTAATATTTATTTCATATTAATAAATTCCTTAACCGAATACAAAAGAAAAAGGATTGACCTGGCGGATATTGAGCTCAAGAAAATACTTCGGCCAGCATTCGCCAGCAAGATTCACTAAAGCAAGGGTTAAATCGTCGGACGCCAGGCAAGTAGGCCGTCGCGAAGATTTCCCGAGCATTGGTTTTTTCGGATAAATGAAGAAGCCCGCTTATACTACAGGTTTTGATGAGGATATTACTCCACCTGAGCTGTCTGGCTTGCCGCTATTTTTTATATTCCGTACGGAGTTTGCCGAATGTGTCAATCACACTGATGTTTCGGTTCTAAGTTCCTCCATCAGCTCCTGACCCATTTCCTGCCTACCCATGAACCGGGCCCGTGTGTTCTGAAACGCACGCTTCTTAAATTTCCCACCATATGAACGCCTTTGACATAGGTATCAAAGAGCTAGGTATCAAAGAGCTGCTGGTGAAAGGAAGCGATCTCCCGCCGCCCTCTGAAGTGCGTACCATCGAACCTCACAAGATCAGCGTTCCAGGCGAAAGGCGCTGCTAAGGCCTCATCGCTGCCCTGAGAGGGTTAGAGGAAAGCTTAACAAACTAGCGCGGCACCCGATGCGCTCAATGCAATTAACCTGATAGATATTGGTTGCCAGAAGGTAGTAATGATTTCTCCAGGCTTTATACAAACCCTTTTAAAAAATAATCTCCAATACTTAAATTGGGGAAATAAATACCATATGATAACAATTCCGAACTGCCGGAAGTTGTTAAAGAGAACCTGCCGGAACACGGACAGGTCATTTACAGGGAAGCTTTCAATAGTGCCTGGGAAGAATATCATGAACCTTCTGAACGACGGGGGACGTGTCGAGGGAAAAGACTGCTCGCGGGGTTGCCTGGAGTGCGGTTTAAAAAATATATGAGAAAGATTCTAAGGGGACCGGGTAAAAAAAGACTGGAATTTTGATTTTCGGAGTTCTGCCGGGTTATCTTTTGAACTCTTCTCTGTGAATCGTTTTGTCCATGTCAGCAATATATAAAGTCTGCTCGAAGGTAACTGTGGTGCTGTTTAATGGTTAAAAGCCTGCAAGTTGAGACGACGAAAATGAGTATATAAGGAAAGTAAAGATAATATAACTCTTAACATATATGTATAATGTAGTTAATAGATAAAGGAAGGTATCATAAATATGAAGATACTATCCATTATAATGCGCAAAAAATGCAGATACCGTACCTCGTGTTCTCATTTCCGGCAGAAAAGTAGCTATTGTGAGGGATTGGATCACTGTAAGTGCGGGCTATTTTTGAGAAGGGAACGAGAAGTATAATCTCTATTTAAATCACGGCATTGGGGATATTGTCTCATCTCCCGATTATCCAATAACCCAAAATTTATCCTTACAAGTTTATCCTTACAAGTTTATCCTTACAAGTTTATCCTTACAAGTTTATCCTTACAAGTTTATCCTTACAAGTTTATCCTTACAAGTTCACACCTTATATAGTCTATATCATGTTTTTAGTTTTATGCTATATTTCGGGGAGTTGGCAGCGTGATCCGGGCTAAGTTTTTTAATCTGTTAAGCCTGCTTCTTCTCTTTGCACTTACTGCCGGGTGTATAGGTCCCGACGCTACTGAGAAAATTCCCGTTTCAAATTTGGACCTGGAAGGTCTGGTAGCGGACATAGAGGATTTCATAACCGACGGACTGGACAGTTTTCTGCCGGAGGAGGCAGGACCAGGAGGCGGAATTGATATAGAGGTAAATGAGAGTGCCGCAGCCGGAGCTGGTTCCGTCTCTTCTGAAGTACCTGATGTTCCTACTTATCCCGAAGAAAAATCAAATGCCGTTTATCCAAGGGAATACAGGCTATTATCTCTGAATTTTCAGCGGGCTATAGGGTCTGAAAATGAAAGGATCGCAGCTGAGGTCTTCAATATTACCGGAAAAACCTCCGGATACGATCTCAAAGACGCGTGTGACGTTTTTGATTCTGTAAATAGGCGCTGGGAGTACCGTTCTGAAAAAAATGCAGAGTTTTTCTTCGGGGCTTCTCAGACTATCAATGAAGGATATAAAGGGGATTGTGACGACTACTCTATAGTCATGTCCGCACTTTTAAAAAATATGGGGTTCAATACGAGGGTTGTTACCGCAATAAACGAGAGTTACGGGCACGCCTATCCCGAGCTCTACATAGGGAATGACGAGGAAACTGCGTATGAGGTTCTGAGTTATGTGCAGGGCAGATATTCCTATGCCGAAGAGATCTGGTACTCAGGCAGGAAACTTGAAGGAGGAGAACTTCAGTACTGGCTGAATTTTGACTGGAGCGGGTCAAACGGGTACAGGCACCCAGGGGGCACATATTTTGAAGGAGTGCAGGTAATTTACTATCCGAATGGATTAATCGAGTTCTGAAGCCGGATGTAAACCGAAATTTCCCTTCATAATCTTTTCTCCGCGCGTAAAAAAACGCATTTCTTCCCTTTAGCATCTCAGATAACGGGAAAAAGTGGGAAAAAAGTATGTTTGATTCTTCTTCTTTTACTAATTTGAGTATTAAAATTTTATTTTTATGATTAAATTTATATGGGCTTACCTCTACCTCTTTTAGCAAAAGGCAATTCGGGTCTAATTATATACCTGAAAAACGGTTATTAAAAGGGGGAATTTTATGGGAATGAATAACTACAGCGAACTCGTCCGGGGAGATAGAGTACGGGCTAATACGCCTCCTGAGATTAACCAGGCAATCGATACGGAGATAGCTGCAATTGTCAGGTTTTATGCGAGCAAAACCGACTATGAGATAGGCAAAAGGATTGAAGAGCTTGATAATGAGTGGGACATCGAGCGTTGTATCGAAGCCCGTGCAGCTGTGCTTTCTTTAATTGGAGTGGTGCTGGGCTTAAAAATGAGTAAAAAATGGTTTATTTTACCTATAATAGTTTCAATCTTTCTGCTTCAGTATGCTATACAGGGCTGGTGCCCTCCTGTATCTATACTCAGAAGACTTGGCATTCGTACGAGACAGGAAATAGATGTGGAAAAATATGCACTGAAAGCTTTGCGCGGGGATTTTGACGAGATTTCTTATCAGGATAGCAGTATAGGTCGCGCAAAGGAAGCTGTAAGTGAGAGCAGGAGCGTCTGACAATTGCGGTAAAAACCTTTACACTTATTTTTTGCAAGCTCGGTTCAGGAAACTTTTAACTGTTTCCTGTTAGCAGTTAAAGCCTGATTTTTCCTTCACTTATTTCATTTGTTTCTTTGGGGGAATTCCTTTAATCTTTCTGCACATTCCGGTTTTTCTCTTTTTCTTTCTCACTCCAAAAAAAATCTTTTTTAGTAAGTTCTTTCAAAACTTTCTCCCGCTGTTCCTTTTTCAAAAAGGTTATATCATATAAATCCTAACTATGTTAAACTCTTAAATGTTACAAATCCGAATAATTGTGTTAAGCTCAAACTAAGATTGAGGTTTCAAAAATGACAGAAAAACTCGGAATTCTGGCCATAGGCCATGGGAGCAAACTACCTTACAATAAGGAAGTAGTCACTCAGATTGCAGATCATATCGCCCGGAAGCACTCTGATGTTATTGTCAGGGCCGGCTTTATGGAAAACAGTAAACCATCCCTGAAAGAGGCAATTGAGGGCTTCTCAGGGACTGGCGTGACAAAAATTGCAGCGGTGCCGGTTTTCCTGGCTTCGGGAGTTCATATCACAAAGGATATCCCGCAGATCCTGAGCCTTGACGAAAAGGGCTGCGGTACCCTGGAAATTGACGGAAAGACAGTTCCTCTGTGCTATGCAAAGCCTATAGGGGCCGATGAACTTGTCGCTGACCTTGTGTTCAAAAGGGTCCAGGAAGTCCTGTAAATTCAGTACCACGGTCCGGTTTTTATCATGGACCTGTATCGGAAGAAGTTCGCCGTGCTCGACCTGACCCACGGCGGCATTCCCATAGCAGAAAAACTTGCAGCCGCTGGAAGTGAAGTGACTGGAATAGATGTCTACGGGACTGTCGATCCCGGACTGCTGCTCGAGCTTGAGGAAAAACACGGGATACACTGCTCAAAAACTCCTCTTCCGGCATCCGGATACGATCTTCTCTTAGCGCCTGTACACCTGGACTCTGCTTATCCGATGCTTGCAGAAGCCCGAGCAGAAGGAAAAAGAGTCATCTCCCATCACGAGATTGTCGGGAAAATCCTCAAAGGCGATTCGAGGCTTTCAGGCATAAAAACGGTCGAGGTTACGGGCGTAAAAGCAAAAACAAGCACTGCGTCCCTTCTTGCGGATATGCTCTCCAGACGGTTTGAAGTAGTGCTGCACACATCGCGGGGGCTTGAATACTGGAAAGGGGGTATTTCCTCCCTTATCAGCAGAGGCTTGAGCATAACTCCAGGAAGCATTCTTGTTGCAGTTGAGAAGGTTTTTGATGCAGGTCTCAGGCCGGATTTTTTTATCTTCGAAATCTCAATCGGAGGCACCGGGACTGCAGATTTCGGGGTTCTCACAACCCTTTCGCCTGACTATGGGATTGCAAACAATACTGCCTTTGCAAGCGAAGCAAAACTCCAGCTTGTCAGGAATGCAAAACCCGGAAGTACACTTCTCATTAATGCAGGAGCCGAAATAGCCCTTAAAGCCGCAAAAGAGAGTCCGGCAAAGGTTCTAACCTTCAAAGACCCTTTCAATGCGGAGCTTCTCGAAACCGCAAATCAGGCCGCTGATTTTGTGCTGGAAACCGGGTGCAAGATTGCAGCACCATCAGTGCCTTCAGGATTGTCAATGTCCTCAGCTCTGCCAGGTTCATCAATGCCCGCAGGATTATCGGAATTACCGGCTTCCCAGACATCCTCAGGCTCTGTGCTTCACTTTATGCACAAAAAGGATGAAATTTTCTCAGCTTCCCTGCTTCCAGGATACAATATTTCGGCCTACATGACTGCTTTTATCGCAGCATCTGCAGCCGCCCTCGAACTTGAAGTTGAACGTGAAGCTGTTGTTGCAGTGCTTGAGGGATTCAGAGGACTCTCAGGTAGGATGCAGGAAAGGGAAATGAATGGCATTGCCCTGATAGATAATTCCAACTCCGGCATGGATATTCTCTCTGCCGAAAAAGCCCTTGAGTATGCCCTCCTGAAGAAAAAGGATGAAAAAAAGGAAGGTATCATCCTTGTCCTCGGAGAAGAAGCCTCTCAGGTCTGTGAAGGGCTGCCCCCTGAATCAGTGCAGGGTTTCGTGGAAAAATTCGGTACAAAATGCAGGCAGATTGTCCTGGTAGGAGAAAGGATGAAGGCGGTAGTTGCCGGAAATACCTCTTATGCAGATAGCCTTCCGGAAGGGCTCTCAAAAGCGTCTGAACTTGCAGGCGGGGACGATATAATACTTTCTTCAGTAAAGTGCTTCCGTTAAAGATTTCCTTTACGAAGTGCTTTGCTGAGTAAGTGCTGAGTAAGTGCCAGGTAATTGCCGGATAACTTCTGCCCGGATAACAATATCGGATATTAGTCCATATCAGTCGGATACTGGATAGGATAAGGCTGCAGGCATTTGCCGGAATTTTTATGATAGAGTTTTATACAGGCTCTTCCAATCTGTATCCGTTTCCATTGCTTATTTAAACTTCAACTGATCGTGTTTCCCGACCCAGCTTGCGGTACAGGCGGTAGTCCGGATCCCGCGGGATACGGGAACCTTCTGAAGGAAACACACTCCATCATTCCTATCAGTATCCACATTATCAGAATAAGAGGATTTGTCAATGACTGGAAAAGAGATTTCAATCATCCACCCCCGTCCGAGTTCCATCGTTGCGGCTCTTTACACTCTCAGGGACTTAAATGTTGATGTCGCGATCCTGCACGGGCCTCCAGGCTGTTCTTTCAAACATGCGAGGCTGCTCGAAGAGGATGGCATACATGTCGTTACTACAGGCCTTGATGAGAACAGTTTCGTTTTCGGAGGGCATGACCGGCTTGTAGAGGTGATAAACAAGTCAGTCGAACTCTTCAACCCTAAAATTATCGGCGTTGTCGGAACCTGTGCCAGCATGATCATAGGGGAAGAAATGCATGAAGCCGTGCTCGAGGCAAACCCGGACGTCCCTGTAATTGAAGTTGAGGTGCATGCAGGCTACCACAACAATACAAGAGGCGTGCTCTTTGCCCTGGAATCCGCACTCGACGCCGGGATTATCGACCATAAAGAGTTTGAGCGCCAGGAGTATCTCCTTGCAAAAGCCACAGACGTGGAAAAGAGGTTCGGGGCTGCAAGCAGGGAATACCTTGCTCCTTCCCGCGGAGATGTCAAATATAAGGTAGCAAGGCGCGTAATCCAGCTCCTTAAGGAAGGCAAGAAGGGCCTTGTCATCATGAACGCCAAAAAAGAAACCGGCTACATGTTTGCAGACATTACGCTTGCGGTCAACGAGGTTGCAGCAGCTCTGGGAAAAAAGGAAAACCTTGTTAATATGGCAAATCTCGACCCCAAGCTCGGGCTTCCGAGAGTCAGACAGCACGCCGAATACATAATGAGGGACCTGAAAGCACACGGGGTTGAGATACATGAAATCATCGGCGGAATGGACGAGTATCCTGTTGCCGGAGAAAAGGTCAGCGAACTGATAACGGAAAAATATAGTGATTACGATTTTGCGGTCATTACCGGTGTTCCGCACGCTATCCCGATGGAGAGCATACGGCATATGGAGTTGATCTCAGTCACTAACGGTCCGAGGCAGGTCCTGCCCTTAAAAGAGATGGGTCACGAGTATGTTCTTGTCGAAATTGACCTTCACCCGAAAACCCTGGGGGTCAGCAAGATAGTGGAATCCGAGTTTGGAGCCACTTTAAGGGAAATTGCAAAGGAAGTATGAGCGAGAAGAGCCTGGATAAAATCAGGAGGAAGATCCTTTGAAAAAACAAAAGATCATAGCAATCTACGGGAAAGGCGGCATAGGCAAGTCCAGTACGGCTTCAAACGTTGCAGCCGCCTGTGCGGAAGCAGGAAAGAAAGTCATGATCATAGGCTGCGACCCCAAGAGCGACTCGTCAATCACCCTGCTTGGGGGCAGAAGAATTCCAACCATCCTCGATCTCCTGCGCGAAGGCGTGGATGTGAAGGAAGGAGATGTGGTTTTTGAAGGGTACGCAGGAGTGAAATGCGTGGAAGCAGGCGGCCCGGAGCCTGGCATAGGCTGTGCAGGGCGAGGGATCATCGTTGCTATCCAGAAACTGAAAAGCATTTCAGGTGACCTCTTAAAAGAGCAGGATCTGATAATTTACGATGTGCCCGGAGACATTGTCTGCGGCGGGTTTGTGGCGCCTATCAGGAAGGGTTTCGTAAATGAGGCTTATGTCCTGACCTCAGGGGAATACATGCCCCTTTATGCAGCCAATAACATCTGCAAGGGCCTTTCCAAGATAGGAATGCCGCTCAGCGGTATAATATGCAATTCCAGAAATGCGGGCAGGGAAGAAGAAATTGTTACGAAGTTTGCCGAGGAGATCGGCAGCCAGCTTATGGCTTTTATCCCGAAGAGGCAGGCAGTTCAGGACTGTGAACGGGAAGGCTACTCGGTAATGGAAAAGGCACCTGAATCCGATATTGCAGACATCTACCGCAAGCTTGGAAAAGCAATTCTTGAAAATGAAACCAGAGTTACAGCTGACTCTCTGAGTGACGAGCGGTTGAGGGAATTGACAAAATGACCTGCAGTGATAATAAACTGCGATAAGCTGCAATGACAATAAACTGCCAGATTACATAAGTTTCAATAACTTCCAGGCAAAGCGAATTACCGGGTAAAATAAAATCAGGGGTAT
The DNA here is from genome assembly GCA_963721455.1 of uncultured Methanosarcinaceae archaeon. Lineage (GTDB taxonomy): Archaea > Halobacteriota > Methanosarcinia > Methanosarcinales > Methanosarcinaceae > Methanosarcina. Next base: position 12,111 of record CAVRJG010000064.1, read on the forward strand.
TGAAAAATGTCTAACGAAAAACAAGCCGGAACGGGGGCAGGAAGTATCCCCAGGGTCCTTATTTCCGCAGACCGTTCCTCTTCAGGCAAGACAACAATTTCCATGGGCCTGATGGCTGCCCTCGTTTCAAGGGGATATAAAGTCCAGCCCTTCAAAGTCGCCCTGGACTATATCGACCCAAGCTACCATACTGAAATAACTGGCAGGTTCTGCCGGAACCTTGACGGCTACCTTATGGATGAGAATGGGATTCTGGATGTCTACACCCATGCCTGTGAAGTCGGAGACCAGGCTGATATTGCAGTCATCGAAGGAGTCCGCGGGCTTTACGAGGGGTTCGAAAGCTTAAGCGACCTTGGAAGCACTGCTCAGGTCGCAAAGATCCTCAAATGCCCGGTAATTTTGGTAATCAATGCCCGGAGCATTACCCGTTCGAGCGCTGCCCTTGTCAGCGGATACAAAAATTTCGATACTGATGTGGAGATTGCAGGAGTAATCCTTAACAACATAGGAAGCCGCCGCCATGCCGAAAAAGCAAAAGAGGCAATAGAATACTATACCGGCGTTCCGGTTATAGGGGTAGTTCCAAGGGACCAGTCAATGCAAATTTCCATGCGCCACCTGGGGCTTATGCCGGCTCTCGAAGGCAGAAGAAGGCTTGGAGACGGAGGCTTTGAAGATAGGTTAAAAGGTATTGAGGAGATCATCAACAGGGGAATTGATGTAGACCGCTTCCTGAAAATCGCAAGCAGCGCAAAACCCCTGAAAAGCCCTGAAAATAGCGTTTTTTATTCTATTCCCAATGCCGGAACATGCAGGCCGAAGATAGGTGTCGCCCTGGATGAAGCTTTCAACTTCTATTATCACGATAACATCGACCTTCTGGAACTTGCAGGCGCAGAGATTGTTTACTTCAGCCCTGTTAAAGACCCCACGCTTCCTGAGGTTGACGGGCTTTATATCGGGGGCGGTTATCCCGAGCTTTTTGCAGCCGAACTTGAAGCTAACGAGTCCATGCGCCAGGATATTAAAATGGCTTCTGCTGCAGGCATGCCTATTTATGCCGAGTGCGGGGGGCTTATGTACCTCACGGAGAAAATAAGCACAGGTGTCCCCGGAAAAGGCACTTACCACGATGCATCAATGCCAGAGTCCACGTATTCTATGGTCGGGGCGCTTCCAGGGCATACGATCATGGGGCAGACCAGAGTGGTCAGCTACAATATCGGAACTCTTGAGAAGGACTGCCTTATCGGGAAAAAAGGCAACAGCTTCAAAGGGCATGAGTTCCATCACTCCGAAATCAGGGAAATTCCCGAGGATGCGGAATTTGCAATAACCCTGTCAAGGGGGACAGGGATACAGGATGACAGGGACGGGCTTATTTCCGGAAATACCCTTGGCTCTTATGCCCACCTGCATGGGGTTGCGTACCGGGAGCTCGCAGGCTCATTTGTAGAAGCTGCCAGGAAATTCCGGGATAAGGATCTTCCGTAACGTGTCATGTATACAGGTGATATATAGTGGTTATAATGAGCCATACTTGGTTATAATGAGCCCGCGCAAAACATTACAGATGCAGTCTGAAGCCTTTGCATGTAGAAAAAACAATATTATATTAAGCCAGATTATAGCAAGTTAGATTATAACAAACTGGATTATAGCAAATTAGATTATAGCAAATTAGATTATAACAAATCAGATTATAGCAAACTAAATAAAATAACTTATTTTCATTTTATTTTCTTTTCAGGTGAACCTATTGAAAACACAACTTAAAGGAGACCGGGTCCTTGCCGGAAAGGAAGCGGTAGCCGAACTTTATAAAACAGGTTATTTCGGGCGCCCTAAGGGTGACGGGCTCGAACTCTCGCTTGTAGAAGCTGCCTTCCTTTTGTCCAGAGGAAAGCTCGAGATCGAACTCGAAGGCAAACTGCTTGATTTCAGGACCTTTTTCGAACAGGCTTCTCTGAGGCAGCCGAATTTTGAGTTGAAGTACATAGTTTATAAGGACCTTAAAGAGCGGGGGTATTACGTCCAGCCGTCAGCTGCGGATTTCAGGGTATACCCCAGAGGTAGCCATCCAGGCAAAAGTGCGGCAACGATTTTTGTCCATGTTCAGTCGGAAAGGCAGCTCCTTTCCGTAAAACTTCTGCAGGAATCGGTTGCTTCGGCAGAAAACGTGCACAAGCAGTTTATCCTTGCTGTGGTGGATGAAGAAAGTGACCTTACTTTCTATGAGGTTAAAACTGCAGTTCCTGAAGGGAAAATGTCTGAACCCTATCCTGCAGTCAAAACCGATGCTACCTTCCTGGAAGACAGGGTAATAGCCTGGGATGCTCAGGCTTCCGAAACTCTGTATGCAAGGGGATTTTACGGGAAAATGCTTGATTCAGAAAGGCTGCAGCTCTCCCTGGTAGAGTCCCTTTACCTTTTTTCCAGAGGCGTCATAATGGTTCGGGACAGAAAAGGCGAAGTGTTTTCATTCGACAAGTTTACTGAGAAAGCCTCGGAAATCGAGAGCTCTTTCCTGAGAAAGTACAGTGCATATAAAACCCTCCGGGACTCAGGGCATGTGGTCAAAACCGGCTTTAAGTTCGGAACGAATTTCAGGGTATACAGAAAAGTCGAGTCAATAGAAAAAATTCCGCATTCAGAATACCTTGTAAATGTCATCCCTGCAGATTTCGATTTCAGGCTTCCGGTTATGTCCGGAGCTGTCCGGCTTGCAAACAGCGTGCGCAAGGCAATGCTTTTTGCAGTCGAGAAAGAGGGAGAGGTTGAGTACCTGGACATCAGCAGAATTAAAATGTGATACTATGAGGGCGCTTTCCCTTCAATAATGTGATCGTTTCCTTTACAATTTCATGAAAATGGGATCTCCGGCGCGAGGGCGAAGTATACATGTGGGATATTATTGCAGTGGACATCTCTGGCAGGCACAGGATTAAAGGAGGCTATTACATGGTCTGTGCTGCAGCAGCCCTGTCCGTCTCAGCTAACCATATTGAAAAGGTCAGGCAGATCAAGATCCTGCCCATCTGGCTTAAAAGAGCTCCCGGTTTGCTGGATATCGTACAGCTCATTGAGGATACGGCTGATCAGCTTTCCTTTGAGGGCACTATTGTGGCAGAAAAAGGGGATATGTACAATAAGCCCCTGTGGGTGCCGGAAAGTATGTTTACCAGGGCTTTCAAATATCAGGAATCCATTGCCGAGAGAAGGGCGATAGAACTTGTACACCACATTTCTCTGAGCGCACGCAATTTATTGATTAACGAACTTCAAATCGAGGCATGAATATTTCAGCAGAACACAAATTCGGTAACGAGAACAGGGTAATTCTCGTTAAAAGAACAGTTCCCAACTCAGATCCTGAACGTGAGGAAAACCTATTCAAGGAACTTCAGGAACTCACAAGAGCTGCAGGTTACCTTCCGGTTGGCAAGCTTACTCAGACCAGGCATCCCGACTCAAGGTATCAGCTTGGGAGAGGGAAGATCGAGGAACTTGCCGAACTTGTGGGGAGCACGGGTGCAGAAAAGGTAATTTTCTATAACAGGCTTTCTACGACACAACTTTTCAATATCTCTGAAATCTGCGGATGCCAGGTTATCGACAAATTCCAGCTTATCCTTGAGATCTTTGCAAAAAGGGCAACTACTCACCGCTCAAAGCTCCAGGTGGAACTGGCAAGGCTGAAGTACGAGGTGCCAAGGGCAAGAGCTATTGTTTCTCTCCTGAAGAAGGAGGAAAGGGCAGGGTTCATGGGGCTTGGAGATTACGAGGATTCTTATGAACATGACCTGAAGAAAAGGATCGCAAGAATTGAAAGTGAGCTTGAATCTGCAGAAAAGGACGACGAATCCCTGAGGGCTTTCAGGCACAGGAAAGGCTTTTCCTTAATTTCCCTCGCAGGATACACAAATGCAGGAAAGAGCACTCTTTTTAATGCTATTGTGAATGAGAGTGTTGAGGTAAAGGATATGCTTTTTACAACGCTTGTGCCCATGACCCGCGCCCTGGACCTGGGAGGGCGAAAAGCCCTTTTGACCGATACCGTTGGGTTTATCGAGGATCTCCCCCACTGGCTGGTTGATGCCTTCAAGTCCACGCTGGACGAGATTTTCCTCTCGGATCTTATACTCCTGGTCGTCGATGCAAGCGAAAATCCAGAGATGGTCCTGCAGAAACTTTCGACAGCCCACGACACTCTCTGGGACCGGATTCAGGGAGTTCCTGTCATTACTGTGCTTAATAAGACCGATCTGCTTGACGAATCCGAACTTGATGGTATTATGGAACAGATAGGCTATATGGCTCCCAATCCTGTTTTTGTTTCCGCAAAAGAGGGGGCCGGCATGACTGCGCTAAAAGCCGAGATCATCAAGCATCTGCCTGCCTGGTGTTTCTGCTCTCTTTCCCTTCCGAATTCTGAGAAAGGAATGTCACTTCTCTCCTGGCTGTACGAAGAGGGAATCGTGCACAGGGTTGAGTACGGAGAGCGGATCCTGGTTGACTATGAAGCCAGGACAGAGATCGTTAAGAGGGCTCAGGCTCTTTTAGAGGTCCGGGAAGACTGAGAGTACCGGGGGAATTTTCAGGCCTTTCTGAAGAGTGAAAAGCTTTTTCAATTTTATAAAAGCTGCTGGAATATTGCCAGAGGGTTTTCCAATATCTATTTCTCAGGGAGTTTTTTGCACGGCTTGAGTACTGTTCGTATATATACGAAAAGTATTTATATACCAAAGTCGTTTGTTAACTTGCGAACGAGCGTCTACTGAAGACATCAGACCCTCCTATATCCTAAACTATACCCTTAAAACCAGATTTTTTGCTATGTTATTGCTCGTTCGCAATTCCTCTTGACATTTCACCCTGATTTTCCGGGCATGGCTCGTTCGTAAACAAACGAATTATTTTATCGCAGCTTTTCTAAATTTCCGTTTCAAAATTTATATAAATTCAGTTCTCATCTTCGTATTAGTATGAAATTCGATCTTCACGTACATTCCGATCATTCAAAAGATAGCAAATCGAGCCATGATGACATACTTGAAACTGCCCGTAAAAGAGGGCTTGAGGGATTTGCTATCTGTGACCATGATACCGTAGAAGGCGGGCTTGCCTGTGAAAGAAGAGCCCTTGAACTTGGCCTTGAAATTTCAGTCATTCCAGGAGTGGAGGTTACCTCTTCGAAAGGGCACATCCTGGTTCTCGGAGTCAGGGAAAATATCGAGCCTTTACTGAGTCCGGAGGAAACGATCCGCAGGGCCCGGAAACTTGGAGGCACGGTTATCATTCCTCACCCTTTCAAGCGCAGTTCTCATGGGATAGGAAGCTTTGAAGGGCTTGATATTGATGCAGTTGAAGTATTCAATTCCCGCTGCCTTTTTAACGGGGCCAACCGTAAAGCTGCAATCGAAGCAAAGAGGCTTGGAATTCCGGGCGTTGCAGGAAGCGACTCCCATATTCCCGAAATGGTGGGGCAGGCATATACCGAGATCGATGCTTCCGAAAATACCCTGGAAGCCGTGCTGGAAGCGATCAGGGAAGGGAAAGTCGCCCCCGCAGGAAAAAACACGCCCACACACATTATTCTTGAACAGATGTCAGGAAGTGCAAAGCGAAAACTTCTAAAGAAATTGTTCGGAAAAATCTAACAAACTCAATATAAGAAATTCTCAGGGAAAGTGCAATTTTTCCTTAATTCTTCCTTATAACCTGCTTCATGGTCAATAAAAAAGTACAGTATGCGGCTTTGGGGAGATGAACAATGCCGTATTTTCTACAGTATTTTTTTATTAATTTAACAAGTACAACAATAGACCTGTTTTACAAAGTCATTTTATAGAATATTTAACTTACATTGTCAATATCCTTTTAATTTCATAATTATTTTCACAATTAATGCTACAAATATAACAGGTATTATTATCGCGAGCGCAATCATTATTATTTCAACGATTCCTAACATTTGACAGCCTTCATTTAAACTCTTTTTGTAGAACTTTTATATCTTTAAGTTTCTACAAAGCCAGAAATTCAAATATCTTTTACCTGAACTGCTTCCTTTTGCAGGTGCGAAAAAAGGTCTGTACCCCATTTGAGGGCTTCAGGATCGAAACTGAACAGGCTTTCGTGTTCGAAAAACTTTATTTCGGGAAGAATGGTGAGCAGGAAGAACCTGTCTGTAACTGTAAAGCCTGCAAGTTTCGGATCTTTTGGGAAAAGAGATAGGTTGACATGTTCAAACTCAATCAAAGTTTGTAAATCTTCCCTGTAATCTGTTTTAAACCTCTGGAGCACGGGTTCGGTAAGCATTAGAGAAATTTCCGCCTCTTTTTTTGCAAGTTCGAGGTAGAGAGAGATTAGTGAGGGGTGGAAATAGGAACTGAAGCCCAGAACCTGCCTTGAAAGAAGCAGGTTTTCCACAAATTCGGGATTGAGTTCAAACATGTGGCTGAGGTCCGGACGGATAAGTTTGCAGTTTTTTAACTCCCCTATTCGCCTTCGTAAAACCTGTGGAATTCCTTCCAGATTTCGCCGTGACCAGTAATCGAAATTGTCTTCGAGAACTTCCAGGGTGTCCAGAAGAGGCGGCATTCTATCTACAATTGCCTTTCCCATAATGGAGAGTTCATAAGTATGGCCCTTCTGTATGACCAGTTTCCGGTCTTTCAGTTTTTTAAGCTGCGGAAGGATGGAAACGGAATCTACGCAAAGGTGATCCTGAATTTCACCCATAGATCTGGGCCTGTCTTTCAGAAAGAGGAGAAGATTTCTTCGTTTCTCAGACCGAAAGACCAGTTCCGTTAACCCGATTTTTGTCCCCATCCTAACACCAGTAAGAAAAAAACTGCTGATGAGAAGATAGTGCGGTAGTTATTTATACATTTCCATTAATTTTACACACTTGCAGGGTGCTTCAAAAAATAAAGCAAATAAAGTGGGGCTGCAGGCGCTAAATTAACCTTAAAACAACCTTAAAACAATCTTAAAACAACCTTAACACAGTATAATTTTAAATAATAAGTTTAAAAAAGTGGGCAGGAGGATTTCGAGCAGTCAGATCCTGACACCCTCAAGGAGAACCAGCTTCTTCTTCCAGTGGTCAAGCCCTCTCTTTGCAGCATACCAGTCAAAATATTTATCATCACTCATAAGTTCGCCGGCTTCGAATTTTTGCACGAATTCGGTAGAGATCAGGTCGTACTGGTCTTCAAATTCGTCACAGATCATGGAATAGCGGTATACCTTGTATTTCGCAAGATGTTTCTCATGTTCCAGAGCCGCGCGAATAACCTCACTTACTTCCTGAAGCGAGTAATTGGTATCAATCTCCAAGGTAAAATCCATGTTTATCCCATAGAATTTGCTGCTGATACTAAAAAATAATCCTATATCTCTTTTTCTATTTATGAATCATTTATACCCTGCCGGATTCAAAGAAACCCATTAATTCTTTTTTCGAATCCGCAGATATATTTGCACCCTATGTTTTCACAAATTAATAACGTTTTACCTATTGGAGCCAGTATAAGGTCAATAAAAAGTCAGTAAGGTCAGTAAAAAGTCAGCGCTGAAATAGAATATGAAAATTGAGAACAAAGAACAGGAATGAATGCAAAGAAATAGGAAAAAGAAAAAAAATTCAGAACAGATAGTTACTATAGAAGGGGTGGGGTTTTAAAGAAAAACCACACAGTCATCAGTTCTCGGCTGTAACAGGCATTGCCCCTGAATTCTCCAAGTTCTTGTAAATGAACGCTGAAGAGTAAGCAAGCAGCATGAATTTAAAGCCCTGGCCAAAATCCAGCTCAATAAACCTTAAAATCATGTGTATAAAGAATGCAAACTGTACAGCACACAGCAGAACTCCTGCTGCAATGAATATTTTCTGACGACTGCTACTATCACTACTGTCTGGATCATCGGATTCTTCTGACATATTGTTTCAAACCTCGCAAATAAAGGTGCTAAAGGCGTTTTATATTTAGCTTGTTTTTATTTGTTTTTAATTTGTTTTTAATTTGTTTTCGTGTTTCTAATCGAATCAGGCTTTATCGTCGGCAGTTTTCAACCAGCTCAAATTAAATAGAGTCCCCTGCATTAAAGCATGGAAGCTATCTCCTATGAAGCCCTTAAAATGAGACCTAAAGCTGAAAACTTCAATGGATGCATCTGAAGGTTCAGTTACATTGATCCTCTGGTGCAGCATTTATCTGAAAAAACACTCTCCGAATTAGAGACTTTTATACAATATTACTATTTATGGAGGATAGTATATATAACTTACGAGGGGCGGCAGGATACTGTTGAGCCTGTAATCGGTTTTCATTTAGTGGCTTTGAGATTCGTCATGTTCTGGTAACCATTTTCCAGAAAAATCCTGAATCATTACCTGCGGGTGGAAGTTTAAAGATACGTGAGATTTGCGGGAGTGGGAACTTTTCAGGCGGCGAGAGATTAAATAGACCATTTTTATTTTTTGGCAGGGGAGCGGAATGTGCGTAAAACAAGAATTTAATCTTATTTTAGCTGCCGCGGAGTTCTTTTTTAATCGTTTAGAGCGCCAGGTAAACTAACACAAAGATTACAAAATGATGCCTATATATGGGCAAATATCTTTATTTATTAGCTAGTAATATTAACTAAAGCCGGGTTTTGACAGGAAATAACAGGGGGATAAATTGGAGCCAAAAATCGCTAGATCCTGCGCTGAAACGAAGCAGGGCAACACTCTAAGCTTTTCTTTCAATACGGAAACAAACTTGCTTATTGTTGAGATTATAGATAAGAGCGGAGCAGAGCATAATGAATTTGTCTGGCGTTATATTAATGAAAAAGCACTGCTCAAAGAGATTTGAGATATCGGACAGTGGGAAGCCTGAATTTTAAGGACGAGAGATGCTTGTTTTATTACTTCGGGAGCGCGGAGGGTCACGAATACCCTGTCCTTTACAGGCTGTCCGACAATTACCTGGGGTAATTAGAATTTACAGTTTAGCAGATAATACCAATTTTATAATTTTATTACGAATATTTTGAGTTATGGTATTCATCAAATCTTCAAAGAATCAAGTTTGGATTTTACCTCCAGATATTCGAGATCTTATTCCTTCAGATCACATCTGCTATTTGGTTGAGTATTTGTAGATAAGATGGATTTTAGGATCTCTTCAAGTTCGAGGGAGAATTTTCTAATTGAATACACACGCGCCGACTTTGAAATACAGTTATGAAGTAGAACATGACATAGAATGTGTTTTTTTACTTAATAAAGTTTTGAATTTTCAGCAAGATATGTGAAATTTACTTTTTCCCATAAGGTTAAAAGGATACGATTCCAGTGAATTTGACAATAGGTATGATGGTTCTGGACACCCTTATTATCATCCATGCATAATGTGTAAGATCGGATTCAATCGATGTTGATAGGGTTCGATCATCGCGAGCGATGGCTCGCATGTTCGAGCATGTAGTTTACATGTATTTGTCTGAAAACCTGCAATCTGACCTTAGAACAATCTGTGACTCAGGAAAGGCATTGAAAAATCGATTACGGAATTGTTTAAACTCTCACATAAGTAAGATTTCATCAGGAAAAGTTAATAAATTAGAAGAGGTTAATATCTGTTTTAAAATTATTATTGTGTCGCGGGGCAATTAGTGTGTGCCGGAGCAATTAATGGGCCTATGCAAATAAGCTCCTGCACATATTATTTCCCATCAGCAAATTTCCGTCCAGAGTTGAGTAAGAAGAGGTATCGGCGATGCGGCTTTTTACTTTCCATATACTTTCATTCAGAATGATAAACGGAGTGAGATAGAATGAAAGGACTTTTCAGCATTTTTAAAAAAGGCGAAATAGCCTTTACTGCGCTTGAATCTGCAATAGTGCTGACCGCTTTTGTAGTGGTAGCGGCAATATTCGCTTATGTGGTTCTTGGGGTCGAACTCGCCACTTCCGACCTTGCCAGGACAACGGTTAACGAGGAATTCGCCACTTCCGACACTGCCAGGACAACAGTTAACGAGGATGTAATGCAGATAACTTCTCCTATTGAACTTGCGGGCGGCGTGATAGCAAAAGCGAGTGACGGTAAGGTAAACAATATCATCCTTACCCTTCAACTTGCAACAGGCCGGCCACCAGTAGATATAGGTGCTGACAGCAGTCTGGGAAGGATGGTTGTATCCTACTCGGATAATGCTATTTATTTAGCAAGTACAAACTGGACCAGGAGTTTTGTCGGAGATCATGACGGGGATGGGCTGCTGGAACAGTATGAAATCGTAGAAATTAACGTTACCGTGCCAGCCGGCTCAACATTACAGAGCACTGAAGTAAGTGACGTGGCTAACAGTGAGTTCAGGCTTGAAGTAAAACCGAAGATCGGTACAATCATGCCTGTGTCGAGAATTATTCCCCCGCAGATTAATACTGTCATGAACCTGGAGTAACCCTCAAGGAGTTAAGTGGGTATTTTTCCTTTCCCATTGAAGAACATCGAGGGGAAAGCATGGTTAGCATTGTAGATCTAAAAGAGGTAACAGAGTTCCTGGCTGGAATAAGGTCTCAATATTTAAACTGTATACAAAAAGAAAAACATAAGATGGTGACGGGAAAAAGCCCGGCACAGTGATATTAGAAGATTAATTCTTGAGATCTGGCTCTTACACTTTTCGATGGAGGTGAAAAAGCCCTTCTTTTGCCTTGTTAAGGTACTCGTTTGCTTCCTCAATTTTACTGGCAGCTTCAAGAATATCTTCAGAAGCTTCGAGAAAACCATCTTTTTTGGCTTTCTGAGCCCATTCCCTAAAGCTCTGCAGATGGCTTTCGTTATGCTCGATCCAGTGTTCAATCAAATGCGCAAGATTTTCATGATTAAGTTCTTCAGTGATAGTTATTCCCTCCTCTTCAAATATATGAAATTCATTGTATAAATTCTCGCTGGATTTAAGTCAGAATTTCATACTGTTAAATAAAACCGGTAAAAAAGAGAATAGATGGAACGAAATAAAACAGTTTAAAAACCTGATTTTTACCTATCAGGTTTCAAACTATCCTGCTCAAAATGGTTCCTATTAAACTATTTCGGCCTAACTGCTTAGATTCAAACTGACCTTGGATCAGTAATCTCGCCTGTTAGTGCCGAGGCTGCTGCGGTTGCAGGGGATGCAAGATAAATAAAACCGTCTTTTCCCATCCTGCCTTTGAAATTCCTGTTTGCAGTTGAGATGCAGACTTCTCCTTCCCCGAGCACTCCCTGATGGGCGCCAAGACAGGGTCCGCAACCAGGGGTTACAAGAGTCACGCCTGCCTTCAGCAGAGTTTCCATTGTCCCGTTTTCAATTGCTGCAAGGAGAGTCGTGCGGGATGCAGGAATTACGATAGTCCTGACTGCAACCTTCTTTCCTTTCAAAACCGCTGCTGCGACCTCAAGGTCTTCAAGCCTCCCATTAGTGCATGTCCCGATAAAAACCTGGTCGATATGGGTGCCTTCAACTTCTCCCACAGGCTTTACATTGTCCACCTGATGCGGGCAGGCTACCTGAGGCTCGATATCGTCAGCATAGTAGGTTAATTCTTTTACGTACATAGCATCCGGATCGGCATAAACCGGCTCATAAGGAGCAGCCGCTCTTTTATTCAGGAAATCGAAGGTCTTTTCGTCCGGCGGAACAATCCCTGTTTTTGCTCCCATTTCGATTGCCATATTGCAGAGAGTCATCCTACCGGCGACAGACAGTTCGCTAATAGCCTGCCCGTAAAATTCGACGGCTTTATAAGTGGCACCGTCAATTCCGGTCTTTCCGATCAGGTAAAGGGTCAGATCTTTTGCATAAACCCCTTCTCCAAGCCTTCCTTCAACAGTAAACCTGAAGCTTTCCGGCACCTTGAACCAGAGCTTGCCTGTGGCGAAAATCTCAGCCATGTCAGTAGCTCCCACCCCTGTTGCAAAAGCTCCGAAAGCCCCATAAGTACACGAATGAGAATCAGCTCCCACAACCAGTTTTCCAGGCAGGGCAAACCCGTTTTCCGGAAGCACCTGATGGCAGATTCCTTCTCCCAATTCATAAAAGTTCGGAATGCCCTGCTCCTTTACCCACTCCCTGATTTCCTTTTGCAGGGTAGCTGAGGTCTCATTATTTGCAGGCGCGATATGGTCGAAGGGAATTATGATCCTTGACGGGTCCCAGACCTTTTCTATCCCCATTTCCTTAAAAGCATTTACTGCAAGTATCGACGTGCCGTCATGCGCCATTGCATAATCGACATCTGCCATGACAAAATCGTTTGCTTTTGCCTCTGTTCCCGCTGCCCGAGATAAAATCTTTTCGCTAATTGTTCCCAAAAGTAAGTCTCCTGTCTGATAATCAAGAATAATGAAGTATGAGAAAGAAATTCAGATTCCTGAACTCACTATAACGAGATATATACTTAATGGATTTTTGAGTTAAAGATTTAATTAAAAGAAATATTTTAAAGTAACTATACAGGGTATTCTCGCAGGAAACGGGATCATCCTGCGGGAACGCTCAAAGGAGCGCCGCTAACTATACTCTGAGGGCCAAATATCCCTCTGCCCTCTACAGATCGTAAGCTCGTGGAAAATTGCCAGACTCTATAACGGCAGAGCTGTAACATGTTAAATTGCCGGAGAGCCGCAGGAGTTGAGGGTGGTAATCTATTCAAGCCGGACAATGCCGTAAGTTACAAAAACTACCTTCTCAGCCTGCGTTTGTTTTATGAAAATGCAGCTATAAAATTAAAGCTGCATATTACCCTCTATACGAGTTACAAAATATTAAATAAAGAGTAAGCGACTCAACTTCAAAGCAGGAATTTCAAAGTAGAAAATTTCTCAGATTATTCCGTTCTTCTCCAGAAATCCTTCAAGAGGCACGGAATGAGTCTGGAAGCCGCATACTTTATAGGGATCAGCTCCCATTGAAAGGGCTACGAACTGGGCAATATTCATGTGCACCATATCATATTTTACGCCAAACTCTTTTTCAATAACCGGCTGGTAGCGGTCGTACTGGATATGGCAGTTCGGGCACATATGAATCATCAGTTCTACGCCTGCATTTTGAAGGCTGTCAAGTTTAGTTTTTGTTACCTGAAGCGACGTATCTTTGTTAAGGTGAAGCTGGGAAAAGCCCATCCCACAGGTAAGAGTGCGGTCTTCGTACCAGCGAACCATATCAGCTCCGCAGGCTGCGGCTATAGTGTCTATTAACTGAGGGTTTTCAGGGTTTCCGAGGACATCGAGATACTTGACTTTATAGTAGTGACAGGCATGGTGGGCTGCAGCTTTGATCCCTGAGAAGTCGAATTTCTTCTGCTCCCGGATCTTATCGACCTTGCTTAAGAGAATCTCTACTGCATGGTAGAAGTTTGTCCTTGCATTCATATCGTCTTTTTCGTAAACGAGATCTTCAAGGCCATGCTCCCTGAAGATGGAATTGACTTTTTCCCGGATCTCGGTATTAGTATTAAGAACCTCACAGGCTTCCTTGTTTATGGCATAACAGGTTGAACAGAGGCAGGTTATATTGGGATAGCCGCATCTTCTCGCGACTGCGAAGTTCCGGGCTGCAATAGCTGTTGTTGTTAGCCCTTCAAAGATGTCAGTATAATGCCCTATTCCTGTGCAGCAGGACTGCTCATCATTTATACAGTAATCTACTCCAAGCCTGTCAAACACGTAACGAGTGGAAGTTTCCACTCCCGGGTACTCCTGCCCGACCATGCAGCTTTTAAATAATAAGAGCTGCCTGTCCGGTATATCCTCTATCGCTTTCAAAGCCGAAATCCCCACTTTTGTCTTCCTTTTTAATACACTGGTTCTTCAGGAGCTGGTGCAAACGTTTTTCCTGTATTTTTCCTTTGAGCCATTTTTCCCTTTCAAAATAACCTGTGCCTTCAAGAATGGCCTGAACTTCTCCATGGGTATTCCTGATATCCCTGGAACTGAGCCCGAGTTCGACACGGGTTGATTCAAGATTCTTTTTGAATTTGATCCAGCGTTCTCCAAGGTCTCTTTCCATATTCTTGACTCCGGGGCCCGGTACCTTGCTGGCTCCGTTCTCTGCAAGATATTCGCCGATCTCAAGGAAGTATGCAAGTTTCTCAACCCCGATGCCCTCGTTGATAGCCATCTGCCTGAGCACCTGTACTATTGTTACCGGGCTGTTATTTCTGGGACAGCGCAGGTTGCAGGAATAGCAGTAGAAGCAAGACCAGATCATTTCGGACTCAAGCACACTGCGGTCGTTTTCCAGCACTTTTTTTACGATCTGGCGCGGGCTGTAATCTGTAAAGCGGGCTGCAGGACAGGAAGCAGTGCAGGCTCCGCACTGGATGCAGCGGTCAAGCCCCAGAGAGGCAGGTGTCCGGATGCTTCTCTTTGCAGTCTCTGCAAGAGTTTTACATTCCGGTGTATCGTATTCGTTTACATATGGCATCATTTGATCATCTCTCCTTCCCGGGCAAGGCTGGTGAAAGTGCCTGCAAGCCCTTTTGTATTTGGAACATAGGCTTTTTTGAAATAGAGCCTGTTTCCTGAATCTCCCATTTCTTTTTTCAGTTTCTCGAAATGGCTGACAGTTAAAGGATATATAATCTCAGCTTTCGGGCTGTCAGGGGGGTCTTCTATAAAGAGGACCGAAGATGCCCCGCATTTGAAGGCGTGAAGTAGCAGATCTTTGTCCACAACCAGATTTGTGGGTACCTTGATCAACTTGACATTTGAGGGATAGGTCAGCACACTGTTCCCTATATTGTCGCAGGTCAGAGATGCAATCCCGCTGTTTACAAAGCCCAGCAGGTCTCCCTCTTTGAGCACACCCTCAATTTCGGCTTTTAGCTGAGTTTTCGTGAAACTTGCAACCTGAATAGCCCCGGTTTGACAGAGTTCAGTGCAGTATCCGCAGCCCGTACAGACCAGTGGGTCTACGATAATCTTTCCATTCTCATTCAAAGAAAAAGCATCGAATGGACACTTGAGGCATTCCCTACATTGAGTACAGAGAAGCTGGTTGATAGTCGGAATTTCATTTACCAGTGCTTTTGGGCTGTCCGCAATAAAGGCCCTTCCCCTTACAGCTGCAAGCCCTGCCTGGGAAATAGTATCTGTAACGTCCTTAGGGCTCTGAGCAGTGCCGCAGACAAAGATCCCGTCAAGTGAACTGTCTACAGGTTTCAATTTCGAATGTCTCTCCTTGAGAAAGCCACTTTCGTCCTGGCTCAGGTTCAGTACACTGGCAATTTTTCTGGTCCCCTGGGACGGGGTCATGGCCGCAGAAAGTATAACGAGATCTGCAGGAATCTCCTTTATCCTCTGATCCAGGGTATCTTCAATTCTTACAACAAGACTCTTATCCGGCTTTTCCACGATTTCGGCCGGTCTTCCCCTCACAAAGTTAACTCCCATATCCTGGACTGCACGATAGTAATTCTCATAGAAACCAAGAGCTCGCAGATCAATATAGCAAATTGTGATTTCTGTACCTGGATATTTTTTGAGTATCAGGCTCGAGTGTTTCAGGGCTGCCATGCAGCAGTACCTGGAACAGTAACGATTTCCGCCTTCTTTTTCATCTCTCGAACCCACACACTGGATCATAACTATCTTTTTAGGTGTTCCATTGGAGTTATCCGAAGGATTGTCAGAGGAGTCCTCACTTTCACAAGTACTTGTTGAAGATATTGCCGCATCAGAAGCCGTGCTGAAATAAGAAGGCTTGAGCACTGCCCCTTTTGTAGGGCCGTTGATTCCAAGCATTCTGGCAAGTTCCATCTGGGTCATCACGTTTTTGAAAATCCCATACCCGTATTGGGGTTTTTGGGATGTATCATACTCGTCAAAGCCGGTAGCAACAATAACTGCACCAACATTGAGGTCAATAATCTCTTCCTTTTGCGAAAAATCAATTGCTCCGGATTTACAGGCTTCTGCACATTTCCCGCAGGTTTCACCATTCAGCTGCAGACAGTGGTCAGGGTCTATACAGTAAGTCTTCGGAACTGATTGGGAAAAACG
Organism: uncultured Methanosarcinaceae archaeon; assembly: GCA_963721455.1. Classification (GTDB taxonomy): domain Archaea; phylum Halobacteriota; class Methanosarcinia; order Methanosarcinales; family Methanosarcinaceae; genus Methanosarcina. The sequence goes on from CAVRJG010000064.1 coordinate 28,166, forward strand.
CAGGGAAATTGCCTTTTTGTCCATGTATCCGCAGTTGAACTCATTTTCAACCAGAACAGGACAGACATAGCTGCATCGGCCACAGCCGGTACAGTTATCATGCACGTATCTCGGTTTTTTCCTGAGCCTGACTGTAAAGTTGCCGGCACTTCCGCTTAAGCGTTCTACCTCAGTCCAGGTTAAAAGGGTTATTTTGGGGTTAGCTACTACCTCGTTCATCAGCGGGCTAAGTGAGCACATTGCGCACTCTTCCGCAAGCTTGTCAGGAGAAAAGACCTTGCCTATTTTTGCCATATTCCCACCTATACTGGAATCCTTCTCAACGAGGTAGGTGGAAATTCCATTATCTGCAAGGTTCACTGCCGCAGTTATCCCTGCAATCCCTCCGCCAATAACCAGGGCCTGTGGAGCGATGTCCACTTTTATTTCTTCAAGGGGCTCGATATTTTCCAGGCGTCTGAGTTTTCCCCGAAGAAGTGAAAGAGCTTTTTCAGTAGCTCCGGCTTTATCCGGATGTACCCAGGCACAGTGTTCCCTGAGGTTTGCAATTTCGAGCATTGCTCTGTTAAGTCCTGCCTCCTGAATACACTTTTTAAAAAGAGTGCCGTGTTTGGAAGGGGTACACGAGCCTATAACTATCCGGTCCAGGTTCCCTTCGGAGATCTTATTTTTAATCAGGGTCTGTCCCTCTCTCGAACAAAGATACTCGTAATCGAAGACCGGGACCCCTTCTGCCTTCAGGGTTTTCTTAAGATAATTAATATCGACATGTTCGGAAATGTTCCCACTGCAATGGCAGATAAATACAGCGGTTTTGTCCAGGGCAGCGTTCATTATACTAAATCTTTAAGGGATTTGTATTTAAGACTTGCCAAAACATGGAGAATATTATCACAAAAAGGATATAATGGTACCAATATTCACAAAAAAAGGACATTTCATGAGAAAAACATACACTTCAACTTTCCATCTGTTTTATTCTTATTATAATTATATTCCCTGAGCAAAGGAATACTATGATAAGAAATGCATCTATCCTATATAAATAAAGGCTTGCAGGAATCTGGACTTCATAACTTATTTTTCTTCCTGTAATTTCCAGGATATCAACGTATAAAAGTTTAGAATCTCCAATTGTAAAAAAGCTTTTATAGGCATATAATTATATATATGGAGAAAGTATTATTATTTAAATAAACTGAGGAAAACAGATTTTGTGAGGTACTCCCACAGATCCGAAACTCATATAAATAGAAATATATTTACTAAGGGCAATAAAAGATATTTAAAAATAACTTATCTAAAATAATATGTTTCTATTGATCTGATAATACTGGATAAAAAAGGATATCGAAAGCAAGTGGAAGTTATTCTTTCGGTATAAACGGTAGATGATAGTTGTGGCAGATAATGGGTTTATATTAGAGGACAGAGGCTTTAAAATGGGAGAGGTTGAATACGAAATGGTGGAGCTCTTGAGAAGTCTTAATATCAACAGACCAGTTGCTCTCACCCTTGCGTGCCTCTCCAAAGGAGAAGAGATTTCTTCCCAGTGTATCGAAATGATATCAGGCTTGAGGCAGCCTGAAGTCAGCATTGCAATGCGCTATCTTCGTGAAAATGACTGGGTAGACATGCGGGAAGAAAAGAAGAATCAGGGCAAAGGCAGGCCGGTTAAGTTGTACAAACTAACTGTTCGAATGGAAGCAATCATTGACACAATTGAAGAAAATGTGATGGCTGAAAGTAAGGCCGTGCTCCAGAACATAGAACGCCTCAAGAACCTTTCCTGAAAGTCGATTTAGAAGTTGACATATCAGAAGCAGTTTTCATAAAATTACAGGAAAAATTTCATTCTCATTATAAAATCCGGGTTAACCCGGAGATGATTTTTTTATATCGTACATATAAAGATAGAATAATTCAAACTGTATTTACACCCTTATAGAATCTCTTTTTTCCATCCAAACCCGAATATTAGAAATGATAGGAAACAGAATTTTTTCGGATACAAAGTATAAAATACAAAGTATACCGGGAAGAAATATTTCAGTAGAGATGAAAACTGCGTCTCGTGAGCTTAATAACACTTTACATTAATAGTGCTATAAAGCTTCTATTTACATCCGAATAATTTTAGTAAGCTGACGCTGAAAAAACACTGAAGCTAATCTCACGTCTTCCTGAAGGTGGAATACTTCTTTTTTGAATGTTGATGTTTTTAGGTCTGATTGGATTTTTTAAAGAATTTCACGGCAACTTGCAAATATTTTGACATTAGAAGACCGAAGTTGCCAACCTGAGCCGAATAATATAAACAGCATCAACTGGGCTCCTCCAGAGCGGGTAAACAGTAAAAACACTCTAAAAGATGAGTATAAATTGGTAAATATTAAAAACGAAACATAAGTAGATATTTATATTAATTGACTCTATAATCGTTCTTCGGGTGATTTAACGGTAGATGAAAGTGGTTTAGCTATAGAAATTGCTAAGATACAAGGATGAGACCCCAATAACTATGGGATCAAGCGAATATGAAATGATAGAGTTATTTAGAAGAATCAATGTAAGCAGGCCAATTGCTCTTTCTCTTGCCTGTCTTGCAAAAGGAAGGGAAATTTCTTCCCAGAGGATTGAAATAATATCAGGCCTGAGACAGCCTGAAGTAAGTGTTGCAATGCGTTACCTCCGCGAAAACAACTGGATTAATATTCGGGAAGAAAAGAAATCAAAAGGGAAGGGCAGACCGATCAAGCTGTACAGGCTCACAGTCCCAATGGATCACATTGTCAGCAAGATCGAAGAAGAAATCATAGCCGAAAGCAGACTTGTGCTGGGGAATATAGAACTCCTGAAGCACATTGCCTGAAATTTATGATAGGGAATTGAATGGCCCTGAGACCCGATGCTAGTTTCATACAGGAAAGTATCTTGACTCTTACTATTCAAAGCCGTTCTGTCTTGAAGGGGATTCATCCCTGTCCCAACTTTTTCCTGATACCAACTTTTTTGCTTCAATAAATATCCTTATAATTCCTCAGCCTCTCATAAATTACAGAGTTAAATTTCATTATTAAAAGGAGGGAAATAAAGGAAGATTAGAGAAAATAGACGAAAATAAAGAGATGGGCAAAACAGGAAATGAAAATCGAAAACCAGTAGATAGAATATAAGAGTGAGATAAACTAAAAGTGAGAGAATATAAAAACGAAAGAAAAACAAGGATTCAAAAAACGAAATAACAGAAACAAAAAGTTAAGAAAAAGTGTGGTGGGCCCGCTGCGATTCGAACGCAGGACCTCACGGTTATCAGCCGTGCGCTCCACCAGGCTAAGCTACGGGCCCGAAATGAAGGGTAAATGCAGTTATAAAACCTGAAAGTTCTCCGGAAAAGAGATTGTCAAATTATGGTGGGCCCGCTGCGATTCGAACGCAGGACCTCACGGTTATCAGCCGTGCGCTCCACCAGGCTAAGCTACGGGCCCATATATCAGGTTTTTTCGATTTATCAGACTTGAAAGGCTTTTTCGGGAAAGCGTCCCAATCCGACAACACTTTTAATACTCAATTTACTACTTATAACTTTTGCTTGAATATTTTAAGTTTCAGAGATCCAAAAATTTATTTACAGGAAGCCGAGCAGGAATGGCGACAGTTTTATATACGATACTGAGTGTATGAGGGAGTGCTGACAAGCAAAGCCTGACATGGGCCGGTAGATCAGGGGTAGATCGCTACCTTGGCATGGTAGAGGCCTCGGGTTCAATTCCCGACCGGTCCACTTAAAAAATTTTGATATTCTTGAGCACTACTATTTTTTATATTTCTTTACGCCCATTCACAAAGTGTTAATGGAAACAAAAACAAGGTTTTTGGATTAAACTAATTTGAAAACGTAACACCGGTCATGCGTAAAACAGGTTTTCAAGACAAGGGTAAGTCACATAATTAACAAAACCTGCTCTCCAGGAGAAATAAAGGTAAGTGGTTCAGCGGTCTTCGGTTACCCTGATTTGATATATTTTTCAATTATGAATACCCCTTTCAAGTAATTCTCTCTGTCCTATAGTGTCTTCTCCCCATTTTCGTTTCGCCTCCTCACTCCATTGGAGTTTACCATCTCCAATCATAGACTTTGGGATTGCAAAAACGTTTGCTCGTATGTTTCTGGAAGTGCTACGCTTTAACCATTTATATTGGTTTGTTTCCGTATCATACGCCATGTGGTAATCAAGTCTAAGCGCGCTCAGCATCTCGGAGGATTTACAGTAAACTTGTTTTAGTCCTTCTTTCGGCTCTTTTCTTTGCCTCCGATTCCTCCTTTCTATTTCAATTTCTTCTTTTCTTATGTCTTCCAGATACCATAAGCTTCTATCAACTTCGCTTTTAAATACAATCATATGCCATTTTAGAGACTGTGAATACTGCTTTCTTAGAAGTCCATGTAATTCGGCGATCAGGTCAAAATCATTTGTTGTGCTTTCAATTTCTTTCATTAGTTCTTTCATTCTGGCCAGATTTGCATTCTGTCTTTCTTGGCTGGTTGCCATAACTACCCCTAACATATTTATTTTAATTACACTGTTATGCACGGAAATTATATTTTAAACCTTCGTTAGTAGAGAATAAAGGTGAAAATTAGCCAAAAAATAGACAACATACATAAAATGAGTAAGTTTCAGCGTAAAAGTTCTGTAAAGAAAGTAAACTACCAGGGAGTTAAAGTATTTTTTATCTGAGCGTCAATTAAGGGGGTTTTTAAGAAAGTACGATTTTGTACTCAGTTACTAAACAGTATTCTTAGCTACTTTATTTCAGTCGAATACTGCGTTGCTTGCAGCGGGACGCGCCAGCGCAACTTTGATTTTGCATAGATAGTCGTCCGAAAAAACATATCGAAAGCGTCCCCACACTTTTTAAATATTTAAATCTCTTAATAGCATACATGCGCAAAGCCACAGTCGCAATTACAGGACTAATTCTTCTTTCCTTCATAATTTCAATCTATTTTTATCCGCTGGTGCCTGAACAGATGGCAACTCACTGGAACTCTCAGGGAGAGGTAAACGGTTATATGTCGAAGTTCCAGGGGGTCTTTTTCATGCCGTTAGTGATTGCCGGACTTGCAATCTTGTTCCTGGCAGTTCCAAGAATCGACCCGAAGAAGGAAAATATCGCAAAATTCAGGAATTATTATGACCGATTTATAATTCTTCTGATTTTGTTTATGATTGCCGTTCATCTCCAGATACTCCTGTGGAATATAGGAATCCGGATTAGCCCGAATGCCGTGCTTCCTGTGGGAATAGGGCTTCTGTTTTATCATATAGGGATTCTTATGGAAAATGCGGAGAGGAACTGGTTCATCGGCATCAGGACTCCCTGGACCCTCAGCAGCGACAGGGTCTGGAGGAAAACTAACCGGCTCGGAGGGAAATTATTCAGGAGTGCAGGGATAGCTGCTATTTTTGGAGTTTTTTTCCCGGAACTTGCATTATTTTTCATTATCGTGCCTGCGCTGTTTGTTGCAGGGTTTACGGTTGTTTACTCCTATATTGAGTATCAAAAAGAACTGAAAGAGACTGAATCTCAAATCAAAACCTAAAAAAAGAAAACTTTAAGGATTTCTGCACATTCCAATTCCTGAAATCCTTATTTACTCGTTTTCTGGCTTTTATTTTATCAGCACTTTTATCTAATATGTTCTCTTTTGTCTTATTGATTTTTATGGCCGAGGATATAACAAATGATTCCAGCAAAAAAATTGAAAATGGAGATACCATCTCCGTTCATTATGTGGGAAAACTTGAGGATGGCACCGTTTTCGATACATCCGTAAAGGAAGCAGCCGTTGAGGCAGAGATCTACAATGACATGAGAAGCTATCAACCTCTGACATTTACCGTTGGCGCAGGCCAGATGATAAAAGGCTTTGACGAGGGGGTTGTCGGGATGAAAGTAGGGGAAGATAAAACTCTTAAAATTCCACCCGAAGAAGCATATGGGGAATACATAGAAGAGCTCTCAAGGGAACTGCCGATTGAAGCTGTTGATTTTGATCCGGAAGTTGGAATGCAGCTGGTGACAGAAACCGGCCTCAAAGGCATTGTCACAGAGGTAGGCGAGAAAAATTTTGTTGTGGATTTCAACCACGAGCTTGCAGGCAAGACCCTGATATTCGAAATCAAGGTAGTTTCTATGGAGGCTTAAAAGGGATGAAAATCCGGAACGGAGCAATTTTATTCATATCGATACTGCTCCTGGGAAGCGTACTCCTCGGAAGCGGCTGCACGGATAAAGGGAATAATGAGACTGGAGACAGCAGAGTAGTAAAAACTGGAGACACCGTCCAGGTGGACTACACCGGAAAGCTCGAAAACGGAAAGGTTTTTGACACCTCAATAGAAGAGGTCGCAAAGCAGGCGGACATATACGTAAACGGAAGGACTTACGCTCCTCTCACATTTGTGGCTGGAGCAGGCCAGATGATCAAGGGTTTTGACGAAGGCGTAATCGGGATGAAAGTAGGAGAAGAAAAAACTATCACAATCCCTCCTGAAGAAGCTTATGGAGAATACGACAAATCAAAGATTCAGGCGATTCCTATAAAAGAGTTAAATCTAAACGAAACTCCTGAAGCCGGGCAAAAACTTCCAACAAATTATGGGTTGGTTACTATAATAGAGGTTAATAAGACACATGCAATGATTGACCTCAACCACGAGCTTGCAGGCAAGACCCTGGTTTTTGATATAAAACTCGTCTCTATAGAATAAACTTAAGTTCTTGAAAATCAAATTGAGAATTGGTAGTATTTCTTCAAAGTGGCGCATCCTTTCGGCACCATGGGACGCTTTCAGGAGACTGAAGTGCCGAAAGGAAAATCCAGAGGGGAAAAAGATAATGGAAAATTCTCATACTGTGAAAAAGGGAGATTATCTTCTTATTGATTACACTGGAAAATTAGAGGACGGGACAGTCTTCGATACCACGTTAAAGGAAAAAGCCGTCGAAGCAGGAATATATGACGAAGAAAAGGAATACAAGCCTTTGTTTTTCAGGACAGATACAGGTCAGGTTATAAAAGGTATCGATACGGGCGTTCTCGAAATGAAAGAGGGAGAAGAAAAAACCCTTAAAATCTCACCTGAAGATGCCTACGGAGAACATAAGAAGTACCTTGTTCAGGATATACCTCTCTCAAGGCTTGGGCTACAGTTTCCTCCTGAAACTGGAAAAAAAATCATAACGCCTGGAGGGAGTGAGGTTAAAGTGCTCAGTTCCACGGAAACTTCTGCTACTCTGGACTTCAACCATGAACTTGCAGGCAAAACCCTGATTCTTGAAATAAAACTTGTCTCAATTGTAAGCTTATTCCAGAACCCGCAAAATCGGTGGTGAGTTATGGAAAAGGAAGAGAAAGTCATGGTACTGCTGTTATTTATGACACTATCTTCTCTTATGACAGCGTATCTTTGCTTCGGATCAGAACTTGCAGATGCCGGGCAAAAGCCAGGAGGACAAGCCAGGCAGTACACCCCGGAATCCAATGAAGGGGAAAAAGTGTTCCTTGAAGCTGAAGTCCTGAGCAAGCGGTTCACCTATACAGGGGAGCACCTGCTTTTACAGGTGGACTGCAACTCCGAAGTCCTGAGCGTTTTTATCCCGAAAACAGCAGGCGCTGAAGCCCTGAACATGTCGATCAGGGAAGGGGACCTGATTAGCTTAACAGGCACCATTTCTGAGTATGAAGGGAAAAGGGAAATCAAGGTGGAAAGAAAAGAAGATATTCTTCTGAATAACCTTCATCAATAATCTCTCAAATATGGATAACAGATCGTTAATAATATATTCATAGAACAACATTTGAGAAAATATGAAAGCATGTATCATGTGCGGAGGGGCAGGGACAAGACTCAGGCCGCTCACTTTCAAGCACCCTAAACCGAGCATACCGATTCTCAATAAACCATCAGTCCTGCATCTGATTGAGCATCTTTCAAGAGAAGGGTTCAATGAAATAGTCATGACTCTGGGGTATATGGGAGAGCGCATAGAAGAACAGCTCGGAGACGGGCACATGTTTGGGGTGCATATCGATTACGTGTATGAAAAAGAAAAGCTTGGAACTGCAGGCGGGGTTAAAAACGCCGTGCAATACCTGAAAGACGAGCCATTTATCGTGCTTGGTGGAGATCACGTCCTTAACCTCAACCTGAGAGAGATGTACCGTTTCCATGAAACAAACGATGCCCTGGTGACCATAGGACTTATTTCGATTGACGACCCCAGGGAATTTGGAATTGCGGATATGGATATTAATAACCGGATACACCGCTTCCTGGAAAAACCGAAATCAGGCCAGATATTCAGCAACCTTGCAAGCACAGGCATTTATGTTTGCGACCCTTCGATTTTCGAATGGATCCCTGAAAACAAAAAGTACGATTTTGCAAAAGACCTCTTTCCCTCCCTGCTCGCAGCCGATGAAAAAATCAACGGTGTGCTTGTCCGGGGAAAATGGACTGATGTGGGAAGCTCGGCAGCTTACAGACAGGCTCAGCGCTGGATGCTCGACGCCCTTCCGGGAACGACAATTGAAGGAAATTTCACAACCCGAAACGCAAGAATAAAAGGGCCCCTGTCCATAGGAAACAACGTGTCCATAGGTTCGAATTCTTCTCTTGTAGGGCCAATAGTCATAGGGGAATACACAACAATCGGCGATAATGTCCTTATCGGGCCTTACAGCGTTATAGGCTCGAACTGCAATATAGATAACAATGCAAAGATTCTTTCATCTTATCTTTTTGATAATGTTTCCATAGGAAAGGATTCCAATATCTCAGGCGGTGTGGTAGCAGACGAAACAATTGTAGGAGAACACTGTTTCCTTGAAAACGGAACCGTTATCGGGCATAAAGTAATTATCGGAAATAACTCGACAATACATTCCGGAGTTAAAGTCTGGCCTGAAGTCACGATAGACAAGGACTCAAGCATAAAAGATACTGTAATCAATTCCGATTATGACATTACCAATGAAGGCTCCTGATTACAGGATTCAAAGAACCTAAACTAAAAACAAATTGAATTTTGAAGGTTTGAATTCAGATTAATATTGTTTAAAGAGGCAGGTTTAGTCTTAATTCAAATCTAACTTTTCTCATATGCCCACACTTTCCTTAATTATCTGCCGTTTTCCCGGAATCGTTCATTGATTTTTTGAGCTGGTTCTCAATCCGCATCCCAATAACTTCTCAAATATATACATAATAATTTAAACCGGCACACCATAGATTCTTGCTCTGCAGCTAATATCTATTGGAAAAAAAGATTCCTCAAATAGAAGACTATTCTGCCAACAAAATTCAGATAGATTACCATGAACAGATACAAAAAATGGCTTATTGCAGCGCTGTTCATCAGTGCAGTATCAATTGCACTGGTTATCGGCCTGACTTTTGACTCGGAAACAATCGAGGCTCTGAGAAAGATCAAGCTGGAATATATTCTGGCAGCTGTTCTTTTTCATATTTTCTCATACTTCGTGTGGGGATTCCGGACTCGGGCTCCTCTGTAAAGCCCTGGGTTACGAGGTAAGTTATCTGAAAGTGGTAGAGATAATTGTCTCAAGTCTCTTTGTGGCTGGAATTACTCCCTCTTCTGCAGGCGGAGAACCTGCTCAGGATCCATCATGCTGCACCTGAACGGGGTTCCTTTTGGCCAGGCAACTGCCATCGTTGTAGGGGAACGCCTGCTTGATGCTCGTTTTTATCTTTGCCTGCCTGCCTTTTGCCTTATATATTCTGGGAGATATGCTTTCGAATTATAAATTCGATGCAGCACTCCTGACAGCAAGTTTCCTGGTCTTTATCATCTCTGATTTTCTTTATTTACGGCGTCTGGAAACCTGAAAAAGTAAAAGACATAACTCATAGGATAACAGGCAGAATTGCCCCTGTTTTAGGAAAACGGACTGATACTGCAGTCTCCCATTTCATGGAACAGGTGGATAGGGAAATAGACCTTTTCCATGAAAGTGTCAGAGTCTTTTTTTCTAATGGAAAAAGAGGGCTGTTCTGGAGTATAGCCTGTACCTTTCTTTTCTGGATAATTGAGTTTTCCCTGCTCGTCCTCATCATTATGGGCCTTTCACAAGCACCTTCTATCCTTACTGCATTTGCAGCCCAGGTGCTCCTGGCCGTAATTATGATAATCCCTGCAACGCCTGGGGCAAGTGGGATTGCAGAATTAGGGGCTGCTTCCATCTTTTCTATTTTCGTGGATTCATCAGTCCTGGGAATTACAGTGCTTGCCTGGAGAGCTCTGACCTATCACATGAATATCATTTTTGGAGGTTTTATGAGCCTGAAGGTGCTTAAGGACATGGATCTGATTAAAAAGCTGACAGGAGATTCCAAAAAGCCGACAGGAGATTCTAAAAAGCCGATCACCGGAAATTCTAAAAAACTGACCGGAGATTCGGCCGAACTTAAACAGGATGCCTGAGGCAAGATTTCGATCAGGCAAGACCCCTGTGTACTGCACAGGAAAATGCTAAGGAAATACCGGGGATGATTATTCCTGAAATTAATCAACCTGTAAAGAAGATCTCTTGTGACCTGAAAAAGGTATATTTATATTCTATCCTCACAAAATTCTTCTGTTATGTCGTCCAGAGAATTCATCTTTGAAGTCCTGAGAAAAAGTGTGCATCTGGTCTCAATCCTGATTGTACTTATCTACGAATTTTTTGGGAAAGAAATCATTCTCTGGGTACTTATTGTCTTTCTTGCCACCGTTCTCATTCTTGATTATTTCAGGCTCGAGCATGGCATGAGAATACCTTTTTTCTATATCATGTATCGGGAGCATGAAGCCGACCGCCTGGGGGGCCACATATATTTTGCCCTCGGAGCAATTTCAGCAATAGCCATTTTCAGCAAAGAAATCGCATACGCCGCAATCCTCATGACAACCTTCGGAGACCTGGCTGCAGCTCTGATAGGAAAATTCTATGGAAAGAGAAGGGTTTTCAAAAAAATATTTAAAAACGATAAATCAATTGAAGGTTCGGTTTCCGAATTTACGATTGATTTCCTCATCGGGCTGTTTATAATCGGGAACCCGGTTGTTTCCCTGATAATGGCTTTTTTTGCAACCCTTACTGAAACCGCAGTCAATAAAATTGATGATAACCTTGTAATTCCCGTTTTCTCTGGCTTTTTCGGGCAGATAACCCTGATTCTTCTGATGCATTTATAAGGATTTTTAAAAGAGTACTCTGTGAAAGAGCTTCCTGAACGCTCAAAACAGAAAAATAAAACAGAAAAGAAAGCAGGTGAAAACTCCTGACTTTTAAATCTCCGGAATCCTGTTCCTGAAATGAAGGGGGAAAGCCCTTGATGGGCTCTCAGGCTCCTGTTTCAATCTCACCCTGCACATTATTGAGCTTCCTCATTTCCCTTATGCGCCTGGCAATGATTTCCCCGAGGTAAAGCACAAGAGCTGCAAGGAGCACATACACTTTGAGGCTCACTGGCTCGTTTGATTCCCTTTCCGAGTTCTGCCTGGCGTCCTTCAGGAGAAGGGCTCTTGCATCCTTCTCAGTGTAAATTTTCCCTCCAGTTGCAAGGATAAGAGGCTCTATATCCTTATTGAGCCCCACATCCCTGAACTCAAGCTGGTAATTTACCGCAAGCGGGTAGCCGGAGATATCGTGAATTCCGACATTTTGGGGATTTACGCTTGCCTCGTAGGTGTTCCTTCCGGTCAGGGCAAGGTCCAGGGGGTTTCCGTCCAGTTTCAGCTTTGGGATTCCCTCATCGTACATTGTAAGAGTCAGGTCGGAAGGAGTGCCAAGCCATGTGTCCGGGCCGTCCAGGACAGCGCCTTCTTCAGCTCTCGGGTTTCCTATTGCCCAGTTGGTAGTGCCTGAAATAAGTCTTGCACTTGAGCCGTTATAAAGGGCAGACGCCCAGCGAGAACCTTCACCTTCTCCATTGTCCGTGGTGAGGGCTGCAACCCTTCCTAACCCGAAGCGCCATGTGGTTATTACAGGCTTTCCCGTAACAGTGATAACCAGGCGCTCAGCCCCGGCTTTTGGAGTAACGTCGTTATATCCTGTGATATTGGCGGTAAGGTTCACATTTTTCGTGATGAAGTGGTCAGGGGAATACTCAAGGAGAGGATAAGCGTCAAGTTCGACTTTTTCTTCTTCCTCCTCAGGAGTTTCTTTCGTTGGCTCAAACCCTATATTTGCCCTCTCACTCATGTTAATATGGAAATAGTTTTCTTCAAGTCCAAGTTCTTTCATTAGCTTCTCAGCATAGTATTTTCTGGCTTGATCAGTCTGAGAAGGGGCTACCGAGCGGATATGAACAAAATACAGGTTTACACCGAGTTGCTGCAGTTCTTTTGCAGCCTCAATACTTGGCTCGTAGGAGTCTTCGATGGCTCCGTCTGAGATGACAATGGCATCAAGTTCTCCTTCTCTACCTGTAAGCATCTCTTTTGCGATTTTGAGCCCTTCGTTCAGGGAAGTCTTGCTCTGCTCATCTGCGATCAGTCGCGAGATTTTGTCTTTCAGGATTGCCTGGTTCTGAGAAAGCCCCAGAAATACAAACCCTCCCGAAACATCATATCCCTCGCTTCCGAATGCGATAATACCGGCATTTGCATCTTTGAGATTTTCGTTCTGAACAATGGAGATAGCATTTGCCAGAATATCTCCCTGAGTTCCGTGGGCCGCAGTACTTGGAGAGACGTCAAGGATCAGGACGATGTTCCTTCCCCCCTTATACTCGGAAGGCTTTGATAACACAGGCAGGATTTCTTCAAGAGAAGAATTAAGGTAATTCCCGTAGTTATAAGCCTGTTCTCCTCCTACGACAACCAGCCCGCCCCCCTCGCTGACATATTTTTTGATTTCTTTCATCTGGGTCTCGGAAAGGGAGTTTATGAACTGGTTGTCAAGCATGAGAACCTTGCTGCCCTCAAGAGCACCTGCTCCGGGGTAACTACTGACAACAGAAACATTATAAAGGCTATTAAGAATCTGAGCAAGGGGAGAATTTGGCTCACTCGTAACAAGTGTAAGCTTCGGTTTGGGAATTACGTACACGGATTTGGAGAACTCATTGTTAATGCTGTTCAGGTCTTCCCCGGATGGAGTGATCTTTACACTTATATTGTGAGCGCCGAGAGTGGTGAAATCTTGGTTATATGGAATAGTATAGTTTCGGGCATTCTGAGAAAAAGGTCCGCTTCGAACAAGCTCCCCGTCCACAGACACTTCAAGCGAATAACTGACATTTTGTTCGGAAGCCTGGCGGACAACTACCTCAAACTCGTTCCGGTTATCCACGACAACGGTCTTGTCCCCGATAACCTCGACACTCAGGTCATTTGCCTTGAGTTCGGGCTGGACAAGGTAGACTGGAGTATCGGTTTCTTTTGCAAATTCCAGGGACTCGACAAGGCTCTTTCCGGCATTACTATTTCCATCGCTGACCAGCACTATCTGGTTGCCGCTGCCTGCATACTGGGTAATCGTTTCTCCAAGAGAAGTTTTATCCCCGGTTAGCTGAACTAGAGAAGTGGGAGTATTGGCTGTAAGGGCTTTATACAGTTCGGTGCCAGTTTCTTCAGGAAAAATACCCATACTTGCGGTCTGGTCCTGAACCAGCACAAGTGAAGGATCTTCTTCACTAGTAGTCTGTGTAACCATAGTAAAGGGAGAAGCCAGGGCAAGGATAAGGAGGAAAGCGACCAGCATTCTCCATTCTACAAGTTTCGTTTTTGTCTTCCGCAGGAAATAGAATCCGGCAATTATAACAGGAATTATGAGGAGAAGCATTTCCGGATGTTCAAGGGATATGTTCATAGTTCACCTCTCCCGCGTATGATCAGGATTTCGAGCAGTATGAGCAGGAACAGAACTCCTATGAGATAATCGGTAATGTCATTTTTGGCAGTGTAGGAATCAGCCTTCACAAGCTTGGGCCCATCTTCCGCAACAGCCCGCTTGATCAATTCCGAGGCATCGACTGTAGTGTTAGATTCCCTGTCATCGTAGAGATTGACTGCAATTCTCTTCCCTGCAATCTCGTAGATCCCGGCCTCGTCAAAGAGGATACGGTTTGAAGTGAAAGTCTTTGAAGGCGTACGGATTTCCCCGGTCTTCGAAAGGGAGGTCAATGCGCCGGTTTTCAGGTTGTATTCGGAGATATCTCCTGCCCCACCGAGCCATTGAACAAGTTTTATCCAGAACACAGGGTACTCAGGAAGGTTGTGGAAATTGTTCCACGAGTTTTCCCCAAGTTCGTCACTCAGCCCCATATAGAAAACAGTTCCCTTGCCCACCTGCCAGTAACTCAGTACAGGGATACCGTTTTCGAGAGTAACCAGGGTTGTCGAGCCTGTCCTTTCAGTTGCATTCAGATATTTGCGGACCGAGATTTCGTCGCTTCTAATATCCTCTGTAATACTGCTCTTCAGGGCTTCCTCAACTTTAAGCCCGTCTTCTGCATCCTCAATCCTGAGAGGTTTCACAGGCAGGATCTTGATCAGGTCAACCTCAGTTTTCTCAGGGGTCAGGGCTCCGCTTACAATAAAGACGGCATTGCCGCCGTTCCTGACATAGCTTTCAATTTTTTCGACCGAGCTGTTAGCAATAGGGGTCTCTTTCTGCGCAAGTACAACAAGTGTGTAATTGTTAAGCTCAACAGGCACGGATTTCGAGACGGTCAGATTACTGTTCGGGAGCAGTGAGAGTGCAGTTTTCGAAGGTAATTTCCCATTATCAGTAACATAGAGTATATGCTGCTCTGAGGTATCCGGAATGGAAATATAGGCTCTATTGTCAACAGGCAGGCTATCTTCTGCATTGAGCCGGACTGTTGTGATTCCTGGCCCCAGGTTTCCCAGAGTGAACTGATTCGTCTCGCCTGCCGGGACATCAAGGGAAAAAGACGTTGAGGCGTTTCCTGAAGTCCCTCTGCCAGTCTCGATCTCAATGCTTTCGTTTTGATCTTTGTAGTTCTTAATAACACCTGTATAGCTGTATTTTCCGTCCGTGGCCTCGATCCAGCCATTGATAATTCCGATATTATCTGCAGGCTTTCCCACTTTTACGAAATTGACTTCAATCCCGTAGGACTCAGCCAGGTTCTTGGAAGCAACAGGATCGTCTCCCTTCGAATTGGTGAAATCCGAAATAACAATAATTCTTCCCCCTTCCCTGGACAGAAGACGCATGCCTGTGGTAATTGCTGCAGACAGGTCGGCAGTGCCGGCTGCTGGCTTGACCTTCTTGAAAATGTCGTGCGCAGCTGACGCGCCTCCTCCCTCAAGGGCAAGCAGAGGTGTATCGGAAGCCAGAATTATGCTGTTTTTCTTGCTCACATAGCCGTCAGCAATCCCAACCGCATCCTCAAAGCGGGAATCAGTCTGCATACTTGCAGATGTATCAAGGATGAGCACTGTATGCTCTCCGCTCAAAGGCTCTTCCGAGTTGTAGTAATATCCTGCTGCGCCAATGGAAAGAAGGATCAGCATCAGGAGCTGAATCAGGAAAATAGGGTCCTGCACGATTTTAGTGAGCGAGGCATAAACCCGCTTTCTTTCCCTCTCAAGTTTAAGGACAAACATGAGCGAGGGGATCGAAAGCACCGCCGGTTTTGGGCGGAGCATGTAAAGAATAATAAGCGGGATGACACTCAGGAGAGCGGCAAGAGCAAATGGGTTTTCAAAAGGCATTTTTTAGCGCCTCCTTCTCCTGATCGTATGGTAAAAAGCATCAAAGATAGGGGTGTCGGTTGTAAAGGTATAGAATTCGGCCCCTGCTTTCATGCAGGCTTTTTTGATCCTTGCGTTGTGGTCATCAAGCTTTCCAAGATATCGTTCCTTGAATTTTTCACTTACATAAGTCCTGATCTCTTCCCCGGTTTCAAGGTCTACAAGCTTGCTGTTTCCCTTAAGCGGGAGCACTTTTTCCGTGGGGTCGAGCACCTGGATCAGAATAAGGTCGTGGTCAGATAGCCTGGAAACTGCTGTTTCTATTGCCTGAGGGTCCTGAAGAAAATCCGAGATAAGGATTACAAGAGACCTGGACTTGATTTCCCGGCTGTACTTTATGACTGCTTCCCCTATGGAAGTCCCACCGGACAATTGAAGTTCTGTCAACCTGTCGATTGCCCGCAAAAGGTTTTTCCGTCCACGGCTGGGTTTGTTTATATCAATTTCCTGTGTAAACGTTGAGATTGCAAACCTGTCGTTGTATTTTGTTACCATGTAGGCATAACCTGCAGCAAGCATTGCAGCATATTCGAACTTCGAAGTCCCCTTTTCAGGATAATCCATGCTTTTGCTGGCGTCCAGAAGGATATGGGTCGTAAGGGTTTTCTCTTCCTCAAACTGCCGCACATAGAGTTTTTCAGTCCTCGCATAGGCTTTCCAGTCAATGTCTTTTAAGGCATCGCTAGAGTCATACTCTCTAAACCCGATGGTATCTATGCCGTGTCCGCTTCGGGTGGACGGGCGGTTTCCGGCATAGACTGTCGATACCCTCTTCCGGACAGAGAATGTAAAGCGGTCAAGCTGCCTGAAAAAGTCCGTTTCGATTTTTTGTTTTGTGCGAGTCATTCTGGATCGTCAATCAAAAAGCCCGGTTTATCCCGGACCAGGAAAAACCCTTCAGGGTCGTTTAAACTTAATTTTACAGTTCAGTTTCTGGCCATCGACCATGCTCAGGTTTTACTTTACTTTCCTGATAATATCCTCAATAGCCTGGTCAGGGGTCATCCCGCTTCTTTCGGCTTCGAAAGTCAGGATAAGCCTGTGGCGCAGAACCGGGTATGCCATGTAATCAATATCCTCTTTGCTTACGAAATTCCTGCCCTCTATAAGGGCCCTGGCTTTTGCAGCAAGGATAAGGCCGATGGATGCCCTGGGAGAAGCCCCGTACTCGATATGCTCTTTGTCTTTTCTTGTCATGCCGACAATAGAAAGGACGCGCTGCTTGAGTTCCTCGGAAATCGGGACCTGCCTGGTAAGTTTCTGCAAATCGAGAAGTGTGGATTTATCCAGGCCCCTGGAAATCTTCGGGGTTTCGGATTTCGTATATCGGTTTATTATCTCCATTTCCTCTTCATAGGAGGGGTAATCTACAAGGATCTTTAAGAGAAAACGGTCGAGCTGGGCTTCAGGCAGCGGATATGTACCTTCCATTTCTATGGGGTTCTGTGTGGCAAGAATAAAGAAGGGACGGTCCAGCAGGAAGGTATCGTTTCCTACTGTTACCTGCTGTTCCTGCATAGCTTCCAGCAGGGCTGATTGTGTTTTGGGGGACGCCCTGTTAATCTCATCCGCAAGGACGACATTCGCAAAAACCGGCCCTGGGGAGAACCTGAATTCTTTTCTGTTTTCTTTCTCTTCAATGACGTTTGTCCCTGTAATGTCAGAAGGCATGAGGTCAGGAGTACATTGAATCCTGCTGAACTTCAGGTTCATAGCCTTTGAGACGGTAGAGATCATAAGGGTTTTTCCAAGCCCTGGATTACTCTCCATAAGGGCGTGTCCTTCACAGAGAATTGCAATCATGATCTGTTCGATTACTCTATTCTGGCCTACTATGACGTGCCCTATTTCTTCAAAGAAATTTTTGAAAATCCTGCCTGCGTTCTGATAGGTCGTGGCAGCCTGCCCGGAGTCAATATTATTCTCACTCATATTTACTTCACCCGTTAATTTGCTGTTTTCGCAGGTCTTTAAGCCCGCTTTCTACTGGATGTTATCTGCTCCTGCAACAGTGTACCATCCAGAACACAGCCTGTTATTCAAAAACTGTTTTCAGATAACTTTTGATTGAAATGAATACAGATAAGTCCATTTTCAGATAAATTTTCCACATTTTTCAGATAAATTTTCCACATTATTCTTCTGCAAGTCCTTCGAAATAGCTCTGGATAACGTTCCTGTATCCTTCCGGTAGATTATCATAATAAGCCTGAGAAGCAGCCGCTTCAGGATTTACAAGATCCGATTGAGTAAATGATGCGTTTGTCTGGTTTCCTTCTTCCTGGCTTGTAAAGCCCTGCCCTGTGCCCGGAGGAATCTTCAGGTCAACTTCTTTGCCTTCCACCACAACAACAGCAGGCTCCCCGAAGAGACCTTCCTGGCTATCGTTATTCGAGGTGCCTCCATTTTCCTCTACAGGGTAGAGATCGGTATTCGAATCCGAGACAAAGGGAATTTTTTCGATCACTCCATTCAGGTCAGTGGGGCTGATACTCGTCTGGTACCCGGTTCCGGCAACGTATGTGAGAAGAGAAACCGTAAACACTATTACAAGCAGGTCCTTTGCAAGCTTTCTCCTGTTAAAAAAGGACGAGGACTTTACAGGTTTTGAATCAATTATAACCCCGCCTATAAGGTCCCGGACAATAATGTTGTCCGTATTCCGGTTATCATAGGCAGTCCTTAACCTCTCCTTGAGCACAGGGTATGTCTCTTCTATAAGGGAAATAGCATCTTTCTTTTCAGCCCTGTAATGCCTGACGGCTGTGAGGATAAGGGAGAACGCAAAAGCCAGGAAAATAAGCCCGAGCGTTTCAAAAATAACTCCGAAACCCAGAATATTGTATTTTGCGCCGGTATAAGGTTCGAAGGGGCTAAACATTAAAAATAAATCTCGCATATTGAAAAGCACGAAAAGGACATACAGGACGAGAAAAGTTTCAAGCAAGTCTGCAAAAGCATAGAGTCCTCTATATTTCTTCAGAACTGATTCGTGTTTGTTTACTATATCTTCAATATTCAGAGCTATCTCGCTCCCTTTTGCAACCGGAAATATCGGCCGTGGTCATAAGTACGCATTGTGCACGAAACATATAAAGATACTATAGGAAGACATTCTAGAAATATACTATAGAAAGATAGTATATAAAGGTGCACGTTTTAGGGTATGCATTTTTGCAGATTTGCACACCCATCTGAGTTTTTGTCTTTAGATTTTCACCTTTGAATATGGCAGGGATCCATCATTGTCCTTTGTCAATATTCACAGAACTCAACTTTTTAAAAGTGGGATAGGAACCCAGTACCTTTAGAGTATCAGTTTTAGCCTTTATATCTTTTAAGGCATCTTTTATAAGTGCGTCGCTGGAGTGCCCTTCAAAATCGATATAAAAATAATAGTCCCCAAGTTCCTTTTTCGAAGGCCTGGACTCGATCTTTGTCAGATTGATTTTTCTTCTCGCAAAAGCCCCGAGAATTTCGTATAATGCCCCAGGTCTGTCTTTTTCCAGATATACTATAAGGGATGTTTTGCAGGCTGAAGAGCTGCACTTCCCAGATCCGGCTTCAAGTTCAGACTCGAACTTATATCCTGATTCCGATCCGGGATGTGCTTCTCCTTTAATTTCTCCGGCAAACGAAACCTGTTCAGTTAAAGCTTTTTTTCCGGCCTTCAAAACAATGAAACGGGTGTAGTTTTCTTTCCTATCCTGAATATTTGAGAGGAGAACCTTCAGCCCATAGCACTCTGCAGCCTCAGGGGAGGCTATTGCTGCCATTTCTTCAAATTCTCCCGCAAGCCTGGCTGCGTGGGAAGTGCTGCCCGTGCTCCTGAGTTCGGCATCAGGAAAATGTTTCTTCAGGAAATGCCTGCACTGGGCAAGCCCCTGCGGATGTGAGAGTATGACCCTTACCTTTTCAGGCCCGCCTTTCGAGAGCAGGCAGTGCTCGATTTTGACAACCATCTCCCCAATTATCTCAGCCTCGTTCTCGAGAAGGAGGTCGAGAGTGACGCCTACCGAACCTTCAATAGAGTTTTCTATCGGTATTATCGAGATGTCTGATTTCCCCTGGACCGCCGCCAGAAATGCATCCTCTATATCTGCAAAATACCGGAGTTCGACGCCGCTCATGCCGTATTTCAGAATCCACGACTTTGCAGCTTTTTCCGAGTACGAGCCTTCAGGCCCCATTACGCCTACAATCATTTGAGGAGTTAATTGGGGGGATGGTAATAATATTTTTTGATGCCCGAGTTGCGTCAGCAGAGTTGCGGCTCTGCAGTGCGCTGTCCTTTTCGCTGCGCTCAAGAGGACTAAGAGCCTATCCGAAAAGTGATTACCTGCTGTAACTTTTACAATATGCAATATGCAAAACCGGAACGGATACTCTGATATTATAGATCTATTATGACTTTTCAACATGCATTGTTGGCTTTTCGGATAGGCTTTAATTTAAAGGTTGAAAAGAGTTGAAACCACTGAAAGCACGGAAAACGCGGAATAAAGGAAAAAAGGCACAGTTCTTCCGTGATTCCCATGTTTTCCGTTGTTATAGTAGTCCGAATTTGGTTTTTCCATGCCCGTCCGTGGTTATAGAGTATTGAATGAATTTTTCCGTGCCCTCGGGGATTATAGAGCCCGGATTTGGCAGCTTGCTGCCGTCTCTGAGTTAATAACTGCGTTCAACGGTGTAGGAAACTTTCTTTGAGCCGTTTGCGGGCACGGTTACCACCCATTCAGCGATAAAGGCGTCTTTTTTCTCGTATGTGTCAGAGCTGGTTGTGATTTCCCAATCCCCGTAGAAATGCTCTACAATCTTTACTTTCTGGGCTTCGGATTTATGGTTCTTGAGTTCTATTTCGTAACTTTCCCTCCAGACATCCGAGCTTACCTTATTGTAATTGGTCTGGGTTCTCGTGCCGGTTACATCAAAAGCGCTTCCGACAACGACCTTTATCTCTTCATCTTTTGGGGTATGGTCTATCTTGTCTTCTCCCAGAAACTGGAGCTGCCCTCCGGAGTCAGCTTTGTATACTCTCAGAACGCCGGCAGGAAGAGGCATCCCAAGGCCTTTTTCTTTTGAGTTATTCAGGTTCAGGACGACCTGGACGTTATTGTTTTTCGAGACATCAAAAACGAGTTCCTTTTTCACAGGTACGGAATCTGCGGAGAGCAGAGAAAGCTGTTTTACCTGGTTATTCTTCAGGGTAGCCGGCCTTTCAAGTGTGTAGAGATGATACTCAAAGAGGGATTCCTCAACAAAGCTGTCCTTAGCCTCTGACGTTACTGCTCCTTCGGCAGGCATCTCTGAAGCATAGTTAGGCGCGGGCACAGCTACGCGGTGGACTTCTCCTGCAACCAGTTTCAGTTTGGCATCTTTATAGGTTGTCCCTGCTCCATTGTCGACACTGACCCAGCCCTGGATGTCGGCCTTCGTATCATCTGCGCTGGTTTTCACGATATAGTCTGCCCTCCAGCTCATCCCGCCTGTAAGATAGGAAGTGAGGACATTCCGCTTGCCTGCAGCAGGGGAATAGACCTCCCATACAAGGGTAGGTTTTGTAAGCAGGTCTGCAGAATCAGGAAATTCCACTTTGGTGACTTCGGAAAGAGTTACGACTTTGCCGTCATTCAACTTGAGCACTACCCCGCCGTCATGGCTCAGCAAAGTCCCTGTATACGTCCCTCCTTCTTTTTCGGTTGCAGTAATTTCCTTGTCCAGGAACTTTTCCAGAAGCTTCTGACTGCTCACGAGATCGTATTCGTAGTTCTGTTCCAGTACAGCAGTATCCTTATTTTTTGTGTCCTCAAACATTACTGACGTAGGGTCAATAAGGGCAGCAACATCCGTATATTCGACCCGGTTGACTCCGGAGTTAAGGTCAAGTTCCCTCCTTTCTTTTACAAGGGCAAGGTCATCATTATAAACAGTAACTTCAGTAGCCGAATCAGTTGCCTCAGCACCTGCTGTAAGGATCTCCAGAGGATTTGAAAGTTGTACCTTAGTAACCATGTTTGAACCGGATTCGATTCCGTTAATTGCAGCTTCAGGTCTATTTACCTGAGCTGTATTTCCTGCAGAAGCATGGTACAGGAAAGCTGCAGTTGCGGTTACGATACAGATGAATGCCAGCATAAGCCACACATAACTCTTCTTTGTTTTCATAAAAGAGAAATAGGTAACTGTCTTATTTATATGTGACTTTGACTGCGGACATGTTTGAAGTTATTGTCCAATTTCTGATTTTTCAAAAGGATGGGGACAATGTGAAATCTATTTTCTTTGACAATCAGAGTAATGAGGTGGCACACAGTTATAATAATATACACCAAGACATAATTAATAATTTGTAATAGTTGCTGGAAAAATCCGGGGAATAAATTGAATGATAGAAAAAGATCCGGAAAATGAATTAGACAATAAAACAAGATCTGAAAAATAAATTAGACAATAAAACAAGATCTGGAAAATAATTAAGGATTCATTTTCATGAATATTATCGAAGTTTTCAGGACTAAAGACCGGATCAAGCTCTCAGGCTTTATTGCAGGTTTTGCTTTTATTTTTCTTCTTGCCGGAACGATACTCCCGGCTTCAGCCGCAGGGATAGGGGCAAGCAGGGAAATATCTGCCGGAACAGTTTGTACAGGCGAAAATTTCACAGTAATCATACATATAGAGGCGGACCAGGACGTTGAAGCCCTGACACTTGATGAAAATCTCCCTGATGAGTGGCATGTAAGCCAGATGGAAAATAACGGGGCTACATTCCAGGAAATCAGCACTTTCAAAAAGTCTACTCTGGAGTGGATCTGGGTTGAGAACCTTTCAGCAGGGGAAGAAAAGACCGTTCTGTATAATGTGATCGTCCCTTCAAATTCCGAGCCTGGAAACTTCACAATCTCTGGCACGATTTCCGCTTATTCCATCCCTGCAGCCCCGGTGGAGGGATTTTCAGAAGTGATAGTTTCCCCACCGCCTGAAGCCGACTTTTCCGCAAGCCCTCTCCTGGGTGCCGTACCCCTGACTGTCCAGTTCACAGACTTATCCTCCTGCAATCCGGATTTCTGGGAATGGGAACTTGATGGGAACGGGAGCATTGACTCAAACGAAAGGAATCCGGTTTACACATACGCAAACCCTGGCACCTACAATGTTACCTTCAGGGTGACTAACAGTACTTATGGAAATGACACCAGGACAAAAACAGGATATATAACCGCATTAGAGAAACCCTCCGGTTCGGAAGAAGGTGAAGGAATAAGCGGGGGAGGAAGCGGAGGAGGAAGCGGAGAATAAGCGGAGGAGGAAGCGGAGAAGGAAGCGGAGGAGGAAGCGGAGAAGGAAGCGGAGGAGGAAGTGGAGGTGGGGGAGGCGCCGGCTCTCCGGAATCAAGCAGGAATATAGAGCTCAAGGAAATTTCAAATAAGCAGGTCTTCAAAGGAACTCACACATGCTTTACCTTTAAAGGCGGGGCGAATGAGATCGTCACTGTGGAGTTCGATCCGAAAAAGAGCTTCGGAAAAACAACCGCTATTGTGGAGATGCTAAAAAACACATCTTCCATAGTTAAGGAACCTGCCCCCGGAACGGTCTACAAGAACGTAAATATCTGGGTTGGGAATAGCGGCTTTTCAAGCCCCGAAAACCTTGAAAATGCCAGGGTAAGTTTCAGGGTGAGCAGGTCCTGGGTTATCGAACAGGGGATCAGCGAAAATACAGTAACCCTGTACAGGTACGGTCAGGACGCATGGAATCCGCTGTCTACAGCCCTCAGCGGAGAAGACGAAGCTTACTTTTACTTTACTGCAGAAACCCCGGGCTTTTCTCCCTTTGCAATCTCAAGCACGGAAAAAAGTATTCAGTCTATCGAAATTTCTCCAGCCAAAAAAGGAGAAAATCAGACGCTGAACGAGGACAAACCGTCTGACGAGGAAAAACAGGGAATTCCTGCTTCAGATGTCGAAAAAGAAGAAAAGAAAAGCTCTCCTGGCCCTGGAGTAGCTTTTGAAGCGGTTGAATTACTGGTTTTGTACGGGATATTAAGGAGAAAGAAATAACCCGAAAAGAGAAGAGGATAACTGGACCGGAAAGTTGGCTAACGGGACTTTTTAGTAAAAGCCGTCTTTTCCTGAGTTCCATTTTTTTTCTCTCAGCCCGGACTATTTGGAGCAGAGGCTCAGGTTCCTTTAATTTGCTTTTTTCTCCTTTCAAATATATCCGCACTGCTCAAGCCAGGTAAGAGACTTTATCCATTCCCCTTTTGGCTCCCTTGAGGTACCCACGACAAGCCTCTTCATCTCTCCCACCTCTTCAACAATGCCGCAGGCTTCTATTATCTCTCCGGGAAGAGCCTGGCCTGCATAGGTATGGGTGTATGAGAGCACATGGTCGATTTCATCATGTTCGATTTTATAATAAGCAGGGCTGTCAAAAGCAAAGTCAGCATTTTTGACCTCGGCTTCAATTTTCATTTTTACTGTATCCTTTCCGCGCAGAAGAGGTTCTTTAATCTGGTCCCATTCCCTTACAAAAAGAAGGTCAAAATAAGTGCCCTCGACCATGCCCCGGTTGCCTTTTCTGGATTCGTGCAGTATGAATTCATCAAATGAAATGTCGGGAATTCTCTTCCTGTAGATTCTCTGCCACATCTCATCATCGATTTCTTCAATGGGCCCTTCCTGCTGTTTTGCAATAGTTATGGCATCCCTTGCCCTGAACCATACAGGACCGTAAACGACAAAATCAATATCCGAACTTTCATTCTGCAGGCCTGCGAGCATAGAACCCGTAACTCCCATACTTGTCCTGGGAATTCCGGCCATATCAAGCACTTTTACGATTTCCCTTACGCGACTATTGGAATTTACAAGTTCGGGAATCAAATCCGAGGGGCGAAGTACCTGTTTGACCTCGGATTCCGGGACCACATGGACATCCTGTACCCATTCAGGCCTGTATTTCCTCATAAATTCGAAAGCCGGACCGAAATCGTATTTTTTATATCTTTTCCCGTTTAACTCCCTTTCTCCGTTTTCATCCGGAACGTAACGGAGTATGGCCCGGATTCCATCGTTACGGAAATAGTCGGAAACCGCAAAAAGCCAGTCGTCTTTCGTGACGATAAAATCCCTCAGGCGTGTTTTGAGCATTTTATACCATCCCTGGAACTTATAAGAGTACTTAAGAGTACTCGGATTTTAAGGAACCTTAACTGCCGGGCTTTATAATAATTTGTAATAAATGGCAGGAAATGTATTGTAGCATTCATGTATATAATTGTCAGGTATTTTGATTTTTGAGCAAATGACTAACAAAATAGAATAATATATACCCGGAGTAACAGATACCGAAGGAATATATACTGAAGGATTAAAATAAACTATACTAAATAAACTGTACTAAATAAAACATATTAAAATAAACTGTACTAAATAAAACATATTAAAATAAACTGTACTAAATAAAACATATTGAAATAAAATACACCAAATAAATCATATTAAAATAAACCATATTAAAAATAAACCATATTAAAATAAACCATATTAAAATAATCAACATTTAATATTAAAGGCACGTAAACGGAATAACTGCAGGCGCAGAAAATCCGAGGTAATGCTTTTGAGAGACAACCCGAGTGCAGAAGCGCTTGAAGCCTGGATTATACGGCTGAGGCGTGAATTTCACAGATACCCTGAACTCAGTTTTGAAGAATCTGAGACCCAGAAGAGGATCCTGAAAATTCTTGGAGAACTGGGAATAGAAGCCAGAAAAATTGCAGATACCGGCGTACTTGCAAGCATCCGGGGAACATTACCTGGCCCCTGCATTGCCCTTCGCTCGGACACTGACGGGCTGCAGGTACAGGAAGAATTAACAGGTAGGAATAGCGACTATATTTCCAGAAACAAGGGAGTAATGCACGCCTGCGGACACGACGGGCACATGGCAATACTTTTTGGGGCTGCCAGGCTTTTTCAGGAAAACAGGGACTTTCCAGGAGAAATCCGCCTGATTTTCCAGCCTGCAGAAGAGATCCCTCCGGGCGGCTCGGAAAGGGTGATTTCCGAAGGAGGTCTTGAGGGTGTGGATGCGGTCATGGGCATGCATATCTTTACCAATCACGAGTCCGGAAGCGTGGGCCTTCGTCCCGGACCTTTCATGGCAAGCACCAACAGGTTCGAAGTCACTCTTAAAGGAAAAGGAGGCCATATCTCAAAGCCTGAAAGCTGCATTGACCCTGTCCTGATGGCAACAGACTTTATAAGTAGCCTCTATCCTGCCCTGGAAAAGCAGCTTGAGCCGGATAAGTATGTCCTTGGAGTGGGAAGAATCCAGGGAGGAGCTCAGTTTAACAGGACTCCTGACAGTGTAGGAATTCTCGGAAGCTACCGGACTTTTGACAGGGAGACCACGGATATAATTGACAGGACGATAAAGGAGTGCCTGGATACCGTAGTAGAAAAATATATTAAACCTGGAGAAGAATTTTCAGGCTTTCCTGACTACAACCTTGATATCCTGCACGGTTATCCTGTACTTGTAAATGACCCTGTTTTCACAGATGCTGTGCATTCAAAGCTGCAGGAGAGTTTCCCGGAACTCACAGTCTACCCTGAAATTGAAAAAACCTTTGCTGCCGAAGATTTTGCAAGTTATCTGAAAAAAGTTCCAGGGATCTTTATTTCACTCGGTACCCGGAACCCGGAAAAAAAGATAGTGGAAATCAATCACTCATGCACGTTTGATATTGATGAAAAAATCTTGATTACGGGCACGGAGATATTCTATACAATTTCCCTTGACTTTCTGAAAAATCCAGAGAAATACCTCGATTCGCAGAAATATTTTTAACCCTTAAATATCAAGAAAAAGCCTGAAAACAAGCAGGTGAAAAAGCACAGGAACTGCCCGGTCCGGTTTACGGAGAGAAATAAATGATAATCCAGAGATACGATGATTCCAGAAAGGAAGGAGTCCGTGATGTTGTCCTTGAAGTGCTGCTGGAACACGGCTTTGAACACGACCGGCTCAAAGATGCCGACCTCAAGGACATAAACGGTTATTACTTTGGAAGCGGAGGCGCTTTTTTCGTAGGAATTGTCGAGGGTAAGGTCGTAGGCACCGCAGGCGTCCGAAAACTTGATGGGAACCTGTGCGAAATCAGGCGTATCTACCTTAAAAAAGATTTCCGGAGCAAAGGCAACGGAAAACAGCTTTTCAGGACTGCCCTGGATTTTGCTGAAAAAAACTGTTCAGGCGTCGTGCTTAAAACCGATTCGACCCTTACGAAAGCGATAGATATGTACCTCAAGCACGGCTTTACGTTCCAAAAAGAAGAAACCGGATACCTGTATTTCGAGAAAAAGTTTTAACGCCCGAGTTTCGCTTCCCGAATTGCGCCTCGGGATCGCAGGAAATCGGAGATTTTCTGGGAGTTGCGATGGAATCGCAACAGCATGATGTTCGTTTCAGTCGAGTTGCGGCTCGACGATGCGCGGTCCGTTTCACTCGCTGCGCTCGCTCAAGCAGACTAAATGGATGTAACAATTGTTTTTCGCTTCGCTCAAGCGGACTGATTTATAATAAAGAAACTGAGATTCGTTCAAGAGGGTTTATTTACCCGAGTGCCTCTTTTTTTCCGTGTTCACCCATTCTGGATAGAGTTTTCCGCGCCCACCGGTGGTTGTAATGTATAGCGTGGGTTAGTAACGCTGAAAACCGAAAAACGCAGAATAAAGAAAAGACGGGCACAGAGATTTCCGTCTTTCCCGTGGTTATTGTTTCTTGAGTGAGTTCTTCTACTGTCGTTTTTTTAAAGTATGCATTGGGGTTTCACGTGTCCTTTTGTCTTTTCAGGCTTTATCTCTTTATCCTCCTCAGTATAGCAAGCACGATCAAGAGGGTTCCTGCAAAGCCTAAGAGGAAGGAGGGGACTTTTGGAGGATTTCTTACGACTTCTACTATTGCTTTTGCCTGAATGTAGGGCTTGATATCTTCGAATATGAATGCTTTTGGAGTTTCGAGAATGGAGTTAATTCCCATAAACGAAGATACTTTGTTTTTCATTGAAGAGATATTACCGAAGGTATGGTTTCCTGAGCTGGATTTCAAGCCCAACCCGTATGAGCTTTCGGCGGAGATTCTCAGCTCTTTCTGGGCTATACCTGCAAGCCCGTCGTCATTTTCATAGGCACCTGCAAGGAGGAGGTAGTCCCCTGGAGGAAGTTCAAGGCTTGTCAGAGAAAGGGTACTCTGGTTTTCCTCGCCTATGCTTACCGTGCCGTTTCCTTCTCCTACCAGAGTCTGGATTTCGCTCTTAAGCTCGTCTTTTCCGGCTCTGGACTCATATTTTGTCAAATTAGTTTCTAAATTCTTGATGATGTCGACCCCGTTCACGAGAGGCCTGGTCCCGGCTGTCATCCAGCTTGGGCCTGTACCTCTGTATACTGTATAGGCATCTTCCCTTATCAGAACAGCCCAGTACGTGTAACTTTTCTGAGCAGGCGCATTCTTCAGGTTCAGGTTGACTTCAAAATTTTCGCCTTCTTCGAGGGCATACGGAGCATCTGCTCCCATTTCGTATTCGAGAACTTCAAAATAGTTTGCTAAAAGAATCTCTTTTTCCGGTCCGGAAGTTTCCGTTTCGTTTCCTGCAAGGGTTATAAGGATCCAGTAACTGCCAGCAGGAAGAGGGCCAAGCGTAAGGGGAGATAGGTCTCCGCCATCATTCAGAGCCGCAGGTATCTCGATGTAAGATTCTGTATTGTTATTGAATATATCTTCGAGGCTAATCGTGCCCTCATTCATACCATTTGAAACGGCTTCTTCAGGAATATTCAGGCTGCGTTCCTTGACAAGATATACGTCTACATTCTGCTGTCCGAAAGCTTCAGGCCCTTTATAGCTTATCTTCACGCTTTCGTTTACGGTATAAAATGAACGAAGGGAATAGGGATATGATATTATGAATTTCAGATTGTTCCAGCTACTTTCCTCTTGTTTTATCTCAGGCATTACCTCCTCGTTTCCTGCGCTGTATGTCCAGTTGCATACTTTTATTTCAGGTTTCACTCCCTTACTTTCCAGACTTTTTGTACCGTTGCATGTTTTGGTTTTTGGTTCAGTCTCCACTCCCATACTTTTCAGGCTTTTTGTTCCGTTGCATACTTCGGTTTTTGATTCAGTTTTCGTTCCGACACTTTTTTGAATGTCTGTTCCATCTCCTGTCTTTACTCTTAATTTCAGGTTTGCTCCGTCGTTTTCTGGACTGTCTTCGTCACTCGCCTCTTGTTTTTGTTCAGGTATCTCTACAACATATCCCCGGCTGTCAGTCTCATCGTATGTCCCTGTTTCCCGATCATCTTCGATACTTTCCTGGTTATCTGTATCGTTATTTATCCTTGTCTTTTCTTCAACTTCCCCTTCTATATTTTCTGAGCTTTCTTCCTCTCCTGTCTTTTGTTCCGGATTTGCGTCTTCACTTCCTGAACTTTCTATCCTCTTTTCCGTTCCTGTGCCTGGTTCAAGTTTATTCCCAAAATTTTCATGACTTTCTGTGCTGTTGTTTTCTCCTGCTTTTTGATCTGGGTTTTCTTTTTCACTTTCTTCATTCTCGGTTTCGTTACCTAACCCTATTTTTAATTCCGGGTTTCCGTCTCCACTTTCTTTGTTGTGGGTCTCGTTACTTACTCCTGTATTTGATTCCTGTCCCGTTCCTACATTTTCCCGACTATCTGTGCTGTTGCTTGCTCCTGTCCCTGAGTCAAGTTCCTCTTCTGCAGTTTCTGGACTGCCTGTGCCATTACTTGCTTCTATTTTTGGCTCCGGGCTTTCTCCTTCACTTCCGGTCTCGTTACTCACTCCTATATCTGGCTCCGGGCTTTCTCCTTCACTTCCGGTCTCGTTACTCACTCCTATATCTGGCTCCAGTTCCTCTCCTGCACTTCCCATACTGTTTGTACTGTTGCCGTCGTCTATTTTTGACTCCGGGCTCATTCCGTCACTTGCCTGGCTTTCTGTACTGTTTCCTGCTCCTGATACTGAAATTAGTAAAAAAATAAGGATCAAAACAGTCCAGATTAATCTCCATTTTCTACCGTATATTCCGTTATATGTTCCTGTTTTTTTTTTCAACTACTACACTCCTTAATTATTCTCTTTCCTGCTTAATCTTGGGTTTTCTGTTCCTGCTCAGGGTTTCTTGTTTAGAGTCTGGTTTGTTTAGAATTTGACTTTTTGAGGTTTTTAAACATCAGTTCCTGTTTTAATTTAGCATTATTCGGCATTCATACATTTATTAAAATAGATATTTCTTATTAAAGAGATTTTCAGGGATTGTCTGGAACTTCTATGAATTTTATAGATTCTTTTGTCCTGTAAACGCTTGGTCATTTTTCAACGGTTTTTCTCCTTAAATAAAGCAGCAGTAATTCAGGTTAAGATCCCTTCCATCTACATATCCTGGCTTTCCATTACTGAAAAATCTTCTTTTTTCGTTCCGTTTTCCTCGGAAGAGTTTCCTTTCGGATCCTCAAAGTTACCTCCAGATATGTATTCAGTGTCTTATTTGTAACTGAAATTCCCTTCTAAATCCATCTTCATCTGCTGGAGCCCTGTGATCTTGAGTTTGACGTCAGGAACTCTTGCTTTTCCGTCGATCCTTATCCAATACTTTCCTTAGGGATATCTGACTGGAAAGTGGGGGCAGCTCGTCCACCTGTTTCCTATCATATCCGCAACTACGGGATTTTTAGGGATAAATTTCCAGCTGTGAATGGCAGCAGCTCCGGGGGAGGTGACCAAACACAGAAAAATTGGAAGCCAGAACCGAAGTTTCAGATTTTTCCTATTTCTCAAGCTCTGGACAAAAGTAAAAACGGATTTTGCGAAAGCAATTCCTTCAAAAAGCAAGGTCCTGAATCTCAATTTTAGTATTTTTTCGGCAATTTTTGTCTTCACTGCAATGACCGCATAATTTCTGGATAACATGCAGATAAATCATCATGGCTTATGTGCTTTGCTTTTTAATATCCTGGGCTGTATGCGGCAAACCACATTATAACATGCTGGCTTCCGTATTCGGACGTAAGAAGGAATGATTGTAGCTTCCCCTTCTTTCAATCTGTTCCAATTATTTTGGAATCGAAGCACTAATAATAAATTCAGATATTATTTATTTCATTTTGATAGTTTTCTTAAAATAGTCCGATTTAATTTCCTATCGGGACACAATTTTGCCTTATTTATATTGAGCCGATCCCAAAACTTAAAATTACTTCTCTGAATCTCCTATTTTGAGTGCCCAATAGAGTTTCGGATCATGAAAACAATTCTGAAAAATTCTAATGATTAAGAATAAAATGGGTTTTGTGATATCATTATTAATCTGAAAACAAGTAAGTTATTTATCTACATTCACTCTTTCAGTATCATTTGTTAGAAACTATTGTTCTTAAAACTATTTACCTCGTGAAATCTACTATATATCACCCCATTAAATGATAAAAAGAAAAGTTTGAACAAAAAGGGGTAATTATTGATAAGAAAAAACATTCTTTACTCAATGTGTTATTCAGTTACAATATCGGGAATCCTTAATTCTTTGCCCTTAGATAAAAAAAGTGATTGAAGTCTATCAAATGCCAGTGCAAAAAATGAGAATTAAAATGAGCGGTGGTATCTAATGAACTACACAAAAAAAATTTGTCCGAATTGCGGGAGTGAATTTGTCGTCCTGAAAAGTGTGGAGGAAAAAGCTGTCTACTGTACCCTTGAGTGTCTTTCAGAGTCTCAGGATAGACTGAATAAAAGTATAGTTTCTCCTTTAACGCCTGTATAGATATAGTGAGTTGCCTGATCCTTTTTACCAATCATAAACTAAAGGTGAGCTATGGGAAACACGTAATAGAGAAAAAAACGGGAACAACTCTTTCGCCGTCGGTAGTTAAGAGTCTATTCTGGGTTTTCCATGCTTCACCTGGTATAAAATGTGGAATGATTAGAACTACTGAAAGTACGAAAAACACGGAATAGAGAAAAAACGGGCACAAAGATTTCCGTCCGAATTGCGCCTCGCCCGAATTGCGCCACCCGAATTGCGCCTCGGGAGTACGCGGTCCGTTTCACTCGCTCTGCTCGCTCAAGCGGACAATTTACAAAACTACAGTTTTTCCGTGCTTTCCGTGTTTTCCGTGGTTATTGTGCCCTGATTGAGTTCTTCTGTTATCGTATGTATTTTAGAGTATGGGTTGAGATTTACTGTGCCTTTTTGTGTTTTCTGTGCTTATCAAGACTGGATAAACATTTTCCAGTCTGTCTTTTCGGGCTTTAGCCTTTATCCTCAGTATAGCAAGCCCGATAAAGATTGTTCCTTCAAAGCCTGCCCGACGGAGAATATTTATAACTAATCTCTTACGACATCTGCTAATGCTTTTCCCTGAATGCTCGAATTGGATTTCGAGACTGACTCATATGATTTTTCGGTTGAGGATATTGTCAGTTTTCTCTGGGCTATGCCTGCCAGGCCTTTATTTCTTTCATAGGCGCCTGCAAAGAGGACGTAGTTTCCTGGAGGGAGTCCGAGGCTTGTCAGGGAAAGGGTACTCTGGTTTTCCTCGCCTATGCTTATTGTGCCGTTTCCTTCTCCTATGAGAGTCTGGATTTCATTTTTAAGTTCGGCTTTTCCGGGTATGGACTCGTATTTTGTCAAGTTGATGCCTAGGCTCCTGGTGATGTCAAATCCATCTACGAAGGCACTGGTTCCGGTTGTCGTTGCATTGGGGCTTATGTTTATGTTTGCTCTATAGGCATCTTCCCTTATCAGCACAGCCCAGTATGTGTAGTTTTCCTGAGCAGGCGCATTCTTCAGGCTAAGGTTAACTTCAAAATTATCGCCTTCTTCGAGGGTATTCGGGGCATCTGCTTCCAATTCGTATTCCAGGACTTCAAAATAGTTTGCTGAAATAATCTTTTTTTCCGGTTCAGGCGTTTCCGTTTCGTTTCCTGCAAGCGTTATGAGAACCCAGTAACTGCCAGCAGGAAGAGGGCCAAGAGTCAGGGGAGACAGGTCTCCGTCTTCGTTCAAAGTCGCAGGTATCTGGATGTAAGATTCTGTATTGTTGTTGAAGACGTCTTCGAAGCTCATCGTGTTCTCATTCATGGCATCTGTAACGGCTTCTTCAGGAATATTCAGGTTGTGTTCCTTGACAAGGTATATATCCACTTTCTGCTGTCCGAAGGCTTCAGGACCTTTATAGTTTACCTTTATGCTCTTGTTTGTGGTATAGAATGAATGAAGGGAATAGGGATATGACAGTATGAGTTTCAGATTGTTCCAGCTACTTTCCTCTGGTTTTGTTTCAGGTTTTACCTCCTCTTTTGGGCTGTATGTCCAATTTAATGCTCCTGTTTTTATTTCAGGTCTCAATCTCCCACTTTCCAGACTTTTTGTCAAGTTACATGCTTCGATTTTTGTTTCAGGGTTCACTCCCGCACTTTTCAGGCTTTTTGCCCCATTACATGCTTCTGTTTTTGATTCAGTTATCGCTTCGGCACTTCCTGAACCGTCTGTCCTATCTTCTGCTATTATTTTTAGTTTCAGGTTTTCTCCTTTATTTCCTTGACTGTTTGAACCGTCTTTTGCCTCCTGTTTTTGTTCTGGCTTCTCTCCAATGCTTTCCTGTTTGTCTGTCTCTGTGTATGCATTCTTTTCTCTTTCCGCTCCTGCTTTTGTTTCCAGATTATCTTCTATATTTTCCTGGTTGTCGATGTCGTTATTTGCTCCGGTTTTTTGTTCAGGTTTCTCTGTGCACTTTTCTCTTCACTTTTTTCTTCTATACTCTGCGAGCTTTTGTCCGCCTTATTTTTTGTTCCGGATTCGCCTCTTCATTTCCTGGGCTTTCTGTCCCTTTTTCATCTTCTATCCCTGGCTCAGGTTTATCCCCGAAACTTTCTGGATTTTCTGTGACTTTAATTTCTCCGGTTTTTTGTTCCCTATTTTTTCCTTCACTTTCTCTGCTGTCTGTCTCGCTATTTACTCCGATATTTGACTCCTGTCTATCTCCGGCACTTTCCGGGCTGTTTATACCGTTACTTGCTTCGATTTCTGGCTTGAGGTTTTTTTCTTTACTTCCTTTGCTATCTATCCCGTTACTTGCTTCTATTTTTTCTTCCAGACCCACTTCGACACTTTCCAGGCCGCCTGTGCCGTTACCTGCTTCTACTTTCTGTTCCAGATCCAGTCCGGGATTTTCCTGGCTGTCTGTGCTGTTTCCTGCTGTTGATGCTGAAATGAGTGAAAAAATAAGGATCAAAGCAATCCAGGTTAATCTCAATTTTCTACCGTACATTCCGTTATATATCCCTGTTCTTTTTTTCAATTACTATACCCCTTAATTATCCTCTTTCCTGCTTAATCCTGGGTTTTATGTTCCTGTTCAGAGTTTCATCCTGTTTAAAATCCAGTTTGGTCAGGATCTGGCTTCTTTAGTTTTTATACGTCAATCTCGGTTTTAATTTATCCTTATTCGGCATTCATATATTCATTAAAATGGATCTCTCTTTGCAAAGAGATTTACCGAGTTTTACAGGATCTTTTAAGGAATTTAAAGGTTCTCTTTTCCTGTAAAAGCTTGTTCATTTTTCAAGGTTTTTCTCCCTCCGTAGAGCAGCAGTAATAATATTTCGGTTAAGATCTCTACCATCCACATATCCGGGCTTTCCATTACTGAAAAATCTTTTTTTTCGTCACATTTCCCCCTGAAGAATTTTCTTCCGGATCTCGCTTATGCTCCAAAGAAGATTTTACTTCTGAAGGCAGGTTTTCTGCATGTTATCCTGCAGCCTGCTCCGGAATGTCTCCAATCTTACCTCAAAATTGCCTGCAAATATGGATTATATGGTCATACCTTTTCTTTTAAAAAAGACATTTAAAAATCTGGGTATTCAAAATCTGAGCATTGGAAAAATAATGAAGTAAACTTTAGTAGCTTTTCTAATCTGGCAGTTCTTCCTTTGCTCTTCAGATTTGCAGCAGTTGTATTTTCAAGTATTTTTCTGTAATGGCTATGTATTATATACTTCCAATCCGGCTTATGTATTATAGTATCATCTGCTAATCCGGTTTGTAAGTTCCTGCTGGTTACTACTTATTGAAGCAAGTATCATTTACGGGTGTGATTCTATGTCTCAATTCTTCGATCCAACAATGATGAGTTTTCACATTCAAACTAACTTCCTTTTTTCTCCCCTGTAACTGATTCTTCTTTCAGAATTATCCCATTTCTCTACAAAGGTTTTATATATTAGATGTGCTATTTAAAGGCAAAGTACATCCGAGATGGATATTTCATGCACTTTAGTGTTTGAAATTATCTAATCATATCAATGTGATGCTTAATGCTAACTTCCCGGAAGTTTCCGGGAAATAGGGTTTTCTGCCGTTCTTTACGGTCGATTTCCTGCATTGAAGATAAATCCAGTGAGAAAAGTCGGATCAACATGAGTGTCAAAGGGCCAATGCTTTGAAACGCCCGCTTTTGGCGCCGTTACGGCGCCTAAAATCGCACGAGACTGTTCAGGTTTTCGATGAGTCGCGGTTGCAGTCACTGAATACTGAAGTTTCAAATCAGGTTACTGAGTTCAAAATCAGGTTACCGAATACTGAAGTTTCAAATCAGATTACTGAATGTTTCAAATCAGGGCCGGATGCCTGGATTTGGGTCTGCCAGGATCGTAAAATCGGTCCTTTAAGCGTATGCTCCTGCTAGACAAGCTGGGAAGAGGATCGGATATTTGCAGATACCTGAAGGAATTAGGGTACCGGGAGCATAAAGCTCTGGTCTGCTCGAGGCAATTCTTGCCAGGCAGGTCTGAAAGTCATCCCTCCCCCACCTGGTAGCGTTCGGGGAATCCAGTGCGTTTTTCTTTTGCCACTCTAGTTGTGCCGACCGGAGGGGCTGGTATTTCAATTGAAATTTACGGAGTAGAAATATGGCAAGCATACACCGACCAAAACGAGGTTCCCTCGCATTCAGTCCGCGCAAAAGGGCAAAGAGCCACATTCCACGGTTCAGAGCCTGGCCGGAGGCTACAGGTGAACCAAGGTTACAGAGTTTTGCAGGGTACAAAGTGGGGATGACCCACGTGATCATGGTTGATGACATAAAGTACAGCCTTACCCAGGGTATGGAAATTTCCGTACCGGTGACTGTCATCGAAACTCCTGCAATAAGGGTTGCAGCAATCCGGGCTTACACAGAAGACAGCTCCGGGGAAAAGGCAATCGCGGAGGCATGGGCAGCAGATCTCGATCCTGAACTCAAGCGCAGGATCCCTGTACCGGCAGCCGAGAACCTGGCCGAAACCCTTGAAACGATTGGAAAACTGATCGACGAAGGCAGGATAAGCGATATCAAGGCAGTTATCTACACCCTGCCAAAGAGCCTTACCGGTGTCCCTAAAAAGACGCCCGACATCATGGAATCCGGAATCAGCGCCAGGGACCTCAACACCAAATTCGAGTACGCAAAGTCGATTCTTGGCACCCTGGTAAGCGTTACCGACGTTTTCAAGACCGGAATACTTGTTGATACAGCCGCAATTACCATTGGAAAAGGTACCCAGGGTCCTGTAAAAAGATGGGGCATTCAGCTTCAGAAAGGCAAGCACTCCAGACAGGGCAGCCTCAGGCAGATCGGTACTCTTGGTCCCTGGCATCCTGCCCACGTTTCCTGGAGAGTTCCCCAGATGGGTCAAATGGGATATCATCAGAGGACTGAGTTCAACAAGCGCATCCTTAAGATCGGGTCCGACGGAGCAGACATCACTCCTGACGGCGGTTTTATGAACTACGGCCTGGTCCGTGGGGACTATGTGCTGATCAAAGGCAGTGTTCCCGGACCTTCCAAGAGGCTTATCAGACTCCGAGATCCGATCAGGGCAAAGAAAGCCGACCTTGGCGAACCGAATATCCTTCACATAAGCAGGGAATCCAAGCAGGGGTGAAGTAAAATGGCTACAGCAAAAACAATAGACCTTACAGGGAGGGTTGTCAGGGAAATTGAGCTTCCTGATGTGTTTGATGTGGATTACCGCCCTGACCTGATTAAAAAGGCAGTGCTTGCGGCACAGGCAAACAGGCTTCAGCCCTACGGTCCCCGTCTCTATGCAGGAATGAATACTTCTGCAAGATCCTGGGGTTCCGGAAGAGGTGTTGCCCAGATTCCAAGGCTTATAAACAGCAGCAGAGCTGCAAGAGTCCCGCATGCAAGAGGCGGAAGAAGAGCCCACCCGCCAAAACCCGAAGCTGACAGAAGCGAGAAAGTCAACACCAAGGAACGCCGCTATGCAATCCGCTCTGCAATCGCAGCAACCCGCGACCCGACTCTTGTAAGCCTGAGAGGGCATATCTTTGAAGCCGAGCTTCCGATTGTTACGGAAAACGCTCTTGAAGGCCTGGATCAGACAAAGCAGGTAATAAACTTCCTGCAGGCTGTCGGGGTCTACGAAGACGTACTCAGGGCAAAATACGGAAGGCACATCAGAGCCGGCCGCGGTAAGCTCAGAGGCAGGAAATACAAGCACAAAAAGAGCATCCTGATTGTTGCAGGGGAAAATGCCCCTATCCTGAAAGCTGCAAGAAACCTGTCTGGAGTAGACGTCGTAACAGTGAATTCACTGAATGCCGAGCTGCTCGCACCGGGTACTCATGCAGGGCGCCTTACTATCTGGACAGAATCTGCAATTGAGAAGCTGGAGGGTGCATTCCAATGAGTTCTATCAATTATCCTTTTGTTACTGAAAAAGCGATGATGTTGCTTGACGAAAACAAGCTCCAGTTTATCGTGGATACCAGGTCAAACAAGAAGCAGATCGTAGAGGATGTTGAAAAACTGTACGGGTTCAAAGTAAAGTCCGTGCGGACCATGACCACCATGAAGGGCACGAAAAAAGCAATCCTGGCATTCGAAGCGCCTGAATCGGCACACGAGATTGCAACTCGGATAGGACTGATGTGAGGTGTGATTTATGGGTAAAAGAATCATATCACAAAATAGGGGTAGA
Organism: uncultured Methanosarcinaceae archaeon; assembly: GCA_963721455.1. Lineage (GTDB taxonomy): Archaea > Halobacteriota > Methanosarcinia > Methanosarcinales > Methanosarcinaceae > Methanosarcina. Next base: position 66,038 of record CAVRJG010000064.1, read on the forward strand.
GGTACTCCGACCTACAGAGCTCCTTCTCACAAGTACAAGGCAGATCTGAGGCACCCCCGTGTTGATGAAAATACTTCCCTTCAAGGGAAAGTTATAGACATCGAGCACGACCCTGCCCGCTCAGCTCCGATTGCAAAAGTTGCCTTTGAAAACGGGGAAGAACTTTTCCTGCTGGCTTCCGAGGGTGTTGCAGTAGGAAACGTAATCGAGTGCGGAGACAATGCCGAGGTCAAGCCAGGGAATATAGTTCCTATAGGAAATGTGCCCGAAGGTTTCTTTGTCTGCAATATCGAATCAAAGCCAAATGACGGCGGCAAGTTCGTTCGCTCCTCTGGAGTATATGCAACTGTTGTAACTCATGAGCCTAACAGGACTGCAATAGCAATGCCTTCAGGTTCCATTAAATGGCTTAACCCAAGTTGCAGGGCAGTTGTCGGTATTGTTGCAGGCGGCGGCAGAGTGGACAGGCCATGGCTCAAAGCCGGGAAAAAGTATCACAAGATGAAAACAAGAGCTGCAAAGTATCCCAGGGTTTCAGGTGTTGCCATGAATCCACGTGACCACCCGTTCGGTGGAGGTGCCTGGAAGCACCCTGGAAAGCCCACAACTGTTAGCAGAAACGCCCCGCCCGGAAGAAAGGTCGGACTGATTGCAGCAAGAAGGACCGGAATGAAGCGCTGATGAGGGGTATTCGTTATGGTTAAAAAATCATCATCAAGGTTACCGAAGAGAAAGGGTGAGTTCACCTACCGCGGGAAAACCGTCTCAGAACTTCAGGAACTGAGCATTGAAGAGTTTGCAGAACTTCTGCCTTCAAGAGAGCGCAGGAGCATCAAACGCGGGTTCACAGACGGGCAGAAAAAAGTTCTGCACGAGTTCAAGGAAGGAAAGAATGTCAGGACTCACCACAGAGACCTGATCATCCTTCCAGAAATGATCGGGCAGACTATTGAAATCCACAATGGAAAACAATTTATAAGTGTGGAACTTCAGCCTGAAATGATCGGACACCGCTTCGGAGAATTTGCACCCACAAGATCAAAGGTTTCACACGGCAGTGCCGGCGTGGGAGCAACCCGTTCAAGCAGGTTCGTGCCGCTGAAATGAGGTGAATGGGAATGGCAAGAATTGATTATTCAGTTAATGGAGATCCCGAGATCACCTCTAAGGCGATGGGTTCTGAACTTCACATTTCCCCTAAAAAGTCCCGTGAGATCTGTTGCAAAATCAAAGGCATGAAAGCTGCTGAAGCAAGGAAGTATCTGGAAGACGTAATTGCCCTTAAAAAGGCAGTACCCTTCAAGAGACACCATGAAGGCACAGGGCACAGGAAAGGTCCGATGGCTGCAGGCAGATACCCTGTCGGTGCATCAAAGGAGATCCTCAAAGTCCTGAAAAACGCGGAAAGCAATGCCGAGTATAAAGGCCTTGAACCCGCAAACATGTATATTACCCATGTTGCTATTCAGCGCGGAAGGGTAATTCACGGGTTTATGCCGAGAGCCAGAGGACGGGCTACTCCCAAAGACACGGAAACTGTAAATATCGAGATGATTCTTTCCGAGGTGCGCTAAATGGCAATAGAGAGAAAGTTCGTCAATGATGGGTATGTCAAGGCCTCCATGGACGAGTATTTCGCAGAGCAGCTGAACAGAGCTGGATACGGCGGCATGGAGCTTAACAGGACCCCAATGGGCACCCAGATTGTTATCTATTCCGAAAAGCCGGGAATGGTAATCGGGAAAGCCGGAAAGGTCATCAGAAAGCTTACCAGGGACGTTGCAATCAAGTACAACATCGAAAACCCGCAGATTGATGCCCAGGAAGTTAGGAGACCTGAACTTAACGCCCAGATGATGGCGTCCAGGCTCGCATCTTCAATTGAAAGAGGATGGTATTTCAGGAAGGCCGGACACAATACCATTCGGGCAGTCATGAGTGCCGGCGCACTCGGCTGTGAAGTTATAATCTCCGGAAAGCTTACAGGTTCCAGGTCAAGAGTTGAAAAATTCATTGACGGGCACGTAAAGCATTCCGGACACCCTGTACAAGAGGTCGTAGACGAAGGGTTTGCAACGGCAATCAAAAAGCTCGGAACCCTTGGTTGTAAAGTCAGGATCATTCAGCCGGACGTTGTCCTGCCTGACTCATTCAGGATGAAGGAAGCAAGCGAGATTATCGCTGAGCCCGCTGAAAAGCCTGCCGAAAAACCGGCTGAGAAACCCGCTGAAGCCCCTAAAAAGGAACGCGCGGCAAAACCCATAGCTCCTGCAGCAGCACCCGAGAAAGCAGTAGAGGTAGTCGAAGTCGTCGCAGAACCCGAAGAAGCTGAGGAAGAATCCCAGCCTGAGGCATCCGAAGACTTTGAAGAAGCCGAACTTATCTATGTCGAGGGCTCGGAAGAAGTCCGAAGACAGGTCAATGGTGTCTGGCAGCACAAGCATGAGGGCTACGACTACTGGCACCCGATGGCACGGGTTCACAAGGAGGCTAAAGAATAATGGCAATCCTTAGAACCAGTGAAATCCGGACCATGTCACTTGAGGAACGGGCTGACGAACTCGAAACCCTGAAAAATGAATTGATCAGGGAACGTGCTCTTACCTCTGCAGGCGGGGCTCCTGACAATCCGGGTCGGATCGGAGAGATCAGAAGAACCATTGCCCGGATAAAGACAATTCAGCATGAGCTAAATGAAATCTAAAGTGGAAATTGTACCTTCGACCCTTATCTACCATGAATTGATAGGGCTCGAAATTAAGGTTATTCGTTCCACTAATCCATCATTGACAGGAACCCGCGGACGAGTGATAGACGAAACAAAAAATATGTTAATCGTAGAAAACTCAAAGTCGCGGGAACTGAAGATTCCAAAGGCGGATTCGGAAATTCTCTTCCGGATCCCTGCCGAGCTCTCAGAAAAAGGCCGCAGATCCGATATGCTCGTTAAAATTCAGGGAAACCTGTTGCTCTCACAACCCGAGAATCGGATTAAGAACATCAAAAAGTTACGTAAATGGGGCTAAACTCATGGCAAGAGACATTGGATTGAATATACCGGCGCCATCAGAAGAATGTGAAGATTTATACTGTCCCTTCCACGGAACACTTCCTGTAAGAGGTCAAATCCTTGTAGGTACCGTGGTCAGCAGCAAGATGGGCAATACGGTAGTTATTGAAAGGCAATACATGAAAATGGTGCCGAAATACCAGAGATACGAGAAGAGACGCTCGAAGGTTCACGCACACAACCCGCCTTGCATTTCCGCAAAAGTCGGTGACATTGTCACGATCGCAGAATGCAGGCGTATAAGCAAGACCAAGTCCTATGTGGTAGTTAAGGCGGAGGTGCCCAAATGAAAGGCATACGCTCCAGCATCCCAAGGGCTCTGAACGCAGGCGCCAAGATTCAGTGTGTGGACAACACCGGAGCCAAGGTCGTTGAGATTATCTCTGTCAAGAAGTACAGGGGAGTCAAAAACAGAATGCCCTGCGCAGGAATTGGCGACATGTGCGTCGTCTCAGTAAAGAAAGGCACACCCGAAATGAGGAAACAGGTTCTCCTCGCAGTGGTGGTTCGCCAGAAACAGGAGTTCCGCCGTCCTGACGGGCTGCATGTGTCCTTTGAGGACAACGCCATGGTAATCACGGACGAAGACGGAATTCCAAAAGGCACGGACATAAAAGGTCCTGTGGCAAGAGAAGTAGCTGAGAGGTTCCCCAAGATCGGGACCACGGCATCTATTATTGTCTGAGGTGGCGACTATGGTATCAAAACAGCCAAGAAAGCAGAGAAAAGCAAGATACAATGCGCCTCTGCACATCAGACAAAAATTCATGGGTGCAAGGCTCAGTGAAGTACTCTCCAAGGAGTACGGTACAAGAAGCGCTGCAGTTATCACGGGAGACACCGTGAAGGTTATGCGTGGAGATTTTAAGGGCACTGAAGGAAAGGTCCAGACCGTTTCTCTTCGGGACAGCACAATTTCCGTGGACGGAGTAATTTCCACCAAGGTGGACGGCACCGAAGTCCCAAGACCCATTTATCCCTCCAACGTTATGATCACAAAACTTGAACTGAAAGACGGGCGCAGAGCATCAAGCATTAAGAAGTGAGGCAGGTGATTTTGTGACACACCAGAAAAGATTATCAATCCCAAGAAGCTGGAAGGTCGGGAGAAAAGGTTATAAGTGGGTCTCCACCACCCGCCCGGGAACTCACAGCCAGGCACGCAGTCTTCCGCTCGGAATCATAATCCGGGACATTCTCAAGCTTGTGAATAACAGCAGGGAAGGTAAAAGGATCCTCTCGGAAGGTAAGGTTCTTGTGGATGGAATTCCCAGGAAAGACCTGAGATTTCCGGTAGGGCTCTTTGATGTAATTACACTCCCGCTCGTAAACGAAGCATACAGGATGCTTCAGGACGACAAGGGGCGTCTTACACTCCACAAATTGAATGAAACACAGGTGAACAAGCTGTGCAGAATTAACAACAAGGTTACCCTCAAGGGAGGAAAAGTGCAGCTTAACCTGAGCGACGGAACCAACATTCTTGGCTCTAACGAGTACGGGACAAAGGACTCTCTGATTCTCTCAGTTCCTGACAAACAGGTCGTAAAACACCTTGAGTTCAAGGTTGGCAACCTGGCAATGATAGTAGGCGGCCAGCACTCAGGAGAAATCGGAAAGATCACGGAGATCAAGGAAGTTAAGAGTTCCAGGCATAATATGGTCGCGATTTCCGGGGAAAAGGATTTCGAAACAATCGAAGATTACGTTATTGTGATCGGAGAGGACAAACCTGAGATTCGGCTGGGTGGTGAGCTAAGTGAGTAATTCCATGCGCACTCCAGTCGTTGAGAAGGTAATTGTTCACATGGGTGTTGGAGAAAGTGGCCAGCACCTTGTAAACGCTGAAGAAATCCTCAAGACCGTCACCGGGCAGGGAGTTGTAAGGTGCTTTGCCAAGAGGACTCTCCCGGCTTTTGCGATCAAGAAGGGCGAACCCATAGGCTGCAAGGTAACTCTGAGAGGCCAGAGGGCCCAGAAGTTCATTGAGATCGCATTAGGTATCGTTGAAAAAACTCTGGCTAGATCCCAGTTCGATTCTCTCGGAAACGTCTCTTTCGGAATTGAAGAACACACCGACTTCCCGGGCATGAGATATGACCCGAATATCGGGGTTTTCGGAATGGACGTAACAGTTGTGATCAAGCGCCCTGGAGAAAGAATCTGCAAGAGGAGAATTGCAACCAGGAAGATCCCGGCCAACCACAGGGTTACAGTTGAGGATGCGATTGTCTTCCTTAACGAAAGCTATGGCGTGGAGGTCATGTAAATGACAGAGACGATAGATAAGTCCGGAAGAGGAGTAAACGTATGCAAACGATGCGGGCGAAGGCAGGGCCTTGTTCGCAAATACGATATCTACCTCTGCAGACACTGTTTCAGGGAAATTGCCCACGAGATGGGTTTTGAAAAGTATTCGTAAGGTGATTAAAATGGTATTACTTGATCCTCTTGCAAACGCCCTTTCCACAATTAAAAATGCAGAAGTCATTGGGAAGAGTTCCTGTATTATCAGGCCTGCTTCAAAGAACATTGGCAATGTGTTGAAGGTTATGCAAGATCTCGGTTATATTGGAGATTTCGAGCTTATAGATGATGGAAAGGCTGGAATTTTCAGTGTTACCCTCGTGGGAAGAATCAACAAATGCGGTGCAATCAAGCCGCGGTATTCCGTAGGAACTGACAGCTTTGAGCGCTGGGAAAAGCAGTTTCTGCCAGCAAAGAACTTTGGCGCCCTTATCGTAACAACTTCAAGCGGGGTTATCTCTCAGTACGAAGCCCGTGAGAAAAAGATTGGTGGGCAGCTTCTTGCTTATGTATACTGAGGAGGGAACAGGAAATGGTTAAGGAAATTGCAAGAACAATAAAGATTCCTGAAGGAGTTTCCGTCTCTCTCTCTCGGGATGTTTTTACAGCCAGGGGTCCGAAGGGAACTGTTGAACGAAAGTTATGGTACCCCGGAATCAAGATCGAAGTCAGGGGAGAAGAAATACTGGTGGATGCAGAATCCTCCAGGAAAGAGCAGAAAGCTATGGTAGGGACTTTTACCTCCCACATCAACAACCTGGTCACAGGCGTGAGTGAAGGCTTTGAGTACAAAATGACCATTGTGTACGCTCACTTCCCTATGCAGGTAAAAGTCGATGGCAAAACCCTCATAATCGGGAACTTCCTTGGAGAAAAGAAGCCAAGAGTTGCAAAAATACTTGGCGAGACAAAGGTTAAGGTTACTGGAAACGAGGTCTCTGTTTCCGGAATCAACAAGGAAGATGTCGGGCAGACTGCCGCAAACATTGAACAGAAGACCAAGATCAAGAGATTCGATCCGAGGACTTTCCAGGATGGAATCTACATCGTGCAGAAGGCCTAAGGTGGTTATGATGGCAGAAGAATTCAATGAGGTAGAAAGTACTTCAGTTTCCACCCTTGACATGGATCCTGAATCCAGGCGCTTATTCAATGTGAGAAAGGTCCAGAAGGGAAAGAAACCCCAGTTCAAGAGAACGTGCAGTCACAAGTTCAAGAGACTCGACACTAATTGGAGGCGCCCGAGGGGTTCTCAGGGTAAACAGCGCAGAAAGTATGTCTCAAAGGGCGCTCTTGCCCAGGTAGGATACGGAAGCCCTGCTGCAGTAAAAGGCCTTCACCCATCCGGTTATTCGGATGTACTGATTTCCAGCATTACTGAACTTGAGCTTGTTGATTCCTCTTATGAGGCTATCAGAATAGCAGCGACAGTGGGCGCAAGAAAGAAAGCCATTATTCTCGCAAAAGCTGGAGAACTCGGGATTAAAGTGCTGAACCCTGGAAGAGGTGAATAAGGATGTCAGACCTGGCCAATCAGAGAAGGTTAGCTTCCAAGGTTCTTGAATGCGGGCTTGACAGGGTATGGCTTAACCCCGAAGCCTCCGAGGAAATCGCTTCAGCAATTACCAGGGAAGATATTCGCGGACTCATTGAGAAAGGCACTATTAAAGCCAAGCCGATCAAAGGAGTCAGCAGAGGCAGAGCCAGAGCTCTTGCTGCCAAGCGTAAGTATGGGCACTGCAAGGGTCATGGTTCCAGAAAAGGTAAGAAAGGAGCCCGTACTCCGAAGAAAGAACAGTGGATCAAGAAGATCCGGGCTCTTAGAAGAAGGCTCAAGGAACTGCGTGCAGAAGGGACGCTTGAAAAGTCCGTGTACTGCAGGCTCTACAGAAAGGCAAAAGGCGGCGAATACAGAAGCGTTTCCCACCTTAATACCCACCTTGGGTCCGAAAAACTGTTAAAAAAAGAATAACCTGGAGGGGCTAAATATGGCAACAGGACCAAGATATAAGGTTCCTTTTAGAAGAAGAAGAGAAGGACGCACTAATTATCACCTCCGCCTCAAGTTACTGCTTTCAAGGCAGGATCGTGTGGTTGTCAGGAAGAGTGCGAGAAACGTTCAGATCCAGCTAATAGCTCCAACCCCCGACGGGGATATAACTTATTCCTCAGCCGTTTCGAGTGAGCTTGCAAAGTTCGGTTACACCGGAGCTACCGGAAATACAACGGCTGCATACCTTACAGGGCTCTTGTTCGGGCTGAAGAGTTTGCAGAAGGGATATGAAGGGGGCATTCTGGACATAGGACTCCAGTCTTCCTCTGCAGGTTCCAGAGTCTATGCTGCCCTTAAAGGGATCGTAGATTCAGGTTTTGAGATTCCCTGCAGCCCTGAAGTTTTCCCTTCGGACGAGAGAATCCGGGGAGAGCACATTGCTGAATACAGAGAAGAGAGCTCAGACCTGCCAGAGCAGTTTGAAGCAACCAAAGAAAAAATCTTTGCTGAATTTAATTAAGGTGATTAAATGGCATTCGATCAAGATTGGGTTCCGAAAACCAGGCTTGGAAAATTAGTCGTTGAAGGACAGGTTGCTTCCATGGAAGAAGCAATCAGGTCAGGCCTGCCTATAAGGGAACCCCAGATAATTGATATGCTGCTTCCTGACCTGGAAGATGAGGTGCTAGATATTAACATGGTCCAGAGGATGACTGACTCCGGACGCCGTGTCAAATTCAGAGCAACCGTAATCGTAGGGAACAGAAACGGCTATGTAGGACTCGGGCAGGCAAAGGACGTGCAGGTAGGGCCTGCAATCCGCAAGGCAATTGATGCTGCAAAGCTCGATATCTGCTACATCCGCAGAGGCTGCGGATCCTGGGAATGCGCCTGCGGTCTGCCTCACACCGTACCTTATGAAGTTACCGGGAAGGCAGGCAGTGTAAGTGTGACTCTTCTTCCGGCTCCGAGAGGGCTTGGAATTGCAGCAGGAAGTACTGCAACCAAGGTGCTTGAAAAAGCCGGGATCAAAGACGTATGGACCAAGACCTCCGGGACTACCAGGACTACCCTCAACTTCGCAAAAGCAACATTTGTTGCCCTTAACAAGGTCAACGTCATGAGGCTACCGATATACTACTCTAAGGAGGAAGCCTGAAATGTATGCAGTTGTGAGAGTAAGAGGCCAGGTTAATGTCCGGTATACCATTGAAGATACCATGAAGATGCTTCGCCTGCACAAAGTCAACCATTGTGTGCTTGTGCCCGAGAATCCTCATTTCAAAGGCATGGTTCAGAAGGTAAAGGACTACGTTGCATACGGGAAAGTCGACGCAAAGACCCTTGCAGAAATCCTCGAAAACCGTGGAAGACTCGAAGGCGGCTCCCTCCTGACAGAGGAATACATCCGGGAAAACACAGCTTATGATTCAATACAGGCTTTTGCTGAAGCCGTAATTGAAGGAAAAGCTTCCCTTAAGGACGTCCCCAAATTGAAGCCTGTTTTCAGGCTTCACCCTCCAAGAAAAGGACATGCAGGGATTAAAAGGACAGTACAGCAGGGTGGCGTGCTCGGAAACCACGATGAAGATATCAACGTGCTCCTGCACAAGATGAGATAAGGTGGTTGGAATGGATACAAAGAAGTTCAGAGGATCCAGGACCTGCGGAGGCGGGACCCATAAAAACAGGCGTGGAGCCGGAAACCGCGGAGGCCGTGGAAAAGCCGGTGGCTGTAAACACCACTTCGTCAGAGCGATGCTGAGAGGATACAGCTACGGAAAGCATGGTTTCAAGCGCCCTGCTGCGGTCTCTAGAGACATTTCCATAGTAAATGTGGGAGAACTTGATGAACTTGCCCCTTACCTTGTTGAAGAAGGGCTTGCAGAAGTCAGGGACGGAGCATACCACATTATCCTGGAAAATATCGGAATCGAGAAGGTGCTCGGCAGCGGACGTGTTACGAAGAACCTGATAGTTACTTCGGAAGAATTCTCCGCATCTGCCCGTGAAAAAATTGAGGCAGCCGGCGGAAGTTGCATCGATGCCGAATAAGTAGTGTCATTCTGACATTACTTATTTTTATTCTTTTGGTAACTTTTTCATATTAGATGTGCTATATACCACTATCTTATGGTAAATCATAATCTAATATTTTATATAGTGTGAATATATTATATTTTGAATGGTGTAATCGATGACTCTCAGGGATACGTTAGAACCGTTTTTTAACAAGTTACCTGCAGTAGCAAGTCCGGAAAAACACGTCCACTTTAAGGATAAACTCTGGTGGACTCTGGGAATTCTGGTGCTGTACTTTGCTCTGGCAAATGTGCCGCTTTTTGGGATGTCCAAGGACTCTGTTGACCTTTTTGAATCTTACCGTGCCTTCTTTGCCGGGGCTTCAGGCTCTTTAGTTCTTCTCGGTATCGGACCAATTGTCACGGCTTCGATCGTCCTGCAGCTTCTTGTTGGGGCAGATATTATCAAAATGGACCTGTCGGACCCTAAAGATCAGGCATTTTTCCAGGGAGCCCAGAAGTTCCTTGTGTTTGTCATGATCATACTGGAGGCTCTGCCGCAGCTCCTTGGTGGATATATCCAGCCAGATCCAGGGCTTGCTTCTGCTCTCGGTGTAGGCCTGGGAGTAATCACCTTCATGCTCATGATTCAGATCTTTATTGGGGGCGCACTGATCCTTTTCATGGATGAAGTGGTTTCCAAGTGGGGTATCGGGTCAGGAGTCGGGCTTTTCATTGTTGCGGGGATCTCCCAGCAGATCGTTACAGGGATCTTTAATTGGCTGCCTGACGAAGGAGGGCTTCCGATCGGGCTGATTCCAAAGTGGATCTATATCGTCCAGAATGTTGGGGCAGATTACCTCTTCTCAGGTGAGGGCCTGATGTTTATACTGGTCAGAGGAGGAATTCTGGCACTGCTGAGCACGGTTGTTATCTTTCTGCTTGTGGTATTCGTGGAGAGTACGAGGATTGAAATCCCACTTGCCCACAGTGCAGTGAGAGGGGCAAGGGGCCGCTTCCCCGTAAAGCTCATATATTCCTCAGTCCTGCCGATGATTCTTGTCAGGGCTCTTCAGGCTAATATCCAGATGATAGGGATTCTCCTCTCCAGCCGGGGAATCAACTTCCTTGGAGAGTTCAAAGGATCGACGCCTGTTAATGGAATCATGTACTACCTTGCCCCAATAAACAGCCCCTATGACTGGATTCCGTCCCTCGTGCGGGAGTCCTTTGCAGGCTATGGGGTTGCAGCTCCAGCTATATGGCAGATTGCGCTTCACGTCTTTGCAGATGCTTTTATGCTTATAGTAGGCGGAATTATCTTCGCTCTCTTCTGGATAGAAACCACAGGCATGGGTGCGAAGCCTACAGCCCAGAAGATATTCAATTCCGGGATGCAGATTCCTGGTTTCAGGCGAAACATCGGCAGTATTGAAAAAGTTATGCAGCGCTATATTCCAAAAGTTACCGTAATAGGTGGGGCTTTCATAGGGATTCTTACCCTGATTGCAAGTCTGCTCGGTACCCTTGGAAGTGCCGGGGGTACTGGGCTGCTGTTGACTGTGAGTATCGTGTATCGTCTGTATGAGGATATCGCATCCGAGCAGATGATGGAGATGCACCCGCTGATGCGTTCCTTCTTCGGGGAGCAGTAAGGGTTCCTTTTAACATGCAGCAAGGAACCGAATCTAGCAGAATGGAAAAAATCAAAATAAAGGATACAACAACAGGGATCTTCGAATGAATATAATACTCTTCGGGCCACCGGGTGCCGGAAAAGGTACCCAGGCCAAAAAAATGGTTGATTTCTACGGAATCCCGCAGATCTCCACAGGGGATATCCTGCGGGCAAATGTCAGAGAAGGAACTGAGTTGGGACTTGCAGCCAAGTCATATATGGACAAAGGAGATCTTGTTCCTGATGAGGTGCTTATAGGGATCATTAAGAACCGCCTGAAAGAACAGGACTGCAAAAAGGGTTTCATTCTTGACGGTTATCCGAGGACTGTCCCTCAGGCAGACGCTCTTGCAGTCATCCTGGATGAGATCGAAAAACCCATAGATGTTGTTCTCAACTTCAAAGTGTCTGACAAAGAGCTGGTCGAAAGGATAAGCAGTCGCCTTATGTGCAACTGCGGTGCGAGCTACCACAGGACTCTTAACCCGCCGAAAAAAGAAGGTGTCTGCGACATTTGCGGGGGTGAGGTTTTCCAGCGTGCCGACGACAAAGAGGAGGCCGTACAGAACCGCCTCAAAGTTTATAAAAAGCAGACTCAACCCCTCATTAATTACTATGAAAATCAGGGTATTCTTATTACTCTTGACGGCATGAAGGATATAGATGAGGTTTTTGAAGATATCAAGGCAGTTCTTGTAAAATTTGCCTGAAATCTTCCCATTTTTCTTTCTTTTCTTTTATTGACTTTTCATTTGATTTTTTCGCTCAATTATTTTGTAGGAAGTCTCGGCTTCTTTTTTTCATTCGATTCAAATAATTAATATTTAAATATTATGCGGCTGTTTATGTCATCAAGAACTATACGACGGAGAATCTGAATTAATATGACTGAAAGCTCAATCGATGAACTACTTAACTGGGTTATCAGTGTTGACCGCCGTTTGATTCTGATGGAGTCCATGAAAAAGCATACCTTTGTCCGGGCTTCGGATATTGCCCATGAGGCAAGCAGATCCACGCAGAATATCAGTCATGCTTTAAAGGAACTTGAGATCAAAGGCTTAATTCACTGTTTAACCCCTGAAAAAACAACCTGGAAAAAGTATACCCTGACAGATTCAGGAAAGCAGGTTCTGGAAAAACTGGGTGAGAAATCTCTTTAATTAACCGAAATTAAGGAGATTTGTTACTCCGGACTTTCAAGGCCCTCAGTCTCCCCTGTGTCGCTTTCCTGCAATATGCTTAAAGGCACAATTTCGCCCTCAAGCTGCTGGTCTTTATATCCTTCCACCAGGTCAATGTTTGCTCTGACAACGGATTTTTTAAACTCTGTAAGGTCTGCCGTGATATCTTCAAGGACGCTTGCAGTTTTCTGGCTGGTAATGACGGCTCCGTCAGGCACCACTTTATGCGGGAGGATTTCGACTCCGCGAACGATAGACCTGTGGAGGACCAGGGTATCTTTTCCTATGCTGCAGTCAAATACTACGGCTCCGAATCCGACAAAGCAGCTTTCTCCTATCTCGCAGGGGCCATGCACGATGCACCCGTGCGCAAGAGACGTGTTGTTACCTATCCTCACTTCCGAGTTGGAAAGGGAGTGAACCACCACATTATCCTGCACATTGCAGCCGCTGCGGATAACTATTGAAGATCCCGGTTCGTCTGCCCTGATCACAGCGTTTGGCCCGACAAATACATTCTCCTCGATAGTTACATTTCCGATTATCAGTGCAGTCTCGAATACCCAGGCTTTATTGCTTATTTTAGGGAACTGTCCATGGGGGTTTGGAAGATGCATATTTTAAATTCCTCTATTGCCTGCAGGTATAAGTTCATTTTTCCGGCCTTTCAGGCAGTAATACATATTATGATAAATTATGAGAACATATTTAAATATATTTTCTTATTTTTTATCACAAGATCCCCTCTTGATACACTTTCCTAGTTGCGCCTCCCGAGTTCCGCTTCGGGAGCACGGGGTCCTTCTCGCTTCGCTCGAGAGGACTAATTTATAAAGTTACAGCTTTTCCGCCCGAGTTCCGCTTCGGGAGCACAGGAAATTTGAGATTTTCCGGGAGTTGCGATCGAATCGCAACAGCACGGTGTCCGTTTCACTCGCTCTGCTCGTTCAAGCGGACTAATTTCTAAAATTTCAGTTTTTCTGTGGCCGTCAGTGTTCTGCGGGGTTACATAACCTGAAGCGGTTTTGTCCGGAAAATTTAGTTTTTGGCTATAAACATCTTTATAACCGGCCGGGCGCATAATGTCATTTAATAAGGTCAACAGTTAAAGGTCAGTAAGTTGGGGGACTGACTGAAATCTGGATGATAAGATGCTTACTTTTGTCTGCCGCGGGTTTCTGCATGTTCCGGGCCATGCCCAACCTGAATTTAATCGAATAGTATAAGTTATATATACATCAACACTTATTTACCAGAATAATCTGCGTAATCATTTAAAACCGGCTCCGTAATCTGAGCTGATTTATTAATACTTTAAGCTTGTCAAGATTGTATTTATCAGGATTTTTCTATGTTTGAATATCTCAGAATAATTATTGAACCTGAATGGTGAGAATAACTTGGTTTCAGAAACATTAAAAAAGCAAATGGACAGGTTCCTGCTGGCTCTCGGTTTTTCCCTTATGATCGGGATAATGGTTCTGGGAGAGAACTTCAGGAATTCTGTCGGGAAAGCAGTCGGGGTTTTTATGAATCCCGTACTTGCTCTGGTCGGACAGGAGAATTTCCATCTGATCCTTTTAATAATGGCGGCTATCACTGCTATCTATGCATCCCTTATCCAGAAGTACACAATCGACTGGGAACTCATGAGGAATACCCAGGATCGCATGAAGGTCTTCCAGAAGGAATTCAGGGAGGCACAGCTTTCCCAGAATACCTATATGCTGAAAAAGCTTGAAGATCAGCGCAAGGAGATGATGGAAGACCAGATGAAAATGTCCAAGCAGCAGTTCAAGCCCATGGCTTATATCAGTATCATTTCCCTTCCGCTCTTTATGTGGGCTTACTATTACATTAGTGGGCATGGGTCTGCTACTATGGTTTTTCCCTTTTGGGGAGAACAGTTGCTTACGTCTAAGGCTTTTGGTCCCTTCCAGCACTGGATATACTGGTACTTTATCTCTTCTCTCGGAGTCAGCCAGCTTATCAGAAAGGCTTTGAATATCGGTGGGGTCTGATGCAGATAACAGTAAGCGGGCTTCCGGGGAGTGGAACAACAACAACTTCAAGACTTCTTGCTGAGTACTATGAACTTGAATTAATTTCCTCGGGTGAAGTTTTCAGGAGGATAGCCAGGGAAAAGGGAATGAGTCTTGCGGAATTCGGAGCTATGGCTGAAAAAGATCCCTCAATTGACCTGGCTCTCGATAAAAACCAGAGAGCTATCATCTGCAGTCAGGATAATCTCATTCTCGAAAGCAGGCTTGCAGGCCATATGGCTAAAGATGTCCCGAATGTGCTTAAAATCTGGATAAAGGCCCCATTACCTGTCCGGGTGAAACGTATTCACAGACGGGAAAAATCTGGGTCTTTTGACGAAGAACTTGAAAAAACGGTCCAGAGGGAAAAATCCGAAGCTCTCCGTTATATGAGTTATTACAAGATTGATATTGGAGATCTCTCTATTTACGACATTGTTATTGATTCTGAAAAATGGAACCAGTACCAGATTCTTGATATTTTAAGGGTTGCTATCGATTCCCTTTTAGGGCCGGAATAATTTCCCGCAATGCCTGTCAAAGGCTGGGTTTTTATACTAAGCGTGGAGTTTTATCTGCCGGAACTCGGGGTATACTGCCCTATTTAATCGGAAGTATCCGGTTATAAGGGCGTCCTGTTGCTTCATGAGGGCATACGGCACTCACCTGATCCGGCATAAGGTTATTTATCGTAAGTCTCTCGGTGTATCTGATATTCTCTTAACCTGTTTCCGGAATTTCCTAAGATTTCCGGTTTGTTACGTTTTATATGTTTGTTACGGATTATACTATATAGTGCATTTACATTTACGGGATTATACTATATAGTGCATTTACGCACTCACTTCGATCTACACATTCACTTATACCACACATTCACTTCGATCTACAAATTCAGTTATATATGCATTCAACTCAGGAGCTTTTGAAAAACCATGTCGCCCGCCGGCAAATTGCCATCCGAAATTGAAAGAACTCTGGTCCGGAAGTCCGGCGCCTGGACAAATCCTTCTTACGGCTATTATCCGGAAAAGCGCCCTATCCTCGAGTATATCGAAAAGGGGGTTGTAAACATTGATAAACCCAAGGGGCCCACAAGCCATGAGGTTGCAGCCTGGGTAAAAGCCATTCTTGGCGTGAATACGGCAGGGCATGCAGGCTCTCTTGATCCCAAGGTTACAGGGCTTTTGCCAACTTTGCTCGGAAAGGCTACGAAAGCCGTGCCTGCTCTGCGCCTTTCGGGAAAGGAATATGTCTGCCTGCTGAAGCTTCATCGGGAAATGCCTCCAAAACTGGTTCGGAAGGTCTGTGAGGAGTTTTCCGGCCCTATTTATCAGGTGCCTCCTATCAAATCCGCTGTAAAGCGCGTTCTCAGGATAAGGACGATCTATTATATTGAGGTGATTGAAATTGAAGGAAGTGCAGTGCTGTTTCGCGTAGGGTGCGAGGCAGGGACTTATATCCGGAAGCTCTGCCACGACATAGGGCTTGCTTTAGGCTGCGGTGGGCATATGCAGGAACTCAGGAGGACAAAGGCAGGCCCGTTTACCGAGAAAACGCTTATCACCCTTCAGGACCTGAAAGACGCATATGTGTTCTGGAAGGAAGATGGGAATGAGTCTGAACTCAGGCGTGTCATCCGTCCCATGGAATCGGCTGTATCCCATCTCCCAAAAATTGTCCTGCGGGACAGTGCAGTAGATGCGGTCTGTTCCGGTGCCTCTCTGGCTGTTCCGGGTATTACGAGCCTGGATTCAAACCTTAAGAAAGGCGACCTTATCGCACTGTTTACCCTTAAAGGTGAACTTGTAGCCCTTGCAAAAGCTGAGATGAGTACAGAAGAGATACTCAAAGCCTCTACCGGGTTTGCAGCTACCACCGCACGGATTATGATGGAAATAGGGACTTACCCAAAAGGTTGGGCTAAAAAAGAAGAGAATGTCCAGCTCTAACCTTTAAAACTCTTTTTACATTATTGTTCCTAGAATAAGATTTATATATCACTATTCCGTTATGGTATAAGTCGTGCCATAAGTTTTGTGCCGAGGTAGTCTAGTGGTAGGGCGCAAGCCTGGAAAGCTTGTGGGGCTTAGCCCCTCGGGAGTTCGAATCTCCCCCTCGGCGTCAGATTTTTCTTATTTCTATATGTGCAAGTTTTTCAGTATTTTCTTTATATACGTCAACGTTTTTCTACAAATATTGTCTGCAATATTTTTCCTTACACCTCTGCAGAAGATTCATATTCAGTGACGGATAAGGTGCAGATATCCTTATATACTGGTAACTGCATGTAAATGAACTCATCAGTATATGCTGTAAAGAAGCTCCTTTAGAGAGCTGCTCCTGAGTTTTTCGCGTATTCCTTTAGGGTATTCGATCAGGGGCTACAGGATGCTGTATGCATTCCCCAGGAGGGAGTATATGGTAGAAGAAAAGAATAATGAAGAATTGAGGCATCTTGTTCGGATTATGAATACCGATTTGCAGGGGGCAAAGCCCGTACAGTACGCCCTTACAGGTCTTCCAGGCATTGGAAGGCGAACTGCTATCCTTCTTGCAAGGGGCGCAGGGGTTGACCCTGCCGCTACACTTGGATATCTGCCAGATGAAGATGTGGTAAAACTCGACGATGCAATCGGAAGGTTTGAGGATATTGTACCTTCCTGGATGTTGAACAGGCAAAGGGACCTGGCAACAGGAGAGGACAAGCACCTGCTCGGAACGGATATCTTACTGACATTCAGGGAAGATATTAACAACCTGAAGAAGGTCCGCGCCTACAGAGGTCTGAGGCATGAAAGAGGCCTTAAGGTCAGAGGACAGAGGACAAAATCCACAGGCCGCCGCGGGTCAACTGTCGGTGTCAGCAGGAAGAAGTGATTTTCCGATTAGGTGATTTTTAATGACATATCCAGGTAAGAAAAGTAAAAGTTACGAGACTCCAAGGCACCCGTGGCAGGAAGCCAGAATGGCTGCCGAAGTCCAGCTGGTTAAGGCATACGGACTCAGAAATAAGAGGGAAGTCTGGAAAGCCGCCAGTGTGCTCAGGATGTACAGGTCCGAAGCCAGGAACCTGCTTGCAAATGTTGCAGAAGGTCAGGAAGGGGGACTTGAAGGACACCTGAAAACCCAGTCCGAGGAAATTATTTCAAAACTTGTCCGCTACGGTATCATCAAGTCGGACTCTAATATTGACGATATCCTCTCTTTAAAAACTGAAAATCTCCTTGAAAGGAGGCTTCAGACCCAGGTTCTCCGTCTCGGGCTTGCCAGGACAGTTGTCCAGGCACGTCAGTTCATCACTCACGGGCACATTGCGGTGAACGGGAGAAAGGCTACAATTCCGAGTATGTTGATCTCCAAGGAAGATGAGATGCATATCGGGTATTACGGAACTTCTCCGCTTATCAGCGAATCTCATCCGGAAAGACCTGTCCAGGTGGCATCTGCTCTTGCAG
The DNA here is from genome assembly GCA_963721455.1 of uncultured Methanosarcinaceae archaeon. Classification (GTDB taxonomy): domain Archaea; phylum Halobacteriota; class Methanosarcinia; order Methanosarcinales; family Methanosarcinaceae; genus Methanosarcina. The sequence goes on from CAVRJG010000064.1 coordinate 83,791, forward strand.
ACAGCGCAACTACTCTAAAGGCTGTTGCCGACGCAAAGCAAGCCAGAGAGAGACCTCCTGAAAGAGGAAGAGGCGGCGGAAAGAAGAAAAGAGGGAGGAGATAATCATGGCAGAGATGAAATGGGCCGTGGCTCACATCAAATCCTCGTTTAACAATACGCTCATTACTGTAACCGATATCACAGGGGCTGAAACTATTGCAAAGTCCTCTGGTGGTATGGTCGTAAAAGCCGCAAGGGACGAAAGCTCTCCTTATACTGCTATGCAGATGGCAGGCCAGCTTGCTGACCAGCTCAGGGACAAGGGCATCAACGGTATCCATATCCGGGTAAGAGCCCCTGGTGGAAACAAGCAAAGGAGCCCGGGTCCTGGTGCTCAGGCCGCAATCAGGGCTTTTGCAAGAGCAGGAATCCGCATTGGCAGGATCGAAGACGTTACTCCGGTCCCGCACGACGGTACTCGCCCGAAAGGCGGAAGGCGCGTATAAGAGAGTTCTTCATGGAATTCTTCGAGAGTTCCTCAGGGAATTCTTCAGAGAATTCTCTTTTTTTGAATGCATTAAAATATAAGGGAAATCAAGGTATATGACGATGGAAGTAGACATTCTGGAGTTATCGGACAGATCTGCAAAATTCGTGCTTTCCAAGATTAGCACATCTTTTGCTAACGGCATTCGGCGTGCCATGATCGCGGATGTACCAACTCTTGCGATCGAGTATGTGAACCTTTATGACAACACCTCGGTACTCTATGATGAGCAGCTGACTCTACGTCTGTCCTTAATCCCGATAGTAACGGATGTAGAGACTTATGTGCCACAGGCAGAATGCGATGTCTGCGGAGGAGTGGGTTGTCCTGCCTGCGAGGTCTCCTTAACCCTCAGCGCAGAAGGCCCAGGGACTGTTTATTCGCGGGATCTTATCTCCTCTGACCCTAAGATCCAGCCTGCTGATCCCAACATACCGATTGTTGAGCTGAGAAAAGGGCAAAAACTCGTGCTTGAAGCTATTGCGCATATGGGTTACGGCAGGGACAGTGTTAGGTGGCAGGCAGGAGTCGCTTGCGGTTACAAGAACGTGCCTATCATAACCATTGCAAACTGTGACGCATGCGGGCACTGTGCAGCAGAATGCCCAAAAAGCATCATACGGCTCGAAGGGGCAGGGGCGAAGGTTGCTGACGAAGATGTGCTCAAATGCTCTATCTGCAGGCTCTGTGAGCAGGTATGTGACATTCACGCAATAAAAGTCAGCTTCGATGAAAACGCTTTTGTGTTTACCATGGAGTCCGATGGTTCTTACACAGCCAGGGACCTTGCCCTGAATGCGGCAAAAGTGGTCAAAGGCAAAGCCGAAGAAATACTGAGCATTCTGGACCAGTTCTGAGCCCTCGCTCGGATACAGGCCCAAACCTCATTTTTTTTGGAATTCAAGTCTTCCGGTCCTGTAAAATCTCAATACGCAGATATTTCTCCGGAATTTTTGTACCCTATTTTACGCCTATTTTCGCTATTTTACGCCGATTTTGTGCCTGAATACCGCAGGAAATATTTTGCTCTATCCGGGATCTTCCGGCAATTATCACCCGTGACCTTCGCGGCTCGAAATGTTTATATATTATCCACGATATTGTGAGGGAGTACAAGGCGCAAAGCGCGCCGGATAATCAAATTAAAACAGAATTAAAACAAGATGCGAGGGTTGCCCAGCCAGGTCAAAGGCGATAGGTTGAGGGCCTATTCTTGTAGGAGTTCGTGGGTTCGAATCCCATCCCTCGCACCAAATTTCTTAATCTGTTTCCTCCAAAATTTCATACATTTCTGCAAGTTCTTTTTGTAAAGGATTTCCTAATATTCTTTATATATATGTCTCGATATGCGAGGGTTGCCCAGCCAGGTCAAAGGCGATAGGTTGAGGGCCTATTCTTGTAGGAGTTCGTGGGTTCGAATCCCATCCCTCGCATTAAACATAATTCTATTGACTCAAGTTACAATAAGTTTTGATAGGTCTTTTTTACAAAAGTTTTATTCAAGGGTTTGTTGATTTGTCATTCAATGTGCGAGGGTTGCCCAGCCCGGTCAAAGGCGCCGGACTTAAGATCCGGTATTGAAGGATTTCGTGGGTTCGAATCCCACCCCTCGCACTAACTTTTTATACATTTCTTGTGATTTTAAGTCGATCTGACCCGATTATCTTTTTCTGACACTGTAAATCTTATAGTTAATTCCGTCCCATTATCTCTTTTCAGTTCAAGGTCACCATCTAACTGGTCTACAAGGGTGGTTATCAGTTGAAGCCCCAGACCACAAAGATCTTCAATTTCAAGGTTTTGAGGGATACCAACGCCATTATCTGAAATGGTCAGAGTAAAACTGGTATTCTTATTGTCTTCCTTTTTGCATTCTCCTTCTTCTCTACAAAGTTTTATTTGGATTTCTCCTCTGTCTCTGTCGTTAAATGCATGTTTTAGGGAATTGGAAACGAGTTCATTAACAATTATTCCAAGAGGGACAGCAGTATCCATATCAAAGAATGCATCTTCTTCTAGGTCCATACTCAGATGAATATTTTTACTTTTAAGGCTATAAGTCTGGAAAAGGTTTTCAGCTAACTCTCTGATGTACGTTGAGAAATCTAATGTATCGGTTCCTTCTCCTTTATAAAGTTCTTCGTGGATGAGAGCCATCGATATAACCCTATTTTGGCTTTCCCTAAAAGCCTCAATAACTCTCGGACTATCGAACTGATAGCCTGAAGGTCAAGAAGGGAAGAGATAACCTGCAGGTTATTTT
>CAVRJG010000065.1:0-5152 GCA_963721455.1 uncultured Methanosarcinaceae archaeon
TCCTGCGATATTTCGCAGAATTTTTCCTGAACCTGTGTATATCAGGATACTCTAAACAGTAAAAGTTACATGAACTCAATCTTTCCTATTAAAAAAAATGTTAAGGATCAGTCATGCAAAATATACTATCAGTTCAATCCCTTACAAAGAAATTCGACGATTTTACGGCTGTAAAAGACATCAGCTTTAATGTTGAAACGGGTTCGATTTTTGCTTTTCTCGGCCCAAACGGGGCAGGCAAATCCACAACCATCAAAATGCTCACAACCGTCTTGAAGCCCACATCAGGGGAAATAAGCATTAATGGCTTCAACGTGCTTAAAGAGCAGGACAGGGCACGTGCATCTTTCGGGATAGTCTTTCAGGACCACAGCCTTGACGACGAGCTTACGGCTTACGAGAATGTTGTCTACCATGCAGTCATCTACAAAGTACCTAAAAAAGAAAGGGCAGAAAGAATCCGGAAAGCCCTGGAGATCGTCGGGCTCTGGGACAGGCGGGAAGATTATGTTAAAAAGTATTCAGGCGGCATGAAGCGCAGGCTTGAGATTGCGCGGGCGCTTGTCCACTACCCGAAAGTTCTCTTTCTCGACGAGCCCACTGTGGGTCTCGACCCCCAGACCCGAAACTCCATCTGGAACCATATCAGAAACCTGAACGAAGAAAAAGGAATGACAATTTTCCTGACCACCCACTACATGGAAGAAGCCGAAGCAATTGCAGACCAGATCGCAATCATTGACCACGGGAAGATTATAGAATCCGGCACAGTTGAGGAAATTAAAGGACGGACAGAAACCGAATCCTTAGAAGAGGCTTTTCTGAAGCTGACAGGCAGGGACATCCGGGATCAGAATAACGAACCTGGAAATAAAATGAGAACAATACGGGGCATGAGAAGGAGGAACAGGCATTGATCGAGGTGATCTATATCCTCTGGCTCAGGCAACTAAAACATTACTGGCGCTCCAAATCCAGGCTGCTAGGTTCTCTCGGGCAGCCCGTGCTCTTTCTGGTAACGTTCGGTTTCGGTTTCGGCCCCATGTATGCCAGGGCCAGCGGAGGAGCGAGCTACATGGATTTCCTTGCCCCCGGAATTATCTCCATGTCAATCCTCTTTACGGCCGTCTTTTCAGGGCTTGAGGTCATCTGGGACAGGCAATTCGGTTTTCTCAAAGAAACGCTTGTAGCTCCTATCTCAAGGACAGAAATTATGATCGGAAAAACTCTTGGAGGTGCAACCATAGCCATGATCCAGGGCCTGATCGTACTGAGCCTGACCTACGTGCTCGGGTTCAGGATTCCAAGCCTCGGCAGCCTTGGGCTGGGGTTAATTTTCATGTCCCTGATTGCGATCTTCTTTACAGGCCTTGGCCTTGCCATAGCCTCAAAAATGAAAGACATGCACGGGTTCCAGCTGATCATGAACTTCCTCATCATGCCAATCTTCTTCCTGTCCGGAGCCCTTTTCCCCCTTGAGAACCTGCCGTCGGCAATCTATTTCATAAGCAGGATCGACCCCCTCACCTACGGCGTGGACGGCCTGAGAGGAGCTATTACAGGGATGAGTGTGTTCGGAATCTACAGTGATCTGGCAGTAATAGGTGCACTGTCAGCCCTTGTCTGTGCTATCGGGACAGTGCTTTTTTCGAAGATCGAGGCGTGAAAATCCTCATCTTCCTTTTGAAATACGGGCTTAAAGCCTGAGTTTCTTTAAAGCAGGAGCTTAAAAAAGAGCTGTTCCTTTCTGAAAAAAGAGGTTTAAGCCCCGCAGTCTCACCGATCGTTGGCACGATCGGCTTTTTCCAGGCGGAGTTCATTATAAAAATTAATCTTCAGCGCTGAGTAGTTATGATATTTTTCTGCACCAGTGGTCGTGTTTTGATACCTGTGTTTTGATCTATTTGATATAGGCTTACTCAGTAGATCTTGCGGTAGATTCTTTAGATTAATAATGTATAAAAGACTGAGGTATAACACTTGGGCATGTTAGATGTTATTGAATATTTAGTATTAGGAGCATTTCTCGGCCTCGCTGCAGGAATATCTCCAGGCCCTCTATTAGCTATAACTATCTCTGAAACTCTACAACACGGCAAGTGGGAAGGGATAAAGGTCGCAATATCTCCTTTGATTACAGATTTGCCAATAATTTTATCTGTATTGTTTATTCTGTCACATTTGACAAGCTATGATTCTATTATCGGGATTATTGCGTTTTTTGGTGCATCATATCTGATATATTCAGGAGTGGAGTCGCTGAAAATTAGAAAGGACAGCATTGAAATAAAATTAGAAAAGAAAGATGCCCTGAAAAAAGGAGTTATTGTTAACTTTGGGAACCCACACCCGTACATATTCTGGCTTTCTATAGGCGGACCAATAATTTTTAAGAGTCTAAGTACTGATATCCTGGCTACAATTTTATTTATATTCGGTTTCTACAGCCTTCTTGTAGGATCAAAGGTAATTGTTGCGTTAATTGTAGAGAGATCAAAATCTTTTATCAATAGTAAATATTACTTTTCTATAATTCGCATTCTGGGAATTGCACAGATAGTATTCGGATTGACTTTTATTAAAATTGGCTTAAATTCATTAAACATTGTATGATTTTTCCATTTTTTGTATTCAGTTTCACAGTAAATTAAAAGCGATAAATTACTGATCTGAAACTGATAAATTGTTGGTCTGAAAATTCATGGATTTCTGGATTTGAAAGACCCTACATATTATGGAAAAATTATAATTTAATTTTCAATTAAGGGCAGATTTGCTTGAGGCCGGAAACCACATCAGCAAGAAACTCAATAGGAATTCCCATAATCATTTCGTCATCCGTAAGCGTGGCGTAAGCCCTGCTTCCACTGCAACCAATTGTAACTCCTATTTTTCCGTTTTTATAAATCTGCACAACACCGTCAGAACATACGCTCTGTGCTCCTGCGAAACTAGCTTCAAACCTGCCTCCGAGCCTGTACATCGCAGCCTGTGTAAGTAACATCATTTGTTTAGGGTTACCGATAACCATAACGACATCCGGAATAAAAGAGGTCTTTTCCAGGGGAGAATACAGGACAGCTTTTGTTGAGTTAGGTGGGAGGGTAGGGATCATTTCAACTGTACGCCTTGATGCATCGAGTGTGCTGAATAGCTCGAACTCTTTGTAATAGAGCTCCCCGCTGACCAGATCTTGAGAAATTGCGCCAAGACCCATCGCACCAGCTCCAATTTTACACATTTGATTCTCATCTAAAGTGTAAAACTCTTCACGGGTTCTTCTCGCTTTGTCCACAAACTGGCAATGAGTCATACCCTCGTCTGCTTTTTTGATTCCCTCTTGTATTTCTTCTCCTTTTAGGATCAGTTTTACTGCAACAGGAGACGTTCTGATTTTCAGATGTTTGATCAATTCCTGTCCATAGCGATTTATTTCTTTTACATCCATATTTTTAACTCCAATTTTAAAATTTTTATAACATTAGAACAGTAAAGTTATTTTAAATTTTTTAATTTTTTTTGAATACTATAAAAAATAATCTGAGTGTTTGAATACGAATTAACGAACACTCGGATTTAATTCCTAATCTTTTTATATAAGCGGATAGAATTGATTAAAGATTTTTAGTAGTTTAGACATTTAGAGCGTGTCTTAAAATTATATAATCCTTGATACCTGATTGTTCGTTCATGCCAGAACAAAATAAAAGAACTCCTTATCATAGTAATTTATCTAATAAAGAATGGGGAATTATTAAGCTTCATCTCCCTAGTCCTAGCACGAATCGAGGTAGAAAGCGCGTTCATTCCTATCGAGAAATATTGAACGCCATCTTTTATTTGCTACGTTCGGGTTGTGCATGGCGAATGTTACCCCACGAATTCCCACCGTGGAAAACTGTCTACCATTATTTCCGTCTTTGGAGACTTACTGGATTTTGGGAACTTATAAATGCTGCACTGAGAACTGAACTGAGAATTGCATATGGAAGAGAACCAGAACCGAGTGCTGCAATTTTAGATAGCCAGTCAGTTAAAACTACAGAAACGCCAGGAGTACGCGGCTATGATGCTGCCAAGAAAGTAAAAGGGAGAAAGCGCCACATTCTAGTGGATACAATAGGGCTACTGTTGATAGTTGTAGTTCATACAGCGAATATCCAGGATCGAGATGGGGCTAAACTTGTTCTGGGACAAATTAAGGGGACATTTTCTCGATTGCAGCTTATTTGGGCTGATGCTGCTTATTCCGGTCAACTGGTTGATTGGGTCAAAGTAGTTTGTGGTTGGATGTTGGAAATCGTAAAGCGCAGCGATGACATCAAAGGTTTTAAGGTACTTCCTCATAGATGGGTAGTAGAGCGTACATTTGGATGGCTGGGTCGATATCGACGTTTAAGCAAAGATTATGAAGGATTGACAGAATCCAGTCAAGCATTCATATATGCTGCGATGATCCATATAATGATTAGAAGACTGGCTCGTATAAAAACATCAAGCGGATGATAAAGGAATATTAAGACACGCTCTTAGAGGGTGAAAATGCTCGACCTGAATGAGTTCCAGACAAGAAAACAGAAGATAGATATTTTACTGCAGGAGCAGGGATGGGATGTCGGTAACAGGTCAAAAGTTGTCCTTGAAGTTGATACAAAGAAGTCGGATTTTAAAAAACAGGACTATAAGCAAGTTAATGAAACCCGCAAGAACGATGCTGAAAGCAAGTATGCGGATTATCTGCTGCTGGACGGTACCGGAAAGCCGCTTGCGATTATTGAAGCAAAGCGCACCACAAAAGATTCGATTCTGGGGCAGAAACAGGCTGAAGAGTATGCTGACGATATAAAAGCTCAGACCGGAAAAGATGTTTTCATTTTTCTCTCCAACGGGTATGAGATCTGGCTCTGGGACAGGGAACGGTATGGAGTAAGGCAACTTAAAGGTTTTTATTCTCTGATCGATCTTGAGAGGCTGTTTTATCAGAGGGAAAACTCAAAACCTGAACCGGAAATCGATATTGACGGCAGTATAGTTGACCGTGCAAAAAGTATTGAAGTGGCTACAAGAGTTGTCGAGCATATACATAAAGGGCACAGGAAAGCCCTTATTGTGATGGCAACAGGCACCGGAAAGACACGGGTTGCCATGGCTA
>CAVRJG010000066.1:0-57637 GCA_963721455.1 uncultured Methanosarcinaceae archaeon
AATTCCCGTGCCGAAAATCATTAATTCCCATAAGAGGCGAAAAGAACTGAATTTTCTGAATATAGCTTCAGTCTTAATTTTGACTTTACTGACAATTTTTCCTGTAGCTGCCTCAGTTGACAGCCCTGGGTATTCCCATTCTACAGAGACAGGAGCTTTTCCAGGGCAGGTATCTGCCGAAGTCCAGGGAGATGCTGGAAGTTCCATACCTCCTTTCACTCCATACAAAGATCCGGAAATTATCCAAAATGTCGATCAATATGTAGACGTAGCCTACATGCTGGGAGGAATTGGAGCAGCAGTTCTGATCTGTCTCATATATCCACTCATAGACAGAAGAGTAAACGGGCTTGTAATAAATTTCCCAAAACTCCCCAATTCATTAAAAATCAGAAAACTAATAGGGATTGAGAACACAGACCTGGACAGGATTAAGGCACAAAGAATCAGGCTCTGTACAGCAATTCCGGTCCTCTGCATAGTCTTTGCTGAACTTTTGATATTTTCAGGAAGAATGGAAGCAGCCGTCTGGATTCATATATGGACATTAATTGCTCTTTCCCTCTCCTACGCATTCATAAAAGATCCGGAAATCCACAAAATACACATGGCGCTAATGCTCCTCCCTGTCCTGAGACTTATAAACCTATCAATGCCTATCTTTTTTGAGACCACTCTTTATACATTTATCTTCGTGTACGGAACTCTTGCAATTCCAGTGGCATTTATATTAATGCAAGAACGGAGTTCTTTCAAAGAAATAGGCATTACCACAAAGAATATTCTCCCATACATGATCATCTCGTTACCCCTCGGTTTTCTTCTTGGGCTCGGAGAATACCTGACCATCCGCCCAGGCTACCTTATCCCGGACCTTTCCTTCGGAAACCTGCTTAAGCTCACTTTCATAATGGTCTTTTTTGTGGGCCTTGTCGAAGAACTTATATTCAGGACGATTCTCCAGACCAGGCTCGAACATGCGCTAAGTGCTCAAGAAGCCCTCGTAATTACAAGTCTCCTGTTCGGGCTCATGCACTCGGGATACGGTACCTACCACGAAATTATCTATACCGGCTTTGTAGGGTTCATAATGGGCTTTGCCTTCTACAAAACAAGAAGCCTGCCTTTTGTTGCTGTCCTGCACGGGTTCGTCAACGTATTTCTTTTCGGAATCCTGCCCCTTCATCTGATAGGCTGGACATGGATCTGATATCCCTGTGAACTACCCCTCCCTGCCTGATGGCGAGGAAGGGGCTTCCTACGAGTACTTATATCATCTGAGGATTGGATTCTAAGAATCTAATCGACATCAATAAGCCTGTTTGTCGTAGATTTCCAGAAAATATCTGAAAGCTTGTCCACAAAGCATTTTGCGATAGGAAATTATACATGATATTGATTGCAGAATTTTGATCTCTATCAAGATAATTACCACAATCGCACTCCATAATTCTTTTCCATAATGGCATCTCATGGAGTTTTCCACAGACATAACACATTTTGGAAGTATAGCTTTCATCAATTTTTATTACACGTTTACCTATAAGTTCTGCCTTATAGGCTAAAAATTCAATGAAGCGGGATAAATAACCTTGATTCTGAGTTGATCTATTCATAGCTCTTTTCCTTTTCCCTTTATGTTTTTTGGATTGAGCCATGTTCTTAACTGCAAGTTTTCCAATAATGATAGTATTAGCTTTAGTATTATTTACCGTTTTTTTGGATAACTTATGTTGGAAATCTTTCAGTTGATTAGATTTTTTTCTTTCCATTTTCCTGTAATTACTATGAAGCTGAAGCCATTTCCTACTCTTCTTTTTGCAATGATCCCTTCTGGATTTGATAAAATCTATTTTAGGATTCCAGTATTTATCAGGTCTTGGAGTCATTACTTCATGGATTTTTCCTTTAAGGTTGATGCAGGTTACTATTTTTGTGATTCCAGCGTCAATCGCCTGATAATTACCATTATCATTATATTGTTCGGGTACTACATCATAGGTTATGGAAACAAAGAAATCTCCTTTTCCATGATACGGATCATCATTATAGATTTCCACTTGTTTGATGTTAGGAAATAATTTAGCAATTTCAAAATCAAGAGGAACATCGCTAACATTATGAGAAAAACTAATCCTTCCATTATTGATTTTGAAACCACTTTGATTGTACGGAATAGTTCGGAAATAATTTCTACTACGGAAATTTGGTGGTCTTGCAGTCAAATCTCCATTTTTCCTTAGAGCAAAAAAAGACTTATAATTAGCATCAAGTTTTTTCAGAACCCCTTGTAGAGTTTTGGAATACACTATCTTGTATTCAGGATTCTTTTTCTTGAACTCTGAAAGTTTGTTCTGTTGATCTACATACTTGATGCTTTTTCGCTCTAATTTCCATACATCTTTTCTTTCAGCTAAGGCTAGATTATACAAAGAGCAACACCTATCGGAAAGTTCCCAAAGGATTTTCAATTGTTCTTTTGTTGGATATATCTTAACCTTTGCCGTTAGATGCATATTAGTATATAAATGAGACTTATAAGAATAAATAGATTTTCTGAATTAAAAAAGGTTAATTGTTTATAAGTCAAACAAAATTTTTGCTACTGTGCGAGGCTTTGCTTTCATCCCCCATCTGTCGGGCTGATGCCCTCCGAGGAAGGGGGACTTCTCGCTGTGCCTCCGCATTCCCAAAGTTAAAGATTTTTTCCAATTTTTTCTGGAAATCTCAGAACCATCCCCTATTATTTGGTTGATGTAATTTCCAAAAATCCTTAATGCCTTCCTGCCTGCTTATTTAATTCAGTATTCCGCAACCATTGAAAACGGAAAACACTGAAAATGGTAATATCGGAACACTTTCCGTATCCAAAGGAAAGAATAAAAGGAAAGAATAAAAGGAAAGAATAAAAGGAAAAAATAGAAGAAATGAAATTTATGTTTAATTATGGAATCAGACAATCTCTGCTACCTTGTAAACAACAATAGCTGTAAAGGTAAAAAGCAGAGGCACAATTGCCAGATTAAAAGAGCTATTAAGGTATTTGCTCCAGATTTCAGATGATGAAATCACTTCTTTTAGAGAAAGTAGGATTATAAGCGAGATAACCACTAGAGCCCCATACTGAGGAAGTCCAGGGGTTGTGACCATTGAAATTGCACTCGAAGCGGCAGCGCTTGAAGAAATAATGTTAGATGAGATACTGCTTAGTAACATAGTAACGCCTTCTATCGATAAAATCCCTTTTCTAAATGATAAGAATAACTGCTTGCAGGTATTGTAAAACTATTGAAATAATGAGATATTAGTGGAATAACAATAACACTATAGTATAAAAAGTTTTATTAAGCTTTAATTTTTAAGGAAAATAAATTACTTTGCCAGGCTATAAACTAATTAACAGGTTTTTTGAAAATTCTGCGCTCATAGAGTATGTGTTTATACAGAAAATATAATGTCAGGGAACCTTTAGCTCTGAAGCGGGATGCACAGGGCTATTAGCAATTTGCCGGCATCTACAAAGAGATTTGCAAACGAATAGCTGTGCAATCAGCACAACTATTCAGAGACGTGAACTACCAACGGCTAAAGCACGTTGGCTTCCTACTTCATCCCTCTCTCTTTTAAGAACAAGTCCATAGGCTCTTCCCTGCGTTCCGCAGGTGTCAAGTAGTTATGAGATTTTGATCAAGGAGAGAGAACTTTTTGATATTAATTGCAGCATTAATATCCCTATCATGCGGAGTCTTGCAATCAGGGCAAATCCATTCTCTATCCTTTAATGTCAAATCTGAATTATAATATCCACAAACGTTACAAAGTTTAGAGGATGGTTCAAATCTTCCTATTCTTAGAATAGTTTTCCCGAACCATTCAGCTTTATACTCTAACTTTGTTACAAAACTACTCCATGCAGAATCTGAAATAGCCTGTGCAAGACAGTGATTTTTCTGCATCCCTTTAACATTCAGAGTTTCCAACGCAATAGCTTGGTTCTCGCTTATTATTTTAGAAGAGATTTGATGCTGGAGATTATGTCTCTGATTGCTAATTTTCTCATGGATTTTTGAGAGTAGCATTCGTGCTTCATCTCTACGTTTAGAACCTTTTACTTTTCTTGATACTCTTTTTTGGAGACATTTCAGCCTTTTAAGAGAATTTTTTAGGTATTTAGGGTTGTCAATTTTTTTTCCTGTAGAAAGAACTGCAAAATCTTTGATACCTACATCTACTCCTACAGTAGTAGATTCCAAATATTTTTGTTTATTAGGAAGTTCTTTTTCATATTCTACAAGAATACTGATATAGTATTTTCCTGTGCAGGATCTTGAAATGGTTGCAGTTCTCAAAGTACCTTCAAACTTTTATGGAAAATAGCTTCAACTTTTCCGATCTTAGGAAGTTTCACAATACTGTTTTCAAAATCTACGGTATAATGTTGAGGTACGGGAAAAGATTGAATAGGGTTCTTTTTCGATTTGAAGTTTGGAAATCCGTTCTTCTCTCTAAAAAATCGAGTGAAAGCAGCATCTACATGTTTTGTCATACCTTGAAGTGCTTGAGAATTAGTTTCTTTCAGAAAAGGTTTTTCGGTTTTCAAGATAGGGAGAAGCTATCAATATCAAAATAGGAAATTGATTTTCCAGTTTGTTCATAAGTTTTTATTTTCTGTTCTAAAGCCCAATTATAGACTAACCTACAGCAGCCAATATGCTTATCTATTGACACTTTTTGTTTTTTTGTAGGTTTCAATCTATACTTACAGGCTTTTAACATTACTATTTATACGCTTTACCCGCATATATAACCTAGGGGTAAACTTTAAAATGTAAGACGGTTAAGTTGACGGATTCATCCCACGACTAAAATCGTGGGCTTTCTCCTTCGACTTTCGTAAAATTCCATAGGAAGCATTTTCTTCACTGCAAAAGAGTAAAAAGGAAAGATTAGCTTTCCTCCACTTTTTGCCTTCCCATCTCAAAAGCCCTGAGGTTTACTTCAACTGTTTTCTGCGGCACAAGGGCTTTAACGCTTTCAAGCAGGGTTTCTTTCGGAATCGGCAGATAGCCTGAGACTGCCCCTACCATCACGACATTCATTGCAAGCCTGCTGCCGGCTTCAAACGCCAGTTCATCGGCGTTGAAGGCTTTGACTATGTATTTTTCAGAAAGGACGTCAAGGATCTCCTGGACATCCGGGTATTTTGCAAGGCCAGAAGTGACAGTAACAGGAATCACGGTCTGGGTATTTACTATGACAACTCCCCCGTCTTTCAGGAAATCCAGGTACCGGACTGCCTCCATGGGCTCAAGGGCAAGCATCAGGTCTGCACCTTTTTTCGGGATCATGGACCCGAAATCTTCCCCTATCCGGATATGGTTTACAACCGAGCCTCCGCGCTGGGCCATTCCGTGGGTTTCCGCAGCCCGGATTGGCAGCCCTGCAGCAACTGCGGCTTTTCCGATAATGTCCGAAGCAAGGATTGCACCCTGCCCCCCGACTCCCGTGATAAGGAGATCGAATTTCTTTTGCTCAACCTGGTTCATTTCTTCACCTCCCGGATAGCTTCAAACTTACAGATCTGGGCGCAGACCCCGCACCCGCTGCAAAGGGCAGTAATCACAGCACGTTTGTTTTCCTCGTCAAACTCGATTGCAGGGCAGCCGAACTTCACACACTGCTTGCAGCCTTCGCATTTTTCAGGGTCAACGACATATGGGACCCGGCGTATACCTGCCCTTTTTCCGGAGATCACGCAGGGCTGACTGGCAATAACCACGGCTGTGCCTTTGAAATCCTTTGCTGCCCTGAAAGCTTCCTGGGTTTCTTCAAGCCTGTAAGGGTCAACAACAGATACGAATTCTGCTCCCATGGCTTTGCAGAGTTCGGCAAGCGAGACCTGTACAGTTGGTTCTCCTGTTACTGTAAAACCGACGCCCGGATTTGGCTGGTGCCCTGTCATGGCTGTAATGCGGTTGTCCAGGATCGTAACCGTGATGTTTGCTTTATTGAAAACCGCGTTCAGGAAAGAGTTCATGCCTGTATGGAAAAAAGTTGAGTCCCCTATGGAACAGCAGATAGGGCGCTTTTCCCCTGCATGGTAAAGCCCTGAGGCAATGCTGATGCTTGAGCCCATACAGAGCGTTGTCTCAACAGTCCCGCTCTGGATCCCCAGGGTGTAACAGCCAATGTCGCTGGGATAGATAGCATCCTTTCCAAAGACCTTTTTCATGGAATAGAAGGTTGCCCTGTGAGAGCAGCCTGCACAGAGGGCAGGCGGGCGGGGAGCGAGCTCAAGAGTCGTGCCTGAAGGTTCGGGTTCCATATTAAGGTCAAAGGCTTTCCTGAGAGCCTCAAGGAAGGCATTTAAGTCCAGTTCCCCTTCCCTGGAGACAAAACCGCCTGCCTTCCCGAGAATAGAGACCTCAAGACCTGCTTCCTGCGCAATCATCCTTACCTGTTCTTCCACAACAGGCTCGAGTTCCTCGAAGACAAGGATAGTATCAACAGTTTTAAGCAACTCAAGAATCAACTTTCTCGGAACCGGATAAGCTCCGATCTTCAGGAAAGAAGCTTCAATCTCAAGTTCCACCAGAGCTTCTTTTGCATATACCGAGGCAATGCCTGCGCTTATTACCCCCAGTTTTGCGCCGGGTTTCAGTTCCAGGGAATTCCAGGGGGATTCGGTAAGGGCATCTTCAATGGGCTGCTGGATAGAGAGGAGATGGGTATGGCGTGTGCGGGCATTTTTGGGCAGCATGACCCAGCGGTCGAGAAGTTTTTCAAAATAGGGAGCCGGTTTTTCTACGGGTATCTCCCCGAGCTTGATATCCGATTTCCCGTGCGAGATCCGGGTTGTGGGCCGGAAGATTACGGGGATTTCGAACTTTTCGGAAAACTCGAAGGCATAGGGAAGCATATCCTTGGCTTCCTGAGGGGTTGAGGGATCAAAGCAGGGCACAAGGGCAAACTGGGCATATCTCCGCGTATCCTGCTCATTCTGAGAGGAATGGCACGATGGGTCGTCAGCCACAATTGCAATCAGCCCGCCTTTCGTCCCGGCATAGGCAAGAGTCATGAAAGGGTCAGCTGCAACATTCAGCCCGACATGTTTCATTGTCACCACAGAACGGACTCCTGCCCAGGCTGCACCGACTGCAACTTCCATTGCAACCTTTTCGTTAACTGACCATTCTATATGGTAGTCCCGGTCTTCCCGGCATGCAAGCGTATCTATGATCTCCGAGGAAGGGGTTCCGGGATAGCCTGCAATAACCTGCACGCCTCCTTCGAGAAGCCCGCGGGCGATTGCCACGTTTCCAAGCATGTACTCACGCATTGTCATAATTATTGTCTCCAGCATTTAAAGAGGAAAAATGCAGCTATGATATGGGTCATTCGGATGTTTTATTCCCTGAATTGTCAGATACTTTATTCCATACAATTCATCAAATTTTGTTCCGTGTACGGTTATCGGCAAACAGGCAACAGTAACAGAAATATAATGCTGCCTTGATGAATTTCCATATGATAACGCCTGCTGTTAAGCAAACTAGGTAAAACTTTGCATTATCCAAAGAACATGATTAATAATATACTTTCGGATTGTGGGAGGTCTCAGCGAAACATCTCAGATACAGTTACTCTTTATAATCCCGACACTCTATCTCTAAGAGGTTGTCTTAAAATTCAAACCATTTCTACAATTGGATAATGGACAATGTTAACTTTAAATTCATATCGTAAATTTTTCCTAAAGATAGGACATAAGTCAAGAAGCTTTACTATTGATGAGATTATCCTCAGAGCTTATGGAGAAGATAAAGAATGTCAGTAGGATACTTAACTTATCGCCCGGGCGATATGATTCCAGTCAACAATGAACTGTTAAATAAATTTGAGATATACCGAGATAATCGATCTCAAGCTCAGACGATTCGGAATATATTATGTGCAGCGTTGGGCGTACACCTGAGCAAGATAGATCTCAGTTACGGTCACGTTCAAAAAATAAGTACAAGGATAGAAGTGGCACTCGAAAAGGAAAGAAGTAAACGCGGGATATCTAAAAGAGAAACGGTTAGGCAGCTTGTCAGTGAACAGTTGGATGAAATAAATGGAGCAAGAGGGTGAACTACTCCTCCCTAAACTTCTTCGCCTGACGGCTCAGGTTTGAGAGAGAGACTTCCTACGAGTATTTTCGTCATCTAGTGCATCGATTCCATATATTCTCAATAAACCCAGGATAAACACAGATGAACACAGATAGTTTCAATTCGTGTTTACCCGTGTCCATCTGTAGTTTTTTATAGAAAGAAGCGTAAAACCCAGCTGAAAAAAGCCCGCCGGGAAAAATAAAAAGAGTGAATCAATACCTGGCATGTTCCAGAAACTCTGCAAGCTTTGCAATTTCTTCCATCTCAAGGTCGAGCTCTTCGCCTTTAAGGGAAGCTTTAAAAAGTTCTCTTTTTGCCGGGATTTCAGCCACGACATTCACGCCACTCACAGAAGTAAGCATTTCTTCCCTGATATCCGGCTCAACCCTGTTGAGCACAAAATAGACCTTACACCCGCACTGGCTGCCAAACTCATCGAATTTTTTCGAAAGCTTGAGGGACTCGTAGGAAGGGTCGACAACTACGAGAATCAGGTCAAAGTCCTTATCAACCCCGCGCCCGAAGTGCTCGGTTCCGGCTTCGGTATCCACGATTACGACATCGTCTTTTCCAAGGTCGAGGTTTTCAAGGAACTCCCTGGTCAGGACTCCCATGGGACAGGCACAACCCTCCCCGAAATCATGGATTTTGCCAACAGCCATCAGCCTGACTCCTTCCTTTTCTTCCACAAACCCCGCCGGGAGGTCGGAAAAACTCCACCTCTTCTTAAAAAACCGGGACTGCTGCTGCGCTGGCTGCCCTGTTGAACCGTTACTGGCTGCAAGCCCCCAGAACTGAGTAGTCTTGGGAGCCTTCTGTTTTTCCTTAAACCCCTTCTTTCCCCCAAAATACTCCATAAGATCCCGTGGAGCTGCCATTCCCAACTGGCTGTGCAGTCCGTAATTGGATTCGTCAATGTCAAGCACAAGCACGTTTTTCGTTTTTGCCATCTGCTTTGCAAGGAGCGCAGAAATCGTACTTTTTCCGCTTCCTCCTTTCCCGCACACTGCTATTCTCATGTCCAGTTCACCTACCCCAGTAATTTATCCTGCTAAATTAAAAACGCTTCCTTTAAACATTTTCTCGCCCGAAAGACCCGAAGAAATAATGGGGAAAAGAAAGAAGAAAAAGGAAAAAAGAAAAGGAGAAAGAAAGGAAACAGGAAATCAAGAAGTGAATACCGGATATTGAGAAAAAGTTCCGTTTTTAAATGGAGATTAACAGGTGGTTGCGGGAGGGTAAACGATCTGGAAAAACCCTCTCCATGTTTGGCAGATAGGATGTAGCGGGGGTGAGCGAAATCCCCATAAATAATTATGAACTTTTAGTATATAATTGCGCATGTTTTGATTCTTTTTGCAGTAATTAGGGCATTTGGGCTCAATTTTTTCCACTCACGCCTGAATTCTTAACCCTTATCGGAAGGTGAAAGATTTTGGTGCCTCAAACATTTAAGATATTTAATAAAGATAAGATCCTATCGGAATGTCAGAGCATACCTAAAATGTTGAAAAATGGCTAAATTTTTTCGTTATACTTTTTGATATTTAAGAGTCATTTAGTAAGTTTATTGAGTAAAATTCAAAGGAAAAAATTAGATCATATGACCTATAAAAGTCTTAGTTGCGGCAACTTCGGAATTATGGTATTTTATATTATTCTATGAAGGCGTGCCCATCATAGCTAAAGGTGGTGGACTTAAGAAAGAATATATCGGACTAAAAAATATTGAGATAATCCCGAACGAAGGGAAGAAGAGTAAAGAGAAGTAAGAACAGCTAAAAATAAAAAACTATCCTTCAAGCGAGGATTGCCCAGCCAGGTCAACGGGACCCCGGCTGTGGCGGTTTAAACCAAAGCCTTGCTTGATGAGGTGTTTAATGGAAGGTATGCTGCAACGCTACTTTTGTTAATTTTCTACCTATACTTCCCGCGGGATATGAATCGAATAAGCAGCCTGATATCCTGAACTTCAAATAATTAAATTTGTGATAAGTGTTTGTAGCCATTTACATCATCCGAGCCTATCGTTTTTACCACTATTGACTATGAAGTATTCGAAGAACGTCAGCCTGCAAATCCGCTATAGTGCCGATTTTTAAAGATGATGACCATCCCTCACGGAGAACATAAACTCCTGTGCTGTGTGAAACACGTAATAAGTTGTCAAGATTTCGTTCTAGGTTTTGTTCTCCCATCAATACTGCCATTTCTCCCTTCATTTCCTTTAAAATACCATCTGTTAGATTTAATTTAAGCATATAGATTTAATTTAAGCATAATATCATTTCAATTTAAATTCAAAGCTTAATTACAATGTAAAATCTCTATCTCTGTGTACATATAAGTTAGGACAGCAAACTATAATTCACCTTTTTTGGTTAGGTTTGGGAGAACATGCTTTTGTTCACGATTCTCGTAATTGACCCATGTCCTAATCTCTTCACTTTTTTAAGCTCATATAAATATTCACAGGCTTAATTCACGTTTTTTGCGCCGGAATTACCTGGTATTTTTATGTAGATTTGCTTTTATTCGACCCTTATCCCTGAACAAATTCTCTCAAATTAGAGTATTTCTATAGGGCCTGAATTCAAAAGGAAGTGTTTAAAAATAATTAGAATGTATTAAGTATTAAAATTGTTTGAATGAATGCGAAAGAAGGAAAAGTAAGTGAAAAATAAAAAGATTGCAGAGAAGAATTCTCTAAATTTCAACTATGAGTTGACTGAAACCAGGTTACAAGTCGTCACTGGCTGGGCAACAGAATTCTGTTTTTGTCCGTTAGTCCGGGAAGATTGGAACAAGGGCAATAAAATGGTGTTAACATGTCAGTTAACGACTCGGTCAACCTAATAGTGGTAGGTTCCTGCGTAATTTTTGCAGGAACTCTTGCTGGACTGCTCTTCGATATTCTTATTAAAGGAGTGCTCACCTCATATCTCTCCCCAGCCGACTTCGGAACATATTCCCTTGCACTAACGGTAATATCAATTACAGGAGCCGTAGCAACTCTTGGCCTTCACGAAGGAGTACCGAGGTATATTGCATATTTCAGGGGCAGGCATGAGGAATATAAAATTCAGGAATTAATAATATCAGCCACAATAATGGGCTTAATTGCCGGTGTGCTTGCCATGCTGGTCTCGCCGGTTCTGTTTGAACATTTAGCCGGGAAAGGATTTGATGCACAGGGCAAAATCCTGTCCGTAGTCAGGATAATGATCTTTGCCATTCCATTTACCATAGTCCTGAATCTGGCAGTAGCAATCTACAGGGGATTCGACCGTACAAACGTTAATACTTACTTTTATAGCATTATAAGACCAGTTTCCCTGCTCGGATTTGCTTCAGCTGCCGTGTTTCTGGGCGTGTCCCTGAGAGGAATAGTGCTCGCTGACCTGTTCTCAATGATATTCACATTTGGCATAATGTCAGTTTACTTTCTCAAGAGTCCTCCATTTAAACCTCAATGGAAACTGAAATTCAGCGAGCCAACCAAACAGTTGATCAGGTACTCGTTCCCGCTTTTGATAAGCGCAACTCTGTTAAACCTCATGACCTGGACAGATACTATCATGCTTGGCTATTTCAAGTCAACTGAGGTAGTAGGAGTTTACAGTGCAGTATATCCTCTTGTAGGATTTCTATCCGTGATAATCAACTCCATAGGCTTTGTTTATATCCCTGTAATATCAAAGTTATGGGGAGAAAATAAGCCAGAATCGCTTGGTCCCATCTACCAGATAATGACAAAATGGTGCTTCATGCTTACCTTTCCGGTCTTTGCATTGATGTTTGTGTATCCCGAGTTTCTTCTTACAAAACTCTACGGAGCAGAATATGCAAGTGGCGCCACTGTCCTGCGCATCCTTGCCCTGGGATTCGTAACAAACTCATACTTCGGATTCAACTATCACACCATAATGGCATCCGGAGACTCTGACTTCCTGATGAAGTGCTCGGGAGCAAGTGCAGGAATGAATGCTCTCCTTAACTTCATGCTCATACCTCAGTATGGAATGGTAGGCGCAGCGGTTGCATCTTCTGCATCTTTTGCATCGATCGAAGTCTTAATGACTTTAAGAACCTGGAAGAAGCAGCATATGCATCCCTTTACTTCTATGTACAGAAGGGTGACCTTTATCGGTGTCTTCATGATTGTGTCCATGCTTGCCGCCAGAAAAGCACTCCTGCTTTCCGGAGCAGACTGGGAATATGCAGCTTTTGTTATCGTTTACTTTGTGATTATTAAGTCCGCAAATGTGCTGGACAACGCAGAGCTTAACATGGTAAGAGAAATACTGAAGTCTATCAGGTATAACGTAGACATCCGCATCCTTCAGGCACTTAAAGCGCTTGCATCCTAATGTACTTCCTGAGTTGTCAGGAGGCCGGCAAATATCTCTTTGAAGAATGCCGGCAATTCTATTTTTGCGCAGCTTTTCAAGTTAAAAAGTTCTATATCCCATTTTGGCAGGTAACTTGTTTTTCCCTAGTATTTTTAATGATAGCATTTTTGAGGGGATTTAATGATAGCATTTTTGAGGGGAAATGCATTACCTCCCAGACTAAACATTATTGCAAAAATGGTTCGTTGTTTATATAAGTCGTGAGATTTGGGCATATGTTAACCAGTTTTAAATACACTCTAAATAGCTAACATGTTCAGAAAAAGCTATCATGAAAAACATTTGATTTTTAATGTCGACCTGCCAAAAATGCTAAATTTTGATCTGTTTCTTCATTTAAAATAAATTTAAAATATCCATGGTTATTTATATGTTTAAACACTGTTATATCATGAAGGATATTTGGGGAACCTAAATTCATAACTCCGCTGCATAAAAAGATCATATGGGATATTTGAGGAAGCTAAATTGAGATATTTCTGGGAGCTAAATTCATAACTCCTTCACATAAAAAATAAACGGAGGTAAAAACGATGGGTGAAACAAACAAAAATATTGCGCCAGAAGCTGCAGGCAAAACTAATGCAGCACTAAAAGACGAGAAAGTATCAAATCAAGACGTCAAAAAAGACACCTCAATAATAGGTTTTGACCGTGAGTTATTGATTAAATCTGAAAAACCGGGCGCAATCCACATGTTTGAAAAAATGTAGAGAGATTCTTTTGCTCACGTTTTTTAATAAATCCTCCCAACTACCCTATTTTGGTAATTGCCGTTACTAAAAGCTCGAGTAGTAATCCTATAAAACTGACAAGTGCCGTTATTTTCTTTCGATCTGGAATTTTATCTTGATCTAGATTTGGATAGTGTCCGTGAGTCATTGATCTATTCTGAAAAAACGAGTACTTCCTCCGCATTTGAGGAAAATGAAGAGAGATTATTATGCTCACTATTTTCAGTAACTCGCGAGCATGACCAGATATCAAAAGTCTATAAATTAATGTAAGTTTGGTGGTATTAATTGGATAAGCAATTGAGAGTATTACTTATAGGAACTTATGTTCCAAAAGAATGTGGGATTGCTGCATTCACTTCTGATCTTTTAAATTCGGTTTCTGGAGAAAACAACGACGTTCACTGTGAAGTTATTGCTTTGAGTGATCCTTCTGAAACTTATAATTATCCGGAAGAAGTCGTTTTTCAAATTCAAAGGGATAAACTCGAGGATTATTACCTGGCTGCGGATTATATAAATCAATCTGATGCTGATATCGTATGTCTTCAGCATGAATTCGGCCTTTTTGGAGGAAATGCAGGAGATTACATTTTCGCTCTTCTATCAGAAATAAACAAGCCTGTAATAACCACAATGCATACTGTGATCCGGGAGCCTGAGCCTGAGTACCGGGTATCCACTGAAAAGCTCATAAGGTATTCCGAAAAGCTGGTTGTGATGAGCCAGACTGCAGTTGATATGCTAAAAGATGTTTATAAGGCTCCTGAAGACAAAATAGAAATTATTTTCCATGGAGTTCCTGACTATCCGTTTAACAACTGCAGTAAGTATAAAAAAATGCTGAATCTGAAAGGATCTCCACTTGTCCTTACTTTCGGCCTGTTGAGCCAGAATAAAGGTATTGAAAGTGTGCTCGATGCTCTTCCTGACGTTGTAAGCCAGTATCCGGATCTTGTTTACCTTGTACTGGGTGCCACACACCCTATGGTCAAAAAGACTCAGGGAGAAGCATACAGGCATTATCTTGAGAACAAGGTTTCCGAACTCGGGCTTGAAAACAATGTAGTATTCCATGACAAATTTGTCGAAAAAGAAGAACTCTGCAATTATATCCTTGCCAGTGATATTTACGCATCCCCTTACCTTTCCAGAGAACAGATAGTAAGTGGCGCTCTGACCTATGCAATGGGTATGGGAAAAGCAATCGTATCCACTCCTTACTGGTACGCTCGGGAAATGCTTTCCGATAACCGCGGGTTGCTTGTAGATTTCGGAGACAGGGACGGCTTTAAAAAATCCCTGCTCTACTTAATTGAAAATCCAGAAGAGTGTAATGGTATGCGCAAAAAGGCATACGATTTTGGCAGAAAAATGACATGGAAAAATGTGGGTAAAGAATATAATAATGTTTTCATCAAGGCTTTAAAGAATTACAATACCTATCCCGGAATACAAAACAGATTTAATTTCCTTCCGATTCAGCTGCCTGAAGTTAAACTTGATCATCTTAAGCTATTGACCGATGATGTGGGCATTATACAGCACGCCAATTTTGGTGTACCGGCTCGCCGTTATGGATACAGTACTGATGACGTTGGAAGAGCTCTTGTTGCACTGACACAGCTGACAGATAGCCAGAAAAAAGCCGACGAGTTCCGGAAGTTAATTACCACATACATGAGCTTCCTTGAACATGCTCAGACTGATACGGGGCACTTTCATAACTTCATGAGTTATGGAAGGGAATTTTCAGACGAAAAAGGCAGTGAAGATACTCTCGGGCGTGCAATTTACGGGCTTGGACATGTGGTGAGTTGCCCTTACCTGTCAAAGAATATGCGTACCCTTGCAAATACCCTGATCAGTAAATCCAGGCCGGAAATCGAAAATCTGGGTTCTCCGAGAGCAAAAGCCTATGCGATGTGTGGTTTGTATGAGATTCTAAGGGCAGGAGTAGATGCAGATGAATTTGAGTCCGTATTCAATTCACGTAGAGACGTTGTCAAGCCCATAGACACTCTTGTAGACAGAGACAACTTTGAATCCATATTTATCAGCCACGCAGATTCTCTGGTCGATTTATATGAGGCTAACCATAAAGAAGACTGGAACTGGTTTGAGTCCACAGTTACCTACAGTAACGCAAAACTAAGCGAATCCCTCTTACTGGCGTATAATTATACCAAAAATAGAACTTACAGAGAAATTGGCCTTGCTACGTTGGATTTCCTTACTGAAATTCAATGGAATGGCAACTTTTTTGACACGGTTGGAAACCAGGGCTGGTACTCCTATAATGGAGAAAAACCGCTTTTTGACCAGCAGCCTATAGAGGCAGGTTATTTAACTCAGGCATATACTTCAGCTTATGAGATTGTGCGTGACACGAAATATATGCAACTTGCGAAATACTCTTTTGAGTACTTCCTGGGCAGAAACCGCTTGCGAACTGTTATGTACGATTATTCAACAGGCGCGGTCTGTGACGGGTTCAATTCTGAAGAAATGAACTGCAACCAGGGTGCAGAATCCGTAATTTGCTTTCTTATGGCATTGAGCTCTTTAAATGAACACACAAATGAAGCCTTAAGTACATTATTGCAATCCAGAGTAAGCGATGGAATTAGTGATGAGACCGTAGAGAAACGAAAGAGCTTTTTATCAGTAGACTTCAGTACATTATTGCAATCCAGAGTAAGCGATGGAATTAGTGATGAGGCCCTAGAGAAACGAAAGAGTATTTTATCCAGGGTGCAGAATCCGTAATTTGCTTTCTTATGGCATTGAGCTCTTTAAATGAACACACAAATGAAGCCTTCAGTACATTATTGCAATCCAGAGTAAGCGATGGAATTAGTGATGAGGCCCTAGAGAAACGAAAGAGTATTTTATCAGTAAATCAAGGCGGAATGAGGGAAGTGACATGATGTGGAAAGACCCTGGAGAACTGTTCCAAAGGTGTAAGAAAAATCCTATACTTACTGTTGAAGATTGGCCGTATCAGGCCCATTCAGTGTTTAATCCCGCAGCGACTATAGTGAATGGTATAACTCTATTAATGGTGCGTGTCGAAGACCATCGAGGCTTTTCTCACCTTACAGTAGCAAGGAGTAAGAATGGAATTGACAACTGGGAAATTGATAGCGAACCAACTTTTTCTCCTGATCCTGTAAACTATCCTGAGGAGATATACGGCATTGAAGACCCGCGCCTAACTTACATAGATGAGATGGGGAAATGGGCTGTAACATACACGGCTTTTTCGGATTCAGGTCCCTTACCGGCTCTTGCCTTTACAGAGGATTTCCGTAATTTTGACCGAGTAGGGCCTACCCTGCCGCCTGAAAATAAAGATGCCGCTATTTTTCCCGTAAGATTTAACGGGATGTGGGCAATGTTGCACAGGCCTGTATCTCAGAGTTCGAAGGCAAATATCTGGATATCCTTTTCTCCTGATATGAAATACTGGGGAGAACACGAGGTTCTTCTGTATGCTCGGGAAGGCGGATGGTGGGATGCCAACAAGATAGGTCTATCCCCGCAGCCAATTCGCACATCTGACGGATGGTTGATTATGTACCATGGGGTACGCCAGACAACATCTAAAGCAAGTTATCGGCTTGGACTGGCCCTTCTTGACCTGGAAGACCCCAGAAAAGTGCTTCACAGGTCTGAAGGATGGATTTTCGGGCCTCGTGAAATGTATGAACGCAGTGGAGACGTTAATGATGTTGTTTTCCCTTGCGGGTGGGTCCTGGTGGATGACGAAATCCGCATTTATTATGGAAGTGCGGATGTATCAGTATCAATGGCCAGTGCAAAATTGAGCGATATCCTGGAGTATATTCATGGATGTCCTGAGACACAGTGTCCTGACGAGTACTGCAGATGGTTTGAAGAAAACAGGGGAAAATCCAATGATCCAAAAAAAGGTGATATAAAGTTAGATCTCATCCCAAAACCAGTTTTAGTCTCAAATAAGTAAAGCTTCAACCTCCTTACGAACTATTTTCCATGACCATAAACTCGATTGATCACTAAGAATACTAGTTCGGAGAACCAATTTTGAGCCTTGGGATCAGCTCTTAAAATAAAATTACAATTAAAACAAAATTACAATTAAAATGAAAATTACCTTTAGATTTGAAAATAAATTTGGAGATGTGAGTATTTTAGAGGTATTATTATAAGAATTGCAATGTGATCTCCGATTGCCTGGAGTACGCCACCTAAAAAAATAGGACTTTCTATGTATCCATAAGTGATGCCTACAGATGCCAGGAACTGGACTATGTAGCTACGGTTCGGCACGGAATCGACATAGAAAGTCTTCATTTCAATGATAAGCCGCAGGACTATCTCCTCTTTTTATCGCGCCTGCATGAAGATAAGGGCGCAAAAGAAGCAATAGAAGTTGCAAAAAAACGGGACGGAAACTTAGAATGCCGGTTTTATCGCAGATCAGGCCTATTTCGAAAAAGAAGTGCAGCCCCATATAGACAATGAACAGATTATTTATGAGGGGCATGTCGATCCTGAACGTAAGAAGGAACTCCTGTCAAATGCTTACGCTTTGCTGCACATGATCAATTATGATGAGGCTTTCGGACTTGGTGTAATCAAAGCTATGGCCAGCGGTACACCGGTAAGTGCAATGAACAGGGGTTCGATGCCTGAGCTGATAAGGGATAAAGAGACTGGATTTCTGGTTAACAACGTTGAAGAAGCCGCAGAGGCTGTGAAAAAAGTTGCTTCCATATCCCGCAAAAAATGCAGGAAAGTGTGGAAAAACGTTTCTCTGTTGACCGGATGGTAGATGATTACATCAAGGTGTACGAAATAATTCTGGAGAAATGCAAACGTGAGTCAGAAATGCAAAAATGAGTCAGAAAGACCCTGGGGGCACTATGAGGTGCTTACTCAGAAGCCCGGGTACAAAGTCAAAAGCCTTACGGTTCTGCCTCAGGGTGAAATCTCACTTCAGCGCCATGCTCATAGAAATGAGCACTGGTACATAGTCAAGGGAAAAGGAATTGTAACTAAAAACGGGAGTGAAATCAGGGTTCTTGTCGGAGATTCTGTCGATTTTCCGGTAAACGCGGTGCATCGCGTTAGAAATATAGACAACGAAAACCTCGTTTTCATTGAAATTGCCCAGGGAGAATATCTGGGAGAAGACGACATTGTAAGACTTGAGGATAAATACGGGAGAGTCTGAGAAGATTTGTATCTAATGAGTTTGTATTTTGGAAAACAACCTCTATCGCAACTCAATATACATTTTTCTAATTACATGTTACATTTCCGTAACTCCCTGTTACATTTCTTTTTTTAAAAGAAGGCAATGATACCTGGTCGGATCTCTCAGGTTCTTCCTTTTATTACCTGAGAAATTTTAACCGATCTCGGAGTTTTTACCTTTGAGGAATTTAATCAGGACATTCGTATTTCTCATAGGAATTTTTGACCCGAACCGCTACATCTTCAACCAATCTTTCAGAGATTTTTTATGAAGGTGCCTCAGGACTCATAAGAAACTAAAATTGAGTGCCTCAAACATCTAATTTTTTTAGTATAGAGAGAGGTTTTACCATAATTTATAGCATACCAAAGAGCTGAAAAAAGCTGGATTTCCTAGTGCATCAATTCCAAAATAAATCCCTTTGTTTAGCGGGAAACTCGTTGATCGATGGATAGATTCAAAATTTCAGGTTTGTGAACATACTTTGGAATCGAAGCACTAGGTCAAAGGCGCCAGACTTAAGATCTGGCTTCGAAGGAATTCGTGGGTTCGAATCCCACCCCTCGCACTAAATCTTTTTTATATATTTTCTTATGATTTGAAGGTTCGGCTTGATTTTCATGGTTTCGGTTTTCGCATTTTGAAGCCTATCAGCAAACCGTTGTATAAACCATCTGCATGGGCAGATCCTTAGAATCTCGTCCTGGATTTTGTGGGACAGATTTTAAACCTTTTTCAAAGGACAATTTTGCTGTTAAAGAGGCAACAAGAGCATCAAGTATGTCATCTCTCGTTACATCTTTTCTATTATATTTGTCAAGAGAATTTTGCACGATCCTATCTGTCAAATTGCAGATTTTTTGCAGTATCTTTTTCCTTTCTATGAATCCCTCATTTTTCTTTTTTGAATCTTCCATTGGCTTTCCAGCAAAAGCCCAGAAGCAGATTTCAGGATGAATTTCCTTTATATTCTCTTGCGCGGAATGAGCGGATACGAGAAAATCGTCCACCTCTCGAATTTTTGGAACTATTCCCCATGACTGTTTTGTAAGGCGAATGCCGGTAACTTCTTCATTGATGTCGCAGGCGCTTTCATAGCTTTCGGCATGTAGGGCTTCTCTACAGGGAGGGGTAAAAACACTGGGATGCCTTTTTGGAGCGAGTAACTTTCGAGCTTCGGCGTCACAAGGTCTCCTTTTGTAACTAGAAGAACGATCGATTAAACCGATAGGAATGTCCAAACATATGTGAACATCGGTATGGCCGCCACAGAAATAGTTCCAAAGATCAGATATTTCTGAAAACACAAAAGTATCAAAATCTCCCGCTTCTGTTAGTGCAATTGCAAACCAACCTGCTCTGCATCCATCTACACCAACACATACTTTTTTATCCATAAGTAAAGTTTACAATTCACACATATAGAACCTTTTGGAAGGGGGTTTTGAATGGAATTATTTGTAATTATTCAGGTACAGTTACCAAGCCTCTTCAGATGTCAGCAAAGATATAACTGATGGCTTATCAACAGAAAGGCATTGAAAGAGTTTTTGTTTTTACCGGTGGAGACGCCTCCTGTCCTGAATGCCAGAAACTTTCCGGCAGAGTGTACACAATTGATGAAGCTCTGAGAGAAAAGCCCATTACCTGCAAGGCATACAGTCATCAGTTGCATGAGGGCAGGGCAGGGCGGGTTGGTGCAGGTGCCAATATATGCCTCAACACTGAACTGTTAACTTATTGAGACTTTTTGTGCAGGAAGCTTAAAAAATAACAATTTACTGATTGAAAATAATAACCGCTTTATACATAGTGCCTGTATTCTAAGATCATGAAACTTGAGGGGCGTCTAGAAATCTTTAAAGAAAAGATTAAAACAACAGATTTTCTGGACTGCAAGGGATTGGGAAACGAGATTCCATACTGGATATTTGATTATGAATCGGAGAAAGAGCTCCTTGTTAGGGATACAATTGAAAAGATGATCTCAAGCTTTGAGAGCAAACACTCGATTAAGATAGTTGAGATAAATCTGTACAATCTGTGTCTCAAAATCCTGAATCAGAAGCTTACTGATGAAAAAATAATTCAGTTTGAAAAGAAAAAAGGTTCAGATGCCTTGCTTGAGAAGATCAGATTAATTCTGAATCAAGAAGCCACAAAAAAAGAGATTACCGAGATACTTAAAGTTGATTACGACCTGATTTTTCTGACAGGGGTGGGAAATGCATGGCCAATGACCAGAGCTCATTCTGTCCTTAACAATCTTCATTCTGTTACAGGCAAAAAGCCGCTTGTGATGTTTTATCCAGGAAAGTTCAGTGGGCTTGACCTGAGCTTATTTGGCGAATTTAAAAGCAAGAACTACTACAGAGCTTTCCGCTTGATGCCAGAAGCAATGTAATTTAAGAAAGTTGCCCCGGATTCTTTTTGAGGGGAAGTTTCAGGCTGAAGGGAAATTTTAAGCTTTCAGGCCACACTCTTAATTATCTTAAATTTTATTCACATTGGAATTCTATTCAGACTGATATCTACTCAGAGTGCTAAACATGACTGCCACAGAAATAAAAATAGAAGATTTATTTGAGAAAGATATCCGAAGGGATATCAACGGGGTAATAAAGGTTGATCAGGAAGACGAGAGAAGCGTCTATACTGAACTTGATGAGTATGTGGTGACAGGCGAGTCTCTAAAGCATTTTGATACATTCTTCAGGAATTATACTGCGACACTGGAAGAGCCCACAGATAAAATAGGGGTCTGGATCTCAGGGTTCTTCGGTTCTGGAAAATCACATTTCCTCAAAATTCTATCGTATTTACTGGCAAATAGAGCGGTTAAGGGGAAGACAGCACTCGAGTTTTTCAGGGAAAAAATAACAGACCCCGCGATTTTTGCCAATATTGAGAAAGCCGTTACTACAGGCACTAAAGACGTTATTCTTTTTAATATTGATTCCAAAGCAAACACTGCAAACAAGGGCGACGAGCAGATTGTAAACATCTTCATGAGGGCTTTCAATGATATGCGCGGGTATATGGGAGACGTTTTCTGGATCGCAGACCTTGAAGAACAGCTTGAGGAAAAAGGACTCTATGAGCCTTTCAAAACCGAGTTTAAGCGTATAAATGGAGAAACCTGGGAAGAAAGACGAGTCGCCTACGGTTTTGAGCAGGACGATATTATAGAAGCCCTTGCAAGCTGCCGCTCGATGAGCAGGGAGGCTGCTTCAAGGCTGTTTGAAAGCGATGGGGCTAGCTATACTTTCAGCGTTGAGAAATTTGCAAATAAGCTCGACAAGTACTGCAAATCGAAAGGAAAAGCCCACCAGATCATTTTCCTTGTGGATGAAGTGGGGCAGTATATAGGAGAAAACAGCGAGCTTATGCTCAACCTCCAGACCATTGTTGAAGATTTGGGGACCAGGCTTCAGGGAAAAGCCTGGGTTGCAGTGACTTCACAGGCTGATATTGATACTGTTACGAAGGAACACGTAAAAGGCAATGATTTTTCCAAGATCCAGGGACGGTTTAATACCCGGCTGGGACTTACCAGTGCCAACGTGGACGAGGTCATCAAGAAAAGGATCCTGCATAAGAAGGAGGAATACAGGGAAGTCCTTGCTTCATACTATGCTGAAAAACAGACAATACTCAGGAACCTGCTTGCGTTTTCAAACCGGGCTGAAATAAAGGTCTACAAGAATGAAGAGGACTTTGTAAACGTATATCCTTTTGTCCCCTACCAGTTCAATCTTGCGCAGAAGGTCTTTGAAAAAATAAGAGAAACCGGGTTTACTGGCAAGCACCTGGCAAAAGGAGAAAGGTCGCTCCTTGGTGCTTTTAAGGAGTCGACGGTGAACTACGGTGAGAATAATGTGGGGCTGCTGATTCCTTTCCATGCTTTTTATGAGACTATTGCAGGTTTCCTTGACCCGATTATTGCAAAGACGATCTCTCACGCCCGGAAAAATGATTTCCTTAATGAAAAAGACTGTGAACTTCTGGAAATCCTGTTTATGATCAGGAATATTAAGGAAATTGAGCCAAACCTCGATAACCTGATAGTGCTCTCCATCTCCTCGGTTGACGAAGATAAGATAAAACTGAAACAGAGAATCATTGAATCCCTGCGAAAACTCGAAGACCAGACCCTGATAAACAAGTCCGAAGACAAGTATTATTTCCTGACAAATGAGGAGCAAGATATCAATAGAGAGATCAAAGGGATAGATATCGAAGAGCACCAGATCCTTGAAGAAATCCATGGGATGCTCTACGAGCAAAAACAGGGAATTTGTCCGGCTTCCCATAAGGATTACAAATTTAACAAAGCGATTGACGACAGGGTAAAGGCTGTTTTAGGTGCAGACCTTACAATCAAGTTCCTGACCCCTCTTTCAGACCAGTATAATAGTAAAAAAGGCAACCAGCAGTCCCTGAGCGGCGACAGTTTAAGCAATATCGATTCAGCGGACACTCTTCTTTTCGTACTTCCGGAAGACGATTTAATCGATCAGATCAGGTCCTACCTGAGAATAGAGAAATACCTCAAGCAGAACTCTTCAAACCGGAACAATGTGGAAATCCAGAATATTCTGTCCACAAAACAGCAGAATGCCGTAAGCGCAAGAGCAAACGCAGCAGAGCTAATCCTGAAAGGAGTTTCGGATTCGAGGGTATTTGTTGATAACAAGGAAGTAACACCTGGAAAATCCAGCCCGAAAGAGCGCATAAAAGAAGGGCTTGATCTCCTTATAGAGAACGTCTACAACAAAGCCGGATATGTCACAAAGGATTACGAAACCGAGAGTGATGTGCTCAGAGTCCTGCGCTCGGACGACCTTGAGAAGTTCGGGGTTACAGGCAGCGACATAAACAGGCTGGCCTTAAAAGAGGTGCTTGACTACATCCAGCTAAAGTACGGAAGAGGCGGAAGGGTTCTGTTAAGCGACTTAAAGGATCGTTTCACGAAAAAGCCCTACGGCTGGAAAGATATGACGATTTCAGGGCTTGTGGCTATTCTTTACCTCAGGGAAGATATCAAGCTTCGCTACCAGTCCGAATACCTGTTCAATGCCGCGGATGCTACGGCAAAGCACCTGACAAGAAGAGATGAAGCTGACAAACTGGTCATAGAAATCAGGGAAAAGACCGGAGAAGAAGACCTTAAAGCTGTCAGGCTGGTCCTCAACAGACCTTTTTGACAAACTGGATCTGCCAGAAAAAGAGGGAGAGCTTTACGAAGAGGTAAAGAGACATATTCCGGGAAGAACTTTCAGGCCTGCAAAAAATCGAAGGCAGGTATGAGGAAGAAAAGAGCTTCCCAGGCAGAACTCAGATAGAAGCCTATAGGAAATTCCTGAAGGAACTGACAGAGAACTCTGACCCCTCAGCCTTTTTCAGAGCCATTGCCTCCCGAAAAGCCGAGTTTGAAGAGCTTCACGCTGATGCAGAGCCTGTGAAAAACTTTTTTGAAGGTTCCCAGGTTGACATCTTCCGGAGGCTTGCCCGCAAGTACAAGGCTTACTGCAGAAACACCCAGTTCCTCGGGGAAGAAACAAAAGCAGCTATTGAAGAGGTCAATGCAATCCTGAGCCTGGAAAAGCCTTACTCCCAGGTCCGCCAGCTTCCCATGCTGGAGAAGAAGATAGAAGCTTCAATTCAGGAGGCCCTTTCTGGCCAGAAGAAAGAGGTAAGAGAAAGCCTTGATACGGTTACAAAAGAGCTTGGGAAGGACCTATCAGACGAAAAGTTTTCGGACGATTTCAGGGAAACAGTGCTTGGGCTCTTCAATGTGATCGAAAGGACCGTAGAAGAAGCTGAGGACTGCGCTCTTGTCCAGAGCCAGCTCCCGATGATAAATTCTCTCCGGGTAGAGGCTTACAGACAGATAGATAAAGAGAGCCAGACCATCCGGGAAGAAGAACAGAAAAAGAGCTGGATAATCCGGGATGAGCAACAGAAACTAGCCTCTGAGAAAAGCACTACGTCCCCGGATAATCCGGAAACTCCGGAAACAAAACCTGCAGATCGGGAAAAAGAAGCAGAAACAAAACCGGTTCCTCCGGCAGTTCCTCAGAGAACTACCGAAGTTATTAGCAATATATCATTTTTCAAACCCGGTAAAATGCTGGAAACCGAAGCAGATCTCGAGGAATATATTACACATCTCAGAGAGAAGCTGTTGAAAATTCTCGAAAAGAAGAACATAAGGGTGTAAATTACACCCTGTCCTGGCATTTGTTTCTATGAAAACCTGTGTTCTTTTGGATTTCAGAGCTCTTTTTCGGGCTCCTCATCTTCTTTTACAAAATCATCTGGTCCGCACATTTTTGCCAGTCTTTCCTTTAGTTCGTCAGCTTTTGCAGCGTATTCTTCCGCATCTTCTTTTCTGTCCAGGCTCGTGAGTAACTTTGAGTATTTTGTAAATGTTACTACCGCCCCACCCATGTATAAGAAATTTTCAGGTTCTTCATCAAGCAGTTTTGCGTTTATGGGTATACTTTTTTCAAAGGCCTCTTTTGATTTATCATACTCGCCGGCCAGATGATACGCAATGCCTAGCTGGGTCTGTAAAACACTCATAATTGACTGGTATTCAAGGTTATCGGGGTCAGACTCAAGATGTGTATTCAGGACCGGGAAGACTGATTCGTAGATTGGGATGGCTACATCGTAATTTCCCAGGGATTCATGTAAAATCCCGCTAAGGATCCGAATTTCACAGATGGCTTTCCAGTGATCCGGTTTTTCAGGAGCTTTTTCGTATAAGTCCTCATAGAAATCGCGGGCAATGGCCAGGTATTCTTTCGCAAGACCTTGCTTTTTTTCATGGATGAACACAGTTGCCTGCTTCTGAAGTTCCATAGCCAGCAGTTCTTTCAGGAGAGCTTCTTCGTTTTCATCTTGCAGGATCTGCCTGAAAACATCGGCGGATTTTGAATACTGCTGTTTTGCAAGTTCCGGTTTTTCTGCTTTTTCAAAAAGCAGCCCCAGTTCTTTGTAGGAAAGGGCGAGTTCTTTTTTGTAATCCAGGTCTTCGGGGTTTTCGCTGGCAATCCGGAGGCTTATTTCTGTAATGCGCTCACGGTGCAGGATTGCGCTTTCATATTGTTTTTGCCTGACAGCGAAGGATTCAAGGTCCTTCAGGGTACAGATGAGATCTTCCCTGTAAATGTCACTTTCCGGGAACATTTGCACCACTTTTTCGATTATTCCGAGAGCTTTTTCATAGTATTTTAGAGCGGTTTCGGGCTCAAGGTCCGCATACATTCTCCCTATGTAATCCAGGGTATTTGAGATACCAACTTCGTGGTCAATATCTTCGGGATTGGATGCAAACAGTTTTTCATAGGCTTCAAGGCCCTGTTCATAGTACTGTTTTGCAGTTTCCGTTTCCCCCTGTCCTGCATAGAGGTGTCCGAGCTGGTCGAGGGTGGCGGCTATATTTGCTTCACTTACCTCGTCTTCAGGGTCTCTTTCGTGAATATTTCTGTAGATTTCGATTTCCTGCATACGGCACTCTTTTGCACGCTCTATGTCCCCTATATCTCCAAAGAGATCCCCAAGCTCGGTAAAGTAGTCGGAAATTTCATACTGATAGAGCAGGTCCTCCGGGTTTTTCCCTGGCCAATTCTTTGAGAATTCCAAGGGCTTTTTCAGCGTATTGAGCCGCTTTTTCAGTTTCTTCGTTTTCATACAAGGTTCTGCAGAGCGTCTGGAAAATTTCGCTCTGCTTCTGGAGGTAAGGAATATTCCCAGGCTGTGCCCGGAGTTTTTCGTTCAGTAAGTCGAGGGCCCGCAGGTAGGTTTCTTCAGTTTTCTCGATGTTTCCAAGTTTTTCGTAAAGATCCCCGGAGACTTCGTATAAGGAAAGAAGATGAGAAAAGACAATCATGTTGCCGGGTTCTTTTTTGAGGATTTTTTTATAGGTTTCTTCTATCTGCCCAAAGACCCTGTTTGCGTCCTCGAAGTTCCTGAATAACAGACAATAATCTTTAAATTGTTCAGTCAGCAACTGCAGGTTATTAAATAATTCCAGGTTTCCGGAAATCAGTTCAAATAATTTCCCATAATTTTGCACGATTCTTTCGACAAGTTCGGGCTCAGCTTCAAGCTTCTGTGCCCTCAGGTGATAAGTCCTTACATTTTCCAAAAATTTCAAGTAATTATGTATGTACTCCGGGTTGTCCGGGACCCGGGCAATGAGATCGTCATAAGCGGCAAAAATTTTATCGAAATATTTTTTATTCCTGTAAAAGTACTCCTCCATTTTTGAAACACTGTCAATTTCGGAGAGGGCCTTTACAGTAAAACCAAATGAATTGTAGATATAGTACTGATGTACAGGTTCTTCCGGGGCATCAAGGAAGAGAGGCACGGCAAGTCCCATCATCCTCTGGAATTCCTCCAGGGCTTCTTCATTCCTTTGCTCGGCAAGCAAAGCTCTCCCCCTCAACATAAGGATCGAGCACAGGTAGTCCGGCCTCTTTGACTTTTCAGAAAGCTTTTCGGCTTTTGCAAGGTTTTCAAGCGCCTTTTTAGCTTTCCCCGTATTAATTTGCACCAGAGCATTTTCAATAACTCCGATGTATTGTATCTGCAAGCTGCTTGGACATAGAAGTAAATTACAATTCAGGTAATAAAAGATATCGTCAGCTCATGGGCTGAAAAAGCCTTTGTTCTTATCCGGACGAAGCAACCTTAGCCCCTACATTATTAATCCCCACACACCTTTTTTGAGAGGTTTTTCAGGTAACGGCACTCTCACCGGCTGCGAAGCAGACGGCCTTTCCCGAAAGATGCCATTTGAAAATTGAATTCAAAAACAGCAGCATTTTGAGTTTGAAGCCCAATCATAGAAAGCCTGCCAATTTCACTGATGGACACGGGCAAACAGGATTGTATCCATCTGTGTAATCCGCACACTCGATAGGTTCACTCGATAGGTTCACTCGATATCATCAGAGAACCGATGCACCAGAACCTACCTAAACTCAAAAAACTTATAAACCCATCAAATATTATTAGTCACATAAATTTATCAACCAGTTAAAAAATGAAATCGGGTTCTTGAAACATGGACAAATCAAAAGTTATCGAATTCTCTAACAAGGTTCGGGACAAGTTAAACTGCAGAAGTAAGAAGCCAGGCAGCCCACTACGGAATCTTTCCCAAAGAAATCCACGCCGTAGAAGAGCATGCTGACTCGGTTGTGATCAACGGCAGCGTCTTCAATTCAAGAATCAAAAACCAGCGCTCTCAGCTTGTAAAACAGATCAAGGAGAAAAGCTACGAACAGGTCATGGAAGAAGTGACCTATACCTGGTTCAACCGCCTTGTGGCCCTCAAGTTCATGGAGATGAACGGCTGCCTTCCGGACCAGATCAAAGTCTTCACTTCAACTGACCCTAATAAATCCGAACCCGACCTCCTCACAAACGCCCTTAAACTTGACTTTCTGAACCTTGACCGGAACTTAGTCCTCGATTTCAAAGCCGAAAACAAAGACGAAGAGCTCTACAAATACCTGATTCTCAAACTCTGCAATTACCTGAACAAAATAATGCCCTTCCTCTTTGAGGAAATCGAAAACTACACCGAACTCCTTTTCCCTGAAAAGCTCCTCCATACAGGCTCTGTCCTGCATGACCTGAATTCAATTATCCCGGATGAGGACTGGCAAGAAGTTGAAATCATAGGCTGGATCTACCAGGACTATATTGCCCCAAAGAAGGACAAAGTCTTTGCCGACCTGAAGAAGAACATCAAGATCAGCAAGGAAAATATCCCTGCAGTTACTCAGCTTTTCACTCCTCACTGGATTGTCCGCTACCTTGTGGAAAACTCCCTGGGCCGCCTGTGGATGCTCAACCGCCCGGAATCCAGCCTTGTTGACCGGATGGAGTATTACATAAAACCGGAACAGCAGGAAACCGATTTTCTGAAAATCAATTCTCCTGAAGAGCTCAAGATCTGCGACCCTGCCTGCGGTTCGGGGCACATGCTTGTTTATGCTTTTGACCTGCTGTATGCGATTTACGAAGAGGAAGGCTACACTCCCTCCGAGATTCCGGAAATGATCCTGACCCACAACCTTTTCGGGATCGAGATCGATAAGCGTGCAGGGGAACTTGCAGGCTTTGCGCTGACCATGAAGGCAAGGGGCAAAGACCGCCACTTTTTCAAAAAGCAGGTTCAGCCCAATATCTGCATGCTGGAAAATGTCGCTTTTGAGCAAGGAGAACTCAATGCTTACATAGATGCAGTCGGAAGTGACCTTTTCACCAACGCCCATAGAGCCACTCTGCTCCAGTTCGCCGAGGCTGATAATTTCGGTTCTCTTATCCGTCCGGCTGCAAAGGATGTATCTGACCTCTTACACCTGCTGGAATCAAAAAACCTTTCCGGAAACCTTCTCCCACCTTGCAACTCATCAGAACGTCCTGAAGGCTCTGAAGCAGGCGGATTACCTCAGCCCGAAATACCATGTGGTCATTGCCAATCCGCCATATATGGGCGGTAAAGGGATGAACAACAGGCTGAAAACATTTCCTTCAGGATAACTATGCTGATAGTGAAATCCGACCTTTTTTCAGTCTTTATTGATCGTAATACTTGACCTTGCATTGCCAAAAGGTCAGTTGGATTGATGACTCCTTCAGTTGGATGTTCCTTTCGTCCTATGAAAATCTTCGTAAAAGCATCTTGATCAACGAGAAACTATTACCTATCTATGGCTCATCTTGAGTATCAGGCTTTTGACAGCATAGGTGGCGATGTGCGTTTCAACTATTGAGAATGTTATTATCGCAGAGTTTCAAAGGTGGAATGTAAAGACTCTCTGCGATTTTCGATGGAGCAGATAAAGCAGATAAAGAACACTAGAAGCTATCAAAAATCCCAAATGTGGCTGGTTCTTCCGCGCCTCCGCCGCCGACTTCAAGAAAATTCCTGGAAGTCCGATTGCTTATTGGGTCAGTGAAAGGGTTAGAGAAATTTTTGAGAATAAGTAGCTGTTCAAGATTAGCTGAGATTAAGACAGGATTATCAACAGGAGACAATGATATGTTTTTAAGATATCTGGCATGAAGTATACTTTATAAAAAATGGATTTATATGCATAGAACTCTGAGGCAATGCTGAACAGTAATGCAGTTGGTTTCCCTACAATAAAGGGGGTAGATTTTAGAAAATGGTATGGAAATAATGAGTTTGTTAGTTAATTGGTGAAAATGATGGTGAATTAAGAATATATGCGATGAGACCTGAGACAACAGAAATAGTTCGATATACTTATAATCAGGTGGATTATGCTTTCAGAAAGTTTACTATTCATGGCATATGTCACGTAGGTATATTGCTCTCAAGTCATTTTCTCTAACAGGATAACATGTTTGATAGCAACTGGGACCAATGCAATTTCAAAAGAAATAAATCAAATATATTGCATTAACTTAAATAATAATTTGCAAATCACTAAGTTTGAAGATGTAATCCTACTTTACACTTCCAATTGGAGATATTTTCAAGTTGCCATTAGTAATGAATGAACTGTTCTATACTCATAGATAGTAAGAAAATTGCGAAACAAATTATCAACATCTCAAATTCGACTGGGACTCCTACGAAACCTCTTGGGATTTCACCACCCTCCCTCTCCTACAATCAGAATACCGCCAACCAACCTTGAATGAAACTTACACAAAACTCCGTGCCCACTGGAAAGAAATGACTCTTGAAATGCAGCGGCTGGAGGAAGAGAATAACCGCATTTTCATCGAAGCCTACGGCTTGCAGGATGAATTAACTCCAGAGGTTCCACTTTCTGAAATCACACTGACCTGCAACCCATATTATCGCTACGCTAACAACAAAACCGAAGAAGAACTGGAAGCTCTACTGCTGACTGATACCATTAAAGAGTTAATTTCTTACGCTGTCGGCTGCATGTTCGGAAGATATTCGCCGGAAAAGGAAGGGCTGATTCTTGCAAATCAGGGAGAAAAGCTGGCTGATTTTAAAGAAAAAGTACCTGGAGCTTCTTTCCTGCCGGATGAAGATAATATCATCCCGATTCTTGATGACGAATATTACACGGATGATATCGTAAACCGGTTCAAGGAGTTTTTGAAGTTTACTTTTGGAGCGGAGACGCTTTCTGAAAACCTGGACTTTATTGCAGGGGCGCTTTCGAAGAAAGGAGAAGCTCCTGAAAAGGTTATCCGGAACTATTTCCTGAAGGATTTCTACAGCGATCACCTGAAAATGTATAAGAAAAGGCCGATTTACTGGCTCTTTACTTCTTCAGAAAAAGGAAAAGTGTTCAATGCGCTCGTTTACATGCACAGGTACGATAAAACTACCCTGGCGAAGATGAGAATCGATTATCTGCTGGACTTTGAGTCGAAGCTGGATGCTCAGAGGCCACTTCTGGAAAAAGAGATTTCCGGAAGTACGGAGAATAGGGTAAAAGCCGAGGCTGAGCTTGCGAAGCTGAGAAAGAAGATTGATGAGCTCGTGAAATACGATGAACTTCTTCAGCATAAAGCGGATCAGTTGATTGAGATTGATCTGGATGATGGGGTTGTGGAGAATTATAAGAAGTTTGAAGGGTTGGTTGGGAAGATATGAACCTCCAATCCCTTATCAAATCCGGCGAATCCGAAACCCTTGAATTCAAGGAGAAATTCGATGACAGAACCGTAGAATCAGCTGTGGCTTTTGCCAACGCAAAAGGCGGTATGATCCTTATAGGGGTTTCTGATAAAGGGGCCGTCACCGGAGTAGATATCGGAAAAGAAACTCTGGCTAAATGGGCAAACCAGGTCTCAGACAAAACCGAGCCACAGCTTATTCCTGAAATCGAGGTGCTTGAATTTGAGGGGAAGAAGGTTGTAGCGGTAAAGGTCCCTGAGTATCCTATAAAACCTGTGTCCGTCCGGGGCAGGTGTTTCAAGCGGGTAAATAACAGCAACCGGAGTATGAATGCGCAGGAAATTGCGGAGATGCACCTGCAGTCTACGGGTATGAGCTGGGATAGGTTTCCGGCGGCTGGAAAGTCTCTTGAAGACCTTGATCTTGAAAAGGTCAGGAGATATATCCGAAAGGCAAAGGTTTCCGGAAGGAAAGGGTTTGGAGAAGAGGAAAACCCTGTTCAGGTGCTCGAAAAGATGGAGCTTGTAAAGGATGGAAAGCCTACCTGGGCTGCAGGGCTCTTGTTCTGCAAGGAGGGAAGGCGTTTTCTTTTTCCCAGGCTGTAATCCACTGCGGGCGGTTTAAGAACCAAACTCTTGTAATTGACGACCGTCTGATTGAAGGTACGCTCTTTGAACAGGTCGAAGAAGCCATGGATTTTGTCAGGAAAAATACCAGCGTAAAATTCGTAATGACTGGAAAGCCTGAGAGGGAAGAGGTCTGGGACTATCCGTTAGAAGCCATCAGGGAAGCGGTTGTAAATGCTGTTTGCCACAGGGACTACACAGCTCTGGCTCATATTCGAGATCCGGATCTACGAGGACGAACTGATTGTATGGAGTCCTGGAGGGCTGCCTCTGGGCCTTACAATGGAAGACCTTTTAAAACCTCATGCCTCGAAATTGAGGAACAAAGGAATAGCAGAAGTCTTCTTTGATACCAGAATAATCGAGCAGTGGGGCAGCGGCATTGAAAAGATGATAAGTTACTGCAGGGAAGCAGGGGTTCCGGAGCCAGTTTTTGAAGAGTACCAGGGCTTCAGAGTGGTCTTCAGAAAAGGGATTTTCAATGACGAATATCTCAGAGGGCTTGGGCTAAATGAGAGGCAGATCAGGGCTGTGCTCTATGTAAAAGAGAAGGGAAAGATTACCAATAAAGAATATCAGGAAATATCCAATACAATTAAGAGAACGGCTTCCCGGGATCTGGCAGAGTTAGTATCTTTGAAAATATTCGAACAGATAGGCACTACTGGGAAAGGAACAGAATATGTTTTGTCTGGAGCTAAAGGCGAAAAGAGATATGCCATTTAAAGGGGACAATGGGGACATAAAGGGGACATAAAGGGGACAAAGGCCATAATTATGCCAGAGAACCTGCAAAGCTGCCAGAGAAATTGACAATCTGAGAAAATATATGAGAAGATAATAGTAGGACATGGGATTTTCATGGTCAACGTGGAAAAAACAAGCCAAAGCATACTCAGGAAATTTGATCCCTCAGAACTGAAGGACTACGAGAAGAGAAAAATAGTTTTCTGGTACGACAGGGACAAAACCGCCTGGGACCAGGAGAAGCAGGCTCCCGGAGAAGAGCTTGAAGAAATAATTCAGGTCCTGGAAGGGCAGGCAATCAAATTCCATATCCTTGACAATAACTATTTTGAAACAAAAAAGCTCCTTGAAATCGAAGACCTTGAGTCAAATTACCTTATCTACTGCCCGGAAAAAGAAAGGACACACGAAGATAACTGGCTTTTTGATATCCAGCTCTATTCGTCCAGATTTGAAAACAGCCGGATTTCGGACATCAAAAGTGAGTTTGAGATCGATGGGCATGAACTGGACGACTTCTTCACGAAATACGAGAAATTCTTTGGCAACCAGAAAGAGAGGGTCCAGCCCTTAAAGAAGCTCCACCAGCGGGACTGGCGGGAAAAGGAGTTCATTCTGGGCATGCTGGCTGTTTTTTCAAAGACACAGGCCCTTGATTTCAAACTGATTGTAAGGGACACCATGCTGAAATCCCTGGATGAAGCTGAAAACTCCGTCTGGGAAAATATCTCAAAGTTCGGGCTGGAGGAGAACTTCTGGGAACTGGCAGAAGAGGACTTTGGGTTTTCGGCAAAAAATCCTACCCTGAAGAAGCTTTTCCTGAGTTTCCTTATCACACACATAAAGCGGTATTCCGGAATTTCCCTGGCAGGCTATGACCAGTATGTTGACCGGAAGGAAAACGAGTGCCAGATCTTCCTCAAGCACTGGATGGACAGCTCACGGGATTCCAAAATGTTTGAGAAATATACCAAGGAAATGCTTGAAGAAAATGGTCAGGATCTGGAAAAGAGCCTGCAGGCAGAACTTGATAAACGTGATGTGCAGACATATCTTGAAGCTGAAGCCGTGGAAACCTTTGACAAGGTTGTAATCCTTCAGATACTCAAATCCCTGAACAGTCCTGTAGATTCAACAGTAGAGGACTTCAAAAACCATCTTGCCTGGATCGATACCCGCCGGACAAAACACTGGTTTTCCGAATACGAAAACATCTACAATGCGCTTGAATATGCGGTTAAGCTCTTCCGGTTTGCCCGGGAATACTATGATAATCCAAAGACAGCTGACGCGCTTGAAAACACTCCGCAGTTTGTACGAGTTGTTCAAAGCGTATGCTGAGACCTACTACCAGATCGATTATCTCTACAGGAAATTCTACTATTACTATGATAAAGAGCAGGAAAAGGATATCCTGAAGAAAAACCTCAGGCCTCAGGTCGAAAAACTCTACACCAACAAGCTGCTCGGAAAACTGTTATTGAAATGGAGCAGCCTTATTGATTCCGAGCTCAATGGACAGTGGAAGATTGAGCTTGCGGACAGCCAGAAGGACTTCTACAAACTGCATGTAAACAGGATTCTGCGAAAAGATGAAAGGAATAGAGTTGCAGTTATCATTTCCGATGCACTGCGTTATGAAGCAGCTGTCGAGCTCTTTGAGACCCTGAATAAAGATACATGGGGACTTGCTGAGCTCGAGTATATGGCAGGTGTTTTACCTTCATACACTAAACTCGGAATGGCAAGTTTACTCCCTCACAAAGCGCTGGAATACAGAGGAAAAGAAATCTTTGTGGACGGCATAAGTTCCGAAGGGCTTGAAAAAAGGAACAAAGATCCTGCAGAGAAAATGTGCATGACTCACTTGCACTGAATTATGAAGACTTCATTAAATTCAGCCGGGAAGAGGCAAGAGAACTGATCAAAGGAAAAAGAGTCCTTTACATATATCACAATAAGATAGACTCGACCGGGGATAAGCAGTCCTCGGAAAACAGCGTATTCAATGCCGTGGAAGAAACAGTTTTCGAAATCAAGAAGCTGGTCAAGCATTTGAGTGATACCCTAAACACAACAAATATCATTGTCACAGCGGATCATGGTTTCCTGTACAGAAGAGACGATATGGAAAATGTGGATAAGGTAGAAACCTCATCGTTTGACAAAACCCGCATAATTGATACCACAAAGAGATTTATCCTGAGTGACCAGGAGCTTGCACCGGATAATTCACTTGAATAACATACACAGCTTTGACATGCGCCATATGCTCGGGCAGGGACACTCGCCCCTTTTTGCCTATGTCCCAAAAACCGACCTCAGATTCAAACTCCAGGGAGGCGGGCTCAATTTCGTACACGGAGGAGCCTCTCCTCAGGAGATTGTCATTCCGGTCCTAACGTATAACCATCGGCGGAATGAAAAAACCCTGGAAAAGAAAGGCATCAAATACGGCAAAGTCAACGTCTCGGTAATAAATGACCGGAAAAAGATCACAAGCAGCAAGTTTAAAGTAAAGATTTTCCAGACCGAAAAAGTGACTGATAAGCTGAAACCCCGCACCTTCAGGGCTTCACTCTGGGATATTGACGGTGAACAGGAAAAAATGGTCAGTGACGAAAAAACCGTTATTGCCAACAGCGAATCCGATGAGCCTGAAGAAAGGCAGTACACTGTAATGCTTACCCTCGGGAACAGTTTAGAAAATAAAACATATTACCTGAGATTGATTGATGAAGATACAAATGAAATCAAAGACATTGCCCGGATTCCATTCGAACTTAACCTTTTGATCGGTGATTTTGATGACTTTTAACTTGAAAAGGTGAATCAGGCACAAAGGTTCTGGAATAAAAAAAGTTTGTAGGGACAGGATAAAATGGTTGAAGCAGATCTCGAAACAGTAAGCCTTGAAACAGACCGAAAATTAAACCAGTACTTTTCCGGCAGGGTTGTGCGGAAAGACCTTACAAAACTGCTGAAGGTCGGGCACAACGTCCCTGTCTACGTGCTGGAATACCTGCTTGGCTCCTACTGCGCAGATGAAGACGAGGATGTAATCCAGGAAGGCGTCCAGAAGGTCAAAAATATCCTGTCCCAGAACTATGTGAGGTCTGATGAAGCCGAAAGGATCAAATCAAGGATCAGGGAGACCGGATACTACACCATTATCGATAAGATCACGGTCACGCTCAATGATAAAAGAGACATCTACGAAGCTACGTTTTCCAACCTTGGGCTCAAAAACATTGAGATTGACTCTGATTATGTCATAAAATACGATAAGCTACTGGGCGGCGGAATCTGGTGCATGATCAAGATGGAGTACTCTACAGAATCAGCTTCTTCGCCATTCGTCATCTCCAGCCTGAAACCTATCCAGATCCCTAATATGAACATCCAGGAGATCCTGGTGGAAAGGAAGAACTTTACTAAAGATGAGTGGATTGACGTCCTTATGAGAAGCATTGGGATGGAGCCCACCCAGCTTGAAACTCCCATCAAATGGCATATGCTCGAAAGGCTCGTTCCTCTTGTCGAAAATAACTACAACCTCTGCGAACTCGGCCCGAAAAGCACAGGAAAATCTCATGTTTACAAGGAAA
Source organism: uncultured Methanosarcinaceae archaeon (assembly GCA_963721455.1). Lineage (GTDB taxonomy): Archaea > Halobacteriota > Methanosarcinia > Methanosarcinales > Methanosarcinaceae > Methanosarcina. Next base: position 36,190 of record CAVRJG010000066.1, read on the forward strand.
TATCCCCAAACACCATCCTGATCTCCGGAGGGCAGACCACGGTTGCAAACCTCTTCTACAACATGTCCACCCGACAGGTAGGGCTTGTGGGGTTCTGGGACGTTGTGGCATTTGACGAAGTTGCAGGAATCCGTTTCAAAGACAAGGACGGAATCCAGATCCTCAAAGACTACATGGCCTCCGGCTCTTTTGCAAGGGGAAAAGAGCAAAAGAATGCAAATGCGTCAATCGTCTTTGTTGGAAATGTCAACCAGAGTATAGAGTCCTTAATAAAGACTTCAAACCTCTTTTCTCCCTTCCCGGACGCCATGAACAGCGATACCGCCTTTTTCGATAGGATGCACTACTACATCCCTGGCTGGGAAATCCCGAAGTTCAGGCCTGAACACTTTACAGACAGGTATGGATTCATAGTTGACTATATTGCAGAATTCTTCCGGGAAATGAGGAAGCGGTCCTACGCTGACAATATAAACAGGTTCTTTAAGCTCGGAAACAACCTGAACCAGCGTGATGTGATTGCCGTTAAAAAGACCTTCTCAGGCCTTATGAAACTCATCTACCCGGATGAGAATATCACCAGAGAGCAGGCTCAGGAGATCCTTGAATACGCACTCGTAGGTAGAAGGCGTGTGAAAGAGCAGCTGAAAAAAATCGGAGGAATCGAGTTCTTCGATGTGAATTTCTCCTACATTGACAATGAAAACCTGACAGAAGCCTTCGTGTCCGTGCCCGAAAGCGGCGGAAACAAGATTATCCCCGCAGGCATCACAAAGCCCGGAGAAGCCTATGCAGTTGCTGCTACGGAATCTGGCAAGATCGGAGCCTACAAGTTTGAAGTCCAGGTAGTATCCGGCTCGGGAAAATATGAAAGATCAGGCACAGGTTCAAATTCTCAGGCCAAAGAGTCAATAAAAACAGCTTTCAATTACTTCAGAGCCAACGCAAAATCCATAAGCCAGAGCATCTCCGTAAAAGAAAAAGACTACTTTTTGCACGTCCAGGACCTTTATGGGGTGGGCATGTCCGAAGAACTCGCCCTTGCAGCCTTCATCAGTCTCTGTTCAGGAGCAATAGAAAGACCGCTTCAGGAACAGACTGCCATTCTCGGAAGTATGACAATCGGAGGGTCTGTAGCTGTACTTGAAAATCTTGCTGGCCTTTTGCAGGTCTGCCTTGATGCTGGGGCAAAGAGGGTTCTGATTCCGATTGCTTCCGCGGGGAAGATTGCGACAGTACCTCCGGATCTTTTCAGCAAGTTCCAGATTTCGTTTTATGAAGATCCGATAGATGCAGTGTACAAGTCGATGGCATTGATTTAATTTCTTAGAGCGTGTCTTAAAATTAAATAATCCTTGTAACCAGATTGTTCGTTCATGCCAAAAATAAATCGCAGACTTCCTTATCCTAGTGCATCGAATCCAAATTATGGGGATAAAAATGGACTTTGAAATCAACACTTGTCAAAGAGTTTCCCATAAAAAACTACAGATGGACACGGGTAAACACGAATTGAAACCTTTGTTCATCTGTGTTTATCCTGGGTTTATTGAGGATATATGGAATCGATGCACTAGTGCATCGATTCTGAATTATATGCATAAATCATTATATTAGTAAGACTATAAATGTACTTATGCCTCGCATAAGTCTTCGTCCCAAATTATCATTTACTCAACAAGAGTTAGACTATCTGACCAAGTTAAGTCGTTCTAGAAATCAAATTGCAAGCATTGTTGAAAGATCCAAGATTGTACTTTTGAGCTATCAGGGAAAAAACGATACTGAGATCTCCAGAGAGTTGAAAGTAGATTACAAAACTGTGAGAGAATGGATAAAAAGGGTTTTGGATCTTGGAGTTAAAGAAGGCCTGGTAGACAAATCAAGAAGTGGAAGACCTCAAGATATTAGTGCTGAATCACGAGCTTGGGTAGTCTCACTTGCTTGTATGAAACCAAAAGATCTTGGTTATCCTCATGAAATATGGACTCAGAGGCTCCTTGTTGAATATATCAGGGAGAATTGTATCAAAGAGAAACATCCTGATTTATCGAAGATAAATCAGGGGACAATTTCAAAGATTCTCAATGCAAGCAAAATAAAACCACATAAGATTAGCTGTTACATTGCTAAAGTTGATCCCGATTTTGATCAAAAAGCAGCCAATGTCCTGGATACATATAGAGAGTCTAAAAGACTAAGTGAAAAAAAGAAAAACGAAGAAATTAAAACAGTGATTATTTCTTACGATGAAAAACCAGGTATTCAGGCAATTGGAAATGTTTATCCAGATCTTATGCCAGTAGAAGGGCATTATTCTACAATAGCAAGAGATTATGAGTATAAAAGACATGGGACTCTTTCACTATTAGCTGGAATTGACTTGATATCTGGGATAATTTATTATAAAGTATTTGAGCAGCATAGAAGCTGCGAATTCGTTGAATATCTCAAAGGACTTGAGTCAACATACTTAGAAGAAAAAATCATAATTATACTGGATAATCTAAAAATTCATACATCAGAAGAAACTCGGGAATACCTGGTCGACGGTTCCTGATAAATGTGAATTCGTATTCACGCCCAAACATTCTTGTGGTTGAATATTATTGAGAGTTTTTTCAGTAAAATGGTGAGGAGCTTGTTGAGAGGAATAAGAGTAGACTCAATGAATGAATTAAAAGAAAGAATTAGTCAATATATAAACCAGATTAACGAAAAGCAAGTTCTATTTACGTGGAGATATAAAATGGAAAAAATGGATGAAATGCCTGGTGGAATCACAGTCTAAAAGGGCGTTAATTAGGAATCGATGCACTAGTCTAACCCGTCGGGCACCTGTCTTGCCCTCTGGAAATGTGATTACTGCTCCATATTCATCAAGTTCCACGTTTTTCAGTTTAACTGCTAACTGTTCGCCTCTTCTTGCTCCAGATTCATAGAAGCATGAGATTATGGCTCTGTCCCGGCTATTAGTACCGGCTTCAATCATTTTGAGAATTTCTTCCTTTCCCTTAATATCTTCAGGGAGCTTCTGTCCTTTGAGTCTCTTGCACTTGATTTTTTCATGAAGTTCATAATTTTTGTTCCATTTTAAGAACTTCTTAAAGGATACTTTTCGAGTCTCTTTTGTTGGATCAGAGTATTTCTTTACCTTGCCTGCCCTATCTGTATAAGTATAATTCTCTAATGCATCAAAAAAAAGATACAGGTCATCCTCTGTAAGTTTCCCCAAATCACATTCATTAAGAGCCTTCGCTATCCATATCATATTCTCCATATGGTTTAAGGCAGTTCTTTCTCTGTTCCCTTCATGCCTCAAATATCTAAAGTACTTTCTCAAAATTTCCCGGTTACATTCTGAAAGCACTTCGCAATTTAAGAAGTTTTCAGCATCCACTAATTTGAACATAACATATAATGGATTTGTTCCTAATATGCATGAGGTACTCAATTTTGGTGCCTCAGAACTCATAGGGCTCATCATGAAATCAGCCAAATTTTTCATCACAGGCACTTGATTTATGTTCAGACAATATGCACGGTTAATATAAAAAATATATTTCAGAAAAATCTTTTTCAGTTTTTGCCCCTGAGCTCGGCCTCGATCTCAACAGCAATCTCGCGGGCAGCCTCTTTTGGGGATTCTGCCTTGTAAATGCTTCTTCCCACGATCACCCAGTCTGCGCCCGCAGCAATCACATCTGAAGCTTTCCCACCCTGTGCACCCACTCCAGGCGAGATAATAGTAAGTTTGTCTCCGATAATTTTTCTTATCTTCTTTACTCTTTCCGGTCTGGTCGCCGGGGCAACAAGGCCGAAAGCTCCTGCTTCAGCAGCCATCCTTGCAATCGTTTCTGCGGCGGGCTGCATGAATTCGGCTCCGCCGGGGTGGCTCATTTCACTTACAACGAACACGTCTTTCCTGTACTCGGAAGCAACTTCAATGCAGGCATCAAGGCTGTCCCTGCCTGTGAAGCCCTGGACGATGACTGCATCGGCTCCTGCTTCAAAGACCTGCTCGCAGATAAGGCGGTTGGTATTGGGAATATCGGCAACCTTGAAATCGGCTATGATAGGGGCAAATTCAGCAAGCTCCCTGATAATCCCGAGCCCTGTAGCAAGTACAAGAGGGTAGCCTACCTTTATAGCATCCACAAATTCCCAGACATCTTCTGCAATTCTAATCGCTTCTTCCCTGTCGGTAACATCCAGGGCAAGAATCATACAGGTATTCCTTTCCATTAAATCACCTCTTTGAAAGGCGCGTCCGCACAGCCGCAACCATGAACGGGAGAGTAATAGTCGCATCTGCGTACACAGTCACTGATTTTGCGTTTTCCCCTACCTTCCCCCAGGACTGGGCTTCATCAAGGGTTGCGCCGCTCAGGCCGCCTGTCTCAGGGCGATCCATTGTTAACTGGATTGCATAGTCAAAGGACTTCGGGGTTACAAGCATGGACTGCAGGATATAGTTTTTGGGAACTCCCCCGCCAAGCAGCAGGGCACCTGCACTTTCAGCCTCATAGCAGATTTCCATGAACTCGTGCATATCAGCAAAGGCGTCTACATGTAAAGGATTTCCTTCTTTGTAAAGCCAGGCCTGAAGCCCTATAACCGAGTCCTGAAGAGCTGGGCAATACACTGGCACACCCATTTCCGCTGCAGTTTTCAGGATCGAGGAGTCATCATTGAGGTTTTTCCCGATTTCGGTAAGGACCTGCCGGATAGAAAGTTTTTCCTGCGGAAGCCCGGCATAAACGCCCTGTAAAAATTCTTCAAGATCTGTAAAGTGCTGGTCAGGAAGATAAACATCGTAAATCCTGTCAATGCATTCATGCCTTAGCTGGATATCGTTTGCACAGTCTGTGCCCTTATAATGGTGAAGGCCCAGGGCTTCAACAATGTCATGCACCATATTGGCTCCGGTTGTGACAAGGACATCGATATGGCCGTCGCGAATCAAATCCGCAACAATGTTTCTCATGCCTGCCGGAGTCATTGCCCCTGCAAGCCCGAAAAATTTCGTAGTTTTCTCGGAAGCCAGCATCTCATAGTAGATGTCCACGGCCTCAGCCAGCCTGCCTGCTCCAAAGGCACAGCCGCCGTATTCCATTAAAAGCTCGTCTACGGTCATATTCGCAACTATCTTTGCACCTTTGACTGGAGTTGAAAGTTTTTTGTTAGAAGTATTAAAATCCATTCCATTTCCCTCATGAAAAGGTATGATAGGACCATATCTTTGAGAATTATTAATTTTAGATTATTTTTGAACCGATAATGGATTACCTGAAACACATAGTATATGATAAACTTTCTCTTTATACATCCCTGCCGAAATGTGCATGTGCAATAAGCAGGAGCATCGGGCTAGTGTCGCGTCAACTGCAAAATGTCACATAAAATCGATTGCAACTATTCAGAATCGTTATATCTTTGAGGATTGACGCGACACTAGAATACAATCACGTAATATTAATACCCCACAAGATTAAGATGTTAAGAACATGTCTGTTGAACCGTTAAATAACGAACTGATAAAATACGAAAATATAGGGATCTCATTTGATAATCGAAAGGTCCTTTCGGGTTTCAACCCTTCTGAGCGCAACCCTCAGCATTCTCGCAAGCTTCAGGACAGCCTTTGACGAGTACGGACTCGTAAATAAGGAGCTGTACGGGAAAAATGCCTGAAAAAAAATTATGACTATGAAAGTGCAAAAGGTTGAGAATACTCCCTACTTTAACTGGGGGTGATTCACGCGTACCCTGTGATATTCTGCCCTATTGGAGTGCTTTTTCTTATGCAATCTTCTCCGTAATCGACCATATTCTCAATCGCAGTTTTCAATATGGAAGGATAGATCTGTCCTACCTGTTCCCATACAGGCCTTCCGTGACAGAAAAACTTGAACGTAGGCGTGCCCTGGACTCCGTACCTTTCTACAGTCCAGGGATTTGTTTCACTATTCATTCGGGCAAAAACTGCCGAGTTCTTGAATTCCTGTGCATAGTCCATAAAATAAGGTTCCATCGCCTTACAATAAGGGCAGGTCGGACTGTAAAACATTACAATAACCGGTTTTAAAGAGTCTTCTACGAGTTGCCCCCAGGTCGTATCCTCAACTTCAACTACATTGTTTTCGTTCAATCAATTACCCCCGAAATTATGGAATGAGTTAATGGAATCAAGTTAGCGAACTACCCCTGAGCTAAAGACTCAGGGGCTTCCCCCAAGTATTTACGTCACTTGATTAATAGTATCGCTACTACTAACCATCGGTAAACCTGTTTGTAGATTACCAACAAGTTGTTGGTAGCTTGTCCACAAAGCATTTTGTGATAGGAAACGTTTCATGATGTTGATCGCACTATTTCTGTCTCTATCAATTACATTTCCACAATCGCAAGACATAATTATTTCCCAAAGAGGCATATCATGTTTTGCTCCACAGATACAGCACTCTTTGGAAGTATAGCTCTCATCAATCCTTATTATTTTCTTACCTACAAGTTCTGCTTTATAGATTAAGAATTCGATGAAGCGGGAAAGATAACCTTGATTCTGAGTAGATCTATTCAAAGATTTCTTTGCTTTTCCTTTTTGTTTTTTAGATTGAGCCATCTTTTTGACTTTCAAATCTCCAATAATAATGGTATTAGCTTTCGTATGTCAATCATTTTTCGGGAAAGCTTATGTTGGAAATCCTTTAATTGACTAGATTTTTTTCATTCCATTTTTCGATAAGTTCTATGTAGTCGAAGGTATCTTTTACTCTTTTTAGAACCTTTCTTTTTACCTTTACAATGATCCTTCGGGATTTGATAGATTTCTTTTTAAGTTCTGGAAGTTGGTTTGCCTGCTCTACATATTTTATACTTTTTTCCAGTGTTCCATGCATCTTTTCTTTCAGCAAGAGCCAGATTATAGAGGATTTTGCATTGATCCCAAAGTTTCCAGAGAATATCCTTATGTTCTTCAGTAGGATATATTTTAACTTTCGCTGTCAGGTGCATTTGTTCTTCCCCCAGATAATAGGGGTTTATAAGTTAATATAGATTATCAGCTTATTTTATTAAGGCGGGTTGGCGTTTATATCCCCAAAGCTAAAGACTTCGGGGTTTTACGCTTCTTCCTATAAAGAAGAAAGAGAAATAGAAAAGAATTAGAAAAAAGCTGGTGAACAGAACTGGAAAATCAGTTCTGTTTTTCTCCGGTTATATCAAATCATCTCGGACACTTGAGCCCGGTTTTTTGCCCATGAACTAAAAAGTTCAGAGCAGGAGAGAGAACAAGTTTCACAGATAAGTTTTCCTCAGACTCTTTCTTCTTCATCTTCAGGGCTCATTATATCGCAAAAACATGTGCTGCAGACGTATTTATCATCAAGACACGTTTCTTTAAAGTCGAGTTTGGGGCCGCCCGGTTTTGTGGTTGCTTCCCTGAGTACATAGAACTTTTCGTTAAATTCGACTGGCTGTCCGCATCTCGAACATACAAAAGGTGGATTTTCAATCGAATCAATTGCACACTCAATGCATATCAGATCGGACTTATCCCCGTGAACATCTTTGAACTTTATTGGTTTCATATCCAGGCTGGTATCCACGACCAGCACGTCTTCCAGCAGTTTCTGACCACAAATATTGCAGCACTCTTTCATCGTGTCGCCTCCTTTGTTAAGAGGATTTCTCACCAAACCATGTACTGAGCCTACAAAAGGTTTTAATGTATCCGTGTTTGCACTCAATCTTATTCCCCATTTTCAGCTTATTATCCATACTCATACCGAACCGGGCTATTTTGAGGTGTCCAATCCGGCTCAGTCTTTCACACCATTGAGCTGTGTATCTCACTCTGCCGACATTTGACCTGCCAGCATTTCAGTCTTGAGAAGATAGGTCCAGAGCTGGAAAAGCAAACAATGAAAACAACTACATTTTAATTTTTTTTAAAGTGTGGTCTCGGGAATACTTTCAGCATTTGAATCGAAACAATGTTAAAAGACACTTAATAAAATACGTTTTAAACCGCTTTCTAGCCTCTGGTTTTAGCTTCCCTATGTAAATATATGTCTTAAAACTATATACAGTTATTGATTTTAATCAAAATTGAGTGAATGATAACATGGATATTGATGATAAAGACAGAAAAATAATAAAAAGTTAGTAAATAAAGAGAATAAAACAAAGAATTTTATTGATCCTTGATCAATACATAAGATGGGTAAAGAAGATTATTCAAAAGGGTTTGAAAAAATGCTTAAGCAGAGATTTGTGCTGGATACTACAGCATTAACGGATCTGCAGACGCGTGAGGTCATGGGCTATGTTTCCCTCTGCGAAGGAATGAAAGCGATTCTTGACCTGATAGCTGAAGCTCGCCTGCAATTCGGGATAAGTTGTTACGTACCCTATCCGTCAGTATATAAAGAGATGCACGAATTTGCAAGCCACAATGGCTGTGACAGGGAGGTCATGGCTAAAATAGATACCTGGCTTGTAAAAAAATCCCCTGACCGCTACAGAGTGAATGTAACTTCGCAGATCTTCCATGAATATGTAGCTTATATGCGGGAGAGGATTAACCGGGGGATGGGGGTTGCGGAGGATGCGATATGGGAAGCAGCCACTGAATGCCTTTTTATGGAAAATCCGCAAAACAAGAAAAAAGAGTACAAGGAAGAGGTTGAAAGAGAAGTAATCGGCGGGATAATTGGCAAATTCAGGAACAAATATCGGGCTGCCCTGAGGTATGGGATTCTTGACAGTGCTCCTGATATTGATGTCCTGATTCTTGCCAAGGAGCTTGATGCTGCAGTTATTGCAAGTGATTATGGGATTGAAAAATGGGCAGAACAGCTTGGAGTTCGCTTCGTGCCTGCAAATACTTTTCCTATGATGATTAAAGAGTATCTGAAGCATCTTCCGGAAAGTGAAAAAGAGCCCGAGCCAGAAAGCGGGGACAAAAGGAAAAAAGGACCATCGGAAGAACTAGAATTCATTTAACAGGTTCAATTTCGAAGCCAGAAGCATAATCGAAGGCTTGAAGTTTAATCAGGGAAATGGCCTTCAACTGCCTGTCTCACTGAGATATAGCGTACATGCAATACCTATCATGCCTTAAGGGTCACGCCTTTAAGGGGATTACGCCTTTAAGGGGATTTGGGGGGTAAGAGTTTGAGAAATATAGTTATAGAAGAGTTGAAAGCATCTGAAGTTTACCGCCAGAAGGTTGAAGTTGTTGAAAGAAAAGGGCTGGGTCATCCGGACTACATCTGCGATGCCATTATGGAACAGATTTCAGTAAACCTGAGCCAGAAGTACCTTGAAACTTTCGGGACCATCCTGCACCATAATATAGACAAAGGCATGCTCGTTGCAGGCGAAGTGGAAGGAAAATTCGGAGGAGGCAGAATAGTAAGCCCTATGAGGCTGATCATCGGGGACAGGGCAACCTTTGAAGCGCAGGGTATTGAAATCGATGTTCCTGGTCTTGCAATCAGTACGGCACAGGAATGGCTTTTAGATAATCTCCGTTTTGTGGACCCTGAAAATCTATTTTACCAGGTGGAGCTTAAAAGAGGCTCTGCAGAGTTGACTGATATTTTTTCGAGAGGAGGAGAAATACTTGGGGCAAACGATACCTCCGCAGCGGTTGGGTATGCGCCTCTCAGCCCGACAGAAAGGCTTGTTTTTGAATGCGAACGGCACCTGAATTCAAGGAAGTTCAAAAAAGAATATCCTGAATCCGGAGAAGACATAAAAGTTATGGGGCTCAGGCATAAGGAAGATATGCACCTGACAGTGGCAATGCCGCTTGTGGACATGTTTGTTGAATCTGAAGAAGACTATTTTAAAAAGAAGATAGAATTGCACGAGCAGATCGAGGAATTCGCTACCGGGTTTGCAGAAAAAGAAAGAGCAGAATTTGAAGGCTGTATGTGTTTAAAGCCCACTGCTTCCCTGAATACGCTGGATATGCCGGGCAGGGGACTACAGGGAATTTACACTACTGTAACCGGCACATCCGCAGAAGACGCAGACTGCGGGCAGGTAGGGCGTGGGAACCGTGTAAACGGGATAATTCCCTTAAACCGCCCTGTAAGCAGTGAAGCCGCGGCAGGGAAAAATCCCGTAAGCCACATAGGAAAGATCTACAATCTTCTTTCCCACAGAATTGCAGCCCGGATCTACAGGCAGGTGCCTGACGTCTCAGAAGTTTACGTCTGGCTTTTGAGTGAAATCGGGACTCCGATTGACCAGCCCCAGATTGCAACTGCCCATCTCATAATGAAAAAAGGATCTTTAAGCGAAGTAGAAAAAGAAGCAGCTGAGATAATAGAAAAAGAGCTTGAGAATATACATGCCTTCTCAATGGAACTGGCTGCAGGGAAAGTTTCTATCTGCTGAAAGTGCAGTTTTTGAAAAGGTCCTCTAAATCATAAAGCCTGAACCGGAAGGAATCGGCCGGATGAGAATTATGAAGGAATGACCAGAGATTTAGCCGGGGAGAGTTTACACCCCGGCAATGAAAGCGAGAAGAGCAAAGAACATTGCGATTTTGAACATTTTCGAAGATTTCGTAGGATTGTTGCGAGCAAGGATCTGGTGAATGGCTGCAAGAAACCCCAGGTCTGCCAGAAGGACAAGATAGAGATAACGCAGGCCAAGTACCGACATAAGGTAAGGAAGAGGGCTCAAAAACACAGCAAGAAACCCTATAAGCACTGCAAGATAGCTTGCTTTTTTCGCTCCGACCCTGAGAGGCAGGGTATCTGCCCCTTCTATTTTATCCCCTTCCATGTCCTCGATGTCCTTTACGATTTCCCTGGCCGTAATCGCAAGGGCTGCAAGCAAGAAAAGTACGAAAAGAGCTTCAAGCCCTTTAAATCCGAAAACAGAGGCTCCGAACAAAAAACTGGAACCTGTAAGGTAGCCTATGCTCAGGTTTCCTAAAAGAGGGGTACCTTTGAGAGTTTTTGCATAGAAGATAAGCAGCAGAGAGTTAAAAAGGGCAATAGCCCCGCAAATCGGGTTAATTGAAAAAGCAAGAAGAGTACCCAGGGCAAACAGTAAATAAGAAAAATAAAGGGCTTCCTTTAACTTTACCCTTCCGGAGGGGATAGGTCTCTCAGGACGATTGATGGAGTCTATCCGGATGTCAAAATAGTCATTAACGGTATTTCCTGCACCTGAAATCAGGAATACGGCCAGAAATACCAGGCCTGAATCAAAGAAAGGAAATTTACCAGGGCTATAAATACTCAGGGCATCGGATGCCAGGATGTTAAAAGCTATCAGTGTTCCGATTATGGCTGCGAAACCCGCCATCAGGCAGTTTCCATATCTCATCAGTTCCAGGTATGTGCGTACTCCTGCAGACATCAGAACAAAGCAGCGTTATAAAGTATTAAAAGTATCGGATTTTTCAAAAATATGGATTTTTGTTTTCCGTGGTTATAAGATATTCAGTGAGTTTTACGGTGCTCGCGATGATGATCCACATCGTAATTTCCCAAAATTTTGAACGTATTGATTTATTTAGGCTCTTCGCCGTTTCGAGTGGGTAATTTACATCCATTTCTAACTATGGAAGTAGCATGCATAAAATTTAAAAACGTTTGTTGTTGAAAATCACAGTCAAGCTCGATGTTTTTCATTTTGGCCGGACAATTGTCTAACTAAGCAATTATTTTCAACCCATACAAAACAGCGAAGAGCCTTTATTTAATTAGTCGCGTGATGCAACAGGAACTTGCATACTTGCATACACGGATATCGAATAAAAGGAAATTTATAGAACTTTCAGGTAACATATTATTAAAAGGATAATATTAAGTAAGAAAAAGTTTTATATTTTGCCGTTTTCCCTTGTGAGACCTATTTAAGGGTTAAACAGTTTCAACAGAAAGGCAGACATATCCAACGTGACCCCCTGATACTTGAATCTAAGTCTGTTTCTGTCCTGAGAAGATTAGGAATACTGACATGGAAAAAAGAATAATGCCCCGACTAAGAATTTATTGGAAAAATCTACTCAAATTAAAATCCCAAATTTTATTTTGATGAATTATATGATTAGTTGTCAATAACTTACTGATGTACCGGAGATTTCTATTTACGGACGTGTGGGCGGAGGCCAATAAAAATGAAAGCCGACTTTTTTAGTTCTTTAATTTACATATTATTGATAATGCTAATAATCCCTGGAATGACTCCCGACATGGCATCTGCTGTAGATGGAGAGCCAGGAGACAGTGGAAGTTTAGATAGCGGAAGCTCAGACAGCGGAAGTTCAGATACAGGAGACTCAGTTTCAGATACAGATACAGGTTCAGATACAGATTCAGATACAGGTTCAGAAACAGATACAGGTTCAGAAACAGATACAGGTTCAGAAACAGATACAGGTTCAGAAACAGATACAGGTTCAGAAACAGATACAGGTTCAGATACAGATTTAGATACAGGTTCAGAAACAGATTTAGATACAGGTTCAGAAACAGATACAGGTTCAGAAACAGATACAGGTTCAGAAACAGATACAGGTTCAGATTCAGATACAGGTTCAGACACAGATACAGGTTCAGATACAGATTTAGATACAGGTTCAGAAACAGGTTCAGATACAGATTTAGATACAGGTTCAGATACAGGTTCAGATACAGATTCAGACACAGATTCAGACACAGATTCAGACACAGATTCAGACACGGATTCAGACACAGGTGCAGACACAGGTGCAGACACAGGTGCAGACACAGGTGCAGATTCAGATAATGGGAATTCAGGCGCAGGAAATTCAGATACCGTAATTTCAAATAACTCAGGCGCAGGAAATTCGGACACTGTAGGTTCAGATACCGAAATTTTAGATAGCGGAAAAAGTAGAGAAAACGGGAGTTCAACTTCTTCTTTTAGTAATTCATCTTCTTCTAGTAATTCATCTTCTTCTAGTAATTCATCTTCTTCTAGTAATTCATCTTCTTCTAGTAATTCATCTTCTTCTAATTCGTCTCTTCTAGTAATTCATCTTCTTCTAGTAATTCATCTTCTTCTAACGGTTCGTCCTCTTCTAGCAGTTCGGGAATCGGCATCGTTTCGAGAGAGCCAGCCAACAATATCTATGCCAGGGAGCTTGTCACCAGGAGTGTTATGGGTGGTTATCCAGTCAGATTCGATTTCGTGGAAGATGCCACATGTATAACATATATTGAATACGATGCAATAAGGACATTTAGGAAAACAACAACAACTGTAGAAGTACTCAAGAATAAATCTATGTTAGTTCCAGAACTACCTGCTGGCAGAATATATAAGCACATGAATGTCTGGGTAGGCGATAAAGGAGCAGGGCTTCCTACTTCCCTTAAGAATGGATTTATAGAGTTCAGAGTTGAAAAAGCGTGGATTGAAGGTCAGAATGTCAATGAATCCCTGGTAACCCTTCAATGGTACGATAAAGGTTGGCAGCCTCTTTACACGGAAAAAGTTAGAGAAGACGAGAATTACGTTTATTTTAAAGCGGAAACGCCTGGCTTCTCCTTCTTTGCAATAACGGAATATACCGGACAGAAAGAAAAAGAGGAAATTAGGGGAGCAGACAAAATACCGGAAACTCTGAGAAGTTTGGGAGTCGAAGGAAGGGCGGCCCTGAACGGAAGTGCAGAAAGAGGGAACAGTAGAATAAAGGACCCCATAGGGGCAGCTAGGATACTTATGACAATTTCTCTGCCGCTGTTTATGATCCTTGTAGGATACTGTTTGTTGAAGAAAAAAATCTGAAAAAGAATTAGTTTAACATGAAACCGGGTGGGGCTCTGTTCCTCGCCTACCCCTAACTATTTTTCTCATAATTGTGATTATACCACTAATTATGGTTATATATTCATCAACCGAGAATTAACTTATAAAAAGTACAAAGTATAGTCTAAAGAAAATAGTCTGCTTGAGCGAGCGAAGCGAGTGAAACGGACAGCGTACTCCCGAGGCGCAATTCGGGCGAGGCGCAATTCGGGCGGAAAAACCGAACATTATAAATTAGTCCTCTCGAGCGCAGCGAGAAGGACATCGTGCTCCCGAAGCGAAACTCGGGAAGGACATCGTGCTCCCGAAGCGAAACTCGGGAAGGACAGCGTACTGCAGAGCCGCAACTCTGCTGGCGAAACTCGGGAAGTGAAACGCGGCAACCAGCAAGTTGTAAAGCATTCGGGTGCTTATCGGATTTTTACTGCGAGCATTCGGTCAAGAGCTTCTTTTGCCCTGGCCCTCACGTCTTCGGGGACAGTCACTATATGCTTCATTTTATCAAGAGAAATCAGGATTTTTTCAAGATTGACCATTTTCATGCTCGGGCAGCAGGCAAACTCTGAGATGCAGTAATATGTCTTTTCAGGAGCTGCCTTAAGGAGCCCGTGGATTAGTCCGCATTCCGTACCTATAATGAACTCCTTTGCAGGAGAGTTTTTTGCGTACATTATCATTCCTCGCGTGCTTGCTATGTAGTCTGCGAGTTCGAGAACCTCGGGACGGCACTCGGGATGCGCAATGAACCTGGCTCCTGGGTGTTTTTCCTTCATTTCCAGGACATCTTCTCTCAGGATCTGGTGGTGTGTGGGGCAGTGCCCTTCCCAGGGGATAACTTTTTTGTCAGTCCGGGCTGCAACATAAGCAGCCAGGTTCTTGTCAGGCACGAAGATGACCTCGTCTGCTTCCAGGGAGTTTACTACCTCCACGGCATTGGCGGAGGTACAGCAGATGTAAGACTCGGCCTTGATAGCCGCCGAGCTGTTCACATAGCAGACAACCAGGGCATCAGGATGTTTTTCTTTTTCTCTCTTAAGGCCTTCTACACTCACCATGTCGGCCATAGGGCAGGTGGCATCGATTTCCGGCAGGAGGACGGTCTTGTCAGGACAGAGAATTGCAGCGCTTTCCCCCATAAAGTGGACACCGCAAAAAACAATAACATCAGCACCCTGACGGACAGCTTCCTGGCTCAGGCCGAGAGAGTCTCCTACAAAATCCGCAATGTCCTGAACTTCAGGACGGGAATAATAATGAGCAAGAATAACTGCATTCCTTTTTAGCTTGAGTTCTTTGATCCTTTCTATAAGCTCTGCTTGCTGCATGGGACCACCTTAAATTTTTGAAATAAGATCCGGATGTGATTTGGATATGAGATTAATAAGGTCAAGATAAGGCAATTAACTTTAGCTGACTAACGTAAAAGAATTTCAATACAATTTAACACAAAGGCACGTTGAACGTAAAAAGAGTGCAACAAAGAGAATTACACCCAGCACGCTCTTTTTGCACACATGCCATCTGCTCCTGAGAACGTACCTTCTTAACTCTCCCGCACTATATAATATTTGTGAGCATCCCGAGTCCCGTCTCGGGAGGACGGTGCCCTTTTCGCTACGCTCCGCTTCGCTCAAGAGGGCTTATTTATGGGCAAGAATGATTACTTTTTTCAACTAGCTCAAGCGGACTAATTTGCAAAGTTACAGCTTTTCCGTGTCTACCGTGCTTTCCGTGGTTATCTTTCCGTGGTTATAGAAGATGAAAGGAGTTAGTCAAGAACATTGAAGTCTTAACTATAAATGGAAAAATAAGGCGGCAGGTTAGCTGCACAGCCTTCCTGTCACTTCAGGTTCCGACCTGGACAGGACTCAGAATCTTTTTCAGGGTGGAAATTGCAGAAAGGGCTGCAAGGTAGCTGGTTTTAGGGTTTTCCGGAGAGGGGAGATTTTCGACTCTTGTGAAAAATTTGCCGAATTTTCCTTCTACAGTAATCTCATGTACGTTTCTGGACAGGGCAGGGTCGGCAATGACTCTCACCTTCGTCCGCTCAAAGCCTATGCCTGCAAGGCTTATTGTGGCTGCTACGTTTACATTTGCAGGAAAGGCTTTGACCGCGTCTGAGGCAGGGCCTTCAAAAAGCAGGGTTTCTTTTTCGATCTTTTCGAGTTCGATTCCCAGAGCTGTAACATGTGGGGCCCCTGCGAGCCCTGAAGGCGGTTTTCTGGTAGTAAGGGTAACTGATGAGATTTCCGCTGCTGACGCGGAATTTATTCCATCGATACCAACAACTGCGCCTGAAGGGAAATATAGCTTGCAGTTATTCTGCTGTGCAAGTCTGAAGAGCCTTTCTCTGAGTTCTTCGTCCGCAAGCGCACCTACGCTGAGAACCATCACATCGCGCCCTGCTTCAAGGGCCTGCGGGACTATGAGCCTGACAGCGTTTTGAGAGGCACTTTCTATAACGAGATCCACACTACGCAATAATTCTTCGATCTTCATACAGGCAGGACTGCACCTCTTCAGGGAAGCTGCAAGTTCAAGGACCTTGCTCTCAGACGAATCAGAGAGAGCATACAGCTCCGCATTAATAGCCCCGTCATCAATAGCCCTGCAAATCTGTCCGCCAATAAATCCGCAACCAATAATTCCTATTTTCAGCATTCCAGACTCCTGATAAATAGTCAATAATTTGATCATTATTTTTATCATTACTTTTAGCACCAGGCTTCATAAGCCCGAGGACCGGGATACTGTATTCTATTCCCTCTCTTTAAATCTTCTGTTGGATTTCTTTTTTTACCGGAAAAATGCTCTTACTCTTTTTACCCCTTTTACGGCAATATAAAATGTAACAGCAAAAATATCGATAAGGCTCTTCGACTGGTTGATGACTTATCAGTTATATTTTCTTGTTCGGTTGTATCTGTTTTCCAGTCCGACCTGCGCTACGGTGGCAGATTACAATAAACTTGAAAAATGGTAGGCAGAATACGGATACGCAGACGTAGCGAAAAATCTTAACTTATTAATGTTGGACCATCTTTTCAATTTCGTTTCAAATACTTCCAGGTCTTTCCAATTTCAGCAGCCGCTTTTTATTATGTTTTTTCAAGCCTCCGGTACGTTCCATAAATTCATTGGAATCCATAAAAATAATTCACTTTTGTAAAAAAACTTATCGATAAATTTGGAAAACTATTTATTAAGTAACAATATCTTAAAATTCAGAAAGGAGATTGAATAACTATGTTTGAGTTAAAAGTTGTTACCCATTTTGCAGCCGCCCATCAGCTTAAGATGGTAGCCAAAAAATGTGAGAACCTTCACGGGCACAACTGGAAGATCGAAGTTTGTGTGGCTGGAGAAACCCTCAATGATGCCGGAGTACTGGTGGACTTTGGAGAGTTAAAGCAGAATGTATCCGAAATCATGACAAGGCTGGATCACAATTTTTTAAATGAACTCGATTACTTTGATGACCACACTCCACCGTCTTCGGAAAACATTGCCCTATATATCGCAAACTCCCTTCAAACCATGTTCAAAGATCCTAAAGTCAGGGTTACCAGTGTCACGGCCTGGGAATCGGAGAATGCCTGTGCAACATATTTGATGGTCAACCCATTTTCCCCATTTTAAAAGATCGATCATCATTTCCTATTTGAGCAAGCAACATCATTAAAGCGTGGTTTTGGCCCTCGTTTTTCCATAATGCAGATGTGTATACTTTAAGAAAGATAATACTGGACAGAAATAGAAAAACTCAAAAATGTCCGTATATCTTATAAATTCGGGAAACATAACATAGCGGGGTAAAAATCATGTTTATCAAAGAGGTTGAAAGCTTTATAGAAGAGGATCTGGGGTACGACGACGTTTCGTGCACTATTGTACCTGACAGACCTTCAGAAGCCGTTATTTTCACAAAAGAGGACTGCATAATTGCCGGGATTAAAGAAGCCGGATCAATCTTTTGCTATTTTGGGATTCAGGCCGAAACTAACCTTAAAGACGGGGACCGCCTCAAAGAAGGAGATGTAATTTTCAGGCTAAAGGGAGGGGCAGTCTCCCTCCTCAGGGCAGAGAGGCTTACCCTGAATTTCCTCGGGCACCTGAGCGGGATTGCAACCCTTACCCGGGCCTGCATGGATACGGTAAGGAAACATTCGGAAACTACGAGGGTGGCATGCACCCGAAAAACCACTCCAGGCATAAGGAAGTTCGAAAAGCTGGCTGTAGCTGCAGGCGGAGGAGATCCTCACAGGTTCAACCTTTCGGACTCAGTGATGATTAAAGACAACCACATCAAACTGATGGGAATCGAAGCCGCAATTGAAGCAGCGAAAAAAACCGGCTTCACCCGGAAAATAGAAGTTGAGGTCGAGTCTGCAGATGACGCCGTGCTTGCTGCGAAACTCGGAGCTGATATTATCATGCTGGATAACATGCAGCCCGAAGCAGTCAGGGAAACCCTGGAGATACTTAAAGAAAAAGGGGTTAGAGAGACGGTTATTGTGGAAGCGTCCGGAGGAATTTCTCAGGCAAACCTTGACGGTTATGCAAAAACAGGGGTAGATGTCATATCTATGGGTTCCCTTATCCATAAATCAAGATGGATAGACATCAGCCTGGAAATAACCAGTTAAAAATCACCAGTTAAGGAAGATAAAAAGTTTAGTAGACTTTTTTCATTTATATTTTTTTCTTTTTATTCTTCTTTTTTTCTTTCGTTCTTTTTATTCTTCTCTTTGTTATTTTCGTTCTTCTTATTTTCCTTCTTTTTATTTTTTATTTCAAAGAAGAGAAAAAGAAAGGATCACAAACTATATATCTGGTTTTGTAGAAGATATTTAGGGTCAAGGGAGTAAGGTTACTGTTAAGGCGGCTTATCTAAGATATTCAGGTAATAATCTGGCGTAGAGAAGCTTATTATCAGGTCTTTGGGGTTGCAGAAGTGAAACTGAAAGGGATTTACATAACTATTTTGTTTGCTTTTCTCGTCCTGCTGATATCGGGCAGCACAGCATCGGCAAAAACTGCAGTATATGAGGGGGATATTGAGGAAGGACAGGCATATCAGCTTAACAATTACATAATCGAAATCAGTGATATTTTTCCTGAAGCCAATACAGCCTCGTATTATGTGTATGAAAAGGATAAGGAAGTAGCAAATGGCCTGCTGGATGTGAACGAGAGCGTTGAGTTTGATTTTGAGGAGAAGGGTAAAGTCCAGATGCGCCTGAAGTCCGTGCATGCTGGAGGGGTATTACCCAGAGCCACGATTGAGATCACAATGTCAAACTACAGCGCAGGAGACCTCTACGTAAATGAAGTTGTTGAAAAAGGGCGCTCTGAAGCAATTTTCGCAGGGGACCCGAAGGTTGTAATAACAAAGTCTATAGATAAATCGAAAATCGAACTCGGAGAAGTCGTAACCGTTACGGTAAAGGCAAAGAATACCGGAAACGATACTGCAAATAACGTTTCTTTTACAGACCCGAAACAGGAACATTTTGTCCTTGAAGAGACCACATATGAAGTTTCAGGTGCAATTCCTAAAATCGATTATGGAGAGTCGATTCCTGAGACTCTCGTTTACATATATAAATTAAAGGCAACAGACGGAGGAACCTTTAAACTCAAAGCTGTTAATGCAAGTTACACCAACAGTGCCGGCCAGGCCTACCAATCTTCTTCTAACACTCCTTCTATAAACGTAAGTGAAGGAAATAAGCAAAGTGCAAACGTTGAAACCGCAATGAATTTGGACGTCTCATCCGTAGAAAGAAATGGGGAAATAACCTCAACAGTCGTCCTGAGAAACACAGGTAATGCCCCTGCGCAGGCTGTCCGCCTTGACATCCTTGTTCCTGAAGGCTTCGAATATGTGGAAGGCGGAGAAGGCGTTGAGACAGTCGACGGAAAACCCAGAATATATATTGAGACGTTGCAGCCTAATAATGACAAAGAATTCACATACACCTTAAAAGCAAAAAAAGTGGGCACTTATAACATAAGCTCCGAGCTTTCTTATGAATACAACAACGGCATAGATAAAGAAAACCTGAAGGAAAGCAATAAGTCAACCACTTCCGGCATCAATGTGAAAGAAGGGAAGTTCGATTTCCTCTTAAAAAATCCGTTGTATATCATAATCCCTGTACTTATCCTTGCAGCCGCGGGAATCTACATATACAGAAAACACAGGGAGTACAGGTATTAAATGGAATAGTAATTGGGTGGGAATGGAATAGTAGTTGGGTGGGATATAAGAAAAGCATTCGAGGTAAAGCCCGGGAAGTGCAACCTTGACTGAAAAACGATAAATAACTCCAGACAGGAAAATGCGGAAATACCCTTAAAATGGAGGAGTTTTTTGCTCAATATACTGGTAATCGGAAACGGGCAATGTGGGAACAGGATTCTTGATTCCATTAACCGGCATGCTCTGGGAGGAGGGAAAAGCTGCGGCAGGCTTGCCAAGTTTTATTCCAGGCAGAAGTTTAAAAGCCATGTCGAAACTCTCGCACTCAATACTGCTGTTAATGACCTTAAAGAGATGAAATTTACAAAATCGAAGGATAGAATCCATATTGAACACCTGCATGGAGTTGGTGCGAACCGGAATATCGGGAAGCAGGTCTTTGAGGAGAAAAAAGAGATAATAATGCGGCAGATTGAGGAAAGGGGCAATTTTGATATTGCCTTTGTGATAACCTCGGCTTCCGGGGGTACAGGTTCTTCGTTTACTCCTCTTCTCGTAAAAGAAATGAAAAGCCGCTATGATTACCCTGTTTATTGTATCGTTGTCCTTCCTTTTAGAGAAGAAGGGACTCTTTATTTGCAAAATAGCGCATTTTCGATCCGGGACATCCGTCAGAGCGGAGCTGACGGGATAATTCTTGCAGACAACCAGTACCTGAAAAATATCGGAGGAAGCATTCAGGAAGCCTACAATGGCATCAATGATATGATTGCCGAACGCATCCTCTTCCTGCTCGATGCCCTTGACAGTGAGATGATGATGGTAACGGACCTGGGGGATTTTAAGACGGTTATGAGCGGGGGTGCAGGCCTTGCAACAATAGGCTTTTTCAGGGCTGACAGGGAAATATCTATTAAAACCGCAATCCAGAATACCCTTTCCCCAGCAGGTCTTCTCTTTTCCACAGATGTTTATGAAGAGGCAAGCAGAGCAATGATCATTATTAAAGGCGACCGAAAATACCTGAACATAGATGATATCTCATCTGAAATCGAAAAGCTATCGGGAGCCATAGGGCATGTATTTAAGGGAATAATCGTGCGCAGTGGCGAGTATCCTCAGGTTTTGTCCGTACTTGCCCTGGAGTCAGCCCGTGAAATGGAAAACCTCTACAGCGTAGCCGTCCAGGCAATTCATCAGGAGAAAGCAAAAAAGCAGCGAGTAGAACAAGGAGCCGAACTGGATAAAACGTTTTCCCAGATTGAAGGATTAGACCCTGAATATTGAATTTTGGGCTTTCCTCCTCTGACATCTCCGGCTCTGAAAGTCAATTTTTGAAAAAGCCCATGCTTCAGGTTCGGATTCCTTTTTTTGAAAAGCAAATTTACTTCTGCAGTTCAATCCATCTTTCAGAGAAGGTCTTGAGAATAAATA
>CAVRJG010000067.1:0-14891 GCA_963721455.1 uncultured Methanosarcinaceae archaeon
ATGTGGCCTACACTTGACCAACGCATTGCTATGAGGCAAAGGAGTTGCTAACTGCGAATTTGAACCTGAAAATGCTGAAAAGCGATGAGAGATACTCATTTTATCAAACTTTTATGGAATATGGTGGAGTCAAACAAAAGTGGGTTTTGTTGTTTTTGCTCACAAGATGAAAGATAAGAAAGAGGGAACTCTCGGAAAAAAGATTGAAAAAGAGATTGAAAAAGCAGAAAAGGCTTTTAAAAAGCTGAAAGGAGAGGACTTTTTCTGCGAAGAGGATGCATTAAAAGCTGCGGAGAAATGGATTCAAGAATTCCCGTCTATTGTGTTTGAAAAAGTAGATTTGAAAGCCATTAAGAAACGTGGAGAAGGTAAAAGAGGCAGAACTTCAAAAGATGAGAAATTAAATACTTATTACAGGATTGATGGCAGCATAAAGGTTAATAACGCTTTTGTTTTGAAAGAAATGGAGAAAATGGGACTTTTCATTCTTGCAAGTAATGATATCAGTATTTCTCCTGAAGAGATGCTAAAGTATTACAAAGGACAGGATAACGTAGAAAAAGGATTCAGATTCTTGAAAAGTGATACATTTAGCATATCAAAAGTTTACCTCAAGAATAAAGCAAGAATCGAAGCAGTGACCATGATAATGGTTCTCTGCTTAATGATTTATTCAATAGCAGAATGGAAGCTGAGGACAAAATTAGAGGAACAAAATGAAACTGTTCCAGATCAAAAAGGGAAACCAACAAAAAGACCTACAATGAGATGGATATTTTTCAATTTCCAGGGGATTACAGAACTTATAACTCAGAAAGAAGAGAAAATAGAGTCAGAAATATTGAATATGGAAGAGATTCACTGGAAGATATTGAGTCTCATGGGGGAGAAATATGAAAATATATATCTCTAATTACGTTAACCTGCCGAATGTAGGTTTCTAAGTTCATCTCAACATATTATCAAAAGCATTTGCCGCATCCGTTATTGATAGCTCAAAAGTTTTGTTTAAAGCACCAAGAGTACGGGAGAAAATTTGGCATTTCTACAATAACTGAGGCTGTAGAACATGTAATAAAACGGAATTTATAAGGCATCTACACATTACCAGAATTTCCACCATCTCTTTTTTTCTCCAGGCCCCTCTATTGCCTTTAGATTATTCCTCATGCATAAACTGTATAACATATAAACAATTTTAAATACTAACCTCTCATAAATAACACTTACATTGTATTGAAAACAAAAAAATGGAGAATTAATAATCAATAAAAGGAGGTAAATTATGAACGCAAAACTCAAAGCATTATTATTTGGAGCATTGATGTACGCTTTAACGATTGCTCCAGACGTTGCACATCGTGCATAGAATGTGTAAAATAAAAGATTTTTATGGACATAATCCACTTTTTTTATTTTTTAATTAATGAATCCCATTAAATCATAAGAAAGCATTTTTCTTGTCCTTTTATTTACCAAAACTTCCAAAACGATTTTTTCTTTTCTCCATGTGCCTCTATAGCTTTCTGATTGATCAGCGTTTGAACCTGTTTTTCAAGTGAAAAAATATGGTGTAGTCATACTCCGAATTGATTTTTGATGAAAAACATAATGAAAACTTTTGGATATCTTAATACATAATAAAATCGTAATTAATATATAATTATTGTTCGGTAAAGAAATATTTTACGTAGGGATATTTTTTGTTTAGAGACATTTTTTTGTATAATTAATTTAAAATATATATTGGGAGAATTATATTATTGTAACCTGAAACGAACAGATCAACAAGTCGTCGTAACAGCCAAAGCATGTAAGTAAAGAATTGCCTGGAAGATGTTCTAATCCGAATAAATATTGATGGGGTATATTTTCGGATCTACTGTATCGGGGGCTATAGTAGAAAGAATGTAATTCTTCCAGGCTTTCTTTAATCTTTTAAATCGTTCCTTTTTCTTCTCTTTTTGCATTTACCAGAACTTCCACCATCTCTTTTTTTTCTCCAGGTGCTTCAATTGCCTTCTGATTAATCAATGTTTGAACCTGCAGGAAATAATTATTATGCATTTGCTTAAGGTCCTCTTTATCCTGGCCTGCCTTCTCGAGTTCTGCCTTTAGTGTGGAGTTATGCCTTTCTAACTCTTCAGATCTGGCATGCAGGCGCGAGAACTCCCGAGGGTCCGGAGCTCCCAGCAGGATATACTTAATCTTTCAATCTCATTTTTTAGGCTCTTATTCTCTGTCTCCAATTGTGTCCGGACTGTCTCCGGATGTCTCCGCTTTGTCTCCAATTGTGTCCGGAATGTCTCCGCTTTGTGCCCTGACCAGGGATAATACCAGCGTCGCTTAAATGAGATGCAAAGTAGATAACTTATTCAAGGGAAAAATATTGAAATCAGTATCTAGAGGACTAATGTCATCAACATTTAGAAGTTATCATTATCAATTTAATTTTAAATTTTCGAGAAAAATGCTATCGAGAAAAAAATAAAAATGATTCTTACGTTCACCGGTCGAAAGAATAAACAATATGAGGAGACGGATAGCATGGCTAATTCTCAGTATAAGTTAATTACTTTGCGTCTAGTTTAAGTAACGCTGGTACTGGGCCGACAAGGAAACATTGTAAGCAATAGTACACATCAACTCAAAAACAGAAGAGTTCGAAACAGATCTACCGCATTCGCGGCAGGGTGTTTAATGATCGTATAAACACTTTCAGGAGCAAGAAAGAAAAAAGGAATTGGAAGTTATGACCACGTTAGAGAATATGTTAACGTCTTCCGCTTCGCCTAATTCGTTTGGTGGTTGTTTTTACTTTCGGTTTTGGTTTGTTTTCGGCATCTTGACTTACTGAGTTTTTATTTGCTGTGTCGGTCGGGTCTTTTGCGTCAACCTTTTTAGAGGGGTCTGAGGCATCCGTTTTTGTTGCAGTGTTGGGGGTAATGTAAGATTTTGCAGCCTGGATATTCCGTGTTACGTGCCTGTTCCAGAGACTTGACCAGAACATCATTGACCAGAAACCAGAATGCCCGTTCTGACTATTATTAAATGAAGGTGTTGATGTATTGTTATCTTTTGCGGGTTGTTCCTGTCCGATGCAACCGCTAAATCCGCTAGTAATTAGCAGCATAACTAATAAAAAACATATTTTTTTCATTAAAAAGCCTCTTGTACTTCAATTGAAGTGTTGAATTTCCACAAAAAAGATACACAGGTTAAGCCCCTGTGTATCTGCCTCCGAATTGGCCGTGAATATCTCAAAGAGTTCTGAGGAGTTTTAGGCATTTTATTCTTTTGTATTGATTCCCTCATTTGAACCATTTTACTCATTTTTATAAGTTGTCAGCCTGAATTTCCTGTTTTTTTCTTTTTTAAGCTTCGTGTTTGTGTTTTTTTGCAATTATGCACTTAATGTTATTCAGGTGCCCCCATAATATTGAGTTGGTATTATATAATAGTAACAATAATGTGTACTTGATGGGGAAAAGAGGAGCAAAACCCAAGTTTACTGACGTTCCATGTCCAAACGAAGCCTGTAAATTTTATGGTATTCCTGGACAAGGAAATATTATAAGCAACGGTACATATCAAATCAAAAACAGAAGAGTTCGAAAATATATCTGCCGTGAATGCGGCAGAGTGTTTAATGATCGTATAAACACTTATTTCTATAATCTGCGCAAAGATGAATCCGTCATCGAATTAGCCCTGAAAATGTCGATGAAAGGAATGTCAATTGAGGGTATTGCTAATGTACTGGAAGTCCAACCGGTCACGGTTAGTAACTGGTTGTTTCGTGCAGCGAAACAATGTGATATTGTAAATGAAGATAAAATGAATGATCTCAATATTTCCAGGGTTGAGATGGACGAATTGTGGTTAATAATTGAAAAAAAGTTACGCCAATAACGGAAACTGAAGATGATGGAGCATGGATGTGGGTAAGCTTTGCACCTCAATCCAGACTAATAATTGACTTTAGAATAGGTCCCGGAAAACAACGCGTGTACCATCACTATCCGATAGAAGATTTCCTCTGGGGAAGCCAACTTTTGAAATAATATTTGATAAGAATTCATCTGCCGGAAAACGGTCAATACCTGCTAACTCATTTTACTATGTAGAGAGTCAGTTTAATTGCTTCACTCTTATATACAGAGATACCTTTATACATTCTATCACACCTTTTACATTCAATTTCTTACTCAACAATAACCGATAACTGCCAGTGCAGCACCTAAAAGAGCTAAGAGAGGAATCGAGCGCAAAAAGGGTTTAAAAAACAGAAGAAAATATAACGAGCCGATGGGCTTAAAACTGAAGGAAGAGCAAAAAGAGTTAGATTTGAAAGAGGATTAGAGGAAATTAAAGAAGAAATAAAGAAGAATTAAAGGAAAGTTAAAAAGAATTAAGGCGCTTCCTGCTTAGATTCGGGTGAAAATATGGAAAAATACGATTACAGTGAACTTGGGCTGAAAGCCGGGCTTGAAATTCACCAGCAGCTGGATTCGAAGGAGAAACTTTTCTGCAGGTGTCCGACTCTGATCAGGGATATCGGGGATTCGGACTTAGAGTTTTTCAGGTATCTCAGGGCTACGGAAAGTGAGATGGGAGAAAAGGACAGGGCTGCGGTGGAGCAGACCAAAATCCGGAGGAAGTACATCTATAAGGCTTATGACACGACCTGCCTTATCGAAAACGACGAAGAGCCTCCGAGAGAACTCAATAAGGAAGCCCTGGACATTTCCCTTGGGGTTGCAAAGCTTTTCCGCATGAAACCTGTCGACCAGATGCATGTTATGAGAAAGATCGTGGTTGACGGGTCGAACACAAGCGGTTTTCAGAGGACTGCTCTTCTTGCAAGCGACGGGTATATTGAGACCTCTGAAGGGCGCTGCGGGATTGACAGCCTCTGCGTGGAAGAGGAAGCTGCCCAGAAAATCGAGGAGATCGGAGATTCGATCGTGTATTCCCTGGACAGGCTGGGAATCCCGCTTGTGGAAATTGCAACTGCGCCGGATCTCAAATCCCCTCGCCACGCAAGAGAGGTTGCTGAGCAAATAGGGATGATCCTCAGGTCTACAGGGAAAGTAAAGAGAGGGCTTGGCACTATCAGGCAGGATGTAAACATCTCGATTGCAGAAGGCGCAAGAGTGGAAATAAAGGGCGTGCAGGCCCTTGACCTCATAGAAGATATTGTCCGCAGGGAAGTTGAAAGGCAGCTGAGCCTTCTTTTCATCAGGCAGGAACTTATGGAAAGAAAAGCCTTTGTCTGCGAGGAGATATACGACGTAACAGGGCTTTTCATAGACACAAAATCCAAAGTCCTGCAAAAAGGCGTGAAAAAAGGTGCAATCCTTGCTGCCCTTCTCAGAAAATTCGAGGGACTTGTAGGCAAAGAAGTCCAGCCGGGAAGAAGGCTAGGGACCGAATTTTCAGATCGGGCAAAGACTTCTGGCGTCGGAGGGATTTTTCATACTGACGAACTTCCTAATTACGGGATAACCGAAAAGGAAGTCCAGGCCGTCAGAGACGCAATAGGTGCATGCCCGGGGGATGCCGTAATAATGGTTGCTGACGAGCCCGAAAAAGCCAGGCTTGCAATCGAAGCAGTTATCGCAAGGGCAAAAGAGACCCTCGAAGGAATCCCTGAAGAGACTCGAAAAACCCTTCCTGATGGGAACAGTGCCTATATGCGTCCCCTTCCGGGCGCTGCGAGGATGTACCCTGAAACCGATGTTCCTCAGATCGAAATCTCGCAGGAATACTTCGATTCGATTGAGACTCCCGAACTCCTGACAGACCGGGCAAAGCGCTTTGCCTCCGAAAGCAGCCTGAATAAAGAGCTTGCAGAAAAGATAGCTTATTCCAGACATCTTCCACTATTTGAAAACCTTATCGAGACCTACAGGAAAGATGCAAACGTAAACTCAACCCTGATTTCCAGGACTCTTGTGGGGATCGTTCCGGAAATCCGGAGAAACGGGGTTGAAACGGATAACCTTACGGATGAGCATTTCAAAGGACTTTTTGCAGCCATCTCAAACCAGGAAATCGCAAAGGAAGCAATTCAGGACCTTTTGACTGCCCTTGCGAAAGAACCTGAACTGACAGCCCAGGAAGCGATATCAAAGCTCGGGCTCAGTACCTTTGACCCCGAAGAAGTCGAAAATTTCATCAAAAATATGATCAGGGAAAAAGGAGACTTCATCAAGGAAAAAGGCCCGGCAGCCCTCGGCCCCCTTATGGGCATTGTCATGAAGGAATACAGGGGCACAGTCGACGGAAAAATCCTGAGCCAGATGCTTAAAAAAGAACTGGATTGCTTCATCAATCAGGGGTAATTCCCTGCCTTATTTTTTCTCTCAATTTTTGGAGCTATCCCACTTTTTACCACTTTTTTCCACATCGGCAGGGCTTTCACACCAGCATATTTTATTCAAATTCCACCCAGACTGATTTTTATCCTGCCAGTTTGCGTTTTATAGTGATCACAGTGCAAATCTAAACTTCATAAACTATCTCCCCTATAATCAAGACCAACAAACAACAGAGGACCCAATTTGAAATCAATAAATGTGAACCTGGAGAGCCACAATTACTGAATTGGATCTTTTGAACATATCTGAAATATACATTATATAATTTCTAAGGTAGAAATATTAACTGTGTTCACTATAATAGCATTAAACCTTTAACTATCATACCATTAAACCTTTAACTGTCTAAATAATGAATTTGGCCATAACGTCTATTGTACTTGATTTCATATCTCAAGTGCGTAAGTTACCTAATAAAAAAGGATAGTAAGTAAATTGAAGGCAAAAGTAGTAAGTAAAAACAGTACGATGAATCCCAGAGGTACTGAACCTCTCCTGTATCCCAATACAGTTACTCCGAAATTATGCTCCCCCAAGCATATTGGTTCGAAGAAGGATCAGCAACCCTTAGAAATGCCTTTAGTAGGGTGGATTACCCCTATTTACTTCCCGATCCCGCTAGTTACTAATAACAAAAACTATTTTAAATTAATTATTCAAAAAATTTTGTCCTAATGAAAATTATTACTAGATTAAAAATTATAATGATCACAGTAAAAATCCAAACTTCCTAAATTATATCTCCTGGAATCAAGACCATCCAGCAACAGAGAACCCAATTTGAAATCAATAAATGTGGACTGGAAGGCCACAATTACTGAATTGGATCTTTTGAACATACCTGAATTATACATGATATAATTTATAAAGTAGAAATATTAACTGTGTTCACTATCACTGTTCAAGCCATGAACATATCAGGTTGAACATCAGGAAAGTCCCATTCGGAGAAAAGTAATAAAACTTTACTCGTGAAATATGAAAGTTAACTTTTTATATTAATTGAGAAAATTCTTATTTACAATATAAAAAGTGGTTTAATTAATACTATTTCTTACCGGTAGACGGTAAGAGACATAAAGTCCCTGAGAAGGTTACAAAAACCATAACCTTACGGAGAAGACCCCATGAAAGTATTGCTTGTAGACGATGACCCCCTATTTTTAGAGTTATCAAAGGCATTCTTAGAAGTCTTCCATGATATAACTTCAGATACTGTGGACTCTGCAAGGGAAGCCCTCCTGAAGCTGGAGGAAGACTCCTATGATGTGGTAGTTTCGGACTATGATATGCCTTTTATGGATGGCATCACGTTTCTGAGAACTATCCGTGATAAAAGGATCGACATCCCCTTCATCCTGTTTACGGGAGTAGGCCAAGAAGAAATCATGCACCAGGCAATGGAGAATGGTGCAAATTCCTTTATTCAGAAAATCGGAGACCCAAAGACCCAGTATTCCGAACTGTCAAAGAGAATCTGGCAGATTGTCAGCAACGGTGCAGGATGCTAAAAAATAAGGCAATTTTTAACCTTCCGCTGTATTCTGGCCCAGGTAGCTATGATTTTCACAGAATGAAGATTAAAAAATATTGAGTGCTGACTGCATTACCATGCCGTTCCTTTATGTTTTACCAGCAAATAGTTTATCGAATCGTTTACCAGCAGCACTAAAATTAAATAATGCCCTCTGATGCCAGGCGTATAATTGAGTTGTAAAGGCGGAAGGTCAGGAATGCGATATCTATCGGGTCCATATCTGCTTCCTGCGACGCCAGTGCCCCATAAAGTACCACATCTTCTTCCACAAAACCAGTTACCGGAAAAATTTTCTGGAATATATTTATCTCCTAGTATATTCATGTTTTTAGGGGGATTTTATGGTTCAAAAGTGCAAGCTGTTTATAGGGGGAAAGTTTAGAGATTCGTCAACCGGAGAAGCTTTTGATGATGTGAATCCGGCTACTCTGGAAAGCCTGGCCACAGTACAGGTAGCTGGAATCGAGGACGTGGACAGGGCAGTTGAGGCTGCAGAGGCAGGGTTAAGGATCTGGAGCGAAATTCCGGCTCCTCGGCGGGCCGAGGTACTCTTGAAGGCTGCCCGGATTTTACAGGAAAGAAAGGAAGAACTTGCTGCCCTTATGACAAAAGAGATGGGAAAGGTGTTGCCCGAGACCAGGGGAGATGTACAGGAAGCTATTGATATCGCACATTACTCCGCAGGGGAAGGGAGGCGGATGTTTGGAGAAACAACGACTTCCGAATTAAAGGAAAAATTCTGCATGACCGTGCTGAGGCCGATAGGGGTTGTGGGGCTCGTTACGCCCTGGAACTTTCCCATTGCGATTCCAGCCTGGAAAATCATGCCTGCCCTTATAGCAGGAAACGCAATCGTTTTCAAGCCTTCAAGCGACACGCCCCTGCTTGCCCTCAAACTCGTAGAAATCCTGGTTGAAGCAGGCCTGCCTCCGGGAGTAATAAACCTGGTAACCGGGCCCGGAGGGACTGTCGGTAAAGCCATAGTCCAGCACTCGCACATCAAAGCAATTTCCTTTACAGGCAGCCTTGAAACCGGGAAATGGATAATGGAAGAATGTGCAAAAACCATGAAACGGGTTTCTCTGGAACTGGGAGGCAAAAACCCTGTAATTGTTATGGATGATGCCGACCTTGAACTGGCTCTCGAAGGCGTGTTATGGGGAGCTTTTGGAACCACCGGCCAGCGCTGTACTGCTACGAGCAGACTGATTTTGCACGAGAAAATAAAGGACGAATTCATAGAAAGGCTGCTTGCGAAAGCAAAAGCTCTCAGGGTAGGAGACGGGCTCCTGCCTGAGACGGATGTAGGACCTGTAATTAATAAAGCACAGCTTGAGAAAATCGAAAGGTACGTGAGGATAGGAAAAGAAGAAGGGGCAACTCTTCTTTTAGGGGGAAACAGATTAGACCCTGGCCTTCCGGGCTATTTCTTCGAGCCCACGATATTTACGGATGTCAGGCCTGACATGAGGATTGCACAGGAAGAAATTTTCGGGCCAGTACTCAGTATCCTCACGGTCTCAGGACTTAAAGAAGCAATAGAGGTTGCCAACGATACTAAATACGGGCTTTCTTCGGCAATCTACACAGGAAATGTCGGAAACGCTTTCAAGGCGATCGAGAAAATTGAGGCAGGGATCACATACGTTAATGCTCCGACGATAGGTGCCGAGGTTCATCTTCCATTCGGGGGCGTGAAAGGGACAGGAAACGGTTTTAGAGAAGCAGGGACCGATGCCGTCAAGGAGTTTTCCGAGGTGAAAGCCGTATATATAGACTATAGCGGCAGGCTGCAGAAAGCCCAGATAGATTCGGAATGAAATCGAGAGTGGGAAGAAGATTGGGGAGGAATTCATTCTGGACCAGGAGAAACCGGAAAAATTTGAACCGACGGGAGGGATGGAAAAGCAGGGGGAGAATGAGGCATTAGATCTTGATTTTTTTGAACAGGAAATCGGACTGCTTGATTTTGTAGGCCCGAAAGCCAGGAAGATTATCGGGAAGGACTGCAATATTATTTCTGCCTGCGAGGCCCGTCCGTATCCCCTGGTTGTGGACAGGGCAAAGGGTTCCGTAATCCAGGATGTTGACGGAAGAGAATATCTCGACATGGTTGCAGGGATTGCTGTCATGAATGCAGGCTACTCTAACCCTGAGATTAAGGCTGCAATCTCAGCCCAGCTGGAAAAAATGGTCCACTGCGGATATGGGGATTTTTTTGCCGAGCCCCCTTTGAAGCTTGCAAAAAAGTTGAGAGAGGTCTCAGGTTATTCGAAAGTCTTTTATTGCAACAGCGGAACCGAAGCCGTGGAAGCTGCAATCAAGCTTGCCTTCTGGAAAACAAAGCGGCAAAACCTTATCTCTTTTTATAATTCCTTTCACGGCCGTACCCTGGGTTCCCTCTCCCTAACCTGCTCAAAAGTCAGGCAAAAGGAACATTTCCCTTCGATCCGCACGGTTCATTCCCACTATGCCTACTGCTACCGCTGTCCCCTGAAACTCGAATACCCTTCCTGCGGTATCGAGTGTGCAAAAGAGATCGAAAACCTTATTTTCAGGCGGGAGCTGAGCCCGGAGGATACTGCTGCCGTTTTCATTGAACCGGTCCAGGGGGAAGGCGGTTATATCGTCCCTCCTCCTGAGTTTCATAAAGAAGTAAGACGGATCTGCACGGATAATGATGTTCTCCTCGTAGCCGATGAAGTACAGGCTGGCTGTTTCAGGACAGGCCCCTTCCTTGCCATGAAAAATTTTGAGGTCAGGGCTGATATTTCCTGCCTTGCAAAAGCCCTTGGAGGAAGCCTCCCGATGGGCGCAATGCTTGCAGACAGCGAGCTTATGGATTGGCCGTCCGGTGTCCACTCAAATACCTTCGGAGGAAATCTCCTGGCTTCAGCCGCCTCTCTCGCTTCCCTCGAATTCCTGGAAAAGGAAAATACGGAAAATAGAGTAAAAGAACTGGGCTCCCATATGAGGCAGCGGCTCGGGGAGCTTCAGGAAAACTTCCCATGCATCGGGGATGTACGCGGCATCGGCCTGATGATAGGCGTCGAAATCGTAAAACCTGATAAATCCATAGACCCTCTTCGAAGAGATAAAATTCTCAGGGAAGCCTTTAAAGAAAGAATCCTGCTTCTGCCCTGTGGGGATTCCGTAATCCGCTTTTCCCCACCCCTGGTAATAACAGACGAAGAAGCCGACATTGGGCTTGAAAAATTTGAAAATGCTCTGAAAAAAGCAGGAAAGTAAGTCAAGCTGAACAGTAAGGTAAATGTGAGATAAAGAGACATGATAAAGTATAACTTTTACTTACTCTGCACCTGCTGGAAAGTTTTGACCGAATATCGACATCGGTATATTTAATAGAGCCCCCTCCGATCTTTCCTGTCACCCTGCGCAGTAAAGGGCCTTCCGGAAAAAATTAAAAATATTGGAAAAGTCCGAGTCGAACTTATAAAATTTAATTGAGAATGTAAATGAATTTTGCGGTATATATGAATAAATTGACGGCTCATGAAGGATGTTTCGGTACAATCGATTCTATAAGACTGGCAAAGGTTTTTAATCAAATATCTCATATTTAATCATATGGATTATAAGAACAATGATCGATTTGAGAACGACGGTTCGACTTTGATTGTTTTTATAACTATTATTGCAGTGGCAATAAGTCTCTTAGGGATAATGGTATGTATCAAGTAACCGCTTTCCGCAGATGTACACCCGAAAAATGAATTTCGCACTGAAATACATCTGTGGAGCAGGTTGAATAACTTTTTTTCGGATTTTGCTATTAAACATTTATAAACGATACAAAGATGACAGAGTATACACTGGCCTGTTTGAAACAAAAAGAAAAAGTAATCAGGGTCAGCCTGATTAAAATACTGCAGATTCTTCTTTATTTTCGGTCCTTTTCAGCTTCCTTCAGCCCGTCTTCGGCCTGCCTGAGAGTTACAAGCCTGCTCGCAAGAGGCGCGATAGGAAGGTCTGCGCTGAGAGTCCGAGAGCCTATTCTTGCCCCGGCCAGTTTTCTTCCTGCAAGATCGGGTTTTATCTCAAACCCCTTAGGAATCTCAGTAGTTTCGGATACGGTCTCAGGAAAAGCAGCTTCAATACCCATGCATGCGTTAGAAACGAGTCTCGGAAGAGTTTCAGGACTCAGGCGGGAATGCCCAAGAGGAGAAAGCCCAAGGTCTTGCTC
Source organism: uncultured Methanosarcinaceae archaeon (assembly GCA_963721455.1). Taxonomy (GTDB): domain Archaea; phylum Halobacteriota; class Methanosarcinia; order Methanosarcinales; family Methanosarcinaceae; genus Methanosarcina. Next base: position 12,125 of record CAVRJG010000067.1, read on the forward strand.
CGGAGAAAGCCTTCTGTTGAAGTCGGGCAGAATCCCGTTTAACTGGTCAAGGGGAGGTCTTGAAAAAGTCGCGGATTCGTAAGTAGGAGTGAGATTTCCTGCAAGTGCTTTTTCACGGTTTTCATGGGCTGCACTGCCGGAAAAATGAGGGGATGAAGTTGAATTCTCAGATTTGCTGTCATTCATAGCAATAGGGATTGTCACGATGGTATATCAATTATACGAGGGCTTTTTCCTCCTTTTTCAGTCTCTTATACACTTTTTTTAGATCTCCTTTTTACACTTATCTCAACCCTCTAATTCATGCATGATTTTTTGCCACTGCTCCTTCTTGCACCCAGGTATTCACTCGTTAATCTTCGCTTCGCAAAACTCCTTTCCCTTTTTGGCAGCCTCGTTTCCCGGGCTGAGTTTCAGAGCCCGTACATAGCACTTGAAAGCCTCTCCGTGTTCAGCAAATTCGCAAAGCAAATCGCCTCCCTGCAGAAGGGAATCAAGGTGGTCGGGATCACTCTCAAGGGCGTGTTTGTAGGCGTCCAGTGCCTTTTCTTTTTCCCCCAGTTCCAGAAACACATTGCCTTTCCAGTACCATGTACCGGCATTGTCAGGCCTCATCACAGGGGCTCTATTTTGGGAAAAGAAACTGAACCTTGGGGCTTTGCAGGCCCAGTCAGACGCTTTCCGGGGTTCCGCTGCCAGAGCTTCGTCAAAAGTCTCAAGAGCTTTTTCCGGAAGCCCCATCCTGAAATAAACTATCCCCTTGCTGGTCAGGATTTTTGAGGACCCAGGGTCAAAGAAGAGCGCTTTTTCAAAGGCTTCAAGGGCTTCTTCATTCCTTCCCAGGGCTGAGAGCACAAAACCCCTGTTGGACCATTCGGTGGGGCTGTCTGGCTTAACTTCAAGGGCAGCATCAACAATCCCCAGGGCTTCTTCATACCTGGCAAGCTTAAAAAGAGACATCCCATAAAAGGACCTGGCCTCCTGAGCCTTTTCAAGATACTCTTTTCCGCTGTCCTCCTTCCCTTTTTCAAGAAGCAGGTCTGCCATTTTTCTCCAGGCCTCATCCGCTTCCCCATACGCAGCAAGCGCTTCTTCGAACCTGCCCATCTGAAAGGAAATCCCGGCTTTTTTGCAGTTTTCCTCGGCTGACCTGTCAAGCTCTTTGAGTGTATTTGCCATTTTTGCCATTTTTCTGCCTCATATCTACAGCTAGTTGAAAAATAATTATTGAATAACTTATTTTTAAGAAATGATTATTAAGCAAATGATATTGAGCAAATAATTATTGGTAACTGGTTTTGCAGAAATGAATATTGGTAACGATTTTGGAGAATAATTATTGAGCGAATAATTATTAGGTAAGTGTTATTAGAATTATTAATTAAAAATGGACAAATGCTTACAAAATATCTTTAGCTCTATAATATATTAAAGTTTTATAATGTATTTAAGTTTTATAATATTTTAAGTTTTATTATGTATTTAAGTTTTATAATGTATTTAAGTCGTGTCTCATTAGCTGGTTGATATTTCATCTTTGAATACTCCTTGTTCATCTGCACTTGCTTTCTAAGCTTACTTGTATACAGGAAATTGAGTGCACATAAAGCAGAATATGAAAGTGGAATGCGAATATGTGGATACTCTGAAAAATATCAACTTATTATTGACGGACCACATTAAGTGCAAAAAAAGTATAAGATAAACATAGGCAAAAACGGCTCTGTAGAAATCCTATCTAAACTTGTTTCCACCAGATTCATTTAACCTAGAAACTTGACGCTACAAGCCCATTTGAAAATATTTGGCATATCGTAAATGGAGGATTTCTACGAGCCTATTTTATTAACTTTTTTTAATAACTTGTTTGCAATTTTCTTCATGAGTTTAAAATCCAAAGACTGTGATTAAGCAGCATTGCGAAACTTACCCACAAGATATAAGGAAGTAATAGATAAGAAGCTGTTTTTGAAATCTTTCTAAACTGAATTATTGTTAGTAAGATAGCAAACCAGAGCAGAATTATCTCAATAAAAGCATAGTATGGAGACCTTAGACCAAAGAACAGATAGGACCAGATGATGTTAAGACCTAATTGTATACCAAAAATGAGTAATCCAATTTTCACTTCTCTTTGCTGTACTCCTTTCTCCCAGACCATATAAAGGGAAATTCCCATAAGCGTATAGAGCAGAATCCAGACAGGAGAAAAGACCCATGATGGAGGGCTGAAAAACGGCTTCTCAAGTAAAGGAAACTAGTTTTCAACTGAGGAGGCTGTAAATACCGCGCCAATTGCTCCTGCAAGCTGGCAAAGCAATATCGAGACCACAAGCTTAAAGAAGTTTATCTTTTGAGACATGTAAGACACAGGAATATTTAGTACTTCACTATATTAACTTTGAGGTCAAAAAGGAGCTTAATTTTTCGGTTTTTGGGTGACTTCCAGTCGGTCCATTTTGGTTTACTTCTCACCCTTTTGTACGCTCTGTGCCTTGTTGTAACTTTCTATCACCTCCCGATAAGGCGGAATGATGTTATCGACCATGATCTGGGCAAATTCCATCGCATCAGGGCGGTTCCATGTGCCCATTAACTCACAGAGGACGGCGTACGTGTCGATCGGAATTGCACCGGCCTGGGAAATACGGGCGACGGTCAGATCAGTCGCCATCGTCGACCAGTTACCAGATGCATCAACGATGCAAAAGACCTTATATCCGGCGACGAGGGCACTAAGGGTGGGGAATGCCATACAAACACTAGT
>CAVRJG010000068.1:0-4915 GCA_963721455.1 uncultured Methanosarcinaceae archaeon
CGAGTGGTCCTAATCTTTCTCAACTAGCAACCACTGTATCGGTCGCTGCGGCAACTGTTTTTGCACAGAATTTCTGAAGCTGCGCCAGAAAATTGTGGATGCGGTAAAAACGCCCCTTGATAATGTTTTCAGTTTTGCCTATGTGTTTATTATTGTTTTTTGCGTTTCATGGTGTAATCGAAAGAAGATGGTCTATTCTTAATGTCCTTGTAACAGTTAGGAAAACAAAAATACATAGTCTAAAAAGTAGGGAAAAGCTCAAGCAATTTTTATATTGGATAATGTGTAATTCACAAAACGTTATCAGAAGAAAATAATATAGCTTCAGGGCTCTCTTTATCCTTGCTCGCTTTGTTAAGTTCTTTCATAAAGTTTATTGTACTTGATTTTGTAGCTCAAGTGCGTAAGCCCTAAATATTTTATATAAATCCTACTTTCGGCAGGTAAACATATACTTACTTTCGGCAGGTAACTTGTTTTTTTCGAGTATTTTTACTGAGGGCGTGTTTGTGGGAAAACACATTACCTCCCATATTAAAAATTATTGAAAAAAAATAGTTCGTTGCTTATATAACTCGTGAGATTTGAGCCAAACGTTAACCAGTTTCAACTACGGTACAAATTTTTAGAATTTCTAAAAAACGCTATCATGAAAAATATCCAATTCTTAATGTAGACCTGCCGAATATAGGATGTAAAACTTCGGATATTTTTGCAACAAAAAGACAGGAGGAACTTCTAAATATTTACAATTAAATAATTAATTTAAGGTTAAGAAGGAGTTAACCTTTGTTCCTTATATTTGGCTTCTTTATCAACATATCGAAAATTTGGCACTGTTTAAATTTATTGATAGAAATAACTCGGTATGCTACCTATTAATTTTTCCCGAAAACTCGCTTTCATTCAAATCGAAAATTTCGTAATTTAATTTTTAGAGGGCATTTCAACTCCTGACATTTCCTCAAGCTCAGCATTTCCGTCAAGAACTAAAGGAACTCCTGCACCCTGTTCTATAAGAACTTTGGATTGGAGATTATATCCGAACATTTTCTTGAAATATTTTTTCTGCTTCTCTACCTCCCATATTTCGAGCTGGCACTCCCTCTCGGCATGTATCTCAAGTACCAGGCTGCCGGTAGAGACAATGTAAAATCTGACATGAGAAATAATTCCATTATGAGAGCGGTCCAGGCACTCTGCAATGCGGAGCAGGGCACTCAGGACCCTGATACTTTTTACTGAATCTTTATTAAGCTCGGCGAAATTAGGATGTTTCTTTTTCGGAGTATTCTTCCTGTGAAAATAGGTAAGGTTTGCTATGATTTCGATTTCTTCAGGCTGAAAGCCCGGAAGGGTGCTCTCCCTTATCAGGTGATAGGCATGGGACTGGTGGGTATCATATGAGAGAAATGTCCCTATGTCGTGAAGGGTTGAACCGTACTCAAGAAGTTCCCTTCCCCCTTCCCCGAACTCATAAATTCCAAGTGCTTGAATACTGTCAAAGAGTTCAAGGGCCAGCCTGGTGACAGTGTGGGCATGTTCTTCATCGAAGTTACAGGTAAGTCCAAGCTGCATAATGCTGCGCTTTCTTACCGACATCTGGGTAATCATGTAGGAAAACTCGCTCTTTGAGATATAATCTACGAGCAGTCCTTCTCTGAGCCCGCGTTTACTGACACTTATTTCGGAAAGACCCATCTCTTCCATGAAGGTCTCGATAATTGCAGCCCCTGAGATGATAATGTCTGCTCTTTGCGCATTGATTCCCGGAAACCTGCGCCTCTCTTCAAGAGGCAGGGCGCACATTGCCCTGACTATTTCCTTCAGGTCTTCATACTCCAGTTTCTCAAAGCTTTCATGGGATGTTTTGTGCAGGTAGACAAAAGCGATCCTGGCAAGGTTTTCAATTGTTCCGGAGCTTCCAACCGCGCAGTCTACCCTGTACTTGGAAAGGTCTTTTGTTATATCTGTAGCCTTGCGCCGGATATGGGATTTAATCTGTTCATACTGCTCCTCGGAAACAGGGCCCGTTTCGTCCGGAAGAAACATGTTTGTCAGCCGGATTGACCCAAGGTTAAGGGAATAAAGAAAATAACACTGGTTCTGGTCCCCTACAGATACTTCGGTGCTTCCACCTCCGATATCTATGAACAGAGCTTTTGAGTATCCTAGCCGGAGCCCGCTTGAAACCCCAAGGTAGATCAGGCGGGCTTCTTCGGTTCCGGAAATTGTGCAGACCTCCAGGTTTGCCTCCCGTTTCAACATTTCGAGAAGCTGAACCTTATTGCTCGCATCCCGTGTTGCCGAGGTAGCCACAGCTATAACCTCTTCTGCCCTGTACGCCCTGGCAAGTTCCATGAACTTTTTACAGACAATGACTGCGCGTTCCATCGCCTTAGGCTGCAGAATCCTATCTATGAATTCCTTATCACCAAGCCTGACTGTTTCCTTTTGCTTGGTCAGGGGCTGGTAAGATCCATTGGGATTAATCCGGACCAGAAGGAGACGAACCGAGTTAGTGCCTATATCGATAAACGCAACAACCCTGCCTTCGGAAATTTTATCGGGTTCCATTATTACCACCTGAAAGCCCTGTCTTCCGTTTTTCTCGAAGGAGTTAAGAGCTTCAAAATAAGCTTCACAATACTAGTTCATATTTTCATTCTATTTTAGATTATTTGGCAGTGTACCGAAAGTTCTGTAAAATCTGATTGACTCTGTATCCTTTTCTTTTCACCACAAAAAACAGGATGCAGAGTCAATATTTAATTGAATCTCATTCATAAAAGATTATCTTGTCGATCAGGAAGATGGAATTCGACCACTAAGAAAAGAGAATACTCTTAATTATTTAAGTAATGCATTATCAGAACACTTCAAACTATTCAACATTCTTCATTTTCGGGCTCATCTTTGTGGTAATCTTTATTATTTTCGTACATCTCCTTTCTATATATTGGAGGCGTTGCTTATTTCACATACTCACCAAAGAAAGGATATGAAGTGAGCCCTTTTTCAGGCTTTTTTTCTGCATTTTCGTTATCGGGAAAATTAAGCAGCTTGTTATTGAAAAAACGTGTATCTGTGTATCTAAAATGTTTTTTTGTGTTTCATGCGCCGGTAATCAGTCATAACCCCCACATTCCTATATGATATAGAATAACCGAGTTCATAAAAGCATCAGTGTAAAAAGATTGAATAAAATTAAACTGTTGATGTAGTTTCCGGTGTTTTAATTCCGACGTTTTAATATCTTCGGTTATGACGTTTTATGAACAGGTACACACTAAGGATGATCAAATCGTATGGAAAATAAAAAAGCTAAATGGAATATGCATAAACAAGCGGTCCATATTAAATGTTTTTTTCCATAATAGTGAATTCCCAAAAAGGATTGTCAGCCATTATGGAGCTAATCCTGTTTTAAATCCTTCACTTGGAAGGAGTGAGAGACACCTGTTTGCTCATCACTTTCAGCTTCTTGATTGCTGAAATGGTTGCCTGAGATTCTTTGTAAATCTTGTCCTCATAATAGCTTATTATCTCATCAACCGGAGCCGCAAGAGCATAAATCTTTGTCGGTCGCCCTTTTCCAAGGTTTTTTCCTGAACGCACACTAACCCAGGACTGATTGTGCATTAACTTCATTGCAAGACTGACTTCAGGTTGCCTTAATCCAGTACTTATTTCAATTTCGTGGGACGAAGCTTCATCTACATTCATAAGATATGCCATGGTTGTAGCGACATTTCTTGACATCCCGAGATTACTTAATGCTTTAATAAAAATATGGTCGTTTTCGTCCAACATTTTAACTTCAGAGTCTTTCATGATAATCCCTTAATATTTCTAGTTTTATGGATAGTTTGTCAGCTAAAAAAGATATCATGGAAATTATTACTTAGATTTTCAAATAATACTTTTACAATTATCCTTTAAAACCGACTACAATATATAAATACTTGCAAAGTATATATATTTATACGATAATCTGTGCCGTTTGGTCGTCCATTGATACAAGGTTGGTGTTTTCAGGATAAAATCTCCAATGCGACTTTTGATTGCGTTTTGGTGCTTTTGCAACACGATAGCTCTACAAACATCAAACTCACGGAAAAAGAATGTGAGTAGAAGTTATTTCGATTAATGTGGAACGATAACAACTGAATAGAAATAGACGACCAAAAATCCATGAAATTTTCTTTAGGTACATGTAATATTAACTACTCATGTAGTAGTCTATTTATACATCTTAACTGCACGAGTAGTAATATGAAGCAATACAAGACTTTCAGACTTTCTAACAGTGTATTGTCAGACCTGAAAGCTTTGCAGAAAGATGGTGAATCGATTCCAGATACCATCAGAAGACTGAATAACGATTACTCGGATTGTGTTGAAGAAATTCATTACAGATATTCAAGAGATATAATGAATGACGGGTCATTTACTCAGTATATTTCTATCACTGCGTGTGATAACAGTAGATATGGTTTACGATATACTGAAAATTTCATGAAGATAGGAGAAGAGATGAACGACCTTGTTAGGCTCCCAAAAGACGTTCTCGATGAAATCAGTTGGATGCCGCAACATCCAGACGAGATATTCAATACTACTATGTTCACGTTGATATCTATTGAGAAGGCTTTAATGGAATGGAATGAAGAAGACAAAAAATAAAACTAATATTATACTTCTCTTTGCTAAAATTCCTATAACTGTTTTGTTTACTGACTCACAACCCAACCTACTATTCTATTTTCGGTTTCGTTGCAAAAATAATATTTCTACAATTTGACACTATAATTTTCACCTTTATGTGTCATTTTCGCTCGAACGAAAAGGATTAACTTTCTGAATTGTGATGGTTTTTAATGAGTTTGTGAAAAAGCCAGATTTTTTGCAACGG
>CAVRJG010000069.1:0-8082 GCA_963721455.1 uncultured Methanosarcinaceae archaeon
TGCGGTAGAACTCGCCTATCTTCTGGTCGAGGCTTCCTCAGGCGCAGAAGTGTTGTAGTCCGATGCGTCTTCCACCATCATCTTGACACGATCGTAAACTTGGAATCCTCTACACTATTTCGAACTCCCGCAACTTCCTTCGTCGCAGGCACAGGCTGGTCTTTCCATCCAGCCTCCATTTGCATACTCGATAGAGTTGTCTCCAGCATTTTTATGATAGGTTCATGTTTCCTAGGGTCGACAGCCTTCTCATATCCAGAAGGTCTATGTTGCTGATTGAGTCTTCAGACGAACCAAAGCCACAAAGGTTAAAGTGTTTATTAGTGCGATGCTAAGGACAAATAGATATATTACTCCTCTTCCTCTCTATGTTCCCTCACTCCTACTACTTTCTACTCCTTTAATTGCTATTTCCTAATCACTCAAACATCTGCTTTAAAGATCAGGGAAGATTGCTGTGTTAACTACCTTTCTTAGAAAATTCCATTATAGACAAATAAAAGTGTAATAATATAAAACATTAAATATTACAAGAAAAACGGCTGGAATTTATGATAATGCCAGGACTTAAGGTTATTATCACTTTTCATGGACTACAAAACACTTATCGATCCCATTGAAATGTCATGCTCCAGGTTACTCTTTGAAAAGGTAATTAAATAACGAGCTCATCCCAAAACCAATTTTATTCTCAAATCAGTAAAGTTTCAGAACTATTTTCATTGAGCTCATCTCAAAAAAAATTTTCTTCTCAATCAGTAAGAGTTTCAGGAGCATTTTTCATGATCAAAAACTCGATTGATTATTCATAATATGCGATTCGAGAAGTAATTTTGAGTTTTGGGATCAGTTCAACTAGAAACGATAATTTATATTCAAAATCTGATAGATTTTCTTTAATTTTTTAGACATTCCACTATTGACTTTTCGATAGTCTTTAGAGTAAAAATTTTTTTTCTGTAAATAACCTGCAATCTAAGCTAAAATACTATTGTCTCGATGGATTTATAATTTCTGAGAACTAAAAGAAATATGATATTAGAAACGTAGAATAATAATTTGGAATTTTTACTTTTTATTAAAACATCTTTTTCATATATAAACATATATATATATTTATTTATATATGTGTTTATTATAATATCTATCATCATATGAGGGGTAAAAATGAGAGAAATGACATTTGACAATAAATGCAGAGGGGCCACTATTTTAAAAATTTCATGTGTAGTGATGGTGACGCTTTTATTGCTTGTGAATTCTGCAGGTGCAGCACCGTTTGCATATATTCCAAACTATGACAGCAACACTACCTCTGTAATGGACATAGCAAACAATAATGTTACAGCCACGGTACCTGTAGGAGCTTGGCCATGGGGAGTTGCAGTTAGTCCGGATGGATCAAAGGTGTATATAGCGAACAAAAACAGTAGCGATGTCTCTGTAATTGACACCACAAACAACACTGTTATAGATACGGTAAAAGTAGGAACTAATCCATCTGCAGTTGCAGTCAACTCCAATGGAACGAAGGTATATGTGACGAACCATGGTAACAGTAATATTTCAGTAATTGACACCTCAAACAATACCGTTACAGCTACAGTGAACGTAGGAATCTATCCGGCTGGAGTTGCAGTTAGTCCAGATGGATCAAAGGTGTACGTGACAAGCTGGATTATATTGCATACTTAGATTATAACAGCACTCTCTTTGTAATTGACACTGCAACAAACAACATAACAGCCACGGTGGAAGTCGGAACCAGTCCAACTGGAGTTGCAGTTAGTCCGGATGGGAAAAAAGTATATGTAGCGAACTTCTTTAGCAACACTACCTCAGTAATTGACACAACGAATAATAATGTCATAGCTACGGTACCTGTAGGAGCCTGGCCATGGGGAGTTGCAGTTAGTCCGGGATGGGAAAAAAGCATATGTAGCGAATTTCTTTAGCAACACTACCTCAGTAATTGACACAACAAATAATAATGTTACAGCCACGGTGCCTTTAGGAGCCAATCCTTCTGGAATTGCAGTCACCCCAGATGGAACGAAGGTATATGTGGCAAACATAGACGGAACAGTCTCTGAAATTGACACAGCAAATAACACTGTTATAGCCACGGTGAAAGTAGGAAGTGCCCATCTTTTCATTGGCCAGTTTATAGGGAAAGGACCAATAAAGTAATATTATCTCTGTAAATTGACAAAGATACAAAAACTGGTTCTGTTGCAAAAAATCTGGCTGTTTTACCAAACCAGTGAAAAACATCACAATTGGGATATTAATATGTCATAAGCAGGTCAATAATAACACAAAAAGAAATTATTATAGCCTAAAAGGGTAGAAAAATTATTTTTGCAACAGAACCAGATTGATTAACTTTCCTAATTGTGAGGTTTTTTACTGATTTTGTAACAAAGCCAGATTTTTTGCAACGGAACCATAAATACTGCCAGCAAAACAGCTATTTTATTTTTGATTTGTCTTTTCATATACCATACACTCCGTATTTTTCAGTATTTTTAAATATGCCATTGTTTAAAAAAGAAATCTTACAGTAGCCGTTTCTTCTTTAAAACAAATCGTGAATTCCCCAATATTAAGGATCTTAATATAAGCATATATTAGTTTGCGTGATAATTTTATATTAAGCATTACATATTTCAAATTGGGATTCTATGGATTACTTCAAAACCTGGAAAGAGGTTATGCTAAGACCTTCTGATTTTTACAGAGAAATGCCAACAACTGGAGGATACAGCGAACCGCTAACTTTTGCAGCAATAAGCTATATCATATCCGGGCTTTTAACTGTAATTTTCATTCGTGGGTTGCATATAGGCGATATGTATGGGGTGGATAGTAGTGAATTTAGTTTTTCTATGCTACTTACAGCTGTAATTATGACTCCTATTTCAGGCATTATTTATCTTTTTATAGTTGGAGCAATATTTTATATTACTTATAAAGTACTTGGTGGAACTGGTAGTTACGAGGGCACTGTAAGATTCATGTCCTATGCAAGTGCCATACTGGTAGTTTCCTGGATTCCTTTATTAAACTTGATAGCTTGGATTTACGGCATATATCTCTATATTGTGGGTGGTACATTTGTACACAAGGTAAGTATGGGGAAATCCGCATTAGCTATACTCCTGCCATATATACTAGCCATATTATTGGCGATTATATTATTGGCGATTATAATTACAGCAGTTCTAGCTTTCTTTGGGTCTGACTTTTTTGAGTTCTAACTTTCTCTATACGAACTCCAAATTTTAAAATAGTATCGATTTATAGTTGGAATCTATCAGACTTATAATAAATGACAGCAACGTTTTAAGGTAAAATGTTGCTGTTCAGTTACAGTTCAACATACCAATAATTAAAATGATATTATTACTATAAAATATAATGAAAAAAAATAAGTAGCTATAGCACTGGAAAATTAATCATGAAAACCTCAATCGTAAAATGATGGACGACCGGCTTATTAAGGTGACAAATAATTAAATTTTTGAGATACTAAACTATATTCGGTTCTGGTGCAAAAATAATATTTCCGCAGTTTGAGACTATAATTCTTACCTTTGTGTATTATTTTTTCCCTAATGAAAATGATTAACTTTCCTAATTGTGAAGGTTTTCACTGATTTTGTAACAAAGTCAGATTTTTTGCACCAGAACCGAGTTTTGTAATATATGATTTGAGTTCAGGAAACAAGATTCCTATCATTCTATAATTAAAAAGGCTAGCTTTATTGATAACAAAATATGTGCCTGGATTGGATGGTAGAACTAAAATAAGCACAGTCAACGTTCTGATGATAAAATCTAAAGAGTATTTCATAGATCGGTCAACTCGGAAGAATAATTGAACTGCCGGGAGGAATGGAAATTGCTTCCATTATTACAAAAAGCTCGGCCGATAATCTGGGTTTAATAGAAGGGCGCGAGGCATACGCAGGAATTAAAGCCACAAGCGTAATGCTAGCTTCTGACTGACCTGCCTAATTTTAGTATTGCAGAATAAAAAGCTCTTAGCAAAACTGTTCTTACCAACTTAAAACAGGTTCTTCAAGTTCCGAGAGTGGTAACTTTATAAAAGAGGTGATCTAGTGAAAAAAATTTTATCGATAACTTTAGTATCTCTGATTTTGATTATCCTAGCTTGCTCAGCTATTGTTGTAGGTCAGGACTGGACTATGGTTAATTATGATAATTCTATGTCCAGGCATAGTAATCAGACGGAGATAGGCAAGGATAATGTAAATCAGCTAGAGGTCAAGTGGATTCTTAACACAGGATCTGTAATTGAGGACTCGCCTTTAATCGTAGGAAAGACCGGGTATGTTCAGAATAACAAGTACCAGGTCATTGCTTTTGATATGGATACTGGACTTAATAAGTGGAAGTACGACCCTAAAACAGGACCTTCACCATCACATGGCATAGCCTACGACAACGGAGCAATTTACGCTCCAACTGGTCCTAACGGTACTGTAGTCGCCTTAAATGCTGAGAACGGCACCAAAATCTGGGAATCGCCGGCTTTACAACCTTTGGGAGGATCATTTGTTCTTACTTCACCCCCGCTTGTATGGAAGGATTACCTGATTCTTGGATCCGCGTTTGGAGATGTGGTCCTTGAGGGGCCTCCTGCTACGAAGGGGACGGTGACTGCCCTCGATAAGAAAACCGGCAATATAACATGGCAGATCAATACTACAGTAGGTGACTGGGTTGAAGGAGAGAATGCCACTGTTAATGGCGGTGCCACAGTATGGACGGGCGGAGCTATCGATACTGAAAAAGGCGTAGTTTATCTGCCCTGTGGCAACCCTGCGCCCGATTTTGATGCATCCAGCAGAGCTGGAGAGAATCTATATTCAAACAATGTGATTGCCGTTAACATTACCACCGGGGAGATCCTCTGGGCGACGCCATTCGTAGCAGCAGGTACAGTTATAAATGTCACTATTCCCGATACCCATGATTGGGATACTTGCTGGGGAACTAATCTGGTTACCATTAACTCTAGCAATGGTTCCGAAAAAATAGTTATTGGCCACAATAAGAGAGGAGATATTATGGCGATGAATTCAACCACAGGGAAGCCAATCTGGTGGGAAAATGTGGCTTATCTCTACCGCACAGACATTCCAGCGATGCCAAACGGTAGCGGACCGGTCTGGCCCAGTCCTAACGGTGGGATCATGGCATATTCAGCCTTTGATGAGAATAACGTCTATGTGGCTGTAACTAATCAGGGATCAAACTTCTTCAGCAGGCCTGGAGAAGGTCATGTTGAGCCTGCGTTTGAGTCTATGACAAATGGCATAGGAAATGGCTCCATTACTGCCCTCGACCTGAAGACCGGAGAGGTCAGGTGGGAGCATAAGACGGATTTCCCGACCTGGGTGTCTCCGCTGGTTACCAATGGAGTGATATTCTCAGGTACAATCACAGCTGTAGGAAATAATGAAACAGGAGTAACCTACCCGTTTGGCGACTATGGAAGCTCCAACTGAAACGCCACTTATAGCCTCGGGAATCCTCAGGGTGTTTGATGCCGAAACTGGAAAAGAGCTATGGGAATTCAATGTAGGAGCCCCAATTGGTATAGGTGGACCATCTATAGGAGATGGTATGCTATTGGTGCCCACAGGAAATCTCCTGGAAGCCGCTAACTCAGGAGGCTATATCGTTGCCTTCGGGCTCCCAGAAAAATAAATGAATATATTATTGAGTATTATTTAAGCGGCAGAGAATGAGCCGCTTAAAATCTTTTTTAGATATTACCTTTGAGAGTTTTGCGCTAGATAACGATAGGCGTTTCTTCTCTACAAGCTGTGAAAAACCGAGTTCTCTTCGGCCGATCACTCATGAAAAAGAGGTTTACTGAAAGGTATTATTTTCAAGAAGGAAATAGAGTATCAATATTGATTCGTAGCAGTGGGGAATAATAATGATTGAAACTAGAAAGATAGCAAAGGTCCTAAAGAGCAAGCCCACGATTGAAGGGGCAGGCGTCCACCTCAAACGTGCATTTGGGTTCAGCCAGGTTCCTATTTTTGACCCGTTTTTGCTCCTGGATGATTTTAGATCCGATAATCCAGAGCACTATATCAAAGGTTTTCCCTGGCACCCTCATCGCGGTATAGAGACGATCACTTATGTTCTTCGTGGGGATGTAGAACATGGGGACAACATGGGAAACAGAGGAATTATTTCATCAGGCGACGTACAATGGATGACTGCCGGAAGTGGAGTTATACACCAGGAAATGCCCAAAGGAGACCCGGATGGTTCGATGTATGGATTTCAGCTATGGGCTAATCTTCCCAGATCCCATAAAATGATGGATCCACGATATCGGGAAGTGAAAAGTGATCAAATCCCAGTGGTACCGTTGGAGAATGGTACGAAAATCAGGGTCATTTGCGGAAGCGTAGGAAATATACAGGGACCCGTTCGGGACATAATCACCGATCCAGAATACCTCGATATAACCGTTCCCGCTGGATCAGAATTTTCTCATGCTACCAAACGTGGACATACTGTCTTAGCTTATGTTATCGAGGGAAAAGGGTACTTCTGCAAAGAGAAGGAACCATTTTCCTACGAGATGGAAGGGGTCAACTATTTCGATATGAAACGGGATCCCTTCCTGGACAACGGAGATCTTGTCCTCTTTGGTGATGGCGATCAAGTTATGGTTTCAACCGAAGGAGACCACGTCAGGTTCCTGCTAATATCGGGAAAGCCCATTGGTGAACCGGTTGCTTGGTATGGCCCTATTGTAATGAACACGCAAGATGAGTTACGCATCGCTTTTGATGAGCTCGACAATGGGACATTTATTAAGCATAAGAGATCTTTCTAAAAAAAGAACTTGCTGGATACTTTTTGTTGCAATTCAGGGGCAAAAGGCCGCATTCAGCACGGTGTGATCCCTTCTTGGGCAATCCAAGATTCAAAGCCATAAAAATATCCATGATATTAAGGGTTCTGGTGCAAAAATCTGGCTTTGTTGAAAAATCAGTGAAAAACTTCACAATTAGGAAAATTAATCAATAGTATCAAGGGAAAAATGATACATAAAGGTAAAAATTATAGTATCAAATTGTGGAAATATTATTTTTGGACCAGAACCACTTCATCTAGGTTATAAACTTGCATAATTTAATCACGGAGTTGCAACTTAATAAATATATTTTTTTCCAGGTCAGTTTCAGATGCTTTTCATCAAGAGCAAAGAGAGGGCGTGTCAATGAGTTGTTAAAAATCGTAAATACAAGAATCTCTCTAAACTTTCCTAAAAAATGGAAAGTATACCCGCTTTCAGATTTGATCAATTCATAAAAAAATACAGATAATAATATATAAGACTTGACTTTATAACGAAGCGGTTTGCACTAAAATAGAATACTTTGCTATATTAGAATACTTTGCGATTTATTACCCTAGTTTTATACTACTTAGGACTTACACAATTGAACTGAGAAATCAATAGTATTAAACCTGCAACTGTCTAAAACATTAACCCAACTATAGCGCCTAACGTGCCTGATTTTTTACTTCAAGTGGGTAAGTCCTACCAGATTAAAACTCAATGTATGAGGTAGTACTGTGATAAAGAAAATTCCGGTGATGATGGAGTTCCTAGTATGCGACTTATGCAACAGACAAGAAGGAGACACTGTAGATATCCACAAATGCGAACTTTGTGGGAAAGATGTCTGTAATAATTGCTCTAATATGGAGTTTATAGATGATGATAATACGCTAAATTTGTGTAATGAATGCAGCGAACGGGTTGACCTCGCTGAATACAAGAAACTCTTCGAAGAAATAAACAAGCTCCAACAGCAAATTCAAGAGAAATATGCAGAAGCGCATGGTATCTTAGCTGAGATGAGGAAATCTATATGAGTCAAGTAGGGTACCCCAAATACAATGTTTTTGTTAAACATAGTTATAATTTTTAGTTCTCAATTGAATAAGCTTTAGTTATTACGGCAAGAAAGCTATTCAATAAATGTATTGAGTAAGTTATTACTTTTTCAATGACAC
>CAVRJG010000070.1:0-51012 GCA_963721455.1 uncultured Methanosarcinaceae archaeon
TCTTAGTTACACATCTTTATTTTTCATCCCACTAACAATTAATAGGATCTTCAAAGCTCAGATTTACTTCAGCGTATCATAGTTGCAATCAATCAAAAGCATGGAAATTAAACGTTCATACTACGGGTAAATATATAAAGCAAATAGAATAAAATTTCCTTACAATAACTAATTACAGAAAACGTGGACGATATAAGGTAATAAAGCAGTTTATTTAAAGGACGCTTCCTATAAGCCCATTTTTGCATTCTATTTCAGGCAGTACATCTATAATAGTACATCTGTAATTACTCACAGATTGTATCTTATTCTGGTAAAGATGGAAGGCAAGAGCTTGAATTATACGGTTCTGATCGAGCAGGACGAAAACGGTACGCATATTGCCAAAGTTGCTGAAATCTATCGTTGTTACACTCAGGGAAACACAGTTGAACAGGCTATGGGACGTGTAAAAGAAGCGATTCAGGTCTGTCTTTAAGCTGAAGAATTTTGAGAGTTTTTCTTTTTCATTTATTTTGCTTCCTTTCAGATAGTTTTTGGTTCATTTTACGGGCAGGTCAGCAGGCGGATATATGGTTGGCTTCTTCTTCCCGTGTATCCTGGAAAAGCCGCGCTTCAGCGCGGAAAAGAACCCGTGAAGGCAACTAATAAGGCTGCTCAGGTTAGATTTTTTATCCCCTAAATTGACTACGTCTCCACCCCGCAAACGATTACCTGCCGTGCCAGAGCAGATTCCCTGCACTTCCGTGCTTGCTTACAGGCGGGCTCCGGCTTTACTGCGGGTCCTCTGCAACGCGCAGGACAATCTTTCCGCGTGCATGGCGGCTTTCGCTCATCTCATGAGCCTTTTGCGCATCTGTCAGAGGAAGTACAGTCGTCACGATCGGCTTAATTTGCTGCTCGTCTATTATGGCTGCGATTTGAGCGAGTTCTCTCCCGTCAGGCCGGGTCATAAGAGTTTTTGCGCGTACTCCGTATTTTTCGGGATCTTCCTCGGGAATGCTGGCTACAGTCGTTACCAGGAATCCGCCGGGTTTTAATACGCCCCAGGACCTCTCGAACGTATCTCCTCCTATCGTATCCAGCACTACATCCAGGTTGCTCACGACATCCTCAAACCGCTGGTTCTTGTAGTCTATAACCTCGTCAGCGCCTATGCTTTTCAAGAATTGGGCGTTTTCACTTGACGCAGTGCCGATGACATAAGCTCCCTTCCATTTGGCGAACTGGACTGCAAAAGTCCCAACACCGCCGGCAGCGCCGTGAATTAGCACGGATTGCCCCTTCTCAAGTCCGGCAATATCAAAGAGTGACTGCCAGGCAGCCAGTCCGGCAGTAGGAATTGCCGCGCTTTCAATAAATCCAATGCTTTTGGGTTTCTGCGCCACCTGTGTAGAATTGACAACAGTGTACTCGGCATATCCTCCCTGCCCTATAGAGACTTTAGCAAAGACCTTTTCCTCGGGCATGAAGAAAACTCCTCCCTGTCCCACAGCATCTACAATACCTGCAACATCCAGTCCAACAGTCATTGGCAAGGGCAGTTCGCTTATATAGCCTCTGCGTATCTTCCAATCCAGAGGGTTGACTCCAGCTGCAATAACTCTAATTCGAATCTCCCCCGGACCTGGCTGGGGCTCGTGGATGTCCTCATACTTCAGAACGTCTGGCCCCCCAAACTCATGAATTCTAATCGCTTTCATCTTTTCACCTCAAAAAAGCCTCTTTAACGAATTATATTTCATTAATTCCCTTAACGAGTTATGTCTCAATCTCCCTCGTTTTATCCCCTCAATATAACGTCTGTGCCTTTACGTATCGCTGAACACCGAGAGTCTCCTACATAAGAGGTCCGTTCGAATGCGGTTTGGCACCACTGTGTCGATTATAATCCGTGTTTTAAACATGACGATAATTGTATAAATCGATTCTTATTCATTTTGATCTGAAAATCAATTAATCAGAGGTAGGTGCAGGAAAACAGATTCCCAATCCTGTATGTATGCAGGAGTGGAATAAATTCTAAGTGTAAGTATGAAAAAAGTGTAAAGCTTGTAGACTTTCTAGGTTCTTCTGGTATATTTTCACCTATTTTTACTCAATACCCGGTCTCAGGTTGTAAAGATCCTAATGATTCAGCAAGAGCTAGGACGAAAGCAAAATTCACCATATTTGGCTGGATATCCCAGATTTCTGAAGTTATCAAAGTTAAATAATTCCGTCCCTGTAAATTTCCTCGTTGTTATTATGACTTATCTTTCTTTCTGTTACTGTAAGACATTTGATCCTTTAAGTTTCGAGTACTGGAAACATTATAGCTTTTTAGAGGCTATATATCCTGAAATTTTGCCTGCTCAGACTTACAGGGTTTCCACTGGCGGAGTTAACTTTAAATAACAGTATAATTTTTTATATATAGTTTCAGTTCCCAAATTTGAAAAAGTCCCTGGTGAAAAATGCTGTTCTCGAACTCTTTAAAGAGAGCGAGACCGCCAGGACAATAAATCGGATAAGAATCAATATGAGAAATTATTGTTGAGTGTCTGGTTTTTTCCCGTCTTATTTTTAAAGACTGACCTCAAAGCCTGAAGTTTACAGATACGGGGGCAATTCCGCAAAATCCAATCTAATGGATCCAATCGATCTAATTTCAGTCCATTCGGGTTCCAGGCTGTCCTGTAATATCCCACAAAAGTTTCTCCATATCCGGTTATTAGCTCCGATAATTGCTATAAAAAAGAAACCGCGCTACTATCTCTAAATTTTAATACGGGGTTCACCATGAGGCAAGTAAAAGAAACATACATAATTGTTTTTTCAGTATTTCTCGCGTTTCATCTGATGACTGCAGGGAGTGCAGCAGCTATTGCAATTTCCGTAAATAACAGCACAGGCCAGGTTGCAAATTTTACCTCTATCCAGGCTGCCGTAAATGCTGCAAATCCAGGAGATGAGATTATTGTCAAACCCGGTACTTATGAGGAGAATATTAAGGTTACCAAGAGCCTGTCTATCGCTTCCGAATCCGGAAATTCCTCCGATACTATAGTCCGGGCAGCCGATAATTCTGAAGACGTTTTCGGTGTCTGGGCAAATGGCGTAAGCATTAAAGGCTTTAGCATAGAGGGATCAGTTTCCTCTGGAATCCGTTTTTTTGGAGTTGTTGATTGCCGTATTGAAAATAATGAATTGTCAAATAACAG
This sequence comes from uncultured Methanosarcinaceae archaeon, assembly GCA_963721455.1. Lineage (GTDB taxonomy): Archaea > Halobacteriota > Methanosarcinia > Methanosarcinales > Methanosarcinaceae > Methanosarcina. The sequence goes on from CAVRJG010000070.1 coordinate 3,204, forward strand.
CTGCAGTATCGATCTATACATGATAAGTTCAGGCAACACTCTCAATAACAATGAAATTTCAGACAGTCTGACCGGCATTAGCCTTGGAGGCAGCTGGTATAATAATTTAAGTAATAATTCAATCTCAAATTGTAGTAATGGAATTTCACTTTTTGATTCCCCTAAGAATAAACTTGAAAATAATACAGTCTCAGAAAACATAGAAGGTATCTCTCTCGCAGGCGAATCTAACGGCAATACCCTGGTGAATAATACTATAAACTTCAATGAGAAACTGGGGCTGCATATATACGAGACTTCAAACAATCTGATTTATAATAACGACTTCAATAACACGCTAAATGTAGAATCCGAAATAGTTTCAGGCACAAATATCTGGAACACGACTAAAACCAAAGGTACTAACATAGCTGGCGGTTCTTACTTGGGCGGGAATCTCTGGGCAAAACCTGATGGTACTATATACCCTGGCGGATCGGGGGACATTAACCTTGACGGGATTCTTGATGCCCAGTATAATATTGAAGGCAGCCAATTAATAGATCAACTCCCCCTTAAAGAATTGAAACCAGTGACAATTACCGTAAGCAACAATACAGGCCAGGTTGCGGATTTTACCTCGATCCAGGCTGCGGTAGACAATGCATTCCCTGGTGACATAATCCTTATTTCTCCGGGAATCTATGAGGAAAATATCGATATATACGTAACGAATTTAACTCTTGTCTCTGAATCTGGCAATCCTGCAGATACAATTGTCCAGGCGGTCAATAGGTTGGATGATGTTTTCTATATTATTGCGGATGGGGTGGCAATTAGAGGGCTAAATATAGCAGGGCCTGTCAATTTCCCCAATGCATGCATCCGTCTTAATGGAGTTAAGTACTGCAATATCGAAAATAATCAACTATCTGACAGCTATAAAGGCACTATTCTAAACACTTCCGGTGGGAACAACTCGCTCACTGTCAACAATTCAATCTCAGATACAGGATTCGGAGTCCGTCTGGATTCTTCCAGCGGCAATGTGCTGAGCAATAATACTGTATCAGGTAATGGAACCTCTATTCTCCTGCGTAATTCCAGCGAAAATATACTTGTCAATAACTCGGCATCAGGCAGTGACTATGGTATCTGGGTGGATTCTTCCAGCAATAATACGCTGGATGGGAATAACCTCTCGAACAATAAAGTCGGTATCTATCTGAAAATTTCCAGCGGAAACACGCTCAATAACAGTAAGGTATCAAACAATACCAACTCTGGCATCAATCTGTGGGATTCCGTCGGAAATGCAGTAAACGATTCCACGGCATCGAAAAACAGTATTTCTATCGTTCTGCATAATTCCAGCAAAAACCTGCTTAATAATAACACGGTGTCTGATAACGATTATGGTGTCTGGCTGTACTCTTCCAGCAATGATAATAAGCTGACTGATAACAGGGCATCAGATAACAGAGTCGGTATTTACATGAAGGCATCGAGTGGAAACGCTCTTACAGGCAATATTGCATTAAACAGCACCGGGCCCGGAATCCGTCTATGGGATTCTGTCGGAAACACATTGAACAGCAACATAGCTCTGAACAACGACATCTCTATCTTTTTGCAGAATTCCAGCAAAAACTCACTTCTTAATAACACGGCATCCGGCAACAGTTACGGTATGTGGCTCGGCTTTTCCAGTAATAATAACCTGAGTGATAACAGGGCGTCAAATAGCAAATTTGGTATTTACTTGAAAAATTCCAGTAATAACAGGCTGTCAGGCAACTGGGCAAACTCGAACTCCAGGTACGGGATCTATCTAGGTTCTTCCAGGAATAATGTGTTGAATAATAACAGGGTTGTTTCAAATTCAGAATACGGTTTATACCTTCTGGGCTCAGGAAATAACTCGATCTTCAATAATTACTTCAACAACACAAACAATATTTATTTCAAAGGTACCAACGCAGGTACCAGCTTGAATACAACCATAACCCAGGGAACGAATATTATCGGTGGGTCCAACCTTGGTGGAAATTTCTGGGCTACACCAAATGGAGATGGATTCAGCCAGACCCGGGCAGATAAAAATGGCGATAGCATATGTGATTTAGCTTATGCTGTAAATAAAGAAAGTATTGATTATCTGCCTCTTGCAGGTTCTCGTACCACGAATTAATTTTGAGTGCTGCGAAAGGAACGTTTTCCTGACTGTCAGGCATAAGGGCAGCAGGAAATTTTCCTAACATGACCGAAAATCCCGGGATGTACAGCCATGTGAGAATGATTGGTTCCGCGCTGTAGGTTATTTGAAGGGAATTGATCCGGGACGACACAAAACTGCTTGAAGAGGATTGGAAGGCAAATTTAGAGCGTATCCTTCCAATCACCGGGTATGTGTGGGCAATTGAGTTTGCCCTTGCAGCCCGGCTTTGCAAAAATCTGAAAAGAAGAGGAAATAATCAATCACTTTAAATTTTCTTTTTCGGGCTTTCTTCCAGGAACTTCTGGAGCCACACAACATCAAAATACTCTCCGAACTTTGTTCCGACAGCTTTAAACCTGCCGCATTCAACAAACCCATGTTTAAGGTGAAAATTCAGGCTGGATTCATTTTTCGAGGAGACATTTGCAAGGAGGTTTCTCATGTTCCTTTTTTGGGCTTCCTGGCACAGGGTATTCAGCAGCTTTTCTCCCAGTCCTTTTCTTGTATACTCTGGCAGTATAAAGTATGAGAGTACACCTGTATGCAGGAAATTACGGAAGGGAAAATAAGGTCTCAAGGTCCCGAAACCTGATACTTTATTTTCTCCTTCGATCACATAAAAGGGAAATAGCACTTTTTTGTTCTGTCCAGTCTCATCACAGGAAGGCTGGAAAAAGTCCGGCCCAACAGGAGTTTCCAGATAGGCTGCAAAACTGTTTTCAACGTAATAATTAAAGATTTCGAGCATTCCCTGAATGTCTTCCGATGTAGCCTCTCTTATCACAAAAGTTTTGAACTCATCTCTTTCCTGCATGTGCTATATAATCGGAACACAGCTATTTAAATTTTTTTAATCAGTGTGGGATGAACCCCTGTGAAACTGTTTTCTGCTCAAACCCTCTTATTTGTCATGATTTATATTTATAATTTATTTTCAATGAGAATATATTTATATACCCATGTTATTGTACTAATCTCTATATAAGTAATCCAATTCTATGTTTCAGGCAGGGCTTTGATATTTTAATAGGGTATAAAAGTCCAAAATTCCGGAATGGTCATGTGATTTATATGTCCCGTCCTGGTAATTCAGTCCTGAAAATAAAAAAAACAAGAGAAGATACCTTCTCAATGTACTTCTACAGAAGTGAAAAACAGATGTTCCTTGAACAAAACAAAATCGTAGAAAAAATTTGTGAAATCCCGGTTACACTTGAAGATGTCTCCGAAAGCATCTTTGCAGGTGTAAGTACAAAAAACATTATGATGCATAGGCTTCTCTCTCCTGAGGAAGACGGTTCGGAATCATATTATCTTTGCGAAGGCCTGTGTAAACCTGTATTTTCAGAACCTGAAATTGTCTATCCATATGTATCAGGAGCATTTTCCAATCAATTTGCGTTTCGCCCTTCACCTTACCATTTTATGCTGCCTTATGAGCTGTCCTATGGGAGTAAAAAGAACGAATACAGAGTTATCCCTCCTGAAGACTTAAAGACCAGATTCCCTCTGGCTTACGGGAGAATTATGGAATTCAAAAATGAGTTTCGTCACGATACCTCCTCTATTAAAGCAGCAGATTATAGTATAATTGGAAGGAAACTCCTGGAATATCTTAACACTCCTAAAATCATTGCAACTGAAGGCTATCATCTACAGGCTGCATACGATGCTGCTGGAAACCATGTATTTAGAAATGGCTGCGGGATTGTTCTCAAAGACCCGAGTAAGTATCCTTATGTTACTGCAGTTCTTAACAGTCCGATTGCCAGACTCTTTCCCGCAGTGTGTAAGTCTGAAATGCTCTTCTCGAGTTACACAGCTCCTACAGTCCTGAAACGTTTCCCAATCGTATTTCCGGATAACAGGCTAACCGAAGATCTCATAAATACTACTTTCAGTTACCTTGTGTTCCTCAACAGACAGAAATACGCAACCGATTATGGAGTTACGGACTGGCTTCAAGAGCTTGTAAGTTTCTATGAGCAGATCTCAAACCTTCTGGTCCTGGATACTTACTTCATAAACGACCTCGATCCAAAGCTTCGGGATGCCCTTGAAGAAAATATCCACCCCTATGCCGGAGATATGGACTCTGAAAACAGCGATAGCCTTCTGAGTGCACTATATTACATAAAAAAACAGATTCTTGAAGCCTCAAGTTCTGGAAAATACAAATTTAATATGGGGTTACCTGGAATGTTCAGTTTCTCTCAGAGCAATGAAGAATTCTGAGCAATCCTTTTTAATTTCATCTCAGAAAATGCCGGGTTTATTTTTTACCGCAATTCTTGAGTTTTTTAATCCTTCATTATTTTACATTTAGATTTTTATGAAAAATTTTATATATTTTGCCCTCCCCTACCCAACTGGATTAACAGTGCTCTCAGGGCAGAAAAGTTAGTTCTCCAGTAAAATCATTGAGACCGTGAAAGACAGCTTTCGGCTTTAAAAGGACTAATCTTCAGGGCTCCATGCTGCGGAGTTCTGGAAGTAAGTCCAGCGAGTAATTCCCTCCTTAATGCTTGAAAATTCTTGAAAAGAGCCGCCCTGAGAGAATTTTAACCTTCACAGGACCGGAATTGAAATTTTTTGAAAAAACATTATAATTACGTTCCAGTTCTGCAGGATTTTACTCTCCGAGAGCACCTTTCTGTTTCCCTCTTTCGCTTTTAACTCTAAGGCGGGAAGTCATCTTCCTCAAAATCCTGAGCCGTAAGGCGAAGAATTTAGGGAGGAGTTGTTCACAATAATGGGATCTGGCAAAGAGAAATCCTCCGAGGCTTCTTCTTCAGTAATTCCTTTTTTGAATCTGCTCAATTCATTAAACTTTATATTGTAGTTTTTCAATACTTATTCAATAGATAAAGGAGGTCTTTGATGTCTGAAGTTACTGTTGTCGAACTTAGTCCTCAGCTCGTGCTTGGAATGCGCAGGAAGGGGGCATACCGGGAAATTGCAGTAATGCTTCCCAGAGTTTTTGAATTTGCTTTCAGCAAAAATGTTCAGATTGCTGGCTATCCTGTTTTCCTATGCCATGAGATTACGCATGAAGAGGTTCAAAAGGCCGATAAAGACGAAAATGCCGATATTGAAGTTGCAGTGCCTATCTCAGGTAGCGTTGAAATCACGGGTAACGAGGAAATCCGGGAGTATGAACTTCCCGGAGGCAAGATGGCAAGGATTGTCCACAAGGGCCCTTACGAAGAGTGCAGCCCAACTTATGAAAAACTGTTCTCCTGGATTGCAGAAAAAGGAAAACGAATTGTTGGTCCTATTCGCGAGGTATACCTTAACGACCCCAGGGAGGTTCCGCCTGAAGAGATACTAACTGAAATTTATGCGCCTCTGGATTAATGCAGGAAACTTTTAAAGTTCTTTTCCTGCATACAATTTTATTCTTTTTCCTTAGGTTTTCTTACAGCTGCTCTTCTTCTCATATCAGATGCGATATGTTTTAACTTTTACATCAAAAAAGTTCTGTGTTCTTTCTAACTTAACACATAAATTTATATACTTAGTATTTGTGTAATTATTACAACATTTAATGTTTTTTTAATTTTACTCCCCTGACTCTCCCTATTCATCTAATAGTAATTGAAAGAAGGAAGGTCGTCCTATCAGCCTGCAAATCCACGCTGCTGCATTTCCCTATATGGGAGCATTAATCTTTTCAGGGCTTATATCAACTTTGCTTGCAATCAAAGCATACAAAGCCTTCAACCATCGTAGGATGCCTTTTTCAAAATATTTCATACTCATTATGTTAAGCATGTCTCTTTGGTCTGTGAATTACGCTTTTGAGGTCGGGTTCATGGACATTGAGGTCAAATATCTTTTTGCTCGCCTCGAGTATATCGGGATTGCCTTTGTTCCGGTAGCATGGTTTCTATTTGCGGCTGAATATTCAGGGATGTACAGGCAATTCGTGAGAAAGTATGAGAAAGCATTTTTCGTGCTTCCATCCCTTGCAATCCTGTCAATGCTTACGAACAGTCTTCATAGACTTCACTTTGAGAGTTATTACCTGGATATGTCAGGAGGTTTCCCTCTCCTCGTGCTCGTACATGGACCTTTTTTCTGGATCTTCTATATCTATTCCCTTACTTCAATCTTACTTGGAATATTTTTCTTCTTCAAGCAGTTCATCCGTCTAACTGCGCCCTACAGGGCTCAGGCAGCAATTGCTCTCACTGCGGCCTGTATTCCAGTGCTGGGAAACACTCTACATATCGCGGATATAGGTCCCTTTGCATTCTTTGACCCGACTCCCTTTACATTTACAATTACAGGTTTGATCCTTTTCTGGGGCATCATGCAGCACGAGTTCCTCAATATTATTCCGATTGCCAGGGGAAATGTAATCGAGTCCATGAGTGATGGATATATCGTAGTAGACCTTACAAATACCATAGTGGACATCAATGAAGCAGCTCTTGAACTGGCAGGAAAGACAAGAAAGGAGGTTGCCGGCATACATTTAAATGAGCTTTTCGGGGAGGAAATAGATATTTCTCAGAATGAGGCTCATGAAGGAAATTTAAGCAAAGAAATCTCCTTAAAGAGCGGTCTGGAGACAAAATTCTTCACTCTTAGTGTCAGTCCCCTCATGACCAAAGATAACGCAGAAGGTAAACTGGTGATGATCCACGATATCACCGAGATTTACCAATATCAAGAGGCCTTAAAACAGGCTAACAAAAAGATAAACCTGATGAGCAATATTACCAGGCATGATATTCTCAATCAGGTGAATGTGCTTTCCGGGTACACCGAACTGATTTCAGAAACTCTTCCTCAAGATGCCAAGAATGACTCTCGAATAGGAGAGTACCTGAAAAATCTCAATAAAGGCATTGAGACAATCCACAGCCAGATTATTTTCACCAAAGATTATCAGGAACTCGGGGTAGTTTCCCCTACCTGGCAGTCTATAAGCGGTACAGCAAGAGAGGCGGCTTTTCCCTTTTCCGGTCAGAACTTGAAATTCTCCATCGAGGAACGCGGACTGGATGTATATGCCGATCCTCTGCTTAGAAAAGCTTTTTACAACCTGTTTGACAACTCAAGGACTCACGGAGAACATGTAACTGAAATCATTGTTAGTTCCCGCAGGGTTGGGGACAGTGTTATAATCGAATTAAAAGACGATGGAATAGGAGTTTCTCCTGTAATGAAAGAGCTGATTTTTGAGAAATCCGTTGGGAAAAACACGGGGTTGGGGCTTTTCCTCGTCAGAGGTATCCTTTCCATTACGGGCATGGAAATAAAAGAGACCGGGATTGAGGGAGAAGGTGCGAGGTTTGAAATTACAGTACCTGCCGGCAACTGGCGTACAATGGCTTCTTAATAATAAACAAATATACCTGAACAGTTAACAATTCTGTCAAAACCCGGATCTTTTAAGTTTATATTCATCTATTTTTTGATTTTTTCCTTCCAGCCTATTATATTTTATCTAACCCCCGTGAAGGTTTTTTCATTTATATATTTTATAAGAAGAAGCGTAAAATCCCAAAGTCTTTAGCTTCGGGGATATAAGCGTCAACTTCTACACAGTGAGCTTATCAAAAAATACATATTTTGATAAATATAATATTAATAGTATGTTAAAAGCCTATAAATTTAGATTGAATCCTGCAAAATACCAAAAAACGCTGATAGGAAAGCATATCGATAGCTGTAGTTTTGTCTATAATTGGGCTTTAGAGCAAAAAATAAGATCGTATGAACAAACTAAGAAATCTGTTTCCAAATTTGATCTAAATAGGCAGATTCCAATACTGAAAAAAGATAATCCGTGGTTAACAAAGGTTAACTCTCAATCACTGCAAGGCATGACTACACAGGTAGAAAATGCCTTCACCCGGTTTTTCAGGGAAAAGAACGGATTTCCTAAGTTCAAATCTAAAAGGAACCCGATTCAATCTTTCCCCATTCCTCAACATTATCCAGTAGATTTTGAAAAGGGTACTATAAAACTCCCGAAAATAGGGAATGTTAAAGCCTTTCTACACAGAATATTTGAGGGTGCTTTAAAAACCGCAACCCTTTTGGAAACGTCTAAGGATAAGTATTTCCTTAGTATTCTGGTAGATGACAAAAAAGAACTTCCCGAAAAGCAGGGGTTTTCGGAATCGACTACATTAGGGGTTGATGTAGGGATTATGGATTTTGCAGTTCTTTCAAATGGGGAAAAAATCGAGAACCCTAAGTTCCTGAAAAGTTCTCTTAAACGTTTAAAAGTTATCCCGAAAAGAGTTAGCCGAAAACAAAAAGGATCTAACAACCGCAGAAAAGGGATTAAAAGGCTTGCAAAAATCTGTCGTGGGTGTGAGTTATTGAAAACCGTAAACACAAGAATCTCTCTACATTTTCCTCAAATACAGGAGATGTACTCGCTTTTTCGGAATTGATCAATAACTCGTGTACACGACCATATTATCAAATTCGAAAATATTCTCAAAAATTCATTCTCTCAGCTACGTCATATCTGGTGGCAAACATGAGTAAATTTACCCTGAAAAAGAGATTTGAAAAGGCACTCAAAGGAGAGGCTTTAGATATGGTTCCTGTCTGTTCGGTAACCCAGACCGGCACTATCGAGCTTATGGAAATGACTGGAGCATACTGGCCCCAGGCAAATTATGACGCCGAAAAGATGGCTGCGCTTGCACTTGCAGGGTATGAGATTGCAGGATTTGAGAACGTGCGCTGTCCTTTCTGCACCACTGTGCTTGCCGAGACCCTTGGCTGCACAGTAGACGAAGGAAGTATCGATATACAGCCCTATGTAACTGATTTTCCCTGCAAGAAAAAGAAAGATGTCAGGGATATAACAGTTCCGGATTCGCTTCTCGAAAGCAGGCGGACATCGGTAGTTCTGGATGCAGTTGAAATCCTAAAAGAAAAAGTAGGGGAAGATGTGCCTGTTGTTGCCGGGATTGTGGGCCCGGCTGGACTTGCTTCCATGCTCGCCGGAATGAAAAATTACCTTATGTGGTTTGTGACAAATCCCGAAGTCGTTGAGGAACTGATGGGAGTTCTGACTGACGCCTGCATAGGATACGCCAGTGGTCTGCTCGAGCGGGGAGCAGATGCCGTAACTCTTATAGACTCGGAGGCAGGGCCTGATATTATTTCCCCTCAAATGTTCGAAACATCTGTTTTCCCGCTCTACAGGAAATTTTGTAGGGAGGTTAAAGGCCTGAAAGTTCTTCATATGTGTGGGGACGCTACTGCCGTTCTTGACCCACTTGCAGATGCCGGGTTTGAGGGAATAAGCATTGAAGAAAAAGTAGGTGTGAGTTTTGCAAAGAGGATTGCGGGCAATCGGGTATGCCTTATAGGAAACGTTTCCCCCTCCGATACCCTGCTGACAAAAGGGCCTGACGCAGTTATGATTGAAGCCGCTGCCTGCCTTGAAGACGGAATTGATATCCTTGCCCCTGGCTGCGGGCTTGCCCCTCATACCCCACTTAAGAATATAAAAGCGCTTCTGAGGGCAAGGGATACTTACTTCTCACAATGAATTTTCCTGGAGAGCTTCCTGAGAAACCTCTTTAAAAAAGGCTTTCTTGCTCTTTTTTATTTTTTCCGAATCTTTAAGGCTTATGAACATTGCGGAAACCATTATGAGAGCACAACCTGCAAGTGTCTCGGAGGATAATCCAATTCCCAGCACGGCTATATCAAAAAATACCCCGCTGACAGGTTCTATCAGAGCAAGAAGGCTGCCGGTCTGGGCTTTAAGGTTGGCAAGCCCGAGAACCGTAAAAATTTCTCCAAAGCCTATGGATACTATCCCGAAGGCTGCAAGCACTTTCAGGTTGCCATAAAGACTGCCAGGAGAAACATCGAATGCATAGGGGCTTAAAAGCAAAAAGGCGATCCCCATGGGCCAGAACATGATTGCAAGCTCCGGGTATTCTGTTTTCAGGATTTTTACATTCATGATCAATGCCGCAAAAACTGCTCCTGAAAGCAAGCCTGCTGCGATGCCGAGCATATAGGTGCCTGTAAGTTCGATGCCCGAAAGGGCGCCCTCCGGCTTTACTATAAGGAATACCCCTGTAATTGCTACGAAGAGGGCAGCTATACTTCCCTTCCCGATTTTCTCATTCAGGATAAGGGGAGAAGCAAGCATTACATAAACAGGAGCCGTATACTGGAGCAGGATAGCTATGGAAACACAGGTGATTTTCAGGCAGGTAAAGTAAAGCAGCATGCATGTGACCACAAGTATTCCCTGCAGGAGAAGGCTTCCTTTCTTCTTCTTTAATTTCAAATCTGAAATTCTTCCTCTGGCAGCTATGTAGATAAAAAGAAACAGCAGGCCGAAGAGCAGCCTGTAGAATATAATGGGATAAATGGCCATATCATGAATACGGTCAATAAAAAGCCCATTCATGCCGTAGAATGTACAGCCTGCAATTACCGCCAGATGCGCCTTTTTGCTCTCCAGAAACATTCGAGATGGATATACGCGTAGTATTTATATATTTACTGGAAAGATTCGTCGTCGGCTGATATTAAAAAAATAACTGTGATTCCGGTAAATTTATGGCAGGAAATAATTCGAAAGCAGTTAGAGACCTTATACCCGAAATTATCAAACTTTCACCCAGGTCCTAAACTCGTAACGCTGTAAACCCCTCCAGGCCTTATGTCCGGCTCTTCCGGCTGTACGTACGGATATTTTTGAATATTACGGTCATCCTGTGTTTTTTTGCGATTTCCATTTCTTTTCTTTTCTGCTCTGAATGCCGGGATCAGCCGTCGGCAACTGCTATTTCAACTTCAATTCGGTTTCTTCCGGGCTTATCAACCATGCAATGCGGATCAACTTTTTCTTCTCTTGCCCTTTCCGGCGGTTGCAACAAGATAAGCCGATACAATCGCGGCTGTTGCAGGGTAAATGCCAAGAGGTGATTTCTTTTCAACTTTTTCCTTTTTTGCCTCAGGTATTTCCCTCTCGGAACTATCTTCTGTAAACATAAAGATATCCATCGTACCTTTGCGTTTATCCTGCCAGACTATTTTATTGCCACTAATTGAGGGGTTGCTCTCATACTCAGAAGCTGTAGATACTGTTTTTTCCTGTCCTGTGGCTATGTCGTAAATAAAAATATTTGTCCCTTTAATTCTCCCGTCAGCCCATACTATCCTTCCATCCGAGATAGCAGGAGTTTTCTGGGGGAAAGAATTGGTAGCAACTGCCTTCTCCTCTCCTTTGGAGATGTCATACATGTAAATGTCAAGATTTCCGGCGCGCCTGTCTTCCCAGACAATATAGTTGCCTTCAATAGCAGGGTTTGTTTGTCCCGCAGGATCTGTAACTACCGGAGTCTCTCTGCCTGTATTGATCTCATACATGTAAATATCGTCATTATCATTTCGGGTATCTTTCCAGACTATAATGTTTCCCGAGATTGCAGGCTGGGTCTGCTCAGCCCCGTCTGTCGTTATTCGTGTTTCCTTTTTGGAGGTGAGGTCATACATGTAAATATCCATATTTTGATTCCTGCGGTCTGTCCAGACGACTTTATCGCCTGAGATTGCAGGCTCTGTATGGGAAGCTTTGTCCGAAGTAATCTGGATTTTCTTTTTGGAGGTGAGGTCATACACATAGATGTCAGAATTGCCTCTCCTGTCATCCGAGATAGCTATGCGGCTGCCAGAGATTGCAGGCTCCTTTTCATCTGTCGAGTCTGAAAAAATGGCAACTTCTGCTCTTCCGGATGAAAAATCGTACATATATATATCCCAGTTTCCATTCCTCTGGTCCTGCCAGACAATGTAATCCCCTGAGATAACCGGGATAATCTGATTTCCGTAAGCCGAGGTGATCTCCTGTTCAGTTCCATTTAGAGTCTCGCTGGCAGCCGAACATGAGAATGTCCCCATCATCACAAGTAAAATGACTGAAATAAGCAGAATTGAAAATTTATTATATCTCAATCTTTACACTTCCAACATTCCCTCTGAATTTTATTATGTGTTTTGAGTATAAAAAAGCTTCAACTCCAGCTTTTTTTATTATTTGTTTTCGGCAAAAGATCATTTTATAGCTGGAAAGTCTCTAAATAGTATATCTCTCCCCCATACTTTTTAGCAACTCTCTGAGCTTTACTTTTTCTTTCTTTTAAAGAAAATTTCCCGGAACATTTAGTCAGAGTGTAAACTTAATTGTTAGAGTTAAAGCCTTTCAATTTCTACCTTATTCTTTGTCAGGTCTTTTATTTTTTTAACGAATTCATCTTCAAGCTCCTTTTTTATAGGGAGAATAAACTCCACGTTATTCGAGTATATTTCTTCCTGGATTATTCCGTATTTCCCCATTAGATTTCTCACTTTCTGGCTTTCCGCATATCCCACACGTACTCTGAACCTGACCTGTTCGAAGACTTCGGCAATGCCTGCCTCTTCAATAGCCGAGAGTGCCGTATCTCTGTATGCTCTCGAGAGCCCCCCGATACCCAGTTTTATTCCCCCAAAATACCGGGCTATGACCACAACCGCATTCAGGATCTCTTTTGATTCCAGTAGTTTAAAAATAGGCTTTCCTGAGCTGCCTGCAGGCTCTCCATCATCGTCATATTTGAGGGCAAAGGAATTTCCTTCTTTTACAAAATAAGCCGAAACATTATGGTTTGCATCCTGATGTAATTCCTTTATCATTTTTATGAAAGCTTTTGCCTCGCATTCACTTTCTACAGGCCTGGCATAACCTATGAACAGGGAATTCTTGAATTCTTTTTGAGACTTGCCACAGCATTTAAGAGTTTTGTAACTTTTCAGTATTCTATCCTCGGTATTTTTTGATTTATTTTTCCAAACAGGGGTTTTATAGGTCTGCAATTCTTCATCGGAGGAGTCTTATGGCACCTTTAAATACTTTTCTGTCGCTGAGCAGCTATTCTTTTTCCAATCCCGCGTGCATCTATTCCCTGTTTGAGTATCTATCTCAGATCTATTGCGAAAAATAAATAATACGGACTGTTCGAGTTCCTATCTTTTCACAGGCAGCCATCCGGGGGTACGTATTCTAATTATATAAACTATTTCGTTCTACTATTTTTTTACCAAATCGAAAAGTTTTAATGTGATTGGCTGGTCATGCATAAATATCTCATATGAAAATCTCATAATTTTATATGAGCTGGGTGTAAAAAAGGAAGAGAACTCTAGAGGTATTATTAATGAAAAAAATGTTAAAGATTATAGCAATGCTCCTTATTGTTACTACTGTTATCTTTGCAGCCGGCTGTGCTGAAAAGACTGAAACAGAAGCAGAAAATGCAACTTCAGAAGAAGTAACCGCAGAAATTCCAGCAGCAGAAGAGAACGTAGCTGAACCCGAAGCCGCAACTGAAGTTGCAGCTGAAGAATCCGCAGATCCCTCTGCAGTTGCAGCAGCTCCCGAAAATGAAAACAAAGTATCCGGCGGGATGTCTGCAAACAACACACTTGCAGGCAACGAAACTGCAGACAACAAAACTGCAGATAACAAAACTGGAAACGGTAGCGTACCTCCAAAATAAAAGATTTAATTTAGCATAAATAAGGAATTATCTAAGTAGCCTTTTTAAAAGGCTACGATTTTTATTTTTCAAAAACAATTCAATACAAGTCAGCTCGGTTTTATAATTTCCGAATCCGAAATTCTCAGAGAATATTTTAAATAAAGTAGCTCTTGCTTTTTTTGTTAATGTGCTTGAAACGAATTTTAAAAATAATTAAATAAATTCATTTATAGCAATAGCTCTCAAGGTTATTGAAGCCCTTGAAAACCGTTTTACTTCTTGTTTGACCCTTGAATACTCCAGGAGAAATTCGCAGGCAGGTATTGAGACCTATGACCTGGGGCAAGTCACTACTAAACGGTTAATACCTCGATTAACAATAGTTTCAATCTATAATCATAATTTTTATGTAATGGTTTACCTTAATCATCACTATTGTTACTGAGGCCAAAAAATGAAAGAAACCCTGAAAGCCTATATTGACCTTACGCGTGCTCACTTTCTTCCGGCATGGCCCCTGATTTTCTGCTCCGGATTGGTGCTTGCTTTTGCAAATTACGGCGGCTTTTCCTGGCCGCTAATAATTAAAGCTGCTCTCATAGGCCTGTTTGGGTTCGAAGCCGGGTTTGTGCTCAACGATTATGTGGACAGAAACAGAGACAGGCTTGATGTGGAAAACACACTTACCGGATACTGGCGGCCTTTTAAAGAAAGGCCCATTCCTTCAGGGAAGGTCTCTTCAAAAAATGCTTTCTTGCTGTTTATCCTGCTCGCAGGAATTACTTCAGCCCTGATTTTCACGCTTCCCTATCCGAATTCGCTCTATGTCTTTGCAATCATGCTGTACTCTTACGGCATTGAGGCTTTTTATCAGGTTAAAAAAAGAGACCAGAAATACCCGATTGCCCAACTTCTGGGCAGGACTGACTTCACCCTTTTTCCGGCAGCAGGTTATCTCTGCTACGGGCAGCCGGATATGACCATGCTTCTCTATATTGTTTTTTTCTATCCCTGGACAATGGCGCACCTGGGATTGAACGACTTTATCGACCTGAAAAACGATCAGGCAAGAGGTCTGAAATCCATAACCGTTCTTTATGGCGCAAAGAAAACTATGTACTGGATCACAGGCTTTACGGTCCTGCATTTTTTTGCCGCTATTTTCTTTCTCAGGCAACTTGGAGTTATTGCTCATTATGGCTTTCTTGTGGGTTTTGTGCTTCTTGCAGGCTCAAACCTCTATCTCTGGAAAGAAAAAAGTCCAGCTGCCGGGTTGAAGATACTTCCCCTTTTCCATGGAACTCTGGTAATCTATGCGGTTTCGATTATTCTTGATTTTGTATATTAAACCGAAAAACTGGGGAAGCCGAAATAGGGTTCTTTGGAATTTTCTACTTTTTTTCAGTATTCTTTTCCTCGGCCTCTTTTTTCAGTCTCCTCTTTCTTCCACTTTCTCTTTTTCCTTTTCTGCCTTATATTCTACTATACAGTAGCTTCTCTGAGTCAATGCCGTTAGTTTCTTATTTCTCTTTACAAAAAGTATAAGCATATAATTGTCTTTTATATTATTCGGGGTTGAGGGCACGAAAGAAACCATTAAAGCCTTGGTAGATCTGACAAGAGCTCATTTTTTTCTTGTATGGATTTTGCTGTTCTCTTCCGGTCTTGCACTTGCTTTTAAGAACTATGGGACTTTTTCCTGGCCTGTAACCTTCAAAGCTGTTTTGATAGGGTTTTTCGGGTTTGAAGGCGGGCTTGTGCTCAATGATTACGTTGACCGGAAAAGAGACCGGCTTGACGTAGAGGGTTCACTTACAGCTTACTGGAGACCTTTCAAAAGCCGGCCGCTTCCGTCCGGAAGGATTTCCCCGAATTTCGCCCTGACAGCTTTTTTACTTCTTTCCGGGCTCACAGGACTGGTAATGTTTACTTTGCCTTATCCCAATTCCTTTTACGTATTTGTCACAATGCTTTCATCATGTATTCTTGAATATTTCTATCAGGTCAAAAGAAAAAACCAGAGCTTTCCCATTGCCCAGCTTGTAGGAAGGATGGACTTCACGCTTTTTCCGGTAGCAGGTTATCTCTGTTACGGGCTGCCTGACAGGTCTGTGCTGCTCTACCTGCTTTTTTTCTATCCCTGGACTCTTGCACACCTTGCAGTCAACGATTTCATTGATACGGAAAATGACAGGGCCAGAGGAATAAAATCGATCCCTGTACTTTACGGCACTCAAGGGACCCTGCTCTGGATCTCAGGTTTTACACTGGTTCACTACTTTACAGCATTTCTTTTTTTAAAACAGCTTGAAGATATTGCACTTTACGGTTTTCTGTCAGGCTTTCTGGTACTCGGGTTTGCAAACTATAAGCTTATCAGAGAAAAAAGTCAGAAGGCGGGCCTGTTTGCACTTTTTCTTTACCACGTTTCACTCGTGCTCTATTCCGGTTCGATTATCCTCGACTTCCTTTTCTAACCTTTTTCTGATCCCATAAAAATCTAATTTTTTCTTCTGCAGAGTCTCAGGGTATGGCAGCGCAGGCTTCCTCCTCCCGCAAGCAGGGCGTCCGGGTGGAAAGGAATTATCTCAACGCCTTCACTTTCAAGGTTTTTCCTGGTCTTTTGATCGAGCGCAATATCATAGTGAAAGATGGTCCCGCTTTCAAGGGGAACGAAAGAACAGGCCAGGCGGCTTTGCTCGGAGTCCGAAACGGAGATAATTCTCACGCCTTTCTCCCGCATGAACGCTTTAAAATCGATTCTTTCTCTGGAATCTTCCGTAAACAGACAGGTCTCTTCAAATGCAGGTAGATAAGCAAGGGCAAGGTCTTCTCTTATTCTGTTGAAGACAGTATCAGGATGCATGTATCGCCTGGCTTTCGGAATTCGGACGTAAATAACTTCATTAAACTCGTTCAGGACATTCGAAATAAATTCCCGGATAAAGGGGTAAGTGTGCCTTTCCGTATCAGCTACAAAGACCGTTTCTTTTGAGAGCAGGAGGCAGCCTTCGAAGAAGCCCTCTCCTCCGTTGAATTCGCTGAGAATGGGGATTCCCAGGTTATTCAGGGCTTCCTTTACGACAACCTCTTCTTTTTCCCTTGCAGGCGGGCGCATTCTGGAGAGAATAGCTCCCTTTCCGGAGATAACTGCAGTATCGTGCAGAAAAGTGAGATTTGGCATCTTCCTTATCATGTCTATATTTTCGTCCACATTATCTTCAAGCTCATAGACCCTGACGCCGTTTGACTCCAGCAACTCCTGATAACTTCTGTGCTCTTCGATATATCCGGAAATATCAGGTACCTTATCGTAAAGCCACTGTTTACAGTTCAATTCGTTGACCAGGGTGAGTTCTTCTCCGGGCGTATGCACAAGTACGCTTTTCAGTCTCCCCAATTCGTCACAGCCGTAAGCGATATTTAACCTGTCTTTTTCTGCCCGGTTCAATTTATCCATCTGGCAACCCATACCAGGAACCTCCCTTTTTATCCGGTTTTATTCTCATATGCGTTTTTTTGCAAGGATTATGGCATTTGCCCTGTCTTCACTCAGGAAAGCCTTAAGGATATCAAATCCGCAAATATCCAGGAAAGAAGTAATCTGGCCATATGTGTATTTGTAGGTAAAGCCCATGCGGATGATGTCTCCTTCCCTGAAGCCTATGGTTTCCTGCCCGATTCTCAGTTCAGCATCCTTCAGGATATTCAGGCTCTTCCGGGTCCTGTACAGTGCTCCTATCCTTGAGTCCACATGTGCAAGCAAAAGCTCGAAATCGAAATCCTCTGGAGCCATTCCGTAGTGAAGCAGAGGATACATATTGAAGAGGGCATTCTCTCTTGAGGCATATGTGCCCAATACGGATCTCTTTGCAGACTGTGCCTCTTCGCCTGAATCCCGAGTAGGGAGAAGACTTGCATCGAAGAAAAAAAGGTCTCCCTGCTCAAGATTTTCGCGGACAAGCTGAAGAATGAATTCTGGCTCGTAATTGCAAAAGGTATTTCCCAGAATGCAGAAAAGAACCGGAAGATGCCAGTTTTTTTTAAGGATTGCCATATCCTCTATGAAGCCAACTATTCCTTTCTTTTCTACAGGCAGGTTTTCTACCTTTTCAAGGGCGATATCTACAAGTTCGCTGTTTATATCGATAGGGTAATAGCGTATAGAAACCTTTCCGGAGGCGGGTTTTTCAGCCAGGTTTTTCCTTATCAGTTCTTCGAGAAAAATTCTTTCCTTTTCCCCGTTTCCCACCCCAATACTTACAAAACTCATGCCTGTGGGAATGAATCTCACTATTGATGCAATATTTTTCTCCAGAAGGACTTTGAGCTGTCTGGCTACAGGAAATGCTTCCGACCCGTCAAGTTTCAGCCAGTTTTTTGCTCCGTCGGCGCTTGAGTAAAGGAGATAATCAGGCAGTTCATGGTTTTTCAGGCTCTCACAGAGTTTTTCTTCTATATCCTTCTTACTGGTAATTATTATCTTTTCTTTATTCTCCGAAACCTGCCCCAACCCCACTTTTCCTGTACTGTTCAATATCTCACCTTATCCTCGAATCACGCAACAGCACGTACTTTTTAATAATTTCTCCCGGTTTATTGTCTGAGTTCCGCTTTTTATCATTTTGCCATTATTTGAAACACTGCTGGCACTCCATCCTCAGGGCTTCGAGCGGGCCAACACCATTGTTTACTCCTACGCTGTAGGCATATCCGCGGCACCCTATGCACTCTTCCATATGTTCGCAGTTCCCGCATTTGCCTTCGAGCACTTTATCGATGTTTCGGACATATGTGAAGAGATCGGAGCTGTAAATCTCCCGAAGGCTCATTCTGTTTATATTATAGGGATATTTCCCGCCAACTCTAAGCGCAGGATGTTCGTCCAGCTTTGTAGGCGCACAGGGCCTGACATTTCCGTCTATGTTGATATACAGGCTGTAGAGGTGCTGAAGGCAGCCACTTGCGGTAATCGGCGTGTAGGGCAGCCAGTCGTACCCGTAATATTTCCGGTCTATTTCCAGCAGTTTTAATTTGTATTCCTTTATCTCGTCAGCCGTCAGCAGCTTATCCTCCAGTTCGTCATTTGCCCTGCCTGTCGGTGTGAGAATTTCCATATTGGGAAATATATTGTTTTGCCTGCAGAAGTGCCAGATTTCCTCAATTTCTTCCAGGTTCATTTTATTACTGACGAATGAGACTCCCAGACGGAGTTCTCCAGATTCTGTCGGCTTTGAAAAGCCTGCATTAATAAGGCTTTCAAGCCCCTTTTTAATATCTTCGGAGGCCCCTTCTCTTCCTGCCAGGTAATCCTGAACTTCAGGCTTAAGGGAATCTAGCTTTCCCATTACTGAGGCGTTGTGTTCGTACAGGAACCCTGCAAGCTCCTCTGTCATCAAAACAGTATTCGAAAAAAGCATAGGGATTATCCCCAGGGAATCGATATAGGCGATTAAATCCCTGAAATTCGGGTGCAAGGTCGGCTCTCCTCCCCCTATCACGACCACAGACCTGATCCCGAGTTCCTTTGCTTCCGAAACTATGCGTTTGAGAACATTCAAGTCGGCTATTTTTGCCGAATCCTCTCCACTCTGTGCATAGCAGTAACGGCAGCGGAGATTGCATGATTTGTTCGTCTCAAGGCGTATGGCTAAAAGTCTGTTTGAGTTTCTAGCCTCATGAGCTTCCCGTGCCCCGTACATGTATCCCCTCAGTACCGGGGGCGGTGAAAACAGGCTCAATGCATCAAAATCCTTCGGTTCTTCCCCCAACATATCAAGAGGTATGGATTCAACTCCTTATCAAGTTGTAAGAAACTAAGTGATACTTTCGAGCACAGCTGGTTGATTTTATTCAAAGTTGCTGCTCTTAACTTCCCCTTTTTCAAGCCGTTCTTTTCCCTGTTCTTCAAACCTTTTTTCAGGGCTGCCTTTTGTTAAGTTTATTTAGCTTCCTGCCTTATTTTACTCCAGGATGTTTGAGGAAATCCGGGTTATAAAAGCTCTGAATAAGATAAGGGCAACGAGCGGGATCACACTGCCATACTGCTGGGACCTGAACATCTACAGGGGGTGCGAACACGGTTGTCATTACTGCTATGCAATGTATTCTCACCGCTATCTGGAAAAAGAAAAAAGAAGTTCCTCTCCAGGGAAAAAATCTCCCGGAGAAGATGACTGTGCTTTTTTCCAGAGGATCTGCGTAAAGACCAATATTGCAGAAGCCCTGGAAAAACAGCTGGGAGCAAAATCCTGGAAAAAGGAAGTAATCAATATAGGTGGGGTGTGCGATAGCTACCAGCCCGCAGAGGCAAAATACGGGTTGATGCGTAAGGTTCTGGCGCTGATGATCGAATACAGAAATCCGGTTACCATATCTACAAAATCGGATCTTATCCTCAGAGATTATGACCTTCTCGAAGAACTTTCTGAACTGACATATGTGAATATTGCAGTTACGGTCACAACAATGGATGAAAATTTAAGCGCCCTGCTTGAACCTCTCGCTTCTTCTCCGGAAAAACGTTTTTCAGTCCTGCGGGCGTTTAAAGACACAGCCGCCGTTACCGGGCTTCATATGATGCCGATCCTTCCTTTTCTTACCGACAGCCCGCAGAACCTCGTGCAAATTCTTTCTCTTGCAGCCGAATGTAAGGTGGACTATGCCCTGCCTGGCATTCTTTACCTCAGGGGCGAGACCAGAAAGCATTTTTTCGATTTCCTTGCATGTAACTTTCCCGAACTCCTGGACCCTTACCGCAGATTATATGCAAAAGGAGGAGCTGACAGAACCTACAAAGCTGAACTTTACGCAACTCTCAAGCCTCTTATGCAAAAATACCATATTTCAGGAGACTACCTGAAACCTATGCAGACAAAGCTTTCCCGTTCCAGACAGCTCAAATTAACGGATTTTTCAGGAGATGCCGGTTGAATTTATTTTTTCAGAATTTCAATCCAGAATCTAAATTTAATTCAAACAATTTTGAAATCATCGTCTGGCAAGTTTTTCTTTTGTATAATAAAAATAACGTCTTGTTCAATTGAATAAAACAGGCTTTTATTTTTCCAGGTTCAGCATAACTTTTCAAGGGACGCTCTTTCTTCCAGAGTCAAAAAAAGGCAGTTTTCAGCTTTGAAAGCATGGATCAGGGTTTTAAGGTTCTGGAGGGCTTTTTCTCCAGTATTGAACCTGCAATCCGGGCGTATCGGCGTTTCTGACATGTCCACGAATTCCCAGGGATGGACAAAGAGTACAGGAGCTTTTGCGTGCCTGAGCAGCGGGAGAAAAAGGGCTGGGGGCAGCCTTAAAAAAGAAGAGGTAATCGTAGCAGGAATCCTGGTTATTTTGCCTTCTACTCTGCTTCTGGGAAAAGGCGGTTTGTACGCTGCAATGGAGGAATCGTACAGGAAACCCTCTTCTTCCAGGAGTTTTAGATAATCTTTCGGGAACTGGAGGTTCGGAGCCCTGAAGGAGACAAGCCTCTTCTCAAACTGCCTCAGAACTTTTCCAGCCTGTTTAAGGGCAATTCTGGCTTCTTCCTCTTCCATCCGGTCAAAACGTGCATGGGTATATCCATGACAGCCAAGCTCGTGTCCTTCTCCCGGAATTCTATATATCAGGTTCGGATACTGCTCTGCCATCATTCCGGTGACAAAGAATGTGGCCTTTATCCCTTCGTTTTTGAAGAGGTCCAGCAATTTAGGCAGTCCCTCTTCCATACCTCTCGTACTTGTAAGCATGGGTGGGCAGTCTTCTTCCACATCAACGGTTATTGTGATATTTTTCATAAATGACACTTGTATATACCTTGCTTGTCTGCTCATATATCCGGTTCCAATCGTAATTTGAAAGCCCCAGGACAGCCTCCCTGGCAAATGAAGCGCGCAGGGCCGGAGTTTCTATCAGGTTCTGGAGAAGGTATGAAAATTCCTCAACAGTGTCTGCAAGGTAGCCGTTTACGCCGTTCTTGATGATATCCGAGACTCCACTATTATTCATTGCCACGACAGGGACATTTTTTGACATTGCTTCCAGGATCGAAACTCCAAAAGCCTCGTTACTGGAGGGAAGGGCAAAGATATCTGCCTGTTCAAGATATCCCAGCACTTTTTCCCTGGATACTTCCCCTGTAAAATGGAAGTTTCCGGATAAATCGGATTCTCCTACCGTTCTTTCCAGCTTTTCCCTTAGTGGGCCGTCTCCTATCATTACGAATAGCAAATTTTTATGCTTTTCCAGAAGTGAAGGGGCGAGATCTATAATCTTCTGGACACCCTTTTTTTTTGTCATGCGTGCAACCGTGATGATCACAGTCTTTCCTTTCGTATCTACAGGAAGAGAATCTTTGACAACGCTGTCTCCAGAATCAACGCCATTAAAAATCCGATAAACAGGTTTTGTTGTCATTAGCTTTGAGTCTTTTTCAACTGCCGAACTGACAGCAATTACAGCATCGGTACTTTTTAAAAGCAACTTGCCTGCAAGATATAAAAAAAGGCGGTATGGCGTATCTCCCACAAGGGAATGGTTTGTGACTACTACAGGAATTCCAAGTTTCCGGGATGCAAGAAGAGCACCCATACTGATAGGTGAGTCCAGTCCGTGGCAATTGACAATCTCATAATTCCCGTTTTTCAAAAGATAGTAGAGTTCTTTATACGCATTGGGCATGAGAAAACGACGCTGCCCGGGAAAAGTTCTGCCTTTGAGTCTTATTACTGAAACCCCATCCCTTATACTGTATTCAGGAACACCAGGATAGCTTCTTGTAATAACGCTTACCTCATGGCCGTGCATGCTCAGGGTTTTGGCAAGGGTATGCATCGAATACTCGATTCCTCCAACCTTTGGGAAATACCAGTCACTGATCAGTGCGATTTTATATTTTCCCATATCTTGAACCCTCCATAATAAAACAGGTACAGGAATCCTATCACGCTGCTGAGCCCAAAGGAGATAAAACGCTCGAGAAAGACGAAGCTACTTGCTGAAGCGAGTGGTAACCCGAAATAGAGAAGGACAGAGATCAGACCTCCTTCAACTATTCCAAGCCCTCCAGGAGTTATTGGCAGGCTTCCAAGCAGCAGGTATAAAATAGAGACTGTTGCAATCAAATATAGAGAAAGAGGAAGGTTCAGAGCTAAAGCAATCAGCTTAAGACGTATTATATCAAGAATCCAGACTCCAGAGGATAAAAGAAGAACAGCAATAAAGGATTTGTGAAGCTGTCTCCAATTTTCATAAATATTCTTGAGAAGTGAAGATAACTTTTCTCGGAAAATCCATATTACTACTCCTGCTGCGAGGAAGACTGAAAGCAATAAATAGGTCGAGCTTAACGTTAGATTATTTTTTATGGGTAAGAATTTGACCTCCAGCGAGGGGAATGAGTATAGAACATAAATTAATAGCATGGCAATAGGTATTGCTTCAACCAGCCTTTCGAAGAGAATTGACACGAAAGCATGAGTATAACTTATTCCGAACCGCTTGTTAACCCAGAGTATCCGGAGTGGTTCGCCTCCCGCCCTGCTTGCCGGAGTTAGATTATTTGCGAATATTCCTCCGAAAATAACGGGAACAAGATCCGTGGCCTTAAGATCATAGCCAATACCGGAGAGAACCTGCTGCCAGCGGATTGCGAATAAGTATACACTCAGAACGTAGACTAAGAATGCCAGAATAAAATAACGTATTCGGGTTTCACTGAGAATTCTCAAGCTTTCCCCAAGAACAGCTACGATATCTGTCCAGTAGATGCGGATCAGAAATACTCCTGCTGTGAGCAGTAAAAGGGCTGCTATTAGGGCTGCTATTGCTTTCTTCAAGATTCCCCGGTCCAAAAATACACCTTCACAGGAGTTCAGAGTGACATTTTATTGTAAGTGTGGTTTTCCATTAATTAAAATCTGCCTCGATACGAAATTTTCCCTAAATTGAGACCGATTTTAACTCTTGATCTGGCAGTTTTCTCGATCGAAAAAGGAACACTTTAAAGCGTTCTTTTACATACCCTAAGCTCGTAACTCATCAAAAGATATCTCTCACCTTCTACCCGAATCCCCATTCTATTTTTAGGCTCTTTTTATATAATACCTGTCATCACTGCCTTTTCTCCGATTCTTCTTTTCTCCTTATCTGCATTTTCCAGAATCTCTTCTCGTCAATCCGCATTCAGTTTCTGTCAGATTCTCACTTTTCTTTCTAAAAAAATTAATTAATTTATAATAACACTAATATAATAATAAATCAATTTAGGAAAGGGGAGTTGGGTATGCCGAACATACATTCAACTGTGGGTTGTAAACTGAGCTTCAAAGATTGGGCTTACAGGAAGCTAAAATTGTTTTTATGCATCTGGTCAGACTTTGTATCCTGATTGAATCTGAAGTTCTACTCAGTCAGTATAACTGCTACTTACGTTGAGTTATGTTACCACTCGCCTTCGCTTCCATTAAAAAACTATGAACAGATAACCCAAGTTATTAAAACTTCTAAAAATTATGGGTTCCAGTATTACCCAGGTGTACTGGACTTAAAGACCAGGATAAATAGGGAAGGTGCTGTATAGTGGAGAAAAAGAGAGTAGTCGATGAAAAAAGCAAAGACGAGCAATTAGAAATGGTTCGCGAAGACCCTGAACGTGAGTTTTTGACAACAAATCAGGGCGTTAGAGTCAGCGAGACGGATATCTCACTCAAGGCAGGGGAAAGGGGACCAACGCTGCTTGAAGATTTTCACTTTAGAGAAAAACTGACTCATTTTGACCATGAACGAATACCCGAAAGAATTGTTCATGCCCGAGGATCCGGAGCATACGGATATTTCCAGGTATATGAGCCGATGACAGAATATACAAGTGCAAAATTCCTGCAGGACCCAAACAAGAAAACGCCTGTTTTCGTTAGGTTTTCTACGGTTGTTGGATTCAGGGGATCGGCTGATACTGTCAGAGATGCTCGGGGTTTTGCAACAAAGTTCTACACTGAGGACGGGAATTATGATCTTGTCGGCAACAATATTCCCGTCTTCTTTATTCAGGATGCTATCAAGTTCCCTGACCTTGTTCATGCGATTAAGCCTGAACAGGACAATCAGATACCTCAAGCTTCGGCAGCCCATGATACCTTCTGGGATTTCGTTGCCTGTCACCCCGAAAATGCACATATGATTATGTGGGTTCTTTCAGACCGCGCACTCCCCAGGAGTTACAGGATGATGCAGGGCTTTGGGGTTAATACTTTCCGTTTCGTTAATGCGGAAGGCAAGGGGAGATTTGTAAAGTTTCACTGGAAACCCCTGCTTGGCATTCACTCCCTTGTCTGGGACGAGACTCAGAAGCTAGCAGGAAAAGATCCGGATTTCAACCGCCGTGACCTCTGGGAAGCAATTGAGATGGGAAACTATCCTGAATATGAGTTCGGGGTGCAGATTCTCGAAGAAGAGGACGAGTTTAAATTTGACTATGATATTCTTGATCCCACAAAGATCTGGCCCGAAGAGGATGTACCTGTTAAATGGATAGGGAAGATGATCCTTAACCGCAATCCGGACAATTTCTTTGCTGAAACCGAGCAGGTTGCATTCTGTCCGGCAAACGTAGTTCCAGGGATCGATTTTTCTAACGACCCACTCCTTCAGGGGCGCCTTTTCTCATACCTTGACACACAGCTAATCCGCCTGGGCGGCCCGAATTTCCATGAAATCCCAATTAACAGGTCGCTGGCACCGATAAGCAATAACCAGAGAGAAGGGTACCACCGCACGACAATAAACAAAGGCAAGGTTAGCTATTTCCCTAACTCGATCGGAGGAAATCTTCCAAGACCAGCTTCTGCAGAGGAAGGCGGATATGTCCACTATATGGAGAAGGTGGAGGGCAAAAAGATCCGTTCACGCAGCGAAAAATTCAAAGACTTTTTCAGCCAGGCCAAATTGTTCTGGAACAGCATGTCGGAGCCAGAGAAAAAGCACATCGTAGAAGCATTCCATTTTGAGATAGGAAAAGTCAATGATAAGAATATCAGGAAGGCAATTGTTGACATGTTCAACAATGTGGACGGAGATCTTGCAATCGAGATTGCAAAGGGAGTGGGTGTCCCTGCTCCTGAGCAGAAAGGAGGATCTCCTGTCACAAAAGAATCTCCAAATGTCAGCCAGGAGCGCTCGGCACATACGGTGAAGAATACCATTAAAACCAGAAAAGTTGCTATCCTTGCTGCGGACGGGTATAATCATACAGATGTCAGCCAGGTGATGCAGGCTTTAGAGGCTGGTGGAGCAAAAGCCCATATTATCTCTAAACACCAGGGAATGCTAAAAAGCTCAAGCGGAGACGAACTTGAGGTTGATAAAAGCTACGTTACCACCGCGTCAGTGATGTACGATGCCGTATATGTTCCCGGAGGGAAAGAAAGTATAGACACTCTCAAGATGCAGGGAGATGCAATCCATTTCATCAACGAAGCATTCAGGCACTGCAAGCCGCTAGGAGCAACCGGCGAGGGAGTTGAGCTGTTTAAGGTTGCGGATCTTCCCGATATAAATTTTGCAGGGCAGAAGTCTGCTGACAAAGCAGTTTCCGATAAAGGTGTCGTGACTTCCAGAAATAGTAAGAATATAGGGTCTTTTAATGATTCCTTTATTGCCGCAATTGCAAAGCATCGGCACTGGGATAGGGAAAAGAAGGAGCAGGTCCCAGCCTAAAACGTTTTTGAGAAGAGAAATACTCTTCTCTTCTTTTTAAAATTACATATATCTTGTTTTCTTTACCTTCTTCTCCTGCCTTTTTCTATTTGCCCTTATTTCAGTCTCTTTCTATTATCAACAGTATTAAGTCTTCAACTATCTAAAAACGAATTTTACCACAACGTCTATTGTACTTGATTTTACCCCTAAAATGCGTAAGTCCTAACTAATTTCTATTTCATCATGCTGTAAACACTACATCTACCCTCTCTACATCCCACAAAGACCCCAGCTTTTCCATAATATCTTCTTTTATCGCAGACGCAAACTGGTGATCTGCAGGCAGGTCTACAACCACTCTGACCACACCGTCTTCAACACTTGTTTTAAGAATAAGGTTCGTGCGGATGATGTCAAGGCCGGTCAGGGGGTTCATAACATGTTTGAGCCTCTGCTTGACAACCTCTTCGGTCGTAGGCTCTTTTTCAGTTACAAGCCCGTGCTTCTCTTCATAGTCCCTGATTGCAGCACGCAGGCCCTCAACTGCAAGTACGGAGCAGTGGGCTTTGATCGGAGGAAGCCCTCCAAGCTCTTCAGAAGCCTGTTTCCATGTTATTTTCTTTGCCTCATCAAGGGTCTTTCCGCGTGCAAGGTCTGTTATAACCGAGCCGGTGGCAATATTTGAAGCACAGCCGTAAGATTCGAATTTTACATCCTCAATAATCTTCGTTTCGGGATTGACCTTTATATAGACCGCGACCATATCCCCACAGGCCGGACTTCCTTCAAGGCCTTTTCCGTCAGGATTCTCTATCTTTCCCACATTGTGCGGGTTTCTGAAATGTTCCAGCACTTTTTCACTGTAAGGAAACTTCATAGTCTCACCTCTCTCAGTCTCTAGCTTTCTTCTCCTGCTCTTCTTTTATCCTGCTTTCCCTTTTGCTATCTTTCCACCCTTTTCAGTTCATTTCCTTGCAAGGGGGCTTATTTCCCTGAGCCTTGCCACTATTTCACTCATGGCATCAATTGCCGCATCAGCGTCTTCCATACGGTTATAGCGCCCGAAGGTAAAGCGTACCGAACCATGTGCTCTCTCATGGTCTCCTCCAATACCCCTGATAACATGGCTGGCTTCAAGGGAGCGGCTAAAACAGGCCGAACCCGTGCTCACTGCGAAACCCTTCATGTCCATATGCAAAGTTACAGATTCGCCTTCTACGTAATGGAAAGTTAGGTTTGCATTCTGAGGCAGGCGCTTTTCCCGGCTTCCATTGAGGGTAACCTCCGAAATCTCGGAAAGGGCTTTCTCAATTACCCGATCTCTCATGGCTTCAATCCGTCTGGTTTCTTCTTCGGTTACGAGTTCAACAGCCTTTGCGAAGCCTACGGCTCCGGGAATATTTTCTACCCCGGCCCGCAGGTTGAACTCCTGAAAACCTCCGTCCATGAATTTATTTATTGGAGTATCTTTCCGGATATAGAGAGCCCCTATTCCCCTTGGGCCGTGAATCGTGTGGGCAGATACAGTAATAAGGTCTACAGGGAGTTCCTTCACACTGAGGGGGAGCCGGGTAAAGCTATGCGTGGCATCCGTATGCAGGAGCACATCTTTTTCTTCACAGATTTCTGAGATAACCTTAAGATCCTGGACTGTTCCGATTTCCTGGTTTCCCTGCTGGATCGAGACAAGGATCGTTTCTTTTGTAATTGCTTTCTTTAGTCCTTCGAGGTCTGCAAACCCCTCTGCGTCCACATCCAGGAAAGTTACGTCAAAGCCCTGTTTCTGGAGAGCTTTTGCCGTATTCAGCACAGGGAAATCCTCTATCTTCAAGACTATAATATGCTTGCCTTTTTTCTCCTTGAGAGCCCAGGCGACTCCTTTAAGCGCGGTGTTGCTTGATTCAGTGTCACTCGAAGTGAAGATGACCTCCTCTGAGTTTGCGCCGAGCTTTGAAGCTATGCCTTCACGGGCTCTTTCGAGTCCTTCTTTTGCGTCGATACCCATAGAATAGCCAAATTCAGATGTTGCTACTGCATAAGTATCAAAAAAATAAGGTTTCATTGCTTCAAGTACCTGCTCATCCAGTCGGGTGCATGCAGCATTGTCAAGATAAATCATATTCTCAAATATTCTTCTCCCTCCCCATATCAAATAATAAAATTCTAAATTTTACAGTTAAAATCTCAGAGTTCCCGGTAAATCCTGGGAATTTTTCGGATTAAAATCCTCATTATAGCTATTTAGTTGAGTCTAACAGGTTCAGAGTCGAAAACAGGTCCGATTACGGAAAAATCCGCGTTATTGTGACAACTCTAACTCCAAAAGCTCTTCAAGACTCAGATAAAGAGAGTTACATTCGCATCCCTTGCTTCTTTAATATACGAACCCACAGCTCCCCATTCGTCGACCCATTCTGTTCGAAGTTCTTCTTTCTTTATGCCCATGATCTCCATGGTCATTTCGCAGGCTATTATTTTTCCGCCAAGTTCCTTGAAGTCGCTCATCAGCCTTTCAAGCGAAACAACATTGGCTTTGTCCATCCTTTGTTTGATCATCAGCCTGCCAAGTCCCAGCATATTCATCTTGGAAAGCGGCCCCTTTTCAAGCTCTCCCTTCTTCAAGCGCATCAGCCCCCAGAAGGTAAAGTATATGGAGGCTTCCATACCCATTGCCAGGGCTCCGTTCCCGATTATAAGTGCACTGTATACTTTGTCCATATCGCCGCTGTGCAGGACAATAACCGTCTTTCCCCCCATTTCCCCTCCTTTCCTGCTTATCTCCGGATCTTTATCTCCCACTCTTTTCCATCTTCTTTATCTTTAATTTCCAGCACCTCGAGTCCCAGTGCCTCGCACGCCATAGGAATCTCTTTCTTTGATGCCGGATGCGTACCCTTCACAATAACAAGATCCCCCGGAGAGGCTTTCTTGAATGCTTTTCTGCACTCTACCAGCGGAACCGGGCAGGTCTGCCCGCGGACATCTATTTCCATTTCTGCCATCATTCTTACCCCCCAAAGTAAGAGAAACGGAAGGGTTCTGACAACAGTTCTGCCTGCTGTCTTTCCCTAAATTCATTATATTCCAAAAAATATATTATCGTTTCGTATTGAAAATACTATCTGGAAATTACCCTCTATCCTTATTCGGGACTGTTTATTTATTAGAGCGCTCTCCTGATCTTTTCTGCAAGTTCTTCCAGATTGGTAGTATCAGGCTCAGTCCATACTATCGATTTTATTCCTCTCCCACCGTCTCCTTTCTTCCTGGGAATAACGTGCACATGCACATGAGGAACTTCCTGTCCAGCAGCTTCTCTATTATTGATGCCAATATTCGACCCTTCTGCCGAAGTTGCCTTCTCAACTGCAGCGGTAATTTTTCTTGCAACTTCAAAAAGCGAGGCAACGCTTTCTGCATCCATATCCGTAAAGTTACTGATGTGTTTTTTAGGAACCACCAGAGTATGCCCTTCGCTTGCCGGGTGAACGTCAAGAAATGCAAAAACGGCATCGTCTTCATATATCTTATTTGAAGGAATTTTCCCTGCTATTATTTTGCAAAAAAGGCAGTTTTCTGTCATAGCCATATCCCCGTAGAGTTTTAGGGGATACACTTATATCAGGGTTCGGTTTCTTACTTCGTAGCAACATTTAAAAAATTACTCTCAAGTGCAAAATTTCCTTACCTGACCAAAAGAAAAATTAGTCCGCTTGAGCGAGCAGAGCGAGTGAAACGGACCCCGTGCTCCCGAAGCGGAACTCGGGAAGCGGAACTCGGGAAGCGGAACTCGGGAGCGAGGTAAGTTAGCTGTAAATACTTTCTCAACTTTTACATTTATCAGGAGTGAGATTTGCATGATCGGTTATATCGCAGGTGCGCTGACAACTATAGCTTTTGCCCCGCAGCTTCTAATGGCTCTGAAAACGAAATCCACGAAAGACGTATCTCTTATGATGCTGCTTTGCTCTACTTCAGGCATGCTTCTCTGGCTGCTTCATGGTATCCTTGTGAGAGATCCTGCACTGGTAGCTGCAAACAGCATTTCCTTTGTACTTGCCTTCGCGCTTCTGGGGCTCAAACTTAAGAATGATTACACCAGTTCGATTTTTAATTTCGGCAAAAAGTTCATAGAGTTCAAAAAGAGTTCTTTTTCTCTCCGAAAGTGAAATGTTGAACGCTCAACTATATATCCAAGAATAATTAAATTAAATTTATTATAATAACTGCGATTTGTGTTTACTTCAAGATTGGGGGTGGAAAGAATGGCTAGAGTCTTAGTTGGCGCACTGATAGGTATGGTCTGTACTTTAATTTGTTATTTCATTCCGGGTGTGAATGCTATAGCCCCTCTGCTGGGGGGCCTTCTGGGCGGCTATTACGCAGATGGAGGTTTTGGAGGGGGCCTTGAATCCGGGGTTCTGATGACCGTTTTTATGATTATTCCGGGTTTCCTTCTTGGAGGAATTCTTGGGTCGATACTCAGAGAGGTTCCTGTTCTTGGGGCATTCGTAGCTGCCTCTGCATTTGTAATAACGATGGTTATCGTAGCTCATACCGCCTTGATAGGTATAATTGGCTCAGTAATTGGGGCTATTCTGGCTGAAAACAGGATTTCCTGACCGTCTAGTTTGAACTTTAAATTTAACGCCTGAAAAAGATCCGTTCATGGCAGAATCTTTTTGCCGGACTGATTTTTCCAGGGCTTTCAGCTAACGCATGTCTGTAATCCTGAAAAGTATCATTCTGCGGGAGCTCAGAAGAAAACATAAAAAAGTAGTGAGCCAGATGCTGGAGAGCCCGAATTGTACGGCAAAAGCTTTACTTTTCACTGCTTTGAATTCCAGCAAAATAGAGTTATGAAGAAAAAGTAAATCTTTTTAGATCTTTTTCTTCAACACAAAGTATTCTACAAGGATCATGAACAGGGGCAGAGAAATTGCCATAAGTATTTTGGCCATCCCCATGGGGTTTTTGATTAGGCTGCTCCCTTCTGCGCTTCCGTTCAGAATACTCATTTTACTTTCACCGTCCCGGTTTTTCAAAGTTTCCGGGTTGTTTTTCTCATCTGCGGCAGATTCGGTTATTGCAAAGCAGGAGAAGCCAGACGTTTCCGTTTTAAAATAAACGTAATTCTTGTCTTCTCTAACTTTGTCGGTGTAGAGAGGCTGCCAGTCTTTATCGTACCATTGAAGAGTTATCAAGGATTGATTAATATTATTATTTTTAATCCATGCCTTTTCAACTTTGAACTCTATGAATCCATTTTTAAAAGAATCAGGAAGTCCCGCTCCTCCATCTCCTACCCAGATATTCACATGTTTATATATCCTGCCAGGAGGGAGTTTTGGGACAAAAACAGATTTATTTTTGAGTAATTCTACAATTGTCGTTGTCCTCTTAAATGTCTTTTTTGGGTCAAATTCGATATATGTAATGCATGTGGCATTTTCCACGAAATCGAACTTGACGTGATAACCATTTATAATGTGCCTGGTGGAAAGCTCCTTGGCATCGACATTGTTTACTGGCTCTTTAGAAGTAGTGCCGCTTCCCGCACTGCTGCGGGAGGAACCGGAACTTCCGCTTCCTCCGCTACTGCTTGAAATAGCTTCTTTAGAGACGGTTGCGGTTTTTGTGAGTTCATTATTGGTTTCATCACTTTCGGACACAACGCCTCCGGCGTCTGTCACTGCTCTTACTTCTATTTGCCCTTCATTCCCAGGAGTCCAGAAAAAAGTGCCTTCCCCGGCTTCCCCTGCTGCAAGTGCTGGTACAGATGTTACCCCGGTGTAATTTTCATTGGTTCCGTTTATATAATACTTAATCTCGCTGCTCTCCGCTGCTGCAGGACCACTATTCGTCACTGTTACCGTAAAAGTTATGTTCTCCCCTGGATGCGGCCCTTCTGGACTCAGAGAAATCGACTCTATTCTCAGGTCCGAAAGCGCATTTTTTACTTTTACGACTTTTGAGAATTCGTTATTATTTTCATTATTTTCATTAACTGTCCCCCCGGAATCTACGAGCACTATTACATTCATATTTCCTCCTTTTTCAGGAGTCAGCGAAAATCCTGCATTTGTACTCGACCCTATCGAAATTTCAGGGATAGGGATTTCTCCTCCAGAAGCTCCGTTAATACTGTATTTTGCAGTACTACTATTGGCAGCTGCATCCCCCTGGTTCTTTATTTTCAGGGTAAAGTTCAAAGGCTTTCCGACTTCAGGTTGTGTCGATGATTCTGGAGATACGTCTTCAATTATCAGGTCCGGAAGCGGCCCCCCTCCAACGATCACATCAATTTTTATCGGACTGTTCTCTCCGTTTTCAATAGATGCCGTTATTGTTACAGTTCCTTCTTTGTCAGCTTTCCATATGTGAAGAATTGATCTCTCTGATCCAGGCTCAATGCTGTCGAGTGCTTCTCTTTCCTCGACTCCACCGATTGTATATATCATATTCGTTGGCTCTGAGGTTTCAGTTCCCACGTTCTTTACTAATGCAGAAATAAAGACCTCACTATTAAGTTTCGGATATTTAGAGTCAATGGAGAGTTCTTCCAATATAAGATTGGAGTTTAGTGTACTATTTGTCGAATTTCCCCCGTCTCCGAGCTGTCCATCTGCAGCAGACGTTATGCCCGGGATCATTCCAGGAATTATTAGTATTATCAATAATACCGAAATTAAAGAACTGAAAAAATGGGCTTTCATTTTCATCGGCCTCCACCACTACATCCGTAAACAAAAATGTCCGGCACGTCAGTAACTTATTGATAAATACTCGTACAATTCATAGAAACAACATTCCCGATCTTTACTTTTCAGTGAATTTTCCAATATAGTGCTGGTCCAGAACATTTTTACTCGCTCCACGCAAAATCCTTGCTGTATAAACTTTTAATGCTTTCTATTTAAAGTTCAACTCTCTAAATTAACATTTTTTCATAAAGTTGTCCGGTAAGGGTAAACTCTATTTAATCAAATTTTTCTTTTTATATATCCTATTTATTCCCCAGGTAAAAATCCCTGTTCTATTCCCTGTAGCCAGTCCCCTATAACGAAATTTCGGTATTTTATGCCGGTTTTCTTATTCACGCCTTCGATTTTCATGATTGAGTGATAAAAACATCTATATAAACATTTATATTTTCTCGCGATATTTTTTCTGGCTAATTTTTGAATAAATAATCCAGAAGTGTTAAAAAATAGCAGTGAACAAATAAGATAAAAGCAATGAAAAGTGAATTATGACACGCAAATTTCAAAAAGCAACCTGTAAATCTCAAAAAAAATAAATCTCAAAAATAAAAATAAAATGCAAGAAAAGTTTAAACAATCAAGTATTTTCGGTCTTTGATTTGAATTTTGCTATCTACACCAAGTATTCCGGCAATTTCGACACCCTCACTTCCTACCTCTGCAAGCTGAGTGTAAATTTCGGCCCTTGTTATATATTTTTCAGTCCTTGTTCCATCAGCTTCTTCCATTTTGATGGTTATTTCTTCTTTATTGTGTCCTTTTGCCAGGCACTCCTGAACAGTTACACCATACTGCTCGGCAATTACTTTCAGGCAATCAAATATCTGGTTGGTGGAGACTGCATCCTCTTCGTCAAGGAGAATTTTCGAAAGGGTATAAGTGCGAATATTCGTCCTGAAATAAGCCTGGACTTTCTCCGGAATTCTTGCCAGGTTTTCCATATCAATAAAAGCCCCAAGTTCTTTATCGGCGGTAATTTCCTTCTCATCCTCATATACGAAGTATCTGTGCTCTCCGCCTTCTATCCTGAATTTTCGGTTTGCTTTTTTGTTTTCAAGGGTTATGCGGACGTTTTTCTGGGTGTCGTATTCCAGGAAGCTTACAAGAAACTCAGAGAGGTCCTGCATTTTTATTTTTTCTTCTTTCCGCAGGATACCTGTCCGTGTCCAGCCTGGCAGGCTTAAGCTTCCAAGAAGCTTTTCTACTGTAAGGGTTTCTTCTGTAAACCCGAGTCTGTACTGATACTGCAGGCCCGAGACCCAACCTTCCATTTCTCCTGAAATACCGGTTGTAGTGCTGGAAAGTTCAAATCTTTTTTCAGCTCCGTAAACTCCCGAGATTAAAAATCTGGTAAGAACTTCAAGTATTCTCCCCTCAAATTTTTTATACTCATGAGAATTCCCGTTTTCTATTTTTGTATACTCGGCTTCGAGGACTTCCCTTTTTTTCCCCAGGTTCTCACTGCAGGTTTGCTGGATTGCATTGGCGCAGGGTATAACATCCTCAATATCAATCTCATTTACTAATTTTCTAAGCAATATGTCGAGCTTCTCTTCAAAATTATTCATTCCATCGATTCTACTGTTCAATTCGTTGAGTGCTTCTTTATGCTTGCACTTTATTTCTATTATGGAATTTTCCAGAGGGATTACTCTGGAAGTTATATCTAAAAATGTTTTCAGATCCTCAATGAAATCCCGCTGCATAGGCAGTTCCGTAGAGTCCTGGTAAATATATTTCATAAAAGCACCCTGGATAGCTTAACAACCCTTCAAATATTCTATGACCTATAGCTATATAATATTTTATCAAAGGACTGCACAAATTTTAAAAAAAAGTCTCGTTTTCTTACGCGGACATACGCCTTTCAGGATAGTTGTCAACCCATTACTTATACTTTCTTTGAAGTGGCCGGGAAGAGCCCGGCTATCTCCATAATTAGAGAAGAACTTTTCGGACAGGGTCCAGAATCTCATTTATGTACTTTGCGGCTGAATTTTTCAGGTCCATAGGGTGTACGCTTTCTGCTACAAAAGCACTTTCCATCTCTGCGTAACTGGTATATGTTACATTTCCACCGAATTTTTCAGGTCTCTCGATGACAATTGTTTCGTATCTGGGGAATATGTGGTAACGGAATAGAGCCAGGATCGAATTTTCTTCAGTATCTCCTATCTTGCAGAAAGCTTTCTTAAACTTTCTGTAGATTTCTTCTTCAGTATCGTCCACTGATATGAAATTATCCTTTGAAGAAGCCATCTTGGTTCCGTCTAATCCGAGGAGAATTGGAGTGTGAATGCAAATAGGTGTCTCGAATCCGAGGCTCTTTAAGTTTTCACGGGCAAGCATATGAATTTTCCTCTGGTCAATGCCTCCAACCGCGACATCGACTCCGAGCATGGCAATATCAACAGCCTGCATAAGGGGATATACCATCTGGGAGACGGTCGGGT
The DNA here is from genome assembly GCA_963721455.1 of uncultured Methanosarcinaceae archaeon. Classification (GTDB taxonomy): domain Archaea; phylum Halobacteriota; class Methanosarcinia; order Methanosarcinales; family Methanosarcinaceae; genus Methanosarcina. The sequence continues at coordinate 38,833 of CAVRJG010000070.1, forward strand.
CATCCATAGCACGCCCAACTTCATCCATGCTCCTGCGTGCCCTGTTAAGAGTCACTGCCCTTGAAAGTTTGAGAACATTTAACATATACTCTGCTCCCAGCTGGTAGTCTGACCCATAAACAAAATCGGTTTCTTCTTCATCAAGCCCGAGGGCAATAAAGCAGCGTCTGTTATAATCTGCAGTCTTTCGGACCTCTTCAAGCGTGCCCTTTCTATTGAGATAAGCATGTAAGTCTGCAAGCAGGACAGTAATTTTGAATCCAGCTTTTTGCAAATCAATCAGTTTGTTTACTGTAAGAACGTGTCCCATATGGATTTTTCCGCTTGGTTCGTATCCTACATAGGCACGGGGAGCTTCTTTTTTGTTAAGAAGTTCTTCAAGTTCTCCTTCAGTTACAATTTCCTGAACATTTCTTTTTATAAGTTCGAGTCTGTCCATTGCCTCTACATTCCTTTTCTTTTCTTATTCTCAAAAACTTAATTTCTATTAATAAGTTTCTATCACTACTCCCCTCATTTCAATGAGGGGCATCTATCGTTCTACGAACAGATTGTAATCCCAATCTGAGAATATTTTTGGAAGCATTAAGATCACGGTTGATAGATAATCCGCAGAAAGGACAGTTATGAGTTCTTTTTGATAGGCCTTTATCTACCAACATACCACAATTTGAACACATCTTTGAAGTATTCTTTGGATTTACAAGTACTACATTTCTACCAGCATTCTCAGCTTTGTAAGTAGTGTAAGCTACAAGTTTATTCCAGGCAGCATCTAAGATATGTTTAGCTAGATTGTGGTTTTTAGCCATGTTCTCTATGTTCAAATCTTCAAAACATATTATACCGTAATTATCAACAAGATTTTTACTGAGTTTCTGAGCAAAATCTTCTCGTTTATTGGAGATTCTTTCATGTATTCTGCATAGTGATTTAAGGAGTTTAGCTTTTCCCGGTGTTCCTTTTTCAGCTTTAGAGAACTTTCGTTGAACTTTTACCAGAGCTTTTTTTCATTAACATAGAATCCAGGATTATCAATATATGTGCCATCTGATAAAGCGGCAAAAGAAAGAATACCAACATCTATACCTATTGATTTATCAGAATGTTCAAGTTCCTGATAAGGATCAACGTCAGTTAAAATGGACACAAATCATTTTTGTGTAGATGTTCTTCTGATAGTAAGACGTTTGATATTCCCTTCAAGGTGTCTATGCATTTTTATTTTATGTCTCCAATTTTGGAAAGACTCAATATATTACTATTTAAAGAAAAACCTGATTGAAGGTAAGTAATGCTATCATACCAGTTTTTACCTTTAAATCTAGGATACCCTGTTTTTTCTCCTACTTTTACTCTTCGGAAAAAAGCTTGAAAGGCGAAATCAACCCGCATAGTTACATCTTGAAGTGTATGAGAATGAACTTCCTTAAGTTCTGGTTTTTCTTTCTTCCAGATAGGAATCCTTTTCTTTGAATCGTAGTAACTTATTCTTTTTTGTTCGGATTCCCAGTCATTTTTTCTTAATGCCAATGTTTCATTATAGACCCATCTACAGAGTTCCAAAGTCCGATTTAACTTTGTAACTTGAAATTTTGTTGGATAGATCCTATAACGAATAACTTTAGGCATAATAAGTTATTATGGAGTTTTACCTAATAAAGATAGTTGGCAGAGATGAAGGGCTGTATCCCACCATTGAAATGGCCGGGATTAGCCCTTACCCGCTCTTAAAAGTGCCATACCCTCTTCTGATTTAAAATTCGGAATTTCCCAGTTCTGGATGACTTTTCTGCGCAGAGATTTCATCTCTTTGCCAAGTACAGGATTAAAGCCAGAGATTTCATATTCCTCTGTAGAAATAATAATTCCTCTCCTCTGCCAGGCAGGGAGTGTCGCAAGATTGATGCCTCTCTCAAAAAGCATTTCATGGATTTCCCATTCTTTTTTTCCTTTCAGGTGTTTCGAAGCCTCATCCTTATCCATTCCTTCAGCCTTCAGGGTATAATAACCCCAGGCTGCCACAAAATTGCGCCAGGCTTCAAGCTGCCTCCAGTGAAAATACACAGGGATATCCTCTCTTTGAAGAGCAACTATTCTGGAATCAAAAGCCACAGGTTTTTCAAGCCGCAGGTTTATCGTAAGTGCGCTTGCCAGAAAGCTTGCTACGATCGAGTCAATTTTTTCCACTCTCCCTTCAAAAGAAAGTTCCATGAAAAGAAAACTGATTTCGTCCGAAAAAGTGTAGGCATAGAGTGGGCTTAAACCACTTTTCTTAATAAAAAGCTCGGCAGTATCCGCCATTGCTCTGGCGAAGGTTTGATCATAGGGTTTTTTAAAGCCCAGGCCCGAAAGCGTATTTTTAAAATTCCTGCCGTCAGCGCGCACAACCACAGGAGGGATACAGCGCATTTCGGCATAGATTTCCCGGTTTTTCATGTACCTTTAGAGATTTATTTAATCTTCTTTCCGCTTTTTGTATCTCTGAATGACGTCTCTTACTATAATGATATCTGCTGCCGTTATAACCCATCGGTAAGGAATAATTACGCCTCTGCTAGTCAGGTCAAAAAGTTCCCTGTTAATATCCGAAACAGCAAGCCCGGTAATTTTCTGTTCCTCTATATCAATTACGAGGTCCTGCAACTTTCCTACATAAACACCAGTGTTTGTGTATATGTTTAAACCAAAAAGTGATGTAAGTTCTGCGCGCATTATATCCCTGCTTTGTAAATTAATTTAATTCTTTCTCCTAACCTTATATGAAAGACATACTTATATATCTTACAGTTTCACTGACTTTATATATAATTACTAGTTTTGTGTCGTCTTTTCAGGTAAAAATGGATTTTTCAGTCATTTATTATAATAAATCTTCTTATTTAAGTTAGCGGGAGATAAAGGTAGTTTAGCTTTATTAAATTCATTATCCAATATTTGAATGCAGAAGAGACAGCTTTAGCTGCATTAAGTTTTTTGCTCTGATTTGCTTAAAGAGAGCAGCTTTATTTACAATTTTCCTGTAATTGTCCGGATAAAAATTCTGTATCTGTGTGAATTTTTTCTGGCTCACAGGTAAATTTCGAAATTACCTATGAGCAGAACTCTTTAGTCTATTATATAACCTTTCTTTTTACTCTGATTTGCTTATTTTTGCATTTCAGTTTATCTCTTTATACTTCCAGCTGTGAAATTGCCTTCCGAATAGTCTCTGAGGATTTTCTCAGGATTTCGTACTGGTTTTCATCGAGTTTGAGTTCAAGAATTTCTTCGACTCCGGATGCTCCAAGCTTCACAGGCACACCGAAGTAGATACCTTCCTGCCCGTATTGCCCTTCCAGATAAGCAGAAGCAGGCAGCACTCTCTTCGAGTCCTTAACCACGGCTTCCGCCATGGAGACAATTGCTGCCGATGGGGCATAAAAAGCACTTCCCTGTTTAAGGAGCTCCACAATTTCGGCTCCTCCGTTTACTGTTCTCTCTACCAGCCTGGCAATCTTATCATCTGAAAGCAGATCAGTGAGTGGAATTCCTGAGACTGTCGTATACTGAGGGAGAGGCACCATAAGATCGCCGTGACCTCCTATGACCATTGCCTGTACATCTTTTTTCGAGCACTTCAGTTCTTCTGCAATAAAGCTTGCAAAACGTCCTGAATCCAGAACTCCGCTCATCCCGAATACTTTCGTTGTCTCAAAGCCTGTTGATTTCATAGCTACGTAGGTTATAATGTCAAGTGGATTTGTGATATTCATTACTATAGATTCTGGAGCATACTTTGCGATATTTTTAGAAACATCTGCTATTATTTTGGAGTTTGTTTTGATCAGATCTTCCCGACTCATTCCAGGTTTTCTGGCAATCCCCGCTGTAATAATTACGAGATCAGAGTCTGCAATATCCGCATAATCATTGCTCCCAAGTATTGATGTGTCGTAACCCTTTATCGCCCCTGCCTGCATTAGATCCAGGGCTTTTCCTTGAGGTAGCCCTTCCACAATATCTGTCATGACAATTTCGCCAAGTTCAAGTTCAGCTAACCGCTGGACTGTAGTTGCTCCTACGTTTCCTGCACCAATTACGGAAATTTTAACCATTAATTGCACAACCTGTGTCAAACAATTTATTTTATGATGATTTTGGAACTTTCAGCTTTAAAAGTTTATCCTGTAATGTGGGTTTTATTACTGACGAACTATTATTTTAATATTTATCTGTTATTGTCACATATTTACAGCTTTTTTATAGAACGAAGCATAAAACCCCTAAGTCTTTAGCTTCGGGATATAAACGTCAACTTTATAAACATTCTTTTCACTATCTGTTGACTTGATATGCCTTCCAATCAATATAACTTTAAGTAATGGTTACGAGAACCAAATAACCTTTGTAATAATGTTCCCCTTCAGGCTCAAAAGGTCATGGAAAATACATCGTCTCTAGCTTGAAACCATGTAAGGCCGAATCGAGATAAGGGCGAAACATAGTAGGGACGGTGCGGCCCGAATTAATGCCTATGGAGATTCCTAAGGTAGTCTATGAAGTAGGATGAAGTAGGAAGCCCCTGAGTCTTTAGCTCAGGGGTAGTTCACCCATTTATCTTAAATCAGTTGTTTCTTCTTTTGAATACTTTCAGATCTCATGCAGTATTTTTATTAAATATTACCCCCAATGGTTCAGGGGAAACATGCTGAATAATACATATATTCATATTCCGGGTGTAGGAAAGAGCCTTGAACACAGAATCTGGGCTCAAGGAATACACACATGGGAAGAATTCCTTGAGATGGAAGATAGGATCTCCATACCTTCATCCCGAAAAGCCAGAATTTGTGAAGAGATAAAGAAATCTTCTGAGCACCTAGCAGCAAAAGATCACTGCTTTTTTTCACAACGTCTTCCTTCTGCGGAACACTGGAGGTCATATTCCTTATTTTCCGATTCTGTCGCATTCGTAGACATTGAAACAACAGGACTTTCTAAGTCCCGGGACAAAATAACCGTCGTCGGAATCTATGACGGAAGAGAGTCAAAGACATATATAAAGGATATTAACCTTGATGATATCGTGGAAGAGTTCTCAAAATACAGGCTGCTTGTATCCTTCAACGGTGCCCGTTTTGATCTCCCCTTCATAAAGTCCGAATTTCCAGAAATCGAATTCAAGCAGCTCCATATAGACCTCATGTACCCTCTAAGGCGAATAGGGTATAATGGAGGCCTAAAAAATATTGAAAAGCTACTTGGGATCTCCCGGAGTGATGGTACCGAGGGCATGACAGGGTTTGATGCCGTAAGGCTCTGGAAACAATATGAGAGTGGAGACATGGAAGCTTTGAACAAACTTATTAAATATAACGAAGAGGATATAGTGAATCTGAAAACTATTATAGAGCTTACTTACCCTAAAATGGTTGAAAAAGCTCTGAAGGCCTGAGAAGTAAGATTCTCCAGGTTCGTAATTTACAAGAGGGAAAAATATCAGGCAGCAGATGTATATTCCGTCAAATAATTTATATACTTATATTGTTGTTTCTGGTATTCGGCCTTAGTGATACATTGCCAGTCTTCTGGCAACTTGTTGTCCGTAATTTGAATATTATCTATATGCTCTGGCAGGAAAGGGGAATTCGATGGAAGTAACACTGAAGTTCGGGGATAAAGTCAATGTGGCAGATGTAAGAAAACTCTATGATATGGAAGACGTAGTGTTTGATAGAGAATGGTTTGAAGGAATAGAGGCTAGAAATAAAGACATGTATTACATGTTCCGGGACCTTGCGAAAAGCGACGTGGATCTTGAAGCAATTAAAGCCCATCACCTGAGGTACGACATTACCATAATTCCTCCGGGAATGCTTGGATCGGAATATACCAAAACTGTAGGTCACTACCATCCGCGAGTTCCAGGGACAGATATTTCTTATCCTGAAATTTATCAGGTACTTGAAGGTTCTGCTACCTATCTTCTGCAAAAAGTGAAACACGGAGAGGAACATATTGTTCTGGATGTTGCAGTCATCACAGCGGAAAAGGGAGATTTAGTGCTTGTTCCTCCTGGATACGGGCATGTGACCATAAACGCTTCTGAAAAGACCCTTGAAATGGCAAATTGGGTTTGCCGAGATTTTTCCTCTGTTTATGAGCCTATAAAAAGACTTTCTGGAGCTTCATATTTCTTTCTCGAGGATGGCTTTGCCAAAAACACTCTCTACAGGAACGTCCCATCTATCCGCTATCTCAAACCTATGACCTCAGATGCCTTCGGGCTGGGTTCTGGAGAAAATATGTACGAGCTTATACACAAAGCTGAAAAACTCAGATTTTTGACATCTCCACAGGAGTTTATGGAATTTTTAACAGGAGTGCTCTGAGAAAAATGACTCCGCTATTTTCCAGCTTACATGGTCTGTGCCTGGTCATCCTTTCCATGCAGTTTCCTCTGGAAAATCCGGACTTCTAATCTTCTATATATTTTTAAAGCAAACCCCGACGCAATGGGCAGATAAGAGCCCAAAGAATATATTTTGGCAACTAATAGATAATCTATAATAGGTATAAATACCTTCAACTACTGGAGGGTTGAAATGCAAAAAAATGGATACCGTATTCAGTTTACATCATCCAGAATAAAGGATCTCATGTACAGGACCACATTTAATCCAAAAAAAATGGATGGAGATGTCATACTTAATCTCTCACTTATTGACAAAAAAGATCTGGACGATGTTCTTGGAATCTTCAAGATGGTAATTTCAAGCGGGCTTTCGGTAACTCCCTACGTGAAAATAATTTCCGAGGGAGAATCTCTCGGAAACCTGACTATTGAAAAGGGAAAGGTAGGTATCGGGACCGTATGCAGCATAACGATTGACGGCGTATTGCTCAAGGCAGGAATTCCTATAAATCCCAAACTTGGCGGAGTTGTTCAGATCCGAAACGGAATTCCGGTACGCTTTACTGATGTGCTGACCTATGTAAGTACGACTGTAGATCCCCTTGAAGTCCTGATGTCTCAGGGTATCACTTCTGTCTCGGAAATGCTCAGAACAGGTTCAGGCAAGATTCTTGCAAATCTCAGGGAAGCTCCTATGGTTGCAAGAGACGAGATTGAAAGTTGTCTTTCTGACCTTCTGGATGCAGGCTTCAGTGGGATTCTGGAAGTTGGAGAACCAAATACAAGGGTTCTGGATGTTCCCATCGAAAGAGACCATCTCGGAATAGTTGTCATAGGGGGGACAAATCCTATGGCGGTTGTACAGGAATATGGAATTTCGATAGACACCAGCGCAATGTCAAGGTTAATTTCATTCAAAGAAATGAGCAGGATTGAAGATCTGGTTTAAAGCTCATGATATTCCTATTCTAAAATTTCTTTGTTTTCATTTAGCCTTTATCTCCAATCCAGTTCAGCTTTTCGGAGTATCCTTCCGAAGGCTGGCTTCTTTATCCTGAGTGTGCCTTTCTCTGCAGTTGTTCTCCTATAAACAGATCAAGTTTTCTGGCAAATTCTTCCTTTTTATTCTCAGGGATAGTCGCTCCTGCTGCAATATCGTGCCCGCCGCCCGCACCTCCAACTTCTGCCGAGACAATTGACATAGCTTCCGAAAGGTTAACTCCCCTGCGGATCAGGTCCTGCGTTCCCCTGGCTGAGACTTTGATTCCTCCATCGGCTTTTGCAAAAGCAATAATGGGGAGGTTTCTGTTCTCAACTATTGTAGAACTCATGCCTGCAATAATTCCCACAATAGTTTCTTTTATTTCCGAACCTGCGTCAAAGTACTGGATATTTTCCAGCTGAATAACCCCTTTTTCTTTAACATACATGAGCCCGTTAACGAGGTTCTGCCTGTGTTCGGCAAGCAACTTGCGGGCATCTTCATAAGCTTCTTCTCTATTCCCCATACAGACCGCAAGTCCGATTTCCGCATGGTCGTAGCGTGCAGTGGCGTTAAGGAGAGTAGAAAATTCTGAAGCGTCTCTCATTTCCGTGCCTTCCCTTTCTTTTAAAAGGACGTAAACTTCACCTATAAGGCGCTCGATCTTGTACGAAGGTATCCCTGATTTCAGGCAGTACTGGATAAGCCCTGAGACAATTTTCTGTTTTTCCGGGGTCTCAAGGTCAATCCAGCGCCTCGAGCGTTCATCCCGGTTGAAGCGAATGTTAAGGGAATGAATAAATTCAATGCAGGCTTCTTCGTCTCCCGTAAGTCCAGGAAGATAAGGGTCTGAGGAGTACTGAATCAATTTATATATCGGGCGAGTTTGCTTTCCGAATAAGGTCAGGTCCTTTTTGAACTGGAGATTGCCTCCTTTTACTCCTTCATCCAGAATTTCCCTGTTGATCCCGACAAGCTGCCCCATTTTCAGGTGTTGCATGTCTCCAACTGCCCCTACTATGGCCAGAGAAGAAAGGTCCCGGTTTTTTCCAAGAGCCGAAGCCAGCAGATAAGTGCTTCCCGAGCCGCTCAGTTCATAGGAGCCGTTTGCCCCAAAAAGGTGGGGGTTGAGGTGAAATTTATAAATTCCCTGAGGCTGATGGTGGTCTGAGATCACAGCATGGATCCCGCGAGATTTTATCTGTTCGCACATCCCGCTCCCCAGATCCGTAAAAATGACAATATCATGGTTTTCATCTGCGATAATGTCAAGGGCCTTTTCATCAAGCTGCTTTACGAAGCGTGTCGTATATTCGAAATCTCCCCGCTCAAGGGCGGTACATATAATCCCCGCAGAAGTCAGCCCGTCAGCATCAATATGGGATACAACGTGGACTGATTTGTGTTTCTTGATTTCTTCGGCACACCTGGCCGCTTCTTTCTGAAGTAATTCCATAGTCTCAGACATTATTCTCTCCAAGATTTTCTGCTTGCCTCAATTTAACTGCTTTTTTCCCGGCTTTATTTTCTTTCCCATTCCTTGGGATTGATCTTGTAATCTTTTCCATCTCTTTTTATTTCAGGAAAACTCCGGATTTCCTGTAATGTGAGTTTGAGATTCTGAGTAAGGTATTTTTTTTCTAGCTCTTTCCAGGGAACCATATATGCTTCCCTGCCGTGCCCTGCTCCCATGCGAAGTTCCACCGCAAGAAATCCACGTCTTCCTGATTTATTCAGGTAGTCCGAAATCCTTTCTATCTGATGAATTCCTTTTTTGTCCACAGTAAAATGCTGAGTGAAATAAAGTGCTTTTGCCCCTTTGTCCACTGAGATACTTTTGCATTCAATTCCCATGTATAAATCCGGATTGAGAGAATCTACAAGCACATCAAGGAATTGGGAAGTGAACCTGTGCTGTTTAAGCCTGTAGGAGATAGCTCTTATTCCATTTTCTTCAATGTATGCATTAAATGAGTTTACAAGCACGTGTTCAAACTCGGTCATGAAATCCTGTTTAATGTTTTCTCTATTTTACTTAAGCTTTTTACTCAGGACACAGTCATTTTTGCCTCAGATGGACGGGAGTGGACCTGTCAATTTGAATAAGTTTCCGGCGATAAGCAGACTAGGGTCCATGATCTATAAAACATTCTGAGAAGGTTCTACCCTGGAAATATGATTTCCTTTCGAAATGCCCGGTCTTCTGAAGCGTACTGGCTTCTCAGCGAAATACATACAGTTAAGAAGTTTCTGGAATCCAGCATGAAGAGATGAAAAATCTATCTCAGAGGTGTTACTCGAAAGTCAAAAAAGAGTTTGAACAGCATAAAGAGTTTGAACAGCATATTTTATATTAAAATAAGTGCCGATCAGATACTGATCGGCAGGTACGAATTTTTTTTAATTTGATATAATGAAACCTACGAAGTCTGGACTGAGCCTCGTTTCTCTCACAAGCCTTTCGATGGTGTCTTCGTCGGAAAGGCCTTCTTCTTTTAGTTCCTGTATGCGGTCAAAAACGCGCTGGGAAACTTCGGAGTATTCATTGATATCTTTTCTGTGGCCCCATACATCGCCCTCAAGTAAAGAAATGTTCTGCATGGAAAGATACATCTGTGCAGAACTGGAAATTGTTTTCTTGTATGAGCTTGGGATATGGATCGCTTTTACCTCTGGACACTTCAGGATGAGCTTAAAAATGTCCTTGTTGGATGGTCTGAATGCAAGGTGGACAATTTCCTCATCAAGCTTTAAAGTGTCTATTTCTTCTTTTGAACTTACAACTCTAATCTTCACTTTTATCACCGTTCGTTCCAGGTATTTCAGGGTGTTTTAGAGCCTTTTAGGGTTTCTTTAGGGTTTCTTTATATTTCTTCAGAGTCTCTTCAGGGCTTCTTTAGGGTTTCTTAAGAACTTCTTCAGAGCCTCTTCAGGGTTCTTTAAGTTTTGTAGGGTTCTTTTGGAGTCTCTTTTGGGTTTCAGGTTTTTTAAGACTCCTTAACATTTTTACTTGTTTTTCGAATTTACTTTAAGTTTTAGGGTCCAATTTATCGGGTTTACTTCATTATTTATTTCTAAATTTGTTTAGATTTACTATCTCTAAAGTTTTAATCATTTTATTTTAGAGATCAATCTAAAATTCTAGAGTTCACAATTACTTTTTCAAAACCTAACGTTTATACTTCAGGTTTTTTGTTATGTTAAGGGCGTATAGTATTTAATTTTTTATGAACTTTTTTCATTTTTGTTTCGATTTGCAACTTTTATTTTCTAAAGTTAAATTCTGGGAAGCGTTCGTTTTTACTCTCTCGTTTTTCCTTTTCAGGTTATAAGCCGTCAAATTCAGAGAACTTTTCTCTTCACGGCTTATATTTTTCTCGGAATTTTGAAAAGCAGTTTACCTGAATAGAAGTTGGCACTTTTATTGATTCTTCTTATTCATATTATGGCATTTTTATATATTTGGGAAAAGCAGGTGTACGATACCATACCATAATATTTAGTATTTTTCGGCAAAGCTCTTTTAAATATGAGTACTTACGCAGTTGCCTGCTTTGCAGGCAACTTTTGAATTTCCGTAATTTTTATCATAAGACGTAGCTTGGATTTTTAACCTGAGTTTGACAGATAAATAAAAATAAGTGCTCTTTATTTTGTTTTATTCGGTCCAATGAATATAAAAACAAAAATAAGAGCATTCCCAACTATTCCTAACAAGAATAAATGTGTTTCTATCGGATCGATGCTTGCTGTTCAATACTTTTATGAAAAACTTAATTTTTCTGATGTTTTTAGCAAGCATAAAAGTAAGGGTTTAGATCTCAATAGTTTATTAATTGGCTTGGTGAGCTATAAGCTCACCGAGAATTTTAGCATCAAGGAAGCTAGTAAATGGTTAAATCAGAAAGAAATTCTCGAGATTTTGAACCTCAAGAGTTTTCATGAAAAAGTTCTTTACAGGACTCTTGAGATCCTCGGACGTAATAAGGAGATAATTCTCTCGGAGATCTTAGATAATCTGTTTTCTGTTTATGGTTTTGGAGAGACTGATATAAACCTTGACTGGACTAGTGTCGAGTCAACAATAAAATGTCGTAAATTTTATATTGTATATTGTTCATAAAGAATCCTGGAGGTTACTATGAATAGATACACTGTGACACTTACCAAAGATGAACGTGAAGCTCTTTGTGAACTTACCTCAAAGGGCAAACATAGCTCACAAAAAATCCTCAATGCTCTGATCTTACTTAATTGTGATAAAAGTGAATGGAATGTTAACCATTCAACCAATGAAGAAATCTCACGTATCCTGAATATTAGTATGAGAAAAATTGACCGTGTTAAGAAACGATTTGTTGAAGAAGGTCTTGAAGTTGCTCTCAACGGGGAAAAAAGAGATCGTATTTATGCTAAAAAAGTTGATGGTGATTTTGAAGCCCATTTAGTTGCATTGAGTTGCAGTGAACCCCCTGAAGGTTTTGCAAGGTGGTCTTTGAGATTGTTGGCTGATCAGGCTGTAGAGCTTGGCTATATCGAGAATATATCTCATGAAACAGTTCGCCGTACTTTAAAAAAACGAAGTCAAACCCTGGCAAAGGAAAGGATGGGTAATTCCCCCAGAACAAAACAGTAGCTTTTGTTGCAAATATGGAAATGGTTCTGGATGTTTATAAGCGTCCATTTGATCCACGAAATCCTGTTATATGTATGGATGAATCCCCAAAACAACTGATTGCAGAAACCAGGGTTCCTGTCCCCTGTTCACCTGGAAAACCAGCCAGGTATGATTACGAACGCC
>CAVRJG010000071.1:0-40495 GCA_963721455.1 uncultured Methanosarcinaceae archaeon
TATCTACCCTTGACTGCAGCACTAGGTTTGAAATTTTATAGAGTGCAGAGCTTCAAGTTCTTGGATGCAGGCAGAGTAAAACTAAGGTACGTTTCATACGGTTCCCAAAAAACCCCAGTAGAGATTAATTCTCAAATATATAATAGCTGTTAAAAGAACAGTATAAATTAGCACATTTCTTATATATGCTGGTGATATACATAGGAAAAACGAAGCATATGTACAAAGTGTCATAAGCTTGGAAAGAGAATTATATTGCCCTGAATTCTTTGAATGATTTTAAAATACTTAAGTCTCCTGGAATTGCTGAATATTATATTTTATACCTTTGTAGACTCTGTCTCATACCCCATTCAAACCCGGTTGCATCCTATTGAAAATGCACTTACTGTAACTTACTATAAATACACGGAGGGGGAAAGATTTTGAGAAAAAATATTGACAAAAACCCCGGACTTTTTTCAAGCGTCCAGCAGAGCTCCCAGATCTCTGCCGTATATGAGATATCGAAGAATTGACAGAAATACTTGTTACCTATTTTAAGCAAGGGATTGAAAGGGGAGAATATTGTTTATGGATTTCCCCGGATGAACTGGCAACAGAAAGAGCAAAGAATGAACTTGAAAAGGAAGGAGTGGATGTCGAGCACTGCCTCGTTTCCTCTCAATTGGAAATTCTGCCAGCTAATCCATTCCCGGAAAATAGGACACGTCTCGCATCAGCAGTAAAAGAACTTGCAGAGAAGGGATATAAAAAAGCCCATTCAGGAGGCTTTTAGGATTTAGAACGAATTTTGATCTTAAAGATGCTGGAAGTTCTCTTAAACCCTATCTTGAAACTTGCGGGAAGACCGTTGAAACGGTAATTTTCGAAAAAAACAAAAGTCCCACGTTTCTCTGTACTCTCCCTCTTGAAGAACTTTCAGGTAGCGTGCTGCTTGAACTGATGGAGGAAAACGGCGTTATTATCGAAAGAAGAGGAAAATGGAAGCGCCTGGGACAGCTTGAAGGACGGAAGGAACTGGAAAACGCTATTCTCATAGCGAAAAAAGATGCCGAGGCCACTGACAGGGCCAAGAAAGGGCTCATTATGAATATGAGTCACGAACTTCGGACTCCCCTTAACTCGGTGATAGGTTTTTCCGATCTGCTGCTTGAAGGGGCTTTCGGATCCCTGAACACAAGACAATCAAAATATGTCAGCAATATTCTCATAAGCGGGAAAAATCTTCTGGAAATTATCAATAATCTGCTTGATATCTCAAGGCTTGAAGCCGGTGAAAGAAATCTTAATTATGAGGAAATAGATATTGCCAGCCTTATAGGAGAGGTGAGAATGAGTCTTATCTCGCCTGCTTCAAATAAGAAAATCAGTGTAGAGGTGAAAGTAGATACTTCCCTTGAGAATATCCGGGCTGACAGGACGAAATTGAGACAGATCCTGTACAATCTCATGAGCAACGCTATGAAATTCACTCCTGATAAGGGAAGGGTCATCGTGAGCGCGTGCAAGAAAGAAGGTGCTCTTAAGATTAAAGTTTCGGACAACGGAATCGGGTTGTCAAAAGAGGATAATGAAAAAATATTTATGCCCTTTACCCAGGCCGATTCTTCAACAGCCAGGGGATACGGCGGAGCTGGACTTGGGCTGTACATCGTTAAAAACTTCATAGACCTTCATGGAGGAAAAATCTGGGTGGACTCCGAAGTCGGGAAGGGCAGTACATTTATCTTTACTCTTCCGATAGATTAGAAAGAAAGCTCTCTCTCCAAAAAGGGAAATTTCCTTTCTTAAAATAAAAGTTAAAATATTCGGCTCTTCGCTGTTTTGTATGGGCTGAAAATAATTTTTCAGTTGAAAAGTAACTACACAAAATAGATAATCATCGGTTTTGAATGTGATTCCCCACGATAAATCTTTTCAAATATTATATGTGTTGTATCAAATTTCGAACGTAACTATAAATTACCCACTCGAAATAGCGAAGAGCCAAATATATATCCTACTTTCGGCAGGTCGACATTAAAAATTAGAATATTTTTCTTGATGCCGTTTTTGAACATTCACTAACTATAGATTAGGTTTAAAGCTGGTTAACAGGTGGCTCAACTCCCACAGCATATATAAATACTAAATCATTTTTTCATTAAAGTTTAGTATGAGAAATTAATAATTGGTCATATGTAAACCTATCAATTACACACAAGTAAGGAGCATTATTTCAAAATCGCCATCAGTAAAATTATCAAAAATTAAACGTCGACCTGCCGAAAGTAGGTTCTATCTTAGGGGTCAATTAATGAAAAACAGGGTAATTTTGAGACAATATTGCTGCTCCTGAAAAAGTGCGTATCGAAAGATGCTTTTAAGGGGGCATATTCTTAATATCTTAAAGGAGCCAGCCTTTAAGACAGGGAAATCTCACATATTATTGTATGAATCTGGAGAAACCTTACATCATTTCCGTATATGCCATTCTCCGGAACGAGAAAGGCAAATTCCTGCTTCTCAGGCGCTCGGAAAACTCTCACAATAACCCGGGCAAATGGGACCTGCCAGGGGGAAAACTGGGTCCGGAAGAAACCCTTGAAGATGCTGTTGTGAGGGAGGTATGGGAGGAAACCGGGATTTCAATTGTGCCTGGGAAGATTGCAGGGTTTGTAACATTTGAGCTTCCTGAAAAAAAAGTGATTGCCATAGTCTATAATGGAGGGTACGTCATTGCTGATGTAAAATTAAGCTATGAGCATCTGGAATATTCATGGATCTCTCTTGACAGCATCCTGGAAATGAACACTCTTCCTGCTTATTTCAGAGATTTCTTTAAAAGGTTTGTCACAGAAAGTAAAAAACCTTCAGAGCCACCTATTTGACTCAAATAGAGATTTGATAAACCTTTTTAATCCAAATAAAATCTTTTTTATCTTCTTTATTTGATCTCTTTTTTGAAAATTTTTTCTTTTCGGGAGAGATTCTTACTTAAGGTACTCATGCTCAAGTTTTTTCCTTTTTTTCCTGCTAAGTAGCCAGCTTACAGAGAGGAAGACAAGAACCGCAAAAGCTGCGTAAATTGCTGTACGCAGCAGAGGACCGTACTTAGTCAACAGTATCGGATCTATGTTGTCCCTCAGTTCGTATTCGGGATACATAATGTCCCGCCTGTCGCTGCTGTGCCCCAATCCCAGGGCGTGCCCCAATTCGTGTTTTGCAATGGAAAGCATTGTAGCATCGCCGTACTGGCGCCAGGCTTTCCCCTGGTAGTTCCCGGCCTCAAGCACTATATCCACCCTTACAAATCGCCCATCTGCTACCCTGGGGCTTGCATAGCCTGCAACGCCTGAGGGAGCACCTTCAACGTTCTCCAGGTTTTCGACCCATCTGATCCTGATATCAGCTTCTTTCGAATCCACAAGTTCAAAAACAGGAGTGTATTCGAGCTTTTCGTTTCCCCCTTCTTCCCAGTATTCCAGAGCTTTTTCTATCTGCGCGTAATAGGTGGGACTGTAGTGTTCAGGCACATTTCTGTCATCTATGCATACCGTGATAGGAGAATGGTCCCACGGATGGTCTAAAAGCCTTTCTGGATTCGCTTCAGATGCGGTCGAAACGGTGGGTAAAATAAGTACCATCAGTAACAGCACAAAGGACAACCTTATCCCATACATGCTGTTTCGATTAATATGAACCGACCTCCATAATAAATGGTCGTTTGGCCCTGAAAACCTGATGTAACAGTACTTTATATCTCATATAAACTCTGTTGAAAAAGTCCCGTACATATTGATATATGATATTAACTTCCGGTCAGAGAAAATTGTTTTTCGAAAAATTAATTTAAATCCTGATAAACTGAATTTACAACATTCACAAAAATCGCACTGATATATTTACCGACCGTTTCTATTTATTTAAAAGTGGCTCTGGAGATATCGCATATCTCACAGTTCGGATCACGGCAGTTTTCTTCTTTTCCCATTTTTTCCTCTTCCTCTTCACCATTCCCGTCACCCGGAAATTCGGATGCAAGAGCTCTTGTACTTTCAGCAAGCACTGCGGCACTGGAAATGGATGCTCCTATCATAATGGCATAAAATATTTTTTCTTTCTTGATCCCTCTTCTTTTTGCGACTCTGATATGCATTTTCAGGCAATGCTCGCAACGAAGAGCAGAAGCCACGCCTATTGAAATAAGTTCCACTGTTTCCGGGTCGAGTTTCTTGAATTCCCTCATTATGGAGTTATCATAAAGTGTTTTCGGGATGAAGATCTCCGGGAGGTCTTTCATGAAGTTCATGATGTAAGGGACTTCACCATACTGCTTCCGGACATCCTCAAGGAGTTCAGGAACCGCTCTCTCAGGGTCCTTTTTCAAAATTTCCACAATATCCTCAAGTTCCATACGAAACCACCAGCACACATTAACGTGGAAAAAGGTTCCAACGCCGTTTTCCGGGTCAGGCTTTACAATTTAAAGGATAAGTGAAAAGACACGAACCCAGTAAAAATGTAAAGTTGATAACTCTTAACGCAACAGAATCCGGGTCAAATTGCAAAACCAACGTCAGACTTAGATTTGATTTTTATCAATATATAATTTTTCATTTTTGATCTGGTAATATTTGCAAGCTCGGAAAGTACGACTCCCTCATCAAATTCCAGCTTTTCAAGCCTCTCATGGAATTCATCATAAGGCAGCTTGACCCTGAGCCCGTTAAGCTGGAGGGTAAGTGGGGCAGGCGAAAGCACAGTTCGGATTTCAGGGACCTGGTTTTCAATCTCCTTCATGGCTCTGGCAGGAAGCACTGCGAGAGGGTCTTTTGCCTGCTGTTTACGAATATTATCAGCAACCTTTCCAACCCCTTCATTAAGTTTGTCAAGGGCGCTAACCTCCTCTGTTTTCCTTAACCTGTGAGAAGTCCTTCCGATATTTCCAACATAAAGGTCTGCTCCGGGGACTTCCTCGGTTTTCAGGTCAGGCCCGCCTGTAACCACTATAGGTATTTCGATGCCCTCGAAGAGTTTTGGCTTCTTATTGATTATACAGTCACTGAATGACCCGAATGTGAAAACTGCAATATCATGTTCGTTGATAAGTTTCCTTTCGTAGTCCATGGATAGGGATACTCTGCGCCCCATTCCTCTGGCAAGCCCTATCATGTTTGTGTTGGCTCCGGGGTGGCGGAGATACTCGGCTACGTCACAGGCTGAATGCGGAAGGTGGTGAGAGGCAAGGGTCGGCGAAACAACTGCAATCTCAACTCCAGTCAGGGGAGCTTCTATAATAATCCCAAGCAGTTCGTCAGATTGTTTTTTTACTATCGGGACATCTTTTTCAGGGACAAGCATTATGAGGTTGACTTCAGTCCCTGTAATCACTTTCTGGATTATGTAGCCCCCCAGGTCTTCCAGCAGTTCGATTAAAAGCCCATGCTTGTGGACGCCGCCTGTGTAAAGATAGGGTCGGAGTACGGCCATCTTACTTTTTCCCTCCTTCCATCAGTTCTTCGAGCATTGTCCCTGCCTCTTCGATCCATTCATGTTTTAATGCTTCCTCGGATGCTACAAAAATAAAGTGGTTCTCTTTATATAGGTGATAACGGACTCTGAAACCCTCTGGAGTGACACGGATCGAAAAATCAACAAGGTTTTCGTGAAGTCTATGCCTGGGATCTGCAATCATCATCTCTTTAAGAAATGCCGCTTCTTCCTCTGACCTATCCGTACTTATGGCCACAGTCAAGCGGTCCGGCTGGCTGATGTTCGCTTTCCCGTAACGCTCCCACAGTTTTCCCAGTAACTCTGGAATATATTGCTCTTTTTTGATCAAAATTATTATCTCACCGGCAACCGGTTTTGCTTCCACGTCGGCAATATCAATTGTCGTAACCTTTGTACCTACGTCCCTTAGGATGACTGCCATCTGAAAAAGGGAATCTTCAGGCCTTAACACTACTTTGATTCTTCCTATCGCCGGGGCAAGCTTGAGATTTGCAAGGTTGTCCTCTATAATTTTCCTGTAAAACTCCTGCTCCGAAGCGATTGCAGACTCAACAGCAAAGATCTCAAGCGAATCCATCTTTTCCTCACTCCTCAACAAAGCCTGAAGCAAGCAGAGCTGCTCCTACTGCGCCTATAAGATGGGAATTCTCGGGCACAAGGACATCGATCTTGAGAAGCTTTCCCAGGGCTTTTGGTACTCCTTCGATCAGGGAAGATCCGCCTACAAGGATCAGCGGTTCTTTTACATCTACTTCCTGCAACTGCTGTTCGTAGATCTGTTCTACCACACTATAGCAAGCAGCAGCCGCCACATCTTCAGGAGTAGCTCCTTTGGCAAGAGAATTTACAAGAGATTGGATCCCGAAAACTATACAGTAACTATTCATGGATACATTTTCATGCATGCCCTTGACTGCCAGGGCTCCGAGTTCGGTAATGTCTACACCAAGGCGCTTTGAGATCATCTCAAAGAAACGTCCTGAGGCTCCAGCACAGATCCCACCCATTGTAAACATTCCAGGAATTCCGTCTTCAACCGAGATTGCCTTGTTGTCCATACCGCCTATGTCAATAACAGTTGCAGGGCCTTTCTGCTTGTTTGCAAGATAGACAGCTCCCTTTGAGTTGACAGTGATTTCTTCCTGGATAAGCTGGGCTTTTAAATGGTTCCCTACAAGGAAGCGTCCGTATCCGGTAGTGCCCAGAGCCTGGACTTCTTCCCTGGAAATCCCGGCTTCTTTCAGGGCAAGAGAGTATGCTTCTTCTGCGCTTTCAAGGACTTTTGTTGTGGGCACCCAGCCTTTACCTATTATTTTGTTGTCCTTCATTACCACTGCTTTTGTAGTTGTTGACCCTGAATCTATTCCTGCAGTCAGTCCTGTCTGGACTTCCCTTGTAAGAAGGTGCCTGCGTCTGACAATTGTGGTCAGGGCTTCCAGGCGAGTGAGCAGGGTACCTGCACTGGTGCTTTCGGTAAATGAATAGCTGATTACCGGGAGGCTTGAGTGATTATGTATGTATCTTCTGACCTCATTTCGGACAATAGCCCCTTCTGCACAGCGAAAGCAGGTGGTAATAAAAACTCCGTCCACACTGGTTGTGCCTTCAACGACAGCCTTTGCCCGTGCCATCATAAGCCTCAGGTCTCCGCTTGCAACCTCAAGCCCGAAATCCCTGCCTATTGTATCTATGGATGCGATGTCAATCTCAGGGTAAACAAATTTTGCTTTTACCTTGGCTGCAGCAGCTTCAAATTCGGGCTGAACCCCGGCATACTCAGAGCCGCAGGATACCAGGGCAATCTTGACAAGTCCAGATTCTTCAGCACTCATTTCTTGTCCTCCTTTTCTGCCGGTTCTTTCTCTTTCGCCTTTTCATCTTCTTCAGGCTTTTCTTTAGGCAATGACTCCAGAAATGCTGCGATTTTGCTTACGAAATCGTGGGCTTCCTCGTCAGACTCCGGGTACTTTACCTCCAGTACAGGGACACCTTTTGAGCGGATCAGATATTTCATTAGCTCATTTGTGCGGTTACAGCCCACGCAGCCAAAGTTTGTAGGTGGGTTTTCAACTATAATTGCAGCTTCTGTCTCTTCTATAAGGGGACCTATCAGGGCCATCCTTCCCCTTACTCCAGCCGGCACTTCAATTGCAGCGTATTTAAGACCCAATTTAGGATCTTCAGGAGTGATATTGATAGGAGGAGAATCCAGGCTGATATTTGTAACTTTTTCTCGTATTTGGTTCATCATGGTAAGGGGTTTGTGCCCGAAACGCTCAACCAGGTCAGCCAGAATAAGACTGTTTACTGGGTAAATGAAAACCTTTGTCAAAAACTCACCTCGCAAGCTCCTCTTCAATAACTTTTTCCAGGTCAGAAATTTTAAGCCTGCTTTTCTCCTTGCGTTTTTCTTTTACACATTCCTTTGCTTCCAGTTCATCAAGTGCAGCCCCTATGGCAGGAAGCATCTTCACTTCTTCCCTCAAAAAGTGGAATCCCGGTCGCGGGCCTCCGCCCCTGCTTGCGCGGCAGCGTCTCTCATCTCCTGCAGGGAATCCCCTATCCTTTACAAAAATATGGTTTTTATCCAGCTGCCGGATTCTTTCGACTACTGCCTGGACATCCTCTTTAGCTCCTGTTACGATAAGTCCGAAACATGTCTCCTTTACCGTAACCGGAAACTCGGATTCATAAATCTTCATAGCTGCATCTGAAGGCAGTACTTTATCCGAACTGATTACAATGTATTTTGTAATCTCTTCTTTTTTTGTTTCAGCCATCTTTCGTCTCTCCTTAGCCTCGGGAGACTTCACCTGCGATAAATCCACACATGCGAATCCGCTCAAGTATCTGGATTATGTTAAAGCGACAACAGTTACAAATGAGTTTACTTACTTGTTAGCCGGCTTTTAGCCTGGTATCAACCAGCTGATTTGCTAGCTTTAACTTTCCTGTTAGCTAGCTTACTTTTTACTTGCCTGTTAGTTAGCTTACTTATTACTGCGGTCGTATACATCACTTCGTTTATGTATTATTTTTATTATGTGCGATCTCAGCCGTTTTATTTTATTGTTTTACTGTTTTGCTTTTCAGTTTACCTGCGTACAACTTCACTTACGTATATCGCATCTCCTTCGTTGACACCACTGAGTTTCGCAGGCTCGATTATCCGGCCGATAATATTAGTTGAGGAAAATTTTTCTCCGGTGGGGCCGAAGAGATCATCATCTCCAAGTTTGACTCCTATAATGCCCATCCTTTTTGCTGCCTGGTTTGTGATCCCTATTTCCCCGGCAAATACCTTTTCCGTGGGTGTATTTTCGGGAAGGATCTCCTTATATTTCACGACTTCCTTTTCTGTTTTGAAGAGGTAAGTATCGTCATATATCATATAGACAGGCAGTTTTCCAACCGTTTTTGTCTTAAGTTCAAGAGCGTGACGGAAAAAGTCCACAGATTTAGGGGCTTTATCAGGGTAAAGTTCAATTTCAATGAGTTTTGTTCTGGATACTGCATAGGCAGTCACCTTTGCTTCTCCAAGAATTTCCAGGGTCGTTGGCGGGTCCTGCCTGACAATTACCGCGTCCTCTCCGGTGTATCCGTCCTTTACCAGTTCCACTCCTATGGAAGAAAGTACGTGCTCGACCTCCTCAAAGCTATGTCCCAGAAGGACCATCTGTGGAGGAAGGCTTTCGACCGATAGTTTCTGTCCTTTTTCTGCAAGCTTGATGAGCTCAATGCCTTTCGTTACCTGCCCTACTACCGAATGCACGAGGCTTGAAGGCCGTTCCTCTCTCGAAATATATGTTCTGCCTGTCCCGTATCCGACTGTTCGGACTGAAATGGCACCTTCTCTTCTCGGCTCAAAGTTTTCGTAAGGGGCAGGTTCTCCTTTCAGGCCATCATCCGAAACAAATGAACTGGTAGTAACATCTACATTGAGAGTTCCTTCACGGGTTAGGGCATAGAAATGTTCTGCTCCTCGGGGGGCATTTCTAGAAAGCTCTACCTCAAAATAAGTGAATATGCCGTTTCCATTTTCTAGAGGAGTGGAAAGGTCAGCCGTACAGATTTTTTCTAAGAGTTGTTCCCATTCTATAATCGGCTCGATATTCAGAATGCTATCCTCTCTAGAAAGCCTGGACAAAATATTTCTTCCGGTCACAACTGTCGCAAAAACGCCGTCCACAGGAGCCCCATATTCTGCAGTATGTCTTTTTCGTGAAAAGATGAGATGAGTATTAAGGGAATCAAAACCTCCTGCTCCAAAAAGGACATCAAACGTTTCAAAGCTCTTTATCCCGCGCGAAGGCTTAATCTCGGCTTCAAAAGGCCCGAAAGCCAGGGCATCAGAGCTTGCCCAGTGGACAGGTTTCCCTTCGTATTCTTTAAAATTCTCAGCCCATAATTTTCCTGAAGGTGACTCAGGATTTTTTATTTCTATCCTGAATTCCCCCTTGGGGGTATTGATAGCGTATTCGGTGATTGTTCCTGTCTTTTTCTCAGCGGTCTCTTTCAGAATTCCGATCGCTGTACCGGCTATATAGGGGGCTCTGGAAACTTTAAGGGCGTCTCCAAGGGTAAAGCCTGCAGGCAAAGTGTATTTTTGCCCATTCACCTCTACGCTGATCTCATTACTCGTAATCGGCACCTCATTTTAGTATTTTTCCATGCTAAGAGGTGGCAGCATATTTATATTTCTTCTGTTACTTTGAGCCTTTCTTCTTCTGTGAGCTGGGAGAGTACTTTCTCGGGTTTCCCCAGATCTACGATTTTTCCGTTACGCATAAGTGCTACACGGTCACAGATCTCGTGTACAAAATCCATGTCATGAGAGACTATAACAAATGTTTCTCCTATTTCTTCTCTGGCTTTCAGTATGGAATTCGTCACCGATACCTTGGTAATCGGGTCCATGGTTCCTGTTGGTTCATCCATAATGACGATTCTGGGTTCCTTGATAAGCACCTGCGCAAGTGCAATCCTATGCCGCTCTCCCTCACTCATTTCATCGGTCATTTTGGGTAAAATAGATTTTGCCTTATTTTCTTCAAAGCCTGCAGCTTTGAGAGTTATTATGGCTTTTCTGACGCCAAGCTCAAAAGGCAGATCAAGGCTGATAGATTCAGTGAGGTTATCTATTACAGAGCTGTGAGTGTAGAGACCGTATTCCTGGTGCAGGAACCCCATGTATTTAGTTGCCCTTCCTTTATTTTCCACTCCCAGCTGTGTCATGTCAACCCATTCGTCTCCTACTCGAACTTCAACTTCTCCGGATGTGGGTGGTAGAATTCCCATAAGAATCTTCGAGGTGGTGGTCTTGCCTGCCCCGCTAACCCCGACTAGCCCGAAGATTTCTCCTTCCCTTACATCAAAAGAGATCTTATCTACAGCTCTTACTACGCCGCGGTCTACTGAGATATAACGTTTTGAAAGGTCCCTTACGCGGATTATAGGCTCTCCGACCATGGCGTTCTTTTCCTGCCTCACCATAGATGCGCTCTGCATAAAGATTGTAGAAACTTCAAGGGGGTTCCCTTCCTGGATCACTTCTCCGTTTTCAAGCAGGATCGCCTTATCTGCCAGCTTCTCAATAACTTCGGGCCAGTGAGAGGTGAGAACCATGCTCATATTATAATTCCTCACTGCCTTAATCATAGCATCGTGGACCAGCTTTGCAGTCATGGGATCAAGTGTGCCCGTGGGTTCGTCAGCTAACAGGAGCAGGGGATTTCTCACAAGCTGCCTTGCAAGCACAACTCTCTGTTTTTCTCCACCTGAAAGTTCCCTTGCAATGTGCATCATGCGGTGACTCAGGTTTACTTCTTCCAGCAGTTCAACCGCCTTTCTCATGGAATCTTTTCCCGTATACCCGATCTCAGTCAGGGAGTTTATAACGTTTACAAGAACCCTCTCATCTCCATAAAGGGCAAAGGTGCGCTGAAGCATGATCGCAATGCGTTTGGTGATATCTTTCCTTATCGGGTCGTAAAGGGAAAGTTTCACGAAATCCACTTCGAAAGCTTCCAGCGTTTCTCCACAAACCGGGCATTTCTGGCCTGTTTTACTGGGGCGTTCTATGTATCCGCACTTCTCGCAGCGGGACAGATGATAAATTACTTCACCTGATATATTTTCAAAAGATTCGGTCCCGCGCAGTACATGCATCAGGATTGTTTTTCCGGACCCGCTTTTTCCCAGAACTCCTACGATTTCTCCTTCCTTGATGCTTACGCTTAAGTTTTTCAGGGCTTTATGACCGTCAAAATCTACGGTTAGATTTTTAACTTCAATAAATACTGGCATGAATTTTCCTCCGCAATTATGAGCTGCAAAACTTTCTGGTGGCTCTTGCCTGCCTGGGCATATCGCTCAAGCGTAAAAAGCAATTTCTTCAAGTGAATGTGCACTAACATAAACAATAAATTTCATACATTTGGGCAACAACTAGATAAGAGTAAACATTAGATAAACATAACGTATTATTTTGTCACTGTTAACATCTAAAACCAAGATCATCCGGCGAATTTGCTGACTGGTATTGGTTATTTTTATTCTTTTTATTATTTTGGTTATATTTTATATATTGATTACAGCCCTTTTACTACATCCACAACTTTTATTATATCATCGAGAACTACATCTGCTGCTTTTCTGAGTTCTTCTGGTCTTTTATCTCCCTGTTGCGTTGTCATTATTCCTACATCTGCTGCCCTGAAAGCCAGGATGTCATTAATTCCGTCCCCTACCATAACTACTTTCTCATACCTGCTTTTAAGTTCAAGCACCACTTTCTCCTTCATAAAGGGATCTGCAAAGGCGAAGACTCTGTCCGTGGGGATATTTATGAACTCTGCAAGCTGCACGAGGGCTGACATTCTGTCCCCGGATGCTATGTACATATCCACCTCTATGGCATGGAGCATCTGGATGGTTCGCAGCGTCTTATCAAATACCTGTCCTCCAGTGCTGAGCACGTAGGGTATTCTTCTTGCCGCCGAGTCCACTATCAGGCCGGCCGCAAGATAAATGCTGTCAGGGCAGCGGGATGTGACCGCCTCGATCACATCATGTACATCTCCCATCGGGATGGAAGTCCCTCTTATGACCTCACATGCAACATCCGGGGTAAACTTTCCTTTTGAACAGCTTATACCTATTGGAACTCGGTACTCCCTTATAAACTCAAATAAGGACATGTCCCTTCTTGAGCGCAGGATTATCTCTTTCTCGGTATTAAGAGCTACAAGGCCGCAACCTTTCTTTTTTGAGACAATGGCAGTGCTCTCTATGTTTTCAAGAATATTCCCGGTGCTGGCTTCTTTTGCAACCCTGTACATATGTAGAAGGGTTCCGGCACTGTCAAAGACCACTGCAATTCTTTTGGACATATCAAGTGATTAAGCTATAAAATAAAAAAATCTTTGCGAAAACCTGAAAATATAACAGAAAAATGGAGGTTTATAAATATAAATAAATTGTGTGAAGTCAACTTTCTCTTCACATTATTGATGCCCCTGAAATCAGGACACCAGTAAAAAATCCCAGGATCACCCCGGAATTCAGGAAGGGAAGGCCTGCCTGCGGTTTTCCTCTCATTACCAGGATCGAAAGTACTGCATGCCCTGCAAGGGTGCCCAATATGGCCCCGATTACGGGATATGAGATTCCTCCATTGCTTCGCATGAAAACGTTTGCCGAAACTACCAGCAGGGTAGGCATGACGGCATCTCCGAGGCCCATGAAAAAAGCTTCGCGCTTTTCTCCCTGTTTGAAGCTTTCCTGCAAGAAAGAATAGTTCAAGTGTTTTGGAATTACGAACAGAATGGGGAGCTTCAGATCCATTATTCCTTCGGCCATCACTATCATATGCTTTGTTTTGTATACCGAAATAGCATCATAGACTGCAAGAAGTAACAGAAGCACTATTACAGGGACAACTGAAAGGGAAATCCCTAACAGGGCACTGACCCCGCCTGCAATGCAAACTCCCGCAATGTCAACTACGTACCATTCGGGATATTTATAAAGCAACACTGTTATTCCTGTAGAGAGCAGGACTGAGGCAATTGCTTCAAACCCTGAAAGAGATGGGAAGAGGGTAAACAGGGCGAAGAACACGTAATATAGAGTGCTTATTATGGCGAAGTATATAAAGAGGCTGATTATCCATTTCATATTTCTCTTTAATGCTATCAGGACAAACAGGGTAAAAACCAGGATCATTATAATATAATATATGGAATTGGATACCTGGGTTGGGTCCTCAAAAGCCTGCATGTCATTAACTTCCATGGGCGCGGACAAAAATAGCGCAAGAACCTGCACTATCAGGATTAATCCTGCCATGGAAAGAATAGGTAAATAATCTTTAATTGATTGTTCACTGGAACTCAAGTGCTAAACTCCTTAATTCTTGACAGTATGCCTTTTTTATTCCTTTATATATTTACTGTATTCTTTATCTCCGACTCCTTCTGAACTATTTATATAATTACCTTCACAGGAAAATATTTTTTTCTTTTTCCGCGTTTTTTTCTAAATAAAGAGTTTTCCTGCCAAATGCTTCAGGTATATACTCCCTGAGACACTACCCAACTTTTCTCAGGAGTGATATTAAGAAAGTAACGGAGCAAAAACATGCATAAATAATCTGTGCAAAAAATTATATATTATCTCTATATAAAAAAGACTCAGTTCCAAAATCTAGTGCATCGATTTCAAATTAGGGGGATAAAAATGGACTTTGAAATCAACACTTGTCAAAGAGTTTCCCATAAAAAACTGCAGATGGACACGGGTAAACACGAATTGAAACCATCTGTGTTCATCTGTGTTTATCCTGGGTTTATTGAGGATATATGGAATCGATGCACTAGTAAAAAAGGATGGATCGATGGGATATAGAGAGGGGGATGAACTTGTAATTAATAATGTGAAAATATCTCGCGATCTTACAAAGCAAAAAGATCAATATACAATTGCAATTACTTTTATCGCAGTTTCACTCATATCCCTTTTTAATTCTTTTGCAAGGCATCCTATTCTAAACAAAATGCTAACGGTTGGATTTATTTTAATGGTACTGTTGTCAATACGCAAATCTCGTCAAACGCAGACCTAAGACAGATCGTTCATGTTCAAACATTACTGAATCAGAAGGCCATCGAAGCGCCCGGAGAAAATAAAAGCTTACTTTTTTCTATAAAAAATCTAATAGTCCCTATCCTAAAAATAAGCTTTATAACGTTTTTAATTTTGTAATGAGCGTCTATAATTCTTCATATGTAGATAAACGGGTTTAATTAAAATAAACCCTTAAAAAGTATATTTCACAAAATAATAAAGTACAAAACCCAGGACATAAAGTAATTCTCCAGCCGGAAGGCCAGAGCTGAAGAGCTGGATAAACACAATTCTACTTTGAATGGAGAGCGGGAGAAAGCGGAGAGGGATAAAGAGGACCTCAAAAATACCTATAACAATTACTTTTTACAGGTTCAAACGTTGATTAATCAGAAGGCTATAGAGGCACCTGGAGCAAAAAAGAAATGGTATAAATTTTGGTAATGTATGGAAGGCCTGTTATCAGGAGCGGATTTTTTATTCTGAAAGCGTTGATATAGATGGCGAAGCAATATTAAATATTGTAAAGCACCTTGAATTTTAGTCACATTGGGCACTTAATAGTTTGTCGTCGATGCCGATTGGTCTTAGATTGGACACCTAGAGCCAATCGGCATACCATTTTTCTCAAGATTGTTTTTGCTTTACTGTCTGATGCTAATTTCCACTTTATGAATCCACAGGTTCAAAAACTAATTAATCAGAAGGCTATAGAAGCGCCAGGGAATAAGAAGAAACGGTGGAAATTTTGGTAATTTGTCCTTTCTGTGCCATTTATCAGATGAGATATTCACAATGCCTGCGTGAATTTTAATACAATTGGGATATCCCAGGATCCCGGCCATTATCAGGAATGAATATACTAATTATATAGTCTTTAAATTGGTATCCCTTTTATAGTATCATAAATTATTATTTGACAATACCCGTATACATTAATGACTTCCTGCAGGTCCTCTTTAGTAGGGATACTCATGTTATTTTTTAGCGGGCGCGCTTTGGTCCCTGATTGCGGCAATGTAGGAATCTCAATATCAAACGTTTGATAAAAGCTTTTGACTCCTGTTAAGTGACTCTTAACGGTCAGATGGGCGTTATCTCTTTCCTCTTGTAAATTCTTTCTAAATCCAATTAGATACTTTTTTATATTGCGCTGTCGCATCAGTTTACCGGACTTTACCTCCTGCTCGGCTTCACTTAAAAGTTCATCTGGAGTTTTCCGGTCCATTCAGTAAAGTGTTTCATAGATAACAAATAATTCCTTTTCGTGTTCGGTCGCGGGTTCAGAGTGTCAAGCCACTCCGTAATTACCGGATCGTTCCTCAGGTCATCGATAATCATAAAAAGCCTCAGTTCCAAGATATATTTACTTTTGGACTGATCCTTTAATGGAGGTATCTCCACATAATATTTTGAAATATGTTCTATCACGGAAATCGTGTGTACGCGGAGAATTTCTACAGATATTTTAGAGGTATACGATGGAGACTAGAGATACAATATTTCTTGTTGTTATGGTTCTGTCATCCTTCCTTCTGTCCTTTGAGTGGCTTAAAAGGTTTGCATACAACCCTGCAAATCCCCTGATCATTCTTTCGGTTATGGTCCTAGTCGGAACATTAGCTGTTATGCTCATCTCTATTAACACTAAGCTTCAGGAGTTCGAAGATAAGATGGAAGCAAAGGACCGTACCCTCAAGGCAAACATGGAGAGTACGGGAGTAAAAATCGAAGAACGGATGAATGAATTATCAAGCAAAGTTGATAATGCTATTTACGAATTCAACCGCAGAAAATACCATTAAATTCTATTTCTAATCCTATTTTTTATATAAAAACGAAATTTTCAATATTTTGTCCTTGAGAAAGGTTGTGGTTCGAATATCCAAATTTTTCTAACAATTAAATATGATTTTTAGTTTAAGAATATATAACAGTTTAGCAGTACGTCCTTTATAATGCAGGAATCTTCTATATAGACAGAATAAATTAATAAAAAAGTGAATCCACATTTTTCCAAACAGATATTCTTATTCTACGTGGTTTTGAATATAAATTTATTCTCATTTCTCCTCAGTTTAATCGTAATATATGTTAATTTTTTCAATTTAATTCATACCCGATTAGATATTTCGGGTGCAGGCTCCATTATTTAGTAAAGTATTTATATTGGTTCCTCTGTACTACAGAGGAATATCTGAAATTAAAGCCATTATTAAAATAATAGATCAGATATTATGTATCGCAAGTTATTATTACTCAGAGTTAGTATAATTTGATTACTTGTGTAAACAGGTAAAGAAGGAAAGCTAATATGCACCTTAATCTGGAACCGATTGGCATTATCAAGAAGGTTGCAAATAAGTCGGAAATTTTGATTTATTCTGATTTTGAACAGGTCATACGAAATATTGTTTCCAAAATAGGAGAAGGGGCTGAGAAGGGACAGAAGCTCCTGGTCGTCCATAAAAACAATAGCAAAAAACAGGCAGATGGCCACCAGGTTCAGGTCACGAAAGCGACGTTACTGGAAAGGAAAGGCAATTTGCTGACAATATCCAAAATAGAGGCAAATGAAGATTCAGTAATCGATGTTCGACTTGATCTTACCGCCTGATTTTGAGGTGTCTGTAGGGGCTCGTTAAGCTTATTAAGTTCTCACATCTTTTCTCTGCCTTATCGGATAGCTTGAATTGGCTTTCAGGAAGGCTGACGGGTACAAACTTCATAACATTGAATTGCTTTGTTTATCTTTTTCCTGCTGAGCAGTGGCTGTCTTCAATAAGGTATTTCTGAATAATTGTGAACCTGCAGTAAGCATAAAATTCCAGTACATATAAAACGTATTGCTCAGTAAATAACAGGTATTGCGGTAAAGTATCTTTGATATTCGTTTTCCACGGAACAATTGAAGGGTTAAAGAATATGAGGGAAAGCAAAGGAAGCAATGATGCTTTAAGGCAAAATCCAGATACTCGAGGGAAAACATGGGCACGGACATAGGTGATCTGCTCCAGAAAAGAAAAGTTGAACTTTCGGATCTTGCAAACCGGGTGGTTGCTATTGATGCATTTAACACGCTGCACCAGTTTTTGAGCATTATTCGCCAGCGGGATGGGAGTCCTCTGGTGGATTCAGGAGGGAGAATAACTTCCCATCTCTCAGGCCTGCTCTACCGGACAGCGAGCCTTGTTGAAGCCGGTATCAAGCCTCTTTTTGTTTTTGACGGCAAGCCTCCTGACCTCAAGTCCGATACTCTGAACCGAAGAAATGAAATAAGGGAATCTGCACGGGAAAAATGGGAGAATGCAAAGGTTGCGGGGGATCTCGAATCTGCTTTTAAGTATGCTCAGGCTTCTTCGAAGGTAAACCGGGAAATCGTTGAAGATTCCAAATACCTTCTTGGCATTATGGGAATTCCTTTTGTTCAGGCCCCCTGTGAAGGGGAAGCGCAGGCTGCACATATGGTTCTCAAAAAAGATGCTAACTGTGTTGCTTCTCAGGACTACGATTCATTCCTTTTCGGAGCTCCGACAGTTATCCGGAACCTGGCTGTCACAGGAAAACGCAAGCTTCCGGGAAAGAATGTTTACGTTGATGTCGAGCCCGAAATAATCGAACTGGACGAAACCCTCAATGCTCTGGGAATTGACAGGGAGCAACTTATAGATATTGCGATTTGTGTGGGTACGGATTACAATAAAGGCCTGGAAAAGGTCGGCCCTAAAACAGCCCTCAAACTTATTAAAAAGCACGGGGATATCCATGCCGTACTCCGTGAAAAAGGGGCCGAGATTGAAGCTGTGGACAAAATAAGAGAATTTTTCATCCACCCCGAAGTAACGGACGACTACGAAATCAAATGGGGCAAGCCTGACTCCGAAAAGCTTATCGAATTCCTCTGCGACAATCACGACTTTTCGGTTGATAGAGTGGAGAAAGCCGCAGAGCGCCTTAAAGCCGCTTCAGGAGCGAGGCAGAAAACTCTTGACCAGTGGTTTTAATGGAATTTTTCTGTTCAACAGCATCTTTACATTAAATTCCTTCTTTCTACAAATCTTTTCATAAAATATTCAGGCAAGGAGGCTTGAGGCTGGCAAAAGCAGGCACGAACTCTTCCCAGGAAGAGCACCCACATGCCCATACCCACGGCGTTGTGGATCCTGAACTTCTTTCCACATCCAGGGGACTCCATGCAGTCAAGTGGTCCTTTGCCGGACTGATAGCAACAGCTTTTTTTCAGATCCTTGTTGTCTGGGTTTCGGGAAGTGTAGCCCTTCTCGCTGATACAATCCATAATTTCGGGGATGCCGCAACCGCAATTCCCCTGGGTTTTGCCTTTCTTCTTTCCCGGAAAAAGCCGAATAAACGTTTCACTTACGGCTACGGCAGAGCAGAGGACTTTGCAGGGCTGTTAATTGTCTTCTTAATCTTTTTAAGTGCTGCTGTTGCTGCCTATGAGTCGATTTCCAGGCTTTTTTTCCCGCAGCCTGTGGGGTTTCTTGGAGGTGTGGTTGCAGCTTCGGTTGTCGGATTTCTGGGGAATGAACTGGTTGCGAAATTCAGGATTAAAGTGGGTACGGAAATCGGGAGTGCCGCTCTTGTGGCCGATGGCTACCATGCGCGGGCAGACGGCTTTACGAGCCTTGCAGTACTTTTCGGGGTGCTTGGGGTCTGGCTGGGTTATCCGCTTGCAGACCCTCTGGTAGGGATTCTTATTACGATTGCAATCCTCCGAATAGTCTGGGGTGCGGGCAAATCCGTATTTTTCCGTATGCTCGACGGAGTTGAACCCGACATAGTTGACGAGATCCGCCAGGCAGTAACCGGGGTAGAAAAGGTAAGGGATGTAGCTGAAGTAAGGGTTCGCTGGCTAGGGCACAGGCTGTATGCGGAAGTAAATATTGCGGTAGACCCATTGCTTTCTGTCGAAGAAGGGCATGCAATTGCCGTGGAGGTACGGAACAGAATGATGCAGGGACTGGGTTACCTTTCAAACGTAGTTGTGCATGTGGACCCGCTCGGGTCAGCTGGGGAAGTATTTCACAGGTTCCCTGAGCATGAACACGACAGTCTGCCTTCCCACTCTCACTGAACCTGTAAGACCTTCAAGCTCGTAATCTGAAAATCTCTGCGCCGCTGTTTTTTGCCCTGGTAAGCATTACAGTCCCGCCGACCGATTCGTCGAGCAACTTCTGGACTTCATCCTGGAGCTGCCTGCCTTCTGATCTATTATCTACAAAGGAATATACTACAGGCCCAAACGAACTTACCCCTGCTCCGTAACTTCGGCTGCGCATGAAAGATGCGATATCTTTTACAAATTCAGGCCAGATAAGGCTCTCTATTTTATTGAAGCCGACAGTCTGGACATGGTTTACTGCGGCCCCGAAATTCTCTATATCTCCCTCTATTACTGCAGGCATCATCTGCATGAGTACCACATGGGCAATTTCCCGAACCTCCTCTATCGGGAGGGGGCAGAACTCTTTGAAGATATCGATTTCTTCCTGGTCATGCATTCCCTTCTCGTTAGGGATTGCCACAACTATGTCCCATTCAGGAAAGTCTTCCCTGAAGAGCACTGGCCCAGGGGGCACTCTGCTGGCAGCAGACGGCATAAAAACACCTTTGTCTTTGAACCTGTGCCCTCCGTCAACAATAAATCCGCCTTTTTCAAAAGCAGTTACTCCTATACCCGAAGTTCCTCCTCTCTTTACTGCAAATGCAAGTTCTCTAACGCTTTTCCCGAGCCCGTACAGTTCATTCACAGCTGCTGCCGCAGCCAGGGAAGACTGGGTTCCTGATCCAAAACCCACATGGGCAGGAATCAGTTCTTCGATATTGATCCTTATCCCCTTCCCTTCGGGAAGCAGGGCTTCTGCAGCTTTTTTCATTCGATCGGCAAAACCCTGCAGACCTTCTATACTGACTCCTTCTGCCTCTTCTGCCGTAACTCTTATATTAGGAGAGGAAAGAGTCAGCCCTGCTCCTCCATCAACTCTTCCGATCTCTGCGTTCATATCGATAAGGGTCATATGAATCCGGCAGGGAGTAATTATTTTGATCATTCCTTTTAAACTCCGAAAGTAGATTTAACGCTTTATTACTTTCTAGGTATCTGTGCTCTTTTATTGTAGCTGCTGATATTTAATCTTTTTAAAATATTCATTTATCGTAACTATTCAGCCTACCCAAAATCAGTTGATTGATATTGATTTTGACCTCACAGATAAGTGTGATTACTAACCAATGAAAAAATAAAAAATGCAATCAATAGCCAACAATTAACGAAAACTAATTCAGAGAAATTCGCCCACTGAACTTTATGAAAGATGGTTATTGATGTTGTTTTTCCCATGCTGAATAGTTTCCATTTATCAAGCCTTAAATTTGTGAAAACAACACGAAAATAAAACAACACGAAAATGAAAGAAAACTAGGATAAAAAAATTAAATAAAAGGGAAGTAAGAATCAAAGGGAAATTAAGATGTCTGAAGTTTCAGATAGCTTTTTCCTCTCCTTTAATTACTCTTTTACAATAAGTGACTCTCCTTTCATCTCTTCAGGCTTTCGGATGCTGAGGAGTTCCAGAAGAGTAGGTGCAAGATCGCATAACTTTCCATTCTTGAGAGCTTTTACCTCCCCATTTCCTGCGTAAATGCATTTTACAGGATTTGAAGTATGTGCAGTATGCGGCTCGCCTGTCATCGGATTTTCCATCTGTTCGGCATTTCCGTGGTCTGAAGTTACAAGTGCTACACCCTCTGCTTCTTTCAGAGCCGTTACAATTCTACCCACGCAGTCGTCTACGGTTTCGACTGCCTTTACTGCGGCCTCTAAAATTCCTGTGTGCCCCACCATATCCATATTTGCGAAGTTGAGGAAAATCACATCATACTTTCCTGACCGGATTCTCTTTATCACTTCATCAGTAACCTCATATGCGCTCATTTCAGGTTTGAGGTCATAGGTAGCAATCTTTGGCGAGGGGATCAGGCACCGGTCCTCTCCTTCATAGCATTTTTCCTGTCCGCCGTTTAAGAAAAAGGTCACATGGGCGTACTTTTCGGTTTCAGCAATGCGGAGCTGGATAAGCCCCTGTTTGCTCAGTACTTCTCCAAGCACATTTTCCAGTTTTTCTTGAGGGAAAGCAATGGGCGAATCCAGGGTTTCATCGTACTGGGCCATACATACATAGTGAACCTTCGGGCGTTTTTCCCTGGTGAAGCCTTCAAAGTCTTTATTTACAAAAGCCCACGTAAGCTGCCGTGCCCTATCAGGCCTGAAATTGAAGAAGATTACAGAATCATTGTCCCGTATAATTGCCTCGGGCTTTCCTTCCGAATCGGTTATTACAGTCGGTTTTACAAACTCGTCAGTTTCTCCCCTGCCGTAGGCTTCAGAAACCGCAGTCTCTGCATCAGGGGCTGTATAAGGGGCAACTCCTCTAGTCAGGGCATCATAGGCAAGTTTTGTCCTCTCCCAGCGCTGATCTCTATCCATTGCGTAGTAGCGCCCTGATAAGGTTGCGATCTTAACACTTCCGTTCTCCTTACAAAAAGCATCAAGCTCCTTTATGTCTTTAAGGGCGGCTTTAGGGGGTACATCCCTCCCGTCCAGAAAAGCGTGTATATACACTTTTTTAAGCCCTTTCTCCTGTGCAAGTTTGATCAGGGAATATAGGTGAGTCATATAGCTGTGAACGCCTCCGTAGGAGACAAGCCCCATGAGGTGCAGGCTTGAATCATTGGCTTTGGTATTTGAAATCGCATTCAAAAAAGCCGGATTTTTAAAGAAATCTCCGTTTTTGATAGAGAGGTTTATTCGGGTAAGGTCCTGGTACACAATTCGCCCTGCTCCTATATTCAGGTGCCCGACTTCGGAGTTTCCCATCTGACCTTCCGGAAGGCCTACGGCCTCCCCGGAGGCTTCTAAAAAACACCACGGATATTCTTCCGTCAGGCGGTCAAGGTTTGGAGTTCTGGCTGTCAGGATAGCATTTCCTTCTCTGGCTTCCCTATAGCCCCAGCCATCGAGAATCATGAACATAAGAGGTCTTCTTGCCTGAGTCATATGAAGGGAATTCCGCACCTGTTCATAAATAGCTTGTTATGAATCTCTAGCAGCCGTTATAATATATTATATTATATATTTATATTGTATTGAAAATATATATACTGTCCTTAATTATAAGTATTAACAATTACATACTTCTCCGAAAGGTAGAAAAGAGACCTCAAAAACGGTGCAGTGTCTCTACATAATTTTTATAGGAAGTTCAGGCTAAATCTCCGGTTAACGGAAGGAGGATGGGATTTTATGAGTCAAAACATCCAAGATATTATGAACATTAGTCACGTAAAGATAGCGGATCTAACCGCGAACCCTGCTCCTCTGGGTTTGATGGGTTTCGGAATGACGACGGTACTTTTGAATATACACAATGCAGGCTTCTATCCAATGAACGCGATGATTCTTTCGATGGGCTTCTTTTATGGTGGGCTAGCTCAGGTCATTGCCGGGATCATGGAATGGAAGAAGGGTAATACTTTTGGGACCACAGCTTTTACTTCATACGGGCTTTTCTGGCTCACTTTGGTAGGAATCGTCCTGCTCCCGAAGGCTGGCGATAATTTTACAGGGTTCGCTACAGCGTCGTTTCCCTTTGCCGCATACCTCTTCATGTGGGGGATTTTCACCCTTTATATGTTCATAGGTACACTTAAAGCAACAAGGGCTCTTCAGGTTGTTTTCTTGACCCTTGCAATCCTATTCTTCCTGCTTGCAGCTGGAAATTATCTGGGCAGCGCGGAAATACTTAAAATCGCTGGCTATGAAGGGATCTTTACAGGACTTTCAGCAATTTATGCTGCCATGGGTCAGGTACTGAACGAGATGTACGGAAAGAAAATTATTCCTTTGTAATATTTATATTCGCATCTTTTAGGGCTCTTTTGCCCTTTATTTTTACTTTTTGATCTTTTCTACTTATCAGGGGTTTCAGGGAAATCTGTTATTTTCCCTATTTCATGAACTGTTTGTGAGTTTGCCCCTTCTCTCTATAACTGTGGGACTTTTTTAGAGACATTTCCTTTAGCAGGAAAATCAGGGATAGAAAAACCATGGTTACACTTATATTTTTGAATTTTCAGCTTCCTACCTTGATCGCGGTGCAGTAGATTATTCCCCAGACAATTCTTTCGGCAATCGAATAAGTCATCATCAGGATAATAACTGCTTCAGTAACAACCTCTGCCCAGGGTTCAAAGTCGAGATCTTTTAAGCCCTGAACATAAAAATTCCATTATAAGGGCCGGAGATGTCGCAATCATCACAGCTCCGAAATCCATCCATGTGCTGCTGAGGATGGTGGGGTTTACAAAATGATGAAGCCATTGTTACAAATGTGGTCAACCCGGAAGGATCTCTGTTTAGGGATCGGTTTTGTTCTCACACAGTTTACATAACTTTTTCAGGATCCTCATAACTTTTTCAGGATCCTCTTATGTGCCACTTTATAAATTTATTTCATATTCCTGGTTTCCACGCATATAAGTGTTCAGATTTGTTACAGGACGTATACCAATATCTTTTTTATGGAACAACGAGAACCTAATTTCCTTCTAAACGCACATGAAATTCTTCAAATAACAGGCGCAAATAATGAAAGTACTTGGGGGAACTTTCATGCCAAAAATAATTGTTAGTTTATTCGGTTAATATTAGTTCATCTCTCTACTATTAGTTTACCCGCTATCTCTTATACAAATTATACAATCTTATACTTGGTTAATAATATTTGCAAGTCGTCCAATATTATATTTATGGGCTCCGAGGTATTTTTTGGAAGTTTTGATCGCGTTCTCTGGCACAGAAGACAGAATGTTCCGGAATATAGGGAAAAGAATGCTACCCTTGAACTACTAAAAAGTTCTATTTTGGTTGCGTTTTCAGGCGCATTACGAATTCATCTCGCTTTCCTCCTGCTTCAAATTCAGTCCAATGTATTCACCTGCATTGCAGGAGGACTTGTAATCTACACCGTATATACACTCGACAGGGCACTTGGCTCAGAAGAGGATATTGTAAACCGGAAGGAATTAAATGGCTCAAAAAAGGAAATCGGTCTTGCTGTCTCCATGCTGACCTTTGTCATAGGAAGCTATATACTGGCAAAAGAGGGAATGCTTGTACTTGCATTCATACCTTTTGTGACCGGCTTTCTTTATAGTAAAGGTATTAAAATTGGAAAATTTTCTTTGAAACTCAAAGGCGGGCTTGGAGTCAAAAATTTTGTTGTGGGTCTTACCTGGGGTGCTTTCATTTCAGGACTTGCAGGCAGCACTTGTGGAAACATGATTCCTATAGTTCTAGTTTTCACTTTCTTTGGAGTCAAACTCTTTGTCAATTCTACCATATATGATTTTAAAGACGTCAAAGGAGACACTCTCGCAGGTATCAAAACCCTTCCTGTAAGCTTCGGTGCACGAAATACCCGTAACTTCCTTCTAGGACTGCACCTGCTCTCCCACCTGATACTCGGTATTGCTCTAATCAATGGGGTTCTTGCTTTCGAACCTATGATCGTTCTCTACAGTTTCATATGCGGGCTGATATGCATCCAAACCTATACAATACCTGATGATGAGGAGCCCCCTTTCCGGAAATTCGAAAGAATCATTCTTGTGGACGGAGAATCAACCTCAATCCTTGGACTGAGGACAATTGCAGGTGCTCTGCTGGTATAAGGTATATGCTTCGCAGAAGCTCTATGCTGAAGTGTAAAGAACAATACAGCAGGCAGAATGTCTCAGAGAAAGCGATTCAACCCACAGTGAATTTACCGGACTTAAAACTGCAAATCCCCAAACCCTTATTTCCCCATCTCGTTTTTCAGGGTTCTTCTCCGGAGATTTCCAGCAGGATTTACAGATTCTTTATTTCAATTGAAATCTCTTTATAATGCTTAAAAAGGTCTTCTCCCCATTTAATTGAAGACGAGTCAAAACCTATCAGGTCATTTCGAGGATCGAAGGTTCCGTTTTTGAAAAAGAGCGAAAGGGATAAGAAACGATCTGTTACCACAAAAGCTATCTTTGCATTGTCATATACATGGAAACTTGTATGCTTGTATTTAAGGAATTCTTCAATTTCCGCACTATGCTCGCTTTTTATTTTGAAGAAAACATTGGGTGTAACAATTATGGAAATCGGAACATTCTTGCGGGCCAATTCCAGGAACATTGGGGGATGGCTTGGAAGAAAAATGGATGAAAATCCCACGAACTGGGTAGAAGATAATACATTCTCTATAAATGCCTTATGAGTATCGTAAATATGTTCATGTTCATCTCTTACAACCATGCATTCTTTAAGTTCCTGAATCCTGCTTAACAACATATCAGGAATTGCAACAAGATCATGGTCTCTCCAGAAATTTTCATTTGCTTCTATAGCTGCGAGGGTGTCCAAGAAGGGCTTGTAATATATGGCTGAAACTTTCCCGAGGGGGGTCAAATGATACATTCCCTCCTGCCTGATAATCAAATTTGCGGTTTCCATCTCTTTCAGGCGAGGCAGAATTTCAGGTGACTTTACATCAAAATAATCTTTGATTTCGGAAAGAGTTCTCGGATTTTCCCGAAGTAGAAATAGAATATCCTTTCTTTTTTCAGAAAAGGTGAGAATACTTAAAAGTCCGTTGGATTTCACTTTTATCAACCCATTATTTTTAATTGTTCCTGGATATAATCGGGGCTTTATGTCCTTAAGTGGGCTCTCCGCTTTTGATTTACAATATATAAAATTTAAGTTTTATGTTCCTCTCTTTTTTTATATTGAATTGAGGTGACAGTTCTATCTGGATGATATAACATTGCTATAATGATATACGAATTCAATATATATTATCTTTTTTGAGAGTGTACTTAATTATTAGTAATTTTTCTATCATTTCCTGCTTGTATGTATCTCCCTTCCGAAAAAGTAAATTGAGTCTTTGAATAATTTTTCATTGCAATAAAAAAAATTTTATATGTCAATAGTATTAGATTATTTTACTAATATACAGCTCAGAGTTAAGTATTCAGGCAATAGAACAAAAATAATAATTAAAAAATTAATATTCAAAATGAATTATTTATTAAATAATTGATAAAAGTAAGCTAGTTTTAAAGCAGGATATGTTAAATAAAATGTTAAATAAATTTAATATCTGACTTTCCGCAGATGTCCGTTCAACTTTCACAATTTTTTCTACTATCGTTTTTCTGAAAATTTCCCTGCTTATTCAAACATGTTTTTTTGAAATGTCTTACACTTTTCAATCTTGTACTTTCATTGAAAGCTTCTAACTTACATTTCAGGAAGCTTCAGTTGAGATAATAATTGCAAATTTTAGAGCAAAT
Source organism: uncultured Methanosarcinaceae archaeon (assembly GCA_963721455.1). Taxonomy (GTDB): domain Archaea; phylum Halobacteriota; class Methanosarcinia; order Methanosarcinales; family Methanosarcinaceae; genus Methanosarcina. Next base: position 27,037 of record CAVRJG010000071.1, read on the forward strand.
ATCCAAAAATGATAGCAAGAAAAATGTTATTTTCTTGAGACATGTCGGGTAAGTAGGGAGGATTACTCCTCCTTTCTCCCCTAGGAACCGTACTTGAAAGTTTCCCTTCATACGGCTCGAGTGTTTTCAAACCCTTTCTGTATCAGGCACCAGTTATTTGCATAACTGATTTTGTGATTCCGGATAACAGCCCACTAACATAATTGTCTGTAAGCCTCTCACCTATTGGTGTCGTTGAGTATCTTACATTTGTAGGTTTGTTTCCATTCACACAAGAAAACACCATCAGTAAGTCTGCATCCTTTCGGATTGAGGCAAAGTTTGAACCTCTGTCCAATCCATTACAGATTGGCATTCGCTTTTTACTGAATCCTCTACCCTCAATGCCATCGTTATCCCTCGCGGGAGTCCTACCCATTATGGGAGCATTTAGGGCTTACCAAGTTCTATACTACAAATAATGTGAATACCTTAGAAGCCATCTATAAACCGAGAATCATTTGTCCATTTGCCATAATGTCCGCAGACCCATTATAGCCCGATTCTGTACCTTTTGGTTAAGCGCATCAACCTGCTTTCGCTTATTCCACTTCACGATTCTTACGATGGTTCACTTTACGTTCTTCATAGTATTCTTATCCTAACCAATTATCAAAGTCAGGCTCCTTGATTTCTTGATATTGTCATGTGAGCTCCACACACAAACGTTACCATTTATGCATGTCACAGTAGGATTACCTCAAATGGAAGAGGTAGCGTAATGGCGCGATTCATAGTATAGCTTCTTGTCGCACCTGCGGAAGGTCGGTAATATGTAAACATGTTTAAAAAAAGCTGGCTATATAACGTGATATATAACGTGATACATCTAATAAAATTGAGTGAGTTCTCGAAAACTGAACGAAGTATTACATCCAAATTTATTGATAAAAACGTTAAATTTAATATGTGGTCCAGATAGATCTGATCTCTTTATATCCTGAATTTCCTTGAAAAATATTAAAATATCGGTTTCCTCTGATACTCAAAGCTATTGTCAATTGAGCGTTAAAAGTTCTTGAAATCAAGTTTGTAAATTTAATTTTTCCCTGCCCTTGGACGGCAGGGATTAGGATTCCGGTTTCGGATTCCGGTTTCGGTTCATTCGTTATTTTATCGGTTTTCTCAATGCAGGAAGTGGCGCATGCCTGTGAAGACCATGGCAACTCCGAGCCGGTTTGCAGTGGCAATAACCTCGCCGTCCCTGATTGACCCTCCTGGGGAGACTATGTAGCGGATATTATTTTCGGCGGCATAAATTATGCTGTCATCGAAGGGGAAGAAAGCATCCGATGCCATTACGCATTCTGACATAACTTTCTGGCAATAATCTTCAAAGGAAACACCAGGATGTTCTCTTTCGTAAATTGTCCTCAGATTTTCGACAGCCTTTGTGGCTGCTAGTTTGCGGATCGAGTCAACCCTATTCGGCTGCCCTGCACCCATAGCCAGTATCATGAAAAAGCCTGGCTCGTACTCATGAGCAAGGATCACTGCATTGGATTTGGTTGCTTTACAGGCTTTCAGGCAGAATTCCGAGATAGAGCGTTTGTCTTCAGGATAGGGGGCGTCTGTGACCGACTCCCATTTCTCGTAGATTCCGATGTCGCGGCTTTGCTTGAGCATGCCTCCGATTATATACTTATATGTATATTCTGTTCCGAAAATTTCTCTGAGCTCAGGCAGTTTCAGGAGTCGCAGGTTCTCACTTTTATTTTTCAGGTATTCAAGGGCATCGGGCTTGAAGTCAGGAGCAAGAATAATCTCCACAAATTTTCCATTCAGAAAAGTAGCAGCCTCAAGGTCAAAGATCTCATTCGTGCAGATTATGCTTCCGTAAGCCGAAATCGGGTCTCCGTCCCAGGCAGCCCGAAGAGCCTGCAGGAGTGTGCTTCCGGTAGCAAGCCCGCATGGATTGTTATGTTTTACGATTGCTACTGCAGGGGAGGCATTTCCGAGTTCTTTTACCGTCTGAAGGGCATTGTCGGCATCCACATAGTTATTATAGGAAAGTTCCTTCCCATGCAGCTGGGCGGCTTTTGCCAGGCTAGGGCCTTCTATTTTAGGGTCTTTATAAAAATAGGCTTTCTGATGCCAGTTTTCTCCATAGCGGAGTTTCACGCCGTCAGTAAACTTCAGGCGAAGTGCTTCTTCTCCGAGCAGAGTCTTGCTAAGGTAAATATCGATGGCTGCATCGTAATCAGCAGTATGCCTGAAAGCCTTGACTGCAAGGGCAGCTCGGGTTGAATTAGAAATTATTCCGCTTGAGCGCAGTTCTTTCAGGACGTGCCCGTAATCCGATGGGTCGGAGAGCACTGTTACCGAACGGTAGTTCTTGGCTGCCGAGCGAAGGAGAGTTGGGCCTCCTATATCTATATTTTCAATGGCTTCCTCAAGTTCCACGCCCTCTTTTGAAACAGTTACTTCAAACGGATAGAGATTTACAGCCACCATATCAATGAGGGAGATCTCTTCTTTTGCAGCCTCCTCCATCTGTTCATTGCTTTCCCGCAGGCATAAGAGCCCTCCATGAATTCTCGGATGGAGAGTCTTGACCCTTCCTCCCATCATCTCCGGACAGCCCGTAACTTCCGAGACATCGGTAACTTCTATGCCGGCGTCGCGAAGAATTTTCGCTGTTCCGCCTGTTGAGACTATCTTCACGCCAAGTGATTCAAGCCCGCGTGCGAATTCTGCAATTCCTGTCTTATCTGAGACGCTGAGCAGTGCCCTTTTTACCAAAAAATCACCAATATACTTGGTTTCAAAATTATTAGCTATAAAACTTATGGTTTACACATTATTATATTAAAAAGAAACTTCTCTTTCCGGGAAAACCGAACTTCAATTCTGAAAATCCAGTATTCTCTTAAGCATGCTTTAACAACTCTTCTGGATATGTGGTTCTTTAAGTTTTTGGTACTTTGTATGCATAACTTTCTGGAAGTATACTATTATTGACTTCTTTCAGGAAAAGTGTTCACGTGAAATACTTATTCTTTGGAAACAGAATGAATAGGGGATGCATAGAGAAACTGCTTTTTCAGGATTACTTCTTTGATTTATTTTTTCCGAAGATAACATATCAAAGGGTTGGGGAATTTGATGGAAAAGAAATACGATATTATAATTATCGGGACAGGTACAGCAGGCAGGACTCTTGCAGGCAGGGCACGGTCATCAAGATTGAAATTCGCCATTATCGACTCAAGGGAGTATGGGGGTACCTGCCCTCTTAGAGGCTGCGACCCAAAAAAGGTACTTGCAAGTGCGTCTGAAGCTACAGACCTGAATAATCGGCTGATAGGTAGAGGCACAGGGACGGAGAACCCTCTAGAGGTCGACTGGCCCTCACTTATCGAGTTCAAGAGAACGTTTACTGAGGACTATCCCCGTGAAACTGAAAAAATGCTCGCAGATTTGGGGATTGATATGTATCACGGAATAGCCCACTTTGCGGGTGAGAAAACCGTAATTGCCGGAGAGGATATACTCAAAGGGGAATATATCTTCATTGCGACGGGATCAAAGCCCCGGAAACTGGGCATACCCGGCGAGGAATACCTTACAACGAATGAGGGTTTCATGGAAACTAAAAAGCTCCCTCAAAAGATCATTTTCATCGGGGGTGGCTACATCTCTTTCGAGTTTGCACACATTGCGAGAAGAGCAGGATCCGAGGTCTTAATCCTGCACAGGAGCGAAAAACCTCTCGGACCTTTCGATCCCGATATGGTAGATCTGCTTGTAAAAGCTTCAGAAACAGCAGGCATTAAAATCCTTACAAACAACCAAGTGGAAGCTGTCGAAAAAGAAAATGACGGCTTTCTGGTCAGGACCGAATTCAGAATCGGGGCTCAGTCCGAAACCCGGACTTTTCATGCGGGCATGGTTTTTAACGGGGCCGGGAGAGTCCCTGATATCGAATACCTGAAACTTGAGAATGCAGACGTTAAGGCTGATAAGAAAGGTATTATAGTTGATAAACACATGCGGACTTCAAATCCACATATTTACGCTGGAGGAGACTGTGTCGCCGAAGGCATGAAACTAACTCCGGTAGCAACACTCCAGGGCCAGATTGCCGCAGCTAATATTCTGGATGGAGATGACGCAGAAGCCGATTATGCCGGCATCCCGAGTGCAGTCTTTACCATTCCTGTCCTGGCTTCTGTGGGAATCAGTGCAGCAAAAGACAGCGATAAATATAAGGTGATTTTCCGGGACAGAAGCAAATGGAAGACAACACGGAGAGTCGGCATCGAATTTGCAGCTTCAAAGGTAATTATAGACGAGGCAAGTGGCCGCATAATGGGAGCTCATATCCTGGGCCCGAATGCTGAAGAAGCTATCAATATTTTTGCTATGGCAATAAGGCTTAACCTCAGTGTATCGGACATAAAAAAAGTAATCTTTACCTATCCTACTATATGTTCGGATATTCCTTATATGCTGTAAAACTTCCTGCAAGACCCGGACGCAGGCACTCAAACTTACCTTCTGATGCCTTACTCCGGGAAACGTAATACAGATTCCGCAAAGAAAGTACGCTTCCGCTGAAACCGGAAACAAACCCGAAAATCTGGAGTTACTCATGCCTGAAAAAAAGCCCAAAAAATCGGATACTCAAGATTCTCTTTATGAATATGATCTCCCTGACAACAGGCACAATTTTGACCGGATCTGGGCTCTTCTAAAAAAAGAGTATCCGAACGCAAAACCTTCTCTTAACTACAGTAGTCCCCTTGAACTTCTTGTGGCAACCGTTCTTTCAGCCCAGTCAACCGATGTCCAGATTAACAGAGTGACTGAAAAGCTGTTCAAAAAGTACAGAACTGCGGAAGACTATGCAAACGCAGACCTCAGGGAACTTGAGATCGATGTCTATTCCACAGGCTTTTACAAAAACAAAGCAAAGAATATCAAAGCTGCTGCGCAACTGATTGTTGAGAAATACAATGGTGAAGTCCCGGACGCTATGGAAGAACTGGTTAGTTTGCCAGGCGTCGGGAGAAAAACAGCTAATATAGTGCTTGCCAGGGCATTTGGGATAATTGAGGGTATCGCTGTGGACACGCATGTAAAAAGGGTTTCAAGAAGGCTGGGATTTACGAAAAACTCCGACCCTGACAAAATTGAACAGGACATTCTATCTCTTGCTCGAAAGGAAGACCTTGATTCAATCTCCATGACCCTGATTTATCATGGGAGGGAAGTCTGCCAGGCAAGAAAACCAAAATGTCCATCCTGCGTTGTGAACCAGCTCTGCCCTTCGAGTATAATATTTATAAATCCTTAACCTCAATTTTCCTGGGAGACGATGGAAATTTTTAATCCAGAACTTCAGGCTTTTTTATTGAACACTTTCCCAAGACCTAAACTGATTGTCAGTACTGTAAGTGTTCCCACTGCAATCGCCAGGACTTCTCCGCTCTTCCCCAAGCCTTCAATTGAATAGTCAGGCATTGGGGACCCAACTACTGGTTCAGATTCTTCAATTTGGGCCATTTTCGATTCTTCAACTATCCCTCCAGCAGCACTTTCAAGCCCGTCGGGGTCTGGAGATGCAAGGAAGGGGGCTAGAACCGCGAGCAAAAGCGCAATCACAATTCCAGCGTAAAAGAATTTCATGTTTGATTTTCCACTCATGCATGTGTCTCCTTTTTAATCCGGTCTGATCTGGTAGTAAAACTATCTTCAAGAAGGTCAGGGCGGGATTTTGCAATTGCTGTGATTACAACTGCAGTGATCAGCCCTTCTCCGATAAAACCAATTATCAGGTGATAGGTTCCCATTGTAATAAGTCCCGGAACCAGGGGGAAGGTGCCAGCAAGCCACATCTGGACAGCACAGGCAATTGCCGAGGTAAAGAGCCCGAGCCAGGCGCCTCCGAAGGCTGCAGTGCTTGTGCCTGCGCTCTTGCGAAGGGCAACATAGGTATAATATCCGACAAACCCGGAAATGATCCCCATATTCAGAATATTTGCTCCCATGGTAGTGACCCCACCGTCACCAAAGGCGAACCCCTGCACAATCAGGACTAAAGTAAGCACAAGGACTCCAGCCCAGGGGCTTCCGAAGACGATAGCAACAAGGGTTGCTCCTACCATGTGCCCGCTTGTCCCCATCCCTATGGGAATGTTCATGGCCTGGATTGCAAAGATTCCTGCTGCGAGGGCGGCAAGAATCGGTACTTTCATTTCATCAAGCTCGTTCTTTGCCCATTTCATTGACATTATAATAAACGGAAGGGCGATTACCCAATAGACGATTGCCTGGGTTAACGGTATAAAAGAATCAGGTATATGCATTTTTGTTTTCCTCTTTTTACACCTTATTTTTTATTTTTCCCGTTTTTACTGTGAACATTCCAGTCAATAGATTTTTCAGAACATTCATCATAAAGGATAAAACACTAAATGAAATCCAAATTTACGGAGTGTTTTCATGTGAATGAAAGACCGTTTATTAATCTATTATAACTGTTATCGCTATTCATTTCGGTATGAATTGTTGAAAGATTTCTGATCTACTCTTAGATAATTCAGTATTACATATATACATTTTGGTATTACTTTTTTCTACAATTTTTTTTATTGAAACCTTCTTCAGTATCTGTATTTTTATTTTTTAGTCGAATTAAGGAACGACGGAAATATAATTTCAAGTATTTCTGTTACCGATATTGTTTTTGATGGTTATTTGGGGAAATGGAATTATACGGCCATTTCCAAAGTGAAAACTTGAAGTTATTACATAGGGAGCGCGGAGGGTCACGAATACCCCGTCCTTTACAGGCTGTCTGACAATTACCATCAGTGATATCAAAAATCATTCTTTTTCGATTTAAAGGCTTTATATGTCTCTTTTTATATATTTTTGCCCTGAAATTGAATTGTCGGACAGCCTCTTTAGGGTGGGGTGGCCGCACGCAATTTGATTTTTTAACCATTCCTAAAATAAATGAATAAAATAAGTTACGCTTTTTAGGAGGGGACCCCAATGTAAATTCTATGAAGTTCCTTGGCGACATCCTCAGCGCTATTGTATTTCTTGTCTGGAAGCATGCCAAGTTCCCGCAGTATGTCCGGGATTGCTCCACTATTTCTTGCTTGCTCAATAATGTCGTTCCTTTTTACAGGAAAATCTATATTTTTGAATATCTCCTGAGTTTCCATAGGAAGTTCTGTAATAAATCCGCCTTTAATCTCAGTTTCCATGATATTTCCCCTTTACTTTTGTCTATTTTCTTTAAATTCCTTGGCGACATCTGCATCGTTTGTATACTCCTTTTCCAGAGATTATTTATATTCCGCAGAATGTCGTCCCTAGCGTTATTATCCTTAGCGCTTAACAATATCTTCTTCTTTGCAGGAAAATCGATACTTTTTAAAGCTTTCTGAAGGAAGCCTAACTTTTTTGTTAGTATGAATATCAATGATGATTTACTATTTAAATGTTAACACGTTCCTATAAAAATATGTTAAATATTGACATGTTTTAGTAATTTAGTATTAATATATAATATATACTGATAATATTCTACGATAAAATTAACAAAAAAGAAGTATCCTTTTCAAATTCAAGGCAGATTTTTCCAACCAGAAAAATATGCAACAATTTTATCCTACAGTTGTGAAGTTGAATACGTCTCTTAAGCATGTTTTTCAGATTTGGTACAATTTTTAAATTTTCCGCAAATATGTGAAATTTACTTTTTCCCATACAATTTGAAGACGATACGAACAATTATTATAATAACATATGCAAGATGACCAATGAATTAAATTTTAATTAATGGCCCTTGCAATGGAATATTCTGATTTTACGCATATTAGTGAGAGAATCAAGTATAATCAATACGTCATAAATATTGAAATAAGTTTGATGCTTTAGGCGCTGGTTTGTTATTTCAATCACATAAGTCCTATTTGGGTTAAATTAAGCTAATTTGGCTCAGCAATTTTTCTTATTACGTCCAGCATCCCATCAGGTTCAAAAGGTTTTACTATAAAACCCATAGCGCCTATTTTCATTGATTCTGTTATCAGGGCCTGCTGCCCAAGAGAAGAGCACATTACCACTTTTGCCTCCGGGTCCATAAAAAGAAGTCTTTGCAATGCCTCTTTTCCATCCATATCTGGCATAATTATATCCATTAACACAATATCCGGTTTTACTTCCAGATACGTTTGAATTGCCTCTTCCCCATCACCCACTTCAGCAACTACTTCATGTCCGTGCTTTAAGAGAGTGTTTTTGATCACCATTCGCATAAATTCGGCATCATCCACGATCATAACTCTTGCCATTTATTTTCCTCCATTTTATTTTTATTGAGTGAATTATAATATTGAGCCTATCCTGAAACTCAATATTAGCCTTTTCATATCTGGTATTTTGAATAATCAATCGAGTTTCTGATAATGAAAACAATCCTGAAAATTTTAATAATTGAGACTTAAATGGCTTTTGGGATGGTCTCATTATATGAGTTTCACTCATACTTTCTCATGTTTCTTTGGTTCTCGTTCTGACATTTTTTCCAGTTTCTGATGTTCAAGCCTTTCAAGGAAATTTTTCAATTTATCTCACTCTCAGAGCGCTGGTTACCATCAATCCTGTCATACAGTTCTTCCAAATCCTTATGCAACCTGTTAACTTCCTTCTTCCAGAGTTTTTTATCAGATTCTGGACAGGGGCCCATTTTCAAAGCTGCGATCTTCGCATAGTTCCTGGAAACTTTTCTGTTACTCCAGGAAAGGCCGAAAGCCAGATCGGTTTTTTTGATGCTGTATTTTTCGTGGATCAGGAATTCATAAAGTTCAGGAACCTGCTCCAGCTTTTTTTCGGAACTTTCGGGAAAGTTTGGGACAAGGTCAACCAGATTCCGGAGACGGGACTGGACACCACAACTTTCGGGGCACAGTTTCTCCGAGTTTGCAAAATTAAGCATCTCTCTAAATTCAAGGAAAATATCCGTCTGCTCGAAACCTGAGGGTAGAGTTTTTCCGAGGAAGATAAGGACATGGATGCACTCGTGAAAGAGGATTTTTGCTATCAGGAACTCAATTCTATCCTGAAGGTTCCATAACCTTTCGACCAGTTCCCTTTCCCATAACTCATAGGGATTTACCAGGACAAGGGACCTGTAGATTATTTTCTTGTCTTTTCTGGAAATGATCCTCTTTGGCTCGAAGGCTAACCCCTGCATCATTCCAAAAAATTGCACTCGGACCGCCAGATCCCAGCATTGTTCCCATTCTCCGGAACGCACACATTTTACCCGATAATATTTTCCGTCAAAGTGAACCCTTTTTATTAGTCGGTACAGATCCTCGCTTTGTTCTTTGATGAGAGCTTTTATCACGGATTCCCGGTAAATGTTCAGATCAAGATAGAGAAGCCCTTGAGGAAAAAACGAGCAGTCAGGGGCAGGATAAGAAACTGGATAAGTAAAAGGAGAGGAGTATTGGACAATAGGAGGGACTGGTGAAGATGCAGGCAATAACTTGCCCCACGCCCCATCTACCAGCAAACTGTTTTTTTCCTTTGGCGAAACTTTTTTTGTTCTTATTCCCTGCATCATAAATCTGTCCCTCATGATCTCCGTTTTCCCCACATTATGGAGTATATTTGTAATACGAAATTATATTTTAGTATTAATTTATAGTAAAATGTCACAAATAATAAATACTTTATCCTACAAAAATAAAAATTCGTATTAATAATCCAGAGGGTACAAAGAAACTGAGATCCTTTGAAAAAATAAATAAATGCAAATAATTTATGTGAGAACTATGATCTAACTTATCTCTCAACCCGAACCGCAGGAAAGTCCCTGTGGTTCTCTTCCTTACGTCTTTCTTCAGATAAAAATTTCTCAATACTTTTTTGCAGATTTTACAATACTTTATGTTCTCTTTTATCACTCAAACTGCTATAACGCTCTAAAATCCTCTGAGCTCGGAAAAAAGGAAAAATTGGAGTTTAATTCTCAAAATGACTTTCCGCAGGTTTCATTGGAATATTCAGATCTTACTGGAACCAGTTATTCATCCAATTTAACGATGTTAAATTATATTTTGTTGCTATTTCTATGAAATAATTTATTAGTTTTGTATGCAATTAATGACTAATAGGAAATAATTTATCTTAAGAAAACTAACATAAATATGAACCAAAAGCTAAGAAAACACTTTCTGGCTTTGAAAACAAGGAAAGGAATAAAATATGCCTGAGGAAATTGCGAGAACAAAAATCATTGGGTTAAAAAATACGCGCATACAAAGCTTGAAAATAAAGGGTATGAAGCCAAAATCTTTCGTCATAAAGAATCTGATCTTAAAGAATATTACCTTCCATCGAGTCAAATCCTAACAATGCATGAAAATTGATTTTAAATTTACATCAAATTTGCAACACTGCCTGAAAAAAGCTCTAAAACTCCAACCTTTTGAAAATGGGAGGTGTTTACCAACCCAATTGAAAAAAGGATACAAAACGAAAGCCTTCTACAAATAGAACTAAGAAAAACTGAAAAAACTTATGCAAAATAAGGGCAGGTAAGGGGCTCTCTTTATAAGATTTCTTGGAGGAATTTTTATAGACTGCAAGAAAGTTATTGCCAATTACTGGAATATAAGGTCTTCCACGTACACAAACGGGGTAAATGGCTTTGATGAAGAAGAACGCGCTGTCTGGAAACAAATTTTTGAAAATTCTCTATCTTCCTGTGAGCGTTTAAATGTACTGGATGTGGGCACAGGTGCTGGTTTTCTCGCCCTACTCTTTGCTGAGATGGGGCATAAGGTAACAGGCATCGATCTTTCCGAAGGCATGCTCGAGAGAGCAAAGCATAACGCACAGAATATGGGCCTTGAGATTGATTTTTTCCATGGGGACGCGGAAAATCTGCCTTTTGAAGATGGTTCTTTCGATCTGGTCACGAACAAATTCCTGCTCTGGACTCTCCAGCAGCCTGCCTGTGCTGTCCGGGAATGGAAGAGGGTCCTTAAACCGGGAGGCAGGATTTTTGCCATAGATGGAGATTGGTTTGATCCCCGACCAAGCAGACGCTTCAAAAGAATGCTTATCGAGTGGACAGAAAGGTTTGTGAAAAAGAACCAGAACACTTCGATCTTCAAGGACTATTATGGGCCAATCCGGAGTTCTCTGCCTCTCTATGAGGAAATAAGTCCGGAAAATGCTTCTCTCCTCTTTTCTGAAACCGGATTTGTGAACACTGCAGTCAATCCTCTTCTGGAGGTTCAGAAATTTAAACAAAATAGGCAATCATTCCCGCAGAGGCTTCTGGGGAATAACTCTATTTTTCTGATTTCGGGACAGAAAAAGTAAGGATAAGTCCCTTTGGTCCCGGCCTTTGTTGAGTCGGATTCTCTCCGAAAATGCCGCAACATTTTTATTTCCTCACCGTTAACAATTATCTTTTTTTCTTTTTCACATGATATTGACGGTTTTTACTAAGTTTTCTTACGTTTTTCACTTAATTTTTTATGCCTTAGCTACGATACTTTTCAGTAGTCTTACATTTTTAAAAAAATACAAAACTTTAAATATGAGCCCCAAACTAAAATTAAACTCATGTTATTATAAATATAACTTTATTATAACTGTGCAGAAAGGGGACATAACGGCATGAATAATATACAGATTGCTGAAAGCAATAATTTTCCAACTCTGTTTCAGAGATATGAACTACAGCTATACAGCATACGATCGCGTATGTTGCATTTTTACGATAATGTTAAAGATCGTGATTTAAGTACAACATCAGAAGCGAATCTGACCGAGCTCTATGGAGTCTTTTCCGAACTTGATGAGCTCGGGCATTTGGACGTTGACAACGAAATGTGTGAGTTAATTCTTCAAGACCCGGTAATTCAGTCCTTACTACCTGCAATCCATACCAGTTACAACAATTTTTTCAGCCTGCATGAGATGCAGCTTGCCCGAAATATTCTGGGCAATGAGAACCCCTAGGGAATGCTGAAATCTTTTCCCCTGTATCCGAGATATGAAAATCTGATCAATGTTCATATCCAGAACTCCCCCAAAAACAAAGTGCTGGCTTTCATAGGCTGCGGCCCCCTTCCTGTAACTTTATTGCTTTTCAGTAAAATATACGGCATCTGCTGCATCGGCATAGATCAGGATCCCGAAGCAGTGGCTCTGGCAAAAAGCTGTGTAAAGCATTTTGGCCTTGAAAAAGAAATCAGTATTATCGAGGGGGATGAAAACGTACTTTCAAAAATGGAATGGGACTCTGTGCTTATAGCAGGTCTTGCTGAACCGAAAACACGAATCTTCCAGAACCTCCATTCGATTATAAAAAATAGGAAGTCAGAGCCTGAAAAACCCACATCAGTGTGCTACCGTAACTATAGCGGTATGAGGCAGTTGCTCTACTGGCCAGTCCAGCCGGAACAGACCACGGGTTTTCGAAAAATAACCGAAATATATCCCTCTGGAAAGGTAAACAACACTTTGGTCTTCCTGGAGTGTGAATTACATTCTAAAAATTGAGGTTACATCCGTAATTATCGAGCTTCAACAGATTCATTCTCTTATAAGGAACGTTGGAGAGGAGGATATTCTGGGGAGTCCCTCAATAGAACTGCATGCCGTATTTAAAAGGCTGGATGAACTCGCAGCCCTGGATGTAGGTGAAGTGTCCACAGAGATGATCCTTAAAAGTCCGGAATTTGACTCCTTGCTGATTTCAATTTCTAACTTTCGGTTTTTATACAATCTGAAGCTTGAAATCGATAACGCAAAAAGCCTTCTTGAAAGCTCGAATCCATGGGAAACCCTTCAAAATTTTACTTTTTATCCTAACTATCTCCAACTTGCCAGGACAGAATATACAGGCTCCGGCCTGAAACCCAAAGACTGTGTTCTTTTTCTTGGCAGCGGCCCTCTCCCCCTGAGTCTGATAGTGCTCTGCCGCGAATGCGGCCTTTTAGGAATCGGAATTGAGCAGGATGAAAAAAGGGCAAGCCTCTCTCGGGAGGTAATTGCCCGCCTCGGTCTTTCCGAAAGCATCAAGATAATAGAAGGAAACCACTTCACCCTGCCCCTTAAAATCAGCTGTGACCTTTACATGGTCGCTGCCCAGGCCGAACCCAAAAAAGAGATCTTTGAGCACTTAGTAAAAGTCCTTCCCGAGGGAAGTAAAGTCTCCTACCGCCTCTATGAAATGGGCCTTCGGAGAGTTTTGGATGGTAGTTCCCTCTTCGAACTACCTGCCGGATTTGAAGAATATCTCAGGGTTCAGCCGGAACCCCCAGTTAATAATACGGTTGTATTTCTGAATAAAAAATAAAAACCTCTGGAGATCTGCAAAACGTGGGTTTCAAAAACTATATCGCTCAGGCCTCTTTTCAGGCAGCAGATCTAT
>CAVRJG010000072.1:0-12420 GCA_963721455.1 uncultured Methanosarcinaceae archaeon
TCAACTAACCTTCATGTCCACAGACCTCCTGCAGTAACACTTAATGAAACTCCCGAGGAATTCCATATTTCCACTGGACTTCGATAGTTGAATGATGAATGCTCACGTAAATTGTATCCATTTTTCGCAATCACAAGAAAGTTCTGAAAATCATTAAACGTCGCATGGTATTGTAAATTTATGAATTCATATTGCAAAGTCTCTATTGCTCGTTCAATGAAAGCGTTTAACCACGGATGTGCCTTTGGAAGAATATGGTGTATAATATTATTTTTATTACAATATTCACGCACAGTCGCATTATTAAACTCCAAACCTCCATCAGATCGAATCTCGATTACAACATCTTTTGGTACCATTTTGCATAATTGGTGAAGAGATTCTATTACATTTGCACCTGATTTTGTCTTATGAGCATCAAGGATTACGATACCACTGTTAAACATATCAAGCACACCAAAAGCATACGCAGTCTCGCCACTTCCAATTCTCCGTTGAGTATAGTCCATATTAAAAGAGTTCAATGGTTCTTGAGGGCGTTGAAGATGTTTGGAATTTATAGCCGTCTTCTGTTTTCCAGTAAGCCCAGCAATAGCAAGAATATGATGAACCCATGATTTGCCAACACGAACTGAGCTTTCTTTGTTCTCCTTTTTTCTACTGAATAAAGCTGCAATTCTTCGAACTCCCTTCACAGCTTTATCCATTAATCCCGTCAATTGCTGAACTCTCTCTGGTTTTAAGGCATTGGCTGTTTTTTCCATTGCATCAACAAACGCATGTTTAGATGATTCGATTCTGTTTATATCATCCAAAAAGAGATTTATTATTTCAGCTTTATCTTCATCCGTTAGCTTTCGATATGGATTTTTGGGCTTCGAAGGCCTGTCCTTTAAGTCTTCTGCTGTACTTCCATCTTTTGCTCTTTCAACAAGATAATAGAAAGTGCGTTCGCTCATTCCATGCATTTCCCACAGTTCTCTATCAGTATATTTTCCAGATTTTCGCAGTTCAAGGACTTTGGCTCGAATTTCTGCCACTCTTTCAGGTGGAAAATATTTTCGGATATCTTCCCATTTATAAACATGTATTTCAGACATATAGTAACGCCTATAATTGCTGCAAAAAATAACATTTTGTACTCATCTACAGTTGCAGTATTTAGCCTCTAAACTATAGATGTTGATTTGTTTTTACAAATATGTCAGAAGATTCAAATTATATTTACTGCAAGAGGTCTGTGGACATGAAGGCTACCTAAGTCTTACATGGCTACGGTCTCAAAATCCATAGAAATGTTCCTTGAGATGCAGAGAATCCAGCTTATCGAAGGAGATGTCTGGGGCCACAGGAAGGACATTAACGAATATTACACCATTCCATCCTCCGTTATTGAGAAAATAAAGGAAATGAAAATCGAAGGTAAATCCAGTGAGGACATTGAAGCAAAGGTTTCAAGGGAAAGCAAACTTAACCCTGGAATGGTTGCTTATATCATGAACAAAGAAGCTCCTGCCTGAATTCGAGCAAAATAAAACATGTCAGTAGGCAGATACTTTACTGGAGACTCCGAGGTACACTTCAAGTATCGATGTGCTCATGCATACTTTAGGGCATTTTTCAGAGAATTTTTCAAACAGAGAAAAAGCCCTGTTTTTTGACTGGATTCAAAAATACAGGGAGGGAAAAACCCTCTATTTGCCTTGCAATTAATATAATCAGGTCATGGATCGTGAGCTCTGAAGATCAGTACCTTATTAATCAGACCTTTTTTGAACCCTATCCGGAAGGTCTGATGGAAGTTGACCCGATATACTCCCACCTGAAAAAAGACCTCTGGGAATGAATCTCATAGACTATGCAATTCTGGATGGGGATAATTTATGAAAAGTGTAGCCAATTTGCTTTATTTCTTTCTACTCATTTATCTTGCCGAATTTCTATTCTCTTGGCCTTATCCTGAAGCTTCCGGGGATTCCGGTATATCAGATATAGCAGATATGGGAGAGAACTTTGTCGGAATAGATACCGTAAAATCTGAGCCTTGCAATTTCTCGATTATAGAAGAGTCAATTATTTCTGGAAATCCGTCCCGAACTTACTCATGGGACTATGAGGGTTACTGCTGCCACCTTACTTTGCCTCTTGATGATGAACTCTATGATGAATATGAATCCAGGACTCGAAACAGGGACTATGACCTGTTTGCTTCAGATCCCTCTGACGACTGGTTAATCACGAATATTTCAGATACTTTATCTTCTCTCTCAAAAGATTGCAAGCTTGAAGAGAGCGAAATTCCGGGCTTTTGTATCTCGTTTGTCCAGTCCTTAAATTACACTTCGGATCTCGCAAGTTCGGGTTACGACCAGTACCCCCGTTTCCCTTATGAAACTCTCTATATAAACGGCGGGGACTGTGAGGATACTTCAATTCTCTGCGTTGCAATTCTTCAGGAGATGGGTTATGATGCTGTCCTTCTGGAACTTCCTGAGCATATGGCTCTCGGGATAAAGTGTGGTCCTGAACAAAAAGGCAAAAGTTTCGAGTACAAAGGCAGTGATTACTACTATGTGGAAACTACAGGCAGCAATTGGCAGATAGGGGAAATTCCTGACGAATATGCAGGCCAGCCTGTACAGGTCATCCCTGTCTACAGGAGACCCATGATTAGTCTTGACTTCACAGCCCAATGTGAATACTCAAAAAAGGAAGGAGTCGTGGATGTTAATGTCACTGTAAGAAACGTGGGCTCTGAGGTCGCTGAAAATACAACTGTTTATGTTGCCCTTCAGGCTGCAGATGAAATTAATATGTGGGATGAAATTGAAAGTTCTTCTACAACGGTCGAGCCGGAAGAAGTTTACAATTACACTGCAAAAAGTCTTATTGTTCCTGCAGAGGAAAACTTTAGGATATATGTGCAGGCGTCCGGGGAGAACATGGTATCTGAAAACATAACCAGTAAGTGGGTTAAAATTTGAGACCTCCTATGCCTGTGATTTCTGCGTATGACTGTCTAAAAGTTACATTATTAGTATATGCTGAAATTGTTGAGTAGAACAGGGTATCATCAAAATAAAAGAATCTCCTCAAGGTCGCTGATCCTTCTTCGAATTAATATGTTTGGGGAAGCGTAATATTTCGAAGAAACTCTATTGGGGATACAGTAGATACAGCACCCTGGGTTTCTTCTATATTACTTATACCGATCATTTGGCAGTGTATCTAAAGTTCTGTAAAATCGGCTCTGTAGAAATCCTCTAAAATACAGGATCCCCATTAATTTAGACTGAATGGCCTATTCTCTGGAAGGCATCCAGCAGTTCCTTGATGTTATTGAGAGTGTCAGGGAAAATGTAAATCCACATCTGAAAATAGGATCGGTTCTGCTTACAATGTACGATGACCATCTCTTAATTAATAGAGACATCAAAAAGAAGGTTACGGAGGTGTTCGGAGAACGGGTTCTGAGCACTACAATTCCTCAAAATATCCGGCTAGATGAGGCTCCTTCATACAATCAGGCAATATTTTCCTATGATCCTGACAGCAAAGGGGCACAGGCCTATAAAAAATTGACTGAAGAACTGTTGTCATGGTGGGAGGCGTGAAAATGGCAGGAATGGGAGAAACAAGCTTGAAAAAATCCGAAAAATCCGAAACACCAGAAAAAACAATAGGAAAGTTCTTCTCAAAAGAATCAAGTAAGCAGAGTCAGGAGAGGTATACAATCCAGAAAGGGCTCAAAATCTCGCAAAAGCAGAATGAAAATCTTGAGAAAATCAAGATTGCTCTAGGAACGGATCTCGATTCCGAAGCCCTGAGATGGTGCTTGGATCAGGTATGGGAGTTAAGAGGAAAAGAAATCGAGCAGGTAGCACGGAAAAAAGAGGAAATTTCCCTTTCCTGATTTATAGGCAGTCTAAAAATTTATAGAAGTTTTCTACAAAATCTGATATTCATGTTCATCTAATTCAGGGGATCCAAAATACTATGAACTATTGATAAGTTGCCTTCTACCTTTTTTTATATATTCCAGACTTTCATAGATTGCAAAAGACCACGATCCCCAAATTACTTATTATGATTAAGAGAGAAGACCGAAAAAGGATAGGCAGCTTGGATTGTGTGCACTTTCAGAGATGGGCTAAGCGTGAAGGGTTAAAATTAACTCCTATGTGTTTGATTTGTTCGAGTTCCTGGATTCTTGGTCAATTTTTTGTTTATTTGACTGATTTTGAGAGCTTTTTGAAGGCCTTTACCCCAACGTGCAGGTAGATTGGGGTAAACTCTAACTATCAGGTTTTAACGTAAAACCTGATAGTTAAAGTTTATACTTATTTTGCAACAAGGCCAGATAATCCAGTAGTTTTAGGGGAAAACTACCGTATTTTGAGTAATGGTTATAAGCTTCTGTTATTCCTTTTCGTTCTCGTTAACCTCTTCCCATGACTCTTGGCCTTCTCTTATTAAGAATACTACTACTATTAATCCTACCAGAGGATCTGCCTGCCAGAAGCCAAAGAGATAGTTCATCGTAAGTCCCAGCAGTAAAGACACTGATAAAAAGGCGCAAACTAATGTTTCCTTGGAATCTGCTACTAGAGCTTTGCTATTAATCTTAATGCCCAAATTACGCTTTTTAAAAGAAAGTACAGGCATAATAACTATTGAAAAAATAGCTATAATTATTCCTGGGGGTGAAGTCTCAGGAATCTCTGTGAGAATTAACTTCTTCGCAGACTCGTAAAGCACATAGGCTGCAAGTAAGAAGAAAGTGACAGCCACAAGTTTTATGGCCTTCTTTTCGCTTTCCATTTCCTCACTCTCTGAGCATATATTATGCTTTTGAAGCCGCCAGATAAGAATAAGACCTGAGAAAGACTCAACTATACTATCAAGGCCAAACCCAACAAGGGCTATACTTCCAGCACTTGAACCAAAGAATATAGAGAGAAAAGCCTCTAGAACGTTATAGCCTACAGTGAAGTACTCAAGATTGAGAGCTTCTTTGTAAAGCTTGTCATTCATGTGTTATCTTGTCAAAAAACACATGAAAATAGATAAACTGCACCATCCTTCAGTAGGACAACGATAGCAACATAATTTTAAAAGGTAGCTATTTTTGAAGAATATATTAGCTATTTGCTCAAAAAATTAGTCAAAAATCAAAGAAAAGGCTACATTTTAAGCTAAAGGTAGCTATGACATTCTTCATGGAAAATGGATTAGTTATTGAAGTGAGACATTCTTAAAACCTGTATTTGGACTCAAAGCCAAATTGATTAAAGGAAAACATTGAGATCATTATAACAAAGCAAACGAGAGAGATGGATATAAAGGATATTATTAGATAGTGAAGAAGTCCAGTTTCCAGAAAATTTATGGTCATCATTGAGAACGTACTGATAGTTATATTGTATATGGGATAGAAATAAACACAACCGGCACCACAAGCATCATCCAGTAATAAATGGGAAATGAAAGCAGCTTCGCCAAAAAGACCTAGATATAGTGCCTTACCCATCTCTCTATATGCAACATATCCTACAAGTGTTCCAAACAGGATTGCAGGAAAACTGAATAGAAGCGAATGTGTTGGAACCATGCCAATCCAGTCGTGTTCCATAGTACCGTTTACGAGAAAATTATAAACGATCGGAATGTCTGGAAACAGCGCGCATAAGCTGCCTACAAGTAATAGCAACAGTAAACGAATTGAACCCCAAAAAGAGATTTTTTTGTGAAAAATTGATCTGATAGCATCATACACGGCTATTGCATTGATACAGAATACAAAGAACAGAATATGTACAACTGGATAGGGCATAACAAGCCACTCGTTTAAAATATTTCCTATTTTCAGCAAGTAACTTGTTTTTTACTAATATAACTACTAGAGAAAATATGTTTAGAAACTATTGTCACGAATGCATATGTACAAAACATCCATTGATAAAGCTTAAACTTTCTCAATAGCTGTTTAATGAAATTGAAGTTATGGAAATTTCGGGGTAGTAGTGTACCTAAAGTTCTGTAAATTTTATTTTTCATTGGTGGTTAATCGGTCAAAATGTCCATATTCCTATAGTCACCGGAATGAATGAGATAAGAAAAGCATAGTTTGAAGAGGTATAGAAAAATGAGAAAGTGGGACGTGCAAACATGCTCAGAAATATGGAAAATTTCGATTTTTAACATACTGAATCATGCAGTGCAATTCCCGAATTCGTGAGACGGTACATTCCGTCTTCTAATTTCAGTAAATTCTCTTTGAGAAGGAAATCCATATTGTATTTAAAGAAGAAATCGTTTAATCCTGATTCTTCCTTTAGCTGTTTCTCGTCTTTTCCGAAGACCCCAACAACCCTGAGAAGCTTTCTTCTTGCAGGATTCATTGAGACCTTTTCCAACATCATATGTTCCATTTTGATAGCTTCACCTTCAGTGGAGCCGGCTATGTTGTCAAAATGTGCGTCTAGTTCATCAAAACTTTCTGTCATAGCAAACACCTATTTGTAATGATCAAAAGCGTATCTTATGAATTTTCGAAAAGACCTATTTAACTATAATCGCTTCTCTATTTTAAGAATGTGTTTTGATTCTTTTCAAGTTGTAGATATGTAATATAAAATCAAATATATATCATAAGATAATAAGAGCCTATCCGAAAAGTGGTTACCTGCTATAACTTTTACAATATGCAATATGCAAAACCGGAACGGATACTCTGATATTATAGACCTATTGTGACTTTTCAACATGCATTACTGACTTTTCGGATAGGCTCTAAGTAGACTACATGAAAATTAACATCTTTTACTGTGTAACAATTCATTCTAGGAGTGTTTTACAATAAACCTAATAACGAAATTGCAGCCGGTTTTTATCATCAGCGCCGCTCTGGCTGGCCTGTTGCTCGGTGGGACAACCTCCTTTGGAGATTTTTCAGTTAACCTCATTAAACCTTTTCTGATGGCGCTGCTTTTCATGGTCTTTTTATCCGTGGACTTGAAAAGAGTCAAAAATTCGTTTTTGAACCATAAATTTACTATCACATCCTTGCTGGTCAACTTTGTTTGGACGCCTGTCTTTGCGGTGCTACTGGGCACGGTGTTTTTAAGCGATTCGATTGACCTTCAAGTTGGTTTTCTCATGCTGATGGTAACGCCCTGCACCGATTGGTATTTGGTCTTTACGGGCCTTTCAAAGGGAAATGTCCCCCTAGCAACGTCGATTTTGCCGCTGAACCTTATTTTGCAGGTAGTTCTGCTTCCGGTGTACCTCTTTATTTTTTATGGCAGCAAGGTGGGAATGAATGGCGCGGACATCTTATGGAGCATCATCATTGTGCTGGTGATTCCGATGGCTTTTGCGCAACTGGTAAAGTTGTTGGCAAGTAAGGTCAAGCAAATACAGCGTATCTTGAAGGGGCTACTAAATCAAAGCGACGATTTACAGCTTATCTTTTTGTGCATTGCTATTATCGCCATGTTTGCGTCGGAAGGCAAGGCGCTGCTCGGTAATCCCATGTTGCTACTGCAAATGCTGTTGCCTCTGGCATGTTTCTATGTATTCATTTTCTTCCTTGTCTACTTCATTGGAGAGCGGCTGAAAATGAGTTTCTATGATACCATACCGCTCATCATGACAACACTGGCAAGGAACTCACCGTTGTCACTTGCGATTGCCGTTGCCGCTTTTCCCGATAGGCCATTGATCTCTCTTGCACTGGTGATTGGGCCATTGATTGAATTGCCGGTTCTGGGAATCGTGTCAAGTATCTTGTTGTGGATGGGTAAAAGCAAATCAATTCAGAATGAAGCGGCATAAAAGAAGAGTTGTTGTTTGCGTTATTCCTGATTGTCGGTCTTGGAGTGCTCATTGCGGGCATTGTCTATATGGTAAAGGAAAAAGGCGACCCTGATCCTCTGGCTCTCTTTTTCCTTTCTGCACTTTTTGAAATCGGAGGTGGATATCTGGTCTGGTTATGGTTAAGAGAAAATAAAGGGGCATTATTCGGGCTTCTTGGAGGATTAACATTAGCTGTTTATGGAATTGTTCAAACCTTCCAGCCCGCTCATTTTGGAAGAGTATATGCTGCATACGGAGGAATTTTTATTGTTTTCTCTCTAATATGGGGAGCACTTGTAGATAAGAAAAATCGGCAGTGTACTGAAAGTTCTGTAAAATCGTAAATCTCCAAAAGTCACTAAACCAAATGCAATACAGTACCAAAAAATCTGACTTTTAACTTACAGAAAATAAGACACAGTACCCTTGGATCTTTTGCCTTTTATTCATTACTCATAGATTTACATGCTTATTTTGAAATTTTTGCAACGGAACCTTAGAAAGGATTTTTTGCAACGGAACCGAGGAAAAGCATAAAAAAATGTAATTTCCGTTTTTCAAAGTACTTCCCACCTTCTCTCAAAACATATTTCCGAAGGAACTTATCCCAAGGTCAGTACTGTTTACATTTGGTAGTATTATTTACACTTTCGTTTAATTTCGCTTCGAAATAACCGGCAGTTACTTCATCCTTATGTGCTGCGAAGGCAGCTAAGACTTCCTGTTTTTCTCGTTCGGGAACATTGTAGTAGTCGAGTGATTCTTCGAGATCTGCTGCGACTGCATCGAACTCCTCGGGTGAGATCCGCAAGTCACGATGAGCATCTGCAAGGTTTTTGCCTGTATAGTTGAACGGCCCACCTGACACTGCAGCAACCCACAGAGTTCTCATAAATTTGAGGCCTGGCAATCTATTTAATTTATTGTTGTGCCAATCCCTCAGGGCAGGGTTTTTTGAATTTTGGCCAGCAATCGGATCGTTTACAATAGTATCGCTGAAACGATTCACTACCAGAGCGATGGCATAAATCCCACCAAGGCGTTCATACAAAGATTTGCCTTGTTTCCCCTCTTTCTTTACTTCCTTCTGAATCTCTTTCTCTTCCTTATATTTCTCGTTTCCTACTTTATCTTCCGAATCATCAAGTTTTTCGCCATCAGCATATACGGTTCTGTTGCAAAAATAATTTTTCTACCCTTTTGGGCTATAATAATTTCTTTTTGTATTATTATTGACCTGCTTATGACATCTTAATATCCCAATTGTGATGTTTTTCACTGGTTTTATAAAATAGTCAGATTTTTTGCAACAGAACCCTTTTTATTTTCTATTGTATCATTAGAAAGGATTTTTTGCAACGGAACCCTTTTTCGCTAATGAGTAAAACTATGATTAGCTTTTGCAGGGCGCTTATAGGAACAAAATTGTCCAATCCTATAATAAAAAATTAGCTCAGTTAGGAAACTATTTATAGACCGATTCCACAAATATTTCAATAAGTAAGTTATAAAATAATGACAAAGACCTATACTAACGACCAGATTTAAGGAACTTCCTGTGGGCTGGCCAAGAAATGATCTAACTGAGGCTAAAAATCATGACAACAATAAAATTCTCCCTGCTTAAAAAAATGAAATCTTTTCTGCTTATATTTACGGTCTTGATTTTGTGCCTGGCGGGCAGCCCGGGTTTTGCTGCAGGAAGTGTCGAAGATCCTGAAATGCCGCAGAACTGCACATCTTCTGCTGAATCCGTGGTTGAATCTACGATTGAAACAGCACCGATAAATCCCGACTTTCTGGAAGACTGGCAGCCTTACTCGATTGAACCTCTTTCTTTTGGAGATAGTT
Organism: uncultured Methanosarcinaceae archaeon; assembly: GCA_963721455.1. Lineage (GTDB taxonomy): Archaea > Halobacteriota > Methanosarcinia > Methanosarcinales > Methanosarcinaceae > Methanosarcina. The sequence continues at coordinate 9,709 of CAVRJG010000072.1, forward strand.
ACGGACAGACTTCAGGCACAGGGTATAGACCCTCGCCTGTGAACCTGCCAGAACTTGCAAGCTCTGAAGGAAGACTTTTACTGAGAGCTTCAGGTTCAGACCTTCCGCCTGCTTATGATCTGCGCAAGGAAGGAAAAGTAACAGTTGCAAAGAATCAGGGAAAGGATGGAAGCTGCTGGGCCTTTGCAAGCATGGCATCTCTTGAATCTTACCTTCTGGGAGCAGAAAGAAAAAGCTATGACTATTCCGAAAACAACATGAAGAACCTTGTCTCAAAGAACTATCCGGAAGGTTTCGATCTAACTTCGGATGACGGCGGGAACGCATTCATATCAACAGCATACCTTTCTCGCTGGAGCGGGCCTGTAAATGAATCCTTAGACCCTTATAACGAGTTGTCCGCCTATTCACCCACAGGGCTTCCTGTACAGAAACATGTGCAGGAGGTATTTTTCCTCCCTGAAAAGACAGAGTTTCTGGATAACGAGGTTCTCAAAAGGGCACTTCTAGAATACGGGGCTGTATACTCTACACTGTACTGGAATCTGGCTTATTATCAGGAAAAAAGTCACACCTATCGATATACTGGGAACCGGTTTGTCAATCACGCTGTAACCATTGTGGGCTGGAATGACTCTTTTGACAGGAATTTGTTTACGCAGGTTCCGCCCGGAGACGGGGCTTTTATAGCGAAGAATAGCTGGGGTGAAACTTGGGGTGAAGACGGGTACTTCTATATTTCATACTACGACACAAAAATCGGATTTGATGAAAATGCCGTATTCACAGCTGAAAGTCAGGATAATTATGACCATATCTACCAGTATGACCCTCTTGGATGGATAGTATCAAAAGAATATCCAGGAAGCTCGATTGCCTGGGGTGGTAATGTCTTTACATCTGAAAGGGATGAAACCCTCAGAGCTATAGGATTCTATACTACGGACCTTAATACGGCTTACGAGATATACGTCTACAAAAATCCGGTTTCCGGCCCTGTTAACTCGGGACAAGGATTCGTTGCAAAGGAAAACGGCCGATACTCCTTCCCAGGATACCATACACATGTGCTGAACTCGGGAGTACCCATACGTGCAGGAGATAAATTCTCAGTAGTTATAAGATTCAGCAACCCTTCTGCTGAAGGTCCTCTTGCAGTCGAACAGCCTGTAGCCCTTTACAGCAGCAAGGCACAGGCAAATCCCGGAGAAAGTTATGTGAGCCCGGACGGGGTCAAGTGGGAAGATATATCCAGCAACTCGGAAGCGAATCTCTGCATAAAAGCTTTCACAACCAGCAATGAAATTCCTGAGGCTGACTTTTCCTCAAATATCACAGGCGGGGTTTATCCTCTTACGGTCCAGTTCACTGACCTCTCCAAAAATGCCTTTTCATGGGAATGGGACATGAACGGAGATGGAAATACAGACTCTACAGCCCGAAATCCAACCTATACCTACGGGTCTTACGGGAATTATGCAGTTTCTCTGACTATCGAAAACAGTAACGGGTTTGACACCGAGACAAAACCCGGTTATATAACAGTGACACCTCTTTCAATTAACTCAGCCAGCCCCGGAGGAAATATTACAAGCTACAAAGGAAAGAAGCAGGAGTTTAGTGTTAGTACAAACTATGCCTGCAATGTAATCTGGTATCTTAATGGAGAAAGCATAATCTCTGAATCCCGCGTCCAGAAAAGCTCATATTCGGATAGCATCCGTTCTCCAGGCATTTATAACATTACAGCAATTGCCATAAACGGGGACGAAAAAGTTACACAGAGCTGGAACTGGACAGTTCGCGCCTGGAACCCATGGGATAGCCCGGATTCTCAGGAAGGGGAAAACATAAGTACCGAAGAACTACAGGAGGCTATCCATATCTATCGCAATGGGCTACAAATCCCTGAAACCGGAGCAGAACTCACGGACGAAAGGCTCAAAGAACTTATACTGCTCTGGCGGGAAGGTTCAGGGGAGTGACAGCTCCCCCGATAAAAATATAGTAATCGCAGAAAATATTTACACTTTATAAATTTGATCCTTTGCTGAAAATGAAATTAAAAAGTGTACACTTCATTTGTTGACCATATTTGGATGAAAAAGCGAACCACCGAAAGCACGGAAAACACAGAATAAAGGAAATGAGGGCACAGAGATTTCCGCGCTTTCCGCGTTTTCCGTGGTTATAGAATCTTGATTGAGTTTTTCCCTGCCCGTCTGTGTTTTTCGTAGTTATAAAACCCATAGCGGCTTAAGTTTAAATATTTACATTTTAAACCATAATTGGTTTTTAAAAGTGTACTTAATTCGTAAGTTTACTATAGAAGGCAAAGGAAAGAAAATAAAGGGAAGAAAGAAAAACTGGGAAATAAATTTAGCTTTCCCGGATTGTGTCTCCTTTTTCCAGAACCTGTTCGATCCCCTCCCCGATTTTAACATTCATGAGAAAATCATCAACAGTTGCAAGAAGGAAGCCTATTTTCTCAGAATGAAACCGGACAGCAACGCTCTCATCACTGATTTCACTTTCCATACTTCGATTATTATCTGATACACGGGCTTGCAGGAGATTGGGCAGTGTGCCGATTTTGCTGTAAAATCATAAATCTCAAAAAGTCGGTAGTTTAAAAATTCCATATCGGAAGAACAAAATTACACACAGTACATAAAAACTTGACTTCGAATTTACAGCAAATTTGCGACACTG
>CAVRJG010000073.1:0-47963 GCA_963721455.1 uncultured Methanosarcinaceae archaeon
CATTAACAGTGGCATTCTCTCCTTCAACCCAGTCACCTACTGTAGTATTGATCTGCCATGTTATATTGCCGGTTTTCTTATCGAGGGCAGTCACCGTCCCCTTCGTAGCAGGAGGCCCCTCAAGGACCACATCTCCAAACGCGGATCCAAGAATCAGGTAATCCTTCCATACAAGCGGGGGTGAAGTAAGAACAAATGATCCTCCCAAAGGTTGTAAAGCCGGCGATTCCCAGATTTTGGTGCCGTTCTCAGCATTTAAGGCGACTACAGTACCGTTAGGACCAGTTGGAGCGTAAATTGCTCCGTTGTCGTAGGCTATGCCATGTGATGGTGCAGGTCTTGTTTTAGGGTCGTACTTCCAATTATTAAGTCCAGTATCCATATCAAAAGCAATGACCTGGTACTTGTTATTCTGAACATACCCGGTCTTTCCTACGATTAAAGGCGAGTCCTCAATTACAGATCCTGTGTTAAGAATCCACTTGACCTCTAGCTGATTTACATTATCCTTGCCTATCTCCGTCTGATTACTATGCCTGGACATAGAATTACTGCAGTAATTAACCATAGTCCAGTCCTGTAACCCTCCAACCAAATAGTGGCGAGCTAGGATAATCAAGATCAGAGATATGTAAAGTTATGGATAAAATTTTTCCACTAGATACCTCTTTTATAAAGTTACACTTCGGAACTGAAAAACGTCTGTTTTAAGTTGGTAAGAACAGTTTTGCTAAGAGGCTTTTGTCTGCAATACTAAAATTAGGCAGGTCAGTCAGAAGCTAGCGTTACGCTTGTGGCTTTAATTCCTGCGTATGCCTCGCGCCCTTCTCTTAAACCCAGATTATCGGCCGAGCTTTTTGTAATAATGGAAGCAATTTCCATTCCTCCCGGCAGTTCAATTATTCATTCGAGTTGACCGATCTATGAAATACTGTTTAGATTTTATCATCAGAACGTTGACTGTGCCTATTTTAGTTCTACCATCCAATCCAGGCAGCATATTTTGTTATCAATAAGGCTTGACTTTTAATTCTGAATGTTCGGAATCTTGTTTCCTGAACTCAAATCGTCTATTACCAAACTCGGTTCAGTTGCAAAAAATCTGGCTATGTTACAAAATCAGTGAAAAACATCACAATTAGGAAAGTTAATCATCTTCATTAGGGAAAAAATGACACATAAAGGTAAGAATCATAGTCTCAAACTGCGGAAATATTATTTTTGCACCACAACCGAATATAGTTTAGTATCTCAAAAATTTAATTATTTGTCACCTTAATAAGCCGGTCGTCCATCATTTTACTATTGAGGTTTTCATGATTAATTTTCCAGTGCTATAGCTACTTATTTTTTTTCATTATATTTTATAGTAATAATATCATTCTAATTATTGGTATGTTGAACTATATCTGTCAGCAACATTTTACCTTAAAACGTTCTGTCATTATTATAAGTCTGATAGATTCCAACTATAAATCGATACTATTTTAAAATTTGGAGTTAGTATAGAGAAAGTTAGAACTCAAAAAAGTCAGACCCAAAGAAAGCTAGAACTGCTGTAATTATAATCGCCAATAATATAATCGCCAATAATATGGCTAGTATATATGGCAGGAGTATAGCTAAAGCCGGATTTCGCCATACTTACCTTGTGTCCAAATGTACCAACCACAATATAGCGTTATCTGCCGTAAATCCAAGCAATCAAGTTTAATAAAGGAATCCAGGAAACTACCAGTATGGCACTTGCATAGGACATGAATCTTACAGTGCCCTCGTAACTACCAGTTCCACCAAGTACTTTATAAGTAATATAAAATATTGCTCCAACTATAAAAAGATAAATAATGCCTGAAATAGGAGTCATAATTACAGCTGTAAGTAGCATAGAAAAACTAAATTCACTACTATCCACCCCATACATATCGCCTATATGCAACCCACGAATGAAAATTACAGTTAAAAGCCCGGATATGATATAGCTTATTGCTGCAAAAGTTAGCGGTTCGCTGTATCCTCCAGTTGTTGGCATTTCTCTGTAAAAATCAGAAGGTCTTAGCATAACCTCTTTCCAGGTTTTGAAGTAATCCATAGAATCCCAATTTGAAATATGTAATGCTTAATATAAAATTATCACGCAAACTAATATATGCTTATATTAAGATCCTTAATATTGGGGAATTCACGATTTGTTTTAAAAGAAGAAACGGCTACTGTAAGATCTCTTTTTTAAACAATGGCATATTTAAAAATACTGAAAAATACGGAGTGTATGGTATATGGAAAGACAAATCAAAAATAAAATAGCTGTTTTGCTGGCAGTATTTATGGTTCCGTTGCAAGAAATCTGACTTTGTTACAAAATCAGTAAAAAACCTCACAATTAGGAAAGTTAATCAATCTGGTTCTGTTGCAAAAATAATTTTTCTACCCTTTTAGGCTATAATAATTTCTTTTTGCGTTATTATTGACCTGCTTATGACATATTAATATCCCAATTGTGATGTTTTTCACTGGTTTGGTGAAACAGACAATTTTTTGCAACAGAACCAGTTTTTGTATCTTTGTCAATTTACAGAGATAATATTACTTTATTGGTCCTTTCCCTATAAACTGGCCAATGAAAAGATGGGCACTTCCTACTTTCACCGTGGCTAAAACAGTGTTATTTGCTGGTGTCAATTTCAGAGACTGTTCCGTTTATGTTTGCCAGCCATACACCTTCGTTCCATCTGGGGTGACTGCAATTCCAGAAGGATTGGCTCCTAAAGGCACCGTGGCTGTAACATTATTATTTGTTGTGTCAATTACTGAGGTAGTGTTGCTAAAGAAATTCGCTACATATGCTTTTTTCCCATCCGGACTAACTGCAACTCCCCATGGCCAGGCTCCTACAGGTACCGTGGCTATGACATTATTATTTGTTGTGTCAATTACTGAGGTAGTGTTGCTAAAGAAGTTCGCTACATATACTTTTTTCCCATCCGGACTAACTGCAACTCCAGTTGGACTGGTTCCGACTTTCACCGTGGCTGTTATGTTGTTTGTTGCAGTGTCAATTACAAAGAGAGTGCTGTTATAATCTAAGTATGCAATATAATCCGAGCTTGTCACGTACACCTTTGATCCATCTGGACTAACTGCAACTCCAGCCGGATAGATTCCTACGTTCACTGTAGCTGTAACGGTATTGTTTGAGGTGTCAATTACTGAAATATTACTGTTACCATGGTTCGTCACATATACCTTCGTTCCATTGGAGTTGACTGCAACTGCAGATGGATTAGTTCCTACTTTTACCGTATCTATAACAGTGTTGTTTGTGGTGTCAATTACAGAGACATCGCTACTGTTTTTGTTCGCTATATACACCTTTGATCCATCCGGACTAACTGCAACTCCCCATGGCCAAGCTCCTACAGGTACCGTGGCTGTAACATTATTGTTTGCTATGTCCATTACAGAGGTAGTGTTGCTGTCATAGTTTGGAATATATGCAAACGGTGCTGCACCTGCAGAATTCACAAGCAATAAAAGCGTCACCATCACTACACATGAAATTTTTAAAATAGTGGCCCCTCTGCATTTATTGTCAAATGTCATTTCTCTCATTTTTACCCCCTCATATGATGATAGATATTATAATAAAACACATATATAAATAAATATATATATGTTTACATATAAAAAAGATGTTTTAATAAAAAGTAAAAATTCCAAATTATTATTCTATGTTTCTAATATCATATTTCTTTTAGTTCTCAGAAATTATAAATCCATCGAGACAATAGTATTTTAGCTTAGATTGCAGGTTATTTACAGAAAAAAAATTTTTACTCTAAGAGACTATCGAAAAGTCAATAATGGAATGTCTAAAAAGTTAAAGAAAATCTATACAGATTTTGAATATAAATTATCGTTTCTAGTTGAACTGATCCCAAAACTCAAAATTACTTCTCGAATCGCATATTATGAATAATCAATCGAGTTTTTGATCCTGAAAAATGCTCCTGAAACTCTTACTGATTGAGAAGAAAATTTTTTTTGAGATGAGCTCAATGAAAATAGTTCTGAAACTTTACTGATTTGAGAATAAAATTGGTTTTGGGATGAGCTCGTTATTTAATTGCCTTTTGAAAGAGTAACCTGGAGCATGACATTCAATGGGATCGATAGTGTTTTGTAGTCCATGAAAAGTGATAATAACCTTAAGTCCTGGCATTATCATAAATTCCAGCCGTTTTTTTTATAATATTTAATGTTTTATATTATTACACTTTTATTTGTCTATAGTGGATTTTCTAAGAAAAGGTCATTAACGCAGCAATCTTCCCTGATCTTAAACGGATGTTTTGAGTGATTAGGAGAATAGCGCACTAAAAAATAAAGAGTAGTAGGAGTGAGGGAACATGAAGAGGAAGGGAGTAATATATCTATTTGTCCTTAGCATCGCACTAATAAACGCTTTAACCTTTGTGGCTTTTGGTTCGTCTGAAACTTCGATAGGCAACGTGAGCACTTCTGGATATGAGAAGGCTATCGACCCTGGAAACATGAACCTCTCAGTAAAACCTGGAGACGACTTCTATGAGTATGCAAATGGAGGCTGGATAAAAAGCCACCCTGTGCCTGCGGACAAAGGAAGTTACGGGGAGTTCGAAATAGTAAGGGACAGAACTTACGATCGTGTCAAAATAATAGTGGAGAGCGCAGCCAACAACACTTCTGCGCCTGAGGGAAGCCTCGACCAGAAGATAGGCGAGTTCTACCGCATGGGAATGGATAATGTCACCAGGGATAAGCAGCGTCTGGATCCTATCAAAGGCAAGCTGAAGCTGATAGACAATATCTCAAACACTTCTAATCTCCAGAATGTATCGTCCATCATTTGCGTCTATGGCATGGGCCCCTTCTTCTCTCTATACGCCGCGCCCGACAGAAAGAACAGCAAGATCATGATAGCAACTCTCACTCAGGGAGATCTGGGCCTTCCAGATAGAGATTATTATCTCAGGCAGGACAATGTATCTAACATGACCAGAGAGCTATACCTTGATCACATATCCAGGATGTTCATCTATCTAGGCGATAGCCCAAAGGTTGCTGAGGATAATGCCAGGACCGTGATGAGGATAGAGACCAGGCTGGCCAACGCATCCTTCAACAACGTGGACGACAACGACGTGGTCAAAACGTATAACAAGATGAGCCTTGAGGAGCTTCAGGCTTTTGCTCCAGGCATGAACTGGTCCTGTTTCTTCTACACCCTGGGTCGCCCGGACGTAACCGAAGTCAACGTCAGAAACCCGTCCTATTTCAAGGAGCTTAGCATTGCCCTTCAAGAAGAAAGTATAGCTGACTGGAAGACCTTCCTGCGCTGGAAGTTGATCTCAGGCACGTCCCCCTACCTCAGCTCTGACCTGGAGGAGGAGTACTTTAGTTATCACAGGTTTAGTCTCAATCAGACGATGCAGCCCCGCTGGAAGAGGGTCATCGACGTGGAAAACAATGTCATGGGTGAGGCTATAGGCCATATTTATGTGGATAGGTATTTCGACCCATACTCCAAGGCTAGAATGGAGGAGATGGTATCCAACCTGAAGAAGGCCGAAAGGGAAAGAATTGAAAACCTGACATGGATGGAGCCTCAAACAAAGCAGAAAGCCCTCATGAAGCTAGAGCTTCTAGATGTCCAGGTAGGCTACCCTGATGAGTGGCTGAATTATTCAGAGCTTGAAGTAAAGAATGATTCATATGTCAATAATACCATGAGAGCCGCGAATTTCAATTTCTACCATGGTCCTGCCGGCTTGGATAGAATAGGCAAGCCAGTAAATCGCAATCTCTGGTTAATGAATCCCCAGGAAACTAATGCTTATGCAGACTATAACAAGATTATTATATTCTTCCCAGCGGGCATCCTTCAGCCGCCCTTTTTCGACAAAGACGCCGATGATGCAGTCAACTACGGAGCCATAGGCTTCGTTATAGGACATGAGATAACTCACCACTTCGATAGCCAGGGCAGGAAGTTTGATGCCACTGGAAATTTGACGGATTGGTGGACGCCAAAAGACGCAGAAAACTTCAACAAAAGCACTGCCGTTCTGGTAGATCAGTATAACAGGTTCGAAGTCCTGCCAAGTCTGTACATCAACGGCAACCTGACCCTGGCAGAAAACATAGCAGACTTTGGAGGCTTACCCGTAGCTTATCACGCCTATAATTACTCATCTAAAGAAGAGCCGGAAATGATCGATGGATTCACCAAAGATCAGAGGTTCTTCTTAAGCTTCGCCCAGACATGGAGGGAATCAGACACTGACGAATACCTGAGGCTTCACACGCAGGTAGAGAGACACTCGCCCTCCAAGTTCAGAGTTAACGGCGTGGTCTTCAACATGCCTGAATTTTACAAGGCATTTCCAGACGTAAAGCCAGGAGATAAACTTTACAGAGCAGAGAATGAGAGACCGGTGATCTGGTAAAGTAGCGGGAGACAAAATCTGAAAAAGTGATCTTATAAGGAGGGGTTTTCATGACTCCTACTCCTTTACTTATTCTCTCAAAGCCTATTTTTCGATATTCTGTAGTAGGTTCCGTTGCAAAAAATTCAAAATAAGCATACAAATCTATGAATAATGAATTAAAAGCAAAAGATCCAAGGGAAAGATCCAAGGGAAATGTACAAACATGGTTCTGTTGCAAAAATAATATTTCTGCAATTTGAGACTATAATTCTTACCTTTGTGTATTATTTTTTCCCTAATGAAAATGATTAACTTTCCTAATTGTGAAGGTTTTTTCTGATTTTGCAAGGGAGCCAGATTTTTTGTAACGGAACCTATTTCCTATCACTACAAAAATAAACCAATCACCGAATATTTACAGGGCATGGCTATGGAAACTGTGAGTCTCTAAAAAGGTATGTTAGTACAGCACTTCTTAATATTCCAGAAATTGAGAAGGGGGTATTCTTTGAATTTGTGATGTGTGATGACCACCTTAAGGAGATGAAAGAGTATAACGTAGCTATGATGCCCCTTTCTGTGCTCTATGCTATTAATGGAAAACCTGTCTGGCATGCAAGTGGATGGCACAGCACTGAAGAAGTGCTAAAACAGGTTAAAGGTATACTGAAGTAAACAGATTATGCCTTTCTTTTAACTGTAGGCTTCTTTTTACTCCTTTTTCTACTCCCACCGTCTAAATAATCTTTCCAAAGTGGGCTGAAATTTGAATGATATATTCACGTTAGCGTTAACATTCCTCACAATAAGAGTAATTAAGAGGAATTTTATATATAATTTAACGTTTAAAATAGCTTTTTCAGCGCGTGAAATTCTGCAATTCCTGGATACGAACCTGTTGATTCTAAAGATGGAAAACTCCTGTACGCTGATATCGTTCATCCTGAGGATCTTGAAGCCTTTAATATCTGGGTAATCAGCAACTCGATAAGGGTATCAGGGGTCATACCCTGAAATACCGGATACTTACAAAAAATGGAGAGGTACACCGGGTTGAGGACAGAACTCTTATCCAGTAAGGAAAAAATGGAAGATAAGCTGTTATCTTGGGATCTTTTCAGATGTTACCAGGCACGGGAAAAACACAAGATATGTAGAAAAAACACAAGAAATGTGGAAAAAACACAAGAAATATATTAGAACCTATCCGAAAAGTTTTCTGCATCATAATCAACAAGACCAGCTTTCCATATGTTCTCTAAGAATCCTGCTCTTCGCCATTCCTGAAAGCGATCATGGACGGTACTTGGAGCTCCATAAAATCGTGGCAAAGCTTTCCATTGGCAACCAGTAAGGAGAAGACAGAAGATACCACTCATTATTCTTCTATCATCTTTTCTGGGTCGTCTAAGCTTCTTTTTAGGCTTTGAAGGTGGTAGTAAAAGTTTTATTTTAGTCCAGAATTTATCAGAGATCTCGTAGTCATGTACGATTTTTCGTTTTGTCACTAACACTTATTACCATAAATCGCAGTTATTCTACTTTTCGGATCGGCTCTTAATCGATAGATCTATTGTAAGCCTGATCCCTGCAAGCCCTACCCATTGGATTTGGTCAGTTGACGGAATTCTACTTAAAAATATAAGTAGCTCGGAGGCTTTAAAAACTACTGCAAGCCGTCAGGCGTCTCTCAGTTGTTATAGGGTCACTTAAAATTGTATATTTTCTTGTACTTGCTGTTCAGGTAGTTTAGGAAATCATAAGCCTCTGTCTCGTTCCCTGTTGCTTTCTTCATCAGCTCAGGCGTATCGTAGATGGCACCGTACTTGTATACGTGCTCCTGCATCCAGGTAGCAGGAATGGAGAAGTCGCCTGAAGCGAATCTCTGGTCCAGGTCAGGGTGGTCTCTTCTCATGGCCGCCTCCAGCTGAGCAGCGTTCATGGAACCTATGGCATAAGCCGGGAAGTAGCCAAAGCTTCCTGAAGCCCAATGAATGTCTTGAAGTGTGCCGTTTTTGTCGTCGGTGATGTTCACTCCTAAATACTCCTTGTACTTCTGATTCCAGATCATCGGCACGTCGTCTACGTTAATCTTTCCATCGAAGAGGTCGCGTTCGATCTCATAACGGATGATGATATGGAGAATGTAAGATACCTCGTCCGCATCTAGACGGACAGGGACGATGTTTAGCCTATTGGTATGTCTGTACATATCATCCACTGAGACATTATCCATTTCTGGTCTGAATTCCTTCTTCATCTGAGGTAACCAGTGCTCCCAGAATGCTCTGCTGCGGCCCAGGTTGTTCTCGAATAGCCTCGACTCAGCCTCTGCCATGTCCATACCTGGTTCGGTACCTATTGGCATTCCATAGTACCCATCTGGAATCCTCTGGGCGGCTATGCCATGCCCACTCTCGTGTATTGCTGACAGGATAGCTTCCTCCGGGTTGTGTTCTTTATACCGGAGGCTGGTCCTGACATCATGGGCTCCAATGCTGTACGTTGACGGGTGTCTCTTGGTCTTTACCATCAGCCCAGATCCGTAATCGTAGCCCAGGGCAGACGTTATATTCTTCGTGAACTCCTCCTGCTTGTCCTCTGAATAGGAGGCGTTGCCGTAGATATTCTTTGAAGCAGTCTCGTTAGATTCTTTTATTTTCTTTATCAGCTCTATGGTCTCGGGCTTGATGACATCGAAGAGCTTGTCGCACTTGTCAACGGTCATGCCAGGCATGAAGTCATCCAGGAGAGCATCATACGGGTGTTCCTCATAGCCCAAGTATCTGGCCTTCTCTTTGTTCAGCTCAACCATAGCCTTCAGGTGGGGCTGGAATATGGAGTAATTGTTCTTCTCCCTGGCTTCCTCCCAGGCGGCCTGGGACAGAGATGCCATCTGTGACTCACGGGCAGCGAAGTCTGGGGGGAGTTTTATCTTCTTGTTGTAATCACGATTCCAGAGCCTTATGTTGGCGGCTTCGATCGTCGACCAATTACTGCCATTATTGGCAATGGAGAGAAGCTTGCCGAACTCAGGATCGATCCACTTCTTGTTTTCCTGATCCACTAGGTAGCTTTGAGCCTTGGCCCGATATTCAATCGCATTCGGAGGCATTGAAATGGATTGATCCCAATCAGAGAGGCTTATCATCGTATCGAGGTAAGCTATCTCAACGGAAGTGTTCAGGAGCCGGTTATAGGCTTCTCTAGGCGTCATATCAGGTGTGACTGCAACTTCCACAGGTAAGTATCCTACAGGCACAGTAGCTGTAACATTGTTGGTTACTGTGTTATTTACAGATACGGTATCGCTGTTTCTGTTCGTAATATATGCATATGGCGCTGCACCTACGATACTAACAAGCATTATAAGTGCCAGCGCCGTAATTCCTAAAATTTTTATAAGGATATACTCTCTATGTGTTTTATCACATGTCGCTTCTTTCAATTTAATCCCCCAATACCGTTGTTAATGAAAAAATAGCTTACAGTACTCATCTCCACTAAAAAAACAACTACTTGCAATTCCCCAGGTTTAAAAAAAGAGTATATTAATCAAGGAATATAATAATTTACATATGTGGAAATATAAGTAGGTTTTGTATAAGTAAAGCATTGAGAGATCTATTTTCGTCTAAGGGCCTAGCCGAAAAGTGTTGTAACCTGCTGTAGATTTTACACTTGGAAATATGCACAACGTAGCAGATACTCGATATTAGGACCTATTGTAACTTCTACAACATGCAATGACTGACTTTTCGGCTAGGATCTTAGTAGCTGTGAGCTGTAGCATCCAGGAAAGCTCAGACCGGTACTCTGGTTCTACAGATATAGTGAACCCTGAAAGGGGCACAAATCAATACTCATGCGAACAGACTGTTGCAGCCAGAGTAGCTTTAAGATTTCTTTTTTGAATAATTTCACTGCCGGACACACGTTTTCAAACCGGAGAAAAGCCTTTGTTGAAGTTCTGGGAAATATATTTAATTCTATCCACCTTTTTATTAAATTGAAAGCATAAAATTACTGTAGATCCATACCTTGAGGGGAGGGTACCATCGTTACGAAAGAAGAAGTAATTGAAGTTCTAAAGACATGCTACGACCCTGAAATTCCGATCAACCTTATTGACCTCGGACTTGTTTATGGGGTAGAGGTAAAAGGGGACCGGGTCCATATCAAAATGACTCTAACCATGCCTGGCTGTCCTATGGGAGAGCTTATTACAGAGAACGTGAAGCGAAAGGTCGAAGCGATAGATGGAGTAAAAGAAGCAAAAATAGAGCTTGTTTGGAACCCACCGTGGACTCCTGACAGGATTTCGGAAGAAGCAATGAAGCGGATTACGGAATAATTACAGAATAATCAAGGAATAAAAACGTTGTACAAAAAGTATGGGGGAAATAAATATGGGAAATCAGGGTATCACCGACCTGCCAATAAAAGTCAAAATGCCTGAGCCGCATGCTGCAGGTAGAAGCCGTATCGAGGAACTCATTGCAAAGCGGAGGTCCGTACGCAAATATGCCGACAGGGAATTGTCCGAACCGCTCATTTCCCGTTTTCTCTGGGCAGCCCAGGGGATCAGTTCAAAGGAAGGTTTCAGGACATCTCCTTCTGCAGGCGCACTTTATCCGCTTGAAATCCATGTCATTGCTGGAAAAGGCAGCGGGCTTGAGCCCGGAATTTACAGGTATATCCCTGAAGAACATACCCTTGTCCGGGAAATCGCAGGAGATGTGAGGGAAAAACTTTCAAAAGCTGCTCTTTCCCAGCCCATGATCAAAAATGCTCATGTCTCAATCGTAATCTCTGCGGTTTATCCTCGAATAACAGGCAAATACGGTAAAAGAGGAATTCGCTATGCCCATATGGAAGCAGGGCACTCTGCCCAGAACGTATATCTTCTGGGAGTAGAGCTTGGGATCGGAACCTGTTCAATAGGAGCTTTTGAGGATGAAGAGGTAAAAAAAGTGCTTAAACTGCCAGCAGATGAAGAACCTCTTTATATCCTGCCTCTGGGCTACACATAAACTCCTTTCAATACGTTAACACGCAAAACTGTGAACTAAGAAAAACAGAAACTCAGAGGTTTCTTTTTGTCTCAGCACTCATTTCAGCGTTCTCCCTGACCAGCCTTCCTTCGGAAAAATAATATATTGCAAGCTCACCTGTGGAGAACCTGACTTCCCTTATGTCCTCATCTGAAATCCCTTCTATGTATTTGACCAGGGCTCTCAGGCTGCTCTGGTGGGCGCAGATTATCACATTTTTTCCCTCTTTTACTGCAGGCAGGATTTTCTGCTCGAAATAAGGCACTGCACGTTCATACACGGCTTTGAGGCTTTCTCCTTCAGGCGGACCCGGCTCAAAGTTCCACCGCCAGCAGGAAAGCTTTTCTGCCCCGTATTTTTCTTCCATTTTCTGCTTTTTCCTGCCCTGGAGCTTTCCGTAATAGCGCTCGTTTAAAGAAGCTGTGATATAAACCGGAATAAGTTCTTTGCCGAGCTTTTCGGGATAGGAGTACCATTCAATCTTCCCTGAATCCCCTTCATCACCTGCCCTTTCATGGACAAGTACCCCTGTTTTTTTCTGCCCGGAAAGTATGATGAAAAGAGTTTCCTGCGTCCGGACAAGGTTTGAGGCAAAAGCAAGGTCCAGTTTGATATTTTCAAGTTCTACTGCGCACTCAAGAGCTTCTTCGATCCCTTTCCCGCTGAGAGGAACATCCACCCAGCCGGCAAGCCTGTCTTCAGGCTTCAAGCCGGGTTCTCCGTGCCTGACAAGTATAAGATGACCCATAGAATTATACCCCATCGGTTAATACCGTAGACAAAAGCCAGTAAACACTCCGGTTCTGTGTTTTGAGATTTTCATGTTACCTGGTATATCACTTCTTCGGTGCAGGCCTGAACTCAAGCTTCGTATCATAGAGAAGGTGCCAGAGGTCACCTTTTTTTGCCATTCTCTCCGCATCAATTGCAGCTCCCTGCCCTTCGATCTCGAACCTGATACCCCGTTTCCCGAAAGTGACCTTCCCGAGCCTGCTTTCCATCCTGCTGTAATCAAGGGCATCGGCAAGCCGGACAAGGGCAGCCACTCTCAGGGTAAGGTCCTGCAGATCCTCAGGCATTTTCCCGAAGTCTTTTCCTTTAAGTTTCCTGAGTTTCTTTTTCCCGATCGTCTTTTTATGCAGGAAAGCCGTCCAGGCAACAACAGGCCACAGCCGTTCAGGCAGTTCGGAAGGCGGGTGCAGGCGCAGGATATCTCTTCCTGCTTTGTGATGGTCTTCAAAGTCTGTAACCGCGCCTGCATCATGAACAAGGGCATCTATCTCCACAAACTTTCGCAGTTCGGGGTTCAGCCCGTGGATAGACTGAAGAATATCAAAAAGTTCAAGAGCATTCCTTGCCACATTATCGGCATGGCTGCGCTCGATCCCGTACTTATGGAAAAGGGCTTCCAAAGGCAGAGGTTCGGGAAATACTCCTTCCCCAGCCCGGCCATCTTCTGAAGATCTGTCATCTGAATTCACATTGAACTCCTATTTCATTTGTCTTTCATTTGTATTATAATTAGATTAACTTAAACTTATTTTCGACCTCTCTTCTTTATATAAACTGCATATTCTTTCTGCAATAAAACTAAACCTCGAACGTAAATATTTACACTTTACTCATTTCAGTTTTTACAATCACGGAAAATCACACAAAATGCCGACGGACACAGAAAAATTGAGCCTTTATTTGCAAATTAGTCCGCTTGAGCGCAGCGAAACGGACCCCGTGCTGTTGCGATTGCATCGCAACTCCCAGAAAATCTCCGATTTCCTGTGATCCCGAAGCGGAACTCGGGCGGAAAAGCTAACACATTATAAATTAGTCCTCTCGAGCGCAGCGAGAAGGACAGCGCACTGCAGAGCCGCAACTCTGCTGGCGCAACTCGTGTATTATATATAACGTCCAGACTTTTAATAAACAATGATCGAAATCAGCTTCAAGCAGGGAACTTTGCTTATACAGGGCAATGTCAGGGTTCCCAATGCAGTCTGGGACGAAAGGAGCGGAAGTTTCAGGGCTCTTGCCATGTATTACAGGGACACGGTTAACTATCTGAAAAATTCAGGAATTCAGTTTGAAGACAACGTGCTTGACCTCCTTCCCTGTCCTGACCTTGCAGCAGCATATGAGGCTTCAGGACATAAACTTAAATTAAGGGACTACCAGGCAGAAGCTCTTGTGTCCTGGAGTGAGAATGAGAAGTGGGGAGTGCTCGTTCTGCCAACAGGAAGCGGAAAAACCCTTGTTGGAATCCGGGCAATTGCAGGGTGCAATACCCCTGCCCTTGTCGTTGTCCCGACCCTTGACCTGCTTGAACAGTGGAAAAAGCAGCTTGAAGAAGCCTTTTCAATGGAAATCGGAAAGCTTGGGGGAGGAGAGAAAAAAATTCTTCCGATAACAGTTTCCACATACGACTCTGCCTATATCCACGCCGAAACTCTTGGGAACAGGTTCGGCCTCCTTATTTTTGACGAAGTTCACCATCTGCCTGCAGCCGGGTACAGGAGCATTGCCGAGTTTTCCGCAGCCCCTTGCAGGCTCGGGCTGACAGCCACTTACGAACGGGAAGACGAGCTGCACTCGGAACTGAACAGGCTTGTGGGGGGGAAAGTATATGAAAAGCAGGTCTCGGAACTTGCAGGCGGACATCTTGCCCCTTACAGGATTCAACGGATAGCTATTGCACTTACGGACGAGGAACGGAAAGAGTATGAACAGCACTATTCCGTGTTCCTCAACTACCTCAGGAAAACCGGAATGGTAATGAAAGGTCAGCAGGACTTCCGGAAGCTGGTTATGAAAAGCGGGAGAGATCCTGAAGCCAGAAAAGCTCTCCTTGCAAGAAATGCGGCAAGAGACCTTGCTTTCAACAGCGGCTCAAAACTTGTAAAACTGAAAGAAATCCTGAAAGAACATCGAGAAGACAGGATCTTCATTTTCACGGAACATAACCGGCTTGTCCACCGGATTTCCAGGGAATTTCTCATCCCTGCAATTACCTACAGGACGCCTGCAAAAGAAAGGAATTCCATTCTAGAAAAGTTCAGAACCGGAAAATACAGGGCTGTGGTCACCTCAAGGGTGCTTGACGAAGGCATCGATGTCCCTGAAGCAAACGTAGGGATTATAGCAAGCGGGACAGGCAGCAAGCGAGCATATATCCAGCGCCTCGGAAGGATCCTCAGGAAAAAAGAAGGAAAAGAAGCCGTACTCTACGAAATCATAGCCGAAGAAACAACAGAAACCGGAACTGCAAGGAGAAGAAAAGAGGCCGTTTCAGCCCGAAAAAATCCTGAAGAAAAGGCAGGACGGGGAAAAAAGGTTACAGAAAAAGAAAGTCAGGTTGATGGAAAAAAGATTGCAGACAAAGAAAATCAGATGAAAGGAAATCAAAACGCTGAAAGTCCCGGAGGTGGCTCTTCTGCTCACATCTGACCTTCTTGTAACCCGTGTTTCCAGAGGGAAAATAAAGCCTGAATATGCAGCCTTTGACTCCGAATACCTGGAACTTGCAAGGCTTCTGATAGAAACCTTCGAGCAGCATATTGGGAAAACCTACGGGGATCTTCTGGCCGAACTTGAGGGCTATGAAGAGATGAATTACCGCTTCATAAGGGGCCTCTCTCAGCTGCTTGGAAGGCGGGCTGTGATCGAAACGGATGCTGCTGTCGATCCCTCCCTGGCCAGGGAAGCAGTCTTTGAAGCCTGCGGAGGAATGGCTCTTTCTCCTGCCGAAAAAAAAGAGGTGCTGCAAAAAGCGGCAAAAAAACTCTCAATTTCGGTCCGGGAACTTGAAAAGGCACTCTGGGCTGACCTTGAGGAAAATCAGGTAATGAAAAGTTTCCTTCCTCTTTCGCCCGCAGAACTTCTCAAACAGTATAACATTTCCCTGACCCAGACCCTGCTTTTCCGCGCAGTTGATCTTGATATCTGGATAAAGGGCGATTTTCAGAAGATACTCTGGAAGATCCTTCGTTCGGGGCTTATGTATTCCCTGGAAGACGCTGAAGAAAACGGGGAACCAGAAGAATTAAAAGGTGTTCACCTCCATCTTGACGGCCCAGCTTCTCTTTTCCGTATGTCGGAACGCTATGGGAATTCCTTTGCAAAACTCTTCCCGGCCCTCCTTCGATCAAAAGGCTGGAGGCTGAAGGCAGGTATTCTCCACAAAGGTTACCAGGGAAAGCGCATCCTCGAGTTTACCCTTAACGACTCGGAAGAGGCTTTTAAACTCTCATCCAGAGCAATCCGATATCCGGAAGCCCTCTCTTCAGGACTTCAACTTGAAGAAGCAAAGGAAGGGTACGAAGCCGGAAAAAGGGAAGAAGCCGGGAAAGAAGATGAAACCGGATTTGAGGAAGAGGAAGTTGAAGCTCAGGAGATAGGTGCTGAAATTGAAACATATGACAGCATGCTTGAAAAGATATTCAGCAGCTTCAGTTTAGGGAGCTGGAAGGTAAAAAGGGAACCCACGATTCTCAAAGCCGGAAAATATGCTTTTGTGCCGGACTTTTCCCTTCAGAGGGACGGCATGAAGGTGTACCTGGAAATTGTGGGCTTCTGGACTCCGGAATACCTTGAAAAGAAAGTTGAGAAACTCAAGGAAGTGAAAGAACCTCTTATTCTCCTGATTGACAGAAAGCTGAAATGCTCTGAAAAAGACTTCCCTGCCCAGGAAGTGATTTTCTTTGACAAAAAGATTCCGGCAAACGAAGTCATGAAGGTGCTTAGAAAATACGAGGAAAAAAGGCTTTCAGAAGACCGGTCAAAACTGGAGGAAAAGGAGATTCCGCTTTCAGGAGAACTGGTAAGCCTTGAGGAAATCGCAGCTGAGAGAGGAGTTCTGCTTGATGCCTTAAAAGAAGAGATTGCAGACAGGCTTGAAAAATCCAGGAAATCCGGGAATTATGTTCTCCTTGAAAACTACGTGATCCACAGGCAGCTGCTTGAGAGAATCAACCTGGAACTTGAAAAACCCGGAGCAGCGGAGACATACGCTGGCGCAGTAAAGGTTTTTGAGGGGTTCGGGCTTGACCGCAGCCTCTATTACCCTGTGCTCGAACAGCTCGGGTATAAGGTTATCTGGGCAGGGCTGAGTGAAGAAGATGCGAGGGTGAAAAAAATTAAGAGATTTAACAACGAATAGTAATTTTTCAGTGTTATTTCGGAACCTAAAGATATTAGAAGCTAAACTCGATTTTTTTCAAAAACCTTAATAATAGTAACTTAAGTACAATATTTATATGGCAGGTCTTGCAAAAGATAATCCTTTTACTGAGCGAAACATCATCAAAAATCCAGATGAGTTTTTTGGGAGAAAGGATGAACTCAGGACAATATTTACAAGACTTAAAAAACTCCAAAGTACTTCCATTTATGGAGAAAGAAAAATTGGGAAATCATCTTTACTTTATTATGTATTTAATCAAATTCCTGAGGAACTAGGAAGCGATTACAAAGCTATATACTTTGACGTGCAGGATCCAAACTATCACACAGCTTACGATTTATTAAGAAATGTTTTAACAAAGATGGACTGTAATCCTAAGGTTATTCTAGAAAACAATACTGATGATAAAGCTAATAACAGAGAAATATATATAAAAATTTAAGCTTAAATAAGCTTCTTCTCATGTTCCCAGTTCCATTTATTTCGGCTAATTTTGACTCCAGGCCTACTCGATATATTCCACATTCCTCTTTACAGGCTTGAATAGTTTCATGAACTCATGCACATCGTCGGGAAAATCCGTGCTTACGGAAAGCCCTATCTCTTTTGCCTCATTTGCTGAGAGGGGAGTGCTGTGGATCATCTCCCCGCTGACCAGCTTTTCGACCACTTCATCGAGCCTGTTTTCCCCGTTTGGGCCTGGCTGTATTTTACCTTCAAGAAGCTCTTTTGCAATGTGTCTGGTGAGTTTAAGGGCTTTTCTTGAGATGTCGCTCATGACAAGGGTGGTATCGTCTGCGTTTTCTTTTTTTGTTTCTGCAGCATAGATCCAGGAAGGAGCAGGATAAGTCCCGCGCAGGAAATCTCCTATCTGGGGATCGATAGGCCCGATAACGGCATCTTTATCCATCACGATTTCGTTTGCGGCAAGGGCGATGACTGTGCCCCCGGACATCGAGTAATGTGGAATAATGACCCTGGTCTTTTTGGGGTGCTTCCTGAGGGCACGGGCAATCTGGATGCTGGCATGGAGCTGCCCGCCTGGGGTGTGCAGGATAAGCTCAAGCGGGTAATCTTTGTACTGCCTTATCCAGCGCAGGATCTGTTCGGCATCCTCTTCGTCTATGAACTGGTAAGCAGGCAGCCCGAAAAAAGAGACTGCTTCTCGCCTGTGAATCATGGTGAGCACTTTATAGCCGTGGCTTTTTTCCATAGCTTTCAGTCTTGCCATACGCAGCATCCGAATTCTTTTGAGCTGCGACTGTGGGTAGATTACTGCATATAGAAAGAAAAATATGAATAAAAGAGACATTAAATCCCAGAGACTGATTGTCGAAGTGTCAAATGTAGCCAGAAGATTCCCCCGAAAACTTCCCGTGGGCACCGCCAAAGCTAACCAAAGGCGCGATTAAAACCCCCGGGCTTAATCCTATTATATATAGTCCTGCAGGTTTTTAATTTTTGGCTATCCGCACTGCAGGAAAAAGCGATCGTATAAGGAGATTACAAAAATCCCAGAGAAAAAGAAGGAGAAGAAAAGAAGGAGAAGAAAAGAAGGAGAAAGATATAGAAAGATATAGAAAGAGATAGATCAGCAGAAGAGATTCTGTAAACTTTACACGGTTTCATGGAGAAATCAGTTTGAGCCCCACTATCCCTGAGAAAATCAGAATGATGCAGACAAGCCTGCCGAAATCCAGGGACTCATTAAAGAGCAAGAACCCCAGGATAGTGGTGCCGATAATCCCGATTCCTGTCCAGACTGCATAGCCGGTCCCTATTGGAAGAGTTTTCAGGGCCTGGGAAAGGAAATAAAAGCTAAGTAACATGCAGACGGCCGTAAAGATGCTGGGATAAAGCCTCGTGAAACCTTCTGTATATTTCAGCCCGATTGCCCAGGCTGCCTCAAAAAGACCGGCAATGAAAAGAAAGACCCATTCCATTTTTGTTCCAGAACCTGCGTATGTGAATTTTATGGGATTACAGTGATGATAGCAATTGAAATGTATTAAAAGCCTCTTTCTCTTATAACCTTGCCTGAAAGAACCCCTGGAAAAACCTGTTAAATTTCTCAAAGGTAAAAATTCTCGAATCTTGAAACCAGGACTAAAGATCGAAGGAAGCAAACAATAAGCCTTTAACCCATGCGGGATAATATTTTAATATGGCAGCCCCTAAGTACCTGAAGCGTTACCTCAAGGTGCAGAGAGACGAAATGCCTGCCCTTTTCAAGATCACGGAGAGAATTCCTGTCAGCTTCGATCCTGAAATGCCGCTTGAAGAGCTCAGGGAAATTCACAGGAAAGGCATCGTAGAATATCGGAAACTTCATGAAAACCTTGAGATCCAGGCTATGGAAGCTTTTGCCTACAAAGATCCGGCTGACAGGTTGACACTGTTTACCGAGAGCTTTCTGGAACTGCCGAAAGCCAGCCCGTCCCTCCTCGACCTTAAGGTTGAAATCGTGGACAGGATGCTGGAGAACTGCAACTGCTGCGGGTGGCGCTGCGGGGTTGACAGGAAAAAAGGCGAAAAAGGCTTCTGCAGGCTGACCGACGTTTCCCGTTATGCCTCGGAGTTCCTGCACATGGGAGAAGAACCCGAACTTGTGCCCTCTCATACTATCTTTTTTACAGGCTGTACCTTTGCCTGCGTTTACTGCCAGAACTGGGACATCTCAACTGCCCCCGAAACCGGAACCCGCATAGAGCCCAGGAAGCTTGCAAAGCTGATCGACCTCAGGAGAATGCACGGAGCAAGGAACGTAAATTTCGTAACCCCGACCCCTCATGCGCATACCGTCCTGAAAATTATCCGGGAAATGTCCGTAAATAACCCTGTTGTCTGGAACGCAAATATGTACCACTCCCCCGAAATTGCTGAAATTCTGGAAGGGGTCGTGGACGTCTACCTCGGGGATTTCAAATACGGAAACGACGAGTGTGCCAGAAAATATTCAAAAGTGAAGAACTACCTCGAAGTCGTCCAGCCCAACTTCGAATTCGCCTACAAGACCGCTGAAATCCTCCTTCGTCACCTCGTTCTCCCAGGCCATCTCGAGTGCTGCACAAGACCGATTGCCGAATGGGTTGCAAAAAATATCCCGCAAATCAGGTTCAACCTTATGTTCCAGTACAGGCCCTCCTACCGGGCAATGGAGTATCCTGAACTGGACCGCTTCCTGACCACTGAAGAAGAGGCTGCGGCAATATATATTGTGAGAGAGGCAGGGATTGAGGATTTACTGGTCTGATTGTAAATGCAAATGAACTGAGTAGCTGTTGAAAAGTTAAAGGCAAAATATGTTGGAATAATTTTTTTAGTTATAAATATATAAAAGTACGTATATATAATTTGAGTTACAAATTACTGTCTATGGGGAGGGGAAGCGGAGTCTGTAAATTTTTAGGAATAATCTTCATTTTTAGTCTGCTGGTTAATGGGAGTTGTGCAGCAGAAGAAAACGATGAAACGAATACTAATTTAAATGACCCAATAAATAGCACATTAATTGGCACAATAAATGGTACAATAAATAGCACAATAAATGACGCAACAAATGAAACAATAATTGGGGTAATAAATGGCACGATAAATGGTACAATAAGTAACAAAGAAATGTTTTCAAGTATTCTTTTATTGCCACTTTTTCTTGGAGCTCTTATTTTTTTGTTCTGGCTGTGCCGGTTTTTCGATAGAATGAACTTTTGTTTTGTTATTTTTTTACTTATAGCGTTATTATTGGAGCTTCTGTGGCTTCACGCAGTTGATTTGATCTCAAAAGTAGTTCCTTATATCATTGTTTTGATATTGATTTCTATACTCTACGTTATTTATTATGAACGTAAAAAAAGAGATGAAAATAACGCAAGCGGTAAAAGTAACCTGATAATGGGGCTTCACGATATATTAAGAAATTTTATTGTAATTTTTGCAGTTCTAATATGGCCTATTGTACTTTTATATTTTGATCGAAATAGAATAAACTATGTTACATTTTATGGAATAAAGGAATTGCAATTCCCGGTCTATATAATAGCTGCGTCATTTATTGGCATCCTCTCTTACCTTTTTTTAAGTATTGAAGAAACCTTTGGCCACCTTATTCCGGAATACGAAAAGATGAGCATTGTCTGGTCGTATTTAAGAAGAATTTTTATTGCACCTTTTATAGCGATAATAGGCTTTTACTTGCTAAATGACCTTCAAAATAGAGATGAATTCAGTGAGATAAATGACTACTTTGTATTCGTATTTTCTTTTTTTGCCGGCGTATTCACCAAAACTATAGAAGAATGGATTTATGCATGGGTTCAAAAACTTCTTCCCGGCGCTAAAAATAAAGAATTTAGTGCCAGAATCAAATATGAAGTTAAAGAATCAGACTTTGTCAAAAAACTTGGGTGCGATGAAGATCTGGCATATATGCTGTACAATGCAAAGATAAGGACAATAGAAGAACTTGCAAGCTTCAATAATAATATGGGTATACTTATAAACAAAGTTAACATTGATACCCGAAATCAGGGAGAAGGAACTAACTGTCCACTTAACGAGATGAAAAACACTCTTGGAAGTTATACGGAGGAACAACTCCAACTGTATATAGACAGAGCAGAGCGTTACACGAAGATGGATGAAATATCGGATTTAGTCAAATACCTCAAAATGGACAGAGATTTAGCGTTCAAACTTTGGCTCCGTGCCGGTATAAAAGATACTGATGGCCTGAAAAACTGTGATCCAAAATATGTTCATAAAAAAATTTGTGACTACAAAAAGGAGTCTCAAGAGGTTCATGACAGATTGTGTGAATGTTCAGAAGATATAATTCAAAAGTTCAAAGAGGAAGCACAGAAAGAAAAAGAAAAGGAAGAATCGAAGCTAAATTATAACTCAAATTCGACAGATCCCATTAATTAATATAGTATTTTATTACAAAAAACGGATTGTGTCGACACAATGTCTTTAGAAAAAATGAAAATGTCAAAAATCAAAAATCAAAAAACACAAGACAGAACTTCGAATTGTATGAAGAAAACAGAAGTTCAAAGCCCATTTATACATTGTAAAATGTATACTTCTGTCAAATTGGGGTAATAATGCAACCAGTAACCCTGAGCCCGGAAATACGGCAGAGAATAACACAGAGTCAAAAAACATGGTAGAGAATCAATCAGATAAAGAAAACGAAGGTCCGACGGAAAGCCAATAAAACTTATTGATCCACTTCCGGACATGAAACCTGTAAGATCCTCACTTTAATCTAACCTTCCCAAATCTTTTTTACAATTTCATTTTTTAATTTTCCGGCACCCCATTTTATTCTTCACTTTGCAGAACCCCAAGCTCTCACCGGGCGCGAAGCGGCCGGCTTTTACATGATTTCATGAAAGAATTTAAAGAAATGAGCTGTGCGATTTTTGATTTCAGGCAATTCCTTCAAATGCATTTTTGATTCACGGAGTTCAGATTATTATTTTTCAGAACTCATAATTCCACTTCACAGAAAAGGAAAAACATGATTTATACATGATTTATGATAGTGGAATCTCTCCTTAAATTTGAAGAAATTGTAAAAAAGAGCAAGAGTTAAAAGGATTAGAGGATATACCTGAACAGAAAATCCTTAAAGAATAATATTAGAAATCTTATCGAAATCCTCATTAGGGAATGAATTGAGGATATATGCCAGGCTGAAAATAAGCGGGAATAATTTAATTCACGACTAAGAAATCATAAAAACCGCAAGCCTCGGAAGCACAGGATAGTATATCCCTAAAGAACATGAGAATAATTTCCATGTGCCTGCTTTTTCCATGCATTCCAACCTCCTGATTTAGAGGAATAAAAAATGATCAATGGTGAACTAAAAAACCAAATAGACAGCATCTGGAACGCTTTCTGGTCCGGAGGAATCTCCAACCCCCTCGAAGTTATCGAACAAATTACCTACCTGCTGTTTTTACGGCGACTGGATGACCTGCACACGCTGGAGGAAAATAAATCCGCACGCCTCAAGCGCCCTATGGAGCGCCGTGTCTTTCCTGAAGGAAACGACCCAAAGGGTCGCCCATATGAGGATTTGCGCTGGTCCCACTTCAAGCACTTCGCCCCTGCCGAGATGTTCACAGTTGTCGACGAGCACGTCTTCCCCTTCCTGCGCACCCTCGGAGGCGACGGTTCCACATATGCTCAGCACATGGAAGGTGCCCGTTTCACCATTCCCACGCCTGCACTGCTGTCCAAGGTAGTTGACCTTCTGGACAATGTTCCTATGGAGAACCGTGACACCAAAGGCGACCTCTATGAATACATGCTTGGCAAGATCGCCAGCGCCGGCCAGAACGGCCAGTTCCGAACCCCGCGACACATCATCAGCCTGATGGTGGAACTAACCGCTCCCCAGCCGACAGATATCATATGCGATCCAGCATGCGGTACTGCAGGATTTCTCGTAGCTGCGGGCGAACACCTGCGAGAGTACCATCCGAACCTCCTGCACGATGAGAGGCTGAAACAGCACTTCCACCACGGCATGTTCCACGGCTTTGATTTCGATAACGTCATGCTCCGCATAGGCAGCATGAACATGCTGCTTCACGGAGTGGAAAACCCGGATATCCGTTACCGCGACTCTCTTGCCCAGGAGAACGCCAGCGACGAGGAAGCCTACACGCTGGTGCTGGCCAATCCTCCATTTGCAGGTTCGCTGGACTACGAAAACACTGCAAAAGACCTTCTGCAAATCGTCAAGACCAAGAAAACAGAACTGCTTTTCCTGGCCCTTTTCATGCGCCTGTTGAAGCCAGGCGGCCGGGCTGCTGTTATTGTTCCTGACGGCGTGCTCTTCGGCTCAAGCAAAGCCCACAAGGAACTTCGCCGCATGCTTGTCGAGGAGCAGAAACTTGATGCCATTGTTTCACTTCCCGGCGGCGTTTTCAAGCCCTATGCCGGCGTTTCAACCGCTATCCTCCTTTTCACCAAAACAAATTCAGGAGGCACAGACCACGTCTGGTTCTACGATGTCCAGGCCGACGGCTGGAGCCTTGACGATAAGCGCTCTCTTCTCCTGAGCGAGGACAAACTGGGCCCTGTTCCCTCAACCGAGCTTGGCGAGGACGAGCACGCCAAAAATAACCTTCCTGATATCCTGGCCCGCTGGCAGGAACGCAATAAGAACGAACTCAAACGCTCCCGAACCGAGCAGAGCTTCTGCGTGCCAAAAGCTGAAATCGCCGCTCAGGGCTACGACCTTTCCCTCAACCGCTACAAAGAAGTCGTGCATGAGGAAGTGGAACACAGGCCCCCGAAAGAGATACTCGAAAGCCTCGCAAAGCTGGAAGCTGAGATTCAAAAGGGGATGAAAGAACTGGAAGGGATGCTAGGATGAGTGACGCCCCACAATGGAAAAGCTTTGCAATATTGCTGAACTTAACCAGAGATTCAAGGAAAAGTTGGAAAGCGACTCGAATGTTTCTCTTTGTGCCAATGGCAGCAGTTATAGCCGATATGGGCACAGTAACTGGAGAAGAAAAACAATATTGTGAAGTAAGTAAAGGCTATACATCCTTTGCTGATGGCGATGTGCTTGTTGCAAAAATCACTCGCTTGTTTCGAGAACGGGAAAATTACCCAAGCAAAACTAAAACATAAGGTAGGATTCGGTTCTACGGAGTTTCATGTAGTTCGTCCCCTAGAAGGAAAATTAGATGCACGTTATCTACTTCATTTCTTGAGGCAGGAACGTATCCGATTAGAGGGTGAACGAAAGATGACTGGCAGTGCAGGACAGCGCCGTGTACCTGCGAAGTTTCTTGCTAGTTTGGAAATCCCTCTTCATTCCTTGCCAGAGCAACAAAGAATTGCAGACATTCTGGACCGTGCGGAGGCTCTTCGAGCCAAACGCCGTGATACCCTTGCCCAGCTTGATGAACTTGCTCAATCAATTTTTATAGATATATTCGGTAATCTTAATCTTCCAGAGCAAACTATAGGCGATCTTTTGGATTCGGGTGCTCTGTTGCTCCACAAGGATGGAAACCATGGAAGTCTCTACCCACGAGCTGATGATTTTGGTGACGAGGGTATTCCATTTCTCTCTGCAAAAGCTCTAACTGATGACGGTCTCATCGAAAATGCGCTCATTGAAAAATTGAAAGAAGATAAAGCAATTAAGCTTAAGATTGGTTGGATTGAAAAAGGAGATGTTCTGCTCGCTCATAATGCTTCAGTTGGAAAGGTTGCATTCTATGACGGACGCTTTGAAAAAGCATTGATTGGAACATCCTTGACCGCTTTTCGTCCCAATCCTGAAGCTTTGGATTCTCGATATCTTACAGCTTCGCTCCGATTTCCTATGTTCCAGCGTCAGCTAGAGAAGAATATGGGACAAACAACTCGAAATCAAGTTCCGATTACCGCCCAAAGAAAACTTCTGATTGTTCAACCGCCTCTCCTTCTCCAACAGGAATTTGCCCGCCGTATAGAATATATCGAGAAACTAAAAACAGCACACAAAACCTCTTTAGCGGAACTGGATGAGCTTTTCGCCTCTCTCCAGTACCGAGCTTTCAGGGGGGAACTGTGAATGAACCCCGCAGCCCATGAACTAAGTTTTAGTGGAGCCGATCTATGAGCAATTTCGCCTTTCTCGAAGCCGAATGGCCTTCTTTGTATGAGGCTGCCATAAAAGCCTCAAATGCAGTTTATCCTGACCCGCGTACTGCCTGTTTTTACGCTCGCAGGGCTCTGGAGCTGGCTGTGCAGTGGATGTATAAGCACGATTATTCACTGCTCCTGCCCTATCAGGATAATTTGAGTGCTCTAATTCATGAGCCTACATTCAAGGAAGTTGCGGGAGAGGCTGTTTTCAATAAGGCACGGGTTATTACCCGGCTTGGAAATCAGGCCGTGCACAGCAACCGTTCCATTCTGGAATATGATTCAGTGACAGCCGTACGTGAGCTTTTTCATATTAGCTACTGGCTGGCCCGCACCTATGCAAGGAAAGGAAAGCCTGAACACGAATTGAGTTTTGATCCCGAGGAGCTGCCCAGAACAACTGTCCCGAAACAGACTATAGAACAGCTTCAGAATCTGGAAAACAGCCTGCGGGAAAAGGACGAAAAACTCTCGGAACTTCTGGCCGACAAATCCGCGCTGGATGAAGAACTCAAACGCCTGCGGGCCGAGGTTGCAAAGGCAAAAGAAGCTTCAGCCTTACAGCCGGACACACACGATTATTCCGAAGCTCAGACCCGCGACTACTATATTGATCTTCTGCTCAAAGAGGCCGGCTGGGCCCTGAATAAAGCTCAGGACAGGGAATTTGAAGTCTCAGGCATGCCCAACGAAAGCGGGGTTGGCTTTGTAGACTATGTGCTCTGGGGCAACGATGGCAAACCCCTGGCACTGGTAGAAGCAAAAAGAACCAAACGCGACCCTCGGGTTGGCCAGCAGCAGGCAAAACTCTATGCCGATTGTCTTGAAAAACAATTTGAGCAGAGGCCGGTGATCTTCTATTCAAACGGTTACGAACACTGGATCTGGGATGATACCAACTACCCGCCAAGGCAGGTTCAGGGCTTCTACAAAAAGGCTGAACTGGAACTGCTTATCCAGAGGCGCAGTACCCGTAAATCTCTCTCTGAAGCTGAGATCAACTCAAACATTGCCGACCGCTACTATCAAACCCGCGCCATCCGCCGCATTTCAGAATCTTTTGAAAAAGACAATGACCGAAAAGCTCTGGTAGTAATGGCTACAGGTGCAGGCAAGACCCGAACTGTTATTGCACTCTGCGACCTGCTAATGCGTTGTAACTGGGCCAAACGCGTGCTCTTCCTGGCCGACCGCGTGGCTCTGGTCAAACAGGCGGAAAATGCCTTCAAGCAAAATCTGCCCGATTCCTCACCTGTGAACCTTGTCACGGAAAAAGATACTGAAGGGAAGAGTATTCGTTTCGACCTATCCGACAATGATGAAACAGATAGATGAGATGAACGACGGGCAGCGGCGCTTCGGGGTTGGACATTTCGATCTTGTGATTATCGACGAAGCCCACCGCTCGGTCTTCAAGAAATACCGCGCCATTTTCGAATACTTTGACTCCCTGCTTGTGGGCCTTACAGCGACGCCCAAGGACGAAATTGAACGTAATACATATCGCCTCTTTGACCTTGAAAACGGCGTGCCTACTGATGCTTATTCTCTCGACGAAGCAATAAAGGACGGATTTCTGGTTCCCCCAAAAGCGGTGTCAGTGCCTCTGAAATTCCAGCGTGAAGGAATCAATTACGATGAGCTCCCTGACGAGGAAAAGGACCAGTGGGATTCTCTGGAGTGGGACGAAGAAGGGGAAGTCCCTGACCGGATAGAAGCCGAAGCCGTCAATAAATGGCTTTTCAACAAGGATACCGTCGATAAGATACTTGGGCACATGATGACCCGAGGGCTGAAAGTCGCTGGCGGCGACCGTCTGGGTAAAACCATCATCTTCGCCAAAAATCAGGCACATGCTGAGTTCATTGCCGAGAGGTTCAATGTCAACTACCCCCATTTTAAAGGCGAATTTGCTCGCGTTATTACCTTCAAAACAGAGTATGCCCAGAGCCTGATAGACAGTTTCTCAATCAAGGAAAAAGCCCCACATATTGCTATCTCAGTGGACATGCTCGACACAGGCATCGATGTGCCAGAAGTCGTGAATCTGGTTTTCTTTAAACTGGTTCGTTCCAAAACAAAATTCTGGCAAATGGTAGGGAGAGGTACACGGCTCTGTCTTAACCTGCTTGGACCCGGAAAGGATAAGCCGTTCTTTTATCTCTTCGACTACTGCCAGAACCTTGAGTTCTTCAGTCAGAACCCTGAAACTACCGACGGCACACTTGGGGAAGCGCTCGGTACACGCCTGTTCAAAACCCGGCTTGAGCTAATCTCCGAACTGGATGAAAAACTCAAGGCTGATGCCGAATACAATGTTGTGGAGCACAAAGAAACTTACGGTGAGCCAAAAACAGAAGCCGAAGTTCGCTTCTCGATTGCCACAATGCTGTACAGAGAAATTGCCTCAATGAACATGGAGAACTTTATAGTACGGCCAAAGAGGAAGCTCATAGAAAAATACTCAAAGCCTGATACATGGGTCAGGTTATCGAGTGAAGAACTGGACGAACTGTCCTATGAAGTCGCGGGTCTGCCATCAGAATTGGACCCGGAAGCAGAAGAATCAAAGCTTTTTGATCTTCTGATACTGAATATTCAACTGGCTTTACTGCGTGCAGAGCCTTCCTATGAACGTCTGACCACTCAGGTGAAGGATATCGCAGGTCTCCTTGAAGAGAAGTCAGCTATTCCGATGGTGCGTGAACAGATGCTGCTGATTCAGGACGTGCAAGCCGATGAGTGGTGGCAGGATGTAACAATTCCCATGCTGGAAACGCTTCGAAGGCGTCTGCGTGCCCTTGTAAAACTGATCGAAAAACAACGAAGAAAGCCTATATACACCGATTTCGAAGACGAAATGGGCAATGAAATTGATGTAGAGCTTCCAATCTTCGCTGAAACTGGAGATTTTGAGAAGTTCCGTGCGAAAACTAGGACTTTTCTCCTTGAGCATCAGGACCACATCGTCATTCATAAGCTTCGGATGAACATAGCATTGAACCCTTCAGATCTTAATGAGTTGGAACGACTGTTTTCTGAAAGCGGCGTAGGAAAACCAGAAGATATTGCTCGCGCTAAAGAGAAGTCGAAAGGTTTAGGTCTGTTCGTACGCTCACTTGTGGGGTTGGACCGTGAAGCTGCAAAACAGTCGCTGGCCATATTCATATCAGATAAGACTTTGACTGCAAACCAGATCGAATTCATAAACCTGATTATTAATCACCTTACCGAACACGGAACAATGGAAACTGCATTACTTTACGACTCCCCATTTACTGATTTTACACCACATGGTCCTGATGGGCTTTTCACCTCAGCTCAAGTGGAGGAGTTAATAAAAGCACTTGAACAGATAACAGCAACAGCACTTGCATCCCCGAGTTCGCAACAAACCACTGCTTGAGGGTCTTTGAGATACCAGGTAATTCTCGTGTCAGGCCTGTAGCTCAGAGGTGAGATCCAAACTCACAGCTGCAAGAACATATGCATTTCGGTAGTCAGTATTCAGAGTTATTTCTGGAAAAGGAAATTCTCGCCGCACCGAGGCGACAATTCGATGAGCAAATTGCCTACTCACTGCGTAGACAATTGGCAGCCGAGCGGGTAAGGGTCTCAAGGAGGAAAACTTGAGACAGATATCTGATGGCTACTGGATAATGCTGGCGCCTCTTTCTGCAGGTAAACACACGATTTACATTTACGGTAAGGCGGAGAATGTGTTTCCGGATGGCTCTGACTTCGTAACGGAAATGACTTACAATCTTGACGTACAACCTAAAAGTCAAATGAAGCCGTAAATCTCTATATGGAGAGTGTTATTTCTGAAGTGTCTCTATCATCGGTTTTTAAGATCGATGATAGTGTGCTTTTTTGGCTGAATGTGGAAAAGAGAAAGTTATTCCAGCATCCACTTCCAGACCGGTTTAACTGTGATCGTTTTCTTCCCATCTTTGCCTTCAATCCTCAGGACTTCTTCATCGTCCATAGTTAGAATAAGCCCCTCTTCAAGCCCGTATTCATCCAGAGCTTCCATAAGCCCTAGAATCTCTCTCTCCCTGGCTGCCGGGCTTCCGAAGTAAACCGAGACCTGAATTGCAGCCGAGATTTTCTGGCTGTCTTTTTCCTTGATAAGGAAATCGCATTCCTTCTGACCCTGGAAATAAGATATCTGTTTTTCCCGCCTGAGCAACTCCAGAAATACGAGGTTCTCAAATCTCAGCCCAAGGCTGTCCGGGTAATTGGGATATACCGCTTTAAAGAAACCCGTATCGCCTGCGTAAACTTTACAGGGAACATCTTTTCCCATCCCGTTTTCCTGGAGATTATTGAGTTTCGGGACCCTATACAGCAAAAAAATGTCTTCCAGATAGTCCAGATAGCTGCTTATAGTCTCTTCATCCTCGATCCCGCTCACCTTTTTCAAAGTATCGAAAGAGTATTCCGAAGCCATGTTCGAAATCAGGAATATGGCAAGCTTTTTTAGCCCTCCGGTATTCTGGATATCATAACCGGCTGCAACTCCTTTTTGCAGGCTTTCTTCAAAATATTTCTGAGAAATCCGGATGTCGCCGTTTTTGATTACATCCGGAAAGCCGCCGTTTTCAAAATACTGCAGAAACATGCATAACATTTCATCGCTCAGGGAAGGTGTAAGAAAGTTCGGCTCTGGTATTCTGGCACCTTTCATGAGCAGGTATTCTTTGAAAGAGAATGGGAAAAGCTTTAAAATCTTACTTTCGCCTGTAAACCTGGATGAAAACTCATGCCTCAAGTTTGATTTAGACGAGGTTATAAAAATTCCTGCCCCTTGCCTGTGAAGCCTGTCAACCCAGCTCTCCCAGCCCCGGATATTATGGATCTCATCGAGAAAATAGTAAACCTGCGCGGCCTCGTTTCTTTCAGGTTCTTTTCTGCAAATTTCGGCTGCAATTTCCTCAATTGCCTGAAAACTTTCGGACCCGAACTCCTGTATCCGGCTGTCTTCAAAATCAATATAGATTTTTAAACCCTGGAGATTACTGGCAACCTGCCTCAGGAGAGAAGTTTTGCCTGTATGGCGGGGGCCACAGATAAATTTAATTTCACTGTCTTCCAGGCAGGGGAAGAAGGAAATGTTACGGGGGGTAAAATCTGAGGAATTTTGAAAAAAACTTTGGTTACTGAGTATCAGGGGTAGAAGTTCCAGTTTTTTCATATGATCAGAGTGTTTGTGAAGTGGAGCTATATAGTTATTCTGGCACGAATAAGTACATTAAAGCAATTATAACCCCTGTGCATAAATCTGGATAATTAACAAAGACAGAAAAAAGTTTTGGAAGACTATAAGCTTATATTTTTCGATGGCGGAAAGGAGTTTTTTATAAGCTCCTGCGTAAATCAAGTGCAAATCAAATTTGGCTGAAACAAATCCACAGAAACATATAAATAAAGGAGTGAATATGGACTCTGGCAGCACATTGTAAGTGCAAAATAGGAAGGAGAAGTTTACTCCCTCAACCTGGAGAAATTAACTCTTTCCTGACACTTCTTTGCTCTCTTTATCAATCAGTATCTTTAATAAAGCAGCAGCTACATCTAAAGAGGTATATTCCTCCTGAATAAGTTTTTCAACTAAATTACTATATTCTCCCAGATGCCCTGCATCAACAATATCTTTTACATTCTCTAAAAGTATATTTGTTCTAATCTCTTCAACGTCACTGACAGAAGGAATTCTTTGAGCTATAATTTTAGTCTTTGTAAACTGCTGAATCTGCCTTATTCGATATACTTCTTTGCCTATCACAAAGGTGAACGCACGTCCTGCCTTTCCTGCCCTGGCTGTTCTTCCGATTCTATGCACGTAATACTCGTCATCCGTAGGTATGTCGTAGTTAAAAACAGCTTCCAGGTCTCCTACATCGATTCCCCTGGCTGCCACGTCAGTGGCTACCAGGACCTCGATATCTTTCTTCCGGAACCTGGACATCACAATGTCTCTTTGCTTCTGCTGCATGTCCCCATGCAGGCCATCAGCCAGGTATCCTCTTATCCTACATTCGGCAGGTCGACATTAGATATTGAAAATTTTTACTGATGGCGTTTTTTAAACATTATGCAAATATATATTGGGTTTGTAACTGGTTAACGTATAACCCAAATCTCACGACATATATGAACAATGAATCATTTTTGCAATAACGTTTGGTATCAGATAATATGTGTTTTCGAGCAAAAACGCTAGCAGTAAAAATATTGCGAAAAATACAAGTTACCTGCCGAAAGTAGGTCTTATCTTGAGATCCTCGACCAGTTCGTCTACACGTTTTTTCGGGTTCTGTTGCAAAAAATCTGTCTGTTTTACAAAATCAGTGAAAACCTTCACAATTAGGAAAGTTAACCATTATTATTACCTCGAAAAATGGTACGTAAAGGTATCAATTATAGCCTTAAAGTGCAAGAAGAAAATTTTTGCAACACAACCACCCGGTCTCCTCTTGGCAGCCTTTATTTAGAGCTGAGAGACTCTGCTATGTCTGTTTTGGTGTCACTGCCGATAGCACGATATGCAATGCCAGCCAGAATAGCTCCAATGATCGGCGCTACCCAGAATAACCACAACTGCTGAATTGCCCAGCCGCCGACGAATAGTGCCTGCGATGTGCTGCGGGCTGGATTCACTGAAGTATTTGTTACCGGAATGCTTATCAGATGAATCAAAGTCAGCCCCAGCCCGATAGCTATCGGAGCGAAACCGGATGGAGCACGGTAATCGGTCGAACCAAGGATGATGAAGAGAAACATGAAAGTCATCACGAGCTCACAGACCAGCGCTGCGAACATTGAGTACCCTCCTGGTGAGTGTTCTCCAAATCCGTTAGCAGCGAAACCGCTTTCGACCAGATCGAAGCCTGGTTTACCGCTGGCAATCTGAGAGAGCACAAAAGCTGCGACGATTGCTCCTGTCAACTGTGCAACAATGTACGGGATAATGTCTTTTGCGGGAGTGCGACCGCCTACGAACAGGCCGATCGTAACAGCGGGATTGAGGTGACAGCCTGAGATATGACCGATTGCGTAAGCCATCGTCAGAACGGTCAGTCCAAAAGCCAGGGCAACACCAACGAAGCCGATGCCTAACTTGGGGAAACCGGCCGCCAGAACTGCGCTTCCACAGCCGCCAAGAACCAACCAGAAAGTACCTACGAACTCTGCTAAAAATCTATGAGTTAAGTTCATGAGAATCTCCTTCCTATAAGAGTATTTTTGCATATCCCGCCGACATTTTAACGAAAATATTCGTTAAGCCTTTCGGCGTGGTCGGATTAGTTATTTACCTAATTCATAGTAGTCCTTATTGATACCCAATAAACCTCGCTTGCTTTTCAGTACATGACATGGATGCTGGTAATACTTTAGCATGAATGATATCATTCCAGAATTGGCTCTGTTACAGATCTCACAATAATTAACTTAAGTCTCAAAAAAATTATTTTGGTCTACAAAGCGCTAATGACCCTTTTTAGCGGGATATGCAAAAATACCCATTTTCTACTCTGTAACAGGTAATGTAGAATATCCCGTCTCTATTCCAGATACCGGCATAATACTTGTAGTCGTGATAATATGCCATTTGCATGCCAAAGTCAGGTAAATATACTCCCGATAAATAAAAGCGAGCATAATATAAAAAGTTATTATAAAACTATAATTATATTGAGCATGCCCCAAAATCAGGTCGTGGGTGTGAGTTATTGAAAACCGTAAACGCAAGAATCTCTCTACATTTTCCTCAAATACAGGAGATATACTCGCTTTTTCGGAATTGATCAATAACTCGTGTCACGACCCAAAAACAAAACTTGTCTTAATTTCCAAAAAACTGGACTTTTGAGTCTCCTAACATTTTTCCATGTGATTCCATATGAAAGGCAAAGACCAGCATTACATCCCGAAACCGAAAGGATTCACACATGAAATTGCAGAGGAATCCAAACTACTTCGACAGGAGATCACCGAGGGAATTACCCGGATTTAGAGATTTTTTTATTGATGGTGGCCAAATGCCAGCGAAATTAATCTAAATTTTAACGATCACAGAAAATATTAACAAGCGTCAGTGTTCGCGTCCGTTTTCTTAGGAGATAAAGGGAGAGCAATCTCCCTGACTTATCCGACAATTCAATAATCACCAGATTAGATTTTGGAACAGAGCCGTTATTCAGTCCTATTTTAGTCCGCTTGAACGAGCGAAGAGAGTGAAACTTACCCACTGCCAGCTATAAATTGAACGTGGATTTACAGTAAGCCCACTTAAGCAAAAAACGATATCCCTTGTCCATAAATTAGTCCTCTCGAGCGCAGCGAGAAGGACACCGTGCTCCCGAAACGGAACTCGGGAAGGACACCGTGCTCCCGAAGCGGAACTCGGGAGGCACAACTCAGCTTATGTAACAAAATGTCCTTCATCAGTTGATCTTTCTGGTTCGTGTCTCTCTTTTTTGCCTCCCTCAAGGATTTCACAAGCTTTCATAATGTCGTCAAAAAGCATGTCTGCCATTTCCTGGCTGAAATTCTCCTTTACCACCACGCGCATAAGAGCAAGATTTTCTGCGTTTTTGGGGAGAGTATATGCAGGAAGGATCCATCCTCTTTCTCGAAGTTTATGTGAAAGTTCAAAGATTGTGTAATTTGCAGGTTCCTTCAGTTTGACAGTAACGACAGGAAAAAACTCAGCTGAATTCAACAAGTCAAATTTGCCTGAGCTCTCAAGTAATTTGGCAAGATAGCGGGCGTTTCCCATGATACCGATCATGATTTGTTTATAACCTTCCCTGCCAAAATGGAGAAGGTTATAGTACTGTGCAAGCATCATGGAGCTACTTGATGAAAAGTTGAGGGAGTAAGTTGGGGTCTCATCCCCAAGATAATTCACATAAAATATAAGGTCCTTGGGAATTTCGCTTTTTTCACGGAAAAGAAGCCATCCCATGCTGGGATATACAAGTCCGTATTTGTGGCCTGAGACGTTTATGGATTTCACATGGGATAGCCTGAAGTCCCATTCAAGTTCTGGATTGACAAACGGAATTACGAAGCCTCCGCTAGCAGCGTCCACATGAATTGGAATATCCCATCCTTTTGTCTCTTTGATACTTACAAGCAGCTCGTTTATTTCCTGTATGGGATCCATTTCCCCCGTAAATGTAGTCCCCAGGATCGTCCCGACACAAATAGTGTTCTCGTCAATCAGTTCTTCTACCGTATCCCTGGAAATCGTAAAGCGGTCGGGTTCCATGGGTATGATCCTGGGTTCAACGTCAAAATATTTCGCAAACTTGTTCCAGCATACGTGTGCATCGGCACCGAAAATGATATTTGGTTTATCGACCGCTTTTTTCTCTTCCTCCCTGCGATTTTTCCATGTCCATTTATGAGCCAGAAGTGCCAGCATTATCGCTTCGGAAGAGCCAACACAGCCCGTACCTGTAAAATCGGCATCTTCAGGTGCGTTATACAGGCGTCCCAGAATGTTGACAATTCGATCTTGGATTACCTGGGTTTGTGGATATTGGAAATGGTCTATGAGGTTCTTCCCGATATTCTCTATAATTAGTCGGTCTGCTTCAGGTTCCATCCAGGTAGTCACAAAGCTGGAAAGATTAAGGGTAGGGTTCCCGTCAAGACACAGTTCGTCATGAATAAGGCGGTATGCCAGATTGGAAGGTGTTTTTTTCTCGGGAATTTCATATTTCGGCAAGTATCCTTCAGAATAAACACTGCTGTAAGCCTTAAGATACCATTTTTTCGAATCCTGGAGTTTCTTTAAATCTTTTTTCTCTGATAGCAAATTCTTCTCCCCCTACTTTTTTGAGACTCTGTTCCAAAATCAAGTGATTTTTGGGTTATAGTTGAAAACGCAACAGTTGTAACTAACCCTCTTAAGGTTCTCATGTACCTGCAATGGTTGCTAGATTATAGCCCAAATTTGATAGAAGCATAAATAGTGTAATGTATAGATGGACTTCACGCTTCTGTTTTCTTCGTACTATTCAAAGTTATATCCTGTATTTTTTGATTTCTGATATTTTTCATTTATCTAACAACATTGTACCGATGCAATGCGTTTTCTGTGATAAAATACTGTATTAATTCGCAGGATCTGTCAAACTTAGGTTACATAATGGATGTTCCGATATTAATAATTATGAGTTTGATAAAATTCCCCTCCACTAACTTGCATTTTGAGGCAAAAAGTTCAAAATTTTAAAGCTGGATGAGTCTAAAGGGGTAGATCACGTTGACTTATCGGGTAGGTATGTCCCCCTTCAAATGCCACATGTTTTGCAATGAGTCCATGATAAAGCTCTGGTCTTCGATCTTTCAGATAATCGCCTTCCGGATGAGTGGGTCCAAAATCGCTGGGAATAACATCTGCTATCAGGAGGGTTTCTTCCGGTCTGGCCACTAATAACAGATCGCCATTCGGACCGCATATAATCGAATTCCCTCTATATTGCCATGAATTATTACCAACTGTTTCATAACCACAGCGATTGGAATAAGCGATGAATATTTTGTTAAAATAGGCATTGGCGGGAATAATTTTTTTTGTAACATCAGGATAAGGCACTTGAGTACGTTTTCCATCTGATAGTGTATAATAGTAATCAGCAGCTGTGGGAATTATGATTAACCTGGCTCCCTTAAGCGCCAGAATTCTCGACAATTCTGGAAATTCCGCTTCATAGCAATTTAAAATCCCTACAGGAAAATCAGCTACTTTGACAACCGGAAACAGGTTTTCAGTACCTATTTCGGCATATCCAGATGAAAAATTATCTTTTTCAGCCTGTCCAAAAAGATGGGTTTTGCGGTAATTTTGCAGCAAGGAACCATCAGAATTTATAAAAGCGATAGAATCATAGTAACGAACTTCTCCTGGACTGGAATCCCTTTCAGGATAAGGAAAGATAATAGCCATATCATTGTCTTTGGCTACTTCGGAAACTTTTCTTATGGAGGGGCCATTAACCTCCTCTGCTAATTGTTTTACCAATTCAGGGTTGAGAGCGTAACCAGTCAAGTACAACTCTGGAAAGCTGATTAGCTGGGCATCATACTTTTTAGCCTGCTTTACAACATCTTCAAGCTTTTCAATATTGACTTGTACTGCTTCAGGTGTTCCAACGGGACCTTCGCCCTGATAAATGGCCAGCCGTATTCCCTTCCCACGTTGCGGGCGATCTTTTTTTACTCTAGTGAGATAAATCATAATCTTGCTCCTTTTGGATATTTTCAACATTTTGAAATTTGGGTCATTGAGGTCAGTCACTGAAAACCATAGCGAAAAGAAGACTCAGTTCCAAAATATAGGGCTAAAAGTGATTGTAACATCATTACTTAAAATGTAACTACTCAGATTTTAGAAGTATGGCTATTGATTTCAGTCGAATACCCCGCAGCTTGGAGGCTGTCCGACAATTACTGTTGGTAATGAAATAATATCGTCTGCTGGTAAATTGGAATTTTTTTATGAGATTTGTTTTCTATTCCTTATTACTCAAGTCTTAAAGTGAAAAGTTCCATTTATTCCATTTCTTTTTCTAATGATCTCGTTTTTATTTGAGTAAATCCATATTTTCTTCAAGTTAACTGCTGTACATACCAAATTAAATTCATTTCTGACTGATTTTATTCCCCTTGTGAGAAATTCTCTAAACCCAAGATTCTCTTTATAGTTTCCAATTGCAGGTTCTACTACCTGCTGCCTTTGTCTGAATATTTCTTTTGCTTCTTCGGTTTTCATTTTATCTGCTAATTGCTTTCTTTCTTTTGAAAACTCAGCTATTTTTAACTGTCTAATTCCATCCTTTCTTTTTGTACAATTTTTGGTAAATTCACATTTTGACATTCGGTTCCCTTGTAAATTCTGTACTTTCTCATCCTTTCTTTCTCATAACCTTTACGCAAAAACTTCAATCTTTGATTTTCAGGGCAAATAAATTCATCAATTTCTTCATTATAGTCAAAATTACTAATATCGAACCTAACATCTTCTACGTTTTCTGTTATTGTTTTAGATACTTCTTGCTCTGGAATATATGGATCCAATTTTTTATCATTCAAATAATGTATGTTGTTTCCGCTATAGTATCCAGTGTCTGCACATAGTTTAGTGCCTACTTTTAATAAACCACAATTTTCTTCTACAAGTTCAATTTGAGGCTTCAATTGATACGTATCGTTTCTGTCTTGACATACATCGTTTGCAACTATAATTCCTAGTGCATCGATTCTGAATTATATGCATAAATCATTATATTAGTAAGACTATAAATGTACTTATGCCTCGCATAAGTCTTCGTCCCAAATTATCATTTACTCAACAAGAGTTAGACTATCTGACCAAGTTAAGTCGTTCTAGAAATCAAATTGCAAGCATTGTTGAAAGATCCAAGATTGTACTTTTGAGCTATCAGGGAAAAAACGATACTGAGATCTCCAGAGAGTTGAAAGTAGATTACAAAACTGTGAGAGAATGGATAAAAAGGGTTTTGGATCTTGGAGTTAAAGAAGGCCTGGTAGACAAATCAAGAAGTGGAAGACCTCAAGATATTAGTGCTGAATCACGAGCTTGGGTAGTCTCACTTGCTTGTATGAAACCAAAAGATCTTGGTTATCCTCATGAAATATGGACTCAGAGGCTCCTTGTTGAATATATCAGGGAGAATTGTATCAAAGAGAAACATCCTGATTTATCGAAGATAAATCAGGGGACAATTTCAAAGATTCTCAATGCAAGCAAAATAAAACCACATAAGATTAGCTGTTACATTGCTAAAGTTGATCCCGATTTTGATCAAAAAGCAGCCAATGTCCTGGATACATATAGAGAGTCTAAAAGACTAAGTGAAAAAAAAGAAAAACGAAGAAATTAAAACAGTGATTATTTCTTACGATGAAAAACCAGGTATTCAGGCAATTGGAAATGTTTATCCAGATCTTATGCCAGTAGAAGGGCATTATTCTACAATAGCAAGAGATTATGAGTATAAAAGACATGGGACTCTTTCACTATTAGCTGGAATTGACTTGATATCTGGGATAATTTATTATAAAGTATTTGAGCAGCATAGAAGCTGCGAATTCGTTGAATATCTCAAAGGACTTGAGTCAACATACTTAGAAGAAAAAATCATAATTATACTGGATAATCTAAAAATTCATACATCAGAAGAAACTCGGGAATACCTGGCGACGGTTCCTGATAAATTTGAATTCGTATTCACGCCCAAACATGCTTCGTGGTTGAATATTATTGAGAGTTTTTTCAGTAAAATGGTGAGGAGCTTGTTGAGAGGAATAAGAGTAGACTCAATGAATGAATTAAAAGAAAGAATTAGTCAATATATAAACCAGATTAACGAAAAGCAAGTTCTATTTACGTGGAGATATAAAATGGAAAAAATGGATGAAATGCCTGGTGGAATCACAGTCTAAAAGGGCGTTAATTAGGAATCGATGCACTAGTTTATGATCGACCGTTATTTGAGGGCAGTGTACCGAAAGTTCTGTAAAATATGATTGACTCTGTATCCTTTTCTTTTCACCACAAAAAAACAGGATGCAGAGTCAATGGTTAATTTATTCTCACTTATAAAAGATTATCTTGTCGATCAGGAAGATGGAATTCGCCAGCTAATTACCTGGTTTTTAAACCTTATAATGGAGGAGGAAGCCCTCCTCCAAGCTGGCGCACAACGTTATGAGCGGATTGATTCACGTAAAGCCAGTAGAAATGGCTACAAACCCCGAACTCTTCTGACCAAGCATGGAAAACTTGAATTGTCAAAGCCTCAATTCCGTGAGTTTCCCTTTGAAACCCAGGTTTTTGAGAAATATTCGAGAGTTGAAAAGGCCATCTTAACCGCTATAGCGGAATCTTACCTTCAGGGTGTTTCCACCCGTAGGGTGGAAAAGATCATGATCGCTTTAGGAGTAGGTGAAATCTCAGCCTCTTCTGTTTCCAGGATTACTAAAGAACTGGATGAGAAGGTTGAAGAATTCCTCTCAAAACGAATAGAACATGAAATTCCTTACTTGTTTATTGATGCGACTTATTTCAAGGTAAGAGATGGGCTTCATTATGAAAACAAAGCTCTCTTCGTAGTTGCTGGAATCAGGGATGACGGTTACCAAGAGATACTTGGAACAAGATTGGCAGACAGTGAAGCTTCTATGTTCTGGGAAGATCTATTCGAGGATCTGAAAGAAAGAGGGTTAAGAGGTGTCAAGTTAATCGTTTCTGATGGTCATAAAGGAATACAGAAAGCAGTAAGAGAATCCTTTATTGGATCAAGTTGGCAGATGTGTCATGTACATCTGACAAGACAAGTTCTCAAGAAGGTGCCAAAAAAGAAGCAGAAAGAAGTGGCTGAGAAGATAAAAGAAGCATTAGTCGACCGTCAGAACTTGAATCACCTGATTAGGGAACTGGACAGTATGGGGTATAAAAGCGCAGCTGATACCCTTGAAAGTTTTCAGTATGATGTAATGAACTATATGCAGTTTCCAGAAAAACACTGGAAAAAAATAAGGACAACAAATATGATGGAAAGGACTAACAAGGAACTCAAAAGAAGAAGCAAGGTAGTTGGAGCATTTCCTAACCAGGACTCAGTATTGAGACTTGTAGTCTCAATACTAATTGATATAAATGAAGACTGGATCACAGGAAACAAGTATATAGTAATGGAACAGTAATCAAAAAAGAAGACGAAGGGGTAGAGAGTAGATTTTACAGAAAATTAGGCACACTGCCTTGTTTTCATATCCGTTGGAATAATAAGTAATATTATTTCAACAAATTTTTGCCTATTTTTTACGATTCAATTTGACAGATGATTCTCTTTCTCTTGATGGCTATTTTCATAATTTTTGATCAAATTTTTGGTATAGAATTTGACAGATAGCATGAATCTCAGATAAAACATAGATACTATCCAAAAAGTCAGGTGCCAAAAGTGTCAAAATTGGACAAAAATTTCTACTTATTTGCCTTATAGTGATTGTGAAGCTGGAAAATCAGAGGCAATTTGATGAGATTTATGAATACTGTCAATTGTTTTTAGACGAAAAATTGAGGCTTCTCACTAAATTGAATTTATACTGTCAAACTAAGGTAATAATTGATATATTCAAAGCAGAAACTTCAATTACCTAAGGTATAGTCACCATTTTAAATAATGCGACATTTTGTGTGTAAATGTATGTTTCTCCCAAAACTCATCCAGTTCTTCTTTCAATACTTTAATATTTTTGAATGATTTTATTGACGTTAACTCTTCTCTTGTCGTTTTCCAACAATATTCTGTTGGGTTCCTATCTGGAGTAGCTGGAGGGAAAAATAGTATTTGCAACCAATGTTTGTTATTTTGATAGAATTCCTTTACCTTTGTGGATCTATGCCATGGAGCTCTGTCCAGTAGAAGAAATATCCTTGTTCCTATATCTCTTTGAAACTTGATTAATGATTTTAAGAAAGAGTCTGTATTCTGTTTACTTCCTAAATCATACCAATAAAAGTCTCCGTTTTCAGTGTAGAATCCCCCAATATTGATTTTGGCTTTTGAACCACTTGTAAATTTAATAGGTTTAGAGCCTTTGATTGCCCAACATTTTGATCTATTTGAATCCACACAAAAACTACTCTCATCGTGAGTGACGAATAAATGGTTAGGGTTTAGTAGTCTTTTTTTGAATTTCGGCAATAAATTCGTTTGTGAGTGCCTCATTTCGCCTTTTTGATCTAGGTCTACATGTAATTCTACTAAACCCTAAATTTTTAATAATTTGTCTCATTCTTGATTTGGAATAAGATATTCCGAATTTCTCTCTGACAAATTGAATTGCATCTTTTGTTTGCCAACCGCGAGAATAGCCATCGTCTGTTGGTATTGGCTCTGATAATGCTTTCCTTAACTCAGAAAGTTGCTTTGATGTTAAAAAAGACTTTACTCCTCGACCAGGTTTACATTTAAGGTTGTACAAACCTTCTTTTTCAGCTCGTTTTATCCAACGATGAACTGTTGAACGGTGAACTGAAAAATCTTCTGCAACTTTAGCTGGACTCAAACCATTTTTAACCAATAATAAGGCTTGAAGTCTTATCTTCTCATTTTTGTCACAGGAACGACATATAGCTGTGGCAATATCAGAAGTAGTAAACATTTCCAAACTCATAACTAAATTAATATAATTATTTCAAATATATAAATGTTGCATTATATGGGGAGGTGACTATAATTGTCGGACAGCCTCCTTGCCGTGGGGTGCACCAGCGCAATTTTTATTTCAGAATCCGTTTTTTATCTATCAATGTTTACCAGGTGAACTTTAACTGAAAATATGCTTTCACCGCGTCTTTGGGTGTATAACTTCTTGAAACTCACACCCCTCTTTTCTCTCGGTACAGTTCGATTGCTCGTCTGACCCTTTCTTCCTCGATCATCCCGGTGGTAGAGGCAGTTTCAAAAAACCTTTTCGGAAGAGTGAGGTTTTCAAACTTGAAGCCGAATTTCTTCTTCAGTTCATATTTTTTCCTGAAAACATCCTTGCCTAATTCTTTCAATTCTTCTTCGGTTCTCTCTATCCCTATACACCTGAGGGCCTCAATTATGTTTTCATATGTATAGACATTCCTGGCAAAGAGACAGGCAACCATGCAGTTCAGGATACTTCTGCGATCTTCTTCATCGATTATATAGTCAACAATCTGTTCATCCGAAATCGGGTGGTTAAATGCTTTCTGGTCTGCTGCATAGCCTGCATTGTCAAGATGGGAATGTCGGAA
Source organism: uncultured Methanosarcinaceae archaeon (assembly GCA_963721455.1). GTDB lineage: Archaea > Halobacteriota > Methanosarcinia > Methanosarcinales > Methanosarcinaceae > Methanosarcina. The sequence continues at coordinate 42,202 of CAVRJG010000073.1, forward strand.
ACCCACACTGAGCCCAAGCACGTTTCCAAGCCCTGTATGGTAACCGGGAATTTCCAGGCCTCCGAGCTGGACTGCAAATTCTTCTCCCCCATACTTTTTTGAGGCATAATCCACCCCCTTGCCCAGGGCTGCATAGAAGTCATTTGGCGCCTGGACTACAAGGTCTATTGCCCTCAGGTATGCAGCCTTGTTTCCCCAGGAAAGATTGAGTCCCATAGTATCTTCAGTGGAAATTTTTCCGCGCTGCTGCATTTCTGTTACCCAGGCGAGCACCACTCCCATGCTGATTATGTCGACTCCGGCTTTTTCACAGGCATCGATCAATTCGAGCACGGCTTCGGGATCGGCTACTCCCAGGTTCGAACCGAGGGCATAGATCAATTCGAAATCATAGGAAATATTCAGGGACTCATACTCATGGGCTTTTGAGAATTGACGCTTTAGCATAGCCACATGGACACAACCTATGGGGCAGCCTGCACAGGAAACCCGCCGGATCAGGTATTTTTCCGCAAAGAGCTCTCCTGATATCGTTTCAGCCCCTTCGAAAGAAGCTACCTGCAGGTTCCGGGTAGGCAGGCCTTTGAGTTCGTTTAAGACCAGGATGTTTTCGCTTGTGCCTAGGTTATGGTACTTCTCAGTGAGTCCTGTTTTCACAATTGTGTCGTAGAGCATGCTAAAAGTCTTTCTGTAGGCACTGTGCTCAGGGCTTTTTATCTCCCTGTTTCCGGAAATCAGAAGAGCTTTAAGTTTCTTTGCTCCAAAAACCGTTCCAAGCCCGAGGCGCCCGAAGTGACGGTAGGTATCAACATTGACACTTGCATATGTGATCCCTTTTTCTCCTGCAGGCCCTATCCGAATAATACTGCGCCTGCCGGCTCCGGGCTCTACCTCGCGGAGGATTTTCCCTACGTCAATTGCTGAAGAAAGATGCCATATGGAAGATGCGTCCCTGAAAGTAACCTTATCATCATGAACTGCCACATACACAGGGTATCGGGAAGCACCTTTGATAACAATTGTTTCGTATCCGGAATAGCGCATGGACATGGCAAGGTGTCCTCCTGCGTAGGACTCCCCTAGCTCGCCGTTAAGAGGAGAACGAAACAGTGCAACGGTTTTGGTACATGTCGGGTATACGCCGGAGAGAGGCCCTGTGCTGAGGATGACTGGCATTTCCGGGTCAAGAGGGCCGGTGCCTTCTACATATTCCTCGAGCATTAGGTTCGTGGCAACCCCTACGCCTCCCAAGTACTTTTCATAGAGGTCTCGCCTGTCCTTAATATGATAGCTCTGTTTGGTCAGGTCAATGTAAAGTACATTTGTAAGGCCCGGAATAGCATACTGCTCTGTCGTCATTTTTTCTCCTCCGACTGTTTTTCTCCGTAAAGCTCTTTATGGGATGCAGTAGAGCTAACCGGGCTCGTATCCGGAGCCGGGCCCATGTCAGTAATTTTTATTTCCCCGCTGTCTTCTACTTCAATCATTTCCAGCACATCATGGGGACAGAACTTCGGGCAAACCCCACAGTGCTTGCAGATTACTGCTTTTTTTTCCGCATCCAGATGGATAGCCCCCATTAAGCAGGCTTCTATACAGTTCCCGCAACCATCACAGATCTCTTTATTGAGATTGACCCCTCCCCCTTTCCGTTTTGTCAGCGCGCCAAGCGGACAGGCCCTCATACATGGGGGGTCGATACATGCATGGCAGACAATTTGAACATAAGGAGTTTCGATTCCTCCGCGAGTCTGGATATCAATTCTGCTGTTTTTCAAAGATATGGTATCATACCAGGTTCTTGCGCAGGCCATCATACAGGAATAGCAGCCTATGCAACGGGCCGGATTTGCAACTTTTAACCTTTTTGCCATTATTTCCCACTCAGTTTCCTCTTTTAAGAAAGTCTGTGTCCTGGTTTATATAATGTATTATCGAAATGCAGCAGTAATCAAGCCAGGGATTTACGGAGCAAATTTTCAAGAGATGGCAAGGATTTCCTGTGTAATATCAAGGATTTCCTATGTAATATCAAAGATTTCCTGTGTAATATCAAAGATTTCCTGTGTAATATATAAGACTGCATTAATATAAGACTGCATTAAAAGAAATCCTTTTTTGATGTAAATCGAAATGTCTTTATTCTCTGCTCGCATACATAGGAAAGTGGATTCCGGTTTGTTAAACAATTAATAAATAGTTATCGAAGATATCCTGATCTGGAAGGTTCGTATGCAACAAAATGAAATGATACAGCAAAACAAAATGATACAGCAAAACAGAGTGATAATCGGGACTTTCAGTGTACTGTTTACTTTGTTATTGCTAATCGGTTTGTGCTTCGTCTGATCCCTTACCCCTTGCGGGTCATGGAGCTTCCGGAGCAGCGATTCAATCTTCAGAAGGATTGAGTGCTTTCTCACAGGCATAACTGCCTGGCTTGCCGTGAAGCGCAGATGCAAAAAAGTTGTTATGGGCCGGAGCCGGATATTTTCTTTGCGGCTCCTATTAGTTTGAAGTTCCCTTTAACCTCAGGGATCCCAGAATTCTCCTGGCTTTCCCTGGGCTTTTCCTAACAGGGAGGACAATTCCAGCTTACTTGCCGGCCCGGAAAGGAAGTTTCCGTTTTCCTCAGGTTTTAGGACAATTTTTTCGAACATAATTTCCCGGCAAAAATATTTCGGGCCGGCGAAGCTGAAAAAATGCTCATCTCCCCTGTATATAAGGAAACTGTGCTGAAAAATTCCTTTTTGAGTTTAAATAGAAAACTTTTTTATTTCCGTATCACGTAAATAGGATAGTGAATTCCGGTTTGTTGAAAAGAGAACTGATCAGCTATCGGAGATATTAGGACATAATCTGATATGGAAGGTTCCTTATGCAGCAAAACAAGATGATAGCTGGCACGTATGGCTTAATGTTCGTGGTGGTCTTGTTAATCGGCTTGTTACTGGTATAACCCGAAATTCCCCAAATCTTTCCCTCTGATTTCTGGTCGTACCCTGAGCAGACAACGAGAAACGCAACGATCGGATGTCTTTTTGGGCCTCGGCCTTAAATGTCTGATGTGTGCCTGAAAAGGTCGTAAGAAATCCTGAATAATTGGGACTGAAACACGGAAAATGATTTTTCCATCCGTGCCTTTTTACCGGCAGCTTACAGTCAGTTCAGGTTTCATAGTTTTGGTTTAAATGATCTTTTTTGCCAATATTTTGTTACGAGACCTGTTATTGAGATCCTGTCGCTTATATACTTATAATAATTTTTTCTACGGAAAAATTATTTCTTATCAGGAATTAGATTATACCCTGAGAATATCTCTGTATTTATGAGAGAATTTAAATCACTATTTTAAGGATGAAACAACATGGAAAAATGTGAAAGCTGCGGAAGAGAAGTTGAGAGTTTTATCACTATCAAAGGACAAAAGCTCTGCATCGAATGTGCCGTTAATGCTCAGAAGGACATTGATCCTGACAGCCTAAATTTCAGTGCGTGCATGTGATTCTGTTACCATAAGGCCTTCTAAGGCTGCTTTTTTCTATTTTAAATACATTTTTTTCTCCATAAGGCCTGATCATTTTTTCGAGGTTGTCCAGTAGCCTGAACATTAATAGCTTTGACTCTGCCAGATATTCTACATATTTATGTCCTTCAACTCCTTGACCTCAGGATAGTGAATAGTTAATTGTAAGTGAAGTACAATGTGATCAGCACATACTGAAAAATATTATGATTAGGGGTTAAGTCTCCTCTGGAATATCCTTCTTAAGGGATCAGAGTCCTGAACAGGTCACAGATAATCTACGCCTGCAGGTTCAAAGGAAATAAATTCGATACCGTAGACAGGCCTGGGTACGTAAAATCAATAGTGGATTTCGCTCTTGAAAACCAGAATCTCAGAGAAGACGTGCTTGAATACCTCTGGGAGATCCTTGAAGCTGAAAAGGTTCCAGTACAAAGGGGAGAGAGAGATAATAACAGAGCCATCGGCTGAGAGAATCATAATTTGAGATAAATGAGAAATTCTGCGAAGAATGAGAACTTAATTGAAAACGAGAACTTAATTGAAAATCAGAACTTAAACAAAAATCCGAACTAATAAAAAATTTAGTGCGAGGGAAGGGAGTCGAACCCTTGAACCCCTGCGGGAATGGATCTTGAGCCCATCGCCTTTAACCACTCGGCAACCCTCGCACAATTGATTTTATTTCTTGTCTAAATATTCTCTAGTCTTCCTGATTATATCTTGAGCCTGTCACCGTTGACCGCTTGGTTACTCCCGCATTTTATGGAAGCCAATAAGGTAACGATAGAACTAGCATATAAAGCTAATCCTATAAGTAAGCTAATCCTGTAAAATTTAAATTCCAGAGATATTACCACTATATTTTTCTGTTTTCCGGCTTCAGATTTCCTGCTTCAAACTTTAAGTCTTACCGGACCTTCAGGCATCTTCTCCTGAACTATTTAAATGAACCCAGTCAAGATACTCCCTTTCTCCTTCAATTCCCCAGAATTCTATTGCAGGCATTTCATACGTGTGCAATGACTTTACGAGCCTTGTGATTTCTTCAAAGCGTGAAGAATCAGTTTTTACAAACATGGCGATCTCATTGTCTTCTTCGATCTTTTCTTTCCATCTGTAAACCGAAGATACTGGAAATATATTCACGCAGGCTGCAAGCCTCTTTGAAACCAGTTCTCTTGCAATCTCTGATGCATTCTCCATATTTCCAGCAGTAATATATACAATTCCAAGCATAGGCATCAACAGATGTCAACCATTACTTAATTAACTTTTTTAAATCCTTCTTTTCTCTTCAAAAAATAATTATTCTATTGCTTCAATTCAGCGAAAGTCTTGCTTGATACATAGGTTGCAACGAGTTTTGTAGTTGTCGACGGAATTGGGAGAGGGAGCGCGAACATACCCTGTTACTTGCAGCGGGGTGCGCCAGCTCAGCTTTGATTTATCACTTTATATCGCGTTGCTTTTTTATCTTTTTTCTTCTATGAGGCGTCCACTATTCTGCTGACCATTAAGCCGGCAGGTCCTCATTGTTCACTCCTAAAAGGGGATTAAATCCGAATTCTGTGGGAATCGGGTAACAGCATTAGCTTCCTAAAAAATTGGCATTCAATAGAAATTCAGGAGCTTTATTAACAACAGAACCCCCATGATGATAGGCCAGTACAGCACCTTCACGTACAGGTTGTCCTTTGTATCAAAGGGATCTCCATATGGGACACAAAAGCTATTGAATTCAGAGAAACGGCAAGAATTGCCAGGTACAGTATGAGATAGAAATATTCGAGGTAGATGATACTGTCCGTGGGGATTTTAGTCCTGAGGGAGGCGTGGGAAATGATAAGAACAAAAAAGACGGAGACACAGTAGGCAAGGACTCAGGAAGAATTGAACCCGAACTGGTTTTTCCTTTCTTCCTTGGTCGTTATTCACTGTGGAAGATTGAATAAAGCTGTTTTTCCAAAATCAGTAAAATATCCATTTCAATATGGTCCTAATATTTTAGCTTCAGCACTCAATAATTTGAGAGTTCCATTTGAGAATAACCATGCAGAAAGAGGCATCAGGATGATGAAACTACAGCAGAAAATATCAGGAACTTTCAGAACCATACAAGGAGCGGAAGCTTTCTGCAGAATTAGAGCATATATTTCGACCATTAGAAAGAATGGTTTACCTGTTATAGATGGTATTCTCGCGGCGTTCAGCGGAGCGCCGTTAACTATACCCT